>NZ_JBIOSF010000001.1:1915000-2325000 GCF_051714625.1 Enterococcus sp. AZ109 | reverse complement strand
TCCGAACTGAGAGAAGCTTTAAGAGATTAGCTTAGCCTCGCGACTTCGCGACTCGTTGTACTTCCCATTGTAGCACGTGTGTAGCCCAGGTCATAAGGGGCATGATGATTTGACGTCATCCCCACCTTCCTCCGGTTTGTCACCGGCAGTCTCGCTAGAGTGCCCAACTAAATGATGGCAACTAACAATAAGGGTTGCGCTCGTTGCGGGACTTAACCCAACATCTCACGACACGAGCTGACGACAACCATGCACCACCTGTCACTTTGCCCCCGAAGGGGAAGCTCTATCTCTAGAGTGGTCAAAGGATGTCAAGACCTGGTAAGGTTCTT
Source organism: Enterococcus sp. AZ109 (assembly GCF_051714625.1). Classification (NCBI taxonomy): domain Bacteria; kingdom Bacillati; phylum Bacillota; class Bacilli; order Lactobacillales; family Enterococcaceae; genus Enterococcus; species Enterococcus sp. AZ109. The sequence goes on along the minus strand of NZ_JBIOSF010000001.1, from coordinate 2,324,668 downwards.
CGCGTTGCTTCGAATTAAACCACATGCTCCACCGCTTGTGCGGGCCCCCGTCAATTCCTTTGAGTTTCAACCTTGCGGTCGTACTCCCCAGGCGGAGTGCTTAATGCGTTAGCTGCAGCACTGAAGGGCGGAAACCCTCCAACACTTAGCACTCATCGTTTACGGCGTGGACTACCAGGGTATCTAATCCTGTTTGCTCCCCACGCTTTCGAGCCTCAGCGTCAGTTACAGACCAGAGAGCCGCCTTCGCCACTGGTGTTCCTCCATATATCTACGCATTTCACCGCTACACATGGAATTCCACTCTCCTCTTCTGCACTCAAGTTTCCCAGTTTCCAATGACCCTCCCCGGTTGAGCCGGGGGCTTTCACATCAGACTTAAGAAACCGCCTGCGCTCGCTTTACGCCCAATAAATCCGGACAACGCTTGCCACCTACGTATTACCGCGGCTGCTGGCACGTAGTTAGCCGTGGCTTTCTGGTTAGATACCGTCAAGGGGTGAACATTTTACTCTCACCCTTGTTCTTCTCTAACAACAGAGTTTTACGATCCGAAAACCTTCTTCACTCACGCGGCGTTGCTCGGTCAGACTTTCGTCCATTGCCGAAGATTCCCTACTGCTGCCTCCCGTAGGAGTTTGGGCCGTGTCTCAGTCCCAATGTGGCCGATCACCCTCTCAGGTCGGCTATGCATCGTTGCCTTGGTGAGCCGTTACCTCACCAACTAGCTAATGCACCGCGGGTCCATCCTCGAGTGACGCAAAAGCGCCTTTCAAAAGAAAACCATGCGGTTTTCTTTGTTATGCGGTATTAGCACCTGTTTCCAAGTGTTATCCCCCGCTCGAGGGTAGGTTACCCACGTGTTACTCACCCGTTCGCCACTCCTTTTCTTTCGGTGGAGCAAGCTCCGGTGAAAGAAAAAGCGTTCGACTTGCATGTATTAGGCACGCCGCCAGCGTTCGTCCTGAGCCAGGATCAAACTCTCATATAAGATGTTTGAAACAGTCCTAAGACTGTTAAGCTCAATTTAAAAATTGATTCGCTAGCAATTGCTTGCTATGTTGTTTGTTTCTATATAATAGAAACGCCCTACACATTTGGTTTGTTTTATTCGTTCAGTTTTCAAAGGTCTACTTAATGAAATTTGCGTTTCTCGCTGCATCAGCAACTCATATATCATATCAAGTTACCAACTCGAAGTCAACAACTTTTTTAACTTTTTTTGAAAAAGTTTTTTTCGATTTATTTGAGTTGTTCCGATGCGACTTTGATAGAATAACTGATTTCCAGTCATCTGTCAACGTCTTTTTTTATTTTTTTTCGAACGTTATTCGCTCGTTTTGGAACAATACATAATATACCAACATTATCGCCTGCGGTCAACGAAAAAAACAACTTTTTTTCAACTTTTTTTCACAAACGATTGTTGATAGTCCATCACTTAACAATCGTTCGTAAATAACAAAAAAAAGACTGATCTACCTTCTTAAAAGCAGATCAGTCTTTTTTTTAGCGCATAGTCGGAAATAATAGTACGTCACGAATTGACTGAACATCTGTTAACAACATTACTAAACGGTCAATTCCAATTCCTAATCCCCCTGTTGGAGGCATACCATATTCCAAAGCTTCAAGGAAATCTTCATCCACGCCATGGGCTTCGTCATTCCCTTGTTCTTTTTCTTTTTCTTGTGCTTCAAATCGCTCTCTTTGATCGATTGGATCATTCAATTCTGTAAAGGCATTAGCAAATTCACGACCTACAATAAACAGTTCAAACCTGTCTGTAAAACGAGGATCTTCATCATTTTTCTTAGCAAGCGGCGAAACTTCTACCGGATGTCCATAAACAAAGGTGGGCTGTTCTAAAGTATCTTCAACGAATGTCTCGAAGAACTCATTTAGGATATGGCCAACTTCCATATTTTCATTGATCTCAACATTGTGCTCTTTTGCTGCAGCACGGGCTTCTTCGATGGTCATTTCTTTCCAGAAATCCACACCGGTTTGTGCTTTAACGGCATCAGCCATATGAATTCGTTTAAAGTCATTGCCTAAATCAATAGCCGTTCCGTCATAGCTGATTGTTGTTTCGCCTAATACATTTTTGGCTACATTACGAATGATTCCTTCGGTTAAATTCATAATGTCTAGGTAATCACTGTAAGCAGTGTATACTTCCATCATCGTAAATTCCGGATTATGAGTTGTATCGATTCCTTCATTTCGGAATACCCGACCAATTTCATAAACCTTTTCCATACCGCCGACGATTAGTCGTTTTAAATGCAGTTCTAGTGCGATACGTAAGTACAAATCGATATCCAATGCATTATGATGAGTAATAAATGGGCGAGCAGTAGCTCCTCCCGCTTCATTGTGCAGCACTGGTGTTTCTACTTCGATATAGCCTAAACCATCTAAGTAACGACGGATTTGACTGATGATTTGACTGCGTTTCATAAAGCGATCAAAGCTTTCACGGTTACTAATCAAATCTAAGTAACGTTGACGATAGCGTTGTTCCACATTTGTCAAACCATGATATTTTTCCGGCATTGGACGCAATGATTTTGTTAATAGCGTAATCTCTTTAGCTTTAATAGATACTTCACCCGTGTTGGTTTTCATCACTTCACCGGTAACGCCGAAGAAATCACCTAGATCAGCACGTTTGAAGACTTCATAGTTTTCATCGCCAACTTCATCTTTGCGTACATAGATCTGAATTTGACCTTCGCGATCTTGCAGGTGGGCAAATCCAGCTTTTCCTTTACCACGTTTCGTCATCATACGACCAGCAATGCTAGCTGTTAACGCCAATTCATGTAATTCTTCTTTTGTGTTGCTATCATACTTTTCGTGTAATTCTTGCGAGTTTGCTGTGCGCTCAAAGCGTTTGCCAAATGGATCGCTGCCTTCTTCGCGAATAGCCTCCATTTTTTCGCGGCGGACACGCATTTGGTCATTCATTTCCGCTAAGCTGTTTTGTTGTTCCTCAGTCACGAATTTTCCTCCTTTGATGTAGGTACTCTTTCTTATAATGCCAATCTATCCACAAAAAATCAAGCCGAATCGATAATTCGGCTTGGAAAGATTAACTAATTTTTTGTTTTGCTTCTAGTGATTCGACAAATTGATCTAAAATATCCAGGATCACTTGTTTCTCTTCAGTTTGATTAATTGCTACTTTTACTTTAGCTGCTCGTGGAATTCCTTTTAAATAGTAGCTAGCGTGTTGACGAAACTCCCGGCAAGCAATTTTTTCGCCTTTTAAATTGATCAACCGTTCTAAATGCAGCTTAGCTGTTTCTATTTTTTCTCTTGGAGTTGGTTCCTCGATCAATTCACCTGTTTCCAAATAGTGTTGCGTGCGGTGGATCATCCAAGGATTGCCTAGTGCTGCCCGTCCGATCATTACACCATCTGCACCTACTTCTTCAATCATACGTTTGGCATCCTCAGGTGTTTTGACGTCCCCATTACCCATAAACGGAATTGTTAAATGGTCAGCTACTTCTTTTAAAATTTCCCAATCAGCTTGCCCATCATACATCTGAACGCGTGTGCGTCCATGCATAGCTATCGCTGACGCTCCTGCACTTTGAGCTGCTAAAGCATTATTTACAGCAAAAACATGTTTGTCGTCCCAGCCTGTACGCATTTTTACCGTTACGGGTATGTCCACTGCTGTAGAAACTGCTTGAACCATTTCATAAACTTTATCTGGATCTAAAAGCCATTTTGATCCAGCTTCAGCTTTAATTACTTTGTTTACGGGACATCCCATATTAATGTCAATAATATCTGCTTCAGTATTATCCTGCACAAATCGAGCAGCTTCTACTAACGATTCTTTGCTGCCGCCAAAAATTTGGACACTTAATGGATGCTCCCGTTCATCAATGTACAACATTTCCAAAGTCTTTTTGTTTCGAAAATGAATCCCTTGATCACTAATCATCTCGCAAACAACTAAACCCGCACCAAATTCTTTTACAGTTACTCGAAAAGCAGCATTAGTTATTCCTGCCATCGGAGCTACCACTACCCGATTGGGGATTTCTACATCACCAATTTTCCATGATCCGTTCAACGGCTTCACTCTAAACTTCCCCCATCGCTTCTCGTTTTAATTCTACTAAATCAGCTTCACTATATTCATATTTATTATTACAGAATGCACAAACAGCCTCAGCTCCGTGGTCTTCCTCAATCATAGCTTGAATTTCATCTGGGCCTAAGCTGATAATTGCTGCGCCAAACTTATCTTTTGAGCAATCACACTTAAACTGAACCGGCATCGTCTCCAAAAAATCGATATCATCTGTTCCCAATAAACCTTGCAGAATCTCTTCAGGGGTTTGTCCTTGATCTAATAATGATGAGATACGGGTTGTTTCTTTTAAGCGGTTTTCAATTTGATCAATTATTTCGTCACTAGCACCCGGCATAATTTGAATCATGAAACCACCGGCAGTTTTAATCGAATCGTCTGTATCCACAAGTACAGAAACCCCTACAGCAGAAGGAATTTGTTCAGAAACAGCAAGATAGTAGGTGAAATCTTCTCCTATTTCCCCTGAAACAATCGGTGTTTGCCCTGAAAATGGTTCTTTCAGACCTAAATCCTTAATCACTGTCAACATTCCTTCTGTTCCGACAGCACCTCTAACATCAATCTTGCCAATTGAATTTAACGGCAGACTAAGATGAGGATTTTTTATATAACCTTTCACATCACCATTGCCATTGCTGTCAACAACAATTCCACCTGCGGGACCATTACCGTTTATTTTAATTGTTAATTTATCGTCGCCTTTTAAAGTGGCGCCTAGCATTAAACCACCAATCATCGTACGGCCAAGTGCAGCAGAAGCAGTATTCCACGTGTCATGACGACACTGTGCTTCAGCTACTGTATCTGTTGCATCTACCGCATATGCACGGACAAATCCATCATAAGCTAAGGCTTTTACTAAATAATCAGACATTTGTTATCTCCTTCTTATATTACTTCGTTACTATCAAACATTTTACTTGTGATTGCATCATACTAGCACTTGAGTTTTTTTTCAACTTCATTGTATGACTTTAAAAGAAAAAAAGCATGTCAATTAAGACATGCTTTTAAGACTACTGTTCATCGTCGCTTGTATTGTCAGGTGATTCCAGTGATTCATTTTTTCCATTTGGATCATCGTGTTTCTTTTCATCCTGTGCTTGTTTTTCAGCATCTTCTTCTTCCAAAGCACGTTTAGCTTCTTCAAACGTAAGAGCCTGTGCTTTTTCACTTGGGTAAGGACTGCCTTTTCCTTCTGGCATTTCACCAGTTTCAAACAAGGATTTGATTGCTTTAGCATCTAAAGTTTCAAACTCTAATAGTTTTTCAGCAATTAGTTTATGCTGTTCACGATGTTCTTCAATAATTTGACGAGCTTTCTCGTGAGCTTCCATCAGAATCTTACGAACTTCTTCGTCAATTTCAAAAGCTACTTGTTCAGAGTAAGCTTTTGTCTGACCATAGTCGCGACCAACAAATACTTGATGATTTCCTTCATATTGAACAGGTCCAAGCTTATCGCTCATTCCGTATTCAGTAACCATACTACGGGCTAAGGCTGTTGCTTGTTCAAAGTCATTAGAAGCCCCAGTTGATTGTACATTGAAGACAATTTCTTCTGCAGTACGTCCACCTAATAGGCCAACAATCTGCTCAAACATATCATCTTTAGTCATCAACATTTGATCTTCTTTTGGCAAAGCAATCATGTATCCGCCAGCACGCCCACGAGGGATAATCGTTACTTTATGGACAACACGTGCACGGTTTAGAACCATTCCAATAATTGTGTGTCCCGCTTCATGATAGGCAACCATCGCACGTTCACGTTTGCTGATTACACGATCTTTCTTAGCAGGACCGGCAATCACACGATCTTCAGCTTCATCTACGTCTGACGCATCAATTTTCTTCTTGTTACGACGAGCAGCTACCAGAGCTGCCTCATTTAGTACGTTCTCTAGATCTGCACCAGCAAATCCTGGTGTTTGTTGTGCAACAACTTTCAAATCTACATCATCTGCAAGCGGCTTGTTCCGCGCATGGACGCGCAGAATTGCTTCACGACCTTTAACGTCTGGACGACCCACCAAGATTTGGCGGTCAAAACGACCTGGACGTAATAGCGCTGGATCTAGTACATCAGAACGGTTAGTAGCGGCAATGACAATAACACCTTCATTACCATCAAAACCATCCATCTCAACAAGCAATTGGTTTAAGGTTTGTTCACGTTCATCGTGTCCGCCGCCCATACCAGCTCCCCGTTGACGACCCACAGCATCGATTTCATCGATAAAGATAATCGCTGGAGCATTTTTCTTCGCCGTTTCAAATAAATCCCGAACACGGCTAGCACCGACGCCGACAAACATTTCAACGAAATCAGAACCTGAAATAGAATAAAATGGCACGCCTGCTTCACCAGCAACTGCTTTAGCTAGTAAAGTTTTACCAGTTCCGGGAGGTCCTTCAAGTAAGACACCTGCCGGAATACGAGCACCTAGTTCAACGAAACGACGTGGATCTTTCAAAAATTCAACAACTTCGACTAGTTCTTGTTTCTCTTCTTCAGCTCCAGCTACATCTGAGAAGCGTACACGGTTGGCTTTTTTGTCAGCTTCTTTGGCTTTAGATTTACCAAAGTTCATAACACGGCCGTTGCCACCGCCGCCACCACCTTGTTGTCCCATAATCATGTAGAAGAAGAACACCATTAACAAAATTGGCAAGAAGCTCACAAGCAAGGTTACCCACATGCCGCTACTAGATTCCTCTTGAATTTCAGTTGTGATTCCATTCTCGCTAGCAAGAGTTGTCACTTCATTCAAAGTCGAATCATTTGGCAAAACTATTGTGCTGAAATGGGTAGTTGAACTCTCAGTGGAGCCCATAATATTTAAACCACCTGTGTTAGCAACTTCTTGTTGTTCATTGTATTCACCAGTGACTCTGTATACGCCGCCTGCTGGTTGAATCCTGAATTCTTTAATCTTTCCTTCTTTTAATTGTTCAGTAAAAGTGGAATACTCGATATCTGGCGTCTGAGTTCGGTTGTCACCAAAAAGAAAATACACAACCATAACCATAGCCAAGATGACGAGGATATAATAGAGAGCATTTTTTGCTCCCTTTGGGTTTTTATTCATACGTTTCCTCCTCGTAATTGTCTCTTGCTTTAAGTTTTATCAATCCTGACCATTACAGTATATCATAATGTGAATTGTTCCTGTCACTAATTTGATTGATAAACTTCAGGTTTTAAAATACCGACATACGGCAAATTACGATATGTTTCTGCAAAATCTAATCCATAACCTACTACAAATTCATTAGGTACATTAAAGCCTATATAATCTGCTTCAATATCAACTACTCGTCCTTCTGGCTTGTCTAGTAAAGTAACAATTTTAACTGATTTCGCTTTACGGTATTTGAATAATTCGACTAAATAATGAAGTGTACGCCCACTATCAATAATATCCTCAACAATTAATAGATCACGACCTTCAACATTTGTATCCAAATCTTTAATGATTTTTACTTCACCTGAAGAAACAGTTTGGTTCCCATAACTAGAAACATCCATAAAATCCAATTCCAAGTAAGTATCGATTTCACGAACGATATCTGCCATAAATGGAACTGCTCCTTTTAAAATACCAACCACTAGTGGGTTTTTGTCCGCATAGTCTTCCGTTAATTCTTTGCCTAGTTCAACACAACGTTGCTGAATTTCAGCACGGTCAATCAAGACTCTTTCAATATCCTTCCCTTGCATGAGAGGCTCCTTTCAATAGTACAAATAATAGTCAAGTATGTAGTGTATTCTATCAGTTTCATTACTAATACTCAAATAGGAATTGACAAAGGGAAGCAGGCTCAAGACTTCCCCTGAAGCATCTGTGACTACCCAAGATTGTTCTCTGGCTTTTTGTGGGATTTTTTTATCAATAAAATAACGACTAACTTTCTTTCGTAACCGACTAGTTAGCTGAATTCGGTCACCATCTCTTCGCCGTCGTATAGTTAACGGCAACTTTACCGTTGTGGGTAATACGACTGCAAACTCTGCTTTATCATCTTGTTTCCCCCCCACGCTGAGACGTATTTTTTCAGCCTCAGATAAGCTTACAGTATCCCCTACAGCTAATAAATAGTCCTTTTGCACAAGATTTGATCGCTTTCCTAACGTATAGGTTTGATAACTAGCAGAGAATTGCCAATCCTGAGCTAAGTCAAAGGACCACTGTGCTGCACCATGATCTAGCAAGTGGACCAATTGGAAAAGCTGACGCTGTGAGACTTCAATATTCACAGTATTTCTGACTTCTTCAAATAAAAAGGTCAAAAAATAATAACGCAGACTTTTATCTGCAGGAAGGTCTTTCCTTGTGAACGTCCACTGCTGTTCCTTAGATACTACATTGTTTAAATTTTCTTTTAGTGCCTGGCGTAGGCCTTCTTCAGCCCAATTTAACTGTTGATGAAACAGATGAACCTGCTCTAATAACCGCGGATTTTCTTCTTTTAAAACTGGCAGCACTTGATGTCTCAATCGGTTTCTAGTATAGCTTAGTGTACCATTACTACTATCTTCAAAATAAGTAACAGAGTTTTCAGAAGCATAGTCAACAATCGTTTCTTTAGCAAATGGGAGTAAAGGTCGCAGCAAAGCTCCCGAAGAAAAAGGTCGTTTCTTCTGTATACCCGCATGTCCTAACAAAGTACCGCCCCGTACAAATCTCATCAACATTGTTTCAATTTGGTCATCTCCATGATGGGCAGTCATCAAAAGTGGCCACCCTTCTTGCTCCATTAATTCAGCAAAGAAAGCATAACGAAATTGGCGAGCTGCTGCTTCAACACCAATTTGAGGTGGTGATTCCCATACTTTTTCATAATATGGTAATTGATGTACTCGGCAATATTCGCGCAAAAACTGCGCCTCTTCCTTCGATTCTTCCCGAAGTTGATGGTCTACATGAGCAACACCTATCTGTATCTCTAACTTTATACACAGTTTTTCCATTAACTGTAAAAGAACCATCGAATCTACTCCGGTAGAAACTGCGATCAAAACTCGGTCAACTTTTTGAATTTCGGGGTTCATTTGCAAAAATTGTTGTTCCATTGAATTTCTCCTATTGAAAAAAGCTGAAATTCACTAAGAATTCCAGCTAGTTGTTTATTTAGTTGCGACGGCCGCCACGGCCACCACGTTTACCTTCAGTATTGCGTTTTAATGATGATAACCGATCATCGCTATCCTTTAAAAAGGAACTCATCAATGTATCGAAGTCTTCTTTCTTGTTCTTTGAAAAATTACCTTTTGCTTGCGGACGCGTTGGGCGACTTTCTCGTTTTTCTCTGTTAAATGGTTTCTTTTCGGGTTGAGGCTGATCTTGAGCTTTGCGAATAGACAAACCGACTTTACCATCATTACCTACAGAGGTAACTTTTACCGTCACTTCATCGCCGACAGTTAACACATCATGGATGTCTTTAACAAATCCATTGGAAATTTCACTAATATGGACTAAGCCTGTCTTGCCTTCCCCTAAATCAATAAATGCACCAAAATTGGTGATACCGGACACTTTTCCTTGTAGCTTAGCTCCTACTTCGATTGACATAAAAAGATTGTTCCTCCTATTTTTATCCTATTTATTAAAACCGCTTATTCTGCAGTTTCTGACTTAACAATTTCGTCAGATGCAGTTTTTTGCGATGTTTGCTCTTGGTCAGGCAAGACAAACACCAATTCTCCATCTTTTGAATAATAATAGCGGCTGCGCGCCAATTTAGCAACATATTCTTCATCTTGCAATAAAGCGACATCGCTCTTCAACGCCTTCACTCGCTGATCAAGTTTTGTAGACTCTGTTTCTGTCTTAGTTTGAATGGCCTTTAGTTCATTCAAGTGCTGATGTTCACCAAAAAGCTGAACGCCCATAATAGTGAAAACAAACGCAGCAATCAAGAAAAGTGCCGTTAAGCGACGACGTTTAAAAATTAGCTGGCGCTGTTGTTTTTGAAATTTCTTGTATTGATCTTTTGCATAGGGGGTACCTAGCGTAGCAACCTTCAGCTTTTTTTCTGCCATTCGCAATGCTCCTCTTCTCTTGAGTTTCTTTCCTATTATAGCAATTCCGAATTCTAATGTCTATTTGAAATACCTTTAATTATAGTTATTTTCAACTCTAGTCTCTTGAATGATCTCGTACATTCCTGCTGCATCTTCTTTTTTAGTTGACTCATGCAGTGCAGCAACTTTAGCTTCCATTATTTTATTGCCAAATTGAATACGAACCACATCACCAATCTTGACATCCGTAGAAGATTTAGCCAATTTCCCGTTTATTTGTATCCGTCCTTTGTCCGCTACTTCTTTTGCTACAGAACGTCGTTTAATGATTCTTGAAATTTTTAAAAATTTGTCTAACCGCATAATGTCACTCTCTCTTTCTTCTCATTCGTAATATTTTTGAACCCATTGGCAGCATCAACCACTCTCTGGTCGTTAACAATTTCAACCGAATTGCTAGAAATAAAAATATACTAGCACCGATTATCACTCCAATGACAGCAGCGAACAACGCTTGACTGCGATGTTGCACAGGATTCCCCAGCACTTGTAATACTGTATAATAACCAAATATGCTGACAGTCATTCCACTTAAACAGGTAACCAATTTTTTACCAAAATTTCTTTCTCTCAAATAGCCTGTGAGTTCTTCTTCACTTCCCCGACGCAGTACAGCTAAAACAACAAGTAGTCCAAATAGAGTGGACAAGCTTGCACCTACAGTTCCTAGAAATTTAGCAAATAAACTGGTGGTTAATGTTTTTGCTAGCAATCCCCCAATCGCAGCTCGTAATGAACTCCGATACAAGCTCTGACTTTGAGCAATACTTTGATAGCTTTGAATCATTGCCATTAAGAAAATTGCAAAAACAAATAGTACCAAAGTAAAGTTACCAGAATAGTCTTTGAATAATGCATAATTAACATATGGTAGTAACAATATCAATCCTATTGAAGCTGCTGCTGCTATTGCGCAAGTCAAACGTAGAAATATTTGGCTAGATTTAATAAACAATTTCCGTTCATGATTAGTAGTGTAACGCGTTAATATCGGCAGAAAGCTAGAGCTTAATGCCAGTGCTACTACTAATCCTAGCTGAACTAGCGGCTGTCCACGATCATAAACTCCCTTAGCAACTTTTGCTCCATACTCACTAAATCCAGAATCGACTAATGCTTTTTTTATAGTAAAGGAGTCCACCAATTGAAACAAAATCAGGTACCCGCTATAAATAGTCATTAGTCCCCCTTCTAAAATAAGCCGTTTCATCAATTGTTTAGAACAATCAGTAATTTTAAAAAAAGCTATTGGAATACTGCTACTTAATACTTTTTTGCGATAATACTGTAAGATAAATACAGCAGCCAAACCACCTGCTAAAGCTCCCACCATAGCAACAGTCCCAGTATGGTATACATCCCAATGAAACTGTTGAAAACACCAAGCCGCTAATAAAATGACAGCCACCCGTATCAGTTGCTCGACAACCTGTGAAACTGCTGTTGGAACCATTAATAACTTTCCTTGAAATTCTCCTCGGGTAATCGCTAATAATGGCATCACTACAAAAGTAAAGGATACTACTCGAATAAGTGACGCTAGTTCAGCATCGCCCATTCCGTTAGCTATTTGTCGGCTACCAAAAAAAGTGATTGCCCATAACACCAATCCTATTCCTGTTATCAAAGGAAATAGTTCCGTTAATGCGATACGTTGTTCTTTGGGCCCTCTTTTTTCTGCTACATATTTTGAAATAAATTGTGGCAATCCTGAAAGAGCCAATGTCATAGCAATGCCATAAATTGGATAAACTTGCTGGTAAACGTAAAACCCCTCATCTCCAGCCAAGTTTTGATAAGGAACACGATAGATCGCACTTAAAATTTTTGCAACAAAGGAAGCTACAGTCAATACAAAAGCACCATGCATCATGACTTTCATTTCTTTATTAGCCAGTGCTCTCAGCCCCTATTCCTTATATTTTTGTTCGCGCAATGCCTTAACAAACTTCGTCAGTTCTCGCAACCAAACCGCTTGATCTGTTTTGTGTTGTATGACTAGTTTAATCACCATTTTTTCTTTTTCAACGCCCAAAGTAGCTTTCAACTTGGTCGCACTCAACGCCTCAAACAATTGCTCAACAACATAAGCCTTGGTACCCACTTTACTTAAAGTAACTATTAGTTGTTGCTCGCGTTTTGCAATACTTTCAATTAATGCGCGATCACCGTCCATTTTTATTTGTCCGATGTTTAATAAGTTAGCCACTTCATCAGGATAATCACCGAAACGGTCTATTAAGTCAGCCTCTACTTCATCAAGCATTTCCCGGCTCTCCAATTCACGAATTCGCTTGTAAATTTCAATTTTTTGACGTTCATCTTCGATATATGTCCCTGGAATGTATGCATCGATACCTAGGTTGATTTCAACCGAAGTTCTTTCGATCTGTGTATTTTTCCCTTGCTTACGATCAACGGCTTCTGTCAACATTTGAGAGTACATATCGAAACCGACCGCATCAATAAACCCATGCTGCTGAGCACCCAGTAGATTACCGGCACCACGTATTGACAAGTCTCGCATTGCAATTTTAAATCCTGAGCCTAATTCAGTGAAGTCCTTAATAGCCTGCAAGCGTTTCTCACTAACTTCGTTCAATATCTTTTGCGGTTCATACATGAAATAAGCATAAGCAACTCGATTGCTTCTGCCTACTCGTCCTCTTAACTGATATAGTGTAGACAATCCCATATAATCAGCGTTTTCAACAAACATTGTGTTCACATTTGGAATGTCAACTCCGGTCTCAATAATTGTCGTAGTTACCAGAATATCATACTGTCCTTCAATAAAGTCCAACAATGTATTCTCTAACTGCACTTCAGTCATCTGTCCATGCGCATATCCTACTCGGGCGTCCGGCACAAGTATTTGCAACTCTTCTACCTTGCGCTCAATCGTTTCGACTCGATTATATAGATAGAACACTTGTCCTCCACGAGCCATCTCGCGTTCGATTGCTTCACGAATAGCACCAGGATTAGTTTCCATAACATAAGTTTGGATTGGATATCTATTTTCTGGAGGAGTTTCTATTACAGACAGGTCACGAACACCTAACATTGACATATGCAAAGTTCGCGGAATCGGTGTTGCAGTCAGTGTTAATACATCTACTTGAGATCGTAATTGTTTCAATCGTTCTTTATGTTTTACGCCAAACCGCTGTTCTTCGTCAATGATCAGCAAGCCAAGGTCGGCAAACTTCAAATCCTGAGATAGTAGTCGATGTGTCCCTACTACTATATCCGCCTGGCCAGTACGCAATTGCTCGATCGTTTCATTTTGCTGTTTTTTAGTTCTGAAACGGCTCAACATGGCTACATTGACAGGAAAGTTTTCAAAACGTTCAACCATTGTATCGTAATGTTGTTGAGCCAGAATAGTAGTAGGCACTAAAAAAGCTACCTGTTTATTCTCTTTAATCGCTTTAAACGCAGCACGCAACGCCACTTCCGTTTTCCCAAAACCAACATCACCAACCAATAAGCGATCCATAGGTCGAGACTTTTCCATATCGTGTTTAATCTCTGCTGTACTTCGAAGTTGATCATCCGTTTCCGTATATGGAAATGCCTCTTCAAATTCTTTTTGATATTCATCATCTGGACCGAAAGCGTATCCACGCTCAGCTTCACGTTTAGCATATAACTCAATCAAATCGTCTGCAATATCTTCAATTTTTTGTGAAACTTTTCGTTTCGTCTTACTCCATTCGCTACCTCCCAATTTATTGACTTTTGGAGGTTTGGCTTCAGAAGCGACATATTTTTGAATCAGATTCAGCTGAGTAACTGGGATAAAAAGCTTATCATCTTTTTGGTAAAGAATTGTCATGTAATCTTGATGAACACCATCAATCTCAATTGTCTCCATCCCAATATACTTGCCGATTCCGTGATTGGCGTGAACAACATAATCACCCGTTTTTAATTCATTGTAACTTTTTAATCGTTCAGCATTAGAAATAGTCTGACGCCGCGCGCGTTTCTTAGTAACCTTTTGGAAAATCTCACGTTCTGTAACAACTACTATATGATCTTGCGGCAACTCAAATCCCGATGACAAATTCCCTTCAATTACTTGCGTTTTTCCGACTAGTAATTGATCTGGGGTCGTCTCAAGAGCTCGAATCCCAACATCCTGAAATTCCTGCATTAACTTTTCTTGTCGATCTTGATCTGAAACAACAAAAATGACAGTTTGCTGTTGCTTTTCCCAGCGATCTACTTCCGTTTTAAGCAGCGGAATCTGTCCAAAGAATTGCTGCATTGAACGGTACTGAAAAGGGTGAATTGCTAAAAATCTTAGATTGCCCATTCCTTTTTGAAATAGCGAAAAGAAGGAAGTATTTAAGTTTGTCTTTTTCAACATGCTAAGTAGATCCATGCCAAAATGTTGCTCAGAAAAAACCCGTAGTTCTGATAATTTCTGAGTGTGCCATTCTGCTTCTTCTCTTTCCATCTCACGATTTGTTTCCATAATACGACCATAATCATCAATGAATAGCCAAGCATTATTTTCAACATATTGTAACAAAGAGTTGTCACTTCCATAAATTAAATCCGTATAAAAGCGGGCTTCCTCAGTCGGAATTCCATCTTTCCATGAAGCAATCAACTGTCCGTAATAATCCTTCAAAAAGTTCTGGTCTGATTTTTCCTTTGTTACCGCTAAACGATTTTCTAACAATTGACCAACTTTTTCCGCTCCGCGGTCCAAATCAGACTGATCAAATACTAGTTCAGTTGTCGGATTGATCCAAACCTCTTCTAAATTCCCGACAGATCTCTGAGTATCTGCCTCAAAATATCGGATAGAATCGACTTCCACGTCAAATAATTCTACACGAATCGGATAAGCAGTCGTTAAAGGATAAATGTCTACAATACTTCCCCGCATACTAAATTCGCCAGGTTTGCCTACCATTGATTGACGTTCATATCCCATCAGTACCAATTTCTGTGCTAATTTTTGAAGATCAATTTCGCTTCCAATCTTCCAATATAGTTGATTTTTTTGCCATGTTTTCGGCGCCGGTAAGTATTTTCTCAATGCTGCTGCTGGAACAACATAAATTCCTTTTTTTCCTTGGCTTAAAGCGGTTAACGTTTCTACACGCTCAGCACGTGCCTCAGGTGAAGAAAAAGCCATTTCAGCTGACAACACTTCATCAACCGGAAACAAATGCACATCTTCTGTAATTTGACGTAATTCTTCTGTCAGCTGATTACTATAGTAGAGATTAGGAACAACAACAATTATTTGCCGCTGGTATTCCTCATAAGCACCTGCCATTATTAACGCCTTAGCCGACCCAGCTAAACCAACTAATAGTTGGCGTTTAGCTTGCTGTTCTAAGTTTTTGTGCCACTGTTTTACTAAAGGTGTCTGATTAATTATTTCTACGAGATTCATAACTGAACCACCTCCTTAATTGAATCGATTCATTGTTTGAATAAAATCATTGCTTTCAATAAAGAAAGCTGCGGCTTCTGATGCCCGATCTACACAAGATAAAACCTCGGATTGTTCTTCTTTTGAAAAGGGACTTAAAACGTGATTGACTACTGTTTTCCCAGTCGGTCTGCCTATGCCAATTTTAATCCGATTAAATTCTTGGCTTTTTAAATGAGAGATTATACTCTTTAAACCATTATGTCCACCAGCGCTACCTTTTTGGCGCAGACGCAACTTGCCAAGTGCTAAATCTAGATCATCATGAATGACTACTAATTCCTCCGGATAAACACCAAAATAAGTCATTAAAGGCCCGACAGCCCTTCCTGACTCATTCATAAATGTTAAAGGTTTCACTAGTAACACTTTCTCACCGTTGATAAAAAAATCAGCTATCTCGGCTTCAAACGTATGCTTTTTGAATATCACACCTTGGTCTTTCGCCAATTGATCCACCGCCATAAAACCTACATTATGTTTTGTATTCTCATATTTTTTTCCTGGATTCCCCAGGCCTACAATCATCTTCATTATTTTTCCTTTCACTTAAAGCATGCCAAAATGCTGGACCGTCATATGACGGTCCAGTCGTTCTTAGGTAGTATAACACAAAACAATCTGTAATGGTCAAGTCTCTGTTTTTAGACTGACACAAAGTTTATCTTTTCATTAAGAACTCTCCTTTGGCTGTTTCCTTTTGCATCAATCATTAAACCGTTTTCCACTATAACAACAATTAGAACTGTATTAGTTTGAAGCGAAATACGTGACATTTTATACAAAATAGTGTTATGATGTCAACGATAGAACAAATAGAAGAAGGGACTGGTACACAATGACTGCAGCAGCAGGAAATGTTAAAAACCATCAAAAAGTAATTTTAGTCGGAGACGGTGCAGTAGGATCAAGCTATGCATTTGCTTTAGTTAACCAGAATATTGCTCAAGAAATAGGAATCATCGATATTGATAAGAATAGAACTGAAGGGGATGCGATTGATCTTTCACATGCCTTGGCTTTTACTTCTCCCAAAAAAATCTATTCAGCAACTTACGATGACGCTCACGATGCTGACCTAGTTGTTATCACAGCAGGAGCACCACAAAAACCTGGTGAAACTCGTTTAGACTTAGTTAATAAAAACTTACGTATCAATAAAAGTATTGTTGATCAAATTGTAGCATCTGGCTTCAACGGAATTTTCTTAGTAGCTGCTAACCCAGTAGACATCCTAACGTATGCTACTTGGAAGTTTTCAGGCTTTCCTAAAGAACGTGTCATTGGTTCAGGAACTTCATTAGATACAGCACGTTTCCGTCAAGCAATTTCTGAATTAGTAAATGTTGATCCTCGTAACGTTCATGCCTATATCCTAGGTGAACATGGCGATTCAGAATTCCCAGTGTGGTCACATGCTAATGTTGCAGGATTGCAAATTTACGAATGGGTAAAGGACAATCCAGAAGTTGATGAAGAAGCATTAGTTAATCTATTTTTCGGTGTGCGTGATGCGGCTTATGAGATTATCGAGAAGAAAGGTGCGACATTCTACGGTATCGCAGTTGCTTTAGCAAGAATCACTCGTGCTATTTTAAACGATGAAAGTGCTGTTTTCCCGTTGTCTGTCTACTTAGAAGGACAATATGGACAAAGTGATATTTATATCGGTGCACCTGCTGTTGTAAATGCTAAAGGTATCCAAAATATCATTGAAATTCCTTTAACAGACGCAGAAAAAGATAAGATGAATGCCTCTGCTAGTCAATTAAAAGATGTAATGGAAAAAGCTTTCGCCGAGTTAGAGAACGAAGAAAAATAACTTGCTAAATACCGTGAGAAAAAATCTCACGGTATTTTTAAATATTTTTTATATTACATCGTAGAAGACTCGCTTTTTATTGGTTCTATGGTATATTTGAGTCCGATACGCCACTTATTCTTTAAATTTAAGGAGTTATTTCAATGCGAAGATCTGATAAGAAACATTCACGCTCTAAAGTAGGTTTAATTGTCGTACTTGGCATTATTGTATTATCAGCGGCAGGCTATGCCTTCCGAAGTACATATTTTAACAATCGGTTCTTACCCAACACTGTGGTTAATGGTATAAACATTGAGAACCTCACTGTAGAAGACGCGAACAAAAAAATGGAAAAAGCTTTATCTAATGATCCTTTCGTTATTAAAATTGATGACAAAGACTGGAAAGAAATTGATCGGCAAGACCTTGGCTGGACAACCGATTATGCAGAAGAATTATCTTCTATAAAAGAATCACAAAATCCGTTTAGTTGGGGTATGCAATTAGTTTCTGCTGCCGAAACAAAAGATGTCTCTGGCAACACCCTGGATCAAGATCAATTAAACACTGTAAAAGAACAGGTCAAAACGGATCTCACTCAAGTAAACGAACCACGAACACCTACAGAAAACGCAACAATCCAACAGACTGATACTGGATTTGAAATTATTCCCGAAAAACAAGGAACAACAATTGATGTTAACGCAGCGGCAGATGCATTTGCTGAAGCAGCGTCTGCGGGCAAACAATCAATAAGTTTGAATGATTACCTAGAAAAACCAACGATCAAAAAAGACGATCCACAATTAAAAGAAACGCTAAATGAGATGAATAAAATAGCTGAAGTTAAAGCAACTTATAGCATCAATGGAAATACCTTTGATGTACCTGCTGATCAAATTCACGATTGGTTGACTGTAGGCACTGATGGAAAATTAGTATTGGATCAAGCAAAGGTATCCGCCTATGTTACTGAACTTGGACAAACATATAACACAAGCACACAGCCAACAAAATTCGCTAGTACCCGACGTGGCGAAGTAGAAATCCCAGCTGGCACTTATAGTTGGTCGATTAGTACCGACGCAGAGACAGCGGCATTAAGCGAACAAATCCTTCAAGGGGAAAGCTTTACCCGTTCACCTATTGTAGAAGGTGCTACAACAGATTCAGGTAAAGCTTTAATTGGGAACACCTATGTAGAAGTTGATTTGCAAAACCAACATATGTGGGTATACAAAGATGGCGCTGTTGCATTGGAGACTGATATCGTTAGCGGAAAACCCACTTCACCAACCCCACCAGGTGTCAACTATGTCTGGATTAAAGAAAGAAATGCTACGTTACGAGGTCTAAATGATGATGGCAGTAAATATGCTAGTCCTGTGAGCTACTGGATGCCCATAGACTGGACGGGCGTAGGTATCCACGATTCAGACTGGCAATCTGCTTATGGTGGAGATCTCTGGTTAACACGAGGATCACACGGATGTATCAATACCCCACCTGGAGTAATGGCGCAAGTATATGATATTGTTGATATCGGAACACCCGTATTAGTCTTTTAACTGGAAAAGTCGTTTGGAATTTAATTCCAAACGACTTTTTTTAGAAGATAAATTCTGTTTAGTTATTCAAGAGAAGTAAACACTTCTGATACGTCATCGTCATCTTCTAATTTTTCGACTAATCGATCCAACTGTTCTTTTTGTTGTTCATCTAATCTAACCGTTGTTTGAGGAACCATCGTTAACTCTGCTTGAGCCAAAGTCAATCCATCCTTCTCCAGATGATCACGAACGTTAGTAAAATCTTCTGGTACCGTGTAGATTTCGAAAACATCGTCTGAGGTTTCCATATCTTCACCACCTGCTTCGATTACCATTTCCAGCATTTCATCTTCATCAACTGTTACATTTTTACGTTCAATTGCAATATAGCCTTGACGCTCAAACATATAACTTACTGAACCTGTCTCACCTAAATTCCCACCGTTTCGAGTGAAGGCTACTCGTACATTCGTAGCTGTTCGATTACGGTTGTCAGTCAAGGCATGAACTAAAATAGCTACCCCGCCAGGACCATACCCTTCGTAAGTAATTTCTTCATAATGTTCACCTTCATCTGAAGCGGTTGCCTTCTTTATAGCACGGGCAACATTATCATTTGGCATGTTGGCACTTTTAGCTTTATCTATTACTAAACGCAGTGCAGGATTTATACTCGGATCAGGACCGCCAGATTTGGCAGCCATATAAATTTCACGCGAAATCTTTTGAAAAACTTTTCCTCTTTTAGCATCTTGTGCGTTTTTTCGACCTTGAATATTGTGCCACTTACTGTGTCCAGACATAGTGTTTACCTCCAATTATTTGTTTGAATACTAGTACTATTTTCACTCTTAAAAAATAGTTCGTCAAGAAAAAGCCCTATCTTACCGACCTTTCACAACTTTACTATAAAGTAAAATAAGTAAACACGCTGTTAGAGCTCCTGCAGAATCTAACATAACATCCTGAAATAGAGGCGTTCTCCCTCCTGTTAACATTTGATGAAATTCGTCCATAGCTGCATAACCCGTTGCTGAAAACCAAGCAAAGAATACTGCAAGCACTGATAATTCATGCTTTAGTTTGGGCTGTAGTCCTAAAAATAAACTTCCCCCCAATATAAAATAGGTACCAAAATGAGCCCCTTTACGAATAAAAAACTCTATAAATTTTGCATATCCGAGCGTTGAAATACTAATTTTACTACCAGCATAATTAAAAGAAGCCGAAGATAATAATCCTTTTAGCGGTTCGTTGCTCAATATCCGCTCAATTAATGATACTTGATTTTGCTGTTCATAAGTCATCGATGAACTGACAAATAGAATAACTATCATGATAAAAGCAATTCCTAAATATAAATTTCCGTTTTTCCGCTGCTTGATCATTTCTTGTCCTCCAAAAAAAGAAAAGCCGATACGAAAGAATTCTTCGTACCGGCCAATAATTTTAAATTAATTACATACGAACCGCAAAGCTTGGTGCGTAATATGCATATGAAGAAGTTGTTACTGTTTGTCCTGGTGCTGGTGCATGAACATATTGTCCGCCACCTAAAGCGATTGCTACATGGCTAGTACCACCATGGCCGCCCCAGAATAGTAAATCTCCAGGTTGCGCTTGGTCGATCGAGATTGTTGTTCCAGCTGACTCTTGAGGAACAGTCCATCCACCGATCTCACGTCCTGTCGCTACGCGATAAACATAGCTAGTAAATCCTGAACAGTCGAATGAATCAGGTCCCTTAGCTCCCCAAACATATGGTTTGCCAATGTGCTTCATTGCTTCAGCAACTACTGCAGCACCTGTACCAGATGAAACTGGCGGAGTTGGAACAGACGGTTGTTCTGGTACTTCAGGTTGCGGCTGTGGTTCCGGTTGAGGTTCAGGCTGCGGTTCTGGTTGTTCTGGTACTTGAGGCGTCTCAGGAACCGGAACTTCAGAAGGTGTTGTAACCTCTGCTTCTTCTGTACTTTCTTGTGTTTGCTCTTCAGTTGAAGGAGTAGTTGTTGATTCATTCCCACTAGATTCTACTGTACTTGATTCAGAACTTGCCGCTTCTTCTGCTTGTTTAGCAGCTTCTTCTTCTGCCTTGCGCAGTGCTTCCTCTTGGGCAGCAGCTTGAGCTTCAGCAGCTTTACGAGCTTCCTCTTGAATACGAGCTTGTTCTGCCTCGGCATCTGCTTTTTGTTGTTGCAAAGCAGCTTTTTCATTTTCAGCAGTTGCTTGTTCGGCAGCTAATGAAACAGTTTGAACATTTAAATCAGCTTGTTTAGCAATCAATTCGCCTTTTTGACTTTCTAATTGGGCTTGGTTAGCTGCAATTTGTTCTAATTGTTGTTGATTTTCGGCTTCTTTTTGCTCAACTTCTTGTTTATCAGCTTTTTGTTGTTCAACTAAGTCATTGTTCGCTTTAACAATAGTACTCATCGCTTGTACTCGACCAACTGCATCACTAAATGATTCAGCATTTAAAACAACATCAATCACGTTTGAAGTAGTTTGTTTTACTTGAACGTCACGCGCTTGTTCTTGAATTGCTTGTGAACGTTTTTCGATTCTTTCTTGTAAAGCTTGGATTTGTTTTTGTAACTCTTCTGACTTTTGACGTAAACTTGTTTGTTCACTGATTAGGTCTTGAGCTGTTGTATTGATAGCAGCGACTTCATTTTCCAAAGCACTGATAGTTGATTGTGCTGTTACCTGTTGATCTTGTAAATTTGAAATTTTCGCATCTTGATCAGCTATTTTATTATCGAATTCATCGGCTGAAGCTGCGGCTGGAGCTGCTAGTGCGCTTAATGTTACTGAACATACCATTAATGCTGATAACAAACTTTTTTTCACTCTTATATCCTCCGACTACTTTGTAGGTTTTTATTTTATGAAATTTATTAGACTTTTCTTCTAACACAATGATGAGTTTACCATAGCTGTATGTCATGTGTATAATAGCTTTGTTACAAAACCATTTCAATTTCAAGCTATTTTATAGGATGATCTGTCACAATAAAAAAAACAGAAGGAAATCCCCTCTGCTTTTTATAAGTTAACTTTTGATTAAATAATCCTTGATTTCTCATAGTTTTGTTCAACTAAGACCCTTCTGAAAGGAACGATTAAAATGACAAACATTATAATATTCAATGCTAATGTGGGACCCAAAAAGCGCGTAACAAAAAATTGACTATTTACATGAGCTAGCTGAAAGATTAGCTGCAAAAAAGAACTGCCCAATTCAAAAAAGGTTACAAAAATGATCATCGAATAAAATAGTGTCAATAAGCTCTGGTAAATTACCTGTCCAAACAAATAAATCAGAATTACAATTAAAGGTAAGATGACTGCATAAATGCCAATAACACCAACATAATACACATCATACAAAATGCCAATTGCTAACATAGTCCCAATCATGAAACGTCTATTTACAACTTCAGACATCACTAGAATAGCCAACACCATCAAATGAGCATTCATTAAATAATGACTAGTAAATACACTAGTAAATATTCGATTAATATGCGCATCTAACAACATGCAAATAAACAGAAGGGGGGGTGCAACATACTTTACGTAGTTTCTTGGGATCATTCGCCAGCCTCCACCATCCGCTGTACAATGGTTACAACAGAAATATCATACATTTGAGTGTACGGTTTGATATATACTTCACGATTCAAGCCAAAACTGTCTGGCTTCACCTTTACAACAGTGCCAATAGCCAAGTTAGCAGGTGAATTCCCCCCCAAGCCAGAAGTTTGAACAACGTCACCTTCTTTGATATCTTCTTCGCCAGTAATTTCAGAAGCAATCAGTTGCTGAGTTTCCGAGTCATAACTAGCTAGTACACCAAAAGAATCTCCCCCATCAGAAGTGATGCGTATTGGAAAATGATTAGTATTTGTATTATCGGAAGTTAGCAGTTCTACTTTCGATGTATGCACATTCACTTCAACTATACGCCCAACTAAACCTTTTTGTGACATTACAGCCATATTGCTCTCGATACCATCCGCACTACCTTTATCTACAACAAGCATATCTTGCCATGTATCAGGCGAACGAGTAATAACATTAGCAGTCACTTTCTGAAAGCTAGTCAATGTTTGGTTCAGCGCCAATTCTTCTTTCAATTGTTCAATTTCTTTTTCATGATTTGTATTTTCTAATGCTACTTCGTCATATTGATCGATCTTGCTTTTTAGCTGTTCGTTTTCCTTATACGTATTGATAAGATTCGAAACAGCATTTGTACCACTAGCTAACCATCGTCCTGGTGCAGTAATGACTTTATCTACAGCACCAACAGTGTCATTAACCATTGATTGCACAATATTGGTTTCACCTTCACGAGCGCGATTTGCCGCAGTGATTGAAATTGTCGTTACGACAATGATAGCCAAAATCAGCAGAATAATAATATTTTTATTTGTATTGAACTTTCTCACAAAGGCACCTCGGGACATAATAAGATACTTTAAATTCTACCACTAACCAATGGCATAACAAAGTAACGATACACGATTTTAAAGAATTTTAGCAACTAAAAAAGCCAGTAGAACAAATAAAATTTTTTTGCTCTGCTGACTTACTATCTAATCACGACTTTGTATTACTGCAATAGTTCCGCAAGTAAAACTTATTTCCGCTTCCCCAACCAAAAATTCATTACTAGCTAAACTGGTAGGTTGTAAAATATCACTATTGGTCAATGGATATTTTACATTTCTAAGGGTTAATTCTTTGATCGGCGTTAAACAGCAATAACCTAAATATTTCATATCTTTTTCTTGAAAAACTTTATGGCTGCCTGCTGCAAGATAACTGACCGTGTTAGTCTTGTCTTTCAACTGAAACTGTTTCAGATAGGGCTCAAACCGCGGTTCTAAACCTAACCATATATTAGCAAGCAGATGATCTAAGCGACCTCCAGTAGCACCAATGATAGTTACATCAGCTTCAGGGTAGCGCTCAAATACCTTAGATAAGGCTAACTGAGTATCTGTGTCATCTTTTTCAGCTGGTGATTGGGATATTTCATCAACTGAATGAAAGACCTTCCGCTGCTCATCCTCAGTTAACGAATCAAAATCTCCTACAGCTAAATCAGGACAGATTCCTGCGTTTAGCAAATAGAGATTGCCACGGTCTATTCCTACAAACAAATCAAAGTCTTCAACGTGAAATTTAGGCCATTGGTGCGGACTTCCGCCAGCAACTAACAATATTCTCATTAGTCTAAAACTTCCCTCAACGCTTTTATTTGTGCTTCAGGATTTTCTGCACCATAAATGTACGAGCCCGCTACAAAAACATCTGCTCCAGCTTCACGACATTTAGCAGCTGTTTCAGGTACAATCCCACCATCAACTTCAATTTCATAATGGTAGCCATTCTCTTTTCGTAACTTGTCTAACTCAGCAATCTTTTCAACTGTTTCTTCAATGAAAGATTGTCCACCAAAACCAGGATTTACCGTCATAACCAAAATTTGGTCAACTTGCGACAGCACATATTTAATTGACTCTACTGGAGTACCAGGGTTTAATACTACTCCTGCCTTCACGCCTGCTTGTTTAATCATTTGAACCGCACGATGAATATGTGGCGTAGCTTCAACATGCGCCATAATAATATCCGATCCTGCTTTCGCAAAATCCTCGATATATTTCTCAGGTGCATCAATCATCAAATGGACATCCAATGGTAGCTTTGTGATCGGGCGCAACGAAGCTACTACGCTAGGACCGAAAGTAATATTTGGTACAAAGTTACCATCCATTACATCGATGTGAATATAATCCACTCCTGCTGCTTCTACCATTTTTACTTCTTCACCTAAACGAGCAAAATCCGCACTTAAAATCGATGGGGCAATTTTCATTTTGTTTACTCCTTTTTATGTTAGTTTTTCTTTTTGTACACAGGTCGACGATTTTCAATTTCCTGTAAAAATTGCAAATAATTATCATAGCGAGACTGGGCAATTTCCCCAGCTTCTACCTGTTTTTTCACTTCACATCCAGGCTCTTTTACATGACGACACTCACGAAAGCGACAGTAAGGTGCCGCTGCCCGAAATTCAGGGAAATCTTTGGGAAGGTCTTCTGCTAGTAATTCCAGAAAATCAATTGAACTGAATCCTGGTGTATCTGCAACTAGCCCATTAAAAAGTTCCAATAATTCCACATGGCGAGTGGTGTGTTTCCCTCTTCCCAAGGATTCGGAAATTTCACCTGTCGCTAGTCCTAATTCAGGTGCCAATTCATTTAATAAAGTAGATTTTCCAGCACCTGATTGACCCATAAATACAGTTAATTTACCATTAAATAATTGTGTCAGACGTTCTTTTTCAGGAAGCCCTGCAATCACAGGATAGCCTAGAGGTTCATAGACTGCTTTAATTTTGTTCACTTGTTCTTCGTCTTCGATCAGATCTATTTTTGAAAGATAAACGACAGGATCGATTACTTTGCTTTCTAATGTTACTAAAAATCGGTCCAATAAATTATAAGAAAACTTTGGTTCAACCAAGCTAGCTACAACAACACCTAAATCGATGTTTGCTACGGGCGGGCGGACAAGTTCATTTTTACGCGGTAAAAGTTCCAAAATGTACCCTTCGCTATTCTTTTCGCTGCTGAAAACTACTTCATCTCCAACCAGTGGTGTCAATCCACGCTTGCGGAAATTCCCTCTAGCTCTTGTCTGGTGTATTTTTCCCTTACTAGAGACGTAATAAAAGCCACTCAATGCCTTGCGAATTTGTCCTTCGATGTTTCTCACTCCTTTCAATAAAATCTCTTACATTTATTGTACCATAATCAGCGAATAAATATTAGTAAAAAAAACCTAAAAAAAGCACCTTCACCGATAAGATGAAGGTGCTTTCTAAATATTTATTATGGAACAGTAATACTTGTTTCTTTATTTACATTTCTTTGTACGGCTGTAATACCATCTCTTTGAACTTCAATTGTAGCTTCTTCACCATCTCTTATGGTTACAGGTACTGCTTGACTACTGGAAGTAGTCCTTGCATCTAAAGTGAAGGTAGCTTTGTTAGACAAAGTACTGTTATTTGCATCTCTTACTAAAACCGTAATGGTCTCTGGTTGGTCATTGCTCCCTTTATATGCTGCATTGATGGTGACATTAAAGTTAGTTTCCTTAACCTCGGCCCCTTTTGAGACTCTTAAAGATACAGTGCTACCATTATCAACCGATTCGCCACTGCCAGGATTTGTTCCTATAACTCTTCCTGCATCTACATCATCGGAGAATTCTTCAGTTACAGTATATTTTAGTCCCAAATTTATCAATTCATTCTGCGCCTCATCTTGGGTCTGTCCACTTAAGTTAGGGACTTCCACTTTAGTAGGCCCTCGACTGACTTGAAGTTTAATTAAGTCATCTGCTGTTACCTCGGATCCAGCAACTGGGGTCTGTCCAATCACCGAACCTTCCTGTACTGTTTCACTATCTTCATTAATGCGTTGAATTTGAGCAGAATTAATTCCTAAGCTTATTAAAGCCGCCTCAGCTTCTTCATAAGTCATACCTGAATAGTCCGCAAGTGTAAAAGTTTGAGGCCCCTTTGAAACTTTAAAAGTAACCGTATCTGTAGAAGGATCCACTTGTTCACCAGCAGTAGGCTCTTGACTGATAACTGATCCTTTTTCAACTTCCTCATTGAATTCTTCAGACGTTTTGATCTGGGAAGACACAAAACCTAAATCTCGTAATTTAGATTTAACATCATTGATTGGCTCACCAGTATAATCATCTAGTGTAATTGTTCCTACACCACTACTTACGTATAGACGAACCGAGCGATTCCGTCGGATCATACTACCAGCTTCAGGATCAGTTCGGATTACGTGCCCTTCTTCAACTTCGTTATCGGGAATTGATTCTGCACGATCTGCAACGTTTATGTCTGCTTCTTCTAGTTTTTGACGAGCTTCTGCCTCTGTCATATTTTTTACATCAGGTATTGCTACTTCTTGGTTAGAACTAGCAAACATGTAGGCAGCAAATCCACCTACTGCTAAAACTAAGAACGCTAACAAAAACCATGGCCATTTTTTTTGCGTTTTCTTTTTCATAGGCTCAACAGGTTTGTTTACCAATTTTGGCACATCAGGTTTATTTTCTATTGTCTCTATATCATCGTCAGTTATAGGCGTTAAAACTTTCGTCTCATCATGCATTGCCGTTGGTCGCCAAGGACGTTCATTTTGCCGCTCCGGAGAGAGCGCTGTAGCTAAGTCTTCTGACATTTCTTCTGCTGTTTTGTACCGGTCTGCCGGATCCTTGGCCGTTGCATTCATCACAATATTTTCTAATGATTGCGGCGCTTCTGGATCGAATACCTTCACTGAAGGTATCGTATCTTGAAAATGTTTCAAAGCAATTGTAACGGCAGACTCACCATCAAATGGAACTTTGCCAGTCATCATTTCGTACAGGATGATACCCAAAGCATAAATATCAGATTGCTTAGTAGCCATACTCCCACGCGCTTGCTCAGGTGACAAGTAATGCACCGAACCAAGTAATGAATTGGTTTGTGTTAATGATGTTTCAGATAAAGCAATTGCGATTCCGAAGTCAGTGATCTTCACTACACCTTCTTGATCGATTAACACATTCTGTGGTTTTAAATCACGATGAATGATTCCATGGGCATGGGCTAAGCTAACTGCTGAAAGAATTTGCTGCATGATATCGACAATCTTTGTATATGGAATCGGATAATGCGTTTGGATATACCGTTTTAAGTCCATCCCTCTAACGTATTCCATTACTAAATACTGCATATCATCTTCTTCACCTACATCATACACACTAACAATGTTAGGATGGACCAACTCAGTGGCTGCCAGCGCTTCCCGTTGAAAGCGACGAATAGCCGTTTGATCGTTTTGAAAATTAAATCGTAGAACCTTGATTGCAACGTCTCTGTCTAAAATTAAATCGTGGGCTAAAAAGACATTGGCCATTCCACCACTACCAATACTAGCAATGACTTTATATCGGCCATTTATTACTTTTCCGATATCTATCATTCTGGTACCTCCTCCCCAAAGTGGATCAGCAATACAGTAATATTATCGGCACCGCCTGCTTCATTAGCTTCACCAATCAGTTGACTGGTTTTGGCTGTCAAAGGTTGGTCACTTTCAATAATTGAGAGAATTCTTTCTTCACTAACCATATTAGTTAATCCGTCAGAACACAACAACAGATAATCATTATTTTGGTAAGTATGATGGGAAACGTCTACTTCCACTGTACCATACACACCTACTGAACGAGTTAAAACATTTTTTTGCGGATGAACAGCTGCCATCTCTTCAGTAATTTCACCTGATTTTACCAGTTCATTAACTAATGAATGATCATCTGTCAACTGACTAATCGTTTGATCATGAATAAAATAAGCTCGACTGTCTCCTACATGGGCCAATGTAAAATTATCTTCAAACAAAGCAGCACACACTAAGGTTGTTCCCATTCCTTGCATTTCGGGATGCTCAATACCTTCGTGATAAATTTTTTGATTTTCTTTTTGAATTTGCTGGATAAACCACTGTGCAACTTTTTCACTTTCTGAAATGTCTGAAGCTTCCCAAGCGACACCTAGGCCGTTGACCGCCATTTTACTGGCTACATCTCCTGCCAAATGACCGCCCATACCATCTGCCAAAATGGCCAATGATTGCTGTTTTTGATTCACAAAAACATTGGTATAATCTTGATTCATTTGACGTCGTCTACCGATATCAGATTGAAATTGAATTTCCAATTTTGTTCCACCTCATTTGTCATTTTTGCGCATTGCGCAGATGAAAAAGCCATCAGTCATCAGCATTTCAGGATATAGAACAAGCATTTTTTCGTGAATTGCTGGCTGCAGTATTGCATTTAATTCGATATCGATCTTTTCAAATTCTGGATGAGCCGCTAAAAAAGCTGCTGTGACTTCTTGGTTTTCTTCAGAAGTAATTGTACATGTACTATAGACCAAGATGCCACCTTTTTTTAGTGTTGGGGCACAACTTTCCAAAATTTCCCGCTGAATTTTAGGTAGTTGTTGAAAATCCTGTGGTTTTTTCTGATATTTAATATCGGGCTTTCGGCGCATCAATCCGAGTCCTGAACAGGGGGCATCGATTAGAATGCGGTCAAAGCTTTCTTCAGCAAAATGTTCCGCTGCTGTTCGAGCGTCCATTTCCATGGTCTCGACTACCTCTGACACGTGCAAACGTTCTGCGTTTTCTCTCACTAATTTAAGTTTGTGTTCGTGAATATCCAGCGCAGTTATTTTCCCTTTGCCTTCTAGTAATGCAGCCATATGGGTTGTTTTCCCACCTGGCGCTGCACAAGCATCTAAAATTAATTCTCCCGGTTGAACACCCATGGCTTGTGCTACTAGCATTGAACTTTCATCCTGGATAGTTAATAATCCTTCTTCATACAGACAACTTCCAGCCAGAAATCCTCGGTCAGCAATAATACCGTAAGGAGAAACTTCACTGATCCTAGCTTCGATTCCTTCGTTTTGCAACTGGATAATTGCTTCTTTTCGACTAATTTTTCTAGTATCTACACGCGCACTTACACGACTCGGTTCCAATAAAGATAGGCCTAATTTCCGGGTTTCTTCTAAACCGATTTCTTCAACAAACTTTTCAGTTAAAAACACAGGTAAACTAATTTCAGTTGCTAAACGTTCGATTGGATCAGTAATTGTTTCCAATGAAGGGGCCCCTTTTCTTTGCAAAGAGCGCAAGACACCATTCACAAATTTACCGATTCCAGGATTGCCTTTTGTTTTACCAATCTCGACAGCTTCATTTAAAATAGCATGATCAGGTACACGGTCTAGGAAAAGTAGTTGGTATACAGAAAGCTCTAACAAGCTTTGAACCCACGTGTCAATCCGTTTAGCCTTTGCTGTAAAAGGTGACAAATAAAAAGCCAGCAAAAGTTTGCGGCTAACCGTACCGTAAACTAGTTCAGTCAACAAGCCAGTATCTTTATCCGCTACTTGATTTTTTTTGATCATTTCATTCAGTAGCAGGTTGGAGTACGCACCGCCATTGTTGATTCGTTCAATAGTTTCCAATGCTGTATAACGCACGGAATGCAATAATTTCTTTGGAATTTTTTTCGCCATTAGTTCACCTTTTGACCTTCCGCGACTGATTGGCCGCTGCCGTTTAGAAACGCTTGAACGGTTTGTTTGCCTTTGCCGGCTGGTTGTAATTCATCAATAGATAAAACAGTCCCTTGACCGCAAGCAATGTACAAGTCTTTTTTCGTGCGCAAAACAATTGTTCCTGGTTCTGCGTTTGTTGTTTCCTCCGTTGGCGTTGCATGATAAATCTTCCAGCGAGCATCTTTATAAGTAGTAAAAGCGATCGGCCAAGGATGCATGCCTCGTACTTGGTTGTCTACTTCTTCAGCTGATTTGTTCCAATCAATTGCTTCCTGTTCTCGAGTAATGTTCGGAGAGAACGTAACCTCTGTATCATTTTGCGGTGTCGGCTGAATTTCCCCGCTAATAATTTGCGGCAATGTTTCTAACAGCAGCTCTTTACCTACGGAGCTTAATTTTTCGAACATCGTGCCAACATCGTCTTGCTTAGTAATTGGGATACTGCGTTGAGCGAAAATACCGCCAGCATCCATTTTTTTAATCATTTCCATGATTGTTACACCTGTTTCTTTTTCACCGTTCATAATAGCGTAATGCACTGGTGCACCACCGCGATATTTAGGTAGTAACGAAGCATGGACGTTAATTGCTCCTAATTTTGGAACTTGTAGTAGCTTTTCTGGCAGGAATTGACCAAATGCCGCAGTAACAATCAAATCTGGAGCCAGTTCAGTAATTTTCTCCATTTCTGGTGATCCACTGATTTTTTCCGGTTGTAAAACTAACAGACCGTTCTCGACTGCCGCTTCTTTGACAGGTGTTGGTGTAATAGTCTTTTTACGACCGACTGGGCGGTCTGGCTGGGTAACCACAGCCGCTATTTCGTAATTTTCAGCTAGCAAACCTTCTAGAATAGGAACCGAAAAAGCTGGGGTTCCCATGAATACAATTTTAGTCATCAACATGTTCCTCCATATAACGTTCTAAATCCTCTGGTGCAATTGAATCAATCACTTGATCAATAAATAATTTTCCGTGAAGATGGTCTATTTCATGTTGGAAAGCTCGCGCTAAATAACCATAGGCTGTTACCTCCATCTCGTCACCTTCTCGATCATAGTAACGAACCGTTATCTCATCTGCACGTTCAACTGTTCCATAGGTTTCTGGAATGGATAAGCAACCTTCTACATCAATAGTAGTGCCTTTTTTATTCATTATAACTGGATTGATTAGATCAAAGCGATCTCCTTCCTCAATCTCGATCACAGCTATCTGTAAATTTTTTCCAATTTGCGGGGCTGCCAAGCCAATACCATCATGAGCGATCATTGTTTCATACATATCATCCAATAATTGGACAAGTTCATCAGTCATATATTCAACTGGTTCTGCCGCTTGACTTAAACGTCGATCAGGGTGAAGTAAAATTGGGTAGCGCATGGGTTCCTCCTAAATAAAATACATGGGTTCGCTGTCAATAGCAATTAGTAGCCCACTTCGTTGTTCCTTTTGACTTTCTTGTAAAATAGTTTCTAAAGTTGGATAAAGCATGGTTTCTTTTTTATATTTGATAATTAATTGGTAATAGTAGCGGTTTTTTACTCGTAAAATGGCTCCTGGTGTTGGTCCGAGTAGAATACTCTGCGGGCTTAACGCTTGCTTTAATTGCTCGCCTAATTGATAGGCCTTCTGCGCAGCACGTATTTCTTCTTGGTGAGAAACAGTCAACTTCACTGTGTAATAATAAGGGGGGTAGTCTGTTTGATGACGAATTCCCATTTCTAGGCGGTAAAACCCTTCATAATCATGCTTTTTCGCTAATTGGATCGCATAATGCTCAGGATTGAAAGTTTGAATTAACACTTCCCCCTTCTTCTCACCTCGTCCAGCTCGCCCACTCACTTGCGTCAGTAATTGAAAGGTCCGCTCACTTGAACGAAAATCAGGTAAATTTAATGCGGTATCAGCATTAAGGACACCCACGAGTGTTACATTAGCAAAGTCTAATCCCTTAGCAATCATTTGAGTACCTAAAAGGATGTCTGCTTCATGATTGCCGAAAGCATCTAATATTTTCTCGTGAGCTCCCTTACGTCTTGTAGTATCGACATCCATACGCAACACACGAGCCTCGGGAATTAATTGTGCCAACTCTTCTTGAATTTTTTCCGTACCGGTTCCATAATAGCGGATTTTATCTTTCCCACAATTTGGACAACGATGAGGGATATTTTCCTCATGGCCGCAGTAATGGCAACGCATAGTTTTCGTATCCATGTGTAAAGTTAGTGAAATATCGCAATTCGGACATGGCAAAACGAAACCACAGTCACGACACATAACAAAGGAAGAGTATCCACGTCTGTTTAGCAGCAGAACACTTTGTTCGTCTTTAGCTAGACGATCCCGCAACTTAGTCTCCATTTTTTCTGAAAAAGAAGAACTCATACGTCGCTGCATTTCCTCCCGCATATCAACAATTTCTACAATAGGTAGTGTTGCACTCTGACTAGCACGCTGAGTCATTGTTAATAATTGGTAAACACCCTTTTGGGCTCTTGCTCGAGATTCTAGCGAAGGAGTTGCACTTCCTAAAACAACTGGACAATGGTGATATTGTCCACGCCAAATTGCTAAGTCTCTTGCATGATACCTGGGGGTCTCTTCTTGCTTATAAGTCGTCTCATGCTCTTCATCAATAATGATGACCCCTAGATTCTCTAATGGTGCAAACACCGCTGAACGAGCTCCTACTACCACTCGGGCTTCTTTTCGCTCCAGTTTGCGCCATTCGTCGTATTTTTCACCTTGTGAAAGCCCACTATGCAATACAGCAACTTCATTTCCAAATCGAGACTTGAAACGGGTAGCCATTTGCGGAGTCAGTGAAATTTCCGGCACCAGCATCATCGCTGTTTGGCCTTTTTTCAACACATCTGAAATAACTTGTAGGTAGACTTCTGTTTTACCACTGCCAGTTATACCTTCCAGCAAGAAAACTTCGTGCTCATCCACTTCAACTTTATCATGAATTGCTTGATATGCCATCTGTTGCTGCGGATTCAAGTCCAAGGCATAGGTCTGTGTAAATTCACGTTCAGCAAAAGGATCTCGATATTTTTCCATTTCTTCAAAGGCAAGCCAGCCTTTTTCTTGTGCCTGTTTTAAATTGGCTAAGGTAAAATCTTCTGCTTTCATTTGCTTAACGGAGATTAACTGATCATCAGCTAAATTCGCTAAGTAATCGACCAGCTGTATTTGCTTTGGTGCATTTTTACGAATATTATTCTTAATTCTTTCGACTTCCCTCTGATCGAAAATACGCTTGATATATCGTTCAGTTTTCACTTTATTTTTCGTATGTACTTCATAACGTAATTCTACTAGATTTTGATCTCTTAACTGAGCCATTTGCTTTAGTAAACCTTGTTCCTCAGCCTCATCCCAATTCATCTCAGTTTTCCCGCCAAATATTTGATCACTTATCGTTTCATCTTCAACCAGCAAATAGAGCTTTTTTTGGTAATTGGCTTTCATGACACTCGGCAACATAGTTTGCAGGCAGGTAATTTTGAATGCAAAGGTGGTGTCCTTCATGTAGTCTGCTAGCTGTAACAGTTCGTGATTTAAAACAGGCGTCAAATCCAATACCCTAATAATTGCTTTTAGATTATCCGCAGGTGACTCTTTACTTTCTTGCAAATCAACGATAAAGCCCTGTACATGACGGCTTCCAAAGCTGACCTCTACTCGCATTCCGATTTCAACAGCCATTTGGGGCGGAACCAAATAGGTAAACGGTTGATCCGTCTGCATTGCCGGTACATCTACAATCACTTGTGCTAGTTTCATCCATTTCCGCCTCCTTATTGTCTGTATTGTACTAAAAATTTCCTAATAATGAATTAAAATTAAACTACTAATTGACAAACTTGTACTTTTTTTGAAAAATTTATCCACTAAATCATGACCACCCGTGAAAACGGGTGGTTTGCTCTGTGGGTGAAACCCCTTGTTGCTATGACTACGCCTCAAGACGCTACCCTTCACTTTGTTCAGGCTCATTGTCTTTGCCACTTTCACTACCAGTTAAACTGGGTTATTTTTTTCGGAATCCTCCATCTGAAAATGGATCCTCATACTCCCTTACACTCAACTTATCAATTGCTTGGTCGTGTTGCTCCTGCTCTCGAATATATTTTGCGATTGTTTTCTCATTCAATCCCACTGTACTTACATAATATCCTTCTGCCCAGAACTTTCGATTCCCATATTTATACTTCAGATTAGCATGTTTATCGAATATCATTAATGCACTTTTTCCTTTTAAATATCCCATGAAACTTGAGACACTCATTTTGGGCGGGATACTTACTAAAATATGCACGTGATCTGGCATCATATGACCCTCTATAATCTCCACTTTCTTATACTTGCATAACCGTTGAAAGATTTCGATTAAGTCTCGTCTTACTTGATTATAAATCACTTTTCGTCTAAACTTTGGAGTGAACACAATGTGATATTTACACATCCATTTTGTATGTGCTAAACTGTTCGCTTTGTTTGCCAAAAATACCATTCCTTTCTATTTGAGCCTGAACACTTTTATTGTAAAGGAATGGTATTTTTGATGGTATAACCAGTTGTCTCTACCCGCATAGCGGGTAGTTTTTTTGTTTCGGACAAAATTCGTCCGAAACTGGGCGTTTAGGCCCACAATAAAAAAGGAAACAGGTGTAAATACACCTGTTCCTAATTGTTTTGTTCGTTGCGGATACGAGCTTCTAATTCGCGTTGTTCCCGTTCCCGTTGCATTTTTCGTTCTTCTTCTTCTAACTTTAAACGTTCCCGTTTGATTTCTGGATGCGGGTCATTGATCACAGTACCTGCGTCAATCTCTTCCAAAGCCTGACCAACACTTTTTACAGAATCAAAGTTGTTCAAGGTTGGCTTAGCGCCAGAATCTAATTCGTGAGCACGTTTGCTGGCCAAGATTACCAAAGAATATTTGGAGTTAACATGGTCTAACAACGTGTCAATTGAAGGTTTTAACATCATAATCTTATATCTCCTTTAACATTTTAATATATTTCCCAATTACACGATCTACTCGATAATGCTCGCTAATAATAATATCCTTAATCCGATTCACTGCTAAGTGCACTTCGTCATTTACTACAGCATAATCATAAAGAGCCATCATTTCGATTTCTTCACGGGCTACTTTCATTCGTTCATCGATCACTTCAGGACTGTCTGTACCGCGACCCACAATACGTGCCTTTAATTCAACTAAATCTGGCGGCGTCAGAAATATGAAGACACCATCTGGCACTTTATCTTTTACTTGCTGTGCACCTTGAACTTCAATCTCTAAGAATACATCTTTCCCACGATCTAAAGTCTCATTTACGTAAGTTAGCGGTGTTCCGTAGTAGTTCCCAACATACTCAGCATATTCCAACATTTCTCCGGCTTCGATCATTGCTTCAAATTCTTCACGGGTTCGGAAATAATAATCGATACCATCTATTTCTCCTTCTCGCTTTTGACGGGTGGTCATAGACACTGAATATTCAAATTCATTGTCATCCCGTTCAAAAATTGCTTTACGAACAGTCCCTTTACCAACACCTGACGGTCCAGACAACACAATCAACAGTCCTCTTTCAGACATACTAACGCCCTTTCATGGTCTTTTTTCGCTAACGTTTATTGTGCACTTTTTTTGCCGAGATTTCAAGGGGTATTCGCATGGTGACACCTATTTCTTAAAATCCCATGTTGGATAGCGTATTGATGACATCCCGCAACTCGCCCTGGTGCTTAAGTTTTTCATCCACAGGGTCAGCTACTTCTTCCACCGTAATTGATACAACGAACCTGCGATTTAGAGTCACATAAATTCCTTCATTGACTATGATATTTATTTCTTTTTCGCTACAGGAAACCACGGCATCTTCCCACACCTTGAACCCTTTCTTCTCAGAGGCAACCGCCCGTTTAACAATACTGTGCCCGTTGCTTTGATGAAACGTTACATCGTAATACTTCATTGTATAAACACTCCTATTCCACATTTTGGATTTGTTCACGTATTTTTTCTAAGATCGTCTTTAATTGTACCACGATGTCTTTAATTTGAATGGGACTAGACTTTGAACCAATCGTGTTCACTTCACGATTCATCTCTTGAAGTAGAAAATCCAGCTCTCGTCCAACTGGTCCAGCCGACTGCAACAAGCTGTTCATCTTTTCTAGATGAATACTCAAACGATCCAGTTCTTCATGCACGTCACCACGTTCTAGCAAAATAGCCATCTCTGTCAGCAGACGGTCTTGATCCACAGCACCACCTAAATATTCCTGTAATTTCTCTTCGAAACGTTTTTGATAGTCTGCCTCGTAGACATCTACAAATTGTTTTAGTTCTTTAATTTGAGTAAAAATGTCTTGCTGGTAACTTGCAAGGACTGCTTGAATACCATTACCTTCTGCTTTACGACTTTGAACAAGTTGCTGGAAGGCTTGCATGGCTGCCTCCTGAACTAAAGATTCTAGCGTCTCGTCAGATTGCTGGCTATCTTCTAATGTCACATAATCGTCTTGCTCCAAACTTTTCAACAAAATTTCTTTTACAGGCAGATCAGTAACCCCGTAGCGTTCTTGGGCGCCCGTTTTAAGCTCCTTAATTAATTGGTCCAAAAGTTCCCACTGAATAATAACTTTTTTATTTCCTGTCTTCAAAGGAGCTAAATTAATATACATATCCACTCGCCCACGTTGAATTTGTTCTTTAGCAATTTTCCGCAATAATGTCTCATACGCATTCAGCTCTTTAGGCATGCGTATCTGCAAATCCAGAAAGCGATTGTTAACACTCTTTAATTCAATGCTTAATTCGTAAGCCTCATTTACAGCAGTCCCTTGGCCATACCCTGTCATACTTTTCATAGTTAACCTCTACATTTCCTTGATAATTTTCTGCAGCGCCTCAAATTCTTCGTTGGACAAGGTTACACCTTTACCCATTTTCTCATGTTCAGGTGCCCAATCTCGCAAATCAAACTTTGGTGGGCGACCATTCCAGCTAATTAAATTCAATTCCTTACGCCAGCCTTTGGCGTTTTCCGATAATACTGCAATTTCTTCTACAATTTCGTAACTAAATTCTCCTGCCATAGTACTTCCTCCTGAATGAATGTTAAAAATAAAGCCAGCAAGGTGGGCAACGGCCATGCTGAAAAGGCAGCTTCCCAATTATCCACCGGTTGTTGGTACAATTTTATCGTACGATTATAGGCGGATAACCGATTCATTTCTTGCCAGCGCTGATTCAAATGTTCTTTTACCGAAACGACCGAAGTCATTTCTATATCTTTTTCGATATTTTGACAAAGCTTGTTCACTAAACTACTGACCTGATAAACCTTTAAAGGTGAAACCTGCCGCCACTCCGCCCATTGCTCTAACATTGAAAGACTCAAATGCTCTAATGGCTGATCATAAATTTCCCATTGAATATCTGATAACTCTGTTAATGAAATAGTCAGCTTTCTTTGCACATAGGAAACAAATGCTCGCGTTAATTGCGTGAAATTTTCTGTCGGTTCAAAAAAATACCGACGCCCTTGGTTATTTCCCAAATAGCGCTGCATTTCAAGATAGCCTAATTGGATATTTGCCTTTGAACGATCTGACTCAAACAGCAACATCTCCCCTAAATCCCAAGTGCTTGCCAGCTTGATTGCAACCACATGTGAAGTCAGCTTCACCGACTTATCCAAACCTGGACCATGCACGTCTACTATAATAACTTCCGATGCTCCCTGTTTTAAAGCCACATCAACCGGTATATTGTTGCGATAACCTCCATCAACATAAAATTGCTCTTCAATCGATTCAATCGACATTAACGGAAAAAAGGCTGACGATGCCAGCAGCCAAGATATCATCTCGCTTTGTGTTTGTTCATTTAATTTTACCACGACTTCCTTAAATATGGGAACTCGAGTAGCTACTACATATAACGGCACACTTTTAGTCAGCTTATCAGCGTCTAAATGCTCTTGAAGTAAGTTCCTTAGAGGACCAGTAGATAAACCTTTCTGTTGGATAGCTTCGAAAAAGAATTGGTGCAATTGCTGAACATGATCCGAAAAATCAGCCTGTTCTAA
Organism: Enterococcus sp. AZ109; assembly: GCF_051714625.1. NCBI lineage: Bacteria > Bacillati > Bacillota > Bacilli > Lactobacillales > Enterococcaceae > Enterococcus > Enterococcus sp. AZ109. Next base: position 2,286,289 of record NZ_JBIOSF010000001.1, on the reverse strand, counting down.
ATCGTCAAAGCTGATTTCCAGTACTTTATCAGTCGAGATTTCCTGCCATAAAGTCTCAGCAGCTTCTAAATCCCCCTGTGCAATCAAAGCGCCATTCAAGGCACCGACTGAACATCCTACTACCCACTCAAAAGAAATTTTATTTTCTAAAAGAGCTTTCCAAACGCCAATTTGATAAGCACCGCGAGCACCACCCCCGCCGAGAACCAGCGCAGTATTATAATTTAGTTGTTTTCGCCAACCACAATCACACCTTTTATAATTTTGATTTGTCAGCCAATTAGCCAAAGGTAATGGTGCATCTAGAACAAGTATGATATGGGTTCTAAAATATTGCCGAGCAGCCTTTTCTAAAAGATAAAGCCCTTCCTGCCAGGAAAGTTCTTTGACAATTAAAAAATTTCTAATTTTCCAAGTTTTTTCTATGTTCTGAACCTCAACAAATAGTTGCCCTTCCTGATCTGTTATGCAATAAACACGCCTTTTTCTTAAGGCATGAAGCATTCGTTGGGCAGCTTGACTATGTACCACATCAAAAGGAAACAGCAAACGAGCTTGCTGAATTATTTCATGATACTTTGACAACTCAGATGGATACAATTGCTGTACCTTCATTTACTTTCTCTCCCACTTTAAAAGAAAAGCCACAAAGCCCGTAAGCTCTGTGGTTTCTTAATTAATAAGTTCGTTGCTCCATGTTAAAAGCATCTTGCATTGGTTGCGTTGCTTTTTCCACAGGCGTAACTGCTTCTAGTTCTCCTTGTACAACTATTCGCGTGATCCCGTCAATTTCCCCGCAGGTCACCAAAGTAACCTGACGCCGATCAGGTAATACATCTAGATACTTTACCTCAGTTGGCTGTACGCGAACTTTAAGCGCTGTTCTATAAGTATAAATGCTGGTCAAATCAGTTAAATATATCTTGTCTCCTTCTTGAATATTATCTAACGGGGTAAACAACAAGCCAGCTTCTGCCGCTCGATGACTAGCTAAACCATAGTTTCCTTCACCCATCACTTGGTCAGGTTCCAAAGTCCCAGCACCAAACAGTAATGCTTCATTAGACAATCCTTTAAAAATCGGCAAATTAATCGCTACAGAAGGTATAGATATACCACCAATAACTGGTAAACGTTTATTACTTAACTGCGCCCGCATCACTGCCTCTGTACTGGCAGGAACAACCGCATCGAAATCAAAAGGCATATTTTCTTGCATATTTTTATCAATATCTTCCTTAGACAGATTCGAAACAGCATAACGATCGCCGTTGTATTGAATTAGAAAGTTTTTTATTTGATTATTGAAAATTAAAGCCAATCCAATTATTAATAATAAAATTAAAAAAAAATTGATTAGCCAGCTGGTCTTTTTTCTTTTTCTTTTCATGAGCTATCCTCCATACTATAATCGATTTTATCATATCACAAAGTAAGCGTAAATCTTTTACTGTAAGATGCTCAATTTACTAGTGTTAAGTTATTTAAAGGAGAATTAATCATTGGTTCATTTTGATCTTTTAAAGTATGTATGAAGATGAAAACTATTTGTGAAAAGTATTGCAATAACGCTTTCAACTGTAATGTAATTTTAAAATAAAAGAAACGAGCTTTTTTTTAATTGATGAGTTAAAATGATGATGACGATGATTGGAGAGGGTGAATGATTTGCTAGACATGCTTTTTGTATATATAGATACTACCAGCAATGCCGTTTTTTCTAAGGGACTTTCCCCAGCGGACTTTGTTGAGGGCATCGTGCATCAACCGGATCATCTACTCTTATTAGACCCCGCTGTCGAAATCGGTGAATTTGACACCCATAGCGGATTGAAGGTCATTAGTGGAACTTACGCTGTCAATCAATTTTTTACGAACAAAAACTTCTCACAATCTACAGCCAATAAGTGGATTGACTTTACAAATCCAGCTTTACTAAAGGAGTTGACACCTTTAGAGATTTCCGAATTGTTGTATTTTGGCCATATGCGTACACATTTGCATTCGCCATTCTTTTATAAGCTCCAAAACAACTTTGTTTATTTCAACTTGGGTAGTGAAACCCTACGTGTATATTATCGCTATTTAGATGAATTCTATCGAATCTTAGCAAATAAAATTACTCGTGTTGCCCTAGAAAAGGTCAACGATAAGCGCTCATTCTTCCGTAAAGGCTCTTCTGTTGCTCATTTAGAAGGAGAAATTTTAAAAGATTTATATCCAATTTTTCAAGAAGGTGCTGTTTTCTGTTTTTCAAAAGCTCAGCTTGAAAATAAATTATATCGCATTCCCATCTATTTATCTGATGAAAAAGGTTGGCGTAAACATCAGCCAAGTTATAAGCAAGATCAAAAAATGGGAACCTTATCTTATGATCTAGGTCGCCAAAAATGGAGTCTGTCCTTAGAAAAAGATGACTTAGCATTTGCCTTTCGTTAAAACGACCACTTTTGCCTTTAATTGACAGAAGTGGTCGTTTATTTTTATCTCGTTTTCATGCCTAATGTTACAGCATCACGTGGCAAAAACAACTGCGGTACTTTTTTCAAAACGCCTATTGCAATTACAGAGGTTACAATCCCCGTCGCCAAACCGCCGGCACCGTTCATCACGAAAGAAAAAATCCAAGGATTCATTCCCCACAATGCGTAACTGCCCCAGAAAACCACTCCAGCAATAAAATGCCAAAAGAAACGTGCACCAGTCCCCGCTAAGCTCCCTAGAATGATGTTTTTAGCTGCCTCTTTCTGATTGTGATCCAGCAGTGCCTGTTGAACTTTAGGTGCATATAATCCAGCAAAACCTGCAAAGGTAAAAGCTACTGGATACTCGATTAGAACTTGTAAAACGCTGAGAAACTGTAGATTTCCTGTGAAATGTAATATTCCCCAAATAAAGGATGAAAGTAAAGCTGGTCGAACTCCTCTTCGCAAAGCAAAAATAGTCATAGGCACCATCCCTAATGAAATTGTAAGGCTACTGCCGATGTTCGAGGGGATGAATGATAGCATATAAGCCAATGCTGCCACTATCGTTCCCTCCACCATAATTCTCGTTTTGTTGTGCATAAAAAAACTCCTCCTTTTTTTGAACATACAGTTCACAAAGGAGAAGTAAATTTATTTACTTCATCACAATTCCTACGCTCGCATGACCGAAACAGGTACCAGGGTTTAGAGTGTCCTCATTCTCAGCCCGAAGGCTCCCCTTTGTGACAGTATTATTCTTTTAGTATTTTTTACTATTACAGTATAGCACATAATTTATTTATTTCAAGCAGTTAGCGTGAAACACTCTCTTGATCGCCATTTGGTGCCAAAGTAGTTACTTTTTTTATGCGATCTACTGTTAACATCTGTAATTGATCATCTTGCGTTCTGATGACCAAAGAATCGTTGCCTACAGTTTTTGGCAGCCAACCAGATACCGTTTCAAATTTTTCTGGATCTTTCTCATGCTGTACTTGTAGAACAACCAAACTATTGTTCAAAGCTGCTAGTCGCAACTGACTCATAATCGTCTCATTCGCTTGTTCTTGTGCACGTTTATCAGCAGAATCGTTTAGAAAATCAGACAAAAAACGGAAAGATGAACTAGAAAAGGCTTTAATTAGATTTTTTTTTGCTTTTTCAGGTTTCTTCTTCATGTCATTTTCCTCCTTGAATGTATTCTGATTTTACTTAAAAGCGGGTTAAAAAACAATACATAGACTATTCTTCAAAAAAAGTTAACCAATAGGGCAACCCATCTTGAATCAAAGCATATGCTTCCTCAAAATCCCCTGTATACCAAGGATCTGGGATATCTTGGTTTTTTTTCCCAGGAACAATGTCTAAGTATAAATAGACTTTTTTGTCCGCTCCTTTTGGTGCTAGCGCCAATAAATCTTCCACATTTTCACGATCCATCCCAATGATCCAATCCGCTGTATAAAAATCATTCGTTGACACTTGACGAGAATGCATCCCTTTTGTACTAATTCCATGTCCTTTCAAAATTTTTTGCGTACCGTGATGTGGTGGATTTCCCACTTCCCAACGACTAGTTGCCGCTGAGTCTATTTTAAATATGTCTAATTTCCCCATTTTTTCAAATTGATCCCGGAAAATAGCCTCTGCCATTGGCGAACGACAGATATTCCCCATACAAACAAACAGAATCGTTTTCATTTGATTGCCTCCTTCAAGCTAAAAAGTGTATTTCGTGCTATAGTCAAATCATAGAAATGAGGTTGATAATATGAGTCGTATTTTTCTTTCTGCTAAAATTCCATCCATCGGTACCAAACTATTGGATAAAGCTGAGTTGGACTATCAAGTTTTTGATGGGACTGGTGTAATTTCTAAAGAGGAGCTTATAGAAAACATCACAGATTGCCAAGTACTAATTTGCCCTTTATCTACTATAGTTGATCAAGCAGTTATTGATCAAGCGCCCAATTTACGTTTGATCGCTAACTTCGGTGCGGGTTTTAACAATATAGATGCTGATTATGCTAAGAAAAAAGGTATCTATGTAACAAACACTCCGATTGTTTCAACCAATGCAACAGCAGAGCTGACTGCTGGTTTGATCATTGCTCTTTCTCGACGAATCGTAGAAGGCGATCGACTGATGCATGGTGCCGGCTTTGACGGCTGGGCTCCTTTATTCTTTTTAGGTAATGAACTAAAGGACAAAACACTAGGAATCATTGGCATGGGACAGATTGGACAGTCCCTAGCAGAAAAAATGTCTGCTTTTGGTATGAAGATTATGTACAGCCAACGGCATCAATTAGATTCAGAACAAGAAAAAGTATTAAAAGTTGAGTTCCACACCCAAAAAGAGGTTATTCAGCAGGCAGATATCCTTTCATTGCATGCTCCATTAACTGATGAAACACGTCATTTATTAAACTATGAAGTCTTTCAACAAATGAAAAATTCCGCTTTTGTTATTAATGCTGCTCGTGGGCCATTAATTGATGAAGAAGCCTTGGTTCAAGCGTTAAATGATCAGCAAATTGCTGGAGCTGCTTTAGATGTTTATGAATTCGAACCAGAAGTAACCGAAACGTTGAAACACTTCGACAACGTAATTTTAACCCCTCACATCGGTAATGCCAGTGTAGAAGCTCGTAATCAAATGGCTGAAATCGTCGTCAAAAATGCGATCGCTTGCGTCCAAGGTAACGCCCTAAACCACATTGTCAATGGTCTTCCTCAGGACTGATCTTGTTCATACAGATGATAGGCAAAAAATTCAATATCTTTAGCAAAACGGAACAGCTGAGCCGCTATGGTAATCGGCTGTTCTTTTGCGTCAGCCAACAGCCAATCTGTGAGAATTCCTCCACACCCATATGCAAGAAAACGCGCATAAAAATCCTTATCTGTATTAGATAATACACTTTCTTGATCCACATCTTCAAACAAACGAATAAATAAGCTTTTCGCCAAACCAATAAACTCTTTAGATAGCACTTCTGGATCAGCTTGCACAGTGTTCAAATAAAATTGATGGGAATACTGCATCTCTTTGAGCATTTCTAATACAGCTTCTTCCCAATTTTCTATCGTCATCACAGGTGATTCTAAATGGTTTAACCCGCATTGATAGTAAGTATAACGTAGCAAGGATTGCTTATCCTTAAAGTGGTAATAAAAGTTTTGACGGTTCACATTTGCTGCCTGACTAATCTCCTGTACAGTCAATTTATCAAAAGGTCGTGTCTGGCACAACAGCAATAATGCCTTGACCAACTGTTTTTTTGCTCCTTTGTCCTCCGCCATTTTTCCACCTCTACTCTATTGGATAATTAAAGTGTTCATACGCCATTGGTGTTACCATACGTCCACGAGGAGTTCGCTTCATGAAACCCTTTTGAATAAGATAAGGTTCATACATGTCTTCAACCGTCTCACGCTCTTCACCGATATTTACAGCTAATGTGCTAAGGCCAACTGGTCCGCCGTTATATAGCTCAATCATCGTCTTTAATAATTTCTGGTCTACGTGATCCAAACCAGCTTGATCAACTTGCAGCAAGCGTAATGCTTGGTCGGCAACCGAACGGTCAATTACTCCATTGGATTGAACTTGAGCAAAATCACGGATACGCTTCAATAGTCGGTTCGCAATCCGAGGAGTTCCACGAGAACGGCGAGCAATCTCAATCGCTCCTTCTTCTACAATTTCCGTATTAAAAATATCCGCTGAGCGTAAAACGATTTCTCGCAAATCATCTTCCTCATAATATTCCATGTGAGAAATAATGCCGAATCGATCCCGCAAAGGTGCTGAGAGCATCCCTGCACGAGTAGTTGCTCCAACTAAAGTAAATGGCGGCAACGGGAAATGAACAGGATGAGCAGTTGCTCCTTGTCCCACCATGATATCCACATAGTAGTCTTCCATCGCAGAATACAACGTTTCTTCTGCTACTCTGGGTAGCCGATGAATTTCATCGATAAATAAAATATCTCCTGGTTCTAATTCATTAAGAATCGCAACTAAGTCCCCAGGACGTTCGATAGCCGGACCACTAGTTGTGCGAATCTTAACACCCATTTCATTAGCAATCACCATGGCCATCGTTGTCTTACCTAAACCGGGAGGACCGTAGAGTAGTACATGATCTAAGGCTTCTTCACGATTTTTTGCTGCCTCAATATAAATTTGCAGTTCCAATTTCACTTTGTCTTGACCAATGTATTGAGAAAGAAACTGAGGACGCAGGGATTTCTCTAAACTTACTTCGATTTCATCTACCTCAGGCGATAAAAGACGTTCATCTTCCAACTTGCTGGCCTCCTTGTATCATTTAATAAACTATTTTTTCATCATAAGTTTCAATGCTGCTCGCAGATACTCGTCAGTGCTTTGATAACTTTCTTTTTCTAGAACTTTTTCTGCTCGTTTGGTTTCTTTTGGACTGTATCCGAGTGCTTGCAACGCTTCGATAGCTTCTGCCAAAGCATTGTCGTCAGTACCTTGATAGAACAGGGACATCGGATTTTCAACCAATTCGGTCAATTTCCCTTTTAGATCTAGGACCATTTGTTGTGCCGTTTTTTTACCGACTCCTGGGAATTTAATCAAGTAGTTTACATCACCCGCTTCAATTGCTTGGATCAAACCTTGATGATCTTCATTAGCCATAATTGCTAAACCACTTTTAGGACCAATACCAGATACTGACAATAACCGCAAAAATAGTTGTTTTTCAGCTAATGTCTCAAATCCAAACAACGAATGGGCATCTTCCCGTATTATCTGCTGAACATAAATAGTGATTGTCTGTTCTAATTTGCTGCTATAGCGATATGGGTTGCCTAATGCGATCTGATAGCCCACCCCCTGCACATCTAAGACCACATAAGCTGGACTAATGTATGTAAGTTTTCCTGTAATATATTCGTACATGTCTTTTCCTTTCTGTACATATGTTCTCATCATTTTAGCACAAATGAGCGAGACAAAAAAGACCGGGGCAATTTGTCCCGATCATTGAGTGTTATTCTACGTCATTTTTATATTCGCTATACCCTTGATCATCCATTTCATCGTAAGGGATGAAGCGCAAAGCTGCGGAATTGATACAATAACGTAAACCGCCCTTATCTGCTGGACCGTCGGTGAAAACATGGCCTAAATGGGAGTCAGCTTCTTTGCTACGAACTTCGACACGATGCATGCCATGAGAAAAATCAGCTTTCTCCTTTACACCACGTTTTTCCAAAGGTTTAGAAAAAGCGGGCCAACCGCATCCAGCATCATATTTATCACTGGAGGAAAAAAGCGGTTCACCGCTTACGATATCGACATAAATTCCTTTTTTGTAGAAGTTGTCGTATTTGCCTGTGAAAGGTCGTTCTGTCGCATTTTCTTGAGTAACAGCATACTCTACTGGTGAAAGCTTCTTTTTCAAATCTGCTTGTTCCATCTTTCATCACGCTCCTTTACATTCATAGTAAGAGCCAGTGTCAAAAAACACGAATTCTTTGCCTAAAAAGTGAAGCTTTTTAACATTTGATTTACTTTTCCAACCGGAAAACCTACAATGCTGTAGTAGTCCCCTTCGATTTTTTTTACAAAAACACCCGCTTGGTGCTGAATACCGTAAGCACCTGCTTTATCTTTATAATCACCAGTATCCAGATAACCTTCAATTTCTTCTTTGGAGAGAGTATAGAACGTGACTGTTGCCGAGGTTAAGGCTTCTTTCACCTGACCACCTTGACGTATAACAACAGCTGTATAGACTACATGACTGCCGCCACTCATGTCAGCTAGCATATCGTAAGCATCTTGGCGGTCTTTCGGCTTGCCCAAGATTTTATTCTCCATCACAACAACTGTATCAGAAGCAATAACCAAATCCTGCGGGTGTTTCTCAGCAATCACAGCAGCTTTTTGGCGAGCCATTTCTTGAACATAGCCTTTTGGTGTATGCTCAGGCTTGATTTCTTCATCTACATCAGCAGGCTGAACCTCGAATTCTGGAATCAACCAAGTCAGCAATTCTTTACGTCTTGGAGATTGTGAGGCTAAGATAACAGACATTTTTTTCGCTCCTTTAATGTGGATCTTGAATCCGTTTGAACAAGTGTTCCATGTCGCTGTTACTGAAATGAATCAATACTGGTCGGCCATGAGGACAATTAAACGGATTTTCGCATTTTGCTAAATCAGTTAATAAAACACGAGCTTGCGCCTCGTTCAAATGATGGTTCGCTTTGATGGATCGCTTGCAGCTCATCATAATGGCCGTAGCCTCGCGGAATTTCTTCACGCTGACTGATCCGGTAACTAGCAACATATCAATCATTTCCCGAACAATGCTTTCCTCTTGCCCGGCTGGATACCACGTCGGATGAGCTCGTACAACAAAGCTATTAGGACCAAATTCTTCTAAATAAATACCCACTTTTTCTAACAATTCTTTTTGTTCTTTTAGCTTGATTGCATCGTTGTTAGGATAATCTAGGACAAACGGAACTAGCAGCTCCTGCAGATCATCAGTAACATCTCCGATTTTTTCCCGAAAATACTCATATTTAATCCGCTCTTGTGCAGCATGTTGATCGATGATGTATAGCCCTTCTTTGCTTTGAGCAAACAAATAGGTGCCGTGCATTTGACCGAAGTATTCCAGCATCGGGAAACGTTCTTGGGGCTGCTCATTGGTTAATTTGTTGATGGCCTTTTCGACTTCTCGCTCTCCTGATAGGGTGCTTAAATCAAATTCAGGATGTTCAGCTGCTTCCTGTAATTCTTCTGCCTCGTCTTTTAAGGTTTGTCCAGCCCCTTCTGACGTTTCTTTATTTTCATCTATCTCAGCAGATGACTGTTGAAATACAGCCCTGGTTTCCTCAATAATCGAAGTAGATAGTGTTGAAGTTTGGAAGTCCGTTTCACACTTTGGTTTTGAAGAATCTTCCACTTTTTGATCCATATAAAAACGGCCTGTCTCAGGGTTAAAGCTTAATCCACTTTTTTTGCCAATTGGTTGTTCCAAAGCTAGGTCCAATTGTTCCGTTTTCGGCGAGTCTACTTTACGCTTAAAACTAGGTGATTCACTTGCATCTGGAATCAGATTCACTTGTCGTAGGCCCTCTGAAATAGTTTGACTGATTAATGTCATTAATTCTTTTTCTTTTGATAGACGTACCTCTTGCTTCGTAGGATGCACATTCACATCTACTAGTAGTGGATCCATCTCGATCTCAATAACCGCTATTGGAAAGCGGCCTACCATCAGCTTTGACTGATAGCCATTCACAATAGCCTTGTTTAGGGCATAATTTTTAATGTACCGACCATTGATGATAATAGACAAGTAATTTCGACTTGCTCTGGTCACTTCTGGTAATGAAATATAGCCCTTCAAAGAAAAGTCCAAATCCTGCGCCGTGATTTCTAACATTTTTTTGGCAATACTGATACCGTATATCCCAGCAAGTGCTTGTTTCAAATCACCATTACCACTAGTTGACAGCATCTTGTGCCCATCATGAACTAAGCGAAAAGCAATATTGGGATGACTTAATGCCATACGGTTGACAATATCACCTACATTAGCTAATTCTGTCTGTAAGCTTTTCACATATTTCAAACGAGCAGGAGTGTTGAAAAATAAATTCTCTACAGTAATCTTTGTACCAGTCCGCAAAGCTGTCGGACGATGCTCTTCAATTTTTCCGCCCTTTAAATATAAATATGAACCTTGACTCTCTTCAGCAGTTGCTGTTTCCAGTGTTAATTCTGAAACTGAAGCGATTGAGGGCAATGCCTCTCCCCGAAACCCAAGTGTACGAATACGGAACAAATCATCTCGGTTATGAATCTTACTGGTAGCGTGACGCTTAAAGGCATTTTTCACGTCATCTTGACTGATCCCTTCCCCATTATCTATAACTTGAATTTTTTTCAAACCTGCTTCTTCAATTAAAATATCTATTTGCGTAGCATGGGCATCGATGGCATTTTCCACTAGCTCTTTTACCACTGACGCTGGTCGTTCCACCACTTCACCAGCAGCGATTTGATTGGCCAGACGTTCGGATAATTCTTGGATTTTCCCCATCGTATCCCTCCTTAATGGTTAAATATGTTTCTGCAATTCGTACAGTAAGTTTAGTGCATCCATTGGAGTCATTTCCAGTAAGTTGGCTTTCTTCAAACGGTCAATAACACCCAACTCAGCGGTAGAGACTTCCGTAAATAAAGAAAGCTGTTCATTTTCCTCTTCCACAATTTGAGTCTGAGTTGTAGGGCTATCAGCCTCCAGCGCTGCTAGGATAGTTGCCGCTCGCGAAAGTAAGTCCGTTGGCATTCCAGCAATCTTTGCGACATGAATCCCATAACTTTTATCTGCTGGACCATCCATTAATTTGTGTAAAAAGACGACTTCGCCATTTTGCTCAACTGCGCCCACGTGAACATTTTTCAATTCAGGTAGTTGTTCCTCCAGCACGGTTAATTCATGGTAATGAGTAGAAAATAGTGTTTTAGCTTTTACATTTTTGTGAATGTATTCAATGATTGCTTGTGCCAAGGCCATCCCGTCATAAGTAGCGGTTCCACGCCCTAGCTCGTCAAAAAGAATCAAGCTGTTCGGTGTGGCATGACGAAGAGCCTGATTAGCTTCCATCATTTCTACCATGAAGGTTGACTGGCCAGCAATCAAATCATCACTAGCGCCTATTCGAGTAAAGATTTGATCAAAAATCGGCATTTCTGCGCTTTCTGCTGGTACAAAACACCCCATTTGGGTCATAATCACTGTCAATGCTAATTGACGCATATAAGTACTTTTCCCAGACATATTCGGACCCGTAATTAACAGAATCATTTCATCAGGATTCATGTGTACGCTATTAGGAATATATTCCTGATGTCCTAGCACTTTTTCAACTACCGGATGACGCCCCTCTTTAATTTGTAAGTCATGACTGTTGGCTTTGATCTCCGGTTGAATATATTGATAACGTTCGCTAACTGTGGCAAAGCTCTGTAACACATCTGTAGCACTGAGGCTTTTAGCTAATTTTTGCAAGCGAGTAATTGCCTTTTTTACTTCGTCTCGAACAGTTAAAAACAGATTATATTCTAAAGCAACGGATTTTTCCTCTGCTTCCAAAATAAGTGTTTCTAATTTTTTCAATTCTGGCGTAATAAAACGTTCTGCGTTAGTTAAGGTTTGTTTACGTTCGTACTTGCCTTCTTCTAAATTAGGTAAATTGGCTTTAGTAATTTCTATATAATAACCAAAAACACGATTATAGCCCACTTTTAACGTCTTGATCCCTGTTGCTTGGCGCTCACGAGACTCCAACTCCGCCAGCCAAGTTTTACCGTTCTTCATAGCTGCTCGGTATTCATCTAATTGTTCGTTATAACCGTCTTTGATTACATTGCCTTCTGTAATTTGTAAAGGAGCGTCTTCATTAATGGACTGGTCAATTAGTTCAACTAAATCATCCATTGGCTCCATATCTATCAATAAATCGTTCCATTCTCCTTGATTGACTCCCTGTAAAAGTTCACGGATTCGCGGAACTTGTATCAATGACGTCTTCAATTGGATCAAGTCGCGTCCATTTACATTTCCGAAAGCTACGCGACCAGCTAAACGTTCTAAATCATAAACTCTAGTCAATGTTTCATTTAAATCCATTCGCTCAAAATAAGCATTCAACAAAGAGGCTGCCATTGCTTGACGAGCTTGGATTTGACGTTTTTGAATCAATGGACGATCAATCCACTGTTTCAACAATCGTCCCCCCATCGCTGTTTTAGTTTCATCCAGCAACCAGAGTAAAGTCCCTTGTTTTTTACCAGTTCGAATTGACCGAGTTAATTCTAAGTTTGTCTTAGAAAAATAATCCAATTTCAAGAAATGCTCTGGTTGATATTCTTCAGCTTTTTGGATGTGTCCTAAGCTACGTTTTTGAGTAACCGCTAAATAAGTTAACAGCTTGCCAGTGGCTTCTTTTTCTAAAGGATGCTCGATATCTGCAGTTAAAAAACTAAATTCAGCATTGTCTTCAATCGTTTCCTGACTTGAAAAAACCAAGCCTAAACGTTCTTCTAGATTTTTGTGCAATTCAGCGGGGATTTCACTGCCTAGAATCAATTCTTTTGTCTGTAGAGCAGTAGCTTCGTTCATAACTGCTTCTTCATCTTGCAATAAGGCAGTCTTCAATTCCCCAGTTGAAAGATCAGCATAAGCAAATCCAAATTGCTGACCTGACTGGACAACTGCTGTTAAAAAATTGTTAGCCTTGGCATCAATACCTTTGCCTTCCATCAATGTTCCAGGTGTAATTAGCTGAACTACTTCGCGTTTCACCATCCCTTTTGCTTCTTTAGGATCTTCCATTTGCTCACAAATCGCAACTTTATAGCCTTGTTCTACTAAGGTATCAATGTAGCCTTGTGCAGAGTGATGAGGGACGCCGCACATAGGGATGGGCTCATCAGCATTGCGATTTCGACTAGTTAAAGTTAGTTCCAACAGCTGAGCCACTTGAATAGCATCTTCGTAAAATAATTCATAGAAGTCACCGAGACGATAAAATAGAAAAGCGTCCTTGTATTGATTTTTGATCTTTAAATATTGTTCCATCATTGGGGTGTTTTTCGTTTTCTGAGGCATTATTGCTCCTCCTCTAGTGCTTGATTAATTTCAGTTTGGATCATCGAGGTCAAATGATGCAGTAAATCGTTCGCTTCAGCTAATTGCTCTCGATAGGATGTCACCAGTGGATGTTGTTCCATTTGTTTAGTTAACGCATCCGCTTTTTTCACAGCCTCTTTCTCGGCAATCGGCTTATCATAATGAGCAAAGTGTACCGCATCTTTTTGCGCTTGCTTAATTTCTTCTTGCAGCGTATGTAAAGACGTGTTCGCGTCTACTCGACTTTTGATAGTCTGGTAGCTGCGAATCACGTCATTTTCAGCCAAAAGGCTAGTTAACTTATCTAAAGCAACTTGAACCTCAGTTTCATTTGTTAAAATTGTTGTTCACTCCTATTCACGAAACGGACGATCGTCACTGATTTGAACAGCTTCAATTTTTTGTGCCATCCCATTTTTATCCAGATCGATCACACAAGCAGATAGAACCGATCGGCCGTTTTCAATTACCTCAAAACGTTGCGGCATTGCTGTTAAAAATTTTTCTATTATTGGTTCTTTTTTCATCCCCAAAATACCATCATACGGTCCTGTCATGCCTACATCAGTCATATATGCCGTCCCTTTAGGTAAAATGCGAGAATCATTGGTTTGCACATGAGTATGAGTGCCGACTACCGCAGACACACGACCATCCAAATACCAACCCATCGCTTGCTTTTCACTAGTTGTTTCCCCATGAAAATCAACAAAAATAAACGGTGTTCGCGCACGAGCCTCTTCAAGCAGCTGATCAGCCTTGCGAAATGGATCATCCAAATCTACCATAAATGATCGAGCTTGCAAATTGATAATCGCAATTTCTTCAGTGTTTATCTTTACAAATGCCATCCCCTGACCTGCGGTGCCTTCAGGAAAATTCGCAGGACGGACCAATGTTTTCGCATCATGAATAAACTCAAAAATCGCCTTATTGTCCCATGTGTGATTTCCCATTGTAACAATATCTACTCCATCTTGTAAAAAACCCTTATAAATTTTCTCCGTAATTCCTCGACCAGCTGCTGCGTTTTCACCATTGACAATCGTCAACTGCGGATGATATTTCTTCTTCAAACGCGGCAAATAATCACTGATCATCTTTCTCCCCAACGTACCAACAACATCCCCTACAAATAATAACCGCACATTTTTTCCCCTTCTCTAGTTAACATCTTGTACTATTATAGTAGTTTTCTCACAGAATTGCGAATCTATCTTGACACAAATAACTGATTATTCGTTTTTGTCCAAGCTTTTCTTAGAGGTTTAATTTGCATCATTTGTGCTAACTTTTTAGACCTAAAAAAAGATCGGCTTTCGCCGACCTCAAGTGTTCTCTTATTAGTGGACCAACTCTAATTTTCGCAGGGCTTTATAGATACCATCTTGATCATTACTATCAGTAACGATATTTGCTGCTTCTTGCACATGAGAAGCGGCGTTGCCCATCGCAATTCCTGTACCAGCTAAACGTAGCATTTCTACATCGTTGTTGCCATCCCCAAATGTGATTACATGTTCTGGGGCAATTCCTACTTTTTGAGCTAGGGCTAAAATTGTTTCAGCCTTGGAACCGTGACGTGGGATAATGTCCACGCTGTTTTTATGCCAACGGACAAAGCGGAACTCTGGAAAGGCGTTGGAAAATTCTTCATCCATTGAGGAATCAAAAAAGACACAGCCTTGATAAACTTCGTGACGACTCAAGAATTCTGGTTCATATTGGGGCATTACACCGCCAAATGAATCCATCGCGTTGGCAACTAATGGAACATCAAAATCCGTAACGCGACCAATGGAATCTAAACCAAATAAGGATACGTCTTTTTGGCGTTCTTTAGCAAAATCAATTAAACGAACCAGCGCTTCACGATCCAAGAGATGTTTATAAATTTGTTCGTGATCTAAAAATGCTGCGGAGCCATTGCACACGATATAATTGCTGCATCCTAACTTATGAATCACTTCACCCGCTAGTAAACGTGAGCGTCCAGTCGCAATAATGACTAAGTGACCCGCTTGACGAAGTGCCTGCAATGCTTTCATTGTGCTTTCCAACGGTTTTCTTTGACTGTTTAACAACGTACCATCAATGTCTAGTGCAATTAGTTTTCTTTCCATTCCACTTCTCCATATTATGTATTTGCCTTCTATAAATAACTGTGCATGTAGTGCTATTTTAGTGAAAGTTTGTGAAATATGCAAAACAATTTAATGGAAACACACCGAAAATCCACAATTGTTACGAATTCCTAAAGAGATTCTTAAGAATAAGGGATTAATTCAAGCTTGACGAACCTTATCAATATCGGTTATACTGAACTTTGTGTAAAATAATGCAGCAGAAAAATAATAGCCCGTCACCAGTTCGTTGCCTTGAGAATTTCAGGTTCAATTGTGTAACCGCGGCTGCAAAGGTGAAGATTGAAGAACGAACTACACGGATGTGAATTTTTCAACGGATTATTTTACTCCAAATACAATTTATTGGAGGAATTTTTAAATGTCTCGTTATACAGGACCATCATGGAAACAGTCTCGTCGTCTTGGTATTTCTTTATCAGGAACAGGCAAAGAATTAGCACGTCGCCCTTATGCACCAGGTCAACATGGACCAAACAGCCGTGGCAAAAAATCAGAATACGGCTTGCAAATGGCTGAAAAACAAAAACTACGTTTCACTTACGGCTTAAATGAACGTCAATTCCGTAACATGTTCGTACGCGCTAGCAAAATCAAAGAAGGTAAACACGGTGTTAACTTCATGATCTTACTAGAACGTCGTTTGGACAATGTTGTTTATCGCTTAGGTTTGGCTTCAACTCGTCGCCAAGCTCGTCAATTAGTTAACCACGGCCATGTTATGGTTGATGGCAAACGCGTTGACATCCCTTCATACGAAGTAGAAGTTGGCCAAGTAATCTCTATCCGCGAAAAATCTCGCAACATGGTTACTGTTAAAGCAGCTGTTGAATCTGCATTAGGTCGTCCAGCTTTCGTAAGCTTTGATGATGAAAAATTAGAAGGTTCATTAACTCGTTTACCAGAACGTGACGAATTGAACCCAGATATCGACGAAGCGCTAGTCGTTGAATACTACAACAAATTACTTTAAGATTATTTACAAAAAACCAAAATCCTTATATTTAGGGTTTTGGTTTTTTTATTGGAAAAAGCGCAGTGAAGCGGGAAATCATTATTATCCCCTTTCACTGCGCTTTTCTTATTTATTCAATTTTAAAGCGATTTAAGCATGCTGCCACCCATTCACTGGGCTGAAATTAACATGCAAATATTCTTTCCCATCCAGAGTGATATATAGTTGATAAGTTGGCATGCCATCAATGGTAGTCGATCCAGTATTTTCAATTCTACTAATTTGCACATCAGGATTTTGCTGCTTAATCAACGCTTCATAATTAGAAGCTGGTGCAGCTGAAAGAGCAACCACCTTAGCAAGCTGGATCATCTGCTCATGTGTTGGCGTCTGATTGATGCCTAAGTCTTTTGCGGATTCTATAATCTGTTCATCAGAAACTGCTTGAACAAATGCTGGACTCCATTGCAATTCGGCAGCGGGATTAGGCTCACCTAGTTCTTCGTAATACTTATCCGTTCCAACAAAATTTTTCCAATCGGTCGCAATCGAACTGGTTGACCCCGAAGCTGTTTCAGTGTAGACCTTTGACCAGCTTGAATCCTTCGAAAACTCAATTAGTCCTTCAGAATTCTCTCGCCAGTATCCTAGTGGTGCATTTTCTGTTTCTCCTTGGTTCAATATTTCTTCTGTGTCATATCGTACACTATTATCAGTTGTATCAAATATAAGTGGCATTAGCCCCCAAAAGGCTCCTGCGCTGTGTTCGTAACGACCCTCTACTTTTTTCACTAAGACAGCTGGACTATAATTTTCGATATCGCTCAGACCACTATTCATTACTTGCACGATTCTATCTATATACTCCTCAGACAACCCTTCATCTGATTGACCTACTTGAGAGACACTCGAAGTGGTCAGATTTTCTTTTTCTAGCTGTGATGAGCTTTTTTTAGTCGATCCCATAGAAACGGTAGCAGTCTCTTTTGTAGTATCTTGTGTCTCCCTCGATTCAGTTGCACACCCCGACAAAACTAAAATAGCTAATGCCAAAATAAGTCTATTCATCTTTTTATCCATTTTTATCACCCTTAGATCACTTTTTCAAAAGAATTTTATTTGCAGTTGTTAAAAGCTTGCTACTTCCATTTTTCCAACAACATCCTCATACAAGATTGAAGTGTGTTTGTCGTAATAAAGAAGAGCGAGTGCTGCAGACCCGCTTGGTGCAGTTGTTCCAGATTCTCTTAGTTGCAAATCATACCCGTTGTCATCCGAACTAATCACCACGACAAAAAGTTTTTCAGCTGGCATCCCTGAACGAGCGGCATACCGACTTATAATCTCCGCCTTGATTTCTTCTTCGGTTTTTGGCTGAACTGGTTCTAGTTGCTGCTCTACAGGTATCTCTTCTAGTGATGCAGTGCTCTCAGGCACTGTCAAGTTTTCTTCTTCCTTACTTGAACTTGACGAAACAGTTGAGGTTGAAGTAACACTGGCAGATTCTTCAGTGACTATTTCACTTTTACTGGAGTACGTTGAATTCCCACTAGACTCATTACTAGTATTTTCTTTTGTACATGCTGACAAGCCAACACAAACAGCGGCAACTAACACAAACAAATATTTTTTCTTCAATTCTATTCCCCTTTTCTCTATTCCCAACCAAAAATGCTGGTATAGGATACGCTGAACTAAAACTGAACAGGGCTTTTTTAATACATTGTCTTATAACACAATATATTATCTGATGACCGCTACCGAACCATCTTCCGAAATAGCTCGACAACAATCCGTGTAAACTTCGATAAATTGGTAACCGCCATGGTAAGCAAGTGAACGAGCTTTTTCCATTCCATCGGGAAGGATATTGCCGCTTTTATAATGCTCGATAATTTGTAAATTGTAAGACAAGGTGTGAACTTCATAAGGCGTTCCTAAATAGCATTTAGAAACATATCCGATTAACAAACCACCTAATTCAATCTCTGGAAACTCCTTTTTGATGACCTCAACTATTCTTTCAAACTGCGGCTTACTCATAGTTGCACCTGAAGCGTCTAACTGACCTAAAGCTGCAAGATATTCAGTTGACCGTCTTTTTCTCAGCAATCGATCAACTACTAAGGGGTCTTGTGTTTTATGCCTTGGTTTATTAACAGATGCTGACAAATGATTTTGATTTTTCTTCTGTTCAGAATGATTTAAAAATACTCTAGGCATTCATTTTCTCCTCCTTAAACTAATACTTTTCTAGTTTTGAAGTTCTTTTTCTCTATTTCTAGAGATTCTGATCCAATTGGATGTCCAGATGCTGGAACAGCTCTGGTTTTTCCCCACTCACGGATAGACTCGATCTTTTCAGGAGAAGTCTGAGACAATGGTACAACGTTTTGAAAAGTTTCAATAATTGTCCCTTGGGTGACCTTAAATTCGTCTGAAGCGATTGAATTGTAGGCAATTTCCCTGACTGCGGATTCTAAATCAGCTCCAGTAAATCCATCAGTAATTTCGACGATTCGCTTAGCAAATTCTCCTTCAAACTTAAGTTTCAGATACTTAGCCATGTAAATGCTCAAGATTTCCGCACGCTCATCACTTGTTGGCAAATCGACAAAGAAAAGCTCATCAAATCTTCCTCTTCGAAGCAATTCAGATGGAAGCTTGCTGACATCATTTGCAGTTGCTACGACAAATACCTGCTTCTTACTTTCTTGCAGCCAAAAGAGGAATTGTCCAACCATTCGTGTCGAAACACCCCCATCATTTGCTCCAGCTGCCCCAGCTAACCCTTTTTCAATTTCATCAATCCACAATACACAAGGAGACACATGCTCTGCTGTTGTTAAGGCATCTTTTAGTTGTTGTTCAGATTGACCTACATAACTTCCTTGAACAGTAGCAAAATCCAAACGATACAATGGAAGCTTCCAATTTGCTGCGATTGATTTTGCCGACAAAGATTTACCACAACCGGGCACGCCTACCAACAAAATGCCTCTCGGTGATTGAAGCCCTCTTTTTTTCATTTCATTCCGTTTTTCCGGTGTTAATAATTCTTTTTTTACGTTCAACCATTTTCTTAGTCCGGATAATCCCCCAACATTTTTTACATTTTCATCAACATCAATTTTTTCTAATCCAGAAATATCAGAAAATAAGCGATCTTTTGAGGATCGAACTTCGTCAATATCTTGTTTCTTTATCTCCTTATTTGCAATCAAAGAGGCAATAATATTTTCCGTTTCTATCCGAGTTACTCCTGCCAACAGTGAAGCTACTTCACGAATATCAGAATCTTCCCATTCGATTGGGATTTCATTTCGATAATCGTCAATATAGTCTTTAACAATCTCATACATTTCATTTTCGTCAGGTGAATCAACCTTGATTAGCATTCCTAATCGCTGTAATTGACTCCAAACAGTATGATTCGTAAAGACGATAATTGAGCCACCTGTCTCGTTTGCTAAAGTTACCAGATCTAGAATTTGTTTCGATTCACTATTGTCAGAAGATAGGTCTGGTACTTCTGTCAATATCATCGTCACATTCTCTTTACGTTTCATTTGATCACTCATAAAATCAATTGCACTATAAAATGATTTGTCTTCACTCATTGACTGACCTGTCGTTAAATCATAGACACCTTTTGAAAGAGTATGGACATAAAAACTCAATGTTAAGTCCTGCGCAACTTCATTCAACATTTCAAGAGTTCTAGAACGTTCCACTGTATTTATTGTGATAAAAGGAATTCTTGCAATGGAATATCTTCTCATCAGATCTTTTACTTCATTTACCGCAGCCATTCTTTTTCCCCCTTGCTTAACTATTTACTCGATTATTGCGTACCAAACTCATCAGTTTTCCAGTCCTGTCTGATTTAGCACTCTCTTCTAAAGATTTTTGAATTTGATCTCTTTGGTCATTCACTAATTTGACTAAATCTTTCCGAACGTCATCAGGGATTGCAGAAAGATCCATAAAAGATTGAATCATCACCAATTCTTTTCGCAATGTTAGGATCGATTGTACGATAGAACCTTCTGTTCCTCGGGCGCGTGAAAAGTTCAATTGAAACTGATCTGTTGCCTTTTGAATTCTTTCTGAAGCAGCATCGGTCAACCGTTTGATAAATCGGTCTGCTACCCCTGCTTGCCACTGCAGACTTCCGTTTTTCATTAACTCAAGCGTTTCTGAATCATTTTTACCAGATTGAAAACACTCAATTATATCGATCCATTCACTATATGTTCTAGGTGTTTTCATATGCTCCGTTTTCTCCTTACTACCGTATTTGGGGGCACGATATCCCATTTAGGAAGGCCCAGGGCAAGCGGATTTTCTTCTACTTCTTCCTCTTCCTCAACCATTGTATTAAATTCAAAAACTAAGGGTTCTTCCTCTTCTATTTCTTGAATTACTTCTAAGTGTTCTACTTTAAGTTTTTCTTCTTCCTTATCAGCACCTGTGTATTTTTCATCAGTAAATGGCAGTTTTCCTATTGTTGTTAGAACCGTTTCTTCAACATTTAAGCTTTCTACCGTTTCTAAAGAAACTTGTTCTTCAGTTTGCTTTTCGCCTTCTCCTTTTTTACTAGGGGCTTCCTCAACTACAGATTCAGTTTTACTTAATTTTGTCCCACATTTGAAACAAAAATTCGCTGTTTCACTCTGAATATCATATCCGCAACTCTGACACTTCATTATTTTTTCCCTCCTACATTCACTTTTCTTTTTTCACCTGATAGTGATTGAATATAGTGTTCTGGAGAAAGTTGGTTCAGAAATGCAAGAACTTTTTTACTATTTTTATCTTCTTTTTCGAAATCCTTTCTAAAATCAACAATTTCAGCTATCATCGCCCGTACGATCTGTTGTCCAGCTATTTTTCTTTCTTCCATTTCTTGGGTAACCTGTTCTCTTTGTTGAACGACTTGCTTGTTTTTGCTATAAGTAGTCCACGCAAAATAAGCTCCTGCAATTGCTGCTATCCAACCTAATGCACCTAGGAAGATAATTCCTATAACACCGATCGCTATTCCTGCGTAAATCCCTAGATTCGAAGTCACTAATTCTTTTAAGCGTTGCTCTTTCAATATATCCATATGTCGAGCATATTGCGACACCAGTTCAGTCTCATTCGATCCATCTACCGTGACTGCCGAAAATCCGTCTATGGATAGTTCAATTTGATGCGGCACTCGTGAACGATTGGTAGCTACAACATCATTGTATGCGTCAGTGATCCAATTTTTAGAAACAGAGATCGCATATTTTTGTGTCGAGTAGCTAGCATTTGAACTTTCCGGTTTTAAAGCGGCATCAGTCAATAATTGAGAATAATCTTTCTTTTGATCTAGCGCTGTCTCTTCAACTTTCATCTCTTGATTGGCTAGTTGCATATTTCCACCATTTTGTACCACTAAATGATTTAGTAGTTCCTCACGGCGAAGGGGTGTTTCTTCGTCATCGAAGCTAGAGACTAAAGTGAACAAAATATCGTCTAGTTGTTCTTTTAATGAACGAGTCGAATTAGGTTGCTGGAATATATTCACAAAATAATTAAGTAAACGTTCGTGTAGCAAAGCCCCTTTATATACATCTAGAATCCTAGGATACGTTGGACTGTACTTTTCCAAGTAAGGATAATTTAATTGTGGATTGTGTGGTCGATATAAATTGATAGCTTGAGACCATTGATCGATTTGCTGTTCTGTAAATCCAGGTTTTTCAGTTATTTTTTCTAACCAATTTTCCAGTTGTCTAGAAACTAGTCCTTCTGAGTCCACTCCTAACAAACCACTAGCGAATGCATCAATGATAATAATCGTCTGTCTATCAAGACTCTCTTCTTCTTGAGTCGCTAAATAACGAGATACCCACTTTAGACTAGCTTGTTTTCTGCCAGCTCGGCGACAAATTAGTGCAAAAAGCAAAGAAGTCTTCTCATCATCTCGATGGATTGCTTCCTTGACTGCCCGCTCTGCTAATTTTTGATCATCATTAATCCAAGCGGAAACAGCTACTGTGCAAGAAGCCAACCAATAATTAGGTGCATTTAGCATCATTTCTTCACTGATAGAAGTGATTGTTTCTTTGCGAATGACTTCGAGATCATCTGCTTGAAGAATGCCTAAAGTTGTCCTACGAACTTCTTCGTAATGACCGTAAGTAGACTCCAACTCCTGACGAATTTTCACCAATCTGGTTTCAGCAACAGACAAGTTATGTTGTCGGTTTGCTTGGTCTACATAATTATGGAATTCCTTAGCTAAATCTGCGAGTTCTTGATAGACTGTTCTCAAATTATTGTCAACAGTTCCTATCCGATCATCAACTAATTCCATCCGTTGGTTGATCGCTTGTAAGCTTCCTTCAATGTAGCTCAAATTTGCTGTGCTAATCGCTTGATCTGCCATATAAACAACTCCTAACTTTTAATATACTCCTTATAAAAAAATGACAAGTTTCTAAGTTAAGAAAGCTTGTCATGTTTTACTACTCACTAATTATAACCTTTATAGATACCCTTACCTACTAGCATCGAAATTGTAATTACCCAAATTAATTTGAACAGTATTGATGATTGTTTTAGTTTAATTGATAATTCGTTCTATCGATAATCTTCTTGGATAATCGAATTACCACGACGCTTTACTTTTTCGCTCGTATTTCTTAACAAAAAAAGAGCATAAAAGAAGAACCCATTTCTCCGATTTATTCTCTGTTTTTTCACTTGGAAAATTTACTTTTAAAAGGTGTTGACTAATGAGATTATATCAATAATACTTGTTATATACAAATTATTTTATAACCACATTCTAATCTTAAAGTTCTTTGTCTCACCTGCTTAAAAAGAAATGGAGGGAGAATATGTTTTGCCATAATTGTGGAAAGAAAAATCAAGAGGACGCAAAATTTTGTGAATCCTGCGGAACCAAATTATTGGATGTAGGGACAGGTTACCAAGAAGAGAGTGTCCCTGAACCACCGTTAAAAAATCCTGCAGCAAACAAAGCAAACGCCAATAAAGCAATAGGATTCGTTTTAATTGCTCTCATTTTAGGAGTAGTTATCTTCTTAGGAATCAATTATTTGGGTAACAAAGATGATTCGTCGCTCCATTCAGCACCTACACAAAATTCGAGTTCGGAAAAGAATAGGAACTCTTTGGATATGAAAATTTCTCAAATTGATAACTCCGATTTTCCAAATATGACCCTCTACACCCGGATTCAAAATGAGGATGGTAGTGACTTTGAAGACATAAAAAAAGACTACTTTACAATTAGTGAATTAGGTACTGATGGAAAAACTTATGAGACTGAAATTTCCGAGATTATTCCTCTAGAAAAGGAAAATAGTATGAATATCAATTTAGTCATTGATCGCTCGGGAAGCATGGATGAAAATGGTAAGATGGATAATGCAAAATTAGCTGCAACCAAATTTTTAGATGAATTAATGACCTCTGGGAACAATCAAATAGAGATCACTTCATTTGATGATTATGTATACAACACACAGCCTTTTACTACTAACAAATCAGATTTAGTCAATGCGATTGATTCCATTGAAACAGAAGGACAAACCGCTCTTTACGATGCGATTTATGATGCATTGATCCAAACGAACCGAAAAAAAGGGTCACGTTTCATCATTGCATTTACCGATGGGGAAGAGAATGCTAGTCTTCACTCTGAAAATGAAGTGATTGAATTGTCTCGCTTAACCGGAATTCCCGTTTATATTATTGGTATTGGTTCTTCCGTCAATTATTCGGGGATCAGCAGCCTAGCTGTAAATTGTAACGGACTTTTTTATAATGCGGAAACAACGAACTTATCTACGTTGCTGTTAGATATATACGATGAAATTTATCAAGATCAAAAGAACCAGTATAAAATTTCCTATACGTCACCTTTGCAAGATGATTTAAATGATTACCGAACCGTTACTTTATGTACTAGTAAGAAGAACAGTGTTCCAGGTGAAACGAAACTTGACTACATGCCAAAAGACAATATAGCCAATATCGATCACGCAAAAATTATTTCTCTAATAGAAAATAAGTCTTCCACTGATGATGTCGCTGTGGCTATTGTCGATTTGAATACAGACTTGGAATATCGTGTGGGAAATGCTCGAAGATCTTATGTCGCATCAGGTTTTTATGCACCTATACACATTGTTGCCTCGGATAAAAATCTGGGAAATGCTGAGGCTATGATGAGCAAAATGGATAACGGTGCTGGCAATGCATTGATTGATGAGTTTGGCGGATTAAGCGCCATTAATCGGGCACTTTCTGACAAAGGTTACACACAAACAACATTTAATCGCAAATTTGGTGATGTGGCTTCTAGTGATCGGGGCAACGAAAATTATACTAGTGCTGTGGACTCTGCGAAAATACTAAGAGATATTTATCAAAACGGCGGGTACAAATTGATGAATTGGGAACTTAGCAAAGATGGTATTAGTACACCTAGTAATGCCACTGTTTACGCCCATCGCGGACAAGGGATCGGATCAGCCTATAATGTCTATGCCATTATCGAATCAGATGAAGCAACTTATGGTATTGCTATCATGACTGCCCACGAAGGGTTAAGCAATGAGAAGGCGAAAGAAATTGCTGTACCAATGATCTCAGAGCTGCTTTTAGAAATACATGCAGAAATGACCAAACAGTCATAATAAATAGGAGAGCGCACATGCTTAAATAAACTCCCCAACACCCAAGGAAAATTTCAGCGCTCCTACTGACTAGTTGCATTCAGATAGACAACCCATCCACAGATTCAGCGAGCCAGTCTTTTAGCACTGATGGAAAGTAATACTACAGAATCTAGAGGTCTTTCTGAGGTTGCGCGTGGATTTATCGCAAATTGAATTGGAAAGTCTGTTAACTGAAACACCAGAATGGGTTACTCGAGATAACAGCTATGACGATTTGATTATTTCTTTTGGCTCTTTCAATGAAACGGATGTCTTATTTGGTACTTTGCACAATCACTATGTTGTTATTGATCTGGAGCAACCCCTTACTTTAAATTCTGATGATAGGAGTTTTGATGTACCTTATAGAATAAACGAATTATTGCCTACCGATGCGGAACCTTATCAAAACCCTAGTGTTCATTTCACTATAGGACAAGAAAATGGAACTTATTATTTGAAAGTGTCTCCGCCAGTTCCTACAGGTAACGAAAGTAAATTAACGAGATACCACCAAGAAACTTATTAACAACAGACACTGACGTACCCTTGCTCAAAATCCTTTGTGGATTTTGAGCTTTTTTATTGGCTATGAATATAACCTAGCTCTTTTAATTCTTACCCAGCAACGGTACTACACTGGCTCACACCACTTGGGTAAATTGGTCGTATTTCCATCGTTTATCGCTCTTTTTTTTAATTATAGTAAATTTATGCTTTACTTTTTGGTTAACCCTCGGTATACTTTCGTTAACCAAAACAAAATAACAAGTTAACGAAAGTAGGTATTTAGATGAAATTATCAAGTCGTGAAATGGTGCTAGCAGGAATGTTCGCTGCAGCCACCGGAGTATTAGCGCAATTTACTATCCCATTGGGACCAATTCCTTTAACTCTGCAAACATTTGCAGTTGGTTTTGTAGTAACGGTATTGGGTAAAAAGACTGGGACCTTAGCTATTTTGATTTATTTATTAATGGGTTGCATTGGTTTACCTGTTTTTGCTGGTGGAAGTGCTGGAATCAGCGCTCTTTTCGGTCCGACAGGCGGATTTTTGGTTGGCTTTATCTTTAATGGATTAGTCACTGGCTGGTTAATTGAGAAAACGACGACTAATTATTTTTGGGTAATCTTTGCTAATATCGTAGGGGCCTTCGTCACCTTAGTATTTGGCTCGCTATGGCTAAAAGTTAGTGCAGGAATGCCGTGGGCCGGGGCCTTTTCA
Organism: Enterococcus sp. AZ109; assembly: GCF_051714625.1. Taxonomy (NCBI): domain Bacteria; kingdom Bacillati; phylum Bacillota; class Bacilli; order Lactobacillales; family Enterococcaceae; genus Enterococcus; species Enterococcus sp. AZ109. Next base: position 2,260,074 of record NZ_JBIOSF010000001.1, on the reverse strand, counting down.
GCAGGAATGATTCCTTTCTTAATTCCTGGTTTGATTAAAGCCGTAGCAGCTGGTTATTTAGGCCAATTGGTTTCACAACGTTTGCCTCGATCCTTGTCCTTTTCAAAATAAAAAGAAGCTCAGTGATGAGCTTCTTTTTATTTTGATCAGTTTCTGGGTGCTATTTGGCTTGTAGTAGCCAAGTGGCACCTACAATATCAGTAGCAATATCTTCTGTTTCATTTTCTTGGCTTTGCACATAAGACAAAAACAATTCACGCTTTTCTGGACACTTCTGACTGAGCTCCTCTGCTCGTCGGCGAATCAATTGATTGTTATGCTCATTGCGCTCATTTTCGTTGCTTGTGTCAATTACTTGGGTAGCAATTACTTTAAAACCAGCTTGCTGAAATGCCTCATTCCACTGGTCAAGTGTTAAATAGTCGTAGTTTTGGTAGCGGATGTTTGCTAACTCACCAACTAGATAGGCATCGTCAATTAATAAAAAGCCTTGGTCTTTAATTACTTGTTTCAATTTTTGAAGCAGCTCTGATACTTCTCCAAGCACATCGCCAACAGCTCCAAAAATCGCAATGTCATATTCATGTTCTTGCTCCACTGCTTCATTGACATCACCAACTACAAACTCACACCATTCCTCCACCTGAACTTCGACAGCTTTTCGTTTCGCGTCTTTGATGAAATCTGGCAATAAATCAATTCCTTTAACCTGTACTCCTAGCTTTTTAGCTAAAGTAATCGCTACAGCTCCTTTGCCGCAACCTAGATCTATAACCTTAGTTTTGGCTGAGGTCATGATGTTATCTTGAATTAGTTCCTGCATCACAACTGGTACACTCCCTAATTCCCATAAGTCCTGCAACAAATAAGGCAAATAGGGCAAAAGCTCGGTAGTCTCAGCAGTTAACGAACCAGCTAATTTTTCTTCTATCGTTCTTTTCATTTTTTGATCCTCCAAATTTTTAATTCTTAGTTTAAACATTTTGAGGAGGACTTCGAGCTGTTGGTTAGTTAGGAGAACGGCAATTCATCAGCAAGCCCTTCTTTCGTTTTTATTTTAGTATAGCATATATAAAAAAGCGCTATCTTTGGTTTATCGTAGCAGAGAAACGATATCCTTGCTGGCGGCACTTTTAGCTGGTAGCCAACTGAAAATAATCCCAATGACAACCGATAATCCAAAAGCCAGCAACACTGTAAATAAGTCTGGTTGTACATTTAGCGGAGTAAATATACTAATCAGGAAAGCAAAAAACATGCCCAACAAGTAGCCGATCGTTCCACCAATCAGAGTCAAAGAAATACCTTCTAATAAAAACTGCATCATAATATTTCCTTTGGTGCCACCCATAGCGCGACGTACCCCAATTTCCTTCGTTCGTTCTGAAACAGAAATGTAAATCATGTTCATTACACCAATACCAGAAATAAACAGCGAGATGCCACCCACTACTGAGATCAACAATGTAATACTGGTCAATAAGGTACGCAAGGTGTCTACCTGTCCAGCTAAATCTTGGCTGGAATAACTGCCTAGATCTTTTTGTGTCCCGTAGCTTTTTAACATCGTCTCTGTATCTTTAGTGACCGTTTCAACATTGGCTGTTGGTGTCATCTTGACCTGTACCATTGAACGTTCTTCCGTTTCAAAAAATTGTTGGAAGACATTTTCGGGCATTTCTGCTATTACGTTGTCTTCTTCAGTGGAAATAATGCCGTTACTCTCTCGCTCTGCCATCACACCAACTACCTCAAACAGATGTCCACCAATTAGAATGGCTTGACCAACCAAGGCAGCTGGCTCATCGTCATTGATCGCTTTTGCGGCTACTTCATCAATCACTACCACAGGGTTTTCATTGACACTATCACTCATTTGAATGGCTCGACCGTGAATGACTTCACTTCCAGCATCGGCTAACAGCTTGAAATATCCCCAGCGAGTATCGCTACTAGCATCATCAATCGTTTGTTCGGCATATTTTACTCCATTTCGTTGACCAGTATAATAAGTGGCGGACTCTACTCCTGGTAAGCTTTCAATCCGACTAATGTCTTCTTCAGTAAAGCCGTCTAAGTGATTGGCGGTAAATGAATCATCATTAGGGCTAAAGGTTAATCCGACACTGCCGTCAAATTGATCTAATCCAATAAATTCTGAAGCATAATCTTCAAATGCTCGACCAATTGAAAAAACGGTAATAACTGCTGATACGCCGATGACCAGACCGATCATTGTTAAAAAGCTGCGACGTTTGTTTTTGCCGATCGCTTTAAAAGAGGTCTTCCATACTTCGCTAAACCGCATGCACTACACCTGCTTCCAAGATCTCGCCATCTTTCACCATAATGATCCGCTCACAGTAAGCTGCTGCATCTGGGTCGTGAGTCACCATTAAGATCGTTACTTTTTCTTCTTCGTTTAAGCGTTTAAATAAGTGCATAATTTCTTCCGAAGTGTGGCTGTCTAACGCACCAGTAGGCTCATCGGCTACGATGAATTTAGGATTGCCAACGATTGCTCGAGCGATTGCTACCCGTTGTTGCTGACCACCAGATAATTGTTTCGGCAGTTTGTTGTATTTATCAGCAATGCCGACTTTCTTCAAAGCTTCCATAACTAATGGCTTCGTTTGACGAGATTTCATCCCACCATATAACAAAGGCAACGCAACATTTTCCATGACTGTATTATTTTCAATCAACTGGAAAGATTGAAACACAAAACCAACTGACTGATTACGCAAAGCTGATAAACGCTCATCCTTGTAGCGATAAGCATTTTCTCCATTAAAAGTGTAGCTGCCTTCAAAATCCCCGTCTAAGAAGCTGATAGTATTAATCAGAGTAGACTTGCCAGAACCAGATGGTCCCATAACAGCCACAAACTCATGCTGCTGGATGGTCAAAGAGATGTTTTTCAACACGTGGATTTTTTCCTGATCGGCTGTGTAAAACTTATTGATGTTTTTCATTACAATCATTGAACGGTCACTTCCATCCCATTCTTAATAGCCGTAGCATCTTTAATAATTTCTTCATCGACAGCTAATCCATCTTGCAAAATATAGTAGCCGTTACCTTTTACTGCCGCTATTTGCTTTTCAACAGCTTTATCATCATCCACAGTGTAAACATAATGATTGCCATCTCTTTCTACGACACTTTTGATTGGCAGGTGTAACTCGTTTCTTGGAATCAGCAGTTCCACAGAGTAGCCTACAGGTATCGCTTCATCGGGAACCGCTGAGAAGTTATAGGTAACGACCGAAGAAGTAATTTCTGCTTCAGGTTCATTGTTCATTTCTGCGATATTTGTCACGTGACCAGTAACAATGCGATCATTATTCGTACATTGAATTTCAATTGGTTCATTTAGAGCGACTTTTTCTTTATCATATTCGGTAACAGTACCTTTAATAGCTGATTCTTCACTTTTTAGAATCATCAACGTTTGTTGAGGATCATTTTTCGCATCTTCGTTAATAGAGGTTACAACTGAATCATAAACAGCTCTCACCTGTTCACCCCAGTCATAAGTAATTAGAACTGTTCCCGCTAATACATGATCTCCTTCATTTACGTGAATGGTCCGAACTTTTCCTTTGTCTTCAGCGATTAATACTGTTTGTTTCTTTACTGGCTGGACTTGTCCCTTTAAATGTAAGGGCGTCTGTTTTTCAACCTGGTACAATTCTACGTATTCAGTTTCTTCATTGGCTGTGGCTTGGGTACTTTGATACCAAAAAAAGCCGCCCCCTGCCAATAATACAACACCTAATCCAATTAATAGTTTTTTCATTCTTATCCTCCTTTAATTATCTATTAATAAAATTGTAAGGCGAAACAAGTATTTGTGCGTCATGCAAAAGTATAAGATTGAAGTAGGACTTTAGATGTAGACTTTGGGTAAAAGGGATCAAGCAGTAAAATACGTTTTTTCTTGGTACAAAATGGACCAAATAAATACCCGCCTGAAATTACAGGCGGGTAGTATAGCTGCTGCCATTTAGATGATGGGTTGGAAATGTTGCAGCTTATTAGATTTTTTAGCGTATCCTAATAGTAGTAAACTAAAAATCGTTAGAAAAATTGTGCAGTAAATCGATCCTTCTGCTCCAAATGCCCCGCCGGTTATTACTGCATTGTCACCAACAATCCTAGTAATGAAATAGCCACTTCCCTTAGAACCGCTGACAGGTATTCCCATTATTGCACCTTGCACCCAATTCCAAGTAATATGAACACCTACCGCAGTGTAAATACTATTGGTAGCAAACATGGTTGATCCGATAAAAATACCAGCTAGAAAAATATTGACTAACGACAGCACGGTAACTCCTGGATTGGCTAAATGCAGCAGAGAAAAGATCGCTGCTGCAAATGCTAAAGCTTTGAATGGACCAAAGCGCAGGAACCTGTGCAGTAAAAAGCCGCGGCACAAAAATTCTTCGGTAAAGCCCACCGCAATAAACAAAATAAAATCCAAGACAACATCCCCAATAGCATAATCACCCGAATCTAACGAATATGCACCCGTCAGATAAAGCGGTGCACAGACGATTAGAAAGACCGCAATCCCGATTACTAAGCCTAGCAACAGCTTAGGAAAATCCTTTTTCTGCCACTTAATGCCGTAATCCTGCAACGACAGACGCTCCAATTTGCCAGCCAAAAAGATCCCGTAAGTACAGACGGCAATTTGCACTAACACCCCCAGGGTAAAGCGAATAAATACATTGATATCTCCTAGAACATTGGTGACTAAGCCGCCTAAAAGCATGGCTGCCATAAAAAAGACGAAAGCAATTAGGAAGGACCCAATTGGTTTTAAAATTTTCATAGGTAAACTCCTTCATTTTTCTTTTTATTGTAGCACAGTTTCATTCGCTACCTTCTTTTTTTCAGAGAAGGTTCTGAGACGGACAGAATCAGATCAGTTCCTGTTGCGCAAGCAGCAAAGTCCCCATCAAGCCGCTCTCATCCGGCATTCCCCAGCAGACGATGTAGTCATCAATGTTGGCAATCTCCACGTAGCCGTTTAACAGCTTTGTAAATTGCTGGCGGATTTTTTCCAGCAGATGCGGCTGATTCATGACGCCACCGCCTAAGACAATTTTTTCTGGATTTAAAATTAAGGTGTAGGACATCAAGGCTTGCGCCAGATAGTAGGCCTGCAGCTCCCAAACTGAATGGTCGGCTGGCAGATTCTCCCCGCGGATACCGGTGCGTGCTTCTAACGAGGGACCGGCCGCCAGTCCTTCTAGGCAATCCTCATGATAAGGACAGGTTCCTCCATATGTATCCTCTGGATGTCTTTTGACAAAAATGTGGCCCATTTCGGGATGGCTAACCCCTTCAAACACAGCATTATTCACGACAATGCCGCCGCCGATCCCGGTTCCCACCGTTAAATAAATACAGCTTTGACATCCCCAGGCCGCTCCCTTTTTCAGTTCACCGTAGGCTGCCGCATTCACGTCTGTCGTCCACGCCATCGGAATCCCGTAGCGCTCTTTCAAGTTGCCTAAAAAATCGAAGTTGGTCCAGCCTTTTTTAGGAGTTGCTAAAATATGGCCGTAGTTCGCTTGCTCCTTCTGCACACCAATCGGGCCGAAAGAGCCGACCCCTAGCGCATCCAACGTGAAGTGGTCAAAAAATTGAAAAACACCTGCCAAGGTTTCTTCTGGGGTAGTGGTAGGGATGCTGACTTTTTCGATGATTGTTAATTCCTGATTCGCCACAGCACAAACAAATTTGGTGCCGCCGTCTTCTATTCCGCCAATATACATGGTTTTCTCCTCCAAAAAAGCCAAGGAAAAATTTCCTTGGCTTTGATTTTTTATGCTTGGTCTTGTCTCCAAGGTTGAACATTTCTTTCACGATAAACTTTGGCTTGTCCGATGGAGTTGAACAATTCCATTTTTTGTTTCACCACCGCTTTGGCTGCATCAATACATTCTGGATAAATCGCATTGGCATCCCAAAGTTCGGTAGTTGAAAGAATTTCACGACATTTTTTGTAGAAGGCGTATTTGTAATCCGAAGAGATATTGACCTTTTGAATCCCGATTTGAACTGCTTTAGCAATTTCTTCATCTGGATTCGCTGATCCGCCATGGAGAACCAATGGAATATCCACCCGGTCTTTGATTTCTTGCAATACATCCATCTTCAACTGTGGTTTGATATTTTTTGGATAAATCCCATGAGCCGTTCCGATGGCAACTGCTAAAGTATCAATCCCGGTTTTTTGGATAAATTCATCGGCATCTTCTGGTCTGGTGTAGATCACTTCTGATACGCCGCCTTCGATCGTCGTACCGGTGTTGCCGATGGTTCCTAATTCCCCTTCGACGGACACGCCGATTTTGTGGCAGACATCCACGACTTCTTTGGTAATGGCGATATTTTCTTCAAATGGAAGCAATGAACCGTCGATCATGACTGAGCTGAAGCCGCAGTGGATTGCCCGCATGATGCTGGCTAAGCTGTCGCCATGGTCCATGTGAATAACGAAAGGTACTGAGCTGTTTTTCGCCCGTGATACGGCATATTGGAAGAACTCATCTTTGGTAAAATCTAATTCAGTCGGGTGAACCGCGATAATCGCTGGTGCATCATTTTCTTCCGCGGCTTCGATCACAACTCTTAGGAAGTTACTGTCAGCGACGTTGAAGGCCCCTACAGCGAATTTTTCCTCTTTAGCAATTTCCAGCATTTGATTCATATTGATTAACATTTGGCATAGACTCCTCTATAGTGATTTATTTTTAGAACCCGAAAGCTCTATATACTGTTTGACAACTTCTCTTCCGGCGGCCATCGTGTGATGGATCAGCGTCGGATAATCCACCTCGGGATTGTTGGCCAGCTGTGCTCTTACATCCTCTAGCTGTCCCTTCATAAAATCGGAACCGACATTGATTTTGTTGATGCCTAGTTCGATGGATTTTAAAATGTTTTCTTTGCCGGCACCAGAGCCGCCGTGTAAAACTAACGGCAGGTTGGTAGCGGCCTTGATTTTTTTAACAATGTCAAAGCGGAACTCCGGCACATAGCCTTCGGGATAATTCCCGTGACTGGAACCATAAGACAAGGCTAGGCAATCCACGCCGGTTTCTTGAATGAAACGAATCGCATCATCCGGGTCGGTGTACATTTCGTCATTGGTGAAATGATCGCCGGCCACCGCCCCCATATCGCCAACCTCGGCTTCAACGCTGGCATTGTACACCTGCGCCAGCTCCACGATATTGCGGGTAATCCGAATATTTTCTTCCAATGGATACATGGAAGCATCCATCATGACACTGGAAAAGCCTTCATGGAGACACTGCTTAACAAAGGCAACATCCTGACCGTGGTCCAAATTGATGGCCACTTCCACCTTGGCGTTGTTGGCCATACGGATTATCGGTTGGGTCAAATAACGATGATCCAGATGCTCCTTTAAATGATCCTGCAACAGGTCAACAATGATGGGCGAATGCATTTCTTCCGCTGCTTCGATTACAGCCTTGGCAGTTTCTAGGTTGAAGCAGTTAATCGCCAGCACCGCATATTTTTCTTCATTGGCCTTTTGCAGCATTTCTTTCATGGAAACGTACATGTAATCCCTCCAAGACTAGTTCAATTTAATTGAAGAAAAATCAACATCTTCCTCTTCTTCATCCACAACTTCATTTTCAACTGGCTCTTTCTTCAGAACAAACAATAGAACGCCAGTAACCACGGAACCAATTAATAAGGCTAAGGTAAATTTCAACGGATCAGTCATAGCCGGAATAATGAAGACTCCTCCAGAAGGAACCGGTGAGCCGACACCCCAGCTCATGCTTAAGCCGCCGCCAATTGCTGCCCCAGCTACACAAGAAACGATAACCCGAATCGGATCCACTGCGGCAATCGGAATGACACCTTCCGTGATCATACATAAGCCCATTGGGAAAGCGATTTTGATATTGTCTTGTTCTTCTTTTGAATATTTTGGTTTACGGAAGACACGAGACATTACCCAAGAAATCGTTACACCAAATGGTGGCACCATGGACGCCAATACTTTGACTGCTTCTGGTTCTTGAATCCCTTCCAGCAGCATCCCATCAGCGAATAAGGAAGCGACCTTGTTAACCGGACCACCGAAGTCAAAGGCGGCCATCCCACCAACAATTGAACCAAATAAGAATTTACCAGAGCCTTGCAACCCAACCAAGAAATCAGTTAAGGCTTCGGTTGCCCAAACAATTGGTATACCAATGACAAAGAACATCAATAACCCGATAATTAAGGTAGATAATAGCGGAACAATCATCATTGGCATTAAGCCTTGCGCCCAAACTGGCACCTTTAGATTTTTGACTAAGAATAGTACGAAGAACCCAACCAAGTAACCACCTAGCATCCCGCCTAAGAAACCAGCGCCGATGGAATTAGCGATTAAACCCATAAACAAACCAGGCCCAATCCCTGGACGGTCAGCGATGGAGTAAGCAATCGCCCCAGAAATAACCGGTGCCAACAAGCCCATCCCCAGCACCCCTAAGGAAACCAGTGCATCCGGTACTGAGTAAGCTGCTTTGTAATCTTCAATCACGGCCCCGCCGGTTAAGTTTCCGATGGCAATCAATAACCCCGCTGTAACAACTATTGGCAACATGTAGGAGATTGCCGTCAATGCATGTTTTTTCAGTTGCAGTTTTTTCATCATTATTTTGTCCTCCTTTTTTTACGCCTTCAAAACTTCCTCTTCGATCTTGTTGATTAATCCCTTTGGTGCTTTGATCACCATACTAGTTGGAATCTCAACGACTTTTTTCCCTTTAAAGCGGTCCTTCCCTCCTATCTTGATGTCGGCAGCAATAATCACTACGTCAGCTTCCTTAATGTCTTTGGCAGTTAGTTCATCCTCTGTTCCGATGGTGCCTTGGGTTTCGATGTGAATCTCGTGACCTAAACTTTTGGCTGCTGTTTCCAGCTTCTTCTTGGCAATGTACGTGTGGGCGATCCCTGACGTACATGCGGCTACTCCAACGATTTTCATGTATAATTCCTCCTATTAATAGTTATTAACCTTTTAGTAAAAAACTTTGTTTCGCTGCCGGCTCTTATTCTTCCGGCTCTTCCGATAGCAGCTCCAGCATTTCAGCTTTGGTTTGCGCTGAAACCATGTTTTCGATGAAGTCTTCATCAGCCAGCAGCATCGCTACTTTTTGTAGCAGTTTGATATGCATTGTGTTGGCATCGGTGTTGCGAACTGCGAACAAAATGATCACTCGGACCGGTTTTTCATCCAAAGATTCCCATTCGATAGGTTCTTTTGTTTTGCCAACAACTAATGAAGTTTGACTGACACTGTCTGATTTTCCGTGAGGAATGGCAACCCCATTGCCGATACCAGTCATGCCCTCGGTTTCCCGGAGGAACACATCCTCGGAGAAACCTTTGCTGTCAGTAACAATTCCTTGTGCAGCTAACAGATTCGTCAGCTCTAAAATAGCTTCCTCTTTATTCGTAGCCATCATTTCTAAAGTAATTAACTCTTCAGTAATTACATCAGCGATACTAAACTCTTCCATTGCATATTCTGTCATTATTCAATCTCTCCTAACATTTGTTTTACGCGGTGCTCGTCTTGTTTGGTAAATACTGAATTCACTAAAATGGAAGGAAATTGCATTTCCGTATTCAAGTGAACGGTGGTTAGAACTAAATCGATATTGTGGTATTGATCTGCTTTCTTCTGATATTGTCTAGCTGAAAGGACATCGACAATTTCTAATTCAGGAAAAGCTTTCCGTACTTTTACTTTCAATAACTCCGATGTTCCAACGCCACTGCTGCACATGATGAGTACACGTTTTTTGGAATTGATCATTTCCTTGTATTTCACAAAGTAGAGCGTTAGAAAACCAATCTCATCTTCGGAAATTTCATTGACTTGGAAAACTTCCTGTACCTCTTGACTTACCTGCTTCACTTGGTTAAAGGTTTCGCTGTATTCCAGCTTGATATCACTTAGCAGGTCGTTTTTGACAATGATTTCATTTTTTAAACGGTACAGCATCGGTTCAACGTGGCTGTATAAATCTTGCTGATTTGGTTGCTGATCAATCCTTATTCCCATCTTTTCGCTCATCTTTTTAGAAAAGTAATCAGTCATATCTAAAGCTGTTTGTGACTTTTCTACTAGCTTGATGGGCGTGTTTTCGATCCTAGAAGATATCAAGTATTGAAAAAGGTAAAAAGTTTCACTTTTAGGTAGTATTAGACTTAAATAATCATTCATCTTACCAATGACCTTTTCAGATAGCTGGTACAATTCGTGATAACGTTCAATTAGCTTCTGTTCATCTTCGTCCAATCGTTCAAAAGATTGATCGGCACGAATATCCCCCTCCCGTACCCGTTTAATTAATATGTAGATATGGGAAAATATATTCATGTTGTAGGGATAAACGATCCCACTTTGTAGCTGGTTCTCGATAAATTCCAGCAACGAGGTAATGAAATTGATGTCATAAGCGCTAATTTTGTGCTTTTGAGTAGTAAAATCAGCATCCAGCAGGGTGTTGGTACTCAACAAAACATTCACTACTTTGCGAATCTCTTTCTCATTGCCTTCAACTGAAATTCGCTGATCCTTTTTAATCAGCTCAAGCTGGTAATCTGTTAGAAATTCAGCAATTCGTGTTAAGTCATTGGTGATAACCGTGTCACTCACGTAATAAGGTGAAAAAAGATCGTGAATCAAAACCTTTCTAGGTGATTTGAACAACAAAGTTAGTAAAATTGCATTCCTTCGTTCCCACGGTCCCTGCACCTGATTTTCGCTACGTTTTTGAAAACTTTCTTTTAAATACTTTTCATAATCCAGTCGGAACCCTTTCCCGACTTCGGATACAATAATGTCGCCATTTTCTGATGCTTCGTTAATTTTCTTAATGGTTCGATAAATCGTTTTGGTCGAAACATTGGCAAATTCAGCTAGCTCTTGACCCGTCAACGTCATTCCATGCTTGATAAACAACTCAATCAACTGTGTCTCTCTTTTACTTAGCTGCATTTTGTCAACCTCCTTGTCTTTACTATAAGTGTTTTTTGCAACCGCAAACATTTTCTTGTGTCCACTTATATGGACATAAGAAAGCAAGCGTTTACAAATAGTTATTTGAGCTGCAGCATAAAAATAACTGGTTGCTTCTACCAAAGTCAATGGGACAAATAATGAAAAAGTGCAGAAAAAAAGACAATCCGTTGACACAAGTAATGTGCAAACGGATTGTCTTAAACTAACTATTTTTTATTTAACTACATGTCGCTCAAAAGGATCGTCACTAATACCTTGTTCGATAACCAATTTCGCATATTCTTTTGCACCGAATAGCGAATGATCACGGTAATTGCCGCAACTTTCGATATCCACGCCTTGAACATCTTCCCATTTTGTTTCATTAACAATCGTAGTTAATACGTCGGTCAATGCCTTAGCAACCTCAGTTGAACTGGGTACACCCCAAGTGATCAAGTGAAATCCTGTTCGGCAGCCAAATGGAGAGACATCAATGATACCGTCTAAACGATCTCTTAATAAATCTGCCAGCAAATGCTCTAAAGTATGGATCGCTCCAGTTGGCATTTCTTTTTCATTAGGCTGTAAGAAACGCAAATCATAATTAGCAATTACATCGCCTTTTTTTCCTGCTTCTTCAGCAATCAATCGTACATAAGGTGCTTTTACCTTTGTATGATCTAGGGTAAAACTTTCTACTTCTGCCATGAATATTTCCTCCTCATTTATAAGAAAGGCTTTGTGAACTCGCTCAGCTTTGAAGCAACGATAAAGCTAGCTTACGAAGCCAGACACTAATTAAAAAAGTCCGTTTAACAATATTCGCTGTCAAAAAGACGTTTTAGCATGGTACTACCATTAGAAGAGACACGCTCCCGCAATTCAATAAGAGACGAATCCAAAGCTGTCTACTCATTGATCGGTTTTCCTCAGAGACTTTTTTCTCTTCAGCGGAAATTTATCTATTGCTTTTTTTACTTTACGTGATTCTTTCGATACTGTCAATAGATCCCTCTGTTTCAAGGTTTGATGGTCTAATATTAAAATTCCCAGCATTTCCTGCAAACACCAATTTCGATAATTCGATATATTTTTATCGATATTCGATATATTTTTGTTGACTTTCGTTAAATAGCACGGTATACTCATTTCAAGTTAAACAAATAAAAGGAGTGTACGAAAAATGAATGTAGAAAAAAATGTGTACCGAGGATTGAAAATTGTATTTAGTATTATGATCGGATTAATGGTGATTGCGGCGGCGGGAATTGTGTTGGCGACTGTGCTGATGAATATCCCAAGTATCCATGACCAAATTACCACCCTGACACCTAGTGAAGCAGCCTCCGTTACGGGCTATTTTGCATGGTTCTCCTCACCGTTGATTATGATTACTTCGTTTGCTGGAATTGTTTTGAACATTGTCTTGTTCTACTTTATCCGCCGATTCTTTAAGAACTTGGAAATGGATCGTATCTTTGTGACCGAAAATGTCCTTACTGCTAAAAAAGTGGCCGCAATTTTACTGGTATTGTCTTTTGTTACCGGCTTGCCTGACTTGATTGCTTCGCTGCAAGGACTTGCAACAGATGGTTTCTCATGGGATCTGACTTATGTGATAGGAGCTTCAATCGTCTGGGCTTTGGCAAAGATTTTGGAAAGAGCGAATTTGATTGCGGAAGAAAATGAATTGACGATCTAGCCGCTTCTTAAGGAGGAAAACAAATGATTCAAGTAAATTTAGATGTGGTTTTAGCGAAAAATAAGATGGCTTCCGGTGAACTAGCCAAACGTGTGGGCATGTCCAATGCCAATATTTCGATTTTGAAAACCGGCAAAGCCAAGGCTGTCAGATTCTCTACTTTAAATGAAATTTGTAAAGTCTTAAACTGCCAGCCAGGAGATATTTTGGAATATATTGAAGATGAGGAATAAAACGAAAAGCGAAGAGCCCTGGGCCTTCGCTTTTTTTGCGTCTTATTTCAACATCCAGCCGCCATCCACAGGCAGCACGACACCTTGTAGATAACTTGCTGCTTCACTAGCTAAAAACAAGGTGGCAGTCGCTACTTCTTGAGGTTCTGCCCAGCGTTTCATGGGGGTTTCTTTGGCTACCCACTTGGCCATTTCACCATCTCCGGCAAAGTCCGCCGCATTCATGGGTGTCTTGATGGCACCAGGAGCCAAGGCATTCACGCGAATCCCATCCTTGGCATAATCCAGCGCCAGCTGCTTCGTGTAGCCAACCACCGCATGCTTTGCCATCGTATAAGCGGCCCCACCGCCACCGGCGATCTGCCCAGCAATTGAAGCCATGTTGACAATGACGCCGGCTTTTCGTTCCAGCATTTGGGGTAAAAACAAATTAGTCATGCGATAAATACTGGTCACGTTGGTTTGGAACACCTTCATCCACAGTTCTTCAGATGTGGATAACGTTGGTAAATAATTGTCCAAGATTCCGGCTGTATTGATCAAGATATCCACATGGGGATAACTTTTTAAAATAGTTTTAGCGGTGTTTTCCACCTGTGATCTGTCGCTGAGGTCTACCTGGTAAAAAATCTGGCCCTCTTTTTCAGGGATTGTTTGGCGATCCAAAGCAATCACCGTTGCGCCCTGATCCAGAAAAGCTTCCGCTTGTGCCTGGCCGATTCCGGAAGCTGCCCCGGAAACTACGACAACTTTCCCGGCAAATTCGGAGTAATGGATCATTCCACTAACTCCCAATCATCTGCTAAAATATCGCAGACCGTCGGCGCAAAGCTGGAGAAGCCTTCGTCGGCGGTTTTGATCAGAAAATAAGGGGTTACTGGTGAATTATCATAGGTTTCCCCTTCCACTAAGGTTACGTATAATTCAAATCCGCCCCAACCGCGGCGAATAATTTTGGCACCTTTTTTTAATTGCGGTAAAATTTCTTCAAATGTCATTGTGCTGCCTCCTGAATGATTGATTGATAAATCGGCATTAATTGTTGATAAGTTTCGATCATATATGCTTTGGCTTCTTCCGGCTTTTTCCACAGTGGACTGTCTTTAGGGATGCTGCGCCCAATTTGAAACTCACCTTTTTTCACATCGCGAAATCTTACTAACAGCTTTTCCACAGCTTCCGGAGTTAATTCTTGGGTATCCTTTTTTGTATGATCTCCTGACAATTTGAAATCTGGGGATAAGTTCTCAAATAGTTCCGGCTGATCCAGCATTTTTTGAGCAATTGCCTGTTCATTTTTCGGCTGATCGATGCAGGACAGCCACATAAAGACATATTCCGGCCAAATTCCCAGCTGAAAATGAGGCTCCATTTTGTAGCCGCGTTTTTTGCGACTCAGAGCAGACCAAGTATTTTCTGGGGCATGGGTCGTCCGGCGACGGTGCTGGGCAATGTGGATAAAGAAGTCCTCCTCCACCATTGGGGATAACTCGGAGCTAAAATATTCATTTAGCTCCTGGAACACCGGTTGGATCTCCGTCCGGATCGCCGCCATCCGATTATCCAAACCATCTATCTCAAAAACCTTAAAGCTTTCTGGGGTAAACATCATGTTTGTATCCTCCTGTTGAAAAGTCTGTACAAGGATAGTTTACCTGTTTTGGCGACAAAGAAAAAGACTCGTAGTTCCTTAATTGGAATTTACGAATCTTTTTTGCAGGGCTCTATCTTAACAATTTCACCTTCGATTCTAAAGGAAAAGCCTATTTCACCTTAGAATCGAAGGTTTTTTACCAATTTTCCTTTAAAATGAAAGCCTAAATTTACTTAGATTTACGAACAGGACGAACATATTTCCAGAAACGTTCAGGATAATGATAGAAATAAATCATCCGGCCCGATGATGTGTCATAGGCATACTCGGTTTGGGAGAAGTCAAAGCTGGCCATCGCCTGCTCCACCTTTTCCTCTACACTGCGATTTTCCTGCTCATAATCAAAAGGCCCATGCTCAAAAACTAAATACTCAGCCTCCGGCACATCCATTAAGATCATCTGTTCCGGTACTTTGCCTTGATAATCTGCGGGCAGGCGAACGCCGTAGCTTTCAATCCGCGGAAAACCCCAATCGCATAGCCGGCCAGCAGGATCACTGATGTAGGCCATGATCTGACCGCTGCTGCTGTTGGGCACGCTACCGCCATCATCATCTAAGTTTCCTTTAATACTCTCCAGCAAACCGGTAATGGTGTCACAGTCCTGTCCCGGAATATCGCTTTGCTTTTGCCAAAAATCCCAATAACCATTGCTTTCAGCATTTCGTATGTGTAAAAATTTATGCTCCGGAATTGTGACGAAATACGTTTGAACCGCTTCTGTCGATTTTACCATGCCAATCTCTCCAAATCCTAAAAAGTAGCGGTCGAAGGCACTGAGTTTCGTACGGAGGACCACCGGCTGGGGATTTTTTCGATAGTCCCGCGGTGCAATTCCGTACGTTCCCTTGAAGGCGCGCGTAAATGCTTCATGGGAGGAAAAGCCGTAATCAAAAGCAATAGCCAAAAAGCTTTTCTGGCTGTCCCGCACCTCTTTTAAGGCAAAGGCCAAGCGCCGCTGCCGCAAATAATCTCTAAACTGCATACCGGAAATTTCTTTGAACTTGCGGGTTGTATAAAATTCGGAATACCCCAGCTTACGGGAGAGAAAACGCAGCGTCAACGCCTCATCATTGTAGTTTCTGATCGACCGGTCAATCTCATCAACAATCAACTGAATTTGCTTTTGCCATTCGTACATTTTTTTCACCTCACTTCAACCACCCTACATTTAGTATAGAGAAGCAGAGAGATCGATACTTGATTTTAGTTGCTTTGATGAGGTTACTTAAGTTTCTAAAGTGATTTGGCATTTTTTCTTTAGAAACTTAAGTCAATTTTTCTAATCATCTCTACAAGTTTACCATTCTAACGATCCACTTAATATCTGCATTAGTGTTTAATGCTTAATACACTCATTAAAACGGGAAAAAATTACAGCGTTTGACTATTCCAAAATCACAAGGGTTATCGTTTGTCACAATCCAAAATAAGGAATAAGATATAAAATGGATTTTTTACTGAATTCTTTTACAAAAAAACTTTATAGGAGGTTCTCATGGATTATTCGTTAATGCAGCGTTTGGCGGCCGAATTTATTGGTACAGCATTGTTGATCATGTTGGGAAATGGTGCCGTGGCAAATGTGGATTTGAAAGGTACAAAAGGTTATGGCAGTGACTGGATGTTAATTGCTGTTGGTTATGGGTGTGGGGTTATGATCCCAGCTATGATGTTTGGTTCAATCAGCGGTAATCATATCAACCCAGCTTTCACTATTGGTTTGGCCTTAAATGGTATGTTCCCTTGGGCTGAAGTAGTTCCTTACATTATCGTACAAGTATTGGGTGCAATGGTTGGTCAACTAATCGTTGTTGCCTGTTACAAACCTTATTACGATCAAACCGAAAATACGGCACATGTACTAGGGACTTTTTCTACTATTAACAGTGTTGGTTCTAAATTCAATGGTTTCGTCAATGAATTTTTCGGTTCATTTATTTTATTCTTAGGTGCAATTGGGATTACGAAAGCCCCTTTCTTCCAAGACAATTTAGGTACTGCTCACTTTGCTTTAGGATTTTTAGTTTGGACTTTAGTGGCTTCACTTGGCGGACCAACTGGACCTGGCTTGAATCCAGCACGGGACTTTGGACCAAGATTAGTACATGCCATGCTGCCATTAAAATACAAAGGTGATTCCCAATGGAGCTATGCTTGGGTTCCGGTTTTGGCCCCAATTACTGCTTCAATCGTGGCAATTGCTTTGTATAAATTCTTGTTTATCGCATAAGCATAAAAAAATACCTTAGATGACTGTTTTCCGTAAGGTGTATTGACCTCCAAAAAGTCTAACTTTTGGGGGTCAATACACAGGAGGAGCCATCTAAGGTATTTTTAGGATATTTTTACGACTGCTTTAGTGATTTTTTCTTTATTTTCCCCAGACAAAACGGCTTCGACTTCATCTAGCGCTAACTCATGGGTAATCAGTTTTTCGACATCGATTACTTGATGATCTAAAATACTGATGGCATCTTCCATTACATGGGGATTGATGAAGGCACCTTTAATAATCAACTCTTTGAAATAAACATCATAAGCATTCACTTGGATAGTAGTATCTGGATCACCCACACCAAACATCAGAATTTGCCCGCCGCGTTCCGCCATCTGAATGGCCTGCTCTTGCGTATTGGGACGACCAACACATTCAATGATGACATCGAAAGTTTCGTCGATTTGATCTTTTTCTGGATCGAAAACCACATCGGCGCCGATTTCCTTCAATAGTGGAATCTTCTTCTCGTTATGACCGCTGACGTAAATTTTACCGACATTTCGAGCCTTCAACAGACTGACAAATAATTGGCCGACAAAGCCGTCACCAATTACTAGTGTTTTATAATGTTGTTTGATCTCTAATTCTTGAAATCCATGAACCACACAGCTCACAGGTTCAGTCATTGCAGCCGCTTTGTAGGATAAGCTGTCGGGAATTTTATAGACACATCGCTCAGGCACCGTAACGAATTCTTCCATACCACCATTGCGAGTTACGCCAACTGCCTCTAGATTTTCGCATAAATGAATTTTGCCTTCGTGACAATAGCGGCAGTGTAAACACGGAATGTTGGGATCAACCGTGACCCGATCCCCTACCTTCAGGCTTTCCACTAAATGACCGACTTCCACGACGACACCAGAATTTTCGTGACCTAAAACAATCGGCGGCGTAGCAGTGGCTGATCCAGGCAGTCCTTGATACAAATGCTTATCAGTTCCACAGATGCCTACATATTTCATTTGAATTTTGACTTCCTTAGGTAAAGGCTTAGGTTCTTCAATGTTCTTGATTTCCATTTTGGCAATTTCGGTTAATACTAGTGCTTTCATAAAAGCACCTCCTTGTTTTCTTCAATTGTAACAAGGAGGGACAGCTAGAGGGAAATAGAACGCCTCAGCTAAGTTTTATACAACACATTCAATAATTTGGATTAACAACTAAAAAAACCTCAAGAATAAATTCTTGAGGTCTAGCCCAGTACCATTAAAAATGATAGAAGCAGCTTTCGTCCACTAAATCTGCTTCCGACACCCTGAAATCCGCCAGGTGACTTTCGTCGTTGTGCCTCTGGATCGAAGGATCAATTGTGAAATCTGATCCGCTCGACTCGTCGCATGGACAAACTATAGCACAGATGCTTTAAAGAAGCCAATCATTTCCGAGCTCTGCGATACATTTCTTCAATGATTCTTACAGTTTGCAACGTCATCTCTTTGGTTACTACTGGACTAGTGAGGCGTTTTTGGTTTAAGCAAGCATTGACGTGTTCCACTTCAAACACAAATTCGCTCTGATGATCGGCCATAATTTTCTCCCTGCGACCATCCGGATACGTGACCTCCGCCTCTTTTGTCTTCCAAAAATTCGGAATATGCATCTGACCTTTTTCCCCATACAAAGTAATCCCAGGCGGCAAGTCCAATTCTACAGTTAAAAACATGGACCCGATGGTATTATCAGGAAAAGACAGCGTGACCGAAGCTTGTGTATCGGAAGCATCTAAAGGAAAAACGAGTGATCCAGTGACACTCTTTGGTGCTTGTTGCATTAAAAATTGCATGTACTCGATCGGATAAGTGCCCGCTCCACGAAAAACGCCGCCACCGGCATCTAATGAGTCAAACCAACTGATGTGATGGATGTTAGGATACGCCATTACTGCCTGCATCCAATGTATCTTACCAATTACCTCTTTTTCAAGTAGCTGTACAACCTGAGCAGTAATTGGCAGAAACAATGCTTTTTGTGCTTCCATAAGAAATAGTCCTTTTTCCTCTGCCAGTGCAAATAACTCCTCAGCTTGAGCACTGGTCATGGTGAAAGGTTTTTCCAGCAGGACGTTTTTGTTGTGAGCTAATGCCAATTTAGCAGCATCATAGTGCCCTTTGTTATAAACAGCAACATACACAATATCAATATCTGGGCTTTTGCAAAGCTCTTCATAACTACCGTAGGCTTGTGGAATAGACAGTTCTTGAGCCAGCTTTTCGGCTTTTTCTAAATTACGTGATGCAATAGCGACCACTTCACCCTCGATACTCTCTTTTACGCCAGCAACAAAACGAGGCACAACTTGAGCAGTGCTCAAAATACCATAACGAATAGTCATATGCTTCCTCCTTTTCACCTTAGAATAAAGTTGTTTTGTTCAATACAAATACAATCAAATAACCGTAGCTGGCAACAGACCACAATTTAAAGATCAGCACAATCTTAGCATATTCCTTAAAGCTCAAATCAGTCATACCAGCGACAAGACAAATAATATCATCCGGCAGGAAGGGAAATATGAAGCAAACAATCAATAATCGTCGAATCCCTTTCGTTCGCCGGTGTAATGTATTTTCAAAAGTTTGGTAATTTTTCGGCGACAGGACTAAACGAGCAAACTTGGGACCATAACGATGCGCTAATGCAAATAAAGCAAATTCCCCTATTACTAAGCCGATATAGCTATATAAAATCCCTGGTATATTCCCAAACATCAGCATCCCTACCACTGTCGCAATTCCCCCTGGCAAAAAAGGAACAACCGGCTGAATGGCTTGAACAATAATAAAAACCACTACCGCAAAGCTGCCAAACTGCTTGATGAATTCCTGCAGTTCATGGGGCGAAGCGAACAGTCCTAAGCGTCGCAAATGAATGGTTAATAAAACCAACGCAGCTAAACCAACTGCTGGTGCTAGCTGAATCAATTTTTGTTGCAGAGCAAATTTATGTCGTGCTTTGAATCTTGATGCCATAATTCCTCCTTTCCTATTGGAAAAATTCGCCCATCTGATCGATGTAGCGCAAGGATTCTTTTAACGGATAAATCACAAAATCGTGCATCATTCCTGGAACAATTTCCAAGGTCATTTCGGTATTTTTGCTACGAATCACTCGTTCCTGCAAACGCAAAACATCCGGATATAAAATCTCATCCGTCCCCGCAACCACTAGCAATTCGCCTAAATCATCAAAACCACCATAAATCGGCGATACACGGGGATCATTTAACGGAAGCGCCCCAGCATAATTTTCACCAGCTTCACTAAGTAACTCTTTTTCCAACACGACATCCTTTTCCTGCAATTCCTCTGTTCGAGGATCACTTAGTGTCGCATCTAGCCAAGGAGAAGCTAATGCAATTTTTTTAGGGCGCTTTTCCAATTGAATGTCTCGTAGTCGCTGAGCTAAGCTCATCGCCAAGCCGCCGCCTGCAGAATCTCCAAACAAACAAAATTCATCATCTGGATAAGAATACACCAGCTCACGAAAAGCTGCTTCAGTGATTGGCAATGTTTTTTCGGCGGTATTTTCTGGTGCCAAAGGATAATCAAAATAGCTGACCTTTAAATTATAACGCTTTACGAAGCGCTCTTGAATGTCTTTGTGAAAAGGAGAAGCCTCTAAAGCATAGCCGCCGCCATGCAAATAGAAAACATGTCGATTGGTGGGATGTGAAGGCAGCAAAGTAATGACTTCATGTCCATCCACCTGCGTGCTCACTTGTGGGATCCCCGTGCGACTCAATTGCTTAGCATTGATGTTGCGACGCTTAGGTGGATCAATCATATTAAAGCCTACTAACTTTTTCATGTTAATGACTTTAAAGACGTTTTTAACAAATTTCGCTGAATAGCGCATAGGCTTTCTCCTTCAATCCTACAATAAAGAGGATTTTTTTCTTGCTAGGTGCTACAATAAGTAACAAATAGTCTTTGCTTCATTTTAGCATAAACAAAGGAGGTGTCCACGATCACAAAACCGAATCGCGAATTTCTTTTCGACAATATTCGGGGTGTTTTAATTTTACTAGTAGTATTGGGGCACGCATTGGAGTACTTCCGGCTAGAAAACAAAGTCGGCGAGTTTTTGTATGTCTTCATTTATTTGTTCCATATGCCGGTATTTATTTTTATCTCGGGTTACTTCTCGAAAAATTTAGAAAAAGGCAGAAGAACAGCTGTCGAGATGTTTTTAGTTCCGTATTTGTTGTTGAATCTATTTTTGAGTGTAATCATGCTGGCGATTGGAAAAACGCAGGAGATCTTAATTCTCTCTCCCGGATGGACTTTGTGGTATTTGTACTGTATGTTCATTTGGCGCTTAATGCTGTCGGATCTAGTAAAAATTCGTTACGTACTGCTGCTAAGTTTTATCGTGGGCATCTTCTCGGGATTCTTGACAGAATTCGGAACGTACATGGCTTTAGCCCGAACGCTGGGATTCTTCCCATTCTTTTTGGCCGGCTATTATGCGAATTCTCAACTGATCAAAAATCTGCGACGGATCCACTACAGCAAATTAATCAGTGTTGGCATTATTATTTTTGCTATCGCGACAGCATTTTTTTGGATCAGTCACGATATTCCACCTGAACTATTATGGCGGGATCGAGCCTTCAACTCCTTCACTATTCCGTTATTGCAAAATTTATTGACGATTATTTTTCTTTACGGGATGGGCTTTGCCTTTGTTTTTGTCTTTATCACATTGGCTAATAATAAACTTCATTGGTTCACCGCATGGGGACAACGGACCTTAGCGATCTATCTGTTACACATTTACTTAGTCGCTCCATTGGTTCAAGGAACCGAATATATCGAAAATCCCGTGCTGCAGCTGCTCATTTTAATTGGTGGTTCGCTGCTGATTTTGTACCTGCTGTCACGACCTAAAGTAACAACCACCTTGCAAAAAACTATGGCACGAATTTTACATGCGATCATGCCCGATAGAACAGGCGACTCCTCGTGAGTCGCCTGTTTTAAACGACTTTGCAACCTTGTGGACTAAGCAGGCTTGTTGTATAAAGCTAGTACTTTCTCTACTATTAAAAATACATCCTTAGCCTTAGGTCTTGGGAAGACTTTCGTGATAGAATAAGAACATAACAAGGAGGAATTTATGATGAAAAAAGGTGTAAGCGGCGGCATAATCGCCTTGGTTATTGTTGGGCTATTAGCCGTTTTTGGCGTCACTCAATATAACGGTCTTGCCAAAGAAGAACAAGCAGTAGAAGCACAGCTTAGTCAAGTCGATAATGTTATGCAACGAAGAGCTGATTTGATCCCTAACTTGGTCAACTCAGTCCAAGGCAGTATGAATCAAGAGCAAGAGGTTTTTGGTAATATTGCTAAAGCTCGTGAAGCTTATGGCAGTGCTTCAACCGATGAGGAAAAAATTGAATCCAGTCAAGCATTGGATCAATCTGTCGGTACACTAGTCAATGTGATTAACGAAAATTATCCCGAACTAAAATCAAATGAAAATGTCCAAACTTTAATGACCCAATTAGAGGGTTCTGAAAACCGCATCTCTGTTGAGCGCAAACGTTACAACGAAGCGGTCCAAAGTTACAACCAAAAAGTGGTTTCCTTCCCGAAAAATATTTTTGCGAATATGATGGGACTAGGTAAAAAACCTTACTTTGAAGCTCAACCAGGGGCAGAAAATGTACCGGAAGTTGATTTCGGAAACTCTGGTGAATAATGATGAAAAAACGGCTTTTATGGCTACTGCCTTTTTTCACCCTGCTGGTCTTTTGGCTGCCTGTTCAAGGTCAAGCCGAAAGCCTGCCGGCAGCACCGAGCCATTTCTATTATGATCAATTAGGAATTATGAGCAACCAAACTAAAGACCTGATTGAAAACAAAGGCTTGGTCTACAAGGAGAAAAAAGAGCAGCCGCAAGTAGTAGTAGCCACTATTGAATCCACCGGCGGCGATGACATCGACAGCTATGCACCAGATCTTTTTGAGAAATGGAAGATCGGGAATGCAACGGAGGACAACGGAATTTTGATTCTGTATGCCTTAAACGATGGCGAACGCAACGTGAGAATCGAAGTGGGTTATGGCTTAGAAGGTGTGCTAACTGATAGCATCACCGGAAACATTTTGCAACAATCAAAAGATGATTTGAAATCTAGTGACGACGCACGGATCAACCAAGGACTCCAGCAGGTTTTTAACAGTGTAACAACTTTAATTGACCAAAACTACGGGTATCCTGCTGATGAACATGCCCTTAACGATGAAGAACTGGCAGCGATTGAAGACGATTCAGATGGATTATTTTCAATTATTGGACCAATCATTTTTATCGTTGTGATCTTTAGCATCTTCGGCGGTGGTGGTCGTGGTGGTCGAAATGGTCGTTACCGTGGACGTGGCGGCCCGCCAATTTTCTGGGGTGGCGGCGGTTTTGGCGGCGGATCTGGTGGTGGATTCGGAGGTGGTGGTTTTGGCGGTGGCGGTGGCTTCTCTGGCGGCGGCGGTTCTTCCGGCGGTGGTGGATCAAGCATTTAACCAAAACAGCTCAAATTTTCCGAGTCCTATGAAACCAACTACCTTAAACAGAAACCTGCATATACCGGTTGTCAACTGGTGTACGCAGGTTTTTTGATTCCACTACAACTAAGAAATCACCAGTAAATTTGCTGATATTTGCTGGTGATTTCTTTATTCTTCATGGACAATCCTGCTATTTCTGATTTCTGCGACCATGCTTAATAATCCATTCCTGTGCCTTGGATGACGGTGTTTTTTGCCATTGTGAAATTAACCATTCAGCTTTCTCAGGCGCATCTTTGTATAGTTCATTCAGGTTGTTGCCGACACTTTTTTGCACAAATTTTTCTGGATCATCCTTTAGATTTGTCATGATTTCACTAAAAAGGTCAAACTCTTCTAAAGCGACAAACAACTTTTGCGACCAAGGCAGACGAATTCTAACACCTTCACTAGCCAAACGGCGGACATGCACATTTCTATCTTTACTCCAGAGAACCAATTCCTCCATCACTTCCTGAGGATGCTCCTTCAATAGTGACCGAATTGCGTACTCACCAGTAAAACGTTTGGTTAACTCTTTCAAAAATGCTAAGGAAACTTGCCAGTCTTGATTCCCGTTTCGTTCTACATAGCGACCGATCGGCCAGAGCCACCAGCCAAAATTGAACATTCCTTCTGCTTTGGTTAATTCGGGACCCAATAACTGATAAAATCCCTGGATGTTTTCAGCATAATCCGCAGTTAAATATTTTTCCATCGCGTCCACAATACAATCAAAACGGCCAAATAATTCTTTGTCCTCCAAAGTACCGGTTAATTCATTGGAGAACCCCGCAGCATCAAATGACGGAAAGACTCCTGATAATTTTTCTGCTAAGGTTAAAACGTACTGGTCATCATAGTGATCTTTGTGCTTCATTTTTTCCACCCCTGTTGTTTTCATTTATCAAAAGCCGATCTAGTACCCTTGTTATTCACCTACTTCAAAATTCAACGTTCCTTGTTCGGTACCATTAACGATTAAGGTAACCGAGTGTGTTCCCGGATAATGCTTTCTGACACTGACATTTTTTAACGAGTGCTTCCGACGGTAAAATTTTGCTTCATTAGCTTTTAACGAAATCGCGGAAAGCTGAAAGATTTTACGACTAGATTTACCATTGGCTTTCATGTAATCAATCCCGTATTCCAGCCGAACTTTGCTGTCTTTTTTCGCCAGGACTGTAAAA
Source organism: Enterococcus sp. AZ109 (assembly GCF_051714625.1). Lineage (NCBI taxonomy): Bacteria > Bacillati > Bacillota > Bacilli > Lactobacillales > Enterococcaceae > Enterococcus > Enterococcus sp. AZ109. Next base: position 2,235,395 of record NZ_JBIOSF010000001.1, on the reverse strand, counting down.
GAGAATGTTATCGCTTCTCCGATAACTACCTCTTTCGTTTCCAACTTGAAATCCTGTACCTCAATAGCCGAACTATCGCCATAACCAAAAAGTGCCAGTACTTCGCGATTTCCTTGTTTTAATAAAGTTCGACAACCATGCTTAACGATCCAATTGGTGCGGTCATTTTCTCCGTACCAGTCTTTTGCTAGCTGGACAATCAGCTCCGGCTGATGTTTGGAGATATCGTTGAGATTGTTGGCGACACTCTTTCGTACATAAGCAGAAGGGTCTGCCTTCAATTGTTCTAGTAGTTGTAGAACGGGCGTTGGATCTTCTTTGTATTTTGTTAGCGGCTGACTCCATGGTAACAACGGGCGACATCCTTCACTAGCAAGCCGGCGAACGTGTTCATTCTCGTGTTTTGCCCATGCATTCATTTGTGCCATCATTCGTTCTTCGTGGTTAATAATGAATGGTCGGACGGCCATTTCAGACGACCAGTACTGCGTATACTTCTCTAACGCCTGAATCGACACCGCCCAATCCGCTTCAGCCTGGCCATAAACTTCCACAAAATCAGGAACAAATAAGCCAAAGAGACCACTGCTTAATAGAGGCGCTGCTTGATCGAGAATTGCTAGTGCTTCATGGTAATCAGCAGGCAAACATTCCCCCAAGCTCAAAGTAATTTTTCGCATGCGTCCCTTAATACCTAACTCTAACCAAGTTTCATCTATCGTCTTTGCTAAGAAGTGTTCTACGGGAAATGTTGGATCAATACTTTGAAATATTCCAGCCATTTCTCGCAGTGATTCCTCTGTGTAGATATCTTTCAATAATTCTGCCATCGCCTGCTCCTTTTAATCTATTTTCTTTTTATTATACTCCATAAGACTCGCTTCAAAAACTCACTTCATTTAATCGTGAAAACTACTAGAATAGATTTTATACTGGGCTAAAGCTATTCTTTCTACACGCAAAAAAAGCAGTTTTGCCGGCTATGACAAAACTGCTTTTGGATTGAATTATACAAAGCTGCTTTCAGTTAAGCAAGCTTCGAAAATACCTTTGACATCTGAAACATCCATTGGAACATACGCATCGGTTTTGATTGCGTTATGATCTACGGCTTGCTTGGCCATAATATCAAATTTTTCTTCGTTGATTCCTACTTCTGGTAAGGTCATCGGAATGCCGCAAGATTTGAAGTAATCATATGTTTTTTGAATTCCGATTCGAGCCGCCAACATCGGCACCCGTTCTTCAACATCCCATACATTCCAAGCATAGCGAGCAAATTTAGCGGCGGTTTCATCATTTAAGGCATATTCCATCCAACGAGGAGTTAAAATAGCTAAGCCAATTCCGTGAGTAATATCATAAAAGGCACTTAATTCGTGCTCCATTGGATGACAAGACCAAGAGCCATGTTTCCCTCCGGCAGTTAATCCGTTCAAAGCTAAGGTACTAGCCCACATCAAATTAGCCCGCGCATCATAATCATCTGGATACTTCAACGCAATCGGACAATTATTAATTACCGAACGCATTAAACCTTCAGACACAGAATCTTGGACGTCGGTTCCTTCAGTTTGCTTAAAGTAGTTTTCCATTAAATGACTTAAAATATCTGCTGATCCGGCAGCTGTTTGGTATTTGCTTACAGAAAAGGTATTTTCTGGATCTAAGAAAGAAACCTTAGGCAACATGGATGGACTGCCCACACCCAATTTTTGATTCGTAGTTAAATTAGAGATGACTGCGGCATTGTTCATTTCACTGCCGGTTGCTGCTAAGGTTAAGATCGTCACTAATGGCAAAGCAGGGCCTTGGAATTTTCTTCGGTGTAAGACCATCTCCCAAGCATCGCCTTCGTATAATGTCGCAGCTGCTACAACTTTCGCACAGTCAATCGTTGAACCGCCACCGACTGCCAATAGAACATCGATTCCTTCTTGGCGACAAATCTCAGCACCTTTACGAACCGTTTCCACACGAGGATTTGGTTCCACTCCAGCTAATTCGAACACTTGATTTCCATTGGCTTGCAGCTGCTCCATCACTTTGTCGTACAAGCCCATCTTCTTGATACTGCCGCCTCCATAAACGAGCAGTACCTTTTTACCAAATTGGTTCATGACCTCTGGCAATTCTGTCAGACGATCCTTCCCAAAGCGAATATCTGTTGTTACATGAAAATTAAAATTCTCCATAAAATCCCTCCTCCACTTCATGATAATCCAAAATGCGCAAAAACTAAAGCCGCTCTTCTTCCAGCTCACCAAATTGTGCTGCAAAAAAGTCGCTAATTGTTTCCATCGTTGGCACCTTCACTAGATGCCGCTCTTCCTCACTTAAAAAAGTGATGTTAGGTTTTTGTCCTTGGTCACGGACAAAATCAGCTACCTGCTGATAAGGAATTTTTTCATCCTGAGTGCCGTGCCAGAAAAGCAAGGGCCGTTTGGCTAAGGTATCTGGATGCAGCGACAAGTCATAAGCGGCTAGCCAAGCTGTCAATTGTTCATAATCTGTTGGCAAATAGTAGCCGGCAGCTGTTGCATGTAATTTGATACGATCGCGGTAAGCTACTGGCGTAGGCGAACCCATGATACAAGCCGCCACATCAATTTCTGGATGAGCAGTCAACAGCATACAAGTCGTGATGCCCCCCATTGATACTCCACCAACACCAATTTTCCCCATCGTTAAACCTAAATTCTCAAAATAATCCACTAAATAGCCGAACTCAAATAAATTCGTCTGGATACTATTCCAAAAGGTCAATGAGGGAATTTCTGATACGGTCACCTTGCGCTCTCCGTGATTGGCAGCATCCGGCAGCAACACGCGAAATCCTTTGGCTGCTAGTTTTCTTCCTTGAGTTAATACTAGTTCTTTGGCTGTCTGCCAGCCATGGTAATAAATAATTAATGGCAATGGCTCATAAACTTGCTCTTCACCAACAACCTCCAGCAAAGGAATATTGCCAACTAAACGTTTGCGAATTGTGATTTTCATATAAACCCTCCTTAGCGCAAAGAACCACCTCTGAATTCAGAAGTGGTTCGAATGTTTTATGCAATTGCCGTTTCTAAACCGACATACATCATGTCTTTAAAAGTATTTTGGCGTTCTTCCGCCGTCGTATCGGCACCAGTAACCATATGATCACTAACCGTCATGATCGCCAATGTTTGCACGTTGAATTTCGCACCCAAATAATACAGGATGGCTGCTTCCATCTCAACGCCCATAACTCCATATTCAGCTAAACGGAAGGTTGGTGCCATATCATCTTTATAGAAGGTATCTTCAGACAACACATTTCCGACGTGAGTGGTAAAGCCTTTTTCAGTTGCCACTTCATAAGCTTTTTGCAACAGCGCAAAGTCAGCTATTGGTGGGAAGTGGAAGTCTGGAAAATGCTTGGCTACCATTGATGAGCTAGTTACGGCTCCTTGTGCTAGCACTAAGTCACGGACGTGGACATCTTCTGATAACGCACCACAAGTACCTACGCGGATTAATTTCTTCACGCCATAGGATTGAATCAATTCTTGGGCATAAATCCCGGCAGATGGCATACCCATCCCGGTTCCTTGAACTGAAACCCGTTCACCTTTATAAGTTCCGGTAAAACCTAGCATACCTCGTACATTATTGTAGCATTTTGCATCTTCTAAAAAGTTCTCAGCGATGAATTTTGCCCGCAACGGGTCACCTGGTAGTAAAATTTTGTCAGCAATTTCGCCTTCTTTAGCTTCGATATGGACGCTCATGTAATCACTCATTTCTATTTAATATGGAATTTTTTATTGCCATTCATCTGACTGTCCGTCAGAAAAATAGTTTAACAAACCGCTTCTAATTTGGCACGTATTTTTTGCAAATCGCTACTATTTATAATACGGCTAAGGTTTCTTTGACCAATTTCTTGAAGTCTTCTTTTACTCGTTCAGTTGTTTCGACTACTTCTTCATGATTCAAGTTCGCTTGCATACCAGCTGCTAAGTTGGTGATGCAAGAAATGCCTAATACTTTCATGCCGCTGTGAACTGCTACGATTACTTCAGGAACAGTTGACATCCCGACAGCATCGGCACCCATTGCTCGTGCCATACGGATTTCCGCTGGAGTTTCATAAGTTGGTCCAGTGAAGCCCATATAAACGCCTTCTTTTAGATCCATTGACAAGCTTTGGGCTACTTCTCGTGCTTTGGCTTGATAGTCTTTGTTGTAGGCAGCGCTCATATCCGGGAAGCGTGGGCCCATGTTATCGTCGTTTGGTCCAATTAATGGATTGGTACCCATGAAGTTAATATGGTCTGTGATCAGCATTAAGTTGCCTGGCGTAAATTGTTCGTTGACTCCGCCAGCTGCATTAGTTACAACGATTGAATGGATACCTAGCTCAGACATGACCCTTACTGGATAAGTAACGGTCTCCATTGGATTACCTTCGTAAAAATGGAAACGTCCTTGCATTGCCAAGACTTTTTTACCTGCCAATGTACCATAAACCAATTGGCCTGCATGGCCTACCACGGTTGAAATTGGAAAATGCGGAACTTCGTTATAAGAAATTACTACTGGTTCCTCAATTTCATCAGCCAACTCACCTAAGCCAGAACCTAGGATCAATCCAAAATCAACTGCTCCTACTCCTCGGTCTTGAATGAATGATGCTGTTTGCTGAATTTTTTCTTGCAACTCGATCATAATGTCCTCCTTGTATAAATCAGTTTATCTCATAAGCCCCGCTTTTGACGGGGCTTCGTTTCATATGTTCTATTTTAATAGTTTTAAGAAGCTTTCGCCATTCTCGGTTGCCGGAACGTCAAAGTTTTCGGCAATCGTTGCGGCAATGTCTGAGTAATAGCCCTGCGGCAGTTTACCTTGGCCTTGCATTTTTTTGCTGTAAACCAATAATGGCACATATTCACGAGTATGATCAGTACCTGGGAAGGTTGGATCATTGCCGTGGTCGGCGGTGATCATCAGCAAATCGTCCTCTTCCATTGCGTCCAAAATTTCAGGAATCCGTAAATCAAAATCTTCAATCGCATGAGCATAGCCCACCACATCGCGACGGTGACCGTACAACGCATCGAAGTCTACTAAGTTAGTAAAGCTCAAGCCAGTAAAATCTTTTTTCATCACGTTCAATAATTGATCAACGCCATCCATGTTGCTCTTAGTACGAACCGAATCAGTGATTCCTTGACCGTTGAAAATATCGTTGATCTTGCCCACAGCAATTACATCTTTCCCATTATCCTTCAAAGAATCCAGTACCGTTTTGCCGAATGGATCTAAAGCATAGTCATGACGATTGCTGGTACGGGTAAAGTTGCCAGGTTCACCAAGGTAAGGACGCGCAATGATCCGGCCGATCATGTAAGGATCATCTTTAGTAATTTCTCGTGTGTATTCGCAGATACGATACAATTCTTCCAGCGGAATAACTTCTTCATGAGCCGCAATTTGCAGCACCGGGTCAGCCGAAGTATAGATAATCAAGTCGCCGGTTTTCATTTGTTCTTCACCGAAATCATCAATAACTTGGGTTCCGCTGTAAGGCTTGTTAGCCCCTAAAATAATTCCACGACCAGAAAATTCAGTAATCTTATCTAATAATTCTTGTGGGAAACCCTCTGGGAAAACACGAAATGGCGTTTGGATATTTAAACCCGCAATTTCCCAGTGACCAGTCATAGTATCTTTACCTACAGAGATTTCTTCCAATTTAGTCGCATAACCGTCATGCTCAGGAACATCCTTTACGCCTTTTAATGGACGAATCGTTCCTAGTCCTAATTGTTCCAAGTGAGGGATAGTCAAGCCAGCTTCTTCTGCGATGTGTCCTAATGTATCTGAACCGACATCGTTAAATTGCTCCGCATCTGGGGCCTCACCAATCCCTACTGAATCCATTACGACTAAATGTATGCGTTTAAACATTTTTCTATTCCTTCTTTCTGAATAATTGTCTTTGCGAACTTATGATTGAACATTGGTAAACTGATTCCTTAGATAGCCTTATAGTATCTTTTATTGTTGATTTAAGTAAAGCTGGAGGACTTGGTGGATAATTTACGATTAAGGGGGCAATTTATCACGATTTATCCTCCAGCAGGGGAAACTGATTGACCTGAAATTCTACTAATTATTTTGGTTTTCTCACTATGTTATAAGTCTATGTGTTGTGCGTTTTATTGATGGAAGCCGGGCTAACTCATGGATAATGGGCGAATTTTTCTTACATAAAATTCGTTGGATTTTCGTACGCATCCCACTCCACTAAACGGTATAGCTTTCTCGCTTTATTATGTCATATGCGTTGTGCGTTTGATTAGCTTAAACATTTGACGAACTGGGAGCTAGCTCACTAGTATTGTGGTAATTTTTCTCTGAAAATTACTTTCATCTTCGTACGCATCCCATCCAACTAAACAGTCTAGCTTTCTCGCTTTATTCTGTCATATGCGTTGTGCGTTTTATTGATGGCAGCTGGGCTACCTCATAGTTAATGGACGAATTTTACTCACGTAAAATTCGATAGATTTTCGTACGCATCCCACTCCACTAAACATCTCAATAATTTTATAGATCGTGATACTAACAATCATTTTTACACTATACAAACTGCGAAAACTGGAGCTGGGAAAAAGGGCGCGACTAAGAGACATTGTCCCGAAGTCCCACCCTTTAATACAAAAAGTCTTATTTTGATTTGATGTAGTTGACACCGTCGGCTTTTGGCGCAGCGGCTTTTCCTAGGAATAATACTAGAACTACAATTGTTAATACATATGGTGCTGCTTGCAGATACACGTTTGGAATCTGTGAAATCAATGGTAAATTTGCTCCGGCAATACTTAAGTTTTGAGCGAAGCCGAAGAAAATTGCTGCACCCATTGCACCGAGTGGATTCCACTTCCCAAAGATCATGGCTGCCATTGAGATAAAGCCTTGTCCGGCAATCGTGGTTGATGCAAAACGTCCTGCGATTGATTGCGCAAAGATCGCTCCACCCATACCACCAAGGAAACCAGAAATCAAGACACCTGAGTAACGCAAAGCATACACATTAATTCCTAGCGTATCAGCAGCTAATGGATTTTCCCCAACTGAACGTAAGCGTAAGCCAAATTTGGTTTTGAAAATGATGAACCAAGAAATGACGGCCACTAAAATAGCAAAGTAAGCAGGCAAACTAGTATTGTTAAAAAACAAATTACCAATTACTGGAATCTTGCTTAAACCAGGGATGCTGGTATAACCAAATTGTTCTCTAATTGTGTCTGTTTGTCCTTTACCATAGATAACTTTAATCAAAAAGATCGTCAGCGGTGGAGCTAATAAATTCATTACGGTTCCGCTAATGATATGGTCTGCCCGAAAATGGACGGTTGCTACAGCATGTAACAGGGCAAAAATTACCCCGGCTGCGCCACCTGCTAATACCCCGAGCCATGGCGTCAGCGAGCCAAGTTGCTCCGCAAAGGTCAGATTGAATACCACTGAAGTGAAGGCTCCAACCACCATGATTCCTTCTAAACCAACGTTTACAATCCCGCTTCGTTCCGAGAAGACGCCGCCCAATGCCGTTAAGATTAGAGGCGCTGAATATACCAATGTTTGGGTAATTAATGAACTAAGCAATTGCATATTCATCACAATTCGCCCCCTTCTTGACTTTCCTCGTTGGGTTTACTTTTTTCCTCAACAACTTCCACTTGTTTTTTATTTCCAGAAACTTTGGCTAAACCTAAACGAACAACATAGTTAATTGCAACAAAGAAGATAATTAATGGAATGACACTGTTGGCCAATTCACTTGGAATTCCGGCAAACTGCATCCCTTGTCCTCCAAGCTGTAGTACACTAAACAGCAGGGCTGACAATAATATTCCAATAGAGCTACCATTTCCTAACAAGGAAACCGCCATACCGTCGAATCCAATGCTGATCGATGAGCCTTGGACGAAGTAATTGTTAAACGTACCAATCCCTTGTACCACACCACCAAGACCTGCCAAAGAGCCTGAAATAATCATGGAAACGATGATTGTCCGTTTACTGCTCATCCCAGCATACTCAGACGCAAAAGGATTCAAACCTACTGAACGGATTTCAAAGCCTAGTGTTGTTTTCTTCATTAAGAACCAAACAATCACTAAGAAAATCAAGGCTAGGAAAATCCCCATATTAATACGGGAACCGCCAAAAATTTGGGTCAACCATGGTGCGCGAAGTGTGCCGTTCATACCAACAAGCTTGGTTACTCCTTTGTTGGAAATGATTTCTTCTGACATCACATTATTTACGATATGGTTAGCTGTATACAATAGTACGTAGTTCATCATAATTGTTACGATAACTTCACTTGTTCCAAAAAACGCTCTTAAAACCCCCGGGATAGCCGCAGCTACTGCCCCTGCTAATCCTCCAGCAATAATTGCCAAGGCCACTACTACGAGTTTAGGAGAATCTGGCATGCTCAAGGCAACCCATACACTGGCTACCCAGCCACACAAAGCTTGTCCAGAAAGCCCGATATTAAAGAATCCGGCTGAATTGGCTACCGAAAAGCCCAGTGCTGTAAAAATTAAAGGAGCTGCTCCAACAAGGATTTCCCCAACGGACATTGTGCTTTGGAAAGCGGCGCTAAACATCGCATTGTAACCAACGATTGGATTGTATCCAGTAACCAACATTAGCAAGGCCCCTAAGACGAAACCTAAAATAACCGAAATGATTGGTACAAGTATATTTCTAACTTTTTCTGCGCGATCATTCACTTGCCTCACCCGCCTTCTGTAATTCTGCTCGTGCTTCTTCCAAGCTGTAGCCAGCCATCAACAGACCTAACTCATTTTCAGAAGTTTCCTTCGGATCAACAATCCCAGTGATTTCACCTGAATGAATTACGGCGATACGATCGGAGACATTTAAGATTTCATCTAATTCGAAACTAACTAAGAGAACCCCTTTGTTTTTATCCCGTTGTTCTACTAAGCGTTTGTGAATGTACTCAATCGCACCCACGTCCAAACCACGAGTTGGCTGGGAAACAATCAACAGATCTGGATCACGGTCGACCTCACGAGCGATAATCGCTTTTTGCTGGTTACCACCAGACAATGAGCCTGCTGGAGCTTTTTCACTAGTTGTCCGCACATCATACTCTTCAATTAAACGATTGGCATATTTGTCCATTTCATTGTAATTCAATACACCTGATTTACTTAGCGGTGCACGATAATAAGTTTGTAACGCAATATTTTCTGATAACGATAATTGCAAAATCAATCCATATTTATGGCGGTCTTCTGGCACATGGCCGACTCCTGATTCAGTAATTTGACGCGGTTTCTTGCCGGTGATATCCGCACCATTCAAAGTTACCGTTCCACTTTCTACTTTACGCAATCCGGTTAGTGCTTGAATCAATTCTGACTGTCCATTGCCGTCAATTCCGGCAATACCTAGTACTTCGCCACGATGAACATCTAAGCTGAGATTTCTTACTGCTTCTAGTCCACGACTTTCTTTTACCACTAAATCTTTAATGGAAAGAACGGTTTCGCCCGGTGTTGCAGGGACCTTGTCGGTTTTAAAGGATACTGAACGTCCCACCATCATATCGGCTAATTGTTGTGAGCTGACGTCAGCTACATCAACAGTGCCAATGTACTGTCCTCGACGGATAACCGAACAACGGTCAGCAACCTTCTTAATTTCATCCAACTTGTGGGTAATCAAGATGATCGATTTCCCTTCTTTTACTAGGCCATCCATAATATCAATCAATTCATCAATTTCTTGCGGCGTTAATACAGCGGTCGGTTCGTCAAAAATCAACACATTCGCTCCACGATACAAGGTTTTCAAAATTTCTACCCGTTGCTGCATACCAACTGAAATGTCTCGCACATAGGCATCTGGATCCACTTGTAATCCGTATTCTTGTGACAAGCGTTTGATTTCATCTGCGGCTTTCTTCTTGTCTAACGTGATCCCGCTAGTTGGCTCACTACCTAAAATAATGTTCTCGGTAACGGTAAATGCATCTACTAACATGAAATGCTGATGGACCATGCCAATTCCTAATTGATTGGCTCTGGTTGGACTTGAAATATTCACCTTTTGTCCATCCATTAAAATCTCACCTGAAGTGGGCTGTAATAACCCTGACAACACATTCATCAGTGTCGATTTTCCGGCACCGTTTTCCCCTAAAAGCGCGTGAATCTCGCCTTTGCGGATCTGCAGATTGATATTGTCATTGGCTTTAAAGGTGCCAAATTGTTTGGTGATATTGCGCATCTCAATGACATATTGTTCTTCTGCCACTCTTTTTTCACATCCTATCACTTTTTAAGACCTAGACATCCATTAACTATCAAAGGGGTTCTTCCCTTAATTAAATCGCGTTCTCGACGCGACTTAATTAAACAAAGAAGGATACCATAACCTCCGTGAAGAGGTTATGGTAAGGTATTTACTTATGGTTTTTCTGGAACTTCTACATCGCCTGCGCTGACTTTATCTTTTGCTTCGTTAACTGCAGTTTTTGCTTCATCAGATAAGAAACCATCTGTTAGAGAAACGCCGCCGTCTTTCAAACCAAATACTAAGTGTTCGCCGCCAGGGAATTCGTCATTCAAGGCACGAGTTGAGATATCTTGAACCGCTGCACCTACACCTTTAAGTGTTGAAGTTAAGCAGAAGTTGCTGTCGTTGCCTTCGCTGTCAGTGTATTCACCTTCTTTTTGTTGGTCGCTGTCTACACCGATAACCCAAACTTTGTCGTCTGCTGCAACTTTTTCGTTACGTGCTTTTGCTTCTGAGAATACGCCATTACCAGTACCGCCTGAAGCGTGGTAAATTACGTCAATGTCGTTGTCGTACATGTTAGCTGCAATTGATTTACCTTTATCAGGTGCGCCAAAAGATTCTGCATAACGAACGTCGATTGAAATGTCTTTGTCCATTTCTTTTGCTGTATCTTCTACCCCTTTAACGAAACCAGCTTCAAAACGGTCAATAACGACCCCTTCTTCACCGCCGATAAAACCAACTTTGTCAGTTTTAGTTGTGTGTGCTGCTGCTACCCCTGCAAGGTAAGCTGCTTCGTTGTCTTTGAATGTTGCAGAAACAACATTGTCTTTGTCTTCGATTACTGAGTCAATAATTACGAAGTTTGTGTTAGGATTTGTGTCTGCTGCTGCTGTGATTGGCTCAGCCAACAAGTAACCTACACCAAAAATTGTGTGGAATCCATTTGATACTGCTGAATCGATGTTGGTCGTGTACTGTGAAGCATCATCTGATTGGATATAGTCAAATCCGCCTACACCGCGTTCGATATTGTGCTCTTTCCCCCAAGCTTGCAATCCTTCCCAAGCTGATTGGTTAAATGAACGATCATCCACTCCACCGATGTCAGTAACAATTGCTACACTGTGATCTGCGTCGCCGCCAGCTGCTCCACCACCTGATGAATCAGTTGTGCCGCCGCCACCGCCGCCACATGCACCTAGAACTAGCATTGAAGCTAACGCCACTGCGCCTAGACCAAATAATTTTGCTTTTTTCATTTCTGTAAAGCCCCCTAAATTATGGTATTTTTTTCAACAGTCAACAGACTGAATGAACAAGTTTATAAATCTTCCTCGGTAAACATATACGGCAGTAATCCTTCAACAGTCATTTCTTTTTGAACACCGTTGTCACCGACTAAGGTTACTGGCATGCTTGGTTCACAAAATTCTGCCATGACTTGACGACAAGCCCCACAAGGAGAAATCGGCTTGGGTGTATGCCCAGCGATTACTAAATGACTAAATTCTTTTTCTCCCTCAGAAACTGCTTTAAAAAATGCGGTTCTTTCTGCGCAATTGGTTAAGCCGTAAGAAGCATTTTCGATATTCAAGCCTTGGTAAATTTTTCCTTCTTTAGTGACTAGGCAAGCTCCTACTGGAAAGTGTGAATAAGGAACGTATGCTTTGTCTAATGCCTCGATGGCTACATCGATCCATTCTTGTTTTGCTGTCATGACATCTCCTATTATATCGTTAAACTTAGTATCCGGCACCTGATAAACCGTTCATGATAGCGACACCTGAGCTAGCACCTAAACGAGTTGCGCCGGCTTCGATCATTGCCATTGCTTCTTTCGCATTGTGAATCCCACCTGAAGCCTTCACGCCCATTTCTGGACCAACGGTTTCCCGCATTAATTTCACGTCTTCCACTGTTGCTCCGCCAGTTGAAAAACCAGTGGATGTTTTAACAAAATCAGCCCCGGCTGCTTTGGCTAATTCGCAAGCCTTAATTTTTTCGTCACGTTCTAATAAAGAAGTTTCGATAATGACTTTTACCAACGCTTTGTCTTTAGCAGCAGCTACTACAGCTTCGATATCTTTTTGAACCTTGTCATAGTTGCCGGCTTTTAATTCGCCGATGTTGATGACCATATCGACTTCATCAGCACCTTTTTCAATAGCATCTTTCGCTTCAAAAGCTTTCACTTCTGAGGTGTTGGCTCCCAATGGAAAACCAATTACGGTACAAACAGCTACTGGTTCACCTTTTAATTCTTCTGCTGCCATACTTACCCAAGTAGGATTAATGCAGACAGAGTAGAAATGGTATTTTTTGGCTTCCTCGATAATTTTCATTACATCCTCTTTGGTTGCATCAGCCTTTAGAATTGTGTGATCAATTGCGCGGTTTAATTCCATGTGTTCCATCCTTTCATTCGGTAACAATACCGTGTATTAATGTTGGTTCTACTGCTTGATCCCCAATTTCAATATTTTCATAAAGTAGGTTTTCTACTCCCTGAAGCTCGGTTGTGTTGGCATAAATAGTTAAAAGCGATTCGCCTTCTTCGACTTTGTCGCCAACTTTTTTGTGAAGCTTAATGCCGACTGCGTGATCTATCGCATCTTCTTTAGTTTTGCGGCCTGCACCTAATTGCATGGCTGCTATTCCAATCTCATTTGCCACCAGCTTAGTTACGTAACCGGAGGATTTCGCCGGCAACTCACTTTGATGGCTGGCTGTTAACAAGCTCTCTGGATGATCCACTACCGAGCTGTCACCGCCTTGATCTTCAATCATTTCTTTGAACTTTTCTAGTGCTTTGCCAGAATCTAGTGCTTCCTTCAACATTTGGCGGGCAGCATCTAAGCTCTCTGCCTTACCAGCTAAAACAACCATTTGACTACCTAGCACGTAACACATTTCTGTTAAATCTTCAGGTCCATGACCTTTGAGTGTATCAATTGCCTCAACGATCTCTAGGCTGTTTCCGATAGCTTCACCTAATGGTTCAGACATGTCTGAGATAACAGCCATCGTTTGCCGACCAGCTAATTTACCAATGCGTACCATCGTTTGTGCCAAGCGTTTTGCGTCATCTAAGTTTTTCATAAAGGCGCCTTCACCTGTTGTCACATCCAGCACAATTGCATCTGCTCCAGCAGCGATCTTCTTACTCATGATTGAGCTGGCAATGAGTGGAATCGAATCTACCGTACCAGTCACATCCCGTAAGGCATACAGCATTTTATCTGCTGGTGCTAAGTTCCCCGATTGACCAATTACTGCTACTTTGCTCTTGTTGACAATGTCAATGAACTCTTGATCGGACAATTCAATCCGAAACCCTGGAATGGATTCAAACTTATCAAGTGTGCCTCCGGTAAAGCCAAGCCCACGTCCTGACATTTTAGCAACAGGTACACCAACGCTTGCTACCAGTGGTGCTAAAACCAAAGTTGTCGTATCACCAACTCCGCCAGTGGAGTGTTTGTCTACCTTGATTCCTTCGATTGAAGATAAATCAATAATCTCACCTGAATTTGCCATTGCTAGGGTTAAATTGGAAATTTCTTCATCGGTCATGTCTTGGTAAAAAATCGCCATTAACAACGCACTCATCTGATAATCCGGAATTTCTTTCGCCGTATAGCCGTTAATAATAAATTCGATTTCGTCTTTTGTTAAGGTATTTCCATCACGCTTTTTCTCGATCAAGTCCACCATTCTCATAGAATTGCCTCCAAACTTAAAACTCATTATACATCAAAAAACCAAAAGGTAAACCACTTTAGTAAAACAGTTTACTATATAAGGAAACGCTTTAGGAAAACGCTACCATCGTTACTATACCTAGCTGAGGCTGTCTTGTCAAGCCTCAACTCTTTTTTTTACACTCTCACGAATAATTAATTTAGTTTGGAAGATTTTATTCGGGATTCTCTGAGAAGGAAAGTTAATAGCATCCACTAAAAATTTAGCCGCTGAAAAGCCAATTTCAAAGCTAGGTTGAAAAACTGTCGTCAATGGTGGAACCATATACTCACTCACCTCTAAGCCATCAAATCCAACGACGGAAATATCATCCGGAATTTTACGACCACTTTCGTAAACCGCCTGATAGCAGCCAATCGCCATCTCATCATTGCCGCAAAATATTGCCGTAATCTTGTCATTTTTCAGTAATTCCTTGGCTGCATTATACCCGCCAGCAATCGTTAAATCCCCCGTGCAAATATAGCTTTCGTCAAACGGTAATTGATGCTCAAATACCACTTGGCGATAAGCATTTACCCGTTCAGATAATTGATAGTAGCCTTCATTTTCCTTCAGCATACCAATGTGACGATGCCCATTATTTACCAGCATCCGCACGACTTCTTGCGCTCCTGCGTATTCTTCGACTAGTAATTGCCCCCAGTCCCGTTCATTTAACCCACGGTCAATTAAAACGATTGGGCGGTCTTTATAAAAGTCGCTGTCCAATGCTTGGGCAGGCGGTAAAATATTAGGCGTTGCCAACAAAATCCCGTCCACCGAACGATGAGATAGTTCGTTTAGGTAACGTTCTTCTTGTTCCTTGTCGTGGCGGGAGTTGCACAAAATAATCATGTACCCCAGAGGATTTAAATAACTTTCCACCCCTTCAATTACCTTAGAGAAGAAGAAATCTGTAACATCAGGAACAATCATGCCGATGGTCTTTGAGTGGCGATTGATCAAATTAGCCGCAAAAAAATCCGGCTTATATTGATACTCATCCACAATAGCTAAGACCTTTTTAATGGTCTTTTCACTAAAGCGACTACCCTTATTATTTAAAATTTGCGAGACAGTTGTTACCGAAACCCCCGCCTTTTCTGCAATTTCTTTAATGGTAATCTTCATACAGTGATCCGTCCTTTTGCTTATTTTCCCTCAGTGTAGCAAAGAAGGTTTTATTATGAAAGCCTTTTTGGCAATCCATTCATAAAAAAACAAATTCAGTTCCATTATTTTTCTTGAGCCAGCTTTTCCAGCTGTATCACCAGTCACTCGAAAGACCGTCCATTCATCCATGGGAACAGCACCCATTTTTTTATAAAATTCAATTGATGGTAGATTTCCATCCAAGCACCACCACTCCAAACGACCGTAATCACGCTGAATTACCAGATTGGCAAGGAAACTTAGCAATTGCTTGCCAAAACCATGACCCCGCCAATTTTCTCGAACATACAGATCTTCCAAATATAAACCAGGCTTGCCTAAAAAGGTCGAAAAATTACTGAAAAATAACGCAAAGGAAACCGCTTCACCCTCAATTTCTCCAATAATCACTTCCGCTTTCTTTTCTTCAAATAGTGAATTTTGTAGAATTTCTTCGGTCGCGACGACTTCATCAAGTAAATTTTCATAGTCAGCTAACTCTTTGATAAATGTTAGGATCAAGGGCACATCTTTCACTTCTGCCAGGCGAATAATCATCGTTTGCTTCATTACTAACACCTCCACAGGTAAGCATAGCACGAAAAAACAAGCTGCAGAAGACCGCAACTTGCTTTTTTCGAATGCTACCGTTACCTAACTTCACAAACTAACTTTGGCAACATTAAGCGAGGATTTGTAGAAACTTGAGGAGCAGTTTATTCAACTCCTCATCTTAATGCTCCATGGCTGTACGAGTTTGCATAGCTTTCTTACTAAATCACTGGAAAGTGTTTTAAGACATATTCTTCGGCTTCTTTGCTCCAGATGCCGTCGGTTTTGGCTAGGATTTGCCCTAGCTCTGACGCCGGATCGATCTCTGAAAGCTTCTTCAGCTCGCTTTGTTTATGGGTGTATACCAGCTTCTTTCCACCGCCGATAGCTGGTTGGTTCAAGGTAGTTTCTGCCACCGCATCCAAGCCTAGAATGTGGGTCACCACATTGGCAACCTTCACCTGTTTATCCTCAATCAGCTTCACGGCTTTGCGCATGTCTTCGGTGTTGCCGCCAGAGGTTCCCACAAAATGAGTGAAGGAATAATGCACATCGTAGAAATTGACCTTGGCTGAGAAGTCCTTATTTTGCGGTCCAGCAAAGAAGTTCAAGCAACCCTCGGGATTCAGCAGGTTCGCCGCATCTGTGATGACCTGCTCTGAAGGCACCATCACGAATATATCGTCGAAGCCGCCGTCCACGGTTTCTTGTAACAGACTTACTTGATCTTCAACATTGTCAACATTCACATAATGAACCGTAATACCATCTTGGCTAGGGTATAATTTTTCTGCACGCGCCAATTTTTCGGGATTCCGATCCGTCACGACTAAATGTTTAGGCCGGATTGGTCCGTGGAGCGCATAATCAATCGCTAGTAAGCCCATGGGACCCGTTCCACCCATAATTAACAGATTCCCGTCTTCTTTAATCCCCATTTTATGCTCATAGCTGCCTTCTTTTAAGTGATAGTTGGCTTCAAAAGCACCAATGACACACGATAAGGGTTCAATCAATGATCCTTCAAAGAAAGTTTCCCCATTATAAGGGATCAAGCAATCTTGATTCATTACATCTTCTGAGATAATGATATGGGTTGCATCGCCGCCAGTATACACATAAGAATAACCAGGGCAGTCCGGACGATCCGCTAACTGCAGGTTCGCTTGTACGACATAGCGTTCACCCTTTTTGTATTTATGTGCCCATTTGCCGCCAACTTCTAGAATTTCACCACAAAATTCGTGACCGACAATGATCGGATTTTCCGCCACATTGTCAGGCGCCTTTTTATGATCGCCTCCTTGATTGGCCAGCTTCCAGGTAGACATACAGATGCTGTCAGTAATGACCGAAGCCAAAATTTCATTTTCCTTGATTGTGGGTAATTCAAATTCTTCCAAACGCAAATCTTTCTTGCCATACAGGCGAACTGCTTTCGTTTTCATCATAATCCTCCAATATTTACGCTAAAATACCTAGTCCGTAACCAATGATCCCTACTGCAAACAAGACAAAGATCAAAACAATTGGACTGACTTTTTTCTTCAATAAGCGCATCATCAATAGTGTTAAACCTAAAGCTAGTAAACCTGGAACTAAGTCATCCAGCACGTTTTGCACCGTGGTGATGACTTCTTCGCCATTGGCTCCAGCTGTTCTAGAAACTACTAACGGAATGTTGATGGTGGTCCATTTCGTTACCAGAACCCCCATAATGAAGAGGCCTAGAATTGTGGCACCTTCAGTTAGTTTTTGCAGCAGGTTGCCGGATAGATCCGAAACGATATCCATCCCTTTTCTAAAGCCGTAGGTCAGGCCGAACCACTTCATGGCAATCCGCACGGCGTTAAAAGCAAAGAAGAAAAGCAGCGGACCGAAAATGTTGCCGCTTAAAGCTAGCGAAGCCCCCATTGCTGCGGTAATCGGACGTAACGTTCCCCAAACTAGCGGATCACCGACCCCACATAATGGTCCCATCAAACCGATCTTCAAACTATTAATAGTTCCTTCATCGATATCTGCTCCGGAAGCTTTGGCTTCTTCCATCGCCATTGTTACTCCGATAACCGGTCCGCATACTGCGGGTGTTACGTTGAAGAAAGTCATGTTGCGTTTTAAGGCTTCTGCCTGTTCTTCTTTGGTGTGATAGACTCTTTTAATAGTAGGAATCATATCGACACAAAAGGCTAAAGCGTGAATCCGTTCGTAGTTGAAAGAAGCTTGTTGAAAGTTTGAGTATAAAAAGGTGCGGAACAAATCTTGTTTAGTAATTTGTGATTGTACCGGCGCTTTGGTTTCAGTTGCTGTTGTTTCCATAGAGTATAATCCTCCTTGATCGATTGGTATTTTCGTCTGTTTTTATGTTAGAAAGGTTAGTCTTCCAGTTCGTCATCAGCCAACTCGCCCATGGCTGTAGCGGTGACCATACCACCGGCATCTTGTTTCTTGAAATTCGGGTTCAATTGTACGTAGACTAAAGCAATAATTAAGCCGACAATCCCGAATGACAGCAGACTGAAATCTAAGTAGCCGCCTAAAACGAATCCTAAGAAGAAGAATGGCATCAAGTATTTTACACTCATCATGTTCAAGACCATCGCATACCCGACGACTACGATAAATCCGCCGGCTACTGCCAAACCACCAGTCACGACATCTGGAATCATGTCCAGCATATTGGTTACCATTTCTGCGCTGACAAAGGCTGCCACGATTGTAGCTGGAATCGCTACCCGCAAGGCTTGTACGAACAATGCGCTAAAGTGAATGAAGATTATTTTGTTAAAGTTGGCCTTCTCAGCTTCCCGATCGGCCGCGTGCTGGAACGCCACGGTAATTGTCCGAGCAAAAACAGTTAAGACTTGTCCGGCTGCCGCTACTGGTAAAGCAATCGCAATCCCCGCTTGAATATCTTGTTGACCAACCACGACTAAAATCGTCGAAATTACACTGGCTAAGGCCGAGTCAGGCGATTGGGCTGCCCCGATATTCATCCAGCCTAAAGCAATCAGTTCCAAGGTTCCCCCTAAAATAATGCCAGTTGTAATATCCCCTAAAATTAATCCAACAACGGTACAGGCGATTAACGGACGGTGGGTTTGAAATTCATCTAGCACACTGCCCATTCCACAAATACATGAGAAAAGAAAAATAAGAACAATTTGAATCATTGATAATTCCATCGTTATTTGCCCCTTTCGTTAAAACCCGGCTTCTTTCAATTTCGCTTCAAAATCACCTTTACTGTCGGTTGCTACCATGCGTAGATCTAATTCAACCCCGATAGCAGCCAATTTACGGAATGCATCTACATCCTGTTGATCTACCGAAATTCCTTTAGTTACTTGTGTTCGGCCATCCTTAAAGTGCATACCGCCGATGTTGATGGACTTGATTGGCACCCCGTTTTCTACCATCGCCAAAACTTCTGATGGATTAGTGAAGAGATAAAAAACTGTTTCATCTGCATATTTGGGATTGTTGTAGACTTTTACGGCTTTTTCTACGTTGACGATGTTGGCTTTGATTCCCGGAGGTGCAGCCTGCTTCACCAGAGTGCGGCGAACCTCATCGTTGGCTACCTCTTCACTTACCACAATAATCCGTTCTGCTCCGGCTTCTTTCGCCCAAACAGTTGCTACTTGACCGTGAATCAACCGGTCATCGATGCGTGCTAATCTGATTTGCATCTTAAAAATCCTCCTCTTCTTCAACTTGTTGATCATTAAATGACTTCACCGTGTCAACGGCTACATTTGTAATGTGTTTCACAATATCAGCTAAACTATGACTTTGAAGCATACTGGCTGCTTCTAGTACGATTGGCAGCGACATGCCGGAAACGACTTCGATTTCCCGCTGGCTGTTTTTCATAGCTACTGCACAGCTGGCATTATAGGGCGTGCCGCAAAACAAATCGGTAAGGATCAAGTAGTTAGACTCAGGTTCTGCCATAGTAGTAAGTACTTTTTGCTGAACGGTATCCAAGCCCTCCTCTTTTAAAAATTCGATGGACTGAAAATCTGGCAGCTCACCGAAAATCATTTCCGCTGAGTTTTTCATTTCGTGCGCTAACTTGCCATGGGCCACTAAAATTACTTTATTCATCTCAGTCACCTATCCTCTCGTTTTTCCACCGGCAACATTTAACGTTACGCCGTCAACGTAGCTAGAACGTTCAGAAAGAAAGTAAGCAACGACATCCGCAACCTCAGTTAATTTTCCGTCACGGCCAATCGGAATTGTTTTGGTGTTGGTGTAACCAGCCCGTAATTGCTCAACCGTGATCCCACGGGTGTAGGCTAAAGCTGTTTCATATTCAATGGTTCTCAGACCGGTTTCTTCCATGATTCCTGGTGCCACACCGACTACCCGAACGCCTTTTTTACCAAGTTCTTTGGCCCATGATCGCGTGAAACTATTCACTGCAGCTTTGGTCGCCGCATAGACACTTTGACCTTCGGAACCTTCCAAACCGCACTCAGAGGACATATTGATAATTACACCTGAGCCCTGCTTGACCAGCTCGCGGCCAACTGCTTGTCCCATCAAGTAGACCCCTTTTTGATTAATGTCGATCATTTTGCTAAAAATATTTTCGTTGATTTCAAATTTCCCGTCGTCTGTTTGTTGTTCATCTACTAGCAACGCAGGAATATTAATGCCGGCATTGTTCACCAACCCGTCGATTTTGCCAAACGTTTTAACTGCCAAATCAACTGTCTGTTGTACCGATGCTGGGTCTGTCACATTTGTGGTGTTGAATAAAAGATTTTCGTGCTGAAAGCTTCCTGCCCGTAAATCCGCATTTACCACCTGTACGCCCAATTCACACAATGTCTTAACAATTGCTGCACCAATTCCTGAAGAACCACCTGTTACAATAACTGTTTTGTCTTTAATTTCTAGCCAATCCATCTTTACACCTCTTTTTACACATTTGTGATTTCTTTTTAACTTTTGTTACAAGTTGTATTCTAGACCCTAAAGAAAGCGTTGTCAACAACTTTTTGCAATTTATTTATCATACAATCACATTTGTGCTAAAGTTGAAAGCTAAATTGTTGCATGACGATTGGCAGCTAACTCCGTATTGAGGTAAGAAGTTTTAGGGGAAACTCTTTTATTTTCGTACGTTTACCATTCCACTAAACAGTACGAATCATAGTTAGCTGGTCATTTTTTTATTTTTTTCTCTCTAGATACACTGCGAAAAGTGGAACTGGCAGCTAACTCATTGGAGCGGTATTGAATTTTCACCGAAAATTCTTTTATTTTCGTACGCTTACCATTCCACTAGACAGTACGAATCATAGTTAGCTGGTCAGTTATTTAACTTTTTCTCACTATATACACTGCGAAAAGTGGAACTGGCAAAAAAAGACGATTGAGTTTTTATACTCAATCGTCTAACTCTTATCTATACGCAAGTTCTTAACAGATAGCTTATTTAACTACAAAAACTTTTTATTTACGGTGTTAAAGCCCTATCTCTTCAATACTTCCTGCGCTGTTTCTTCGGTTGTCACTAACACATTAATGTACTCACCCTTTAATGCGCTAGCAATCGCTTCGGCTTTGTCTATCGTAGCAGCTACACCAATCCGGTAAGGCGTTCGCTTTAAATCACTAACATCAATGCCGATCAAACGATCATCCAATTCATTGTCAATATGCTTGCCGTCAATACTATAAAAACGGGAAACCACATCCCCAATGACCTTTTTACCTTCTAGATAGGCTAACACATCTTCGCCATAGAACTGCTTCCAGCTTTCATTCATTTGCAAGATCGGACTACCGATACCCATAATCGCAATGTCCAGCTTACGCCAATAATCGATCAGCTCTTGGTTAAATTCATTTTCCATCAAAGCTTTTTTCAAAGAAACCGTCTCTGGAAAAGCTGGTGAATCAATCATCAAGGCTCGGCCATTTAATTTTTTCGATGCTTCATAGGCAATCGTATTTACGTGATAATCACTGATTAAGCGCCCAGATGGTCCACCAATCATCGGAATACAGGTAATATTTTTTACATTGTAGCTGCCTAATCCCTCAGGAATGGCGGACATGGTTTCACCCCAAGAAAAGCCGATAATCATGTCGTCAGCTAAAATTTCCCCCAAGTATTCCCCCACACCATTGGCTAGCAGCTTATCTTTTTGTGTCCGGTTTAAATCCGAAGCAGCTGGCACGATGACTGCTTTTTTCAACTGATATTTTTCCTGCAGCTGCTTTTCTAAATCGTAGGTGCCTGCTTTGTCGTAATTAATTGAAATTGTGACGATGCCTTCGTTGCGAGAACGCTTCAGTAAGCGGCTGATGGTACTGCGGTGAATATTCAGTTCTTTGGAAATTTGGCTCTGATTTTTGTCCTCTTGATAATACATTTCGGCAATCCGAACCAATAATTTATCTTCATCCTTATACATGGTACTTCCCCCTTACTTGAACAAACGTTTCATCACATTTGTGAAATTTTAATATCCAATGTGATTATACCGTTATTCTTTCCTCTCCTGCAAGCCTTTGGAATCAATTGTGAAAAAGAAATTTTGGCAACATTTAAAACCCTAGATATACAAAAACAAAAGCTGCCACCCACGATGACAGCTTTCGTTCTATTCTTTCACACTTCGTAAAATATAGTAGCCTTTGTCCTTAGAGACAATCTCGGCATTGCCGAAGACTTCTTCCATCTTGCTCTCGGCACTAGGGGCTCCTTGTTTCTTCTGGATGACTACCGTCAAAGTACCACCGGTTTTCAGTAAGGGCGCCGCATCAGCTAAAATCTGATGCACCACTTTTTTACCCGCACGAATAGGTGGATTGGTGACAATTGCGGCATAGCTTGTTTGATGCAGGTCTTCGTAAATATTAGACTGATGAATATCCGTTTGCTCCGCTAGCTGATTGCGTTGGGCATTTTCCTGAGCCAAAGAAACGGCACGGTTATTGACATCGATCATTTCCACTTGGCGACCCGTTCCATAGGCAAGTGCCAAACCGATCGGGCCATATCCGCAGCCTACATCTAAAATCGCCCCTTCCGGCAACTGGCTATTGTCAAATTGTTCAATTAACACCCGCGAGCCATAATCGACTGTTTGACGGGAAAACACGCCGCTGTCCGTGACAAATTGGAAATTTTTTCCCAGCAGTTCAAAGGACCATTTTTCTAAGTCATGCGCTGTTTCGGGATTTTCTGAATAATAATGATTGGTCATGGTGTCTCCTTGTTTAAGTTAGTTTTCAATTGATGGCTGTTATTCTGCTTCCAGCAACTTGTTTTTGATGTCTCGGGCAATTAAGGCGCCTAGGAAATGATAGCCTTCTTTTGATGGATGCAAGCCATCATCTTGCAAGAATTCGTTTGGTTCAGGATAAACAGTCATATGATGATACAAATCAATCACGTTTACGCCTTTTTCAGCTGCAACTTCTTTTGCCATTTCAGCATAAGCCTGTTGACGATCATTGTCCGCTTCCGTCCGAATTGCGACATTTACATAGCCGGGTGTCAGCACGATGACTTTTTCAGCGGGGAAAGCTGCCACTAGTTGACGTAGATTTTCGCCATAGGTTTCAACGGGATCTTTGTGTTTAATCGAATCGTTGGTACCAAAACAAATTACTACAAAATCAGGATTTGCTGCTACGACCTCGTCTAAACGTGCCAAGCCTTCTGCTGAACCTTCACCCCGGCGGCCAAATTCTAAAATATCATAGCCGGGAAAGCCCATATCCGCTAATTCATCAATTACATACCTATTGAGAATATCACTGGTTTCCCCATTCATCAAGCCTGTCATTAAGCTATCACCGTATAATGCAATTTTCTTCATTGCTGTAGCCTCCTCTTTTTCTACTATGATAGCACGAACTTTCTTTTCATACTGACTTCGGCTCTTTTGGTGAGCGATTCTAAAAAATAGACGAAACTAGCAGCATTTCCATAGCATTTTCCTCTATTTTTCAGCTAAAATGACGTATAGCCATAATATAGTAGAAAAATATTCGGTTTTCTAGCAAATCAGCAACAGAATACTACCTTTTTATGATAGAATTAAGCGCAGTTATCAAAGGAGGTTCCTATGAAAGATAAGATGAATTACTATCGTATTCCGCGGGAACAATGGCAAGATTTTTATACCAGCGGACATACCCCTTTGACCGAAGAAGAATTGGACAGTATCCGAAGCTTAAATGACCGTATTTCTATGAAAGATGTAGAAGATGTCTATATTCCATTGTGCCATCTGATCCATTTATACAAAAAAGAAGCGGAATCACTGAGTTTGAGCAAGGGACTTTTCTTACATAAATATGTAAAAATGCCGCCATTCATCATCGGTATCGCCGGAAGTGTTGCTGTCGGAAAAAGTACCACCGCCCGTCTGTTGCAAACCTTGCTGGGCCGCTTATTTACACACCAGCATGTTCAGCTGATTACCACTGACGGATTTCTTTATCCCAATAAAATTCTAGAAGAGCGGGGCATCATGGACCGCAAAGGATTCCCCGAAAGCTATGACATGGAAAAACTGATTAACTTCTTAAATGAAGTCAAATCAGGTCAGGAAAACATCCAGATTCCGAGATACTCTCACAATGTATACGATATTGTGGAGGGTGAATTTGAAACCATTCATCAGCCAGACATTTTGATTGTCGAAGGGATCAATACCCTGCAATTACCAGCCAACCAGCAGATTTATGTGAGCGACTTTTTCGATTTCTCGGTATTTGTCGATGCTGATCCAGCCTTGATTGAAAAATGGTACTTGGAGCGTTTTGAATCTTTACTAGATACCGCCTTCCAAGACCCCGATAATTATTACTACGACTATGCTATTGGCGATCGTAAAGCAGCGTTAGATATGGCCGAAGATGTCTGGGAAAGAGTGAATTTAGTTAATTTACGGGAGTACATCTTGCCAACTCGGGGTCGAGCTGATATTATCATGCACAAGGCCAATCATCATAAAATTGATGAAGTCTATTTGCGAAAATATTAATACGAAACTTTCGTAAGTGTGCTTAGCAAGCACCAGCAAAAAAAGCAAGGCTCGCCCTGCTTTTGAAATAAAACTATAAGAATAGAGGGAATAATTGTGACAAACGTTGCCAACGAAATGACAGACGTTGAAAAAATCATTGTACTTGACTATGGTAGCCAGTACAACCAATTGATCACTCGTCGTATCCGTGAATTCGGTGTGTTCTCAGAACTATTGAGCCACCGCATCACTGCCGAAGAAGTAAAAGCTATGAAGCCAAAAGGAATTATCCTTTCTGGTGGACCAAACAGTGTCTATGACGAAGGAGCTTTCTCGATTGATCCTGCGATCTTTGACTTAGGCATTCCCGTTTTAGGTATTTGTTACGGCATGCAGCTAATTACCTACAACCTAGGCGGAAAAGTTGAACCTGCGCAAAACCGTGAATACGGCAAAGCGTTATTGGAAGTTACTTCCGACGATGCCGTTTTATTCGCCGGCACACCAAAAGAACAAACTGTTTGGATGAGCCACGGTGACTTAGTTACTCAATTACCAGAAGGATTCGAAACAGTCGCAACTTCTGCCGACTGCCCAATCGCTTCAATTCAAGATACAACCCGCAACTTCTACGGTATCCAATACCATGCCGAAGTGCGCCATTCTGAATATGGAAACGACCTGTTGCGTCACTTTGCTTACGAAGTTTGCCAATGTACCGGTGACTGGAGCATGGACAACTTTATCGACATGCAAATTGCTCGCATCCGCGAACAAGTCGGCGACAAAAAAGTCTTGCTAGGCCTATCTGGTGGTGTGGACTCTTCGGTTGTGGGTGTGTTGCTGCAAAAAGCCATCGGCGACCAATTGACTTCGATCTTTGTGGATCACGGTCTATTGCGCAAAGGTGAAGGCGAGCAAGTCATGGAAGCTCTAGGCGGAAAATTCGGACTAAACATTATCCGAGTAGATGCTAAAAAACGTTTCTTAGACAAATTAGCTGGCGTTTCTGACCCAGAAGAAAAACGCAAAATTATCGGTAATGAATTTGTTTACCTGTTTGATGACGAAGCAACGAAACTTGCTGGTAAAGAAGGCGTCTCTTTCTTAGCCCAAGGTACGTTGTACACTGACGTGATCGAATCAGGAACCGAAACAGCCCAAACAATCAAATCTCACCATAACGTGGGTGGATTACCTGAAGATATGCAGTTCGAACTAATCGAACCATTGAACACTCTGTTCAAAGACGAAGTCCGCGAACTAGGAACACAGCTTGGCATGCCAGACTCAATCGTATGGCGCCAACCATTCCCAGGACCAGGCTTAGGTATCCGTGTTCTTGGCGAAATTACCGAAGAAAAACTAGAAGTCGTTCGTGAATCCGATGCTATCTTACGTGAAGAAATCGCTAATGCCGGCCTAGACCGCGATATCTGGCAATACTTCACTGTCTTACCAGGCATCCGTTCAGTTGGTGTGATGGGTGACGGTCGTACCTACGATTACACGGTCGGTATCCGTGCAGTAACCTCTATCGACGGCATGACTGCCGACTTCGCCCGCATTCCATGGGATGTCTTGCAAAAGATCTCTGTGCGGATTGTCAATGAAGTGGATCATGTGAACCGGATTGTGTATGATATTACGTCGAAACCGCCAGCAACAGTCGAGTGGGAGTAGCCTGAAAAAGCCTATAAACGTTGATTTTACGGCGTTTATAGGCTTTTTTGCTTGATGAAAAGACAAATCGAATAGAACCTAATTTCTATTGTACTAGCTTTATAGCACCACAATTTCTTCTTCAAAAAACCATTTATTCATCCTCGCGGTTTCTTTCACAGCTTCTTTATTTTTAGTATAAGCAATCACTGCTAAGCTTTTTTCCGCTCTAGTGCAAGCTACATAAAAAAGTCTAGTTGTTCTTAAGATGCTGCTATCTTTACCTTCTTGCTCGTTCTTCAGATCTCTTTCAGTTTTTGGAGTTGCACCAAAAAGTTTTTCATAGCTAAATAAAAAACCATTAGCCTCTGAATCATCCATAGAAACCATTACTCTTGGAAATTCTAATCCTTTAACACCTTGGTGTGTAGCGTATTGGGTTTTGTTGGTAACATAACTTGAATAACGTTCTAATTGATCAAACGTTACAGATAAAGATTCTCTAAGCGCTGCAATTTTAACATCTTCATCATCTACGGGTGGAGCTAATATTTGATCCACACGCGAATTCAAAACAAAAAGTTGAGTTTTTTTAATATTTTTCAATATCTCAATGCATGTAGGATTATTACCATTTTCCCAGAGTTTGACTAGTTTTTCAAAGGCTCGATTTGCTTCGTCCAAAATCTCCATTTGATTGAAATGGTTTTCTTCGAATTTACTTCTCCCAAGAAAGGGCGAATGCTTTCTAATGACTTTCGAGACTTCAAAGTCATTTTGATTTTGATAAGCAGTAATTAAAGGAGAAATAACACTGGATAAAAATGACAGTTCTGATATTGAACCATCTCTTAATGAAGAATCAAATTTTCTTGATTCATGAAGCGGTCTGTATAAATCTGAAAACCCGAACCTACTCGCTGCCATATGATGTTCTAAAATCAAACTTTTATATTCAGTTGAAATCAACCAGTTGTCATCTTTTGTAACACTTGACATAATTTGTTGTACCGATTTTTCAACACTCTCTTTGTTTGAATTGTCATCTACTATAAATAAACGTATAATCCCTGTTTCTGCGTCTGATCTTGGACATTGTTCATGTTGATCGATTGTCTTCCGTACGGTATTAGCTAACTCAACTATCCGTTTTGCGCTCCTGTGGTTCATTACTTTGTTTGGTTTTTTCCAATCAGATGGAATACATGATGATAGATTATCTTTACCATCCATGTATATTCTCTGCATCATATCCCCAAACATACCAATAACAAAATCTTTTTTGTATTTTTCATAGACAATTAGCAATGCTTCTACTAATTCTTTTTTTGTGTCCTGACTTTCATCAATAAAAAGAATTGGATATTTTCCAATCAAAACTTTTTGCATTGTCTCTTCATGAGAAATAAAATAGGCGCCTATTTTTATTACTTCACTGTGGGTTAAACAACCATAGCCCGTGTTTTCTCCGTTGGGATTATAAGAAAATTTTTTGATGAATTTTATCTTTTCTAATCGTTTAGACTTTTTCACTATGTCCTCTTGCCTTTTTAGTGCCGCGTTCCCCTTACGTCCTTTAGCTTGCTTCTCAGTTAGTTTTGATATATCTGATTCGATCGATTTTATAATCCACATTTTAATATCATGTTGATAAGGGTTAATTAGGTCCCATAGAAAACTATGAATTGTAGATACATCAAAAATTGGTTTAAAACCTAGTCTTTTTGAAATCTCATCACAGGCAGCATTAGTGTACGTTATGACAGCGACTTTTCTAGAGTGTACGGAAAGTTCTTCCCCGAATTCTTTATCTATAAATGATAAAATATTTATCAAGCTACGGGTTTTCCCAGAGCCCGCCCCTGCAAACATAAAAAAGCTTTTATGATTATCTTTTAGAAGGCATTGCTTAATTTCTTCATCTACGTGATCATCTACATGGTTATCTGACATTTTAAGTTCTTTCTCTACGTCAGTCATTTATTATACCTCCATCGGCTGAAGCAAGTCTTGTAGCCATTTCAATCCTTCCGCAATATAAGGAGGAATAGTTAAGTCTTCTGGAGCAAAAGCATATACTAAATCTAGAGCGAATTCAGCCTTCTCATCAGATTTCCCATCCCTTATTGCATTATAAATACCTTCTTGTAACTCACTAACAGATTTTGATTCTTTTAAAACTCCGCTTACTTTTTCCAATAAACTGCCAACATCTGTTTCTTCAATTTGTTTAAACAATTCATAATTGGAATAAATTAGACAATCTTCAAAAGTACTTGATAATGCTTCTTCTGGTTCTTCTGCTTCACTACACTTTACTAGAACTGGAGTTTGATATGCAATTCGAACAGAATAATCGTATGGATGTTTTCTATCAAAAACTTTTTCAGCATATTCTAACGATAGAAGGTTATCTAAATCTTTTTCTTTAACTAACCAATTAGTTATAGCTGCATTACTACTAATTAATTTTGCATTTTTTTGGGGCATAGCAGCTTTATGGTGTCCAGCTTTTTCCGCAGAATCTAAATCTGAAATAACAAGTGTTGGTATACACAATTTCTGGATCAACGGATCTAAACGTTGAGAATGGCGTCCATTGATATTGAGTATATTTATATATCTTGAGTGTAACTCAGGATAGTGGTTCCTTATGAAATGAGGGATTAATATATTTTCAGCAGATCCTTCTACTAATATTACAGCATCAGCGAAGAACAAATCACAGTGTGTAGATTGTAAATATCGAGTCACAAATTTGTCTGTCTTATCTCCACTCCCAAACACTTCAGAAAGATTTACAACTTGAGCTGTCGAAACTGGGCATAGATCATTCTCGAAAATTCGCTTGAAATAACGTAAGTTAGCAAAGTTGGTCTCACGAGCAATATGGCTTGAATGAGTACTTATTACTAGTTGAGTAGAAAAATTAGAGTGGTTTTCTAAAAAATCATTTTTTCTCAAGACAGAATATGCTTTCCTAATAAAAACTTGCTGAACCTGCATATGCAAATGGGCTTCGGGTTCCTCAACTAAGACTAAATGCAATGGTTCTATTAAGTCTCCGTCATATTCGGATTCTTTACGAGCTTTCCCTACTCTCATCCAATTGTCACGGAAACTCATAAGATCAAAAACTATCGAAATAAGATTTTGGTAGCCTAGTCCATTGTATTTTTCTGGCAACCTCAGCGATGTATTATTTCTACTTAAAGAATATTGAACTGCTGAGTCATGATTCAGCGTTTCGGAAGTGTTAACTCTAGTAGTAATTGTAATCTTAGGATCACTTAATCCTGGATAGCCCAATTCTTCTAATTCTGCAATTGCTGGAGAGAACTTCTTTTCTAAATTATCGTCAAAAACTTTCCTAGCCTCCTCAGTTACCCTTAGAATATCAATATCTTCTGGTACTGGAAGTTTCTCTGGATCTAGATGTCTATCGTAATATCTTCTCATTTGATTGGACAGTTGATTATTCCTCTTCCCGATTTCATTGGAAGAATCTGGATCTGAGAATCCCCTTTGCGCGTCAATCATATCTATCCGTATTATTTGCTTTAATGGATTACTAGTAAAGCAATCCATCTCGTACTGAGTTTCTTGTGGTGGGTATTGATTGTATTTATCCGGATCAAGAATGTAAGATTTTACCCCAAAGTAAGCGTGAATTCTCTTGTTCAAAAATTCACTTAAACTTGTAGGAAAAAGTTGAATTTTCTTCTCTTTGTTTCCAACATCTTCAGTAGTCCTAGCAGCTTTATAAGCTGTACGATACTCTAAAAAAAGAGTATCGATATCTTCCGGTTGATAAACTATTCTAACGCCTAAATTACCTCCTCGCCATTTCAGTGTGGGAATAATATTTGCAACATAATGGAATTCATTACTCTCAACTTCCAACCAAATATCCATTTTAGGCAAAATTTCCTCCCATTCTTTCAAACCATTAGGACTTTCCGCCTCTTCTGCTATCCAGTCGTTACCAATTTTATCGATTAGAACCCTATTAGATACAGTTAAATCGTTGAATTCAAACCTTCTATCTGCTAGAAACTTTCCCAAAGCATCCATAGCAGTTGTTTTTCCACTATTATTTGCTCCTACAAAAAGCGTTGTTGTTTTACTAAAATCGATTTTTGATAACTGTAATTTCCGAAAATTATGAACGCATATTGATGAAATCTTCATACTTACCTCCTAAAACTATTTTGATTGATATATCACACATGGATAGATAGAAAAAGCTTAATTTCCCAATACATTTATCCACTTATACGATTTACTTCACGATGTTTTCCTTCCAGTCTCTAATTTGTTTTCTATATGAATAATTATCATATTCATCAAAAACTCTTGAAAAACCTTGCTGTAAGTTTATTGTGATATCTACATCATTTTGTGGATACATATTAAAATTAGGACTTACAAAATACCCGTATTGTTCTAATTCATCAGAGTTAATTGATCTTATTGTTTTTAATCCTGATGTTCTATATTTAATATATTCAATAAGTTGATCTGGTTCAGATGCCCATAGAATTCTTTTTAGAGTAAACAAATTTACAATCCAAGTATCTTCATATTCTGGACTAAGAAAATCATGTGGTGATTCAGATAAATTTAAATAGTCATCTAAAGTTACTACAACCTTAACTAATTCAACCTTTTTTGTATTGGGTATTTCAATAACAACATTTCTTTTCTTTTTATTGTCTGAATCAAAAAAAACAACACTGTCATTGTCCGAAAAATTTTCTCTAACTCTCTCGCATTGTTGACATCCTTTTAAGATCACACGATTAAAAATTCTAGTTAATCTTGTAGATGCTTGTTTTTGATCTCTATAAATTTCCTTGAAATCTTGCGCTTTACACTCTATGGAAAAAAAATATTTTTTGTATCTAACCAAAATGTCTTGTTCGTTTCCTGAGGCATCGTAGAATGTTTTAATCACATTTGATTTACCAAAATAATCCTTAAGTACCTCTTCAACGTGTTTCTCTAAAATTTTTCCTTTTACCTCATTAGATTTTTCGGCTTCTACTAAATAGCGTAAAATATTTTCAAAAACGAAAGAACTTTGCGGAACAAAATACCCATGCTTAGTTTTTATCCCTATCCTTCCTTTGAAATTATTAAGAATGTCTGTTGGATATATAAATTTATCTTTTATCTCCGCCTCGTCTATGAAAAGACGGCTTATCATAAATGAAGACGATTTATCGCTGAACTTCCTTCTCATCTGTTTAAAGCTTATCCATTCATTTGTTAATCTATACTTACTCATTTCTTTATTAATAACAACATCACAAGTAAGCCACAATAATATATCTACAATATTATAGATCGAAAAGCCATATACCTCTCTCGATGTACCGTCAAATAACTTGAACACTTCTATATAATCTCCAGTAGAAATAGAAGGGTAATGAAAATGATAATTCAGATACGTAGAAAAATTTTTATCATTACTCTCATTTACTTGATCCATTTGTTGCCTAGTGTACATATCGTGGATTCTCATAACAAAACATCTAAATATTTGCATTTCAGAATCTATTTTATTTCGTTTAAAATAATTATAAAAACGCGGAAATTTTCTCTCAGGATAGGCTACAAAAATAAACGATAAGTTGGTTGCTAACTTTAAAGAAAAATAAGCATCCTCAGGATCTATTTTCCTATGAAATAAAACTCTATTAAAAATTATAGATCGTTCACTAATAGGAATAAGAGAATAATATCTTTTAGCTAAATCCAAAATCTCTTCAAGGGTAGATGAACTTCTTATACTTTCTTCAATGTTCTCTGATTTTATATCTCTCATTTCCTACTCCCTTAAAAACATTAATTGCTTTGATCAAACGGAATAAATCTTCTATTTTAAACTGGCCTCCAGCAACTAAACTTAAACGATCCGAACTAATCGCTCCCACAATTTTTTGCACGTCAAAATGAGGCAGCGCCACAGGATAGTGATGTTCACTCATCATCCAGGATGCTACCATTTCGTTTAGACAAACCACACTCTCGTAATAATTTTGCGACAGCAAATAAAGCATGATTGGTCCATCTGTAAGTTCACTTTTCAACCGTTCAAAAATTCGCTCCCCATAAACGATTCCTGTTGAATAGGTTGAACTGCAAAAAATATCTTTTTCTCGGAAACCAAAACTTTTGAGTAGTTCTACAAAAATTGTTGCATACGCTTGATCTTTGCTTGAATGACTAATAAATACTTCTTTACCCATCTCCTATACCTCGCTTTGACTCCCCCATATAACAAGTGTTATTCAAAACGAGTTATTTGTCAATAACTTTCTGTTCGATTCGTTTATAAACCAGGCTATACTTAGTGAAAATAATGAATATTCACCCTTACTTTGGATCTACTTCCCCAGAACTGGCAGCTCGTAAACAACTTTACTTTTGTTTTCTTGAATAAAGGTATCAATTGATTTATTCTCAAAATCTCTACTCAATTGGAAGCCACAGAAGTTTCTATTCTTCATTCTATATTTCCCACACACTTTTTAAGTAACCCATAAACTGATAGTCCCTATCAACCGCCCTATTTATCAATCTCCAAACCATCGCTTCCCAGACTTATTCAATATTTTTTAGTTGAATAATTTCACCAATATCATCTATATCCAAAGCTTCTGCAATTCTAATTAAATGATTGATTTGTATTCGTTGTCTTTTACCGTTAGCTAGTTCACTTAATCTTGCTACTTCAATATCAGACAGCCTAGATAATTCACTCAAAGATATACCGTGTTCATCCAGCAAATTATGTATTTTTATTTCCAGCATTTTTTCTTTCATAATAAAAGCCCCTTTCTTCATTGCTTATATAGGCATGGTAATATATAATGTATACAAAACCTTTGCTGATATAAGCAAAACAAAAGATGGGAATATTAAGGTATTAGAAAATCAGTTAAGAAATGTTTTCGCAGGTAAATATTTTGGGCATTTATTACAATTCTTAAAGAAGGAGAAAGCTTGCCATGGAAAGACAACAAAAAGAAAGAATACTGACAAAAAACAATCAACCCCTTAAGGAAATCACTTATCAGGATATATGCCTTTTAAATGATACTTTTTACCAAATTCAATCGTGGACAAAAGCATTATCCATGCTAAACGATTTTTTAGTAATAGAGCAATCCCTTTAAACAAGAAGAAAATAATCAAGGAATTTCACGCAAACGCTCATGTTTTCAATGCTTTTTATCAGGATTTTTTAGATCGCACAAGTACTTTAGAAAATCAGCTTGAAGAATTAAAAAAAAGACCCCAAGTGTGAGAGTCCAAAAGCCCCTTACCGTTTTGCTGGATTCCGAGGGGAGAGAAGTGAATTTTTTCCTAGAATCAGCTCACTTGTTTTTGCATAAATCAGACACGCCAAACTAATACGCTTCAAAAAAACCAGCGACTTGATTCTGAAGTAAGACGCTGGTTTAAATTATTACTCAAAAAATGAAAATTTGGATTCATCTGCGCTAAACAACTTGTCTCGCTGTTTGATTAGTCAAAATCGACAATTCAGTTGGTTCTCAGATATAAATCACCTCTCCGGCTCAATATAAGGTACAACTGGCACAGTCACCCCCACAGAACTCCCTCTTACAAACGCTTGATCCTCAAGCTCCGCAAAATTTTGCGTTTGACCAGTAACCATCACACCCAAGACTGGAAGTTCATCAACATCCTTATCCTTATTCTCACGGATAAACTTAGCTGCTTTCTGGTTATCCATTTGCAAAAAATGCGTTTCAAATGAGCTGAAGAAACTATCCTTATCCGCTTCTTCATCAATTGCTTTATTATCGGAATCTTTGCTTAGCTGAAATCCATATACAGATATTCCGGCAGGTCCTTTACTTTCATCCCTTTCCTCGGAGAACAAATAGAGCCACACTATATTCAAATTCTCGGGGATCATTTCTTTCACTTCACTGTATGTGTACGGCTTGTCAAAAGAAATTGCCATCTCAGCTACAGTATTATCCATCTGTGTTACTTCAGTCAGCTCATTCTTCACGTTATCGTAATAATCTTCAATGGTCGGATTATAGAAGGTGGCTACTTTTTGTTTAGTCTGTCGATTATACTCGTAGGAAATTTTTGCTGAATGGTACCAGGAAGGAGTCAACTCGTTATAATCAATCGAACTCTTCAAAATATCGTACTTATTGCGCAAGCTGGTCCACGGAACCATATATCCATCAATATTCTTAGATTGATTAGTTACAACTTCCCCACCTAAAAAAGAACTATTAGCAATCACTTGGGAATCGATTTGGGTATTAGGGGAAGCGATGGTTTGATAGTTAAATAGTGTGTCATTTAATTTGCGATAATTACTGGTCGCAACTTTGTCTAATGTAAAAATCAGCACACCCAGAATAATGCTGATACTTAGGATTGAGATACAGACAATCCGTACTAAATTTTTTCTTTTCGCTTTTTGAATGCTTTTGTTTAAGTCCATGGTTAGTCCTCCCAGTTGTTTTTCAATTTTTTTCGACTTCGGTATAGTTTCTTTCTCACCGTT
Organism: Enterococcus sp. AZ109; assembly: GCF_051714625.1. Lineage (NCBI taxonomy): Bacteria > Bacillati > Bacillota > Bacilli > Lactobacillales > Enterococcaceae > Enterococcus > Enterococcus sp. AZ109. The sequence goes on along the minus strand of NZ_JBIOSF010000001.1, from coordinate 2,200,385 downwards.
TCGATCGATATGCCTAATAATTCAGAAATATCAATGTAAGATAGTTGGTAAAAATACTTAAGCACAATCATCTCTTGTTCTTCAGTCGTTAATGAATCAATGAGTTCAAACATAGTTGAATGGTTCTCCATCAGATCCGATTCGTTCGTACTTTGGCTATGAGTGAAGTCTTGCTCTCGTCTTTTTTTCCGGTACATGTTTATGTAGTTGTTGAATGACACTCTGAAGAACCAAGGCCGCAAGTTTTCTTGCGTGATATCGGTGAGCATCGAGAATATGGTGATATAGGTTTGAGAAACAGCATCTTGGGCGTCTTCTGGTGTACTACCTCTTTTGATTAAAATGTTGATGACTTCTTCCCCTAGTGAAAGTAGAACTTTTTCAAATGTCACATCCTTTTTCATCTTAGATTCTCCCTTCACCTTTACAACGTTTGAAACGGCTAAAAAGTGGACAATAAATTTTAAAAACATGAAAAAGCTAACAGCTGCTCCTTTATCTTACCGTAGCTGTTAGCTTCTTTGTACATCATCACAAACTTAACAATGGAAACTCTATGATATAATCATGCTATCAATAAAATAATACATGTTTTTTATACTACTAAAGAATCAAGGAGGACAAAATGAAGAAGAATCTTTTGGTTGGAACTCTACTAGCAAGCATGCTTTTGCTAGTAGCTTGTCAAAAACCTGATACTAATACAACTGCAACCTCTACTAAAGAGACCAGCAGCGTAAAACATTCTGAAAGTAGTTCAACGACTGAAAGTACGACTACAAATAGTAGTTCGGAAGAATCGAGCAGCGATGTGGAGGATTCATCTGCTAATGAATTGGACGTTATAAGTACTGCTCGAAACCAAATATTAGGGAAAAGATTTTCGATGGTCCCGTTACTATATGACGGTCAAGATGCCAATCAGGCAATGGCGGAGAATAAGGCTCCACAAAACTTAATTCATGATGGCGTGGTTGGATTTAACTTTATTGATGATTCTACTGTCCACGTTGAGCTGCTAGGCACGTATAGACCAGACCATGATGCTCCATACACCTTGACGGATAACATGATAATCATTAAACACTGGAATATTCCTTATACCTTGAACAATGGGATTATTTCATTTGATTCTTGGACAACCGATGCTAATGGACATACCATTACTTGGTCTTTCGGCCCTGAAGGAACTCCCGCAGAAAATGCTTCTGGCACGAGTGTTGATACAAAGAATTTAACCTCTGATCAATTAAAAGAGTGGGTCAGCGCTGTGCTAGACAAACAATTCAGTCTGGGCAGAACCTCGTTTCCCTACAAACTGTCTGTAGAAAATCGTGATGGCTATGCCTATGTTCGCGTGGACCACAGTGAACAACAGATAGACACGCTTGATATGTTTCGAATAAATAGTTCGGGACAATTGGAACAACAAGATCTTAGCAATGGATATCCGGCTACCTATAAAGTTGTGTCTTCAACATTCATGGATACCTCAACAGTTACTGCAGTGAATAATTAAAATACTAGTGGACTTGTTTAGTCTATCGCAAAAGATTTCTAAGTAAATTTGACTGTGGATTAGAAGTAAACTAAAACCCTATAATAGAATTCATTTAGCCCTACCAAGGATTTCCTTGGTGGGGCTAAATGTAGTATTAAACGAACAACTAGGGTTTCCAGCCCCAGTAGTCGCAATCAGCATGTCAAATATGGATTATATGACCCAATCACTCTCGTAGTCTTTTTCTATAACTATCTATTCAAATTCTTTTCCCATTAAAGGATTGCTGTTGCGATGGATGAGCATATTTTTACTTCTGTGATACTTAATTATATCTCCTGTATAATATGTTTTCTTATCGACATAATTATATCCCTTGATCCACCTCCTCAAATATATATCAAAGTGAATATCTTCTTTAAATATTTCAACTGCCTTATTCCTGTCAAAATCTTTATTTAGGATACCTTCTTTGTATAATTTTTCGGTCAAACGATCCACTAAAATAAACATCAAAAACTCTGCAGGTTTCTTTGGATAGTATTGCTTGTATCTGTGGTATTCTTCATTTGATATCGGGATCGCTATCAATTCCAAACCCTTGATAGTTAATTCTCTTATCATGAAGTTTAATACTTGCGATATCCATGCCCAAAAACAATAAAAATCTTCTAGAGTTTCTTTTGCCTTTATAAACTCTACTGAATTTTCAAATTCTTCAATTTTTTTATATGGGTACGACTGCCTGTTCTGCAAAACTTTTTTCTGAAGTTTCGATTGATAGTTCTCACTGAGTTTCGTTCGTTTCCACCAGCGTCCGCTATTATCTCCATAAAAATGAAGCAAAATTGGATCATTGTAAATTTCCTCATACATTGCTTTCTCAAAATCATCAGCTGCATCGTCAGGAAAGATTATCCTTTCCTCCCTCTCAATGAAATAATAATTTGAAAAAAATTGTTTGGAATTTTTCTCATTCGTAAGAAGTAGTAGTTTTTCCATCATGTCAATTAATGCTTGAGTTTCTTGAAGATACATCTTTTTATCATCCAATATATCATCTATATCAATTTTCAATGTCGAGCATAGTTCTTTGATCTTTTTTACTTTAGGTGATGTATTTCCGTTTTCCCAATTATAAATAGTTTCTACTGAAACATTCACTTTTTCTGCTAATTGACTCTGAGATAGGTGTCTACGGATTCTTGCCTCTCTAAGTTTATTGCCAATGCGTTTCATTCGTATTCTCATAATATCCTCCTAGAAAAATCGATTTTTTCTTATATATCTTTTCGAATAGACTTTTTCAGTTCCCCCTAAAGCCTTGCTTATGTCGTTGATGATTTCGATATAGCCACCTAATTCATCCGCAATCCCTTCTGCAATCGTAATCAATTCAGCTGTTTCAAAAATGATTTTGGGATCATATTGGCTTCTCGTTCCTACATTATCTTTCTTTGCAATTACAGCATGCTCTTCTTTAAAATCCTCATCATCATAATTCTCCAACCATAAAAACAAAGTTTCCAAAGTAGAAAAAAAAGAGTGAATAGAAGGATACGGTAGTAGTCTATTCATCTGTCTAAGTTCCATGTCGTATCGGAAAACAGTAGATACTTTATTCTTAGGAGCGATATAAAACATCGATAACAAATCAGAGTAACTAATCATACTCGTAACGCCTTCAATTTTTTCACCATAACTCAACAATTCTAGATCTGAGTCATCAATTTCAAACTTATTCTTTTCTTCTAAAAAATCAGATGGCTGTATATTGAAAATTTCACACAGACACTGAATTTCTACTAGAGTCAATCCTTCATAATCATTTTTTTCTCTTCTTTTAATAGTATCAGTAGATATACTAAATCCCGTTAAATCAAAAAGCTTTTCATCAAGTTCTTTTTGAGTCCATCCTTTTCTTTTCCTCTCATACTTAATTCTCTCTGAGATATTCATTAGGCTTCCTCCTTTTCTATATTCTTAATAATGAAGTATTTTTGTATAAAAGGACATACAAAGAATGCCACATTCAGGTAGCAATTTTTATTAAAATGATTTTTTAGCTGGAATAGAAAATTCTTCAGTGTGAACGTACATACTATTGATGATCTTTCCCAGAGTTGAGCGACAAAAATATTGAGCAGCGTAGTAGCCGCCTTTGGCTAGTAGTTCTTCGTGTATTCCTTGTTCCTTGATATCGCCGTCTTGCATGTAAAGGATCTTACCGACATCCTTAATCGTCGATAGACGGTGAGCGATAACGAAGGTGGTCCGGCCGGCCATTAGGTTGTTCACGGCTTGCAGCATGTTGGATACTTGCGCCAGCTGAGCGATTGGTTAAATCAGGTTGCGAACGTATAAGAAAACTTTAGACCGTATTGGAATGTGAATACAAACGTAGTCGCTCATGCTATAATAAATATACACTATGATTTGTACCCCAAAAGTAAAGATGTCATGCTGTCTACAGTAGTAAAATGAACCTAAGAAACGTACACAGGGGGACTTATCTTGGCTTTTAGACCAAATTCTTCACAAACGACTAACTATGGAGTAGGAGTTGCGATGTAATATGATTAAAAATAGAAACGATGAGGACAACAACAAGATAGATAAATATCAATGGTTTGTTACGTATCTATGTCTTATTATATTTTTAGGGGACTTTTTTCTACAATTTTTTGGAATTTCCAATAGATTTTTATTGTTTTTCGTTCACTCCGTAGTTCCTATAGTAAGCATACTATTATCGTTCATTTTTAAAAATTATCTATCGTTAACTTGGAAACAAGTAAAAAGTAGTCAAATTTTTATTGTTGTTTTTTCGGTAGGTCAGATGATAATGATGAATCTGTGATTCCTTTCAAAAGTTGGTAATAAGCATCTTCCTTGTATTAAACTTGCTCTTATGAGCGTCATTGTCAATGACAATAAGGTCCATTGTGGCTGGTTTGATAAAGAAACTTGCGAAGCTTGTCCATTGTTTGAAACCTGTAAACCAAAATTATCAAAGCAAGCAGCTACATGACAAAAAAGAAGATTGTACGAACAGAACATCTGAAATTCATGGAAATCGAAGGGTTTCAAAAACTCCCCCAATTCAGAAATGGTATTGAAGACGTACCATCGATTTTACGCCGTAGTTATCGCGTAGATCAGATGCCCGTCTGGGGATTCTTGCGCACCAAAATCTGGTTTTCGTTTAAGATAGGCGCAATCAATATAAAAAGTTTGATAAAAGGAACCAAGCAACAAGAAAAGCAATCTCTTAAAGACACCATTTTTAACCTGAAGAGATTTTTCAAAAATGACCAAGCATATCATGTCCCTTACCCAGAATTTTTAGTTGCTTAAAAGCCGACTTTTGGGGTACGAATCATACTATATAAGGAGTGGAACCATTATGACTACTACTACAATCCGCATACCTGAAGAAGATTATAAAAAAGTGAAAGCTCTGGCTGCATTTGAAGGAGTAAGTGTTTCTGAATTTATGCGTAACGCGATTATGGAACAGGTTGAAGATACGCTTGATTATGAAGCTGGTATCAACGTTCTGAATGAAAAAAATGAACGTGTTGCCCGGGAAGACGTATTGAAAGAGGTATTTCCCGACTAATGTATACTTGGAGTTTTGATAAAAAAGCATATAAGGAATTTAAGAAGTTAGACAGCCTGATACAAAAACGGTTAGTTAAATGGTTAGACACACATATTGAAGGAACCGAAAATCCTCGACAATGGGGAAAAGCTCTTGAGGGCGATAAGAAAACACTTTGGCGTTATCGAGTGGGGAGTTTTCGTTTGATTGTTGATATTATCGATAATGAATTTGTCGTGCTTGTTCTTAAAACCGGTAAACGAAATGATATTTACAAGCGTTAATAGCTTTTATCATACTGGATAAGTAACAGTTTTCTAAACTATCTCTGCTATTAGTTCCCGCAGGATCTATTGCATGTATACGTTCTGTATTTGAATAAGTTTTACTAAATGAAGTAAGCTAGTTTGAGGGAAAATCAAACTAACTTCTTTGTGTTCATTGATTATTCCTCCAAAGGCAATGATGGCCACCCGAAGTTCATCTGCCTTTTGCTCAGCTCTTGCTTCATTGCGTTGATGCCGTCATTCAAATGATTTTCTCGATTAATTAAACGACTGTTCATTCATACTAAAAAACACCAGCGAAACGTCTCTCAACATCCCACTGGTGTCCTCATTATTATCTACCCTACCCCGCCAACTCATCAAACTGTGAGTTATACAGCGCAGCGTAGTAGCCGCCTTTGGCTAGTAGTTCTTCGTGTGTTCCTTGTTCCTTAATGTCGCCGTCTTGCATGTAAAGGATCTTATCGGCATCTTTGATGGTCGATAGACGGTGAGCGATAACGAAGGAGGTCCGGCCGGCCATGAGGTTGTTCATGGCCTGCTGGATAAGCAACTCGGTTCGGGTATCGACAGAAGAAGTTGCTTCATCCAAGATCAGGATTGGTTTGTCTGCTAAGATGGCGCGAGCGATCGTTAGCAGTTGTTTTTGTCCTTGTGAGATATTGGATGATTCTTCGTTTAATTCCATATTGTAACCACCAGGCAAGGTTTCGATGAAGTGGTTTACGTGAGCAGCTTTGGCTGCGGCGTAAACTTCTTCGTCGGTGGCATCGAGTCTTCCGTAACGGAGGTTGTCCATGATGGTGCCTTTGAACAACCAAGTATCTTGAAGCACCATGCCGATGTTTTCCCGTAAATCTGCGCGGTTGAAATCGCGGATGTCGTGACCATCGATTTTGATGGCGCCGGTATTGACATCGTAAAAGCGCATCAATAGTTTCACCATCGTGGTCTTACCTGCACCGGTTGGTCCAACGATCGCCACGGTTTGTCCTGGTTCCACATGACTGCTGAAGTCGTTGATAATAATCTTATCTGGTGTATAACCGAATTTGACGTGTTCGAAATCAACTTCGCCGTTGACCTTGCCGATTTTGACGGGGTTTTCGACAGTTTGAGCTTCTTCTTCTTCGCCTAAGAATTCAAATACTCGTTCAGCGGCAGCGGCCATGGATTGCAGCATGTTGGATACTTGTGCCAGTTGAGCAATTGGTTGGGTCAGGTTGCGGACGTATTGGATAAAGGCTTGGATATCCCCGACTGTGATGGTGCCGTTGTAGGCTAAAATCCCACCAATAATCGCTACGGCTACATAACCTAAGTTTCCAACGAAGTTCATGATTGGTTGCATCAATCCAGAAAGGAATTGCGATTTCCAAGCGGATTTGAACAGGATGTCATTTTGCTTTTTGAATTCGGCTAAGGCATTTTCTTCATCATTGAAGAGATGCACAATGTTGTAGCCGCCGACAGTTTCTTCTACTTGACCGTTAATCATACCCAAATATTTTTGTTGGGTCTTAAAGTGTTTTTGTGAGAACTTAATAACGACCGTGATCAAAATCAACGAGATCGGTATGATTAAAACAGAAATGCCGGTCATCTGCACCGAGATGGATAACATCATGATAATGACCCCGATAATCGTGAAGGTCGATGTAATCAACTGGGTAATTGATTGGTTTAATGATTGTCCTAGAGTATCCACGTCATTGGTGATACGAGATAGGACTTCACCGGTGGTCCGGCTTTCAAAGTAATTCATTGGCATGCGGTTGATTTTTTCGGAAATTTCTTTCCGCATGCGGTAGGTAATTTTTTGCGTGATGGTGGACATGATCCAGCCTTGCATGATGCCGAAAACGGAAGCGACTAAGTAAAGTCCCAGCATGAAGAGCAGGATGTGTCCGATTTTATCAAAATTGATATCGCCGGTACCTTGATATTTTTCAATCAAGCCGTTGAACAATTCCGTGATTGCTTTGGATAAGATTTTTGGTCCCCAAATATTGAAAACAGTCGATGCCGCCGCAAAGATCATCACGAATAAGACGGGGATCTTATAGTTTGCCATATAGGAGACTAGTTTTTTAATGGTACCTTTGAAGTCTTTGGCTTTTTCGCCAGGACCCATTCCTCGGCCCATTGGTCCACGTTGCGGACGTTGTTGTTTTGTTTCTGCCATTTTCTTCCCCTCCTATTCTGCTTCTAAGCCTAATTCGGCGTTACTCAACTGTGAAGAAGCGATTTCTTGATAAACAGATGATGTTTCCATCAGTTCGTCGTGGGTGCCTTGTGCTACGATCCGACCTTCATTTAAGACGATAATTTTATCGGCATGAAGGATGGTTGAAATCTTTTGCGCCACAATGATTTGGGTAATGCCTTTGACTCTTTCGGCTAATGCCCGACGTAGCGCAATGTCGGTCTTGTTGTCTAGTGCAGATAGTGAATCATCAAAGATCAAAATCTTAGGATCTTTGGCTAAGGCTCTGGCAATCGACAAGCGTTGTTTTTGTCCGCCTGAGACGTTGGTTCCACCTTGGGAAATCTCCCGTTCGTAGCCTAATTCGTTGCCGTCAATAAATTCTTCGGCTTGCGCAATTTGTGCGGCTTTTTTCATTTGTTCATCGGAAATGCCTTCGACGTTCCCGAATTTGATATTTGATTCAATGTTCCCAGAGAAAAGTACGCCCTTTTGAGGAACAAATCCGATCAGGTCATGCAACTTGTGCAAGCTCATTTGACGAATGTCGACACCATCAATGGTGATGCGGCCGCTGCTTACATCAAACAGTCGTGGGATCAAGTTGACCACGGTGGATTTCCCTGAACCAGTTGACCCGATTAAAGCCGTAGTTTCTCCCGGATTGGCTGTGAAGTTGATATGATGCAGCACATCTTCACCAGCATCTGGATAACGGAAGGTCACACCTTCGAATTTCACTTGGCCTTCAAAGTCATGATCGTCTTGTGGTTGTTCTGGATCAATAATCGTCGGTTCAGTTTCTAATACTTCATCTACCCGACCAGCTGAAACGTTGGCACGAGGCAAGATGATTGAAACCATTGACAACATCATAAATGCCATGACAATTTGCATCGTATAAGTAATGAACGCCATCATGTCCCCAACCTGCAATTGTCCAGTGTCAATATTATGACCACCGACCCAGACAATCAAGACGGAAATTCCGTTCATCAAAAGCATCATAATCGGCATCATGATGGACATGCTGCGGTTGACAAACATTTGGGTTTTCATCAAGTTAGTATTGGCAACATCAAAGCGGTTTTCTTCGTATTTTTCACGAGAAAAGGCGCGAATAACGGGTAGACCAGTAATAATTTCCCGAGAAACTAAGTTCACCCGGTCGACTAATTTTTGCAGACTCTTGAATTTTGGCATCGTAAAGCCTAATAGCGTCAGCACTAAAACCAATACTAAACCAACTGCTAGGGCGATAATCCAGCCCATTCCGGTACCGGTTTTAAACACTTCGTACACACCGCCGATTCCTAAAATCGGTGCATACAGAACCAAGCGGATGGTCATAACCAATCCCATTTGAATTTGTTGGATATCATTGGTACTACGGGTAATTAAGGATGCTGGTGAAAATTGCTCCATCTCCGTATTGGAAAATTGCAGGATTTTGTCAAATTGACCAATCCGCAAATTCTTACCGACAGAAGAAGAAACCAAGGAAGCAATTAAGCCTACTAAAATGGCGGCTACAGCTGCGATCAAGGTCAGAATCAGCATTTCGGTTCCACGGTTGATCATATAATCCATTTGAATTTGTTTTGTGTCTTTATCCAGTGCTTTGTATTCAGCCAAGGTTAATTGGATTCCGACAGTCTTCATGGAGTCTTGACCGACATCGCCTAAACCTTCTTTGGTTTCCTTACGCGCAGCTTCGACTTTTGCCGGTAATTCGTTTTGCGTTTGGGTGATGGCATCGCCAATTGTTTGCGCTTGTTCGCCTTTTTGGGCAGCTTCAGCACCTTTTTCTTGTGCGGTTGCTAAATCACCAGCGGCGGCAGCTTCTTGGGCTGCGGCTCCAGCTTCTTGCGCTTCTTGGGCTAATTCTTGGGCTTGCTTGCCCTCAGTACCTAATTGCTGGTACTCATCGATAATTTCTTTGGCTGCCTGTCCATCCTTTGATGCTTTTGATTGGGACGTAGCCAGCATAAACATCGGCAGTTCAAAGATCTTAGCTAACTTTTCTTTGTTGGCTTCACTTTTATGCTGTAATTCATAGACAGTGACGTCTTTTCCGTCGACTGTTTCAGTGGTTTTTTTGTAGTTTTTGTTAATGGTATCTTTTTCGTCATCGGTCATGAAGAGCTCGATGGCTGAAAGAGTGGATTCCCGAATGCTTTCTGGGGTGGCTGTTTCTAAGCCCCCTTGTTGAATCCCTACATCCACGATGTCTGAGGTGATACTTGGTAATGTCAGCTCGCTATGGGCCTGAACAACTAACAGAATCAGCGCCGCGAGGATGGCATACCAATATTTGCGTAAATATTTAAATAGTTTCACGTTTATAACCTTCCTTGTCTATCCGTTTACCGGCTTTCTTGAGATGTCCAGCTTTGCAAACTAGCTGGCTTTGTCCTAACGCTCTAACTCTGAGCCAGATTGCGAAGCGCTTCTTACAGCGCCGTTTTTTAACCAATTTAATTTCAACCTAAATTCTGCCATGACTTCATCAATCGAGTGCGCATCGTTTTCCTGCATTTGACGATACCCTTCTGCAATCGTCGAGAAAACCGTATGCATCAGCATTTTCACTAAAAGCTGCAGCTCTTTCTGATCGGCTACCTTTAAAATGGATAAGTCGACGCGATCGTAAAATTCCTGTAGATTCTCCTTATGCTGCTGATCTGGAGGGCATGGGGCATGGGGCTTTTTGCCAAAATGAGGTGCAACTTTATGAAACGAACGATAATCCATACTGATAAACAGATTTTTATAAAATGCAGCGTTCGTTCCCTGCAGTACTTCCCTGACCATTTTTGAAAAATAAAGCTCAAATCCTTCAAATAGATTGCCATCGGCCTGTTCAATCGCCTGATTTAATTCCTGCTGGAAATTCCGGCGCATACTTTGAAAATAATAGAAATACAAGTCTTCCTTGTCTTCAAAGTATTGATAGAAGCTGCCTCTAGGAATCTCTGCATCTTTGATAATGCGGGCAATCGATGCATCCCCTAATGGCACTCTGGAAAACTCTTTTTTGGCGGCATCCATAATTCGCTGCTGCTTGTCTTTTGCCAAATGATAAAAGGTTTCTTTGGGCACGATCTTCCCTCCTAACTTACAATTTTCTCAAATGACACTCTGTCATGTGACACCTTGTCATTATACGCTCTTTCTTTACGAATACAAGTATTTTGCCTTGTGATTTCTGAAAAAATTTAACTCTTTTTCAAGTTCGTTTTTGCAAGCTAAAAAAGAGCTGCTAAACCAGCAATGGTAAGGCTTTCGGATAAAGCGTTTGATTGACAAGCTAGAACAATTTCTGTCGATTAGGGCAAAAATTCTACTAGTTTATCTAGCTGTTGCATATTTATTTAAGGAAGTTAAAGCGAAATAGTTACAGCACAGCGTTGCCTGCGTTATACTTTTAGATGTAATGAATTTTATTAGGAGGTTTTCGCAAATGGAACAGTTGAAACTAAACAATGGTCAAATGATCCCGCAATTAGGTTTAGGTGTCTTCAAGGTTCAAGATGCCGCTGATTTGAAATCAGCCGTGGCAGAAGCACTGAAAGTCGGCTATCGTCACTTTGATACCGCCACGATCTATCACAACGAAGAATGGCTGGGGGAAGCACTGGCTGAAAGTGATGTAAAACGGGAAGAACTATACATCACGTCAAAAGTCTGGAACAACAATACCACCTACGACGAAACCATCACCGCTTTCCATGAATCCTTGAAGAAATTGCAAACCGACTACTTGGATCTTTATTTGATTCATTGGCCTAGTGATGGCTACAATGAAAAATGGCGTGCATTGGAAAGCTTATATAATGATGGCCTAGTCAAATCCATTGGTGTATCCAATTTCGAAAAACCGCATATGGAAAAATTGATGACCACTGCTAAAATCAAACCAGCAGTCGATCAAGTAGAAACCCATCCTTATTTCCAACAAAAAGAACTAAACGACTATTTGAAGAGCATGGATATCGCACACGAAGCATGGGGCCCACTTGGCCAAGGAAAAAGCAATGTGTTAGAAGATCCTGTTTTGGTAAAAATCGCTGAAGCCCATGACAAAACCGTTGCCCAAGTTATCCTGCGCTGGCACCTACAACGGGACATCATCGTGATTCCAAAATCGGTTCACGCCGAACGCATCGCGCAAAATTTCGATGTCTTTGACTTTATGTTGACGGAGGAAGAAATGTCTATGATCGCTTCGATTGATAAAAATCAACGGGGTTCTGGTGATCCGAACGACGAAGAATTTTTGAAAGTTACAATGAGCCGGACATAATGAATTGAAATTGCTAATAGCATTCTTTTGAGGAAAAACTAAATGCTAACAACAACGACCTGCTCTTTTTTGGCAGGTCGCTGTTGTTAGTAGAAACAAAAAAAGACTGACGAAAAGAAGAATCACTTTTCGTCAGCTTGAACGAGTCTGCGTTTAAGTAACCTTAGCTGCTCTAATCATTCTCCATAAAACAGCATTTTAACGACTGCCATTCATCGCATTCGAATGCCTCGCACACAAAAACCAGCGGCTTGCTCTTTTTTTGAGTAAGCCGCTGGTTTCGCATTTTGTAGCTAGCTTTTACCGTGCATTTAGATCGGTCGCTTTGAAAGTTGCATCATAGGCAAATTCAGTTGGTTCCGTCTTATTCAGCAACGCTTCATCTAAAGTAATCTTGAACACTTCTTGCGATTCGTAAGGATTGAAATAATAGGTTAATTCTGTCACATCTAGCGCCGCACGGTATTGGGTATAATCGATTGCCCCATCATCCTTGATATTCACACCTTTAGGGATAGTCACATTATCTAGAATTTTGAAAATGGCGTTTACCCCTTCTTCCACCGTCTCGCCCGTATCAGTTAAGGCACGTAAAAAGGTTGCCCGAGCAAATCTTTCCGGTGAAGTATAGCCTCCCGGCAAGCCAAAGGTCCCTGATCCTTGTCCAAAAGGTTTGATCGCATAATCCCCAATTTTTTTACTCGCAAAATTAGTCGGTTGAATACTCAAGTAATTGTTTAAGTTCTTCAAATGCCAACCAAAATCGGGACTATTGGTCATCACACCGACTGGATTATCCTTAACCACCATTTCGCCACTGTCTGATTCAAGCACGACAGTCTCGCCGGTTTTGTCGGTGACGATAAAATGCAAGGGTGGAATAAAGCCCATCACAGGAATCGCTTCTTCCACCAGCTGAATTTCAGTGATTCGTTCTCGCAATTCAGAGATACTTTCGATCTGACCCAGTAACCACATAATAAATTCATGGGGTGCCAAATTCACTTTTCCTGCTTGAGGTTCTGCATAATACTGGGCTTCATCTAAGAAATACAGCTCTGCCACTGCCAATCCTTTTTCATTAACACCTTCTGCTAAAAAATATTCCCCCAAGTTTCTACCGGTACCGATAAATCCATACGTTGTGCTCTGGTCTTCTTGCTCCCGTCTCCAAGTATAATTTCGCGGAATGACCACTGGCCTACCCTCCAGTTGAAACCCAAAATCCATAGTTCTCGCTAAAAAATGATGCCCTGCATGACAGGTTAGTGTAAGACTCGTACACATTTTTACCACTCCTTGATCTAAAAATAAGTTTCTTCCATTATAGAGTACCCCTTTGATAACAAAAAGGAAACAAAAAAGAAATAAATAAGGATAAAAATGCTCATGAGACATTCTATCAAAGCTGTCGATCAAAAACCCATTGTTTCATTCGTGTTTGTATTCAAAAAAGCACCAGAACCCATTGACTCTGATACTTTCAAACTATTATTCGTTAACTGTTAACTCTTCCGCCAGCCTTTGACCAGTTGGTGTCACAGCCAGACCACCTTCAGCGGTTTCTTTGAAAATACTTGGCATTTGACGTCCCACCCGATACATCGCCTCTATGACTTCATCTGGCGGAATCACGCTTTCGATCCCCGCTAAGGCCATATCTGCTGAAACAAAAGCCTGCGCTGAGCCTAAAGCATTGCGCTTCACACAGGGAACCTCAACTAACCCTGCAACCGGATCGCAAATCAAGCCCATCATATTCTTTAACGTAATCGCCACAGCTTGGGCGGCTTGATGTGGGGTTCCACCATTAGCTTGGACTAAGGCGGCTGCGGCCATTGCACTGGCAGAACCGATTTCAGCCTGGCAGCCCCCTTCGGCACCGGAAATTGACGCATTATTTGCGATCACCAGACCAAAAGCGCCGGCAGTAAAGAGAAAGTTAAGTTGCTGCTGATGACTCAACTTCAAGCGATCCCGACACGCCAGCAGAACACCGGAAACAACTCCGGCACTGCCAGCAGTTGGCGTAGCACAAATTAACCCCATTTTTGCATTGACCTCATTCACTGCAATGGCATTTCTGACTGCGGTTAAAAGGGTTGCTCCACTTAGGAAATTTCCAGAGGTTAGATAGTTGTTCATTTTAACCGCATCGCCGCCAGTTAATCCTGTCACTGATCTGACACCCGCTACGCCTTCTTCGATTGATTGTTCCATGACCGCCAAGTTTTTATCCATCAATCGGATAATTTCTTCTCGGGTGCGTCCGCTTAATTGTACTTCGGTCGCAATCATCAATTCACTAACAGAGTCATACTTCTGACTTTGAGCGACTAGCTCTTCGATACTGTAGAACATCGGGCGCCTCCTTTATTCGAAATATGATGCACTGAAAACATATTCCAGCTTTCTTATTTTATTCAACATCGCTTCGTTGCGCTCATCGGTCTCAATAACCGTGATCGCCTTCTCCCCTACTGCTTCACGGGAAACAGACATTGTACCAATATTGACATTGGCATCATAGAAGAACTGACTGATGTGGGCAATCATCCCAGGTACATCTTGATGAACGATCACAAAGGTTGGCATTCCCAGTGATAAGGATAACTTGAAGCCATTTACTTCAGAAATTTGAATATTTCCCCCGCCGATTGAAATACCGGTAACTGTTAAAACGTGTTCCCCACGAGTCAATTTTAATTGCACCATATTAGGATGCTCCGATTTTTCCTGCTTTGGTACAAACAAGACCTCCATTCCTTTTTCATGAGCAATTTTCAACGAATCACTCAGGCACGGATCTTCTGGCTCCATACCCAACAGCCCACCAACTAGTGCAATATCTGTTCCGTGGCCACGATACGTTTTGGCAAAGGATTCATACAGATAAATATCCACTGAATCGGGACGTTCGCCAAAAATTTTGCGAACCACCTTCCCAATGCGAGCAGCCCCAGCAGTATGAGAACTGCTGGGACCGATCATGATGGGACCAATGATATCAAAGACACTTGTATACTTTAACTGTTCCATTAGCTAACCCCTTTGTTTAATTTATTTTGGCATTACTTCAGCTGGGATTGCGGATTTGTAGACCTTGCCTCCCAACGTTTTTTGATGTTCTTCTTTTGCTTGGGCAATTAATTCTGGTTGTGTGAATAAATCATAGGCCGTTGCCGCGATCGTTTTGCCCGCTGCCAGCAGACCTTCGTGAGCGATTGCTGATTTCCCATTTGCTACCCATTGCCAGCTGTGAGCCGGCGTTCCTTGTGGCTCGCAACCAATAAAGATTTGGGCAGTCGGACAAACCCAACTAACGTCACCGACATCGGTGGAGCCAGAAGTTGCTTCAGAGAAGACTAACGGCTGGATTTGTTCAGCGATTGGTAACGAACCTAAGCGTTGGAGCTCGGCTGCATCCGTTTCTGGTGCAAATTGCTGCGCCCGATCAACTAATGATTGCTTAGTAGCATCATTTAAACTGTCGTAATATCGTTGTGCGTAGTTCATATCTTCATCCGTCAGATTCATTTTCCCTTCAACTAAAAGGTTCTTATACATCGCTTTGGTTACTGCATGGTTAGGAAGATAATTGTAGCAAGCAGAATCAAAATCAATCGTCAATTCTGTTTCAGTCATTAGCGCTGCCCCTTGCGCAATCTTATTAACTCGTTGATAAATTTCTTCGACTTGCTCAATTTTAGGTGCACGGATGAAATAATAAAGGCTGGCTGTCGGCTGCACTACATTGGCTGATTCACCGCCGGCATCGGTAAAGGCGTAATGAACGCGCCCCTCATCAATGATATGTTCCCGCAAAAATTGTACTCCAATATTCATTAACTCCGCTGCATCTAGCGCACTGCGTCCTTGTTCGGGTGCTGCTGCGGCATGAGCTGAAACTCCTTTAAACCGGTAATAAACTTGATAGACCGCTAAGCTGCTAATGGACCATGCACCACTAATATCCCACGGATGCCAAGATAAAGCTACATCTAATTCATCAAAAAGACCCGCTCTTGCCATATAGGCCTTTCCATAGCCGCTTTCTTCCGCCGGACAACCAAATAATTTGATGGTTCCTTCAAGCTTATCGGCTGCCATATAGTCTTTAATTCCAACTGCGCCAGCTAGAGCGCCCGTCCCCAAGAGATTATGGCCACAGCCATGTCCGTTGCCGCCTGGAACTTCGGCTTGCTGTTCACCTAAATCAGCAATCTGACTCAAGTTTCCTAGTGCATCATATTCTGCCAAAATACCGATGACCGGTTTGCCCGATCCGTAAGTTGCTACAAAGGCATGCGCCATATCTGCGACTCCTTTTTCAACTTGAAACCCTTCTTCTGCTAGTATTTCATAAAAAGGCTGGACGGATTTTTCTGTGGCAAAACGTGTTTCTGGTGTTTCCCAAATGCGATCAGCAGCTGCGATGAATTTGTCGCGCTTTGCTTCGATAAATTGTGAGAGTTGTTCTTTTGGATTTGTCATGATTGTTAACCCCTATCTTTTAATGTTAATACTGTTAGACCACTAAGAATACTTGCTAATGCCATAAAACCAAAAGGAATGGTAAAAGAACCGCCACCTAAGTTGATCAATTGACCTAAAATCATCGGTGCTAAGAACCCGCCTAAAGTTCCACCGGTATTGATGATCCCGATGGCTGAACCAATGATTGAGCCATCCATAATTTTATGCGGCAGCGTAAAGATTGCAGTAAATGCCGAAACAGAAATCATGCTTAGTAAAATCAGTGCGCCCATTGCAATGACTAGGTTGCTTGATAAAACAAAGACTACTACAAAGACTGCTGAAATAACTGTGGCACCTAGAATAAATAGTTTTTCTTTCCCTAAGAATAGTTTTGACAGCAAGACACCAGCAAACATTGTCGCAATCGTCTGGAAAATGGCGTTGACTGCTAGTAGGTACCCTACTTGAGTGATCTCCAAATTGAATTTTTGTGCCAATACGGTTGGCAGCCAAGAAATGTTGCCATAAAGCAAAAAGTTCAGTAACAGCATTGCCACAAACAACGTTAAGACATTGCGATTGGCAATTACTTCTTTAAAAGGAATCCGTGCTGCTTGTTGATTCTTAGGTAACTGGATGTCCTTAGGCACAAAGATCGCTACTAACACCAAAGCTGCTGCAAACAGACTCCCTAAAACAAGATAGCCTAAGCGCCAGCTCTGGCTGATCAAATTTGCCCCTAGAGTGAAGGCTAAGATCCCACCGATTCCCGAAGTAGACAAAATCATTGATTGGATAAAGGTTCGTCGTTCCTGTGGAAAATTATTGGTAATTGCTTTTGAAACACTTGGCGGATAGCCGCCATGACCGACACCGGCAAAAAAGCGAATCATCATAAACAGCATTAATCCGCTGACTGCGCCAAAAGCAAACGAGAAGAAGGAGATAATCGCTAAGGACAGCATCAACACTTTTTTGGCACCAATTTTATCGGCTAACCAACCGCCCGGAATTTGCATCAATGAATAGCCTAAGAAAAAGAACGACATAATCAAACCGGTTTGACCCGAATCTAAATTAAATTGTTGCGCAATGGGAATAATTGCTGTTGACACCATTGATTTGTCCATGTAAACCATCGAATAACCTGCCATTAAGGCAAAAACAATACCCATACTGCTTTTTTTCGAAACCGTTGACAGTTCAACTGTTTCTTGCACTTTTCTTTCCATCTACTACACCTCTTTATTTTTTTAGGGCCCTTACTGTCTCCCAGTATAAAGAAAGCGGATACATGAATAATGGCAAATATTGTCTAATCCTACGATTTTTTTTGATGAAATAGTATTACTAAAACTAAGCGGACAAAAAATGCCGTTACACTTTTAAAAGTGTAACGGCTTAATTTTGATGAGACGGCAAGCATTGAAGGTAAGTAACTCTTTAAAGTTTAGCTGTTCAACTACTTGGGTTTGAGAAACTTCTAGCTTAGGCAGGATGGCTTGTTTCAAATAATCGGTCGTCTCTTGGTCAATAAATTCTAATCCGCCCACTTTCATTACGTCGTTGTAAATCCCACCATGATCTTTATCTAATGTATAGGTTTTGATCTGATAAGTACTTGGAGGCATGTTCAGCAACTCTAGAGTAATCACCTGAGATTGATACTGCATATAGGTTTCATCAATACTCATTGCCGGATTAAAATAAGCTGGGTTTAGCAAAAGCAGATAGTAAGTCTGTCCTTGTTTCGTGAGATAGATAGATTCTTCTTGATAAATGGTGGACCCTTTTAATTGATCAAACAGCTGCAGAGCGAAAAAGGCTGGACGCTTTAACTGATAGCCCACAAATAAGGTGAGCTGATTTTGATTATTGCTGGGCTGCGCTAGACGGGTTAGCTGGGTATCATTGTTTAGCCAAAATCCCGCACCGTCGATTTCTGCGGATAAGTAAAATAGATCCTTCAACATAATAGCCGCACGGAAAAACGTGCCTCGTAAAGTTGTCCCCTTTCCGATTAAGGTGTTCCACTCGCTCAGAAGAATTTTGCCTGAATACTGCTGCTTGTTTAAAATCGAATGCAAGGTTGCTAGATTATGCTGCTGATAATTCTCTAACAATTCTTGAGGGATTTCATCCCACAAATAAGCCGTATTGGGATCACTACGATAATCAATGAATCGGATGGTCAAGTGTTGCTCCACTACACCCGCTAAAAAAGCTTCTAGCTGAACAACCGTTGAAGGAGCATATGAGGCACCAATATTTATTCCAATTGTCGGCTGACTAAAAATCCGCTGCATCTGTTGGTAAAACAGTAAAAAAAGTGCTTGCGAATTCGCTGGTAAAGGATCAATGTCAAATTCTAAATGCCACGTATCAGCTATTTCACCGAATTCATCCACCAGCTGTTGCAAGATCGCTAAGCGTGGGCCCAACCACTTAAGAAAAGCTGTCTCAATAGCTGCAGGATCAGTTACACCCTGCGCAAAATCACTAGGTACCTTAAAATGAATAATCGGGGTCAACTGATTTTCAACCGTAAAGCTCAACAACCGATTCAGTTGGGAATCTTTCGGTATGATATTGAAGGCATCAATGGTTAGCTGATTTTCAATTAAGACGTCGCTAAAGCGCAAGTACTCGAATCTTATTTTGTGACAGATCTCCGTTAGCGCCTGCCGGCAGTCGCCCCGCAACCAATTGCTGCAAGGTCCGATATTTAAGATTTTTCCTAATGCCGGACGTTTTTTTGTCGGTTTGGTCAAAGAAATACGCCTTTTTAATTGCTTTGGTTCTAAAAATTCTTCTGGGTCTTTACGAACCATGTAGTTGGAAAGTACCCGCATTGCTGATTCAATATCCAACAGTTCAAAATTATCCGCTGCTGGTTTGCTGTTGTTATCTGCTGCAGAAACTACCGGGTTTTGCTGGAACCGATACTCATTGGGCGTCACCCCGTAGTAATTCTTAAAGGCTGAATGAAAGGCTTTGCTATTGGTGAAGCCATTTTCCAGCGCAATTTTTAATATGGACTGATCAGAGATTCGTAAAGCTGTGGCTGCCTTTTTCAAACGATATGTGGTCAGGTATTCTTTAAAAGAACTGCCCACTTCGGCTTTGAATTTACGAGACAGATAATGATAGGATAAAAATGTTTCGTCAGCGAGTTGCTGCAAGCTCAAGGGCTTAGTATAGTTCAAATGAATGATCCTTAAGACTTGCTGAATTTTCTCATCATAATCCGCTGCGACTTGAAAATCGGCTTTCTGGAAATGACTTTTTAAGAAGCTCAGCATACTAAAGAACTTTTCATAAACGGCAAACTTGTTTTGCTCTTTTAAATCATAAAAACTCGCCAAGCACGACAAGAGTTTCCCACGCAGTTGACTAAACTCTTTTTCCTGATATGAAAATTGCTTGCCCGCCACCGAATTGCACTCAAATACAGGAGTCCATTGCATGTTTAATTGATTTTCAATTTCTTCGCGATAGACCTCGATAAGAAAAAATGCTGAGTCTTCACTTAATGCACTTGCTTGAGCGTTTTGAAAAGCATTTAGAACCAGCACATCTTCTGCTGATAGTTCATAAACGGCGTCTTTCATTCGAATTTCCCAACTTCCCCGAATGCCAAATAAAATACGCAGGTTACTGTCACTACTTGAAGTCCATTGCTGACCAATAATGCCGTTGATGGTAAAAGGAAAATTTTCGGTCACTGTCATGTATTCGCTCCTCTCACATGAAAAAGCTGCCTTCTCCATGCTAAACGTTTCATTAGGTTTATTCTAAGGGAATTTACTCAGTAAAACTACTCGTGTTGGCATGTTTTCAACAGATACTTAAAAGAAGCTTCCCCATCAAAAGAGGAAGCTTCTATCTATTGATTCAGTGACCGAGGCTTACAGCACCACCCGAAAATTCTGATCTGTCTGCGCTTTGATCACCGGATGCTCCTTCAAGTAGTCGGCAATTAATTCTGTCATGTCTACTTGAATCTCCCGTACGATTTTCTCGGCACTGAACATCTTGTAATCCCCACCACCAATCGCCCGGTATTGATTAGTAACTACTTCTAGCTCTTGATCCGGCGTAATCGGCGCACCTTGGAAAGAAAGCGCAGTAATCCGCTGACCAGCTGGTTGGTTCATGTCGATGGTGTAGTCGATTCCTTCGTACATATCGTAATTGTAGTATTGCGGTTTTGGTTGGATAAAGGCTGGATTAAAAACAATCTTTCCCTTGTCAACTGCCAAATAATTCGCCGTTTGCTCTAGAGCTGCCCGTAAGTCGGCGCCACTGATTTTAATCACTGCCAAGGTATTTGGGTATACATAGTTAGTGATGACATCCCGCATCGTGATCGTCTGGCCAAAGCCTTTACCATCATTATTGAACAGGGCAGTTGCAGAAATTGGTGCCCCGCTGGCTGCCAGTTGAACTTGATTGATAAACTCTACATACGGATGCTCCACCAAACGAGCCTGCATCGGATCAGTGATTCCCATATCGCCTTCTACTTTACCTAGTGTTCGATCTAGCCAAGTTTCTAATTCCTCCTCCAATGTTGCCACCGATGAAAGAATCTGCGGATCGGCTGCGACATCTTCGACTGAATGCAAGATAGCCTCACTTTCGGTAATCGCTACCTGATCCCCCTGTTTCTCGACTTTCAGCTGAATCTCGCCAACATAACTGCCACGATAACCGGGCTGGACTACCGGAACACCGTTAATCTTTGTGGCAATAACACGGTGCTGGTGTCCGGTGAATAGGGCATCTATCCCCGGCACTTCCTGTAATAATTGATAGCCTTCGTTTTCGCCAGTCAACGCTTCTGTTGGCTCACCTGTTTCTAAATCCCGTTCAAAGCCGCCATGGTAGCTGACCACTACTAAATCGGCTTGTTCTCGTAATCTAGGAATATATTCTTTGGCGGTTTCGATAATACTTTTAAAGGTGAGGCCTTTCAAGGTTTCCGGTTTTTCCCAATGGGGGATATACTGAGTGGTTAAGCCTAAGACGGCAATTTTTACCCCCTCTTTTTCCAAAATGGTATAGGCTTTACCAAAGTAGGGCTGACCATCCTCATTTAAAATATTTGCCGCCAAGACTGGCGCTTGGTAGCTAGCGATCGCGGCTTGTAAATAGTCGATGCCATAATTAAATTCATGATTGCCTAAAAGCTGCACATCGTACGCCATTTGATTGATGACAGTGGTTAATTCCTTTACTTGATGCTGGCTTTGGGAAAGGTAATAGCTCAAGGGAGAGCCTTGGATGAAATCACCATTTTCGATGCTGATTACCGGTCCGGCTGCTTGTGCCCGCAGTTGCTTCAATTTGGTTGCGACTTTGGCAGCGCCAAGGGCTAAATCATGCTCGCCCGCATAGTTAGTGGGATAAACATAGCCATGCATATCGCTGGTTTCTAGAAAGGTAAGTTTCACGTTGGTTGCTCCTCCATTTTTAAGGATAATATCGAAGAGACCGAAGCACACGGGGCGATTCGGTCTCTTCAAGCTCAGTTTTTATTGTCGCATATTAAGGGTTTTTAATACGTGACCAGAAATAAAATTCTCTGACGTTTGTCTAGTGACCCTTGCGTTTTCGACACCATAAAGATTGTAGCCGTGCCGTTCTTCAAAGCGAACCAGCCCCTCGCCTTCGTCTTCGCCCACAAAGGACATGCTCGCTACGGTAAAATAAGGAATCCCATTGATTTCATCAGTAAAAGGATGGTGGGTATGCCCATTTAAAATGCAGCGAATATCGTAGGATGCAAGTAGATCCAACAGTCTTTCAGTCCCTGGCCATTTGGGCATATTGCTTTGTTGAGCAAGTAGATGATGATGGGTCACCAAAATAATTGGCTGACCTTTTAACTGCTCCAGCGTTTGGGCGAGCCACTGAAATTGGGCTTCATCCACGATGCCATCTGGATAGCCGTAGCAGGAATTATCAAAGGAAAGCACGGTGAACGCTGGATACTCCACTACTTGATTATAAAAGGCAGCCGAGGCGGGTGCCCCACACCAACCAACCCAGAAATTTTCTTTAATATCATGATTGCCTAAAGTAACGATGACGTCCGTATCACCTAGAGCAACTTGCAGCCACTCCTTCAAATAACGGTAATCCTCTACCTCACCGTCTTCAGTCAAATCACCACTGATGATCACTAAATCGACCGTGGTCTGCTGCTGAATCTGGCTTAAACATTGCCCCAATGGAATAAGGGGGCTTTGCATATTCGCCAGCATTCCTTTGTAGCCGTCTTCGCTTGCTTCGTATTCTCTACGAAAATGTATGTCTGATATATGCAATATATTCATTCTTATCTCAATTTCTTTCTTATGATTCCGGTTATTTGGTCTAAAATAAACACGGTAACAACAACACCAATTAGAATAATGCTGACCTTGCTCCAACTACGAGTTTGGATGGCGAAAATCAAGGGTGCCCCGATCCCACCGGCACCTACCAAGCCTAACGTAGCCGCACTTCTGACTGCTATCTCAAAATGATTCAAAGCTAATGAACTGTAAATCGGCATCAGATACGGGACCCGGACAAAGAAAATCGTTTGCCAAAAGTTTGCCCCAACTGCCTCCATTTCTTCCGTCAAGCGTTCATCCATTGCTTCCATTTCTTCAGTGAAGAGCTTGCCTAACATGCCGATTTGATGCACGCCAATTGCCATTACCCCAGCAAAGGGACCCGGTCCGACAACTCGGACAAAAATAATCGCAAAAACCAATTCGGGAAACGCACGCAAGATATTGCAAACGAATTTCCCCACCTTAGTTACCCAAGGATGAGCTTTCCACAGATTTGCTGCACTAAGCAACGTCAACGGAATCGCTAAAACGGTCGCAATCATTGTTCCTAAACAAGCAATCCCGATGGTGAGAATTAGTAAACTAATTAAATCTTCTCCACTGCCGTCATAAAGGAAGCTCCAGTCAGGCTGACTTAACCCGCGTAATACATCCAATCCCATATTTAAGGAGAAGGTGCTCAATCCTGAATAATCAATACTAGCTGCTGAGAAAATAACGAGGACAATTAAGATGACAAAAGACCAGATTGTTTTCTTACTCATCTCACGAATCATCATAATAGCGACCTCCTAACCAATTCACTTAATTTATCAACTAGCGTAACTGTCACTAAGATCGTCAAGATAATGATCGAAACCCGTTCATAATTCAATAAAGCTAGCGAAGAATTCAAAATCACACCAATCCCGCCGGCTCCCACATATCCTAGCACAGTGGATGCCCGAACGTTGACTTCAAAGGCATAGAATGCGTAGCTGGCAAATTGGCTTAACACTTGCGGAGCTACTGACCAAACAGCGATCTGCATTTTATTGGCTCCAACTGCCGAGGCCGATTCAATCGGTCCAAAGTCAATCGTTTCAATCGCCTGAAACATCAATTGTGACACCATCCCAAAGGTAAAGACTGCAATCGTCAGTACCCCGGTGGCTTCACCAATGCCAAACACAGCGACAAACAAAGCCGCCAACAGCAAATTAGGAATGGTTCGAATCAAGCCGAGTAAAAAGCGGAAAATAGTCGAAAGCCAGCGATTTTCGGTCACCACTGTCGTCGCCAAAAAGCTGATGGGAATGGCTAGTACCACACCAATAACAGTACCCAATAAAGACATCTGCAAGGTTTTAACCATCGGACTAACAAGTCGCGGCAGATAGCTAAAATCAGGATGCAAAAACCGCGACATAAAAATACCTACCTGCCGGGAATTTGAAAATACCATGGCAAAGTCAGCCGAGGTAATTCGGGCACTGCCTTGAAAACAAACCAGCAAAAAAACAAGAATCAGCAGGTGCTTATACCACTTAAAGTGGACGGTCTCTTTCAGCTTCATACGTCTCTCCTGCCTTTTCTTCAAAAATCGCCTTGCCATAAATTTGTTCCAACTGCTCATCGGTTAATGCTTCCGTCGGTCCGTCAAAAACAACCGCTCCAGCCTTTAAAGCAATTACTCGTGTGGAATATTCCCGCGCCAAAGGAACCGAATGGAGATTGACGATGACGGTTTTGCCCATGGTTTGGTTAATCTTTTTTAAATCATCCATTACTTTTTGTGTAGTAATGGGATCTAAAGAAGCAACTGGCTCATCGGCTAAAATGATGGGGGCTTGTTGCACCAGGGTCCGAGCGATCGAAACCCGCTGCTGCTGACCCCCACTTAGCTCATCGCTACGGGTTTGCAGTTTATCTAATAAACCAACTGTTTCCAAGGCTTCCTTAGTCCGTTGATAATCTTCTTTCGTGAACAAACCAAAAATACTTTTCCAAGTCGAATAATAGCCTAGTCGACCTGACAGAACATTTTTCTGAACGGTGCTGCGTTTTACCAGATTGAAGCTTTGAGAAATCAAGCCAATCTGCCGCCGAATCAGGCGTAATTCTTTCTTGTTGGCCTTAGTAATCGATGTGCCGTTAATCTGAATGTCGCCTTCGGTAACCGGCACTAAGCGATTAATCGCTCGTAGTAACGTACTTTTCCCGGCTCCGCTCAAGCCGATGATCGAAACAAATTCGCCATCTTCAATAGTTAAATTAATATTTTGCAGGCCTTTTACGCCGTTAGGATAAACCTTCGAAACATTTTCAAAAATAATCATGATCGTTCTCCAATTTTTAGCGAGTGCCAACACAACTTCGTGTCGACACTCGCTGGTGATTTATTCAGCTGCTTTTTCGCTGTATGCTCTAATTGTATCGTAAGCGGAATCTGCGGCTTCTTCATAGCCTTGGTGACTCCATAAAGACATTGCTTCAGCGCCATCTTCGTCATCTTTCATAGAAAGGAAGACTTCTTTAATTTGCTCTTTCAAGTCTTCATCCATGTCTGGTTGAACGGCAATGGCATCGTTAGGAATCTCGCCTTTAGTTAAATATAATACTTTCAAGTCCTTAAACAGATCATTATCTGAGAAGCTTGATGCAAAGACGTTTCTTGCTCCTTCAAAAACAAAAGCGGCATCCATTTGGCCATTTAATACGGCGGTGATTTCACTTGGAATGTCATTAACCGTCGTCATTGTTGCATCCGTTGTTGGGTCAACGCCTGCATCCTTCAACTCAGCAACAGGATAGATGTAGCCGCTGGCAGAATTAGGACTCAATGTAGCAATATTTTTTCCTTTTAAATCAGTTAGCTTAGTCATATCACTATCGGCACGAACCAAAATTTCGCCTTTAAATGTACTCGTTAATTCATCTTCTGGTAATCCAGTTTCATCATTATAAGCGCCCAGTTGTGACGTTAGCAACGCTTCAGCTGCATCTTGATCTCTTGCTTGAACATAAGCTGCTGGGGGCATAATCCCGACATCTACTTGTCCAGAAGACATTGCTTCAACAATTGTCGAATAGTCAGTTGCCAAGGTTACTTCTACTTCACGGTCTAGTTTGTCAGATAAGTAGTCAGCAAATGGTTTCGCTTTGGCTTCCATACTGCCATCGTTGTTGGTTGGAACGAATTGAACGACTAGTTTTTCTTTCCCTGCCTCACCAGAACTATCCGTTGTGCCACCAGAGCCGCCACAGCCAGCTAATGCTGCGATCAACAGAACACCCATAAATCCTTTTGCCAATTGTTTGAAATGCATTTTTTCTCCCCCTGTTGGAAATAATTTCTATTACCTCTAAATCATAGCAAATTTCCGCTATTTTCGAAGTGACGCACGTCCTATTTTACATTATTTTTACATACAATTTACAAACAAAACCAATTATCGTTCGTGTTGTGGCTTCGACTCTTCTAGGCTATAATGAAAGAAAAAAACACTTTAGGAGTTGTTTTTTTCGTGAAAAAAATTCAAGACCCCCAACAATTAGCACAGTACATAAAACTTCATGATTTGCAGGATTATATGGACTCAGATCTTTTTGCCATGGCTTCTTTACAGTCTTTTGAAAAGGAAGAGCACCTGATTCAGACCGGTACTACCTCAGAATATCTCTACTTTTTGGTAGATGGTACCGTAATGGTCTATTCTTATTCTTCTGATACGCAAAATATCTGTATCGACTATGCCGAAGCAGCAACGCCTTTAGGTGAAGCCTCTTCTTTATGGGGCCTTTTACCAAAAAGCAGTGTGAAGGCAGTGACTCCTTGCATTTGTGTTAGTATTCCGCTGAAGCAATACCGAACCATACTGCAGCAAGATGTTCGTTTTTTGCAGAACATTTGTCAATTGCTTAGCTGTCGGCTAAACTCTGGCGTCAGTCTGGCAAACTCGTTGACCGAACCGGTTGAAACCCGGCTGGCTAAGTTTATTTTGTCCCATCGTGACGATGACCGCTTTTCCTTCCGTTTGACCACTTGTGCCGCTATTTTAAATGTCAGCTATCGCCATCTATTGCGAACAATCACTGGCTTCCGCGAAGGTGATATTTTGGAAAAGCATAAAAATTATTACATAATTCGTGATTTTGCCGCTTTAGAGGACCTAGCGGAAAATCTTAGCCATTCAACTAAATGAATGATCTTTATTAGGCTGTGACATCAACCGTCACAGCCTATTTTTTGTCTATTTCTTTACCTGTTCGAACGCGCCATTTCTAATTCAAATAACAACCTTCGCCCTCAATACACGCCATTAAAATATCAACCGTTATTTTAATAAATATTTCGATAAGATAAAATAAAAATAATTAACGATTACTATTGATTACCATCGGACAACTAGTTTATAATGAAAGCGGATTAATTCGAGTGAAGCAAATAAAAAAGATAAATTAATGCGTGAGGAGTAGGAGTCTATGGGAAAAAAATTGGAAATAAAGAAATTGGGGACCAGACAAGTATTCGCTATGAAAAAAGAAAGTTTAGAAGCTAGGTTTGTCGATTACTATGAGGAGAATAGTAATGCTTCTTATCTTATTCAGTGTGCCGTTGCCGTTTTAGTAAGAAATGCTTTTAGTGCCCTCGATTTTTCATTTCTGGCTAAAGACTTAATTCGGGAGCTGTTTTTAACAAGCGATTCCGTGGGAGCAGCCCGTAAATATTGTATTTATTTCCAAAATTATTTTTCCGACGATGAATGGCAGAAAGTAATTACACGTTTATTTGCCGATCAAAAAGAGTTTGAACGAATTACCGAGAATACTCGTTTAACGATCGAACCATTGTTGCCTATACTCCATTCTAAATGCCAAGAATCAGACAAGAAGCTTAACTTGAAGGCAGCCTTTAAGGATGAGACCGGTAAAATGCACAGCTGGAGTCTCGGTAATGTGGTCCGTCGTCTTGAACCTTTAGAGCATCGAGCACTCGTAAGTATTTTAGGCGATTTAACCATTTTTAAAACAACTGACGGGGCACGCCGCTTTGCCCAAGTTATTTGGGTAGATTTTGCAGTCGATGAGCGAGAGCGGGATTTTGATATTAGAAAAGAAGATAACCTAACCACTTTAGAAGAGTCTGCTCAGCCGCCGCTAGAAGATACCCTTGATCCGACTGATTTTTCTTCTGAGCCCAAAGACACCACCCCTCAAGATAGCGAAAAATCAGCGAACCGTCTTGGCAAGCCTGTCGATGCACCAGCTGAAGAGGGACCTCCCCAAAAAGAAGACAAACAAAAAACAGGAACTACTAACGCTAAGCCAAAACTCACATTTGAAGACATCCAAAAGCAACTTCGCGGCAGACTATCCAAGAAAAACAAAGGGAAACAACAGCCACCGTTTACTGGTAAAAAGAAGAAAAATCGGAAGAAGCGGAAATAACGAGGTTCCCTTAAAAAAAATCGCTAAACGCTTATTTTTGCGCTTAACGACTTCAACGACTATTTTATTGTAAATAGGCATTAATTCACTAGGTGATGATCTCTTTTGATCAATTTCACTAACAGAACGAGTACGATCACACTGGCTATTAGGACCACGGCTGTTTTCGTGTACCCATGAAATAAAGCTTCTCCACCGCAGGCATAAAGAATTGAAGCTGGTAGCGCACCGATTAAGACGGGAAGAAACACTTCTTTGATGGAAAGCATTAGCGAATCTGCCGTAACGTTGACCACAAACGAGGGAATCATCGGGACCATATAAGCAATCATCAGCCCGGTCTTAGGGTGCTTCATTTGCGAAATTCGCTTGACCCATTTACTGGCCTTTTGTTCGTGTTCCACAAGTTTCAGGTGTCTTAAAACAGTCAGCGATAACAGGTTGCCGCTAGCATTTCCGACGATATTTATACAGCTGCCAATCAACGGACCATAACAAACGCCTACTAAAATACCGATTACCGAGGTAGGCAAGCCAGGTAGTGCACACATCAGTGCCGTCAAAAGAATCAAGATCCCCGCAGTTAAGAAACCATGGGAGCGAACTTCCCGCAGCAACATCTCTCGGCTAGCTTCGGGATTAAAAAGTAGGGCGATTTCTTTGTGGAATTCCAGATACAACCAGTAAAACAGGCAGACTAGCAGAACAATTCCTATAACCAAAACTAGTTTTTTCAGCCATTTTTTGTCCATTTTTCACCTCATTCGTTGGCTATTTGTGGAACCGCAAGTTCGGGTAATTTTTTATAATGCGACTTAAGTTATGATGCTTCAGCTGTTTAGGCTTGCTTTCAATTAATTGCAGCACTTTGGTTCTATTAATAGACGATTTGTGGTTTGTGATCAAATGCTTCAATCGAAATTCCTTAATGGCGGCATTCTCAGGATCGGAGGTATCCACCACCGCTTCCACTTCTTTTTTGGTGGTAAGGGTAAAGAACAACGTGGATAACACATCACTCAAGAACAAACCGGCTAAAACAATTGGTCCTAGGTTATTTGTGCTGGCAATAAAGTCATGAATCCCTTCTTGAATCATCGGATTAATGATTTTTATCAGCAGCAAACACCCCACGCCCCAAAACAACGACACCGGCACTGCCACTCGCCCTTCAATATTAAGGGGCACATGAGTATAATCCCACAGCTTCATCTTGAATAATTTTTCCAACAACCAACTGGTGACAAACTCGATGATCGTCACAATCACCACGATATTAAAGTATAGATTCAGCAGCGTCCCCGCATGTTCCGGCACCAAAAGCAGCACCGCTGCCACCCCAAAGCCATAAACCGGACAATAAGGTCCTAACAAAAACCCTCGGTAAACAAAATGGCGGGCTTTAATGGAACAGTAAAAACTCTCCCACAGCCAACCAATAAAAGAATAGACAATAAAGGTCATAAATAAGTTATCCAAATAATTGCACCTCTTTCTCTTCACTCAGTATAACAAAGATGCATTATTCTGGATAATATTATATTTATTTGATCAAAAAGCCGAATGTACAAGAAAAGCTGCGCAAACTTGCTCACACTAAAACTCAGATCTTACATTTTCTTTACCACAGAAAAAAACCTAGAAAAGGAGACCCTTCACTAGGTTTTATTCGTAGACAACTAACTTTCCTCAAACTACAGCTGCACACCCAACTGATAATTCCGCCACGAACCGTATTGGGTAATATCCTCCATCTCCTCTTCAGGAAGGTTTTGACACACAAAGCCTAGCTTTTCTTCCCCATTTTCTAGCCGAATTTTACCAATGCCTAATGGATGGGGAATCGTCTGGATAAAGCTGCTTAATTCTTGATTGGGCAATTTCCAAACTTCTACTTCAATTTCCTCACCCTGATTTTCATTTTTGATAATGCCCGGCTTGCGCGGTTCGGTGTCTAACGCATACAAGCGATAATCATCGGAGGTTCGGGTTTCGTAATGGAATTCACCACCGCGCGCCAGTAATTCTTTTTCTAAAGGAAACCCCCGCATGTGCAACCCGCAGACCACTAATTCGGTTTTCTGAGCTTCTTTTTCGATTTCCGCCCCGTAGGATTTTAACAACGGTTCATCTTCCGGAACGGTAAATAGCGTAATGCCAAAAGGCAAAGCAGTATCGACGGGCGCTGGCACTGCCAGCGCACTCAAGTCCAATAGGTTGCAATGATTGGTGTACAATCCCATCTGGCTGTTAGTAAAGATTGGATCAGCCAGCACCTGCTCAATCTGCCAAGTTCCCGTACAGGTTGGCAGCAACAGGATGTTCCCGGCTAGTTTCTTTTTCAACGTTTTCTCGACTCGCTGACAAAAGTGCTGGGCTTCAAACAACTGGTTCGCTGAGTAAGCAATTTGACGAGCTTGAGTCAAAATTGTCTGCAGCGGAGCGACGATTGCTTCCGGTTGTACATCCGCAAAACTCCCGATCGCCACATCCCGCTCAACGACAAAAGGCCCTTCATACAATGACCGTGCAACTTGTTGGATCTCGGTCATGTCAATAATTTCGACAACTGCTTTTTCTTTAAAGTACGCAGCGGTTTGCTTCCAGGCCATTTCGTAAAGTTTGGCATAAGGGCCGAAGAATTCCAGCTTGTCTGGCAAGAAAATTTTATGCGGTACTTCTTCATTAGAGTTGCTACCGTTTTCTGACACCTGCTGATCGATCAAACAAATATCTTCCATTGTATTGGCGAAGACCGAAACACAATCGAGGGATTCACAAGCTGGAACCACTCCTTCAGTGGAATAACTGCCTAATGCCGCTTTGTAGCCGATAATATTGTTCAAAGCTGCTGGTACTCGTCCTGAACCCGCTGTATCGGTGCCCAACGAAAAGCAAACCTGACCTAAAGCCACGGCCACTGCTGAGCCGGAACTTGAACCCCCGCTGATCAATTCGGGATTCAAGGCATTTTTGGTCGCACCATGAGGAGATCGTGCCCCCACCAGCCCGGTCGCAAATTGATCCAGATTGGTTTTGCCAATTGGAATCGCACCGGCGTCAATCAACTGCTGGACCACTTGAGCCGATTTTTTAGGAATATAAGAAAATTCGGGACACGCTGCTGTGGTGGGAATACCCGCCAAATCAATATTGTCCTTAATAGCAAAAGGGATTCCCCATAAAGGCTTGTCCTTCAAAGAGCATTTCTCCAATTGCTGAACGTACGCCATGATTTCTGATTTTTTCAATAACCGAATCCAAATATTGTATTCTTCATATTCTTCTGCTAAGGCTAAGGTTTGATCAATCACCTCTTCAATCGTAAAGGCGTCACGCCGATAGCCTTCTTGTAATTGCTGAATAGTTAATTTGTTCATCCACTAGACCCCCTCAATAAAGGCTAATGATTCGCCGGAGCGCAAAATGTCGCCCTGTTTAATCAAAATTTCCGAAATCGTCCCGTCACATGGTGCATTATAGGAGATTTCTGTTTTCATACTTTCGGTGACAATCATTGGTTCCCCGCTTTTAACAAAGTCGCCTTCGTCCACTAAGATCTTCCAAACACTTCCCGGAATCGAGCATTTCAAGACTTCATTGTTTTCTGGAACAGCCAAGGCGGCCTCGGTCTTTTCTTCCATCACTTCCGGCACAAATTCCAACAAACCTTTTTTGCGCCAATCTTCTCGTTCTACTTCAAAGGCGGTTTGCTGACGGACTTTGGCTTCGTGAATTTCGGTGTCGTGTTTTTCCAACTGTGCCAAGTATTCCTTGATCGAAAATTCGGTTTCTTCAATTTCTAATTCATACTTGCCTTTAAGAAAATCTTTGCGGTATTGCAGCAAGTCTTCTGGTGAGACTAAGAAAAATTGCAGCTGATCGAAGTAATCCAAAAGCCACGGCTTTTCCTTGTTAAAATAATCGGTTTCTTTTTGCAAATTCCACATTTGAATTGTCCGACCAAACAGCTGATAGCCACCAGGTCCTTCCATCCCATACACACAAAGATAAGCACCGCCGATTCCTACTGCATTTTCAGGTGTCCACGTACGGGCGGGGTTGTACTTAGTCGTTACCAAGCGGTGCATTGGGTTAATCGGTACGGCCACAGGAGCACCTAGATAAACATCCCCTAGACCCAACACCATATATTTAGCCGACAAAATCGTATCCTGAACCGTTTGTTTATTTTTCAACCCATTGATGCGGCGGATAAATTCGATATTATCGGGACACCACGGTGCATCTGGTCGCACATTGCCTTGATAACGTTCCATCGCCTTTACCGCTTGAGGATCGTTCCAAGAAAGCGGCAGCTTCACTACTCGTGATGGGAAGACCGCATTTTCTAAATCGGGTAGTTGGTTGTCCATTGTTACTACTTTCGACACAACTTCAGGTAAAGTAATTTTTTGTGTATTCACATGAATTTGCAGACTGCGAATCCCTGGGGTTAAATTGATTATCGGAAGATCGCTCTCCTTTAACTCGCGATAAAGGGCATGAATGCGGACCCGTAAAATAAAGTCCAATGCCATTTCGCCGTACTCCACCAATAAATATTGGTCACCAGATAAACGAACCGTTAAATCAATCCCTTCAGCATTTTTTCCTTGATAGAAAATCGGGTAATCCGGTTTGCCAGCCAGCTCAGCCGTTTGATGTTCTTTGGCATTGCGGTACAATTGCTCTAAGGTAGTCGTGCTTAATGGCTGCTGCAGCAAGTTTTCTTGTTCTGTGTTCAACGCGTTTGCCGTTTCAATGTCAACTAAACGAAATTGCAGGGTATCTCCGGGTTTTAATTGACCGATTTTCCAGAGGTCGCTGGTAATGACCGTTGCCGGGCAGACGAACCCACCCAAGCTTGGACCATCAGGACCTAAAATGATCGGCATATCTCCGGTAAAATCGACCGTCCCCACCGCATATGCATTATCATGGATATTCGATGGGTGCAAGCCTGCTTCGCCACCATCTTCCCGCGCCCAATTTGGTGTAGGTCCGATCAAGCGGACCCCAGTTCGAGAACTATTGAAATGGATTTCCCATTCGGTTTCACAGCATTCTTGTAAAAAGCTGGTATCTAAGAATTCTTCGGTACAATGAGGCCCCGGTGTTACATGGAGCAGCCAGTTTTTACCGGTTTTCGTCAATTCAAAAGGAGCGGTAAAACTTGGAGTTGCTGCCGCTGCTGATTCCGGTAAAGCATGGAGTACATCCCCCGTCTGCAACGTTCGGCCATTTTTCCCGCCAAAATTGCCTAGGGTAAAGCAGGAAGCACTACCTAAGACTTTTGCTGCACTAAACCCATTCTTAACTGCTAAATAAGTCCGCATCCCGGTAGTCGATTCACCAAAGCTTAATACCTGACCAGCTTGCGCTTTAATCGCTTGATACATCGGAATGTTTTTACCGTCTAGTTGGGGTTTCAGATTAGCTCCGGTTAAAGCAAACTCCAGCTCGCCACGGAACAACCATTTCCCACCTGCTAAGGTCAGCTCGATTACCGGTACTTCCACTGGATTGCCTAAAAGCTTATTGGCTAAACGTCCCGACAAAGCGTCCATCGAACCTGATGGTGGTACACCGACGCCCCAATACCCTACGCGACCAGGATAATCCTGCAAGGTACTGTGCAAGCCACCCTCTAAAACTTCCAAAGCCGGAACAGTAATCGTCATCTTTTCTAAGGTTTTCGTTGTCGTATTACCGCTTATTACTTGGGGCTGATTCAAGACTTCTTGTAGGAAGTATAGGTTGGTTTCAACTCCGTGAAGCTGCGTTTCGGCTAAGCTTTCTCGTAAAGCAGTTAAAGCAACCTCACGAGATTCACCTTTCGTGATGATTTTTGCCAGCATCGGATCATAAAAAGGACTAATGTCTAAGTGATCGCTGATAAAGGTTTCGATTCTTGCCTGAGCACTCCAAATTACTTCATCAATGTGACCAATGCTAGGACGGAAATCATGATAGAAATCTTCTGCATAAACCCGAGCTTCAAAGCTGACTCCTTGAGGTACTAACGCTACTGTATTTAACTCCGGAAATTCGTCGGCTGCTTCCTTAATCATCCACTCAACCAGATCAATTCGGAAGACTTCTTCCGTGATCCCATGTTCCACTTGCAGACGCGTGTTGACTTCTAAAAAGTAAAAGTTCTCAGTCGCCACATCGTATAAGAATTCCACTGTACCAACACTGCGGTAGCCTACTGATTTCCCTAGTTTTTCGGCTGCTTGATGCAACGCTTGACGGGTCTTTGGAGAAATGCCAAAAGCTGGACATTCCTCAATCACTTTTTGATTCCGGCGTTGCAAGGAACAATCTCTTTCGCCCACTGTTACTAACTCGCCCGCTCTATTTCCAAAAATTTGAACTTCAATATGTCGGGCGTTTTCCACGTATTCCTCCAGAAAAACACCGCCATTACCAAAGTTGGCTTCTGCTTGGTTCACTACTGAATCAAAGGATGCTAGCAGCTCTTCTTCCGAGTGACAAATCTTCATGCCAATGCCCCCGCCGCCAGCGGTACTTTTCAGCATGATGGGATAGCCGATCACTGCCGCTTCTTTTTTTACCTGCCACTTATATTGCAGCAAGTCGGTTCCTTCAATCATCGGAACATCGGCTTTTTTAGCATATTCTCGGGCCAAATGCTTCATCCCGAATTCGCGAATGTGACGACTCTCTGGACCAACGAAGACAATATCGTTTGCCCTGCATTGCTCAACAAAGTCGGCATTTTCACTTAAAAAACCATAGCCGGGAATAATTGCTTCAGCACCGCTTTTTTTGGCAATCGCCAACAGCTGGCGAGTATCCAGATATGTTTCGTTAACGGTTTGACCCTCTAGCAAATAGCTTTCATCAGCCAGTTCCACATGTAGACTCTT
Source organism: Enterococcus sp. AZ109 (assembly GCF_051714625.1). Lineage (NCBI taxonomy): Bacteria > Bacillati > Bacillota > Bacilli > Lactobacillales > Enterococcaceae > Enterococcus > Enterococcus sp. AZ109. Next base: position 2,165,329 of record NZ_JBIOSF010000001.1, on the reverse strand, counting down.
TTCATCCGCCTCGGCATAAACCGCAACGGATGCAATAGACATTTTTTTCAGTGTTCCAATGATTCGAACAGCGATGGTGCCACGATTTGCGATTAATACCTTTTTAAACATCTAATCACCCTTTTATTTGATTTTCGGCCAAGTTATTTTCAAAAGCCCGTGTATTTTCGCCACATTTGGTTACCACTGGATCTAGTAGATCGGCTGGGGCTCCTTCATAAATTTCCAACAACACTTCTCCTTGGGGATAGTCCCGTGTAGGATTCAGCGGATGCGGTGTATTGGATAAAACCATCAACACCGGTGCATCCGTTCGTAAAATGACTTCCTTGTCCAAGGTATTCTCTGTTTGATACTCAAGCTTTCCACCATCAGAGGCGATAACTTTTGAGAACAAATTCACTACCGCTGATAGGTCGCGTTTGCCTAGCCCCCGACGGAATAGTTCAATCGAAAAATTGTCATAGCTGTTGCGAGTCCGGGCATTGCGTTCCTTCTGATAGGTAGATTCACCGTACTGCGCTTGAACTTTGCGTTTAATTGTGTGGCCGCAAACGGTATCGTGCCAGCCATAGGTATCTTTGAGCATGCTCAGCAGCATCTTGCCGTTGTCGCTCATTAACAAATCGTTTTTAGTTAGGAAAAAGGTATGCTGCGCCTTCAAAGAATCCGGCATGTTGTATTTTTCCTCAGGATGTTCCCCATGATAGGCGCCCATCACTACATTGCAATCTTCAGCTTTGGCAACTAGTCGAACCCATTTTCCCGCTCCGATATATTCAGACCACTTTTCACCTGATAATAATCTCTTCGTATATAATAGCTTCATGCTTATTCCCCTTTCCAAATCAACACATCAATCGGTGTTGGGTTGTAGTCATTACATGGATTGTTCAACTGTGGACAGTTACTGATCAACACAATCACATCTTCTAAGGCTTCCATTTCGACATAATAGCCTGGCCCAGAAACGCCATCTTTAAAGTCTAGCTTTCCCTCCGGATCAACTGGTACATTCATAAAGAAATTAATATTCGGGGCTAAGTCTCTTTTGGTAAAAACATAAGGTGAGGCATAATTACTCATCTGCAGCATGAAGGTATCTCGGCAAGCGTGCATGTGAACCTTTTCCCGTTGGTAACGTACGGTGTTGCTTTGGCAAGAACAAGCGCCACCAATCGTATCGTGCTGACCGCAAGTATCCGCAGTAATCTTCAGCATTCCCCGTCCGGACTCACTCATCAACACGGTGCCTGTGCTCAAGTAAAGACTCGCCTGCTCCTGAATAGTCATCGTCGCACTGTAATGATCGGCTGGATCGTCCGCTAAAAAGAACAACGTATCAGCTGCTTGATTACCTGCCTGATCGACAATCCGAATCGTATCCCCTTTTTTAATTTCCTTCATAAAACCGTCGCCGGCTAATACTTCTTGTTTGTAGTCAGAATTTTCTGATATTTTATCGCTCATAGTTGGTACAAATGCCATGTTCGCTCCTCCTTAACTGTGAATGATCTGATCGATTTTTTTCTTTATCTCAATAAATTGTGGTTCATCCTTTAAGCTCAAGCCTCGTTGATAAGGCAAATACACCGGCAGGGTTTGTTTAATTTCGCCGGGTCCCGCACTCATAATCACCACTCGTTGACCAAGAAAGGCCGCTTCTTCAATATCATGGGTGATGAATAGCACGGTTGGCCGTTCCACTTCCCAAATCTCCCGCATCAACAGCTGCATGTTGCTTTTCGTCTCTGGATCTAACGCCCCAAAAGGTTCATCCATCAGCAAGATTTCAGGACTGTTCGCCAATGAACGCGCAATCGCTACCCGCTGCTTCATCCCACCAGAAAGCTCTTTCGGCAAGCTTTTGCGGAATTTTTCTAAGCCAATAACTTCAATATAGCGATCCACAATGTCTTTGATCTCGCCTTTAGACTTTTTGCTAATCTTCAACCCAAAGGCAATATTTTCCTCAACAGTCAACCAAGGAAACAAGGAGTAGCCTTGAAAAACCATTCCGCGGTCGGCTCCTGGGCCGACTAGCTCTTGGTCGTTTAACACGATACTGCCGGAACTGAATTCCTCTAGCCCACCTAGTATCCGCAGCAAGGTTGACTTGCCGCAGCCAGAAGGGCCTACCACACACAGAAATTCATTATCTAAAATTTCTAAATCGATATCCTTTAACGCCAATACTTCACTTTTTTTGGATGCATAAATTTTATTTACTTGCTCAAACGATATTTTGCTATTGGCAATTTTTGCTTCTAAGCCAAATTCTCCAGTAATTGCTGCCATCAGTGAACCTCCTATTCTTCTACCCAGCGGAAGAGTACTTTATTCAATAAGCCAAACAAGCGGTCAGTAATCAATCCTAAAATCCCGATAACTAAAATCCCCATGAAAATGGTGGACGTATCCAAAAAACGTTGGGCCTTCAAGATGTTGTAGCCTAAACCAGAATTGGCTGCTACTAGTTCAGCTACCACTAGATAGGTCCAAGCCCAGCCCATGATCATCCGTAAGCTTTCCATTAACTTGGGTAACATCGCTGGAATAATCACTTTAAAAATGACCGTGGAGGATTTCCCTCCTAATGTATAAGCGGCATTAATTAAATTTGAGGGCACGCTTTTCACATTGTCGGCTACCATCGGGATCAGCTGGAATAAAATTCCCAGCAGAATAACTGCCACCTTGGCATTTTCACCGATTCCCACCCAGACCATAATTAATGGTACAAAGGCTGGAACTGGCAGGTAACGGAAAAACTCAGTTAAAGGTAAGACAAAGGCTTCAATCTTGGAAAAAGAGCCAACTAAAATCCCGATTGGCACACCAATGATCATCGCCAGTAGAAAGCCCTTCATGATCCGTGAAAAACTAATCCATGCATCGGCTGCCAATGAACCATCTTGAACACCATTGATGAAAGATTCAATGACGGCTGCAGGTGTTGGTAAAAAGATCTGGCTCACCATACCACTAGTACTAACTACCTGCCACACTCCTAAAACTAAAATGAAGGCGCAGGCAGCAATAATGGAATATTTTTGTTTAGAAATGCCTTTTCTAAGTCTAATTTTGGTTCCGGTTCGTGATGGAAGTCGCATATCCATCCAATCGCCTCCTAAACGTATGTTTTAATGATTGTCCCCGAACGCTCCTGCTTGGGGAAGTGTGTTTAGCAGGAGCGATTCAGTCTATTCCGCTTGCGTATCCGGAACTACCATATCCGGATTTTCTTCGTATAATGCATCGATATAGGTTGAATCAAAAATACTTTCAGGATCTGACAATTCATCCGATACCATGCCTTGATCTAATAAGAACGCTGCTGTTCGTTCAGCGGTGTAAGGCAAGTAGGTATAATCTTCTGCTTCTTCGTGGAAGGCTGCATAGTTATCAGCAATTGAGAACAACCGGGCTCCTTCCATCGCAACCGCCATTTCATCGGTACTAATACCTGCCTGCTCTGCCATGAATTCTAGTGCTTCAGCTGGTTTTTCATTATAGGTTTGCATTCCTTCAAAATAAGCAGTCACAATTTTCTGAACGTCTTCCGAACGATTGTCTAAGATATCGCCGCTGATCATCAATGTATCTGGGATTAACCCCGGTGTTTCAGAAGAATCGAACAGTAAATTCGTATCTCCTTCAGAAGCTGCATAGCTTAATGAAGGCTCCCATAAGCTGGCAGCATCCACTTGACCAGAAATTACCGCCGGTCCGGCATTTTCAACGGTCATATTGGTTAGCTCAATATCATCTTCGGTCATACCTACTGTTTCTAACGCATTCAATAGGAAGAAATGTTCAATCGTTCCTATTTCGGTAGCGACGGTTTTGCCTTTTAATCCTTCCAATGAAGTGATATCTCCTTGAGATACAATTCCGTCAGCGCCGGCTGAGTTGTCGTTGATCATAACCACTTTGAAATCAACGCCGCTAACCGCAGGTGAAATCGTGTCACTTAAAGCCGCACACACCCCATCGATCTGACCACTGTTAAAGGCTTGCAGCGAGTCACTATAGGTATTGAACCAAACCAGTTCAACGTTGACATCGTTGTCTTCAAAAGCACCAAAGCCTTGGACCGCATACCAGGTATACCAGCCAGGAAAAGCACTTACTCCGATTTTAATTGCATCATCGGCTGAGTTGCTGTCACTAGAGTTTTCAGCGGCTCCTCCGCCACTGCCTCCGCAACCCGTCAATAGCAGTACCAGTAAACACATCATCGTTAAATAGCTCATTAGTTTTTTCATACACGTACACTCCCCATTTTTTATGCTTATGCTAATGCTTCAATTCCTGTTTCCTGTGTGCGAATACGAATCGCACCTTCTAATGGTGTCACAAAGATCTTCCCGTCCCCTTTGTTTCCGGTTTGATTCACTTTCAAAATCGTTTGGATCAAGCGATCAACATTTTTTTCTTCTATATAAATCTCAATAATTCGCTTGCTGACAAAAGAACAATTCTTAACTTTACGATTGGAACTCATATCGCTGACCGCATAATTTTGCTGCTCTTTCCCCCGACCCAACACGCGATACGTGTTCAACGAAAAGAAATTTTCACTTAACAAGGCAGCCTTGGTTTCGTAATACTTATTATCCCGAATAATGATCGTTACTAATTTCATAGGTCTCCTCCTCTAAAGCATCTCTACGCCGCTACTGACGGTTACCGCTTTTTCAACGGGTAAAACAAAGATTTTCCCGTCACCGAATGATCCTTCCGAACCTGAGCGGCAGACCTTTTGCACAATATCAATCACTGCTTTTTCATCTTCATCTTCAACGACTAAAACGATCGTTTCTTTGGGAATCTCATCATAATAGACATCGCCTAGTTTCAATCCTCGCTGTTTGCCGCGACCTAACACACTGTAGCGCGTTGCCGAAATAAAACCCGCATCGGCTAAATCATTTAATACCTCATCTGCTTTTTCTGGTCGAACCACTGATTTGATCATTTTCATACATTATCCATCCCTTCTGAGTTAAAAAAAGACTGGTGGCCTCTCGCACTCAGAGGCCTACCAGTGCTAAGCGTTCTCCATATGAACCATCCACCCCGGCAGGTGAATGCTTCTGGATATTTTTTATTATCATATACGGTTCCGATAGATTTTACAATAACTTATGTTATATTTTCTGACATAGACCAAAACTTTTTCTGAAAAAAGGACAATCCGTGTTAGGAAACATGACACAGAAACTTCTCTTCACTCCAAAATCACATAAAAAAACGGATTTACTAAAGGTTATTGACACCAACCCTTAGTAAATCCGCTCATTAAAATCTCCAGTTACGCTAAAATCAACAATTGAACCCTTTAACTTTTCAACCGATTCAGCTTCTCTGACATCACCAGCATTAATAAAGCCAACAGCAATAAATAAATGGGATACAACCCTAAACTGATTTTCTCAGCAATTAGACCAAACAACGGTGGCATGAAGGTAGTGCCCAAATAGGCGCTGGCCATCTCTACCCCGATCACTGCCTGGGAATGCTCTTTGCCAAAGTTTGCAGGTGTCGCATGAATGATCGCCGGATAAATCGGCGCACAACCAATCCCGGTCAACACTAGCCCACTCAAGGCAAAAAGATCAACCGGTAAAGGCAGGAATATCAGCAAAATCCCCAGACTCAACAGAAAAAGTCCCAAACGAATCAACTGCTTATCCCCCAACCGATCCGAAATAAAGCCACATAAAAAACGGCCAAAGGTAATCCCTAAGTAAAACAAAGAAGCAAAACGAGCGGCAGTTTCTACCTCAATCCCGCGAAATTGAACCAAGTAGCTGCTCGCCCATAAGCCGGTGGTCATCTCCAACGCACAATAACCAAAGAAGGTCATCAGGACAAACGGGACGCCTTTTATTTTCAAAATCTGCCCCAGCGACAATGCTGGACCTGCAGAAACAGCGCTGACCGCATCATTATTTTTTTGCTTGTTCCACAGAGGAATACTAAAAAACAAAGCAATCGTCAAAGCCAATTGTAAAACGGCCACTAAGAGATACCCTAAATTCCAACTATGATAGTGCGCCAAACCAAAGCCCATGATATAGGGACTAATAGATGCGCCCACACCCCAAAAACAATGCAGCCAGTTCATATGCCGCGATGCGTAATGCACGGCGACATAATTATTCAGCGCGGCATCAACTGCCCCGGCACCTACACCATAAGGAATAGCCCACAAGCACAGCATCCAAAAGGCCGAAGCCGTTGAAAAACCAAACAACGCCAAGGCAGTCGTCAGCACACTGATCGCCGTTACCCAACCGGTCCCGAACTTGCGCGTCAATCGATCCGAAAACAAGCTAGAGACAATCGTTCCTCCCGCAATGATCATCGTAACCACACCCACTGCTGATAAAGGAACTTGCAAGTCCTGATGCATGATCGGCCAAGCCGATCCAACTAGTGAATCCGGCAGCCCCAAGCTGATAAAGGCCAAGTAAATAATAACTAATAATAAATTGAACATGTCGTTCCTCCAAAACGTTTGTCACTCTAATAAGAAACACCTGCGACTTTTTCTTTCAGTTTATCATTTACCAGACGTCTTCGTTCACTTTTTTCAAACGTTGCCTGCGCTACTTGAGAAAAAGGCACTCGTGACCAATAAATGGATATGATATGCTAGAAGTACCCTACAATCAGGAGGTGCCGTTGTGAAAAACATTCTAATTTTAGAAGATGATCGTCCGTTAAATGACGGAATAAAGTTAGCCTTAGAAAATGCCGATTACCGCTTTTTTCAATGCTATAAAATCAAAGAAGCCAAAGAAGTGCTGCGGGAGGTTTCGTTGGATCTGATTTTACTTGACTTGAATTTACCCGATGGTCATGGTTTGGACTTTCTAAAAGAGATTCGTTCCGTTTCCAACACGCCGATCATTATCATTACCGCAAATAATATGGAAAGTGATACGATTATCGGCTTGGAAGCAGGTGCCAATGACTATATCACCAAGCCTTTTAGCTTAATGATTTTACGGGCTCGAGCAGCGGTTCAATTACGACAAAATCCCAAAAGCAATACCTTTTGTATCGACAACATGCAATTTGACTTCGATAAGATGCGTTTCATGGTCGCAGGAACACCGATCGAATTGAGCAAGACGGAACAACGGCTGCTTCACCTGCTGTTGAACAATCGTGGCGCAACCTTAAAACGCAGTGATTTAATCGATAAAATCTGGTCTGGAAATACCGAATATGTAGAAACTCACGCACTAACCGTTGCTATCAAGCGCTTAAGGGGGAAAATCGAACCCGATCCCAGCCGACCTATTTATATCAAAACCATCTATGGGCTAGGCTACTCGTGGGGTGGCACCTTATGAGTTGGTTCATTCCTTTTATACTAGCTAGTTCAGCCCTCATCCTATTGCTAGTTTGGTATTCCTTTCGACAACGGGAAAAAAAGCTGATCCGCTCCTTGCATACCCTGCTGGAAGAAGCTAAAAATGGCCAGTTAACCATTCACAAATTCCAAGAGGGCGACTATGCTTCTTTAGAAAACGACTTCTACAACTACTTAAAGCAATCCGAACTTTCGGCGGAGATGCTCCAAGAACAAAAGCAAGTAATTCAAACCTTGATTTCTGATATTTCCCATCAATGCGTCACACCAATTGCCAACATTCTGCTTTATGCTCAGCTATTAGAAGAAAAACAGACCGTTCCCCCAGCGGAAATTCGCTTAATTAGCCAACAAAGTCAAAAGTTGGATTTTCTGATTCAATCCTTAGTGAAGATGTCACGACTAGAAAGCGGAACGATTGCGCCAGTAACTAAGCAGCAACCTATCACACCACTTCTGCATTCGCTAGCCTTACAATTTCAGTCTAAAGCGGATGCCAAAGAAATTCGCTTAGCCATTGATCCAACCTCAGCCCTTGCCAAGTACGACCTAAAATGGACCAGCGAAGCCTTAGCCAATATCTTAGATAACGCAATCAAATATAGTCCTAATGGCAGTCAGATCGAGCTTTCCGCCGAGAGCTATCAGTTGTTTACCAAAATCGAAGTAAAGGATCAGGGCATCGGTATTTCTGAAGCAGAAATACCGCACATTTTCCAACGCTTTTATCGGAGTGCAGAAGCAGCTGAACAAGCGGGCGTTGGTGTGGGTTTATACTTAGCCCGCCAAATTGTTGAAGCACAAGGTGGATACATCAAAGTCACTTCTCAAGTTGGTGCCGGTAGTACCTTTGCTCTTTACTTACCCAATGAAATCTATCAAGACTGATACATTTCAGTTACTAGCTGGACACTTTTTATTGCTAAGATTTGTAGTGTAGAGCGCTCATACAACTTTTTCGGAGGTGACGAATATGAAGATTGTAAAAACAGCCGGCTTGGAACGAACTTTTGGCAAAGGGGATACCGCTGTTCATGCTTTACGGGGGATCGATTTGGAGATAACCCATGGGGAATTTTTAGCGATTGTTGGAACCTCTGGCAGTGGCAAGTCTACCTTGCTGCATATTCTTGGCGGGTTAGATCAGGCTACCCAAGGGCAGGTACTCATTCATGATACGAATCTAGAGAGCCTGCAGGATGAAGAATTGACTATTTTTAGACGGCGCAATATCGGCTTTGTTTTCCAGAAATTTAATTTGGTTCCCATCTTGAATGTTTGGGAAAATATCACGATTCCGGTTTTACTGGATCATAAAACGGTGGATGAGCCTTACGTTAATGAGCTGATTCAGCTTTTGGGGCTGACCGAAAAAATCAAGGCCTACCCGAATCAACTATCAGGCGGCCAGCAGCAGCGCGTGGCAATCGCTCGTGGTCTGGCGAATAAGCCGGCGATTCTTTTTGCCGATGAACCGACAGGAAACCTAGATTCGAAAACCAGTCAGGATGTCTTAAGTCTGTTGAAGGTTACCAGTCGTCGTTTCAAACAAACCATGGTAATCATTACTCACGATGAAGAAGTGGCCCAGTTAGCAGATCGCATCATTCGGCTAGAGGACGGGAAAATCGTCTAGGAGGGACGCGTTATGAACAAGCAAATTACGCGCCATCCTCTTGCGGGATTGACTTGGCGCTTTATCACGAGTTACCGAAAGAATACCTTGGCGCTGATTTTCAGTCTGGTTTTAGCGATTGGTCTAATTTTCAGTATGCTAACGCTGCTGCACACCAATCATCGCATCACTGCCAAGCAAAATTTATTTATCTATACGGCAATTGATTATGAGCTTACTGGTCTTTCCTCAGAACAGGTTCGCCAACTGGAGAAAATCGAAGGCATACAGCACCTCGGGGTCAGCCAGATGTTTTCCGAAACCATCGAGACTCCGGATCACCAGCAGGGGCGACTGCAAGCGGCGAATGAGACGGACATCTTAGCTGTTTCCACCTTGCTGTCGGGACGGATGCCGCAAAATAAACAGGAAGTGGTGGCAGAAAAATGGGCGCTGCTGAATCTGGGAATCAATCCTTTAGTCGGTCAGTCCTTTAGCCTTCCGGTTAGAGAACATCACGATTCTAAGGAGACCCAGCTTCAAACCTTTACTTTAGTGGGGATTATTAATGACCTAACTTTTAATAAACGAGCTGGGGTAGTCTCGTTAGTCACAAACTTAGACCTGTCTACCATAGAAGATGATTCATTGGTTGCTACCGTCACTTTTAAAGGCAGCAACAAACAAAAACAAATCGACAATATTCAAGCGAGTCTGCATTTAAAGGATAAACAAATCCAACACAATGTCTGGCAGGAAAATACCGATGAGCTGCTAATCACCGATTTTCAGGTAGGTGCACTACTAATCGTTATTTGTTCCTTAGTTATTTACGGGATTCATCGAATTGCCTTAATGGTGCGAAAAGAGCACTTCGGCGTGCTGCGGGCACTGGGGCTGACGGAAAGACAAGTTCGCCGGATCATTTTGAACGAACTAATCCTGCTGTTTTTTGTCAGTTTGCCGTTGGCTATACTGGTAGGCTGGCTGTTTTCCTACGGTGTTGCCTACTTATCGAAAGACTTGGAAAATCAAATTTATTTCTGGGGGCAAGCCGATCCCTTTGATTTAGTGATTCCCCTACTGCCGATTGCCCTTTGCTTGTTAGGGTTGTTGGTAGCTGTTTGGCTGATTGGTCTGATTGGCTCTCGCAACGTCAACAATGGGTCGATTACTGAGATCATTTTTGGCGAAAAGGATTCATCAGAAAAATCCTTGCAACTCATTCATTTGAAGGATAAGCCCAAGCTATTGAGCATCAGCCAGCAAATCGGACTAAAGTATGTTTTTCGCGACATCAAAACCTCGCTGTTTGTCGTCCTATCACTAGTCATGGCTTGTACTGTCTTTATCAGCTTAAGTTACCAAGCCGTTTTGGCGAAGGAACGACAGCAGATCCGACTGAACACTGATTTTTTCACGAGCGATTATCTGATGAGCACCTACAATGATCTGGACACTAGCTTCGGTATCCGCCAAAGCACCTTTGAAAAGATCAAAAAGGTTGAAAATGTTACCCAAATTGAAACCCAGGCTGCCCTGCCAGTGAAGGTTGTAGACACGGGCGTAACGCGCAATACTGAATTTTTCGATGTGAGGAACCACTATGTGCAGCGAGATTACGGCTTCTCCCTTAATGGTCAACAGTTGGGGGATACGGTTTTTCATACAAAATACAAAGGCTACAACCATACTGCCTTAAAAGAGCTGCGACGCTATCTCGTCAGCGGTGACTTTGATCCTGCCAAACTGAAAGAAAATGAAATCATTGTGGCTATGCCTACCACCAGTCAAGCTGGGCAATCAAAGGGGCTGACTGGCTTTTTCAAAACGGGACAGCCTGTGATGGACTATCAAGTTGGCGATCAGCTAACCGTTAACTATGTCAGTGACTTAAAAACAGCGGAGGACACCTACTGGCAAATGACGGATACAGGTCCCTATGTTGAGAAAAAGCTAAAAATTGTAGCGCTTGCCTATTACCCTTATATGCCTGAGGTATCTTTGCTGGAGCAAGCCTACCCGCTTTTAATCACCAGCCAAAAAAACTTTCAACAAATCGTGCCTGAACCAACCTTTGAAACCATTAATCTTACTGCCGAACCGGGAAAGACTAAACAAGAACAAGCCCAAATTGAACAAGAATTAATTGGCTTAGCAGTGGAAAATCAGCAAGTGACCGCCCGCAGCATGATCGAAGAAAAAGAACAGCTACATTCCATCTATCGTAAAGAAATGGTCTATGTTATCGGGATTGCCGCCGTCGTATTGATACTGGTCATTATGAACCTCAGCAAAACCTTCAAATACCGGATTGAAACCCGCAAAAGTGAGCTATTTTTACTAAAAGCTCTGGGATTAACGGCAAAAGAAACCCAACGCATGGTTATTTTCGAGAATTTGATGTTTGGGATTTCTTCGGTAGTGGTTGCTATTGGGCTTTCACTTCCGGTTACTCGCCTGCAATATCAACAGTCACAGATTTATCTACTAGGCAAAAGCTACGAATATCCCGTGATTCAAACCCTACTTTTGGTTCTTTTGACTTTAGGCTTTTGCATCCTCATCAGTCTGTTACTGGCAAAAGACTTGCACCAGTCAACTATCTTAGAGGAATTGGATAAGGTGGAGTAACGAAATTTCTCGGAGCTGAACACTTCTGTCACAACCTCAATTTTTGCTTCGTTCGACAAAGCTATTTTTTGAAGCCGGGCATCGTTAACACTGGTATTCCAAGCATTCCAATTGAGAAAAACTTATACTTTCACCTAAAAAAAACGAGGAAAAATCCCTCGTTTTAAGCATAAACTATCTTTTTACCCGTCATTTCTTCGTAATCCTTCACCATGATCGCCCATGCTTTGGCAATGTCTTCATCTAAACCGAAGAGCCCGCTGCGACCAACGATATAAATATCTGGTCCGGCTTCATCAATCCGTTTGAAGGATTTACGGTTGGAAGAACCATCCATCTCGATCACATACTTGTAGCCTTTTTCTTCTCGTAACGCTCTTAGTTCCACAATCTTATCCAACGTACTTTCGATAAACCGTTGACCGGCAAAGCCCGGGTCAATTGTCATAATCGTGATCTTATCCACCAATTCAATGTAGGGGAAGATGGTTTCAATCGGTGTTTCTGGATTTAATACGACACCTGCTTTCAAGCCCGCATCCTGAATTTGATCGATCAAACGGAAAGCCAGTCCGTCTAAAACTTCCGCATGCATACAAATCCACTCGCAGTTTAAATCGATTAATTGCTGTACCCAAAAGCTGGGATCAGTCACCATCAAGTGCGCTGACATTGGCAAAGCAGTGATCTTTCTTAATTCTTGAATGAACCATGGTGACAACGTGATATTCGGCACATAGTGTCCATCCATAATATCAATATGATAAGAGTCCACATGGTCATTTAAAAAGGTGATTTGTTCCTTGAATTTATCTAAATCCATGGTCATTAATGAGGGTGAAAATTCTACTTTGTTCATTAGGTTCCTCGCTTCAATTTTAGTTTAGAAAATTTGAATATCGTCCAAGCTGATCTCGTCTTCTTCTTTTTCTACCTGCATGGCCGCCTCTTCATCGGTTACGTTTTTCTTGATTAAGGCTAACGTTATACCAGTTACTAAGATGTTCACCACTAAGGCCATCACCCCTGCCATTGGTCGCGACATTGTAGGAATCATTAACACACCGCCAAATGGCACGGTCGCATCGGCACCTAAGATCATAGAAACTGCACCACCAGCGGCACCACCGACTGCGGTTGCAATTAAGCTGCGGGCGATGTCATTCATTACTAAGGGGATGACACCTTCAACGATATTAACCACACCCATTGGTACGGCTGATTTCAAGGTTTCCACTTCAACGGAAGTATAGATGTTCTTTTTGAATAATTTCGCAATGAAGAAGGCCAAACCAAAGCCGATTGGTGTTGCGGTATTGACTAATTGCAATGCTGTGATCGGGCCATTTAATCCTTCAGCCTGCATAGTTAATACAAAGGCGAAAACCGTTTTGTTGATGGGGCCGCCGTAATCCACACCACTTAACAAGCCAATCACTGCCCCAAATACTAACAATGATGAAGAACCTAACCCGTTCAAGAAGTTCGTTAGTAAACCGGTCAAAGCGGCAATTGGTGTACCAATGATGTAAACCATAACCAAACCGCCGATAATTGAAGTAAAGAATGGGATAACTAAGGTTGGCATTAAGCCTTTTGCCCAGTTTGGTAATTTAAGATGTTTGATAAGAGCCATTGCAAGATAACCGGATAAGTAACCACCTAAAATACCACCAATGAAGCCTGCGCCGATGGCATTAGCTGTCAAACCAACGACAAAACCTGGTGCAATCCCTGGTTTACCGGCAATCGAGAAAGAAATTCCGGTCGCAATAACTACTGGCAGTAAACCTAGACCAGCGCCACCCATTGTTGCTAATGAATCCCAGATTGAGAATTCGCCTTGAACTAGTTGTCCCTGACTTGATCCGCCAAAGGCCATCCCGATAGCGATTAAGAACCCAGCGCCACAAACAATCGGAATTAAATAAGAAATTGCTGTCAGCAAATGACCTTTAAGATTTAATTCTTTGATTTTTTTCATCTCTTTTTTCCTCCTAGCGTGCTTTTGTTTTTTCTTGTGCGATAACTTCTTGCGCTTTTTCAATCAATTTATTGGGTGATTTAACGGCAACTTCCGTTGGTACTTGGATGATGCGTTTGCCTTCAAAGCGTTCGCGGCCTGAAATTTTTACATCGACGGCTAAAATCACGATATCAGCTTGATCAATCTCCGCCTGGGTTAATTCATTTTCGATCCCGATGGTTCCTTGCGTTTCGACTTTCATGTTACAACCGGCTTTTTTTGCGGCATTTTCTAACTTTTCTTGAGCGATGTACGTGTGGGCAATCCCCACGGTACATGCTGCGACTCCGACGATATTCATAAATAATTCCTCCATTTTTTTACTTAAGCAAAAGCTTCGACAACATCCTGTGGTTCTTTAGCAAGCAGTAAATTACTTACTACTTCATCATTCCCTAATTTTCTGGCAAAGAGAGATAACAACTTCAAGTGGCTAGTAGCACCATCATTGTCATTGCCTACCGCAAAGAGAATAATCCCGCGAACTCCTTTGCCATCTAATGATTCCCAGGGGATCTCTTCATTGTTAATCCCAATCGCTACCCCAATTTTATTCACATACTCGCTTTTTCCATGAGGAATGGCGATATAATTGCCAATTCCAGTTTGTCCCTCGGCTTCACGGGCATAAATATCTTTAATAAAGCCTTCCACTTCGGAAATATAGCCGCTTGCCAATAATTGATTGGCTAAATCTCTCAACGCTTCATCTTTAGTTTGGGCATTCATGTTGGTTTTTACCGTCTTTAAATCGACAATATCTGTTACTTGCATGTTGGTTTCCCTCCTTTAATTACTTTGTTTTGCCACTTCTTGGGCTTTTTCGATCAATTTATTCGGTGATTTTACGGCAACTTCGGTTGGTACTTGGATGATGCGTTTGCCATCAAAGCGTTCGCGGCCTGAGATTTTTACATCGACTGCTAGAATCACGATATCGGCTTGATCAATCTCCGCTTGGGTTAATTCATTTTCGATCCCGATGGTTCCTTGCGTTTCGACTTTCATGTTACAACCGGCTTTTTTAGCGGCATTTTCTAGTTTTTCTTGAGCGATGTACGTGTGGGCGATCCCGACGGTACACGCTGCGACTCCGACAATATTCATGAATGATTCCTCCTAATTTTTTGGTAAAATGCTTCAGGGTCTTCTTCTATTAAAAGCTCGGCTAAGTAATCTTCATCCGCCAAAGTTCTGGTAAACTGACTGATGGCTACTTTGACCGCTTGTTCTTCGTTTTGTTTCAAAATAATCACAATTGCCAGTTTTACTATTCCGGTTGCTTCATCCCAGTTCAAAGGTTCATGGAATTTAATAAACAGAACCTGACTAGCTTGCACCAACTCACTTTCTAAGTGAGGTAAAATGATTTCCGGGGCAATCAAGGTGCTGCCCACCTCTTCACGTTTCAGCAGCAAATCCACCAGCGCCGCCTGTTCATCAGTATTCACGTGATGAGCAATGAAAGCGAAGACTTCTTCTTTGGTCTTCCACTCACTAGTGAAAAAGACTTGAAAAAAATTATCGTTCATCGTAAATCTCCTCAATCTTCCTTTGCAAACGGTGCTGATCATCTGGCGTAAACATGGCACTAACTAACAAAAAGTGCAGCGGCAACTCTTCCTTTAATTGAATCGTGGATAAAATTAAATCCACCCCTGGATATTTATCCAAGAAATGTTGGGAATCTCGTGAGGCAATCACATCGACAATTTCCAACTCGGGAAATTTCTTTTCTACTTTGACCTTCAACAATTCCGAAGTACCTAGACCAGTGGTACACATAATCACAGTGCGTATCGGCAATTGATTGGTTTCAATGATGCGGGCAAAGTACAAGGTGATAAATCCGTTTTCATCTTCATTTACCGCTGGCAAGTGAAATTCCTGACAAACCTCATCTGAAACTTCAGCCACATAAGTGAAAATTTCTTCATAGGTCATTTTGATCTGGTTTAACAGACTGTTTTTGACCCGAATTTGATGTTCCAGTCGATTCAGCATCGGCTTGATGTGGTTAGCTAAATCAAGAAAAATCGATTCTCCTTTGATGGGAATATTCAAGCGTTCACTCATCCCATCCAAATAGGCTTGAGTAATCGTTGCGACTTCCGATGAGAATTTGGTTACTTTACTGATCGCTCGCTGCGTTCGCGAAGATGTCAGGTACTGGTATAAATAGTAGACTTCTGCTTCCGGCAAGGAATCATGCAAGTAATTTTCGACATTAGCAATTGCTGCTTGGGCCACTTGGTAAAGAGCCGCATCTTGCTGCATCTCTTCCTTTTCCTTTTTCGTCAAACTGCTCAAATCAGCGGTAGAAAGCTTACCCACCTTGCGCAGCCGACTGATTAAAATATAAAGATGGGAAAAAATATTGACATTGTAAGGATAGGGAATGGTCGTCTCCAACTGATGCTCAATAATTTTGATTTGATCCAAAATGAACAACACATCGTAACGATTAAAATTCAGCTCCTGATTATGCTTCAAATCATTAATATCAATGATGTCGTGCATTTGAATCAGATCCGCAATTGCTCGCCGGATATTTCCTTCCTTTCCTAGTACCGCTAACGTTCGTTTTTTACGTTCCAGCTTCAAATCGTAAGGCTGAAGCTGTTCCGCAATCAGCTGCTCATCGCTGAAAATCACCGAATCACCGACAAAATATTCTTCAAATAAGTTGTAGACATTTTTTGCTTGGGGGGCAGACAACAATAGCTCTTCGGTTACCCGATTGCGACGTTCAGTTGGCGAATATTGACTTCTTTGAGCAGGTACTACATTTTTCTGACCGATGTACTGCTCATAGTTTAATTTGTAGCCTCTCCCTTTTTCAGACGCGATCACATCACCCTCTGCGCTATCGCCATTAATTTTTTTAATTAAGCGATAGACCGTCTTTTGCGATAAGCCCAAAAACGCGGCTAATTCTTCAGCGGTAACATAATCTTGTCTTTTCGATAGAAGCAGCAACAGCCTTTGTTCGCGATCTTTTTTTGATCCCATGGCTATCATCCTCCCCTTGTTGTATTTATCATAACTGATATTTCGGAAAACGCTTCACTCGCTTTTGACCGTTGCAACGGTCAAAAATTTACAAGCTGTTTATTCATTATAGCCAATCGCTGAAGTCTAGGTAGAAAAAATAAACCTGCCTTCACTTCCAAAATGGGAGGTGAAGACAGGTTTATTTTAAAGGTTTAATAATCGAAACGATTAATTAACACGCCATCTTTCCTAATCTCACTGTGCTTTATTTTTCTAAAATCAGTTCCGCAGCACAACGCTTCTCGATAGGTTTGACAGTTTTTGATAAGTTGCTTGCCTTGTCTAGTGACTTGCTTAACCACGTATTTTCCTTTTTCCAACGGCTAGTCACAACCTTTCAACCAACCCTAGCGTGTAACCGACTTGATGGAAAGAATCGATAGCCCACCGACCATTGAACAAATAAAGGAAACAATAAAGATCGCAGAAAAACTAAATTGCGAGATAACAAAAGCGGCTAAAACTGGCGCAATTGCTTGGGTAATCGTGTTGCCCAGATTGTAAACACCTAAGAAAAAGGCCACGCGTTTTTTGTCAGGAATTACTTCCAGATTCAGCAGATTATCCAATGAATTCCAGATTCCCATCCCTAAGCCAGCCGCAAAACCGTAAATCAAAATCCCCACATCGCTTTGCAAGAAGAACATGCTTAACGCACCGATTCCTAAAGAAATCGTGGATAAGCCCACTGGCAGCTTCAACAGTTTGTATTTATCCGAAAACGGTCCAGCAATAAAGCCCATCGCAATCCCGAATAGCAGCATAATCGTATTAATTAACTGAATCGATTGTTGGGTATCTGTTGTTCCTTTTCCTAAGAAGTCAGTCATAATAAATAAAAGATAGCCGGTAACCGTGAAGTTTCCTACTCCTTGGAACAGTTTGCCAATCAGAGCTAAGTAGTAATCTCGACCCACTGACCAGCTAGGGAAAATCGTCAACGCTTCTTTAAAGGAAGTCTTTTCTTTCTTTTTAGGAATACTGATTTCTTCATCAAGATTAGACGGCTCACGCACAATAAGCGCAGCAATCATTGTACCAATAAAAGTTAACGTGCCAAAAATAACGAATCCTAAGCGAAATTGCCCCAAAAACATGGCCGCAAAAATGGTAAAGCCGTTATTCCCTAAAGCCATACCCAGACCACCATAAGCACCCGATGCAGTCCCGCGCCCGTTTTCCGGCGCTAAATCCAGCCAAGCAACCATTGGCGCCACGATAAAGTTCAAGGCAACTTGCCCCAGCATCCAGCTAGCCAGTAAAAAAGGAATCCCATTTGCCAAAGAAGCGAGAATCATCGCCAACATGAAGACCGCTGCTCCACCGACTAACCAAGGCGTCCGCTTGCCAAAACGAGAGCGCGTACGATCGGATAAGTAACCTGCCACCATATTAGAAACCGCTGCTACTACCATCCCACAGGTAGAAAACAATGCGACTAGTTGAATTTTATTAGCCGCATCAATTTGCTGGATCATTGCCGGTAAAAAGAGACTCGAAGCGGCAATATAGGGTCCCAGCCAAGAAGCTGGTCCAATAATCAGTCCTGGTACCAAACGTTTTAACGAAACTGTTGCATTCATTTATTTTTTCCCCTTTCAGAACCTACACATTTTTCACGTAGTAATAATCAAAGTCAGCATAAGAATCTCGTTGATGGGCATCGACCGCGCCAATGAAATTAAAGAGTGCCGTAAAGCCGCCAATTTCGCCGGGCTCACCATTTACTCCTTCATCAGATAAGTAAGAGACCTCGATTCCTCCTGCAAACAATTCCCAATCGTCAGCTTGACGGTACAGCAGATCTGCTACCCCATTGTCATACTTGATCTTCAGCTCAATCGCTTCATCTGCCACTTCTAAGCGATGCTCACTGTATTCAATCCGTTCACCTAATTTCGCTTGTAAAACCGTTAAAATTGTGGTCGCCTGCTCCTCAGAATAAGTTAAATGCAAGTACAGCCAATTATTGGAATCATAATAAAGACCTACGCCCGCAGTTTCGGAATAGTGGTCAGGTTTGAAGGCTACTTTAGTCTGTACTTCATACTTAAACGAAGTCGCACGCGTCGCCATAATAGCTGGATTTACTTGTGAGAAGAACGAATTTTCTCCGTAAATCCGCAAATGACCAGGTTGTTCCGTCGTGTTCGCCCATTTTTCTTCCTGATTACGATATGGTGTCATAAATTGAAGGCTGTAGTCAGAATCAAAGTCATCCTTTACATCAAAAGTTGTCGACTCTTCAATTGAAGACCCTTTCATTCCTTCGACAGTCATCTTGGCTAAATTGGACCCATCAGCCATCACCAACCAATCATCTTTTGTCCAGTGCATCTTTTGAAGCGATGTTTCCCGTCCCAAAGGATTTAACAACGTACCTGCTAATGGACGCGACATCAAATGCGCCACATACCACTCACCTGTCGTGGTTTCGACCAACGATCCATGTCCGGCTTTTTGCATCAGCGTATTGGGATTGTACATTTCAAAATGTCCTGCATCCGGATCACCTAGGGAGAATAAATGTCTAGGAGAAGACGTAATAATCGGTTCGCCTGATGGATGGGCTTCGTAAGGACCGAAAACCTGCTTCGACCGCCCAATTTCTACCCCATGGGCATACCCCGTGCCGCCAGCTGCAATTATTAGATAGTAGTACTCGCCTCGTTTGTAAATTTGTGGTGCCTCAGCACAGCCACGGGTAGTAAATCCGTGATTAATTCGATGCCACTGACCGATAATTCCACCATTTTCCAAATCAACTTCGGCAATTACAATGTGACCTGGTGCTTGATAGCCTTGACGCGTCTCCCATTCAAGAATGGCTAAATAATGCTTACCATCTTCATCATGGAAAATTGCCGGGTCAAAGCCAATCGCTGTCAAAAAGATTGGTTTGGACCAAGGACCGCGAATATCGTTTGCCCACATCGCATAGGAATCCGAATTGAATTCCCGACCGGCCATGTTGACCATATGGGAGTAAGCTAACCAGTATTTTTTCGTTGCTGGATCATAAGATAAGTGGGGTGCCCAAATGCCCGCTGGTGTGTTGGTTCCTCTTAAATTTACTTCTCCTTTTTTCAAGGAATAATCAATCAACTCCCAATTGGCCAAGTCTTTAGATTCAAAAATTTGAATTGCTGGGTTCCAATGGAAAGTTGAAGTAGCAATATAATAGGTATCCTCCACGCGAATAATGGAAGGATCAGGTGCCATACCAGGAATAATTGGATTTTGAATCATCGTCATTTGTTTTCTTCCTTTCTGTTTTTCCAGTCACCGTTTGGTCATTTGTATCCGGATACATCTGTTTCTAAAACAACAATCAAACGATAATGAGCCTTCTATGCTCTAATGAGTTCGCTTTCAACAATTGGCATACTTCACTACAAATCAGATAGCTCCCTCAAATGGAATCGGTTACTTTTAACTTGAACCCATCATAAAAGAAATCGGGCAGCAGATATATATCAAAAATCGGGCAATGTTTACCATTTTCCGTAAACCATGTTTGTAAATAACCTTCTCAATGGTCGTTTGATCTACTAAGAAAAGCTTCGGTAACCCCTCCACTAAGACGAAAATTTGCATTTTCTGCATACGAAAAAAGCCTGTTTCCGGTGTGCAGAAACAGACTTTGTCCATCGTTTAGTAAACCACTAAAAATTACTCTTTTACTACCTTCATTTTATTTAAGTCTCGATACTCTTTCGGCGACATGCTGCTCCAGCGTTTGAACTGGCGCGAAAAATGAGCGAGATTCTGATAACCAACCACTTCCGCAATTTCACTAATCGATAGTGTTGGCTGATGCAATAGAAACTTCGATTCATTGTAGCGAAGTTGGTCCAAATACTGTTTAGGACTAACTGAGTAAACTCGCTTGAAGACTTTCAGCATCGTGCTTTCACTGATGTTCATCGCTTCTGCTATTGTCCCCATAGATAACAACGAACGATTCTCCTCTAACGGATACTCAGTAAAGGTGCGGAAGTTTTTTTGAATCGTATCGGCAATTGACTTAGCCAAAATCAACGACGAATTATCCGAAGCTTCAATTTTTTCTTGTTCATAAGCGGCATAATCCAATAAGCAGATCACCAGCTCAATCAACAGCTTCTCCACTAATAATTTTTCCTGCAAGGAAAAATTGGTGTGTGCCAACAGCTCGACGTAAGTAGCTAAGATCTTTTCGATTTTAACAAATTGGATATTGTCTTTTCGCAGTTGAATCGGACAATACATCAAGAGGTTTTGCTGAATTCCCGGATCATCCATATCAAAATGCACACAAAAATAGCGCATGCCTTCCGTTGATACACAAGAATTTTCGTGAGATATACCTGGTGGGATTAAAAGAATATCTCCAGCATGAAAGTCATAGGTCCGACTATCAAAATCAGTATGCTGAGTACCTGCTAAAATAATCATAATTTCAAAGGCAAAATGTGTTTCCCGTTCAGCCGTCCAGCCATAAGGAACCCACTGCTGGTGTCCGCCGAAGAATTTCATAGTGGTATTGATCTCTGGTAAGTTGGTAATCTTTTTTAGCCATTCAGGTTTTTCGTTCATCGTATTTCCTTTCAACATGTTACGCTTCTATAATTAATATTTGTACAAACACACTACGAAATAGTTAGCCGAATCATAACAGAAATATCAGTCCCTATTCTTTACCCGTTAAAAAGAAGCATCCAAAATTCTCAAATCTTGAACACTTCTTTTCCGTCAATTTACGCATAACTATTCGTATCAATCTCACTAGCGGCTTTTTCAAAGTCTGCTTGGCAAGGTAGAACCCGCTTTTCTTTTGGCGGAAAAGTCGCATCGTACTCGGCTAGTCCCGTTTCATCTGGATACATCGCTGGTGAAAAATGTATCTTGCCACTAACACCATCTAGCGCTCCTTCATACAGAGGAAGAGCCATAATTCCGGTATAGAACTTCCCATCTGGCATACTAATATCGTATTTTTTAGTTCCCATAAAGCCATAAGGATGGTAATGGTAAGGAAATCCACCGATAATAATCGCAGGGTATCCCAGCTTTTTTGCTTCATTTATCGAGTGCTCGATCAGCCTGCGACCGTAGCCTTGGCGATGATATTTTGGCAAAATGCTAACCGGACCAAACGACACTACCTGATGTTCATCACCGGCCTCATCGACAACTTTCGCCTTCGTGTACATAATACTCCCAATAACCTCACCATCTAGTTCAATTACAAAAGATAACTCAGGTAGATAATCGGCATGTTTCCGAATGCTATGGGCTAAAAAATGCTCCACTGCTCCGGGTGTATACAAGTTCCAGAAAGCTTCTCGTGTAATTTCCTCAACCACACGATAGTCTTTTTCTTCTTCGTTACGAATCGTAATAACCATTCATTAACCTCCGTTTATTTACTAACCAATACGTTTATGCAAATCAACAATCTCTTTTGCTAAATCGAGAAAAGTAATCGCTGTCATTAAATGATCTTGACTATGCACCGTCAGCAGCGTTACCTCCATATGATTTCCGTTCGCTTCTTCTGTCAGCATATCTGTTTGCGCTCGGTGCGCCTCAACTAGCGATGCCTCGGCACTTTGGATTTTTTCTTCTGCCTCGGCAAACTTACCAGCCTTAGCTGCTGCGATTGCTTCCATTGCATCACTTCTAGCATTTCCACCATAAATAATTAGTCCCATGATTGCTTCTAATGCTCTTGGATCGTCCATTTGTCTGCCTCCTGTCGCTTATTTATTAAAGCTGCTGTTCATTTTACTTTGTTAATTTTAATTATCATACCATAATTAGTTATGGGGATAACATCTAATGGAACTAATTTTATTTTTTGACTACTAGCCATCTGAAGGCTCACGTATAATAATTTTCATCTATTTCGTAAAATCGACTGTCCAACTTTTTTAATCCGATTAAGATTTCAGCAAAATCAGGTCCGACCAAGCTACTAATTCCGGTCTTACCACAACATACGCCAAAAAACTAAAATTCAGCAACAAATTACCTGAATTCTCCATCCCGCAGTCTCGCTGAACCTCTAGCAAGACTCACACACTTTACTTGATTCCTTTTACCACACTTATCCTCTATAATTAAAAGCAGCAAGCACCAGAAAGGAGCACCTACATGATTATTCAAACAAATGGCATCGCGCTTTTCTACCAAGTTAGCGGCAAAGGAAATCCGCTGTTGCTGCTGCACGGAAATGGCGAAGATCATCAAATATTCACTGAGCTGGCAGCCAAACTAGCCGAGCATTATACCGTCTACGCAATCGACAGTCGCAACCACGGACAAAGCCAGAGAACAGATGACTATTCCTATGAGACAATGGTTGAAGATGTTTACCACTTTATCCAAGACCTTCGTTTAGAACAAGTAGACTTAGTTGGCTTTAGTGACGGGGCAATCATCGGATTAATGCTAGCAATGAAGGCCCCCGACGTAATAAACAAACTGGCATTGTTAGGGGTAAATCTGAAGCCAGAGGATTTTACCGCTGAAAGTTACCAGGAAATTAGGGAGACCTACGAAGAAACAAAAGATCCTTTGTTCAAACTAATGCTAGAACAACCAAATATTGAGTTAGCGGATGTTCGTAAAGTAAACAATCCTATTTTACTGGTAAAAGCTGACAATGATTTATTTAAACCGGAAACTTACATTCAGCTGCTGGCAGCTCTGCCAAATGCTACCTTAAAATTTATGAATGGTCACGATCATGGCAGCTACATTGTCAATCAGGATTTGCTTTATCCACATTTGATGGATTTTTTCAGCAGTAAATAGCGCAGCAACAACCCTCTGCCCAGAAACAGAGGGTTGTTGCTGCTTTTTAATTATTACAAATTTCCGATAACTGCTTTTGCTTGAGCAGTACCTTCTTTTACTTTAATGGTTTTATCTGTCAAATTAGTGAAGACAATCATGGTTGTTACAGGTTTTTCCTTACTACGCAGATAGTCTAAATCGACCTGTGCCAATTGGGTATCTGAGGTCACAGCTTCTCCTTCACTTACTAAAATATCAAAGCCTTCACCATTTAACTCAACGGTATCAATCCCAATATGAACCAACACTTCTATACCATTTTCAGTGACTAAGCCAATTGCATGTTTTGTAGGAAAAATCGAAGCTACCTTGCCAACAACAGGGGCATATATACTGCCATCTATCGGCTCTACTGCATAACCATCCCCCATTGCTTTTGAGGCAAACACTTGATCATTCACGGCTGTAATCGCTAATACCTTGCCATTGGCTGGACAAAATAATTCAAGACTTTTTTTCTTAAATCGCTTAAACATAGACTCGCTCCTTTGTTTTCTGCTGAAACTTACTGATAGCCGTTCGAGCTTCATATACCATTTCTTTGGTCAGTTGTGTTGATAATCCGGTGTAATTTTCCGGCTTCAGCATCCCTTCAATTTCTTCATCGGAAAATAAGTTGCGGATCATAGCATTGCTTAACAGTAATTCCCGATAGCTCTTTTTCGTCAATTCCGCTTCAATCGCTAAATCGTAAATAAGCTCGTGGGCCTGATCTTTCCCAATGTGTGGGGCAATTTGCATCATGATGTATTCACTATTATCGAGTCCATGATTCAACTCAGCATTAATCCGCATTCGTTCTTCATCAATCGTTAGTGTGCGCGATAGTTCCTCGGCTCGCATTAAAATTTCAGTCATCAATTCCAGAGCTTGGTTCATTACCCCATCGAACAACATATTTGAGGTGCTATCAGCTTCGAAAGGTCTAGCTGCAGAACAATATGTGACTGCTGACAGTGAATAAAGCATCTGAGCGTTGGCAATAATTCCCTTTGAAAGCTTCGGGTTGATCTTATGGGGCATCGTACTACTGCCGACCGTTCCATTAGTAAATCCTTCGGCTACTTCACCGAACTCTTCAATCGAGGTTTGAAAAACTTCTTCTGCGATTTTATGCACATTGTTGGCTAGTAATTGCAGCGTATTAATATATTCAATTTTAGGTGAGCTGATATTACGTGATGGAATCATCATTGGCTCCAAATCTAAAATTTCAGCCACCCGTTTTTGAACGGCAATCCCAATTTCACCCGTAGAGTTGAAAGCTCCAACTGCGCCACCCATCATAGCGGTGAAGACACGCTTTTCTACCTCTTGCATTCGTTCCAGTGACATCACTAATTCTGAAATCCAAACTGAAACCTTATAGCCATAAGTAATCGGAATCGCGTGCTTGCCGTGAGTCCGTCCAGCCATAACTGTATCCGCATGCTTTTCCGCTAACAGGTTCAGATTTTCAATAATTTCCACTATATAAGCTAAAAATTGTTGATGAATTTTTTTCATCAACAGATTTTGAGCGGTCTGCTGGATGTTTTGGGTCGTCGCCCCATAGTGGATATATTTGCCGCTTTCTTCATCACAAGCCATCACGAAGACTTTTAGAAAGGGCACAAAACCGTGCCCGACTTTTCGATAAATTTCATCCATTTTCTCAAAATCAATGTTCTCAATCTGGGCCTGGGCGACAATCTTTTTAGCCGCATCTTGAGGAATCACGCCTAGCTCTCCTTGCGCTTGAGCCAGTGCGGCTTCTACTTGCAACCATGCCTGATACTTTTCTTCTGATTTAAGCAGTTGCTTAATCCCTTTATCATCCAGTGTTTTACTTTTCGAATCGTAAAGTGCTCTCATTGGTTGTCACCTATCCCTTTTTCAATTCTTCATCAACGGCGTTTCGTACAAACTCAACATATGGTCCGAATACTACATGGATATGATTCTCTTGTGGAAAGAAGACCCCGGATGTCCCTGAATTTTTCAGTTCTTCCACATCTACCTTCGCTTGATCGACTAAGTCAATTCGCAAACGCGAGACACAATTATCCACATTTTTAATATTGGCTTTGCCGCCTAATGCAGGCAAAACGATCCCAGCAATTTCATCGAATTTCTTCTCTGCTAATAACGTGTTGTCTTTCAAGCCTTTTTCACGGCCTAAAGTTTCTAGATTGAATTTCTTAATGGCAAACTTAAAGACAAAATAGAAGACGAAGAAATTGGCAATTCCTAGAAGAATCAAGTTGATCCAATTGGTGTCCTCATACATTAAACCGAAAATCCCAAAGTCAAAGATCGTTCCCCGAATATAGCCGATCCCGATATTTAAGAAGTTCAAAGGAATCGCCATTACTCCACATAACAAGGCGTACACTGCGAACAATTGTGGTGCAATAAATAGGAACGAAAATTCCAAAGGTTCGGTGATATTCCCTAAAAAGGCGGTTAATACAACGGTCAATATTGCTCCTTTAGCAATCTTCTTATTGTCAGCAAAAGCGGTATGGTACATCGCTAAACCGATTGCTGGTACGCGGAACAAAGTCGTTAGCATTTGACCAGATGCCAAGTATTTGAACAAATCAGGTGCCATTTCCCAGGCAGGATGATCGGGACCTAAATCAAACAAGACTTTGTTGGCTGCATTTAAAATTCCGATATATTGCTGTCCATCAATCATATAAACACCACCGGCTTCAGTAAAGCGGACAATTGAAGCCAACACATGATGTAAACCAAATGGTATCAATGCGCGATGGGCTACCCAGTAGGCACCAACCCCAAACACATCGTTCATGAAGATTGGTGAAATCATGATCAGGAATTTAGTAAATACTCCCCAAATGATTGGAATAATGAAGCCGATGGGAATCATAAAGAAGAACGTCGCAATGGGTACAAATTTCTTCCCGCCGAAAAAGGCAAAGGCTAATGGCAATTGGGTTTTATAAAACTTATCGGTACACTTAGCTGCTACTAATCCAGCGATGATTCCGCCAGCAGCATCCAACTTCAAGGTCTGAATTCCTAAAACAATCCCTTGTCCTACAGCAGCCATGCTTTCTGCATCAGCAATGGCACCGGTAAGTGTTAGGTAAACATTCACAACAACTAACAAAGTGACATACCCTAAGACTGCCGAGAAGACGGCAATTCCTTTATCCACCTTCGACATCCCGTAAGCCACACCCATGGCAAACAGTAACGGAATATTCTCAAAAACAATGCTAGTAATGGTTTTTAAACTATTAATAATGGCTTGAACCGTTGGATCGCCCAAAAACGCAACCTGCTCGATCATATAACTTTGTGATAAGGCATTGGTCAATCCCATGACCATTCCGATCGGTGCCATAACTGCGATTGGCAACAATAAGGACCGCCCAAATTTTTGAATCCCCTTCTTTAATTGGTCTTTCATATTTTCTCCTCCTCATGTATTTCCTTTACACCCATAGTCTAAGCTGTAAACGGTTACCCAACAAGGTCATCATCTGATTGGCGTTTTTTTCAAGAAATGACCATGCTATACTGAAAGTGACTAGGGAGGGATTTTCCATGACGATTAACTCATTTGATTTGTATATTGCTAACCGAATTCAAGAAAAGCAGCGGCTTACTATTGACGATCTAGCCAAAAAGACGAACCGTTCATCTGCGACTATTCGCCGTTCTGTGCAGTCACTAAATGATTATTTACCTGAGACAAGCCGTTTTATTGTTACTGATTCAGCCGTTGTCAGTCAAATGAGCTATCAAACCCTGATTGCTTTCATCCAATCACTGGAGCTCCATGATTTTGCTGCTAATGCACAAGAGCGCTTTGAGTACGTGCTAACCTTAAGTAGTTTGCATCCTTCTATTAATTTGACCAGCCTTTACGATGACATTTATGTTAGCCAATCTACCAAGAAAAAGGATCGCAGCTATTTTGTCGAAGCCTTAGCGAAACACCAGCTTCAACTGACCGCTTTACGGGGAAAAGGAACCACTGTTACGGGCAACGAGTTGGCCTTACGAATTTTAGTCGCTAAAATTTTAAGTCAAACCATCGAAATCAATGAGCAAAATGGCATTATTCCACGACAAGCCAATACGCCGTTACAGCACCTGATTTTCCAAGAAGCCCAACCGCTTTGGCGAACCGACAATCAGTTATTAGTAGAATTTCTCAAAAAACAGGATTTGCGCTTCAATTACACTGCAACTAAATTTTTATTTACTTATACTTATCTATCTTTAAATCGGCTAGCGAACCAGCATTCATTATCGACTGTACCAGAATTTTTAGTGCCCCCACCAAGCTACGCGTTTTTTCAAGTATCAGTAGAAGATCTGGTCTATAGCAGTATATTAGCCAGTCTGGATAATGATGGTCCACCTATTTACCAAGCGAATGCCTTGATTCAAAACATTGTGGCTGAATTAGTAGACTATGTCGAACATCGTATTGTGACAACTTTTTACACCAAGGAAAGCTTAAAATTAGAAATAGAACACTACTTATACAAGTGTCTATTCCGCAATGAGTTAAACTTTGATTTTTATGACAACAAACTAGACGATGTAAAGGGTGAGTTTCCCTTCCTTTTTCAATTAGTCGAATATTTTTACGAAACACAGCTTTCCAGCAGCTTTCAACTAGATGAATACCAAATCAGCACCTTGACCCTTTTATTTAGAGAACATGTGCTGAAAAATAAAATTGCTGGGCGCAACCGCAAAAAAATTATTATTGTCACCAATTCGGCCAAAGAAAAAAGTGATTTCTTCGCTCAACAGCTGAATTATTATTTTGATGCCGAGGTGGTAGACTATGTAAATCTCCATCAAATTTACAAACTGGGCGCCTTTAAATATGATCACTTAATCACTTTTTCTAATCGGATTTCTGGAATATTGACCGAAAACGGCTACCCTAACATTAAATTAAATTACTATTTGCATGAAGAGGATCGTAAATACTTGGTAAAACTGAATTTCTCGTTGAACTCCCAACGCAAGCTAGTCAGTGAAGACTTCACGAAGGAAATTCAAGCGATCCCACCCGAACAACTGAACACCTTTTTGAAGCAAAAATACCCTGATTTTTTTGTGTGATGCAACTAGGATAGACAGCAAAAAACAGGAAGCAGCTGACTAACTGCTTCCCGTTTTTTGCTTGTGTTATTTCTTATTTTCCAACCTTCAACTGTCTTCTAGCAAATACCACAAATACAGCCAATGACAGAAAAGCGATAAAAGCGATAATCATCAGCACCGCACTATAATGAGCCTCAGTCCCACCAGCGATAAATGGCACTTGTAATTTTTGATTATCAATAAAGAAGGAAGAATAGGTGAAGCCTACAGACATGGCGACATTAATACATAGATTGTAAAAACCTAAAGCTGTTCCTTTATGTTCTTCCCCAACCTTTAGCAAACTCATGTGAATCATCGGAGCATACAACATCGCAAAACTGCAAGAAGTCAGAACCAACGAAATGATAAAGATGAGAATCGATTGCCCCATAAACAAGGCACTACCCAGAATGTTGACTATGATTAAACCCATCGCTACATAGATACACTGCTCACTGCTTAGTTTTTCACTGATTTTACCTGAAAGACTTCCCACCAAAGCGGCTGCCAAGCACGCTGGAATAAACATCGCTGATACTGAATCCAACCCAATATGATACACATCCACCATAAAGAAAGAAAAAGCATTTAAGGTATATGCCGATTGAGTAGAATACAATAAGAAGGCGGTTAACAGGACAAATACGAACAATTTATTTTTGAAAAACTCGATCGTGATAAATGCGGTTTTGCTTTTAGTGATATAAGCTAAGAATAAACCAATCGCAATCACGAACACTACGAAGAAACGCCAGTCAAAGTAAGATAGATACATCATGATTGAAGTCGACACTGCTGCTACTAGAATCATTCCTAGTACATCAATATGTCTTTTCGTGGATTCTTCCTTTGGCAAATACTTCAAAATAAACGGTACACATAACAACGTGAATAAAGGAATAATGAATAAGTGCTGCCAAGCCAAGTGAGTGGTGATAAAGCCGCCAGTTAAGGTACCGATGACGGTTGCAATTTGAAAACTACTAGTGCTGTAGCCCATATACTTTTTCTGTTTTTCCGGTTCCACGTATTTAGCAATAAAAATCAGGTACAATGTTTCTGTCGCACCCAACCCTGAAGCTTGGATTACCCGCGCCAAAACGACTAACCAATAGCTTTCGTGAACCAAATAACCCATCAATGATCCGACACAAATCAAACCAATCCCAATCACTAACAAAGTCCGAATACTAACTGAATCCGCCAAAGATGCATAGACAACGGCACCCATCCCAATGAACAAACCAGCTAAGGTCACCTGCCAGCTTACTGTGCTGGCAGAGACACCAAAATATTTAACTAATTCCGGTGAGATAATCTTAAAGGAATTATCAATCACCAAGGAAAAGACCATTAAAAACAAAATAATCGGTACAACTTTCCCTACTTCAACCTTCTTCTCTTCTGCTACAAACTCCATTTTTTATATCCCCTTTATTTTAGCTCGGCTAAAAAGCTCTGACCATTTTCTGGTTGTGGTACAGCAAAATTCTCAGCAATCGTCGCAGCAATGTCAGAATAATATCCTTGAGGTAAACTGCCTTGTTTTTGCATTTTTTTACTATAAGCTAACAACGGTACATACTCCCGAGTATGATCGGTGCCCGGAAATGTTGGATCATTCCCGTGATCAGCCGTAATCAGTAACAGATCCTCTTCCTCTAATGCTTCATAAATTTCCGGTAAACGACGGTCAAATTCATCAATCGCCTGACCATAACCGATAACATCCCGACGATGACCAAACACGGCATCAAAATCCACCAAGTTAGTAAAGCTCAAGCCGGTAAATTCCTGCTTCATCACTTCCAGCAACTTGTCTACCCCGTCCATATTGCTTTTCGTACGAACCGATTCAGTGATTCCCTGACCATTAAAAATATCGTTGATCTTCCCAACAGCAATTACGTCTTTGCCATTGTCCTTCAAGGAATCCAACACCGTTTTGCCAAAAGGATCTAACGCATAATCATGACGATTACTAGTTCTGGTAAAATTCCCGGGCGTTCCTAAATATGGCCGGGCAATAATACGACCAATCATGTAAGGCTCATCCTTGGTGATATCACGGGCATATTGACAAATCTTGTACAGCTCTTCTAACGGGATAATTTCCTCATGAGCCGCAATCTGTAAGACCGGATCAGCCGATGTATAAACGATTAAATCGCCGGTTTCCATTTGGTGGGGACCATAATCATCAATGACCGCTGTTCCAGAGTAAGGCTTGTTACAGACAATTTTACGACCTGAAAATTCTTCAATCTGCTTTAATAGTTCTTCAGGAAACCCATCTGGGAAGACCCGAAACGGCTTTTGAATATTTAAGCCAGCAATTTCCCAGTGCCCAGTCATAGTATCTTTTCCTACTGAAATCTCTTCTAATTTTGTCGCGTAACCATAATGATCAGCCAGTGCTTTTACACCAGTTAGCGGACGAATGGTTCCTAATCCCAGTTGTTCCATATTGGGAATGACTAGTCCTGCTTTTTCAGCAATATGACCTAACGTATCTGCTCCTACATCACCAAAGGCCTCTGCATCTGGTGCTTCACCAATTCCGACTGAATCCAAAACAATTAAATGTACCCGTTTAAACATATCTGTTCCTTCTTTCTTAGAGTGTCATTTCTAAAGCTGTTTCCATCATGTTGGAGAAGGCGGTTTGTCGATCTTCTGCCGACAAAGCTTCACCAGTGATTATGTTGTCACTCACTGTCATGATGCTCAAAGCGTTTACATTAGCTGCCATTGCGTTCCAGTAAAGAGCGGCTGTTTCCATATCGATCGCTAAGACACCCATTTCCTGCCATTTTTGATTAAACGTTTTGCTTGGATGATAAAACACATCAGAGGTCAAAATAGTGCCCACATGATAGTCTTGACCGTTAGCCTTGGCGGTATTTACTGCTTTTTCTAACAAACTGTACGAAGCCGTTGCTGGAAGTTGACCAGGAAGCTCATATTGATCGGCATAGCTGGAGTTTGTGGCTGCTCCCATGGCAATCACCAAGTCATGCAACGGAATTTCTGCTTGTAAAGCCCCGCAAGAGCCAATCCGAATCAAATTCTTCACGCCAAAAGTATGAATCAATTCATAGGAATAAAGTCCCATGCTAGGCATACCCATACCTGTTCCCATAACGGATATTTTCTGTCCTTTATATTCCCCAGTATAACCAAACATATTTCGTACATGATTGAATTGTAC
The DNA here is from genome assembly GCF_051714625.1 of Enterococcus sp. AZ109. NCBI lineage: Bacteria > Bacillati > Bacillota > Bacilli > Lactobacillales > Enterococcaceae > Enterococcus > Enterococcus sp. AZ109. The sequence continues at coordinate 2,133,432 of NZ_JBIOSF010000001.1, read as the reverse complement.
CGAGTTGTCTAAAAATGTATCCGCAATCAATTTCGCTCGTAATGGATCACCTGGAAGTAAGATTGTTTCAGCAATTTCTTGTCCTCCTAATACGATATGGGGTGTGCTTTTCTCAGTCATAATCATTTCTCCTTTTTAACTTGTCTAATTATTATCAACTATTTTATACAAGTATAATAGCGCTGCCATGTTTTTGCAAGCCCTTTTATGGTAAAATAAAATAAAAAACAGTACAGGAGCCGAATTATGAACGGAGAAAACCGTAAAGAACCCTTGTATGTCAAGGCATACCACCGGTTATATCACATGATTAATAATAATGAATTTTCTTCAGACAAGCTGCCATCAGAGCCCGAATTAGCGAAGCAACTAGGAATTAGTCGCATGACACTTAGACAAGCCTTAGCTTTTTTACAAGAAGATGGACTGGTTAAAAACATTCATGGCAAAGGGAACTTCATTATTAAAGAACCAGTAGACAAGCAGAAAGATGGCTTAGATACGCTTAGTAATCCCGTTTATAAAGCGCAGATTGAACCAATTGAGGACGTCGAGCTTTATTTCAGTATCAATTTAGATACTGAATATACTAGACAAGTGCTGGAAAAGAAGTCTACTGCCGTCGTTTCAGTCGAACGCTGGTATGGGGCGAAGAAGAAATACTTAGCCTTTTGTTTTACCTATTTAGCGATTGATATCGTGGAAGAATTGGGAATTGATTTAAACAACGAAGAAGGGTTTAAAGTTGTGCTAGAAGAAGAAATTTACAATCAAGCCACTCATGCCACCATCGAGATCAAAAAAACCGCAGCTGGCAATATGACTTCGCAGCGCTATAGTATGGTAGGCGGCGAAGCCTGTGTTCTACTGGTGGAAACTATCTATAAAGAGGATCGCGTCCTAGCTCACAACAAATTCTACATCCCAGAACAATTTTGTCAGCTGCGAATGACGGTGAGAAAGTAAAGACGATCGGATTGTTTCATCCGCACAACATCATGAATCAGCAAACTTGTCTAATTGAGTAAAGAGCAGCCTTGATATGAAAAAGACATCTTTTACCAAAAAAGTAAAGGATGTCTTTTCTTTAGCTATTCTCATGTCCTAATCGCTAATTCGTAAAGCAGCCATCAAAAAGAAGCTGCCGATCAACACTAAAATGAACGCTGTCACATAATAAACGACTACATAACCTGAAGAAGTCCCCGCAATTTCAAAAATCCCCGTCAATACTCGTCCGCTTACTACACTGATTACTGCCAACAAAAAACAGCGATAACTAACACGCATTCGCGGCGTTTTAATAATAGCAGGACTGACGCTTTTTATGACTAGCAGAAAAACGACTAATACGAGCGGCCAGCACCAAGCACTGTCTAGTGCCGCACTAGTTACCCCGTGACCAAAGTAGTTGTAGACTGTTTTAAAAAGGTATAGAAACACCGAGCCTGCGCTTAAACTAGCCAACCACTTATTTATCTGCATAAAACCCCTCTTTTCTAAAAATAAATGATGTCGCTAACTGAACGTTCGCTGCCAGAATTACCTTTGGCTCCGGCTACAGGAGTGTTTACCACTTGCCCATTGAACACCATCGTAGAAGAACCTCCGCCATCAAGATTATAAGCAACTGTTGCCCCTTTGCTTTCAAAAATTTCGGCTAGCTGATACAAAGACAAGCCGACACTTTCGTCTGTTCGACCATCCGATACGATAATCATGTAATGATTTTCACCAATCTGACCGATAGCTGTTCTGGGATTACTACTCATTGATTGAGAAACTTCTTCCTCAGTGGAGACTGCTATCTCACTGTCTTTCACCAAAGTTGGACCAAAGGAAAGCACTTGTGCCGCCCCTTCTTCCAACAATGTTTCAGCCGATACTTCCCCTTGATTCACAATAGAAAAATCCCCATCCTCATTAACCACTAGGGCATCCGTATCTTCCTCCGGCGTATCTCGATATAAGCTGCCGTTTCGAAGAACATAGCCTGTGTCACGGAAACCGTAATAGTCACCATTAATAGCCAACACTGCTTGGTTTGCCGCAGCCATAGAAGAAGTCGTTTCTTTAATATTTCGGCCATACGTCCCATTGGCAAAAGCTGTCTTCAACTGATCGCTGCTTTCCACTTGGATATCAGCAACATAGTAAGTCGTATCCGCAGTTTGTTCAGTCGTGATTGCTATGGTCATCTTGTCATCTTGGTAACTGTTTTCCGTGATAATGGCTTCGGAGTTTTCACTTGAAGCCGTGTCCGCGTCCGCCGTGGCAGTAGTTGTCTCAGTTGTTGTATTGGTAGCTATAGCTGAATAAGTTTTGGGTACAACAAATGTATCCAGCAAGACAAAACCAGTAAAACCACTTAACAGCAATAACACGGTGAAAAACCAAGGAAACCCTCTATATCTGCTCAAGCTTCATACGCTCCTTTCTTAAAGACAAAACGGCGCTGAATGTAAAAGCTAAGAAAAAATATCCCACAATCAACCACTAATTTTATTAGAATAATATGCTGAAATAATCCAGCCAGCCCTTGCACTAATAGAAAACTTAGCAGCAATTGACTCGCAAAGAGCAGGGCGTATTTACTGGCTTCTTTGAGTTGTTGATGCTCTGTTTTAAAGACAAAGTGCCGATTCAACTGATAGTTCAACACACCGCTGCAAATTCTAGCTAAAGCCGTAGCCGCAAATAGTGCGTTAGATGCCGTAGGAAAAACTAGCTTCAATAATATGACAAAAAACAAAATATCGAAGACAGCGGATAAGCCCGAGCTGGCGATGAATTTCAAAAAGGGGAGATAGACTAGTAAGGAATCTGCCACGCTACGAAAATGTGAGTGCTCATTATTGCCAAAGTAAACTGTCTCAATTGGGACTTCTTCTAGCGAAAGCCCCACTTCTTTTGCTTGCATCAACATATTCATTTCGTATTCAAATCGGCGCCCGGGTATTTCCAGCAGTTGCTCCAAGTGGTTTTGAGGAATGCCCCGTAAGCCCGTTTGGGTATCTGATAAGGTAGTACCTGTAGAGAAGCGAAACATCTTAGCAGTCAGTTTGTTTCCATAGCGACTTTTAAAGGGAACCTGGGCTTGATCAAATTGCCTAGCACCTAAAAATAAGGTGTTTTCGTGTTTTTCTACTAGATTAGCGATGTTTAGAATATCCGCCGTGCGATGCTGGCCATCACTATCAGCTGTTACAATGCCGCTCGCCTCGGGTATATTCCGTAATTGAAAGCGCATGGCGGTCTTTAATGCGGCTCCTTTGCCTAAATTGTGCGGATGCGTCAGCAAAATCGCCCCTTTACGCTTCGCTTCCGCGAAAACAGCTTGATAATCAGGTCCCGATCCGTCATCAATTACGATGACAGGACGATCCGTTTGGCAAAGTAAGTTTGTTAAAAAAGTCAAAAAACGAGGTTCCGGTTCGTAAGCTGGAATAACAATACTGGCTTTCATAGCGTTCGCTCCTTTCTTTACTTGTTATTGTCGTCCGCCCATACCGCCGCCAGGGCCGCCACCACCCATCATTCCTTGGGTAGCTTCCACCGCAGCACCAGCTGAATCAACGGATGTCACTGCTGAGTCAACAGTGACTGCAGTAGAAGTACCGCTAGAAAATTCAACGGTATAGGTTTCTCCCGTTTGGATTGCTGGATCGCTGACAATCAAATTCGAGAAGGCTTTGGCAGCTGTTACTTCACTAATCACATTCCCTTGATTATCTGTTAGGGTAACTACCTCGCCGGCTTGCAGTTCACTATCTAGCCAGATTTGAATGCTCGGCTGAGTGGAGGTCTCACTTAATGATTGTGCCATTTCCGCAGATCCCAGAGTATAAAGTGTTCCACCGCTTATATCAAAGGTTCCATCATAATCCAGAGCGGAATTTCCACCACTAACTGGACCATAAACGGTCATTTGTCCACCTGTCATGTAAATGTTGCCATTAGAATCTAAACCATCACCTTCTGCATCAACTTGAATCGTTCCACCTTCAATCGTAATTGAATAGTCTCCACTGCCGCCTTCTTGGAAAGAGTCAGCGCCAAATTGGTTCTCATCACCGGTTTCTGTAGTTTCATTGGTCGTTGAGCCGCCCGCAGCATTTACACCATCGTCTGTCGCAACAACGGTGACATTCCCTCCTGAGAAAACAACGTTGGCCCCTTCAATTCCTTCGTAAGAATTTAGAACATGGACTTCTCCACCAGAGATCGTGGTAGTCTCATCCGCATGAATCCCATCGTCTTCAGTCGTTAAATTCAATGTGCCCCCTTCAATTGTTACATTGCTATTGGAATGAATACTGTCATCTACTGAATCGATCGTATAGGTGCCGCCAGTTATGGTCATCTCACCACTTGCCTTTAGTCCTTTATAACTCTGGGTAGAATCAACAGTACCACTGCTATTGGTAGTAATAACAACCGTTGGATTGTTGGCAATTAAATATGTTTCGGCTTGAATTCCATCTGTTTCGCTGTCGATTGTATACGTGCCGCCATCTAGAATAATGTAGCCTTTGTCGGTTTCTTCAGCATTAGTCGCTTGAATCCCATCGTTAGCAGCTTGAATAGTAAAGGTTCCATCTAAAATCTGAACAGAGTCCTTCCCTTTTATTCCTTCATTTCCACTATCAATCATATAGTTACCACTGGTTACTTTTAAATCATTCTTACTTTGAATACCATGACCAGCTGTTGCTTGCACTTCAAGAGTGCCAGCACCATTCAATGTTAGATCATCTTCACTGTAAATCGCCGCTTGTGCCTCATCTGTCGCAGCAAAACTTTCAGCCGTCGCATTTATCTGATTGGTGGTATTTTCTACTGTAGTTAAAATGGTTTTTTCAGCTTGCGAAACGGCAATTGCAGCCGTCGTTTCATTTGTAATTTCAACACCATTTAATATGATTCGAACGGTTTTGGCATCCGTACTGCTAACAACAATTTGACCATTAGTTAATGACCCAGTTAAGACATACGTTCCTCCTTTGGTAAGAGTAATCGTATTATCTGCAACTTCCGCTCCCTCACCATCAATGGTGGAACTGTCATCTGCTAGTGTAATCAGTGTAGCCGTGCCCTCGTCATAGGCAGTTTCCATATCTTCTTCGTCGTATTCCCCAGTAGTTGATGTGGCAGTAGAACTAGTCAGATTGGTAGTAGAAGTTCCTGCCAAACTGGTAGCAATGCCGGCTTCCTCGGTTTGGCTAGCTGTCACTTTATAGACAATACCGCCAGTTAATGCAAGGGCTAATAAAACAGACGTAATAGATAGTCTCTTTTTCATATATTTTTTCCTCTTTTCTTCTCGATTTCAAGTATCTAGTAAAGTAACAATTCCGTAGTCTGACTTTTCTTGAATGTGAATAAACTATACGTCTTTCGCAATTAGTTAGCGGCGCTAATAAGCAGATCTCCTGTTTTATCTGCTTATCTTTTTCTCTTAGTGACACTCATCTATTTCACTGTTTCTCAGGTACTAACATCCATACTAAACCGAACAAAGCCGTCAAACAGATTAGCATTCGATCCCTCTTCTCTTTGTACCTATAAGTCCTTCCCACTTCCAGCTGGCTGGACAATGATAGGCAAGTTGCTGTTTACTAAACGCAGCTCATCTAAAAACTCTTTTTCTTTGTACGGATTTTTTTCATGAACCGTGAAAGAAACTTCAAATAAGCTGCCTAAGTTGGTAGTTTTAATCTGATCCAACTGGTGATAATCGGTAAATTTCTTCAACACATCATCAAAATCCTTCATATAATTGGTGTACTCGGGTACGGTAATTCGGACCTGTCGCGCGTTCTCCGTCGCATCGCCAAACCGCAAATTGGTATAAACAATCATGGCAAGACTGACAATCAAACTAAAAATTGCGGCATAGACAACGTAGCCCATTCCAATCGCTAATCCCACTGCCATCGAGAAAAAAATCGTGGTAATCTCACGCGCATTCCCCGGTGCCGAACGGAAACGAACTAAGCTGAAAGCTCCTGCTACCGTTATCCCTGCCCCTAAGTTTCCGTTGACCATCATAATGACGGAGGAAACTAAGACGGGCAGAAGTGCGATGGTGAACATAAAATTTTTGGAGTAGCTGTTGCGATATTTATGAACCATCGCAATGATAAAGCCTAAAATTAAGCTAGATGAAATAGTTAATAAAACTTGCGTCAGCGTAACAGTCATTGCGCTGGCATTACTGCTAAGAATACTCTCAAGCATAAATTGATTCTCCTCGCCCAAATGTTTTTATTGTTTGTCCGGTATAACGAGCCACCTGTTGTTTCTCCCATTCAGGAAATAATACCCAATGATAAACATTGCCGTATTTGGTAAACTTCCCTTGAAAAACCTGTAGTTCTGAGAAAAGGCGACTGATTTCTAAAGGAAAGGCTTCAAAAATCTTAACCTCCATCAACACCGTTGGCTCTGCCGTTAACAAAGTTTGCGGGTACTGATCCACCTGATCCAATTCGAAATGTTCCAATGAATACCGAATATTTTGATCAAACGTGATCCGGAAATTTTCATCCTTGTTTGATTTCAAAGCGATTCGATCATAGCTGATCAATACGGTAGGCTGAAGTTCTTGTTGGCGTGTGTACCAATCAACTTCTTTGAAGATCTGCTTTTGTTCCTGTGGCTTCACACCGTAAGTTAAAAAGTTTTTCGCCTCCTGATAAGTCATCGCCGTCCTGCGTTTGTAGGTGACACCTGCCACCTTCTTTTTTAATTCGAGGTACACTGTCGATTGACTAGTTGCCAAGCCATAACTGCGCAGCCGCATTTTTTCCTTAAATTTCGGCTTGTCTACCGAATGACGAATAACCGCTAAATCTTCTGTATCATAATAAACGGTATGAATCGTGTGCAGCCCATAGTCATCAATCGTCATATATTCTTGTAAACGAGTCAGCAGCACCTCGAATTTATCCGGTGTCAGCAAATATTTTTTCTCGCGGCGTTCAAATATCTCCCCGCTTTTAACTTTTGCTTTTGCCATATTGAACTTCCTCCTTGTGTCAAACATCATTTATTTAGTAACGATGAATGTATCATAACGTGTGAATCTGAACTCCTTCTGAAGTAAATCTGAACAAATCTGAAGTTTGGGTGAGACGGACTTCGCACACTCGTGGAGTCGAACAACAATTATGCGAAACTGATCCCTTACCCATCCAAGGTACGAAAAAAAGAGCAGCCATCAATCGACTACTCTTCCATGCATTTTCAGTTGTAAAAAGATTATTTTTCAAATTTTATCGGAAAAACTAATTCCGTTTGGTAAGTTTCTCCGATCAATGCACTCGTCATCGTACCTTGGTGCAGCTCGACAATCATCGCAGAAATTTTTACCCCTAAGGATTTCCCGATGCTCGAATCGTTCTTGGAAACTGTATTTTTAATTGTGATGTGAAGCTGTTCATTCAGCGTCTGGATGTGGATCGTTACACCTTCAGCAAGCTCCGCATGTTGATTAATATTGGAAATAAGGTTATCAAACAATCGCTCTAGCAGACTCATATCGCCCACAATCTTGGCCTGTGCGGGAATATCCAGTGTATAAGTTACCTCTACAATCGGCAATAACTCAGTAATAAATTGCTCAAAAAGCATCCGACTATCAATCAATTGCAGCTCTAACGGGCGCTGACCAGAAAAGATTGTTGCATATTCCAACAAATCATTCACCCGGCTATTCATTTGCTTGGTTTTCTTATGGATCAGATTTAGATATTTCCGCTGCTCTTCGGTTAAGTCAGTCTCTAGCAGCACGGGTAAATAGCCGCTTAAAATCGTCAACGGTGTTCGAATGTCATGACTTAAATCGCTGATAATTTCTCTAGAGGTCTGAGTCGCCTTCGCTTCTAAAATAATCTTCTCACTGAGGGACTGGCTCATCTTGTTGATGCTGGCAGCGATTTGAGTCAGCTCATCATGCCCTTCTTCCGCTATTCGATAATCGAGATCGCCCGCCTCTAAAATAATCGTCCCTTTTTCAATTTGGTGCATATATTTCGCCTTATTCAACAGCTGACGGTAAAACAAAACAATCGCAAAAATCAAGCCCAAAACTACTGAGGCGACCACGCCAATATACATCACCCAACGATTCTCTACAATTAGAAAGGTCGTTGCACTTTTCCCATCTGAGTAAGTGATATCTACAGCCTTTTCACTGCCCAATGGTCGCCGTTGCTCCATCGGCCCCTCTGGTTCTTTATGGAATTTCGGTGCGCTGCCATTTCCAGCATCATTTCGCAAATAAAAGACCGTGCCATCTGAGGACTGCCAAGTAAAGCGGCTGAGACTGTTGGCCTCCTGCTGGGTAACGAACGTCTGAAACTCCTCCGTTGCGTCCGCAAAGTTTTTCTTTGCCATCTGCGGCTGAATCACCTGTTGGTATAGCGCCTGATTACCTACGAACAGCAACAAGAACAATACCCCACCACTAATGATACTTAAGATTAAATAGCGAAAAATTTCTTTGGGAAAGGTCGTTTTTTTACTGTTCAATCTTATACCCCACTCCCCACACAGTCAAAATGTACTGCGGTTTTTTCGGGTCTGTTTCGAGCTTTTGCCGCAATTTTTTTATGTGCGTCATAATCGTACTACTAGAGCTATAAAAATACGGCTCTTGCCAAACAGCATCATAGATCGCTTCTGCCGAAAACACATGTCCCGGTGATTCAGCCAGCAGCTGTAGAATATCAAACTCTTTGCCAGTCAAAATAATTTCCTGATCCTCCAAGACTACCTTTCGCGTTTCCGGATGCAAGACCAACCCACGAATTTGAATCGAATGGGTTGCTTGTACGTACGAATTACTATAATTCAAATACCGCCGCAACATCGCTTGGACCTTCAACTGCAGTTCCTGCGGCGAAAAAGGCTTCACCAAATAATCATCCGCACCGGCAGAGTAACCCACTATCTTGTCATATTCTTGACCTTTTGCCGAAATAAAAAGAATCGGAACTGAATAAGCTTTGCGGATTTCCTTGACCGCATCCACTCCATTCATTTTAGGCATCATATAATCCATGATAACCAGCGCAACCTCCTGGTCGATCATTTCCACCGCTTCTTGCCCATTTTCTGCTTCAATAATTTCATCCACATAAGTAGCCAGCAACATTTTTTCTAATTCACGAATATCGACCTCATCATCCACAATCAGCAGCTTAGTCATTTCTATCCCCTCATTCACAATATTTTCTGCTTAGTATGCCACAAGTCGATACTCGAAAAGTCATTCTTTTGAAAAGGTCACAAAAAAATCTCGGATTCTTAAGGTTTATTGTGCAATCAATCCACCTTTCTGCTCGCTAGAAAATCCATCGAAATAACTCCATCTGATTAAAACTTCACTTATCCACATAATTTCATTAGGAAACTTGGTTAATTATTTTTCCACAACCCCTATTCTGTGGAATTCTCCTACCCTTTTCCACATAATTCCACAACGTTATCCACAAACTTATCCACACCTGTTCATAACTAGCTTATTACTGCTTTGAAAATCCTAAGACTCATTATTTCTTCAACTAGCGAAATAACTAGGCTCTATCAAACAAAAAATAGCATAAACATAGCCTAACTAACGACTTTTTGTACTCTTTCTATTTTACCCAACTAAAAAAAGACTGATTTTCAGTCTCGTCTGCTCACACTACTCGTACAAAATACTACGAAGAGTATCTTTTAATTCTTCAATCTTACCTTCATATTTTTCAAGACCGATTTTTGCTTCAATTCCTTTTTCTTTACCATTTTCAGCAAAATCGAAAACTAAAAAATTCATATACTACACTCGTGTTTAATTGATTTAAGTATCTTGATTCTTTTGAGTGTTTTCTCCTGAAAAAGAATGGCTAAGCACAGATAGAATGCCCAGCTAAAAATTAAAAAAGCAAAATTCGAATTGATAACAAAAAGAAGAGCCATTACTACTGTAAGTACCACGAAACATATTTTAATTTTCAGAGCTCTCTTACTATTTAGTAATTCCCTTTCAATCATCCTGCTGGTTTCTTCTTTTGAAAAATAGTAATCGTGAAAATTAGTGTTCTTCATTTTTCTCTCTAGAGAGTATACACCATAATATGAAATGCAGATAATCCCTACGGACAATAGCATAAGATTGATAAACTGATTTGCGATATTTCTATACATCAAATCTAAAACCCTTATTATAGGAGTACTAATCAGTATTATTGCTACTAAGTGTCGCGGATTCAATACTTTGGCATCTCTCTTATAACTTAAAAGCAATCTGTTTCTCTCTAAATTGAAGTAAATTTTCTCCTGTTCTGTTTGGCCTATTGCTATTATATTTTTCACGAAGCCTCCCTTCCCACCTAATCAACTATTCGAATGATTCAGTTCTTTATACTTCTAATAAATTGGATTTTCTTTGTTTTATTTCCCGGAGCATGTATCAATAGATATGCCCAAACAATTATTGCTACCAACAATATCAACATAGCTATATTTAATGATGAGGTTAACAAAAACATCGTAGATAAAACCACTAGTACAATACTAGAAATTATGGTAAGTTTTATCTCTTTTTGCTGTAGCAACTTTCCATTTTCAAGTTTATCTTGTAATTCTTCTTTTCTTAGATAAACCTTTTGCGGATTTTGGAAATTATAAACGTTGTTCAAGAAAATTGATGTGGAAAACCTTGATAATAAAATCACTATAATGAGTGTCAGGCAATTGATTAAAGGCGAGGCCCATCCTTGGTATATTGGATTTAACAGCTTTGGTAAATATAGACACAACATAAATAGCAAAATATACTTTATTTGGCTATTTTGATCGCTGTGGGATACTCTAACCAAAATTAGTTTTTCTACGTCGAGAAAAACTGAAGAATTTTTTCTCTAAATATCAAAATATAATTTTTCATTGCTTCTCCTCTTTCATCCAAAAACTGTATCCAAACCACTTGTAAAGGATTTGAATGCATCACCAACTTTTTTTAACCCTTTTGAAGCCGACTTTGCTATGTCCTTTTTGTTATCATATACCCAATCAAATGCCATTGATCCAGCAACGCCTACTACAAAGCCAACAGCGGTACCAACGCCAGGAATGGGAATAGCATATCCTATAGCCGCTCCTGCTAATCCGGCTCCAATATGTCCACCAGTTTTTATCAACGCATCTCCTGTACTTTCACCTTGAGCCTTCTGCATTCCAAAGTCTATTGCTGAACCAATCACTGGCGCTGCGTACTTAGCTCCATTACGAATAACACTAGTTAACAATGTCGGTGGAGCACTAAAAGTGACATTACTCCCTGCTGTAGTTACTGCAACTAGCCTACTGAATAGTATCCCTCATATGTTTCAGCCAACCCTAAAGAAAAATCAGATATGTAGATACTCAAACAGCATTTGCTATCTGAGTATCATGTATTTATTTATATGTGTCCTTCACTGTTATTCGAGGATACTTAATGTTAGGAACTTGTTCTTCCAAATCTTTTCGTAATTTCTCTTCCTCATCTGAAATATATCCTTCAAAATGAACCGTCTCAATATCTTCATGATTAAAAAAGAAATTTTTCTCATCCACTTGACCTTGTGGATAAAGACATGCTGCATATTCAAAGTACCCTATTTCTCCATTGTTGTTATACAGAGGATATCTTGAGGTAATCATTAGCTCTTGCTCAGCATCATAAAGTGTAACAATTGTTCCAATCGAATAGATTTCCATATAATTTCTCCTTGATCCATATTTTTTAAACACACTAATTTTGTTTATTGAATTTTACTAATACGCTTTGTAAAATTTACTCTTTGAACTAAGACCTAACCAATTACCATTCATTTTTTGTTATATATGAAACATGGTAAATCGTTGGCTCACATATGAAAAAGACACTCGAAAAAATGAAAAGCCATGTAAATATGGTTAGTAGTAAGATATGTGTTAATAGAAAAACTATGGAGCTAAACACACCTAAACCTATGAAGACAATTGAAACCTTTACAATACCCTTATTAATTGTATCTGTGCTATCTATCATTAGACGAGCGACTTCTTCTTCCGAGAATTCAATCTGATTTTTGTCTAGTATTCTAGATTGATTTTTTTTCATAATTATAAAAAGCGTTATCCCACTAAATATGGCTAATAGGTATACTATTAGTAGTAATTGGAGTGGATTGGAGCCTTCATTAAGAATTAGTTTGCCTATTATGGAATTGCTTAACAAAGCTGCAGCTAAAGAGATTAATCCAAAATTACTTTTCACAGTTCTATCATTTGATGAAGAAATATTTAAATTAAGCCTAGCCAATTTCTGATTCTTTTTATCATAAAATATTTGAGTTCCCTCTTTATTATCATAGATTAGTTGATACATTATTATCTACTCAACCCCTTATTTTTTTGTTTTCTCAATTATATAATCTATACCTTTGTTGAAGGCAAACCCTATTAAGGTTCCTGCAGCGACACCGATTACTGTTCCAACTACTGGAATAGGAATTGCAGTTCCTACAATTCCGCCTATATAGGCTGCAGCAGGCGCTGCTGTTGCACCCGCTATAGCGGTTCCTGCTATACTCCCAATTGCGTTACCAGCTATATGTCCTACAACTTTTTGTCCAGTATTTGGATCCTTCTCAGAAATTAACGTAGCTGTGTCTATTGCAATACCAATATAGGGTAATGCTCTGGAGGCTCCACCTATGACTTTCCCACTTGCGTAAAGAGCCGATCCTGCTTCTATCCCTAAATATTTCGAACTATTACGGTATAAAAAATTAGTAATCTGATTTCCATTTTGATCAAAAAAATATTCCATAGATTCCATATTAATTGCATTCAGAACTTCCAATGTTAACTCGTTTGTCATATTGTTCTTTTTTAAATTATCATTTTCTTTCACAGAAACCGCATTGATTTCCCTCTGTATCCGATCAATCTCTTCTTTAGTTATTGTTCCCTTCGTCGCAGATATGGCTGGATGAATATTTAATAAAGCACGTCTTTCTGCTTCTAACCTCTCTTTTTCAAGCTTCATACTCTCTTTGTGCTGCTTATCGACCTTATTTTTAAACTTCTTATCCTGGAAGATTGTTAATGCATCTGGTGAGTTGTAGCTGACTCCTAAGGTTCTATTTAATTTTTTCACCTGTGAGCTTTGACTTTTGAGCATATCAGCTAGAGAACTCTTTTTTTCTTTGAAATTGCCCATAGCTTTGTTTGTATCTTTTAATACTGTTTCAGCTTTTTTAATCGCATTGTTAAAGGAAACAACTTTTGCTATTTTAAGTGGAACAATTCTCTCAACTTCCGAATAGGCATTTGAAAATTGTTTATCAATTTCTCCAAACTCAGTTAACTTAGTAGGAATCTTCCCTAACAACTGGCTTAATACCTCTATATCAATCACCGCACTGCTACTGGTTACTGGATTCCTTAACAATATTACTAAAATATTTGTACAATCTTTTTCTCCTAAAGAAATCAAAATAATCGATCAGATAAATGATTATTGTCCATAAGGGAATAATCAGCATCAACACAACAGTGTCCTTAACGATTACAACATCAAAGACTGAAAATATAATAGTCACTGTAAATAAATATATCATTCCAAAATTAGCCTTGTACTGTTCATTAGCCAACAGTAATATATCTTCTAGTGCTTCTTTTTTTTTCAATGGTTTCAGTGTAATTCCTTTTGCATTTCTATTTTTAAAGAAAACGAGTAGGCTCCCTAAAATGATCCCCAAAAAAGACAAAACTACGTACATAACAAGTGGATCGTAATTGAAAACAGTTGTGTCAATCATCCTAAATAAAATGTAGGAAATCACGCTGACAACTGCCCCAGCACTTGCGGTTGCATACTTTTCTGTATCCACAATATAACCCCAAGTATCGTTTTCTAAGTTATAGTATATTTTTCGTTTTGGATTTTCCGTTTTGTACATAAGAATTTGTCTCGGTTTTAAATGATTGTGGAATACTTTTTCCTCAAGAAAACTAATTCTGCTTTTTTTTATTATCATAGATATAATCCACTCCCTTATTGGTGAGCATAAAAAATATTCCTTCATCTGTACAGCTTAAAATAGCTGATTCTCCTATCCAACAATATTTACCTTTTATTTTAATCTTGTTGATAATTAGCTAATTTTTACTACAGTTTAGAATGTGTAAATATTTACGTTATTTTCCCTCAGCAATAATTTTACTCAACTGATTATATAATCTTTTCCTTCTGAAAAAGTCGAAATAATCGACTGAGTAAACTGCCCATATCCATAATAGGATATTTAATAGTAACGAAGGAGAATTATCTCTGTCCAATATGTTGAGAATTATGAATATAGATCCTACTGCAAACAAGTATAAAACTCCTATGTTTGCTTTGTATTGTTTTTTTGCTGCCATTACTACATTATCTAAACTATCTATTTTTTTTAGAGATTTGATTGTAATATTACGAGCGCTTCTATTCTTGACATAAATAATTAACCACCCTAACCCTAGACCCAATAAAGATGATAACAGGTACGCCAAGATAGGATTTTGGTAATATATAGTAATGTTCAACGTTCTATAAAAAATGTAAAATATGATGCTAGAAGTCGAAACTATGCTTGCACCTGCATAGTTTTCTGTATCCGCTACGTAGCCTAAATTTTCATATTTAGGATCATAAAATATCTTTCTTTTTGGTTGGTCCGTTTTATACAAAAGAATTTGTCGTGGTTTTAACGCAGTGCGAAATACTGTTCTTTCCAAGAACTTACTTACCCTTTTTATTACTATCATAAATTGTATCCACCCTTTCATTTATTTCAAACTCTCTTAGCAGGCCTTACAATAATAAGTATCCCAAACATGAATTTCGTCGTCTCATTTTATATAATACACTCATTTTCTCTTGAAGTTATTTTTTGTACCGTTTTTAGCACTTATGTGTCGGAAACGATACATCCTTTAGTAAAGTACGCACGAAAAACGATATCAGCTTATGCTAATATCGCTTTTCCTACTCATTACTCTTTTTCTCTTACTCCAATCATCAAATCAGTATAAACTGTTTCCCCTATCACTTGTGGACGGTAAAAAATGGGGGATGTGACCTCAAAGTCAGTGTCTACAATATATACAACCAATTCCTGCAATGCCTCAGAAATTTCACTTTGCTTGTCACCTTTTGCCCTTGTCGCAATCATGTCGTTTACTTGAAAGTAGGTCTGATAACGATACTCCTCTGATAGATTGTTCTGCCACTCTTCATTTACTGGCATGAATACTTGAATTAATAGCTCATCTTCATCGCGAATATCCGAATTCATTGAATAAAAGAAATTCTCAGACAAAGAATATCCCGCATCAAAAATCGTTTGCAAAGCATCTTCAAAGGATTCACCCGTTTCATTTGCATTCATTAAATAATAGCGACTGATCACATTTTCAAATTGTAGAGATTGATTATAGCCAATTGTTCTCTTCATTTTCATCCACCTACTCTAAAATGGGTATCATTAAATCTACCCAGTACTCTCCGTAGACTACAATCATAGCCATCAATAATTTATCTGCGTATTGGATATCATTCTCTTGAAGTATCGCCTTCATGGATTCCAAAGCAACATCGATTCCATCATCAAATGGAACTCTCTGACGCAACAACTTATCAAAGTGCAAATTATCCACCAATTTCGAATTACCGTTGTCCACTGGCTCATTCACAGGAATATAAAATTTATAAGTTTGTTCTTCAAGCTCCATTTCAGTTGGCTTAATCTCTATCAAAGTCGGGCCATTTTTATAATACCCCTCCTCAAATAGCAACTCTTCCGACTGTAAAACTAAAGATAAAAAATTGTCTGGAACGGTCTTTACCTCGGTGTATACCAAATTATTCATCTCTAAAGAAATCGTATCAATCATTCTTTTTTCCCCTTTTCATCATACTTAATGATTTCCCATACATAGAAACTTCCGGTTTATCTTCCTCTCCACGCCAGTAAGGGAGTATACGAGGAAAATTGAAAGTACCCACGACAAGCATTGCCGTTAAAATTGTCATAATTCCTACTTGAATAAAGAAATCACTATCGAAAGTAAAACCATAAATCATACTACTTATTGCTATAATCCCAAGAATATTGACATAATAGTCAGCATATACATCTCGAATATTCATTGAATTCTGCTTTATTGATGTAATTACTAAAAATAAATGGATGAAAATTCCTAGTAACCAACCAAGTATGATCAATAGTCCTCCATAAGTAGCATACTTAATCGGGTTATCAGTAATGCACGTGAAAAATGCTGCTATGAAAAAAGGGTACCCCATACCACAGCCATATGCTATTACAACAGCGAATTTTTTTAGTTGGGGCAATTTGAATAGGAACAATCCTACACTTGCCAAAACAACTACTGTCAATATTCCTTTTACTTGAATATCCAAAAAAATATTTGTTTGTGTATCAAATAAATTGTCTTGATTCCCGGCCCATCTGCAGACTATCATCAACCCAAGTAAAAACAGATATCCATAAATAATCACTGCAAACGACTGGCTAGTAAAAGGTTTTCGCGAGAACGGTTTATATCTCTTTGAAACGAAATTCTCGAATATTTCCTTCATTGAAACCAATTTGACACCCCTTTCACTAAAGAGTTAAATCCACTCTTCAACGTTTCAG
This sequence comes from Enterococcus sp. AZ109, assembly GCF_051714625.1. NCBI lineage: Bacteria > Bacillati > Bacillota > Bacilli > Lactobacillales > Enterococcaceae > Enterococcus > Enterococcus sp. AZ109. The sequence goes on along the minus strand of NZ_JBIOSF010000001.1, from coordinate 2,116,705 downwards.
TTGTTTTAAACTTCTTATCCAACTTATCTACAAGCAACGACGCTCCTACTCTAGCTGTTACGACTGCAATAACAGGTGCATCCAAGAGTGTATACGGAGCTAATACGGCCTAAAGTCTATTCGCTATACCATTTTTCTTTTTCAAATTCATATTCTTTTCGAAAGTCTTCTGAATATCTCCGTAATATTAATCCATCAGCAAGGGTCTCTGAATCCAAAAGAAGTGTTGGTAGTAATGTAATCGTACTTAATACAAATATACCTATAAACACTGAAATGATAACTATTATATTTCCAATTATCGACCCATTTAATCCGGAAAGGAAATCGTAGTCATTGCTATTTATCCACCACTTATTAAATCGATAAAACTGCATTACTGTAATTAATATAGCTATAAACGTGACTAACACTACCGAAAACGCTCTTACAATTTTTATAATGTTCGCTTTGATTTTTTCCTCTCTTCCTAGTAAATACTTCTCTTGTATAGTATCGATTAATTTGATTTTCACTATATAAAGCGAAAACGAGTAGCTTAGTATAATGTAAATTACAGCTACAGTCCTGTTCAGAAGGACACTATCCGATATTTCCAAAGAACATATATAAAAAATAAACATATTCTGTGCAAAAAGGTAGATCACACTGTCATAAGCTGCTTTTTTAAAGTATAGAGGGCTCCTAAAATAGAATACTATTCCGCAAATAACCATCGACAATGAAAAAACAGGGGATATGAACCAATTTATGCTTGAGAACAAGCTTATGCTCCAAGAAACACCTGCTAGTACAAAAACTTTAAGAGTTTTAGGAAACAATTCATTTTTAGGGTCATTCATAGTTTCATATACTTTATGAAGCGTATTTTTTTCTAAGGCATGTGGAAAAGATATGGCCTCTATTAATTTAGAAACATCTTTCATCTATTTATTCCCCCAATTATTTACAAAAGCCTTATTTTCAGATTGTTACTATCATTCACTGTACCATTCTTTTTTTGTATAGTTATACTGCTCCCTAAACTCTTCAGCATATTGCGAAATAACTTTCCCTTGAACATAATGCTTTGCATTAAATAGAAAATAGGTCGGTATCAAAGAGATGAGTAGAAGTAACGGAATTCCTACAAATATTCCTATAAGGTCATCCATTAAACTATTTTGAGCTAGTGGATTTTCGGCTATAGCATTGTTTAACCACCACTTATTTAATCGATATACTTGTATACCTATCAAAATTAATATAGCAACAACACCAGATACTTTTAACATGATGTTCATTACTTTTGATGTCTTATAATCCCTGTTAAATGTTTTATTCATTTCTTCTAAAATCATATTTTGTTCTACTCTAGAATAAAGAAACAAGAGTACCAATATACAGAAAGAAAATATAACGAACGTAACTTTATAGTCACCTTGATTCATTCCAAATCCTACAACAAAGTAGGAAATGTACGCCAACTTAGCGCTTGTATAACAATATTTTTTATAGCCCCAATTACGCAAAAAATTATTATATGGTTTTAGAAATTGATATACTATTAAACCGATAATTAGTAGTTCTAATACGATAACAATTACTTTAGGGTAAAAAAAATTATTTGTCGTGGTAACTTCTTGAATGAAGACTAGCTCCATAAAAACAGGGAAAAATAGTGCAGCAATTAAAACTAATATTTTCTTTATTCCCATGGAAAATTTCTGATCTTTCTTCCCGTTCATAACTAAATCAACATCTTCCAAATCAATATATTCATTTGCTTCGTCTAAAGATATATAATTTAAACATTCCTCTATTTTGTGATTTAACTTTTTGTTCATATAATTTAATTCACTCCATTCGGGAATACATTTCCATTATTGATATTAGGATTTGAATTAGGACTTCCTGAGTGTGACGGAATGCCTGGCTTATAGTCACTGTTGGGTATTTTAAAACCTGAATAATCACCAGTTTTTAATCCCTCATGTCTTTTGTCATAAATTTTATACTGCTCTTTTATCCAGTTTTCTTTGTCTTTTTCACTAAAAAATGTGTGTTTTTCATCTATCCAATTTAGAGCATCCTTTATGTAGGGAATTTTATTTACTCCAGGAACATCAGATAAACCACCGCCTTGACCAAAGTAATTTAGTGTCCCAGCTACTGCACCTATAGCGCCGCCATACTGAGCTCCTTCCAGAGGTCCGCTATTTACTAAAAACTTATTAATACCACCATATAATGCTTTACTTTCATTTCCATAAGCAGGACTTTTAGGATTGGTATATTCTTCATATGCATATCCAGTAATTGTTAATACATCCCCACCATAGGAAAGTCCTTCTCTCACCGCCGGATGTGCTTTTACAAACTTAGAAACAGGTTCTAGTTTCTTAAACAAAGTTAATCCGACTTTAGAGCCTGCAATCACTTTCTCACCAGCTTTTGATTTAGATAAAACACTTGTTACATATCCTAGAGGAGCTAGTACTTCCCAGCCCTTGTCACTTAAATACAGTAAATTCCCATAAACTTTGGCTTGATCATCTAAAGATAATTTACTAACATACAATCCAAATTTCGGATTATTTAATACATTCTTAGCAATATTTTTAGGGAGTTGATTCCAACTTTCTTGCATAATAAATAGATTCAACGCAGCATTTTGAATTCCTTCTGGAAACTTATCTAGTGCCGCAATGACATAGCCAAATAATCGATCATTATTTTTAATTTTTTCGAGTGCAGCTGCTGGGTTTTTAGAAAACAAATCGTTCAGTTCTTTAATTGCTAAATTCTTTTCTTTTTCCTCCATCTCTTTTAACTTAGCTGTATTTTTAAGAGAATTAAACCAACTTTTATCTACTCCAGCAGGTAATGTATACGAGCCATCAGGATTTACAATTGTCCCGTTTAACACCAGGACTCCCTGCATAGCTATCTTCAAATCATTGAGACTATTACTGAACAGACCATTCGTTTGAGAAGAAAAATTGTGTAGCTTTTCTAATTTCTTGTTTAATTGATCAATATCGCCTTGAATTCCCCCCGAAATACGAGTTAGACTTCGCTGAAAATCAAGCAACGCATCTAAAACAGCTGCCACAGGATTATTTCTTGTTGCTGTTCTTGACATATTTGACGCAAAATCTACAGAAGCTTTCATCGCTTTCTTTGTCGCAATTTGTTGATTCAAATTATCTTCATTTAAGTAGCCTTCACCTGAAATAGCACGATCGGCTGATTGATATTTTTGTAATTCTTGTTCAATTGCATCACAAGCAGTCGTTGCTCTTGTGATCGTCGGGATAATCAGATCGCTAAACAATCCTTTTCCTGCAGTATAAGCAGCACCTGCTAAGGTGCGCCCATCAACTGCAGCAACTATTTTTTTACTTCCAGATTTTAATTGGTTGATTGATTCTTTTCCACTAGCCAAATTACTTGTTAATGCTTGAATCAAATCTGCGGACTCACGACTTGAATAAACTAATCCCAAGAAATATCACTCCGTTTCTTATAAAGTAACTCTCGTTCTTCATCTATCTTTTTTGTTTCTTTCTTGTAGGCTGCTGCAATCCGTTCATTGGATTCACGTAGTAATTGACGAAATGCTCGTTCTTGCTCTTCGTTATTACGGTGTAGCCAACTAGTATTGGAACCACCAAATCTTGAATTCTGATTGTCTAAATTATTTAGTTTCCGAAATCCTCTATGAAGGTCTTCTTCTAAGCTATGAATGGATTCTGCTATTTTTCTGTTTTCATTATTAAGTTCATCAATTAGCTGTTCATTTTCTAAAATTAGCCGATCATATTTCGCACGTTCTTGATCATTCGTTTTTTTTTCCAATTCTTTCACCTCTTAAAACTTAATCTGGCTATCTCGAAATGCAATAAGTTCTGCAATTTTTGGGAATTTTTCGCTTTGAGTCGTTACACATTCAACTAGTTGGGCTAAATCTGACAACAACTGGTTATTAACTTCCATTCCAGTTATCATACTATTTATTGTACTTTCTCCCAAAAAGACTGGTTGCCCTTTATTAATAGTTACTGATTTTACTCCTGCAACAGCGGCGGTTGCTAGGCTAGTACTAGAAGCAATCTTGCTCATATAATGCCTCCTCTCGTTATTTATATACTAATTTTTAGTCTGATTTATTAAAAAATCAGTCACTAGTGTTGCGTGAGATTTATCAGAATACTCTGAAGAACGTTTTCCGTTTACTTCACGTTAATCCGATCAGAGCGTCTCAAACCATTTTCAACTGGCTTAATGAACTGCTCTTTTCAGTTGAAAAAGTGTCACAGTGACCTTCAGTTAAATCTTAATCAAGTAGGTCGGAAGCGTCACAATCAAGATGAGTATGACTTGATTGATTGCGCCTTTCTCACTTTGAGAATACAGACATTTGATGGTCACGTTCTGCTCCAAACGTTAGAAAAAATTCAATGTTCCACTGTGCTTGATACATATCAGCGACCTCATTTGGCGAAACGTCAAAACGATTGATGCAGTTTCGCAGTAACTTTTGACCCTTAGTTAAATTTGAACAGTTCCAAAATCTTTGCAACACTAGTGTATTTATCCTGCCGATTAGCTGCTGCTCTTTTTTGCGCAGCCTGAGCCCTTCTTTGTGCTTTTGCAGCTTCTTCACTCATAGAATAATCAATCCTCTTCTAATGTTTGTGGCGAAGTCTCTTCGGTTATGTTTACTTGATTTTCTTCAACCATTATTTCCTGAATAGGCAGCTCCTTTGCTCGAAAGAAAAAACGCTGGAAGCCGCTTTTTCCGTTAGTGGTCAACTCATTAGTTGGCATTAAAGTGAAGATAAAAAGTTCGACACCAATACCCGTTAGGAGCACGCTGCAAAATAGTGCTGCCACAGAATAAGTTGACGATTCGTAAGTCATCACCTCAGCAATCTTAAAGGTGTACTGGAATATCGTTAGACCAGCAATCACTAAATAATGGGCTAAAATTCCGCGTCCGCTCAAACCAGTGTCTCTTAATCTTCGACAGGTTAATGCCAAGTCAGGTAAGAAAAAAGCCAGATAGATGAAAACAAATAAAATAAGCAACGGCAAGTACGGCATTAAGGCAAGGATTACTTCCAGTCCTAACTCTTCTTCCGTAACATACTCATAATCATAAAATTGCAAAGCTTCAACCGATGCTTTGAAAAAGAGGCCGAATGCCAGCACTATGACAAAGAAATTGAACAGCATTGTGATTAGCCGAACCCACCAATATCCGGCGCGGGTCGTACGGCCTTTGAACTCTACATAACCCAAAAAGTAATCTTTAACAGCTCGCGTAAAGGAAACTTCTCCTGGTTTTTGATTGATCATTTTCATTGATTAAAACTCCAATTCATCAGTAATCTTTGGTTGTTGTTTAGTTGGCATGCAGACTAGAACGATTGACGCAATTGATCCAATATATGGTACCAGTCCGATGAACATAAACGCCCAATGGAACCCTGCATCTCGTAACCTGCGAACCTTCAAAGATATTGAGCACAGAAATGTTACCCCTGAAAAAATTACTAAAAAGCACATAAGCAGCAAAAATAAAATTGATTCAGAATCAAGCATTACCATCAGTATTACAAATACTAGCTGCACTAAGATACTAGCAATTGAAGCTAACCAATACTCTTTCCTCCCCGTTACCCCACTATAATTACCAAAATTTTCCCAAAACTTTTTATACGCATCTACCACTTTTTAACATCCACCATTTCTATATTTTTTGAAGTGTTCCCTTTAAGCTTTTGCTTAAAAGCAGCAACTGTGTTCACCTCTTACGCTATTATCAACTTCACGCAGCAAGCGTTAATAACTCTTCATGATCAGCACATAATCCAACAATATCCGGTGTGGATAGTTCAATCCTTAACAGCTTGAGTGAAGTTGCCTTTTCCTGGTTGGTGTTTGGTTGCCTATCTTGATTAAAACTCCAATTCTTCAGCAGTTTTTGGCTGTTGTTTAGTTGGCATACAAACTAGAACGATCGACACAACTGATCCGATATAAGGCAGCAGTCCAATGAACATCCAGGCCCAATGGAACCCAGCATCTCGTAATCTGCGAACCTGCATAGTTAATGAACCAAACAGTACAATCAATGAGAATAGCACTGTAATTACAACTATTATTAAAGACAAAATTGATCCGTATCTAACCAGTATCAAAAGAATCGCCATTGCTAAAAGCACTAAGCTATTAGCAATTGACGCTAACCAATAATCTTTTCTCCCAGTTACACCTCTGAAATTACCAAAATTTCCCCAAAACTTTTTATACGCATCTACCATTTTTAAAACCCACCTTTTCTATAAATACTTCCTTTTTAAGCTGCTACTCTTAGATGTTTATCTAAAAGTAGCAACCTTGTTTCTATTGCTCTGTTACTAGCTTCACTCGGCAAGCATTGCGGCCGACAAAGAAGTGGCTCTCATCTAATTCGACAGTTGGTTCCCCGTAACTGCTCTTTACATTGATTATATTTTGATCAATCAAGCGAGTTCCAATCATTCCAGCTGGCACATTCGCTCGTAAAGCTTTATTTACATCGTCAAAGCTGCTTTCGATTTGTTTTTGATTGCCATGGAAGATGAAGTAAATCCCCACCTTCGCACCTTTTTTCAAATAGATAGTGAAATTCTCTCTGGATATAAAGGTTTTCTCACCAAAGGAATGAGCATCTGGTATATAAACAAACATTGGTTCATGGATACCGCTGACTTCACGTTCACTAATTTCGCTGACTAGATCATTCACAAAAGTACTGTATTCTGCTGCAGAAACCAGCAAGTCAAAGCTTTCTGAATACTCTCCAAAGCGTTCACTTTCATTAAACACCACTCTTTGAGCCCGACCGCTTAATCGTCTGAAGTTTTCAACTATTACCCGTTCAATTGCTTCAGTTTGCTGCGGTGTATCGTCTCCAATTACAAAATACCCGTGATTTTGCGGATCAAAGCCTACAACGTTTGTTGTTTCTTTATCTAAAGCAATCGGTAACTGCAAGTGCCCCAGCATTTGCTGGGCTGTTTTGTCGGCAAAGAAGTCTTCCATGCTAATTACATTTGAAAGCATTGGAATCTTCAGCGGACGCTCTCCCTGCCAAGCTTGATCCATTTCAGCGATTTCTGCCTCTAAGCGATTCAGACGATCTAAATCATTTTCACCACCTACCGGCAAATAGATTTGGACTTCCTGCGGCACTTCAAGCTTGATTTGAGCGCGTCCGATTATTTCTTGTGGTATCAAGGCATCGCGCCCTACTACGTCACGAATAGCTCCTTCTTCTACTAAGAACAGGCCAATATGTGACGGAATATTGCTGGACATACTCATGCGGAAGCTGTTGGTGCGTAACACCGTCATTACTGCATACAAGCCTAGGCTGGCCCCTTCGCGCAGCAGCTGATTTAGCACAGATTCTACTTGTTCTTCCATAGGACTTTCTTTAACGGCATCAAATCCATCTACAACAGTCACGATAACCGGCAGGCTTACACCAGATTTCTTTTCGTATTGAGACAAGCTGGCTACGCCGTAAGCGGTAAAGGCTTCTTTTCTTTCTTGAATTTCCAAGCGAATCCGCTTCAAGAATTTTAACAGCTTCTCTTCATCCTCCAAGCGGACATGATCGACTACGTGGGGCAAATCTTTTAATGGCAGCAAGCCATTTGTTCCAAAGTCAAAAAGATTAAATTGAACTTGTTCCGGATTGTTTTGTCGAGCCAAGTTCATTATTAAGGTCTGAACTAATGTCGACTTTCCGAACCCTGGAGAACCATAAACAGCAGTATGACTGAAAGTATCCAAATCATAGTCAAAATTGATTTGTTCTTGACGAGCTGGTATGTCCATTAAACCTAGTGGCACTGCTAGCTGGCGTTCTTTTTCCCAAGCATTTTGTGAGATTACAGGTGTATCTATAGTATCCTCCAAAGGTGGCAACCAAGGTTTTTCTGGCAAGACTGCCTGAGTAGTCTTTGCATATTCAGCTATTGCCTCTACAACTGCTTCTAGCTGAGTTTGTTCTTCTTCTTTTTTCGCAACCACTTCGTCATCTTCAGACAAATCTGCTGTCAGAAGTTCGTATTGTCCCAGACTGTTAATCAACCAGATTCGTTCATCTACCTTCTCTTCATGCGTAGCATCAGGATCATAACTGGCACCGCTCCATGCGGACTGGAACAGTTCATAAATTTCATTATTCCCAACTTGCAAATAAGCACGACCAGCTTGTGTGATACTGGCAGCATCAGGTGTCTTAATAATCTCATTGGAATCGGCTGGATCAGCAACCTTTAACGCCAACTTGAAGCGAGAGTTAGACCAGATTTGATCATCCACGACGCCACTAGGCTTTTGTGTTGCCAAAATCAAATGGACCCCCAACGATCGACCAATTCGCGCCGTTGAAACCAACTCTGCCATAAAATCAGGTTCATTGGCTTTCAATTCAGCAAATTCATCACTAATCAGAAACAAATGTGGTAATGGATCATCCGGGTAGTCTTTTTTCTCAATTGGATCAGTCACTTCTTTGCCTTGTTTGTACAATTTGGTATAGCCATTGATATGATTGACACCAAATTCACTAAATTTCCGTTGTCGCTTTTGCAGCTCTGCCCGAATACTTTGCAACGCCCGAGCAGAGCTGGCACCATCTAAGTTGGTGATTGAGCCTAATAAGTGGGGCAGCTCTGCAAACAAGTTCGCCATTCCGCCGCCTTTGAAGTCAATCGGTAGAAAACCCACATCCTCAGGTGCGAAGTTCACGGCTAAAGATAATATATAGCTTTGCACAATTTCCGATTTTCCTGATCCCGTTGTACCTGCCACTAGTCCGTGAGGTCCATGAGCTCGTTCATGCAAATTCAAATAAACAAGATCATCTTTTCCACGCAAGCCCAATGGAACAGATAACGATTTGGAGGTATTGGCTTTTTGCCAGCGTTCTGCAATTTGCAGCTCACCAACCTTTTTAATATCATACATACCAAGAAAATCGATGGATTCAGGTATGGCATTTTTTTCTACTTCAACATGATTTAGATTAGCTAAACGCTGAATCGCTTCAGTCACTGTAAAGTTAGTTGGTAGATGAAGTGGCCGGAAACTTTGATTAAGGTATATATGGTTTTCGTTCACCAAGGTTGCTGCTTCACGACTTTGGTATTCAATCAAGGTAGTCGTTGTTTCCGGCAGCATATTGGCAATCTCTTTCCCCCAGATCACCGTCACGCCGTATTGACTCATATCTTCTGCTAGGTATTCATTCAACCCATGTCCGGAAAGCCAACTCTCATCCAAAATAGTTAAAATATAATGGGGAGCGAACCGAATTTTTTCGTTTTTACCAGCTTCTTTCAACTGCTGACGACGTTTGGTAATTAATTGATAAAAAGAATTTAGACCCATATCCCGACTCTGAGCATTGTGAATAATTCCTCTTAGGTTCAATTGTTGAATCTGAAAATGCGGCAACCAGCGCCAATTATGCCAATAAGTTAAGTACTCTTCTTCAGGTAACAAGGCAACAAATTGTACATCACGGTACGAATGAAAGACCGCTAGCTGAAATAGGATTGTTTGAACTGCAGTTCGTAAATTCTCCGGTGTTCTCGCTAAGCCAATGGTTTGCTCCATAAGAGTAGTCGTAATAGGTGCATCTTTTAACGTCTTGTGAGGCGCCACAACTCGTTCTTCAGCAAAATCAGCTAGTTCGTCTATCTCGTGTTCACTCCTGCGAAATTCTACTTTGTAGCTGGTCGCTATTTCACCAGTGCCTAGACGACATTGTAAGAAGTCAGCATTCGTAGCCGTACGTTCATAAATACGAGCATCATATTCTTTAGTCATTTTTGCTAAAACTTCCATAGATGGATTTTGGTATTCTAAAGCTGCACGCTGTTCTTGAGCTAAGCAGTTTAATTTCTTTTGCTGTTGAATCAAGTAGCGCTGATAAGTTTCATTACGTAACGCATTTTTTTGTTTTGTTTCTTTTTTATTCGTAAAATAGCTGGATACTGAGAAGCCCGCAGTTAATAGGCTAGCTCCACCCATACTTAGCATCATGATCGGGTTGCCGCCGCTCAAGACACTAGTAGCACCACTTAAAGCAACCATTCCTAATGGTGGAACGATTGACCGTAGCAGCTCGCTTTTTCCTTCACTTTCCTTTGTGCTTGGCGGTGCCACCGTTTGCTCTTTTTCTGGCGGTTTCAAATGAATTCGGGGACTACGCCGGAAATCAGGAAAACTCAATGGAAATTCTTGTTTTGTTTCTTCTGGCATGATTTTGTAAAAATTGAATTGAATACCATTTTTTATTGTAGTAATTTTTAACTGGTGTTCCCGCCGCTCGATTAACACGCCATCGATAATTACTTGATCGCTTACATTAAAGCTGGCATCGACTTCCTCAACCAATTCTCCTCGCCAAAAAACTTCAGCTCCGTTAGCATGCAGAATTAAGTGGTGTTGTTCATTTTTGCAATTCAGCATGCCAAATGCTTCAGTCGTTAAGCATAACTCCACTCCAGGAGTCTTTGAAATACGAATAACTTCTTCTGGCACAGTAGTAGTGTACACAGTCAACTGGTCATGAGGTAGGATTGTAAGCTTTTTACTTTCATGAAGCGAGTAATCTTCTCCGTTGATAAAGAGAACACCATTTCTACAGGTCAATTGCTGCCCCAGAAAATCTACTTGTTCTCCTTCAGATATTTCTCTATGAGCAAAGACTGTACCGAAATAGAAAATATCGTACAAAATATGGTCTTTAGCAACATTCTGATCATCGATCGAGGCCATTTGCTTATTGTGCTTCATTGCTTCCATCTGTTTGACCTCCCAACAATCCTACATATTGATTGATTTGTTCCTCATACTCCTTTAACAGCTCTTGTTTTTTCTCACCATCCATTTTTGTGTTAGCTTTGGTAGAGTCGTAAAGCTTAGTATAGGCATGCAGGACATATTGATTGTCGCCGATGTTTTTTGCTAAGCTTAAGGCTTCATCAAAATTACCCCGACCAAGAGAAATCCAAAATAGCAACGTGTTTTCACTAGATTTTTGTGAAATCGTGTTTAGTACTGCCTCTTTTTGTTCGTTCGTTAAACTGTCTAACTGAATATAACTAGCCGCTAAAACATACTGTGCTGAAGCAGGTAGTTCAGCGGCATCGTCTTCTTTCAATTCATCCGTTGCACCAGAATAATCACTAAAGATAAACTTCGATTCTGCTTCAATGATCCGTTCTTGCAAAGGGACTACTTGTCCTGCATACACAGCCAGCCCTATACCCATAGCAATGGCTACGGCCAAGAGCGTGATACTCCCCCATTTAAATAATCGATAGTGTTGTTTTTTTACCAGCTTTTTCTCCCGCAAATTTCTTTCTCTTAAAAAAGTAACCATTTCTGCAAGATGCTGATTGATTTCATGCAATGTGTCGGCTTGATAAATTTTTTCGATCAGCTCATTTCTAACCGCACCTAAACCGTCTACTAAAGTCTCATAGCTTAGCTGAGGTTGTAAGATACAACTAATTAATGCTTTATATTGTTTCATAAACAATTCTTTATTTGGGGTGAACGGCGCTACGACTTCTAGCAACCCACGATGACCTACACAAACTGCATCCCCTACCAAAAATAGATTGTCAGGATGAATAAATGGGTTCAACAGCAGCTTCTCTACCTCCCAAAGGAACTTCATTTTTTGTGCAAGTTTTAGCCGCTCCAATTCATCTGAACGCTTGGCAAAACTAGTAACTGTCTCTGACAAGTTGGGGAGCTCATAGTCAATCACCAGCTCTTCTTCTGATTGTTGGGATATTTGACCATTTAAACACTCTGCGGTCTGGTTCAATACTTTTTGAAATTGTTTTATGTTAGTCAGTTTAAATTGACTAGCAGGCAAGTGAGTAGTCAGCTTGCCTTTTGTCACTATTTGCTCAATTGCTGTGTCACCATCTCTTAATACTGTCATAAGGATCTTACTCCATTTCTTTCACTAATAATTGATCGCCATTACCGATTGGGTAATGAGCGAGGGGAATATCAGGCTTTATATTGATTGGTTTATTGATCAGCTCTAACGAAAATTTTGGCGGTAATGTTAGATTCATAACTGCTAAGGCCTCTTGCAATAATTCTCCCAGCCGATCCAGTGTTACCTGATTAGGTATTCGTAAATCAATAACCTCATGCTTGAGGATTAATCCAATATTTATAGCCGTTTTGTCATTCAACGTATGAGCCTCCTTTTTTCACAAATACTCTAGAAAATTTTCTTCCTAAAAGAACACCTATAATCAGCATTCCTGTGACTATCAAGCCAGCAAATATTCGCAACAACCAGCTTGGTAATTGCCGGTTTTGCTGATTGCTTTGCGTTAGATGAACAACCGTCTCCTGGTAATCGCCCAAAAATAGCCATTTGGTATGCTCGAAAGATGTACTCGACGTATCAGGTAGTTGATAACGGGAGAAAAGCTGTCCTTGAATATTTTTAGCCAGCTGCTCCTGTTGCTGCTGTTTCTCTTGATTGATCTGGGTTTTCTTTTCCAAAAACAGATCGGGGGCGATTTGATATTCAATAGAATCTTCTTTTTCTTCATTTTTTTCATAAATCACCTGATTATTGATAATTAGCTTCCCGTTTTCAGCATAGCTTTGGGGAATACCTACCAATAAGCCTAGTATTATGACTATGACTACCACATACTTTTTTTTATTCATAGGCATTCACCTGTTGGGAGTCCTCAGCCTTCTTTTTCTGATCATCTACAATAAAATTTGTACCGAAAGCTACCAGAGATAACACACCTAAAAATAAATAAGTGAACCAACCAATCGAGTAACCATTAAGTAAAGCCGTGTAGCCATTCTCAATATTTTGCAGTGGTGAAAAACGGAAAATGATATTCACGATACTTCCTGGTGTAGTCGTCATCCCCAACAACGGCGTCATCATTAAATAGAATCCGAACAACAAGCCCCAAAGATAAATTGCTCCACGTTTAAACTGTCTAGCTAATGCTGTTGCAAATAAGTTGTAGCTTAAGAAGACCAGTAGGGTATACATAAACCAAGGAATACTGGCTATGTTTGGGAGCAAATTAGTAGTAATCCCACTAACTAAAATCGCCATCAAACTACTTACAGCCAATGTGTGTAAAGCCTTTGGCGTATTTTTCCAAATACGGGTTTTTGTTACAAAGAAATCCTGCTGACGAACCTTTCGTTCAAACAGACTAGAAGCAACCCCGTAGCCTAATGCAATTGCGACAATTGTTCCAATCAACGTCATGTAATAGGGAATAACAGAGATGGTCCGTTTTTCACCAAATTCCCCTTGAATACTCATTGGGCTAGCTAAAAAGTTGAATACTTTTTGATTATCCGCTCCCCCCTGACGTGTGTTTGCCAAGACCTGTTCAAAATTTTTGCGGTAATCATCATTGGCAACATCCGATCCTCTAACTTCAGTTACTACACTTTCTAAGTTGTTAAGAACCGTATCGGCATTACTCTGCACATCTTTTGTCGTCTTGGTTAACTCTTCGATTTGAGGACCTACATCTTGAACCTCGGCAGCTGATTTCTCGGTTACATCTGCTGCCTCTCTCGTACTCTCGATTAGTTCTTTCATACCCTTTACAATTGATGCCGTTTCTTCAGCAACTGGTTTAGTATCTCCCAGCTCAGGATGAGGATTTTCTTCATTTATTACCGACTGAGCTGCTACTTGTTCGGATTCCTTCCAAGTATCGTAAGTGGTTGAAATTTGCTCATTTGCATTAACAAACCACTTGTTTAGCTTATCGGCTTCATCCAGAAACAGCTTAGGCTGAGACATAAAATAAAGTGTATTGTACAAGGTATTACTTTCATTTGCTGCATTTTCAGCAGTCCCGATCGTTGTCTTTAGCGCTGAGATTTGATCAACTGTTTGCTTGTACAGTCCGTCTCCACATTTTTTATACTCTTTAGCTAAAGAATCTTGAATAATTTTCTTTTTCTCTTCGTTACTGATGTTGTCATAAGCCATGTAGATCGACTTTTCTCCAGCAGCATCCCCTAAAGTCCGTCCCCTATTTTCTGAAGCATTCATCCAATTGTAAAAACTAGTAGCATCCATAGGTGCATTCGGATCTGCAAACAAAGTAATAATTTGCTGCGAGATTTTCCCGACTGCTTCAAACTGAGAAAAAATAGCTGGAAGATCGCCAATCAGAGGTTTATTTTGGTCAATAAAGCTAGCATGATACCCACTGATTTTTTGCCCTCCTAGTTGCCATTCAAATTGAGATTCAACAAACTGCTCAGATCTTTCCACTTCTTTCAAAGTCCACTTTACCTTTGTCCCCACAGAAAAAGTCACTTCATTTGGTAAAGGATTACTTGGTGGTACAGTAGTCGGATTCACTGAGCCTGGATTACTATTTGGATCAGGAATAAACTCAATTTGCAAGCTTGAAGGGGATACTACACTCACCTCAGAAATATAATTACTGCCGGAAACTGCAGGATCTAATCTAGCTTTGATTTGTTGTGCTAAATGAGCTAGGTCATCTATCACCACATCCTCAGATGAGGACAACTGAAGCGTGCCACCATTTGTCGGATTCAACGAAAACGTGATCTGCTGAGGAATCGTAATAAATTCTGGATGCGGAGTGTTAGCTCCTATGAAAGAAAATGCAGGTGACGTTCCAATTGACACGTTATAGTCATTGGAGTAGCGCTCAATAATGTCCAGTAAAATAAAGTATCTATTCTTTTCACTTTCTGACAGCACTCCTTTATCTACCAAGCACTGAAGCATCACACGTAATTCTGTGGGATTTATCGTACCTAAGTCAAAAGCAAGATGTTTAAAGTAAGTTTCTACTAGATTTGAACCATTCGCTGTGGGCTCTTCCATTAATTTAAGGATCGCTAATTTCGCATCATCTTCAGTAGCCGATTCTGGTGTTTTTTCACTATCAGCATAATAAACCGAGGCAATTTTTTTTCGTAATTCTTCTAATGTTACGACTTGCTGCTCTAACTGTTGAATTTCATTTTTTAGTTCAACTAACCGTTCGTTCTGTGTATTCTGAAAATGAGCTGCCTGTGAATAAAAATCGACGTACACACCACTTTCTTGATTAGTAAGAGGATCTCTTTGATAAAAATGACTCATTTGTTGGTTAGCTGTAAAATTTAGACCATCAAATTGTCCACGGTAATTTTTTAAATCCTGATCCCATTGAGTCGTTAATTGCTCTTTTTGCAATTCGACTTGCGCATTGAATTGCTGAACAGCGGTTTCGATTTTTTTGTTCACTTCTTCAGTAAAATCATCTACCGTTGTTTTCATATCTTCGGTAGATTCGCTAGTGTTATTGATGCTGTCGATATTGCTTTGCATCAGCTGATTCACTGATTCTACAAAGCTTTTTTGTTCAACTAGAAAGCGTTCATTATCTTCGTTTAAAATACTGGATACATCTAATACACTTGAAAAGCCTGTAGGTAACTCTTTAAAAGGAACTTGGACATTGGTTTCTAACGTTGTATGTGTCGCTTTATCTCCTTGAACAATTGTATTTACATTTCTCTGGGCTTCAGCAAGATTTCCTACAATACTTGAAAAATACATTTGTACAATTCGCTGATTAAAATCTTTTAAAATGTCATTTACTTTCAACTGAATGGTTTGATTAGTAATTTCATTCTGACCTTCACTAACACGATAATTAATAGTTGCTTGATCTGGTTCAACGCTCTGCAGATTAAGTAAGCGTTCGGAGAAATTTTGCGGAATGTATATTACCGCATCGAACTGGCCGCTATCTATTCCAGCATCGGCTACACTTCGCGTAGTCGTCTGCCAATTGTTTTCTGAGTCTTGATTGATCAAGGTCACAAAATCTCTACCCAACACATACTGCTTGTTTTCAAAGGTGGCACCGATATCTTCATTTACTAACACATATGTGACTTTCGAATTTTGATCTTCTGTCACCTTTCGCAGATTCTCGTCCTTCAAGCCAAAATAGAGCAGAAGTATTGCTACTAGCGCACCGCCCAAAGCAATCGCTAGTAAGGAAAGTTTGTTTCGATTCTGTATCTTCATTTTCTTCCCTCCGAAAAAGCGTCAGCGCATTTAGTTGCACTGACGCTTCACCTGATCTTGTTTAGTTTAAGCCGAAAGAGCCCGCATCTTGGCGATCACGTTCTGCAACAGTATCAGCGTATTTATTCAACTGACCATGAATACTTTCTAAAAGTTCCTCCATTTGTTTCACGTTGCCTTCAAGTTGGCTGTATTGCTCCAAATAAGCTTTGAAAGCTTCCCCTTGCCATTGTTGAGCAATCGTAGAATTCATTGAATTCACTTTCCGGATCGCATCCTCAATTTGTGCTGACGCAGTTTGATAAATTTTTGCTTGCGATTTCAGCTGTTCTGGTGTGACTGTAATAGCTCCTGCCATAATTCATTCTCCTCAATTCATTTATTTTTGAGATGGTTATGTAGCTAACCACCCCTATATACATTCTATACCAATAATGGTGATTTTTTTCATTTTGTACCGCATTTAGCACTTAAGTGTCGGAAACGACACATGTGTATCAAAAAAGCTACATACAAAACCGTCAAAAACATAGATTTTGTTGCTTTATTCTTCAAAAGTGAAAGAAAAGTCATGTTTTCGCTGTACATGTTCAATGAGTTCCTTATTCGCTGTGTAATAACTTGTTGCTCCTAAGCTTTTACAAACAGACAAAGCTGTTTTTAGTTTGGTTTTCCCTTCCACATTTCCTCTTATGATTTCCCATAAGCCATTAATAACTAAAGATAGGCATTTTTCGAAAAACATTTCTTCCTCTAATGGAAATTTATTTAACCGATCGATATACTTCCATGCAGTTATTAATTGATCATTTTGGATAAACAGTACAACTACATTTACTAACATTCTAAAGCATTCAACTTTTCCTTCTTTGGATTCGCTATATTGCTTCATACCCAATAAAGCCTTATCAGATACCGCTTCAACGAATTCAGGAGAAAATGTGTGTAAAAAATTATTGAACATCACCAATTCGTACTGTGTCCAGGTCTGTACATTGATTAAGTAATTGTACAGCGTAGTATCATTTGCCTTAATTTCTTCACCTGTAAGCCTCTTTATTGAGTATTCACATAAATCCATTAGGTGCTGAAAATTTCCTTTTCCACTGTTTTCATTTGCTTGACAAAAACTATAAATTCTGTGAAGTTCATTAACATCTTGTTCTACATAAGCAATATCTATTTCATCGATTATTTGACTAACATCATTAACCCCTGCAGGATAGTCAAACATTTTTAGTTCATCGAAACTTAGATTAATTTGCTTCATCATATAGACAACATTGCTAATGTTGGTACTTGAACGATTTTTAACAAAGCGATTGTATACTGAACGACTAATGACGTCTCCGCAGACATCTTTTACGCTCAACCCCTTTTGTTTCCTTACAAAGTCAATAATCTCTCCGATTTCCATGTTAATCTTTTCCTCCAATTAATCATAAGCATAATTCCTCCCATTATTTTTCTACTTAATCCAACTATGTTCATTCGGATAACTCATATCTACTATACTTACTATAAATAAAGCAGAACATATAGATTGCGGATCTACTAATTAATCAGCTAATTGAGATTGAGCCAAAATTTACGAAAACAAAAAAACATTATTTTTAGTATTTAGTAACGATGAATATCGTTTATTTTAAATGTTGAAAAAACCTTCAACAATCAATTAAAAATAATGAATATCTAAAACGAAAACTTTATTTCCCAACGGAAAAACATAGCGGTATAAGTGCATCTCTTCCCCAAGACAAGACACAACCAGCTCTATTATACCATTATATTTATCCACATCAATACAATTATCCATTTATCTTTAATTAATCACTCTGCCAAATAAATCCAAAAATAACGATACAAAAATCGACTTATTTATTAACCAAAATAAATCGTTCGTCGTTTAAATTAACGATAATATGCGATTTTTGATACTATCACTTCTAAAGCGGTTACTAGAGCTAATTACAGTTATTATCATTTACTCACTTCTCTCAATACCAGTACACCTTTTACACTTTTGCTTTTAAACAAGCAAAATCAAAAAAAGAGAAGCAGCATTTTGCTACTTCTCTTTTTATCTATCTCATAATCGGCAGCATCTTCTGCCCACAATATTGACTCGTTAGTTTCAATAACGGTCCGATCAACAATACACCAAAAATTGGTCCAATCATAAATTTACCGCCCAACAGCATTCCAGTAATAAAGCAGATCAAATCTAAACCCATCCTAATCTTAGCTAGATCAATCGACAAACGACCGCTCAAAGCAAAGCTTAAAGCAATGTAACCTTCCTTACCCGTATTTGTAGCTGCTGCAATTCCTGAACCAATACCAATAAAAGAGATGCCGACAATCACAATTACTAATTTTAATAAGAAAGCTCCCTGAACAGACACTTGTCTGATAATTAAATCAGTAAATATACTGGTGGCAATAGGATTTAAAATGGTCGCCCATCCTAATTCCTTCTTATTAATAAAGGCAACTAAGATAAGACAAATACTTGTAACTAATAGAGAGGCCTGCCCCACCGTAATGGGAAGGTGATGAGCTATACCTTCCCATAATACGCCTAGCGCATCGGCACCAAGGCCGGTGACAACACATAAACCCACGCCAACACCTACCAACGACGACCCTAATACTGAAATTAGATAGCGGATAAACATTTTCATCAGTCCAATTTAGCAGCGTTAGTGGCAATTACATCTTTATACCAATAGAAGGAATCCTTGCGGATGCGGCGGCATTCTTTTGGATCTTCATCGGTGCGGTCTACATAGATGAGACCGTAGCGTTTTTTGTAGCCATTGCTGGTTGATAACAAGTCTAGCGCTGACCAAGGCATGTAGCCTAACACTTCAACACCCAAGTCCATTGCGCGTTTGGTTGCTTTGATGTGTTCACGTAAGTAGTCGATACGGTAGTCATCATGAACTTTTTCGTCTTCGGTTAATTCATCATACGCACCTAGTCCGTTTTCAGTGATCATGAATGGTACACGGTAACGCGTGTACAAGTCGCGATACACGTATTCTAAACCGATCGGATCAATCGCCCAATCCCAGTCAGTTGTTTTCAGCTCTGGATTTGGACACATTTGGTAGAAACCAGGATGCGTCTCAAAACCGGACATGTCGCCTTTTTTGCCTGATAAGTTATAGCCAGACCAGCGACGCTCAGCATCCTCTGGACACGCATGGGCACATTGGCTGTCGTAATAGTTGATGGCGAAGAAGTCAGACAAGTTTTCAGCGAAAAAGGCTTCGTCTCCTTCTTCCATTTCCGGTGCTAAGCCAGCTTTTTCTAAATAAGTCAGAGCTGCTACATTGTAATAGCCTCGGAAATACACATCTAAGTAATAGCTGTTACGCAGATCGTTGGCGTTCAAAGCCGCAATTTGATCTTCTGGTTTGCAAGTACGAGCATAAATTGGTGAGTAACCTAATGCTGGACCTGCCAAAGCACCTGCTTCGTGAGCGTATTTCACCGCAACGGCTTGCGCTAAGTTCATGTGGTGATTGATTTGGTAGCGCAATTGGTTGTTGTCTTGATGTTCCGGCAGGATGTAGCATTTTTGTGTCCAGTATTGCACGATGATACTTTGTTCGTTGATAGTAATCCAATATTTGATATCATCTTTAAATTCGTTGATGACATATTTAGCGAAGACTTCAAAATCTTTGACTACTTCACGAGACAGCCATCCGCCGTATTTTTCAACTAATGGCCAAGGCAGGTCATAATGATACAAAGTTGGAATTGGCTCAATGCCGTTGTCTTTTAATTCTTTGATTAAATCGCGGTAGAACTGGATACCTGCTTCATTGACCACATCGTCGCCGTTTGGAAAAACCCGTGACCAGGCAATTGAGAAGCGGTAGCTCTTGAAGCCCATTTCTTTGAATAAGGCGATATCTTCTTTATACATATGGTAGTGATCACTGGCTACACTTGCGTCCGCAAAACCAAACTTTTCGTGTCTTTCAGTGTTGATAATATCTTGCTGGGATAGTCCTTTCCCATCCTCTAATGCTGCACCTTCGACTTGATAGGCGCTGGTTGACGCTCCCCATAGGAAGTCTTTTGGAAATTCGTTGTTCATTTAGTAAATCCTCCTCTAGTTTTTTTGTTACATATATGTTGTGGGAAAGGAATTTGCCTTTTCCACGATGCCAGAGGGTATGCGGGTGAGAAGATTTTGGAGCTAAGGTGCTAGCTCGTTTTTCAGGAAACAAATTTTGGCAAATTTGTTTTAATTCTCATACGCATACCATTCTGCTAGACCTTGCTAGCTTTGTTTGGGTTTAAATTTGTTAATAGATATCTATTCCAAGCTAAACTGGGAAAAGCAGAACTGGCAACTGGCAGCTAACTCGGTAATACGGAGACAAATTTTGACAAATTTGTTTTAATTCTCATACGCATACCATTCTGCTAGACCTCGCTAGCTTTGTTTGGGTTTAAATTTGGTGATAGATATCTACGCCAAGCTAAACTGGGAAAAGCAGAACTGGCAAACTGAAGGATGGTCAATAACGGACTTGCTTCAGGTTTCACATTAATTAGTCTTAGTCTACAAAGGTGGTGTCGCCGATTTTATCAATCGTATACTTGCCGTCCTTGTAGGTTAAAGTGGTCACGCTGCAATTGGCGATTTTTTCGCCTTGGTACTCGCCAGGAGCGACACTTTCTAAAATAATCGGGATGATCCCGCCGGAAGAGACGATCAGCACGTTACCGCCGCCGTTTGCTTCGACTTCTTTAATCATCTCGGGCATCACTTTTTCCACTCGTTGGTGCATTTCATCATAGGTTTCCGCAGTTTGGGTTGGGTCAACCTCAGCGACTTTGTTAGCTAGTTCTTCTTCGGTTAATTGTTCCTTCAAGAAGTCCCACAGCTCATCGCTGCCTTCTGGGTAATCAAGATCTAGCGCTTTCGCAACAGCAAGGTTCATGTCATCGTTGGATTGGCCTTCAAAGCTGCCGAAATTCTTTTCTCTAAATCCGTTGTTCTCAATAATTTGTGGAATATCATTTTGATTTTGTTCCAGGATCAGCTTCGCTGTATTACGTTGTCGGCCTAAATCACTGGAATAAGTCGATGTAAACTCGACATCTTGCAAGCCTTCGCCAACTAACTTAGCTTGTTCTTCACCCTCTTCAGTCAAAGGACTGTCGCTATAACCTTGAACTTGGTTCATAGTGTTGAACCAAGTCTTACCGTGTCTTACTAGATAAATGGTAGTTTCTTTTGGCTCACTGGTACTAGTAGCTCCGCCAGAATCGTCGGTCCCAGTACCATTTGAACCGCAGGCTGTTAAGAATAAAGCAGCTAGCGGCAAAATCCACAAAAGCTTTTTCTTCATCAAGTAGCCTCCCTATTTCTGCATAACTAGTTCGAACATATCCACCAAGTCACGTGTCATATTGACTTCACTAGTGATTGTCATTAAGTGATCTTGCGCATGAGTAAATAGCAGACAAGGTTCGTAGCTTTTACCTGCAGCCTCGTTTTGAATCACGGATGTTTGTGAGCGATGGGCTAAAACAATATTGTCTTTGGCTTCTTTCAAAGCAGCACGAGCCGCCTCAAAATCTTGCTCTTTCGCTAATTTAATCGCCTCTTGAGCTTTCGTACGTCCATTACCGGCATGTAGAATAATCTGCATGGCAACAGGAATCAGTTCATTTTCTTCTTCCAATAAGTCTTTTTCTTCCATCATAGTCATGTACTCCTATCTATTTAGACTGCTTCAACGGGAGCGGACATTTCAGCTCCAACTTTTTCTTCTTTTACTTCTTCAGCTAACACTTCTTTTTCATAAACTTTGAAAAACGGATACCAAGTACCGATATAAAGGACAAACAGTAACAGGTACCATAAGATAGCTCGGAAATCTTGCAGAATCATCACACTGGAAATCGGTGCTGGAATTTGAGCAACCTGCATCAGCTGTTCAGGGATGTTCAATAGTCCTCCTCGCATGGCAAACCAGACTACACAACTACCAGTGATAGAGTTAATCCACATTGGCATCATTAGAATCGGGTTCATAACAACGGGTGTACTAAAGACAATCGGTTCGTTGATATTAAAGATGGAAGGCGCAATGCAAATGCGACCTAAGGTTTTCAGCTTTTTAGCTTTTGAGAAGCACATTAAGATATTCAAAGCTAGTGTCGCTCCGGTACCACCCATCATAATCAAACCTAAGCTATACACAGTTTCGTTGGTTACGATGTTCATTGCTGCATCACCGTTTTGTACTGCTAAAGCATTCGCAGCAATCCCAGCGATAAAAATTGGATTTTGAATAGCTGACCACAACCAAGTTGAGATTCCCATTGAATAGAAGAAAGCGGGAATCAGTACAAGTAGGATCAAGCCTGGTAATGATTGTCCGAAGCTTTGAATTGGTTCAAATAGATTGATAATGACTTGGAAAATATCGATGTTCAAGCCGAAAATCAATGTTGACCACAATGCCAAGCTCAAGAAAATCGGAATGATGTTGTTGATCCACTCAATAACAAAGTCTGGCATTTCGCTGTTTTTAAATAATTTTAGTTTGCTGTAGTAATGGAAGATTACACTTACCACGGCTCCAGTGATAACCCCGATTAGAATACCGGTGGGCCCTACCCGACCCATGTCATAGACACCTTCTTCAGCTCCCACTGGATGCAGTGTCATCATCAAAGCACAAATTGCTACGATTCCAGCAGTAATGGAATAATTAGCATGTTTGAATTTCTCCATGTATTGATTAGCTACCATGAAGGCAGCAATCAAGCCGATCATCCCAAATGAATAGTTGGAGATATTGCCTAAATCCGGCAGCTGCGGGATGTAAGAACGAAATACATTGTAGAAGAAGACAATTGAGCCGGTCATGATAAATGGAATTAATTTTTGCATGGCACTGGAGAGTCCAGCCACTGCTGGTTTTTGCGTCAGCGTCTTGGCCCTTGGCGCAAATGAATTCGCCAGCCAATCCATAAATTTTTTCATTTTGCTTACCCCTTTGTTTTGATTTTGTTTAGGCGTTCAATTTTTCTATGGCGAAATCCAACAATCCTTCGCCATCCAGCATGCCGTAAATATCTTGAGGGATCACATCCACCACTACATTATGTGGAGCAGCTTGCTGAGACATCTCATCTTTGTAAGAAGCATAATGTGGGCCTAATAATAAAATATCGATTGAATCTAAATAAGAAGCCACTTCGCTTTCACTTCTTGCATCGATCGAACCTGAAATCCCACGTTTTTTTGCTGCCTTACGTGTTTTTTGAGCTAAGAACCCGCTTGACATTCCAGCACCACAACATAATAAGATATTAATCGTTTCCATTTTGAAAACCTCCTGATAGTTTTTTTACTGCCTGTGCGTGTTTTGTTTTTCTTTACACCCTTATTATTGTCCAGAACAGCTTGCACCCTCAACCAAACAGTTGCACCCTAGTCGTGCAAGTTTCTATTTTTTCTTATGGATAGAACCGCTATAATATAAGTAGTCATAAAAAAAGAAGGTGAAGTGCATGAAGGAAAAACAAGAGCGGTTGTTGCAATTATTGCTTCAAAATACTCAGCCAATTCCTGCAAGAAGTTTGGCAGAGAAGCTGAACGTTTCAGTCCGCACAGTTAAAAACTATATTTACGAACTGAATCAGCTAGGTAAATCTCCAGTGATTGCCTCTTCAAATGCCGGATACAAAGTGCACCCGCAGGAAGCTCAAGCTCTGTTAAAGAAGCCCGACAATGATAGCGCTTTACCGCAAACGTTTAAAGATCGTTCTTTTTATATTATTAAGAAGATACTGGTGGAAAACGAAGTCTTGAACTTATTTGATCTTTCAGAGGAATTGTTCGTCAGTTATTCCACCTTAAAAGCAGATATTGCACGAATGAATAAGACCTTCGAAAAATACCATGTGAAATTTATTGTTAAGCAAGATACTATCCATATAACTGGAGAAGAAAAAGAAAAGCGGCGTCTGATTTCCTATATTATCTTTGAAGAAGTACCCAATAAGTTTGTAGATAAGGATGTTTTGGCAGCAAATTTTGATACTCAGGATATTGAGAAGCTGTCAGAAATTATCCACACCACGATGGAAGAATCCAATTATCATTTGAACGATTTTTCCTTCATTAATTTAATGATGCATTTATTAATCTTGTTAGAATCGGTACGCAAAGGTAAAACGCTAGTCACCCGTAACTGGTTTAGTTCCTGGCTACGGGAAGATAAAGCTAAATTAGTCACCAATATGATTGAAAAAATCGAAAAAGGTTTTAACCTCTCTTTGAATCGTCTAGAAAAAGAAGAGATCCACATGATTTTTCAAGCCAACGCCAATTACATCCCTTCTAATAATTTGAAGGAGCTTGAACAAATTGTTGGCGATGATATTGTGGCTTCAGTGGAGACTGTTTTGGATGAGGTACGGCAGACCTTTGGGATTAATTTAAGTAGTGAAAATTTCGTGGTTCCCTTCTCACTTCATGTTAGTGGCTTGTACTCGCGGGCAAAACAAGGAAATTCCTTAAAGAACCCGATGCGTAGTGCATTAAAGAAGGATTTTCCGATGGTCTATGATATTGCCGTGTATCTATCGTTACGCTTAAGCACGCTGCTGGATATACTTGTCAGCGAGGACGAAACCGCTTACATCGCCTTGCATATCGGTTCAGAGTTAGAGGGACAAAAACGAAATCAATCCAAAATACGTGCAGTATTACTTTGTCCAAAATATATGAACCTAGATGAAAAACTATATGAGCAACTAAATCAGCATTTTGGTAGCGAGCTGAATATTCAAACGATTGTATCGGAGTTTTCTGAAACGGAAGGACTGTATTTTGAATTGCTGCTGACAACTTTGCCAGTACCGCAAACCGATGCTTATACAATTATTCAGATATCTCCGATTTTCACCGAAGAACAGCGCTTGATGTTAAACACTGAGTTTGGCAACCTGCGCCTAAATTGGAAGAAGAACATTTTGCGGAAGAATTTCGATGATTATTTTGATGAAAAATTTTTTACCAGCCAACTAATGCTGGAAGAGCGCAGCGAGGTAATTGAAGAGATGTGTAAACAATTGGCTAAAGAACAAATTGTCCCACCAGAATTTTTAAGCCATGTCTTGGAACGAGAACATGCCTCTTCTACAGCCTTTGAATCCATTGCTATTCCACATTCAGTGTATATGGAGGCTCATAAAACATTGATTAGTGTAGCAATATCAGATAATGGGATCATTTGGGGCAATAAGCGGGTTCACGTGGTCTTATTGGCTGCTATCAACGATGTAGATCGCCGACGTTTTGCAGATATTTACGAGGCCTTGATTTCCTTGTTTGATCAGCCAGAGACTTATCAAGAAATCAAACAGTTGAGGACTTTTGAAGAGTTTCGTCGATTCATTTATTCTAAGATATAAACAGATATACAGGGACTGCTATCTTACGACAAAATGGCTCGCAAGGCAGTTTTTATTTTACTAACGGTTGTTACGCAAAACACTAACTGAAATAATTAAGCTAATTCAGGATCATCGATAGCTACCGGTTTTATCTACCTTTAATTACATTAAAGAAAAAACACCCTAAGGCTCGTGTAGTTAATGATAGCAGTAAGATTGGCAAACTGAGTGATACAATTCATGATGATTTCTATGCCGGCAGAGTTTTTTCAATTAATTAAAAAAATGGTCCAACACAGGAAAGCTGTCTGTGCTGGACCATTTTCTACCATTCTTCTAAAACTCTCTTTGGCTCTGGCTTCTTCATTTTAGCCACTTCTTGGTCATACATTTTCTTATAGTGAAGATAATCTTTTTCCAGCTGCTGCAGGGATTCCTGAGACTTTTGGTCCTTGCATTGCTTCCGCAACCCATCGACTTGGAAGGCCAAGGTTTGGACATACAGCTCCAGCTCCTCAAAGGTTCCACTGTTCATCGCTTTTCACTCCATTTATCTTCTTATAGTTAACGACGACACGACCATTATAGATTTCTTGTTCACGCTTGTTTAAAGCAGTCGTTTGAGAGATATCTATTAAACAACTGTTAGTGTACTTTTTAAGGACGGTTCCTGCTAGTTGCACTGTATCCTCTTGGATAGAAAAAGCTACTTGGTCTCCTACTGAAAATTGTTGGTTGTACTGATTGACCTGAACTTCAAATAAAAAGGCAGGAGGACGTTGATTAATCATTTTTCATTTTCCTTCCTTAATTGAGTTAATCGCTCTGTATTTCGAATCAGCTGTTTACGCAGGTGACGGTATCTTTTGCAGAAGGAACAGTTTTTTTCAGTACCGATCCGATGGTTGTAATCTTCGTGGGCAAAAACTATTTCTGATAAAGTACGGGATAACACACGCTGTTCTAAGCGGATATATTTTGGGTTTGGCATAGTAGAAATCAATTCATCCCTCCTCGGTCTTTTCTTTTAGTTTAACCGATAGTAAGGCCTAGTAATGACGAATCTTAACAATAATTTAACATATTTCCAACGAGTGGACTTCTAAATTTTCTAGTCTCCAATATCTTTTGTTATGCTATACTTATTTTTGTAGGGAGGCGTTGTTAGATGGATTTAGATCTTATTATGAAGGGTAAAAAACTCTCAGCCAATGAGCAAGAGATTCTTGAATATTTGATTAGTCATGTCGATCAATTGGAAGGGGTTTCTTTACGAGAACTGGCTCACCGGTTATTTACCTCACCTGCAGCTATTGTTCGCTTGGCACAAAAACTAGAATTTTCGGGCTATCTAGAGTTGTTCTATTTTCTAAAAAACCAATTTCGTACGAGTGGACAAGGTGTCTCTGCCACGATTGATTTTAACATCGATACTCAAAAAATCGAGCCTTCCATTGTAGGGATGAGAGATTTTTATGCCAACAATAAAGATAAATTTATTACCATTTATGCAACCGGTTTTTCTAGTATTGTAGCTGACTACCTCCATAAGAAACTATTAGTCAATGGAATTAAAACATTATTCGTCAACGCCGGTGATTCGTCAGGCATCATTAGCAACAATACAGACAACATCAGTATGCTCATTTGTATTTCAAAATCAGGGGAAACACAAAAAGTCATCGAAAAAATGACGTTCTGCCAGGAAAAAGGTATTCCTACTATTCTTTTCACTGGCAACTTAGATTCACGAGCAAAGCAATTAGCAACAATCTGCTTCGAGGTAGAGGATGAACGACCTTTAGACAGTCAGAACATAAAATACAACAGCTTTTTTGGGAAGTTAATGCTGTTATTAGAATATATCGTACAAGAATTTGTTGAAGAATCTTCTTAGCTTAATGGAAGGTCTACAGCAGAAATTAATTCATGACAAGGAGATAATGGAAAATGAAAAAATGGTTGGCAGGTATTGCCTTAGTGTTGGTTTTAGCTGGGTGTAGCGGAAATAATGAAGCGGAGGAAGGGACTTCGAAAGCTAGTAACAAAGCGGAAGAATCTGATTCTCAACCGGTGGAAATTTCCTTTTCCGCAGTTGGAGATAATTTGATTCATGACTATATTTACGAGAAGAATCAAAATGCTGATGGCACTTATAATTTTGATTATATGTATGAACCTACTCGTTACTTAACTAGCGATGCAGATATTTCTTACATTAATTTAGAAACGATTTGCGGCGGTGAAGAATTGGGATTATCCGGTTATCCGTCCTTTAATGGTCCTACTGAGATTCTGGACGCAGTGAACAATGCCGGTTTTAATTGGTTGGCAGCAGCAAGTAACCATACAATGGACCGGGGCGAAGCTGGCATCGTCAATCAATTGACTTATTTAGAAAAAAATTACCCTGACACAATGGTGACTGGTTCTCAAAAATCAGCGAAAGAGGATCGTCTGAAGGTCCAAAATATCAATGGGGTTAAAGTAGGCTTTACTACTTACACCTATGGACTTAACGGTTACACAATACCTGAAGGAAAAGACTATTTAGTTAATTTGATCGATGAAGATTTGATTAAAAAGGACATGAAAGAGCTGAACAAAATTAGTGATGTACAAGTAGTCAGTATGCACTGGGGACAGGAATATCAATTTGTTCAAGATGAAGAGCAAGAACAATTAGCCCAAATGCTTAGCGATGCGGGCGTTGATGTGATTGTCGGCGGACACCCTCACGTGATTCAACCGGTAGATTATGTCACCGGCAGTGGTGGTAATGAAACGTTGGTAATTTATTCGTTAGGCAATTTCCTTTCTTCTCAAGCTGAAAGTGATCAGATGCTTGGTGGAATGGCTCGCTGGAAAATTAACTATGACAAAACCACAGATGAAGTCAGCTTTAAAGATGTTGCCTTTTGGCCGACGATTACTTATATCGGCGACAATTATCAAACCTATGAAGTTTATGCCTTGAAAGACTACACCAATAAATTGGCTAATCAGCACATGATTCACGTCTACGGAGGCCAAGATATGTCTCGTGAGTACTTTATTGAACGAGTAAACGAGATTATGAATGACAAAGTAGAATTAGTCTACTAATAACATTGCTGTGACTTAGTAGCTGTGAAAAATTTATACTTTCTGATAGGCAAAAAGCGACGAGACCTGCTCTCGCCGCTTTTTCTATTCATTAAAATAATGTTGTGCAAGTTCATGATACTGCTCACTAGCGGTTTTCTGCGGTTCAAAGATTTTGCCAGCTTCAACTATTCTTTCTGGCTGGTGAATCAAATAGTAAATACCAAAAAGAGGTTCATTTTCTTCTGCATACAAGCATGGCAGCCCTAGTAAATCAGCAGTCATTTGGGTTAACGCCTCTGTCTGGAAGAAACCGCCGCTGACTGATAAGCCCTCTCTTGCTCCTACCATCTCGCATAAAATACGGATATTCATCAGCATCCCTTCTATCACCCCACGAATCATATCAACCTTTGTGTGCTCCACCGTCAACTGTTTAAATTCAGCTTTTTTATTGGCTGACCAAAAAGGAGCACGCTCACCGTTTAAATAAGGGAAAAAGCGCACACCTTTAGCACCAATAGGTGAAGCGGCTAGCTTATCGGGCAGTTTTTGATAAAAAGTTTCTGGCTCATCGATTGTTTGTGCAGCCCACGCCAACACGCAACCTCCATTGTTTGAGGGCGCTCCAATCACGTAATGGTTTTGATCTAAGTAGTAACAAAAATTCTGCTTTTCAGTATCAAAATGGGTTTGTTGGGTAATATTTCGGACCGCAGCACTGGTACCAATCGTTAAACTGCTAGTATTTCCCGTTCGATAAAAACTAGCGTAAGCTGTCAAACACCCATCACTAGCGCCCGCAATCACAGTAACATCTGATGCTAACCCTAATGAAGTAGCAGCACTCGTATCTATTGGAAATTCCGCTGTCGTATCGGCCAGCTCGGCTAATTGCTTGGGTACTATTTCCAGATAGTCTAAAATTTCTTGATCCCAAGTTAGGGTTTCTAAATTCAAGAGTCCTGTAGCTGAAGCAACTGAATAGTCGATCCGAGCTTTTCCGGTGAAATATTCCAGTAGCAGCTCCTTAATCCCCCACCACTTTACATTTTTGGGGTAACTTTTTTGCTGCCCGAAATAAAGGATTTTAGCAAACGGAGACATAGCATGAATCGGCGTACCGGTTTTCTGGTAAAAATGTTTCGCTAAGTCTGTTTGCTTAAACTCTTCAATTACTTCACTAGCTTGTTCATCTGACCAAAGGAAGATTTTTCCAGCAACACCATCTACCACCGGCATTACACTGTGCATCGCTGTACTAAAGCTGACACTGCTGATCAACGCCCTAATTTCGCTAGGGATGCTTTTCACCCCTTGAACAAACGCTGCTTCCAATTCAGAAGACTGCTGATATTTAATCAATCCATCTACATAAGTTGTCAGCTTCACTGACATTTCATAAATAAGCTGATTCTCTTCGATTACGCCAATCTTTACGGCAGTAGTTCCCACATCAATCCCTAAAAAAGCATTCTTCAATATACTCACCTTTCGATCTGGCAGAAAAAAGGCAGCCCGTAGTCTGCCTTTTTTCTACTATTTTAATTCTGGCCAATATTCACCATTTTCGACAATTAGATCATCTAGTAAATCTTTGGCTACCTGGGCACTTGGCACGGTTTTCGACAAGGTCAAAGCCTGCCACATTTTTTGATAGCTTTGTTCCACATATGCTTCCACTACTAATTTTTCAACCGTAACCTGCTGGAACATTAAAGCTTGCTGGAAAGCTGGAATTTTACCTTGAGCTAAAGGCTCTGGCCCATCCACGCCCACAACACACGGCACTTCTACCATTGCGTCATCTGGGAAGTTGGCAATTGCACCATTATTTTCAACGATCATAACCATCCGTTCATGAGTATTGTAGGCGATTGCCCTTGCTAAGTCCACAATAAACGTTGCATGGGCATCAATGTCAAACGCAATTCCTTCTGCTGAGCCGTTTTCGATAATTTTTTTCGCATGGTCAAAGACGGTTTTTTCCCGGCCGGCCATTACTTCGTTAGCCCGAGTGAATTCTGGATGCTCCTGCATATGATTTACTACATAATCAGGATATAAATAATATTTCAAATACGTATTCGGCAAGTATTCTGGCGCCACCGCTAAAATGTCCTTCGCCTTGCGATGGGTTTCCTGCCAGCTTGGATCGGTATGCTGGGTGTCTACTTCGATTTGCGTTAGATAACCGTTTTCTGCTACATACTCACGGATTTGTTCCAGGTATTCATTGCCTTCTTTGTCTTTAACACTGGTCCACCAGCCAAAATGATTTAGACCAAAATAGCGAACTTCCAATTCTTCCGGCTTCTTGCCGATAATTTGCGACATCCGCCGCAAGGTTCCTACCGGCATATCACAAATATTCAAGACCTTTGAATCCGGCCGCAGCACACGGCACGCTTCGGCGACAATCGCAGCTGGGTTGGAATAGTTTAACATCCATGCATTCGGCGAGTATTTTTCCATGTAGTCGATAATTTCCAACATACCGGTAATACTGCGCATGCCGTAAGCAATCCCGCCAGGTCCGCAGGTTTCTTGCCCTAGAACGCCATGACGCAAGGGCACCTTCTCATCTTTTTCCCGCATGGCATATTTACCGACCCGGATATGGGCCATGCAAAAATCTACATCACTGAAAGCTTCCTCGGGATCAGTCGTGTAGGTAAATTCAATTTCTGGTGCTTGCTCTTTCAGCAAAATTTCTAAGGCTTCCCCTAAAATTCCTTGACGCTTACCGTCATTATCATACAGCTTCAGCTTTCTTAATGGAAAACGATCACTGTTATCCAGCAACATCATCACGATTCCCGGGGTAAAGGTACTGCCGCCACCGGCAATTACTACTGAAAATTTCTTCATTTTATTCGTCTCCTTCTGGGTTTCTGCCTAAAAATTTCTCTAAATCTTCCCGAACCTGAGGAACAGTCAGCCCATACACTACGTGGACATTTTCACCATTTTTGATGACACCTTTGGCACTGGTTTGATCCTTTAATAAAGCTTCATCCACTAATTCAGGATTTTGCAGCTTCAAACGTAAACGGGTGTAGCAGTTATCAATCGTTTTAATATTGGCTTCGCCGCCTAGGCCTTCGACAATCATGGCCGAAAGTCCTGTGTTCGCCACAGTTGCGGAAGCACCGGCAGGAAGCGTTCCTTTCTTCTCCTTGTAGTCCTGCTTAGAATATAGCTTTGTTTCCTGCCCGCCATCTTCGCGTCCTACCGTTTTCAAATTCAACTTAGTGATTAACAAACGAAATGTAAAATAGTAAATAAAGAAGAAAGCAATTCCCACCACGATATATACTGGCCAACGAGTCTTCTCTATTCCCAGTGGCAAATTATATAGTAGGAAATCGATAAAGCCATTCGGTCCGATTGCCCGCGAGCCAAAGATGTTCAAAGCCACCATACTCAACCCGCTCAAGGCAGAATGAATGACAAACAAAATTGGTGCGACAAACATGAACGAAAATTCAATTGGTTCAGTGACCCCTGCTACAAAAGAAGTAACGACTGCTGGAATCAAAATCGCTTTTACTTTGTTTTTGTTTTCTGGTTTAGCTGTTTGATACATTGCTAAACATGCACCAATCAAGCCAAACATTTTAGAGATTCCACGAGCGTCCCAAATCACACTACCAGATAAAACACGAACCGCTGGATCGGCAATCTCTGCAAAATAAATATTACGGGCACCTTCGAAGACTTGACCGCCCACCTCAGCTACTCCTCCTAATGAGGTGTATAGGAAAGGTGTATAAATCAAATGATGCAATCCAGTTGGAATAAGTAAACGTTCTAGTGAGCCATATAAAAAGACCCCAAAATTACCGGTTTCCTTAATAATTCCACCTAAACCATCGATCCCTTGCTGAACCACTGGCCAGATGAAGGACAAGGCAATGGCCGACAAAACCAAAATTGGAATCAAGACGATAAAGACAAACCGGGCACCACCATACACTTGGAATGCATTGTTAAACTTCGTATCAATGAAGCGATTATGGATCAAAGCAACTACTAGTCCCAAAATTATTCCTAAGAAAACCCCCATATCCAAAACTTGAATGCCTAGAACCATCGCTTGTCCAGAACCCTGTAGTGCATCCGGCTCGACCAGCATTCCTCTAAGTTCCAAAAATTTATTCATAGCGTACAAGAATACTAAGTAACCCAGTAGTGCCGTGAAGGCCGCTTCAGCTTTTTTCTTGTTGGCCAAACCAAGAGCAATCCCTACACAGAAAATAATTCCTAAATTGGTTAAAATCGGCAATAACGATGCGGATAAAATACTGCCGAAGCCCATCGTAATTGGATTATCTAAAAACGAAAATTGCTCAATCAGTCGGGGATTCGTAAATACATTACCAATAGCGATTAATAAGCCGGCGATTGGTAAAATTAAGACCGGTACGAACATCGCTTTGGAAAACTTTTGCATAGCATCCATTATCTTTGCTTTCATTTCGTTGTCTCCTTTTTTCTTTGATGGGTTCATTATAGGGAATAATTTCGGCATTTTATATAGATAACGCTTACAAGGGAACTCGTTTCAGGATTTGAAATCTGTTTCATCTGGGATAAAATTCACAGAATAAGTCGCTAAGAGTACCTGATCCTTTTTCACTTCGTCAAATATCCCAGACTTTCCTTAAATTCTCACCCATATGTGTTACACTCAGGCTAAGAGGTGGTTTTTATGCTACGAACACAAGTTGATATTGTTTCACTAATGAAGAAGGTTTCGGAAAATGTGGCTGATTCTTTCGACAGTGCGTCGATTGTTGCCGAATATGCTACACCTAAAGAACTGTTGGATTCCTCAGAAGTCGTTTGCGATAAAATGTTAAATGAATTTTTGGATTCTTTCCGTAAAGATTTTCAAGCTGCTTATGTAGAAGAATTAATGAAGCAGTTAAGTGAACAAAGCGTTAAGTTCAAGTAGACTCTCTTGCAGGGTCTTTTTTCTTTGGAGTGATTTTGTGTTCTTCTACTAAAAATCGGAAAATAATTTCTGCTATAATTAAAGCAGGGGTGTTACTATGCTGCTTAGTACAATATTCGGACTCATTTATGTTGCTTTTGGCGCACTGATTCTTTATGGCATTATTCGATTGGCAGTAAGGCATGGGATTCAAGATGCCGAAAAGGCGAAAAACAGATGAATGGCTAGGAGGTCTCACTATGTTCGATCCAGCAACTAAAACTTTCCATTGCAACCATTGTCAGAAACAAATCGAAACCGATGAAACGGTCTGGACAAAATGGCGCTTTCCACCGAAAAATTCGGCCGGCCAATTAAAAGCCCGAAAAGATCTGGAGCTACAGAACGCTCCGATCTTGTGTGAAACTTGCGCCCAAGAAATTATCAATAAAACATTCTAAAAAGCACTGGCACCTCGGTCCAAATAGGATCGCTGTGTCAGTGCTTTCTAATTTACTACCTGTTCTTTTACATATTCCGCATACAACGGATGAGTCTGCATTAGTTCACTGTGGGTTCCGTGTCCGGTAACTTCACCTTTTTCAATGAAGTAAATGTGATCGGCATCAACAATTGTAGATAGTCGGTGCGCAATAACCAATGTCGTGCGCCCTACCATCAGCTTCTCTAATGCCCGCTGAACTTTTTCTTCCGATTGAGAATCCAAGCTGGCGGTAGCTTCGTCCAGCATTAAAATGTTAGGATCCCGTAGAAAAGCTCGCGCAATCGCGATGCGTTGCTTTTGTCCGCCAGATAGTTTAACGCCGCGTTCTCCTAGTTCAGTTTCCAATTGTTCCGGAAATTCCTGAACAAATTGATCAGCATAAGCCAGTGATAAGCCATGCCACAGTTCTTCATCGGTTAAGGTTCGGTCCAAGCCATACTGCAGGTTATCCCGAATACTGCCAGCAAAGACGGCGCTGTCTTGAGAGACATAGCCAATTTGCGAACGCCAATGAGTCAAGTCGATCTCTTGAATATCCTCTTGGTCGATCAAAACTTTTCCATCGGTGGGTTGATAAAAGCGTTCCAACAACGCGAAGATTGTAGACTTCCCACCACCACTTGGTCCGGCGAAGGCGATCACGGTATTGGGCTTAGCTTCAAAAGAGACATTGCTTAATACTGGACGATCATCTGTGTAACCGAAGGACAAGTTTTTAGCAGTAATGGTTTTTCCAGCAATCGGTGTTTCTTTGCCGTTGCCCATAGGTTCGACGGGCGTTTCCAAAATTTTTTCGATCCGTTCGGTTGCCCCCATAGCTTTTTGCACCTGAGAGAAAAATGTCGCAAAAGTTGCAGCTGGCATAATGATGTTAAACAAGTAAAGCAGGAAAGCCACTAATTCACCGCTGCTTAAAGTTCCTGCTTGTACCCGAATCGCACCGTACCCGAGAATACCAACGAATAAGCCCAGCATAGCGGTCATCATAATCGGTTGCAGCACTGCTTCTACCTTCGCATCCTTAACCCCTAGACGGAAAATCTGATCCACCAAACGACTGCCGCTTTGCTTTTCAAATTCTTCCCCGTTGCTAGACTTAATTAGACGAATTTCTGACAGCTTTTCACTAGCTTCGGCGTTAAAATCAGCGGTAGCCGTTTGCAGCTGCTTGCCAATTTTCATCATAATCCGTCCGATTGGCAGCATAATCAAGGCAACTACCGGAACTGCTAGAAACATCAAAGCCGCCATTTTCCAATCCATTACAAACAGAATAATCATGGAACCAACAAGTTGGATGGCACCAGTAATAAAGTTAGGGAACTGGGAAGTCACTAGTTCTTTGATAACGGAAGTATCATTGACTAGGCGGGAGCTGCTTTCGCCAGATTTATGGTTATCAAAATAACCAACTGGTAATTGCAGCAGATGCGCCCATAATTTTTCCCGTAAAGTTTTGACAGCACTCTCTCCCACATAACGTAGGAGAAAGCCGCCGATGGTTCCAAAACCCAGTTGCGCTACGAAAGCTAAAATCAACACAATCAGCATCCCGCTGTCAATACGGGCCAGCTCACTAGTATCAATTAAGCCCTTCGTCAGCTGTGGCACGATCAAACTGGCACCGCTAGTCACCAAACTTAAGGCAATCCCCACAAAGAACAAAGCTTTCTTAGGATTGACGCTGTTGATCAATTGGATAAAATCTTTTAATTTAAACGGAGCTTTCCCCGTGGTTGTTTCGTTAAAATGTTCTCTGCGTTCCATCGTAAATCCTACCTTCTAACTAAAAATCTTCCCATTCACCCTGGTCTTCAGAAGAATCGCGGGGATCTGAGGGCTTAGGTCCTCGATCAAATTCGCCGCCAAAGAAGTCATGGGTAAATCCTCTGCGACCACCTCTTGGACCGTGGTGAGGACCAGGTCCATGATGAGGACCGCCAAAGAAGGGATTGTTCCGCATTCCTTTGCGCATCTCATCCCGCATTTTTCGGCGTTCATCATGGGACATCTTGCGCCAGTCACCCTCAAAGCCTTCGAACTGCTCCCGGAAGTCTTGCATTTGACGCAGACGATCCATCGGGTCAATAAAACGTTCTGCCTGTTGTTGAAATTCTTCATTCCAGCCGTCAGCGATTTTTTGCAAATATTCACTAAACTGTTGTTGTTCTTCTTCGCTTAACCCGGCAAAAAAATCTTCGCTCTGGTCTTTGCCATTGTCGGAGAAGCCGGCAATTTTTTCTTTGCCTTGTTCCGTTAAAAAGACCCGCTTCAAGCGACGGTCCTGCTCTTCTTCTTTGCGAATCACATCGCCGCTTTTTTCCATTTTCTTTAACAGCTCCGCCAACGAACTAGGCCGCAAATCCAAAATCTCGGCTAATTGACTTTGAATCAGACCGTCTTCTTTTTCTAAAATAGCTAACACCCGCATTTGACCAGTTAAGTGTTTTTTCTTTTGGCTCATAAAGGCATTGCTGGCAACACCGATAAAACGCAATTGCTTCATTAATTCATCTGTAAATTGACTCATACAATTTCCTCTTTCCTTTTTAATTCGGTACCGAACTAATTAATACGTTGATTATAGTTCGGTGCCGAACGATTGTCAACTAGTTTATTGCAACTTTTTTTGAAGAACTCAAAAAGATGGGATTTCTTCATGCAATAAGAAGACTTATCCTGTTTCTTTTAGTAAAATAAAGAATGGATTTCCCACAATTGGAGATGTTTAGATGGTTTACGTAAAAAATAGTTTTCTGCACTTATTCCGCTTTTTACGCAGTACCATGTCCTATTTTCGGGACGTGTTGCTGCTTCACGGCTTTATGCTGTTTGTGCTTTTGCCCTTCTTAACCAGCTTAATTAAATTTATTTTGCGGCGCGGACAGATTGAGTATCTTTCCTATGATACTTTCGGCATTATTTTGCGGGAGCATCCGGGGGTGCTGGCTGCCTTAATTGCCGTTTTGCTGGCGATTTTAGTGGGCGTCTTTTTTGAATTCACCTTTTTGTTAATCAGTGTCTTTTTCATTAAAAAGAAAGAGCCGATTTCATTGAGGCAGCTGTTAAGAGGCACCTTGATTCAGCTGAAAAAGATTCGGCCTTCCTCGATTTTGTTCTTTCTGGTGTACTTTTTGCTGGTGCTGCCCTTTGGCGGATTGAACTTTAATTCAGATTTATTAGCCAAGGTGAAAATTCCGGCCTTTATCTTGGATTACATTTTCGCCAATCGAGTAGCAGTCATTGCTTCGGTGGTGGCAGCTTATCTGGTTTTGGTTTACTTCTCGATTCGCTTGATTTTTGCCTTGCCCCAGATGATTCTGCGGGATCGGCGCTTTGGACAAGCCGTCAAGGAAAGCTGGCAGGCAACTAAAGGCTGGAATTTTCTGCGTTTGCTGGGGCAATTTTTATTGATCAGCGCTGCCGTGATGCTATTGGCATCCGTCAGCTACGGATTGATTTTACTGCTTTTGAGCTTAGTGGAAACCAATCTGCCGGAATATGCGTTACCTGGTGCAGTGGTTGCCATGACGATTATGCAGTTTGTTTTCTTGGCGAATATTGTGTTATCGACGGTGGGGATTTTTTACATCACGATTGCTTCAATGGATGACAGCGGACTGCTTACCGGCTTGCCGGAGTGGTTTACGAAGAGTGCCGCTGGCGAAAAAGAAGCCTGGTCCTTTGGCAAAGTTTCCTTGTTCGTTGTGGTGGCGGTATTGTTCGGGATTGGCGTGGGAACTTACAACACCAACTACCTCAGCAACTATTCCTTAAAGGAGCCGCTGACGATTTCCCATCGCGGCGTTTCTAATGGCAATGGGGTGCAAAACAGTTTGATGGCCTTGCAGGAAACTTCCCGCCTCCACCCGTCTTATGTGGAGATGGATGTGCAGGAGACTAAAGATAAACAATTCGTGGTAATGCACGATTTTAACTTGAAAGCTTTGACTGGGGTGGACAAGCGGCCAAATCAATTAACCTTGGCGGAATTAGAGGAGCTGCAGGTTCAGGAAAATGGCGACAGCGCCCCGCTGGTTTCTTTTGATGAGTATTTGACGGAAGCTATTGCGGTTGATCAGCCTTTGCTGATTGAACTTAAAGCTACGCCCCAAGACAGCCCAGATATGGTGGACCGCTTTATTGAAAAATACAAGCACGTGATTTTGGCTCAGCATTCGATTTTACAATCCTTAGACTTTGATGTCGTTACACAGCTGAAGGAAAAAGTGCCGGAATTTTATGTCGGCTACATTATGCCCTTTAATATTGTGGGCCCGCCCATCAGCAAGGTGGATTTCTTTACAATCGAGTACACCACATTGAATCGCAACTTCATCGATGCGGCCCACGACGATGGCAAGGATGTTTTCGTTTGGACGGTTAATGATGAAGACACCATGACCCGCATGATGTTTTACGGCGTGGACGGGATTGTCACTGATAATCTGGAGCTGCTGCAGCAGACCGTCAAAACCGACTTGAAAGAACCGACTTATGCTGACAAGCTGTTCTATTTTGTGACGGGAATTGGGTAATAAGGGAGTCACCAGAGAAAGCGCACTATTCTCTGGTGACTTTTTTTACAGCTGTCATTTGAAGCAGGCTGCGAATCCTTTAACAGCAGGGGTTTAGAGCACCTTCCTATCATTAATGAAAAATACGTGTTAGGCTTAAAGGAGAAAGGATGATTTAGATGACTTTAAAAACCGTTGGATTTCCCATCAGCAGCAAGACCGGCGAAAAGCGGATTGCTTTAACGCCAAAAGATGTAGAACAGTTGTCAAATAAATCTCAGCTCTATTTTGAAAGCGGATACGGAGAGGGGCTAAATATTCCCGATTCTTCCTATGAAAAACTAGGATGCCACATCGTCAGCCGAGACGAGACCCTGCAACAAGACATTATTTGTGCGCCAAAAATTGGCGACGAGGACTTTTTTTATCAAATTAAACCTAAACAAACCCTTTTCGGCTGGATTCATGCGGAATCAAATCCGAAACGCATGGATTATATTCGCGAAAATGATCTTATCGCCTATGAATGGGCAAACATGTTTGATCAATCCCGCAATGTTTTTTGGAAAAATAATTACCTGGCGGGTTCGGCGGCGATTCTTCATGCCTTTATGTCGCAAGGAAGATTGCCTGCCAACCTGAAAATCGCTATGATTGGCCGCGGGAATGTTGCGCAAGGGGCACTAGCCATCTTGAACAAATACACTAATGAGATTTCGGTGTTCAACCGCAAGCAAGAGGATTTGTTTAGAAGTGAGCTGCTGGATTTTGATGTGATCATTAACACCACCTTGTGGGATATCACTCGAAAGGACCATTTAGTTTATCGATCGGATTTGAAAAAAATGCGCCATGGCACCTTTATTATTGATATTGGCTGTTCCATCAATGGAGCGATCGAATCCTCAAGATTGGCCACTTTCCAAGAGCCGATTTATCAGGTGGAGGGCGTGAATCATTACGTAATCGACAATACCCCGAGTATTCTCTACGCTGATGCTAGCACCGCCATTTCAGATGAAGTGAAGAACTATTTGAATTTGTTGATCGAAGGCTCAGAGAATCAGATTCTTACAGAATCACGAGTTGGTCAAAACTAATAAGAAAGGCTTCGCAAACTCGCTCAGCTTTGGAGCACCGATTAGGTACTGTTCTACATCAACGCGGCTTACGCAGTCGTTGTGTATCACAGCAATAAGACTAAAATTTTGATAAACTGCTCCTCAAGTTTCTCAAAATTTTCGCTTATTGCCGACAAAGCTAGCTCCTTAATGCGGTAGTGAATTTTCTGCAAAAATTCACTTTATCCTCGTACGCATACCATTCCACTAAGTGGTTCAAACCTGATACTCGATATAGCTTTATTATCTGATAAACCAGCTTTTTAAACTTTGAAAAGTGGAAGT
Source organism: Enterococcus sp. AZ109 (assembly GCF_051714625.1). Classification (NCBI taxonomy): domain Bacteria; kingdom Bacillati; phylum Bacillota; class Bacilli; order Lactobacillales; family Enterococcaceae; genus Enterococcus; species Enterococcus sp. AZ109. Next base: position 2,076,663 of record NZ_JBIOSF010000001.1, on the reverse strand, counting down.
GGCAAGCTAGTTTGTGAAGCCGGGCACCAGTAGAATTGGTTTAATAAGCTTTCTAATTGTGAATAACTTATACTTTCTTTAAAGTTGAAAAAATAGCACAAAGATCTTCCCTAGGAAAATCTTCGTGCTATTTTTTTATGAATGCAATTTAGCTTCTCTAGCCAAAGCCAGACAGCCAATCGTGCCGGCATTATCTTCTAAAGCTGGCGTAACGATATACTCTGATAGCTGCGGGGTTTTGACGTAGCTTTTCATCAGGCGTTCAAAGGCTTGATGAACCTTCGTCATTAAATGCTGCTGCTTCATCACGCCGCCACCAAAAATAATCACATCCGGCGAAAGCATCAAAGTGGTATTATAGGCACATTGGGCAATGTATTCCGCCTCAATCTCCCAAAACGGATCGTCTTTTGTTAAGGTTTGGCCTTTTCGTCCCAAGCGCTGTTCGATCGCCGGGCCGGCTGCCATGCCTTCTAAGCAATTCCCGTGGAATGGGCAACTGCCGGTGAAGTCATCAGCAGGATGATTGCGCACCAGCATGTGACCCATCTCAGGATGGCTAAAGCCTTCTATAAATTTGCCTTCCTGCAACGCGCCGCCGCCAATCCCGGTACCAATGGTGTAGTAAACCACACTAGACAAGCCTTTACCATTTCCCGCCACGTATTCGCCAAAGCAAGCGGCGTTAACATCGGTGGTCCAGGCAATCGGCAGCTCAAAATGCTGCTTCAAGGTGCCGATAAAATCAAAGTTCTGCCAAGCCAGCTTAGGTGTAGACGTAATGTAGCCATAGGTTTTTGAATCCCGATGAATATCGATAGGACCAAATGATCCAACGCCGATACTCTCTAACTGAGCTTCATGTTTCTTGAAAAATTCTACCACCAAGGCCATCGTTTCCGCAGGCGTAGTCGTTGGGAAGCTTTCCCGTTCTAAAATTTCTAATTCACTGTTGCCGATGGCGCAGACAAACTTGGTGCCGCCGGCTTCAATTGCTCCGTACATTCTCTACCCTTCTTTCTTAATGTGATAGACTTTGCTTTCGTAAGGGCGCAAGGTCGTACCTAAATCATCAGAATAATTGGAAATCAACACTGCAGCACCGCCAGGTACATCATATTCTCGCTTGATGGTTTGATCGGTAAAGTTGTTGATGACAACCAACTCTTCATTCTCATAATGACGAACATAAGCAAAAACTTCGCCATCTTCGGCATTCAGTAATTCATAATCCCCGTAAACGATAATCGGATACTTTTTCCGCAGCTGATTGATCTGTTGATAGTAATAGAAAATAGATTCATGGTCTTGCTTGACTGCTGCGACGTTAATCTCAGAGTAATTTGGATTCACCCTTAACCAAGGTTCACCGGTAGTAAAGCCGGCTTGCTCAGCGGCGTCCCACTGCATTGGTGTCCGAGCATTGTCTCGTGACGAGTGGTGCACAAAATCCATCATGGTTTCCGGTGTCAGACGTTTTTGCTCCTCAACTAAATCCCGATACGCATTCAAGGTATCAATGTCGCGATACTCCTCGATAGTTTCAAAGGCCACATTTGTCATGGCAATTTCTTCCCCTTGGAAAATATACGGCGTGCCTTGCATGAAATGCATGGTGGTTGCCAGCATTTTGGCCGAAAGCTCGCGATATTCCGGTGAATCATTGCCGAAGCGGGAAACTACTCGCGGACGATCATGGTTATTCCAATACAAGCTGTTCCAGGCTTTGTTATGCAGCTCCACTTGCCATTTTGACAAGATTCGTTTCAGTTCTACTAGGTCAAAGCGTTCGTTGCTCCACTTGCCTAAGCCTTCTTTGCTGTCGTCAATCACCGCATGTTCAAATTGGAAAACCATCTGTAATTCCCCTGCATCAAAGCCGGTGTATAAAATCGCATCGTCCGTAGAAACGCCTGGTGTTTCCCCTACTGTAATAATATCCGCCTTCGACAAGACTTGGTCGTGCATTTCTTTTAAGTATTGGTGAACATTGGGACCATTCGCCACCATTTCCATCGATGAGCTATGGTTTTCATAGTCAACATCGGGATCATCCGGAAAGGCTGAATCTTTGGAAATCAGGTTGATGACGTCCATTCGGAAGCCGTCTACCCCTTTGGCCAGCCAAAAATTCATCATGTCGTAAATTTCTTGACGTACCTTCGGATTGTCCCAGTTCAAATCTGGTTGTTTTTTCGAGAAAATGTGCAAGTAATACTGACCGGTGGTTTCGTCGTATTCCCAAGCCGATCCGCCAAAATCAGAGGCCCAGTTGTTGGGTTCTTTGCCGCCTACCGGATCTTTCCAAATGTAGTAATCCCGGTACGGGTTGTCCTTGGATTTGCGGCTTTCTTCAAACCAGCGATGCTCATCTGAGGTATGATTGACTACTAAATCCATCATCACCTTTAAGCCTAATTCATGAGCTTTGGCAAACAAGGCTTCTGCATCGGCCATCGTCCCGTATTCTGGCTGGATGGCTTGGTAATCGCTGATATCATAGCCGTTGTCATCATTAGGTGATTGATAAACCGGACTTAGCCAAATCACGTCGACGCCTAATTCCTTTAAATGGGGCAGGCGTTGAATAATTCCTGGGATATCACCCACACCATCGCCGTTGCTGTCTTGAAAGCTGCGAGGGTAAATTTGATACACGACTGCTTCTTTCCACCATGTCTTCTCCATTGCGTTTCCTCCTAGTTACTACAGATTAATCTGACAAAATTCGATTTTTTCTTGGTTCGGGCCTTCCACGATGAAAAAGCGGATGCCTTTTTTCCAGTAATGCAGCGATTCGATGCCGTTAGAGACGATCGGATATGGTAATTCCTTGACTGCCTGATACAGCTCATCAATCTTGATGACATCTAAAGCAATATGATCAATCGCCCCAATCGAACGATCTTCTGTTAGCTCCCACAGCTCAATCACTAAGCCTTTTAATTCTAGAAAAGCCACGGCTCCACCATTGACTTGTTCTTCTTCGTTCATTAATTGAAAGCCCAGGTTTTCGTAAAAAGCAATCGACGCCTCCATTTTTTTAGTGGGGATGCCAATATGCTGCAGGCCTTGAATACAGTCTTTAACTAGCATAGGCGCAACTTCCTTTCTCTTCTTGGTTAATCTCGACAACAATTCCGCAATGATCGGAAATCATCGGGTAATTGTCACCGTCAAAGATGGTTTGATAAGAATCCACCGGTAATGCTCTTGAAGTGAATACATAATCAATTCGTAATTTTTGTTTATTTTCGTCCCAGCCGGCAATTTTTTTGGTTACCGTGTGTTCGCCATTTTTTTCTTGAGCCGCATGGAAGCTGTCCTGCCACTGCTGCTGGGCTTGGATCAACTGATAGCCTTCTGCCAGCTTCTGGGCATCGTTGTTAAAGTCTCCCAGTAAATAGGTAGGATGCTTCAAGCTAGGCTGAATAGCTTGCTCAAAGGTCCGCCATTCTTCATTAAACAGCGCTTCGCCTTTAAATTCCCACCAAGAAAAGTGAGCCGAATAGAACCATTGCAGCTCCCCTTCCACCTCAACGCTGCCACCGACAACGGTACGGCGGCGAACATCTTCAAAATCCAGCTCTGAACGGAAGGTGATTTTTTGCGTTTCTTGAAACGGCTGACGAGACAACAGGGCTGTTCCTTCTTCATAAATATCAAAGCCGATATGGCAATCGCCCCAAATACCAAAATATTGCTGACCTTTGTTTGCCAAAATTTTAAGCAACATATGGGCAAAGTTGTCTTCTTTAATCGGTAAATCCGATAAAGAAGCGACTTGGCTGTCGGCAACTGGCAGGCTGCCGTGAAATTGATTGACCTCCTGCAAGGCGATGACATCGAATTCTTCTTTAACAATCACATCCGCCAGCTGATGAAGCTTGGCGATTTGATCGGTTTCGACCCAGCTATGGGTATTTAAGGTTAATAGTTTCATGATGGGGCCTCACTTTTCTTTGATTGCGCCGATTTCTTCGCCTTGTTGGACATCTTTTGCTTGAATCTCAGGCAATTGGAACTGATCAGTATTGGTGACCACAATAATTACGTCGGTGCCTTTGCCATCGGCTTCGATAGCTTTGCGGTCCATTTTGGCAACCGGCGTTTCCGCGGTGACTTGGGCGCCTTCTTTGACTAAAACGTCAAAAGGGGCGCCGGCTAATTCCACCGTGTCTAATCCCATATGCAGCAGAATTTCGGCACCATTGGTTAATTTAAAGGTAATTGCATGCTTGGTTGGAAAAACGCTAATGACCTCACCTGCACCTGGGGCAAAGATCTCATCGGATTGCGGTTCAATTGCAAAGCCGTCTCCCATCATCTTAGTAGAAAAGACTTCATCCTCTACGGCTGTAATGTTCTTTAGGTAGCCGGCGGTCATGGCATATAAACTAAGGTCGGTTGATTTCGCTGATTTCTTGAAAAAGTTAAACATATCTAAATTCCTCCAGTACATTTTTATAGGTACGAAAAAAGGATCGTCCTAGTGATAACTCCACTATACGTGACGATCCTTGACTATTCTTCCCATTTTTTGTCCTACTTTTTCCCAAGAATTATCTTTTGATAGCGTAAAGGAGGAATTCCTTCGATCTCCTTGAACACTCGATGGAAGGTCTTCTCGCTGGAAAACCCAGAGCGCTCCGCCACCTCGGTCATGGGGATGGTTTCTTTTGATAGAATGTATTTGGCTTTGTTGATACGGTATTCATTTAAAAAGCGGTGAAACGGGATGCCCACGTTCTTTTTAAAAAAGCGGGAGAAGTAGGTAGGGCTGACATTTAAAATCGCCGCCACATCTTCAATCCGGATATTTTCCAAGTAATTCTCGTCAATAAAACGATACACCCGATCCAAACGTTCCAAAATCTCTTGATTATTTAAGGTTTGCAGGCTCACCTTCTGCATTTGCCGGGTACTTTGCGGCAATTTAGCCAAGGTTGAAAATAATTGCGTCAAGCTAGTGAGCTGATCCAATTTTTTCAACGGCTGGTCTAGTTCTTCCCCTTCATATAATGCTAAAATGAGTTGACCCATCTCCTGCTGGCGCTGCTGGGACCAGTTTTTACTATGGCTTTCCACTTGATCGATGGCCTGCTGCAGGAAAACCGCTTCTTCTATAGAAAGAAATTCGTTAAACAGGCGCGGGTCCACCTTTACAATAATGTATTCGGTATCTGGTGAAGCTAAATAATAGTGACTGATACCGCTGTTGATGATGTACATCTCTTCCTCCAACAGCTGAATCACTTCTTGCTCGATGCCGGCGGTTAACTTTCCTTCTACTATATAGATGATTTCCAGCTCCTGGTGCCAGTTAGGGGCCACGCGTTCTTCGCCGGTTTTGTAAAACAGCTGCAGGTTATTCTTCATTTGGATGTACACCTCCCACTTAGATTATAACGAGCACGTAGGAGAAAAGCTAGGTCACGGGAAAATGCGGAACTTTGTTTCATCGGTTGACACTAAATTTCTACTTCACCGACTTTAGTCCAGAATGTCCCAAGTCTATTGTAAGCGGATTACAAAGCATGCTATAACTAAGTCATCAAAACGAAAGAAGGTGTTCTCTACATGATGGAGAAAATACAACGCTTCGGAGGCGCAATGTATACACCGGTGCTTTTATTCTCATTTGCCGGGATTGCAGTTGCCTTGTCAGTCGTATTCAAAAACCCACTATTAGTAGGAAGTATCGCAACAGAAGGATCGGCTTGGTTTAACGTCTGGTCAATTATCGAAAATGGCGCTTGGACCGTGTTTAATCAATTGGAACTGCTATTTATTATTGGATTGCCGTTAGGTCTGGCGAAAAAAGCCAGCGGCCGAGCAGCAATGGAATCATTTGTTATCTACTTAACTGCTAATTACTTTATCAGCAGCATCCTGCAATTTTATGGAAACACGTTTGGGGTCAATTTTGCAGCTGATCCTGGCGGCGAATCTGGCTTGAAATTAATCGCCGGCATCAAAACATTGGATACTGGTGTTTTAGGAGCCATCGTCTTTGCTTCCATCGCTGTTTGGTTGCACAATCGCTACTTTGAGAAAAAATTACCGGATTGGTTAGGGGTTTTCCAAGGTTCAACCTTCGTTTACATCCTAGGCTTTGTGGTTATGTTGCCGGTTGCTTTGCTAGTCTGCTTAATTTGGCCAAAAGTTCAAATGGGCATCAGCTCGATGCAGGGCTTCTTAGTTTCATCAGGGGTCTTCGGCGTTGGTCTGTACGCTTTCTTAGAACGGGTGTTAATCCCAACAGGTTTGCATCACTTCGTTTATACCCCATTCCTTTATGGTCCAGCTGTCGTTGAAGGCGGGATCGCGAAATACTGGATGGAACATTTAAACGAATTTGCACAAAGTACTGCTTCATTAAAAGAGTTGTTCCCACAAGGTGGCTTCTCATTGAACGGAAACTCAAAAATCTTTGCTTCCCTTGGTATTTCCGCAGCCTTCTATGCAACGGCTAAACCAAGCAAGAAAAAACAAGTCTTGTCGATTTTAATTCCGGTGGCTCTAACTGCAGCATTAATCGGAGTTACTGAACCATTAGAATTTACGTTCCTATTTATTGCACCGCCATTGTTCCTGCTTCATGCCGTCTTAACAGGAATCATGGCAGCAACGATGTTCAGCTTCGGGGTTGTCGGTGACATGAACAGCGGCTTGATCGATATGCTGACGAGAAACTGGTTGCCATTATGGCCAAACCACTGGCAAACTTACTTGATCCAAATTGCCATCGGCTTAGCCTTTGTAGCAATTTACTTCTTCTCCTTTAGATACATCATCTTGAAATTCGACTTTGCCACACCAGGGCGGGAAAAAGAAGATACTGAAGTGAAATTGTACAGTAAAAAAGACTACAAAGAAGCCAAGAAAGCTGGCAACGACTCAGTAGCCAGCGATCCTTATTCTGAACGCGCCCAAGTCTTTTTGGAAGCTTTTGGTGGTCCGGACAACATTAGTAAAGTAAATAATTGTGCAACTCGTTTACGGATTAGTGTCAAGGATGAAACCAAAGTAGCCGATGATATGGCATTCAAATCTGGCGGAGCTCATGGCGTAGTAAGAAAAGGCACTGCCTTCCAGATCATCGTTGGTATGGACGTTCCGCAAGTCAGAGAACGCTTCGAACAATTGTTGAATTAATGATTTGCTCCTAGTCGCTGTTGGTTTCTTACATTATAATAGAAGAAACAAGAGGGATTAGGAGCTGTTTTTATGAATCTACGAGATTTGATTAATTCACGGCAGGAAAGCTTTAGCGAAACTGAAAAAGAAATATTAGCTTATATGCTGGATAATCAGCCCACCGTTGAAGCCATGACCATCAGCTCCTTGGCGACAGCCGCTCATGTGTCAAAATCCTCCGTGATTCGCTTAACAAAAAAACTAGGCTTTTCTGGCTATTCAGAATTGAAATACTTTTTGAAATCCTCCAAGGATAACCCGAATGATAATTTTTATGATGTTTTAGCCAATCAACGAAAAGATATTGAAGATACCCAGAAATATTTGGATCAGTTAGACTTCGAACCGCTGATACAACTGCTAGCTAGTGCTAATATTGTTTATTGCTACGGTACTGGCTATGCTCAAAAAAATGCTGCCAACGAATTTTCAAAATCTTTACTAGGCTGTAAAGTCCGTTCGATGGTTTTACCAGCTAAAACCGAATTTGATGTCAGTATGTCCGCCTTCACAAAACAGGATTTGGTGATTTTTATCTCCCTAAGTGGAGAAACAGATGAGATGAAGGAAGACATTAAAATCTTGAAATTGCGGCAAATTCCTTTTATCGCTATTACTGAATTTAGTCAAAACTATATGTCTTCATTGGCCAATTACAGCCTGCACTATCACGTAACGCCAATGGTGATTCACGGCCAAAGCCGCCAATTGCATTCCTTTATTACATTGAACTTATTGCTGGATACGATTATCAGACGCTACATCGTCTCGCTAGGAAAAGAACAGGAGAGCTCATTATGATTCAGACTATTAAACGTTACAATCCCTTCCCGATTTTGCAGGGCTACTGGTTGATTAGTCCCATCTTGATTTTGGTTTATGTCTATCTGACCACCCTTAACTTACATATCAGCTTTACGGAGCTCTTGAATCAAGCACCCTTTGCCTTCATCTTTTTGAATGCCTGCATCGCTTTTACGCAAAGCTACTGGTTGAAAATGTTGAAAGGCAAACAACAGAAACACTATTTGTTTGTGGCCTTGGCACAGCAGTTGATCAGCTTTAATATTCTTGGTGCTGCTCTGGTGTTTCTTTCTTTAAGAAGAGGATCGGATAAAGCAAGTGCGGAACATCCAAAAGCTTTCTTTTTACTAGGCTGCGGGGTTTTGTGTCTGTCTATCCTGGTGTCTGGGTTGTTGTTGGCGCAGATGGTTTAGGTTGGAAATAAGGTAAGTCATCGTATATTTCGGTATGCGGTGGCTTATTTTTTTTATTTCTAGCTAAATCCGTTTCGGAATAGCTTCAGTAAATTTCTTTAAAGGTAGGCTGACAAATTATTCTACCACTAAAAGTACTTTTCATCTTAAGTTTACCGATGAAGTTCCGGTGGAGTTGATTAATGACATCATCAGGTATAATCTTTTATTGCTGGAAGGTGAAGGTTAATCGAAAGTTTTTGGAACGGAGGGGGAAAAGTATGCTAAGAGAGCTGCTTATTTTAGCTTTGTTTCTCAATCGGCTGATACATCTTTGTCAGCAGCTCTTCTTCCGGCAGCTTCTTTTGCATGATTTGAGTAATTCTAGTCATTCAGCTCTCCCCAGTCGATTCGATTTTTTGGCTTGCGCCGCAATGCAACGAGTTTTAACGCGTCCTCTAAAATTTCCTGCTCCTTGATTTCCATCATCAGCCATTTTTGTCCTTGACCAGCTTTTGTTTGCTGGAAGACTTGTTGCGTATAGGTCGACAGCAAAGGCATCATTTCTTCCGCTTCAGCCATCTCGGCTTTTCCTACAACCACTAGCATAATAAAATAGCCAGCTATTGGATACAAAGTGCACAAGGATTTACCTGCCTTGTGGTATTTGACGTTCCAGCCAGCTTGCATGGAGCATCTGCTATGACTGTATTTTGGTTTTACTTCATAGGCTTGTTGCAAATAGTGATTCAGCTTGCCCCAAAGTTGATTATCAATAAATTCCGCAATTTGCTGCTCTGTCGGCTGTTTTGTTGCGGGGAATTGTTCCTTCCAATCCATTTCATCACCTGCTTTTTTCTTCTATCATACGGAAAAATAGTGACCTTCGCTTGCACTCCAGTGCTCTTTTTTCGTAAGACAATAAAAAAGAGACTTAGCTTTGGCTAAATCTCGTTTGAATCGTTTATTTTGAACGTTCAGCGTTTCTTTCTAAGCTCCAAATAATCACCATCAGAAAGAAGGTACAAATTAGGGCAACACCCGCCGCAACAATTATTGATGTGTAATTCACCATACTTTTATCAAACCAGCTGCTAATTATTAAGTAACTGAACATGATACCAAAACCAACAACAGCTTGTGTTCGCGTCTTCAGTTTTGCGGAGTAGAGGCCATACGCCAGTAAAAAATAAAGCCCTAAAAAAATTGTGCCTTGCAGGTCATACCAAATAGGTCGTTGTCTCGAGATATTCACATAGATATCACCGGCAGCGAATATGGCAAATATGATTAACAAATGAAGCCCCGGTCTCCTATCCAAATAATTATTAAGCTTTTTATACACCCCTGCTCACACCCTTTCTCACTTTTATGATAGCACAGATTTTTTGCAACAAAAACGGCTTTTTTTGCAACAAAACAAATAGTAGTATTGTTGAATAAACATTCCTGCTATGCTTAATCCATAAAGGAGGCGCCTATGAAACTTAACACCATTTGGAACAGTCAGAAAGAAAAAGACCAAATTGATATTATCAGTCACCCCAGCAACAAAGAACAAGTGACCGCTTGGGCGGAATCATGGATTCAGCCGCCAACATTAAAGGCGATCAAGCCCTCCAATCAGCGAACCGTTTTGGTGACTTTACCGGAAATCGAAGCAATTGAATCTATGGGACACATAAGTAAAATTCGTCTGTTGACCGGAAGCGAGCTTTGGCTGTCGCAAAAACTGAAGGAGCTGACTTATTTGGAATCCTCCAATTTTTTCCGGATTAATAATTCAACTATTTTAAATATGAACCAGGTCACAGCCTTTGCTTCAGGTCAGCACGCTCGGCTGGAAGTGTTCACGAAAAGCCAACAAACCTATATTGTCAGTCGTCATTACGCTAAACTAATTAAGGAGTACTTAACATGATTAAACAATTGAAGAACAATTTTATGCAGGCAGCCTTTAGTACTACTTTGTGGATCGCCCTTTTGATCACCCTGTTTGCCCATCAGGCTACAATCCCTTTTTCTTTTATCTGGCGGTTACTGGGGATGGGCTGTTTGTTCGGACTAATTTTCGGTGTCATCTATCCTTATTTATGGAACTATTCCACCTTTAAAGCTCAGGTCAATATTACTCTTAGCACAGTGGCCAACACTCTTGGCGGTTTCGGTATTCTTTATCTTTTTTCTTGGGAAATGTTCGTACAGATCCGGCCCTTCTTTTTACTGATTTTGCTGGTTACTTTGCTGGGGCATATCGTCGGTTTTTACTTCTATTCTAACTACGAAAATAAGAAGCTAGCAGCCGCTCTGAATCGTGGAAGAAAATAAGCAGTCATAACTCCTAAGCAAACATGGTATATTTGAATAAAAACTAAGGAGTACTTTATGATTCAAATAGATGATTTCTTAACTGACTTACAAAACTACCAGGAAGTTCAATGGAGAAATCCCAATTTTGGTATAGAAAAACCCGCAGCATTTACTTTGGCGGATGTAGAAGATGCTGCAGCCCGTTTGGAGCGCTTTGCGCCTTATATTGCAAAGGTCTTTCCAGAAACACAAGCAACAAATGGGATTATCGAATCGGAATTAAAGCAAGTCCCTAAGATGCTGACAGCCTTAAAAGATTCTGATGAGCTTGACTTTGGTGGGAAACTTTACTTGAAATGTGACAGCCACCTGCCAATCTCTGGATCGATCAAAGCCCGCGGTGGCATTTATGAAGTATTGAAATTAGCAGAAACTATTGCTCTAGACTCCGGTACGTTGAAGTTGACCGACAACTATGAAAAATTAACTGATCAGGCCTTTCAAGAATTGTTCGCTTTCTATGAGATTGCAGTAGGTTCTACTGGAAACTTGGGTTTAAGTATCGGAATTATGGGTGCAAAGTTAGGCTTTCAAACGACTGTACATATGTCGAAAGATGCCAAGCAGTGGAAAAAGGACTTGCTAAGAAAACGCGGCGTTTCGGTTATCGAGCATCCTGGTGATTTCAGTGAAGCAGTCGCAGCTGGAAGAAAGACCTCCGATACAAATCCCAACTGTCATTTTGTTGATGACGAAGCATCACGGGATCTTTTCTTGGGGTACAGCGTCGCCGCCTTACGCTTGAAGCAGCAGTTAATTGACCGAGGAATTGTTGTTTCCACAGAGGAGCCTTTAGTTGTTTATCTTCCTTGTGGTGTCGGTGGCAGTCCAGGCGGGGTAGCATTTGGTTTACATCAACTATTTAATGAAGCAGTCAAGCTTATATTTGTAGAGCCAACCCATGCACCCTGTATGTTGCTAGGAATGTATACGCAACTAAACGACAAAATTGCTGTTTCTGATATTGGTTTAGATGGAAAAACAGCAGCAGATGGCTTGGCAGTCGGTCGACCTTCTCGACTCGTAGGTGAAGTAGTTGAACCCTTCTTATACGGTGAGACTACTGTAGCTGATCATCGCTTATACCACTATCTGTGCTTGTTAAAAGATCAGGAAGATATTTTTGTAGAGCCTTCATCTACAGCTGGCTTTGCGGCTTTTTCCGACGTGAACCGGACTTGGAGCCATGAAAATCCCCAGCTTCGTAAAGGAACCCATATTGTTTGGGGCACTGGCGGAAAAATGGTACCAGAATCTGAGAGAATCCGTGCTTATCAACTAGGAAAATAAGTAAACCCCTGCGAACTTATACTCGCAGGGGCTGTTTAATTCATCAAAAGTGGGACTAAAAAAGCAACTGTTAGTCCTAGAAACCAGCCGCCTAACACATCAGTAAAATAGTGAATACCTAAGTAAACACGACTAAAGCCAACTAAAAAGCTAAGAAGAATAGCAGGGATCATGACCCACCAAGATGCTTCCATAAATAAAAGTGCATTTAGAGATATACCAATATAAAGCGTTGCAGCTGTCGAAGAATGACCGCTTGGAAAGCTGTGATCTGTTTCTTCTACCAAACGATTATCCCGTGGTCTCTCCCGCTTGAATATACGCTTGATAATGTAGGTAAGCCCCGTAGTTACCATAACATTGACTCCTACATTCAAAGCAATTGTTATGCGCGTTTGAGGGAAAAGGACAAGTAGTAAACAGATGAGCAGTGTCGGTATAGCTTTTCCCAACTTAGTAAAGAAGAGAAACAGTTTCGTCAGTTCGTTCCTACGCTTAGCAACCACTTTTTGAGAAAACGAAACATCTGCTGATTGAATATTCTTGCCTCGTACTAGAACGAGAATTGCTAAAAAAGCGATGAATGAACTTGCAGCGGCTCCTATCATAGCTGTTTCCTCCCAACTCTTTTCTTTCACTTTCATCTTACCATAAAGTGGGACTACCGGTTTGGAGAATAACTAACTCAAGGATATCCTTTTGCCATCCTTAGTTATCCCATGTAATCTTTTCGTCGAAGTAAAATAATACCGATAATCGTCACAATTAATGCCAATAAAACAACTGCCAGTGACCCTAAGATAGAATCCTTCCATAATAAACCACCCGTATTTATTCCCCACAAGCTGAAAATCAATGTAGGAATAGAAATAATTAAGGCAGCTGAATCCAAATATTTCATTAAATGGTTTAAGGTATTATCCATCAAAGCAGACACCATGCCGCTAGTAGAATCGACTAATCCGCGATACAAATGAACCAACTTTTCTACCCGGCGACAGCTAATTCTTACATCATTCAACGTTTCCTTAGAAATCCGGTTGATGATTCTTTCATCTGCTAAAATTAAATCGGTGGTTTGCTTCTGATCATCTAGTGTATGCTCTAAATAAACCAGATTTTTTTCAATGTCTCGCAACAAAATTAGGTTATCCTTTTCGGTACTAGTCTTAGCAGCTTCGTTGACTTCATCAATCATTTGTTTTTGCTTATTCAATGCCAACAAAAAATTGTGGTATGTGCGTAAAATATACTGAATGATGAATTGGTCGACTTCCCCTCCGCATTCTTCAACCATTCGTTGAATTTTGAGTAATTCATAGGTTTCATTCGCAACAGTAATCACTTGTTCCTCAGCAAAGATAAAGGAGATTGGTAACAAAGCCCCTTCCACCGAATTAGAAACATCTTGTTCTACCTGATAGCTAATCAGCACCAAACTGACACATTTCCCTAGTTTTTCCGACTCAAGGATTTCAATCCGAGAGACCTCTTCAGTGAACGGGTGAAGGGTGAACACATCCTTAGGCAATTCAAATTCTTCAACATAGCGAAGGATTTCGTCATTTGTTGGTGCAGTGATAGACAGCCAAGATCTTGTTTTATCACCGGTTGTAATAGTTGATTGTTCAATCATGGAATTGCTCCTTTTGTTTCTCGAACTTTTCCCTTTATTATACGCTAGCTTAGTTAGAAACCCATATTTCACGCTTATGAAACAAAAAGCCGATGAAGTCTCCTTCATCGGCAAATAGCTTTTCACTTACGAAAAACCTATAAAAAATCTTTACGAATTGGTGTGAATGTATCAACTAATTCGGAATTTGGTTCTAATGGAATACAGCCATGACGTACATTAGGCTCAAAGCGTAAAAAGTCTCCTGGTCCTACAATATATTCCTGGTCCTCTTCAAAAAACTTGAATTTCCCTTTAACAATGTAGGTTACCTGTTCTTCTGGATGGCTGTGCAGCGATGTACTTTCTTGAACTTCTTTAAAACGCACGACTACTGACATAATCTTGTCGCTATGAGTTACGACACAACGTTCGGTATTCTCATCGACTTTTTGAAACGTTTGGTCCTTTTGATAACTAATCATTTGGTTTCCTCCTAAATTATAAGGCTTCCACTGCTCGACGTAAGCTTTCAACTGTACGAGGGACATTTTCAGCTTTCATTATTTCACTTACTACTGATATACCAGCAATTTCGCTATCTGTCAAAGCAGACATATTATCCAGCTTAATTCCGCCAATTGCTACTACTGGTAGCTCCACTGATTGCGTAATCTCCCTTAGTGTTTCCAGTGATGTAACCTCGGAATCCTTCGTTTGTGTCGGAAAAATCGCACCAACTCCTAAATAATCTGCTCCGTCTACTTGGGCTTCTATACTTCGCACCAATGTTTTCGCAGATACGCCCAATATTCTATCTGACCCTAACAAACGCCGGGCAACCGTTACTGGAAGCTCATCGTCACCAATATGCAACCCTTCAGCACCGACAGCTAGACAAACATCTAAACGATCATTAATAATCAGCGGAACATTATAGCGCCCAGTGACTTCCTTAACCTTCAAAGCCAGCTGATAAAAATCATAGGTGGATAATTCCTTTTCCCGCAGCTGGACCAAAGTTACTCCGCTTTGACATGCTTGGTCAATGATCGTTAAAAACTGTTCCTCGCTAAAGTCGTAACGTCCGGTTACTAAATAAAGTTTTAATAGTTCTTTATTCACACCATTTGCCCCTTTACTTGTTTTTCCCATTCCTGCTTCATCAACACCGAAAGCTGATTTAAAGTCGCTTGACGAAAGTCAGCCAATCCCTCGGGAACTAGTTCCTTGGCTCTTTCTCCACAACAATTAAAGTAACTAACCGCTGCGATGACTGCCGGGAATGTTTCCAGTCCAATACCTAATACGGCTGCAATCATCGCCCCTACGATATCACCAGTTCCGGTAAAACAGTCCAGCTCCGCTACACCATTTTTTAACAAACACGCCTCTGTCTGGTTGACGACCACATCAACAGCTCCAGTTGCTAAAAAGGTTGTTTGTGGATATTCAGCTGCCAAAGACTTCAGTGCATCTGTCAATTCTACTAATGCTTCCTCCGACTGATCAAGCGAACTACCATCAACTCCTCGTCCATGACTTTCCAATTGGCAAAGCGCCCGCATTTCTGAAATGTTACCTTTGACTACTTCAGGTGGCTGCTTCATTAATTGCAGCGCCATTTCCTGACGCAAAGGACTAGCTGCCAAACCCACTACATCGATTACAGTTGGTTTGTGGTTCTTTTTAGCAAAGCGGCTAGCTTCAAATATATTTGCTTCGCGCTGTGGAGATATGTGTCCTAGATTTAGCAATAGACTATCCGTCTGTTGGAAAAAAGCCGGAAACTCACGGGCGTCATCAGCCATTACTGGCTTAGCATCAATATACAACAAAGCATTTGCCATTGACTCGCAAGTAATTTCATTCGTGATACACTGAACCAATGGTGACGTGGATAACGGAAATACATCTTCTACTGCTGCTAATAGTTTAGTCATTACTGATCCCTCCAAATAATTGCTGACATCTTCTGAACACGGGTACTCGATAAATCAATTTCCAAACAAACAAGGCAACAAAGGAACCAATTATGGCCGCTCCAATAAATCTGGGAGTATAAATTAACCAATACATTCCTTGTTGGCTGCCGGTAAACAGAACCATTACCGGATAAGACAATAATGAACCAATAATCCCTGTTCCAATAATTTCTCCAACCATAGATCCATAAATATTGTTAGTAACTCGATATAACAGTCCTGCTAAAAATGCTCCAAAGACTGCTCCAGTCAGTGCTAACGGTGGAATTCCTAATAAAAGCATTCGAATAATTCCACAGCACAAAGCCATCACCGTTCCATAAAGTGGTCCTAACAGTCCACCGGCTAGAACATTCATCACACTAGACATTGGTGCCATTCCTTCCACACGAAAAAGTGGCGACAGCACCACATCCAGTGCGATCATCATTGCTAACAACATCATTTTTTGCAGTTTATCTTTTTGCAAACTTCCAACTTCCTTTCTGTATTTTACTCCCACCAATAAAAAAAGACTCCTCTTTCAAAATAGAAGCAAAAGGAGTCCTCAGAAAGGTTTAGCAAATCGCTTTTTTATTGTAGTTCAAAGCGACTTTGATGAAGCCAGACCTCGATACTACGATTACAACAACCCATCAATTTGTCAAAAAGATACCTCACAATCGATGAAAAAAGCCCGACCAAAAAATGGACGGGCGCGCTTGATGTTTTTACGACATTTCCCTGCGCCAGTTCTAACTGTTTCAGGTTCCATGGGTATAATCTCAGCTTTTAAGCACCCCAAATGTTTCTATATGAAATTGTAATTAAAGTATATCATACTTTTTTTCATTAAGGTAGACACCTATCAAGATTTCTATCAAAATCTATGCTATGCTTTAGGTCAGAAAGGGGTCTATTTATGCAACATCCATCATTTAACACCATCCATCACGTTGCGATTATCGTATCAGATTATCAGAAAGCTCGTGAATTTTACGTGGATATTCTAAAACTTCCTATTTTAAGAGAGCACTATCGTGAAGAGCGTCAAGATTACAAACTGGACTTACAGCTGTCTAATGGTGCTGAATTAGAGATTTTTGCCGTCAAGAATCCTCCAAAGCGCCCTAGTTATCCCGAAGCTAGTGGGTTGCGTCATTTAGCCTTTAAAACTGATAGAATCGATGAGACCATTGCTTATTTGGAAGCAAGAGGTGTGTCGTGTGAACCTTTACGGA
The DNA here is from genome assembly GCF_051714625.1 of Enterococcus sp. AZ109. Taxonomy (NCBI): domain Bacteria; kingdom Bacillati; phylum Bacillota; class Bacilli; order Lactobacillales; family Enterococcaceae; genus Enterococcus; species Enterococcus sp. AZ109. The sequence goes on along the minus strand of NZ_JBIOSF010000001.1, from coordinate 2,059,787 downwards.
CCGATGATTTCACCGGTGAAAAAATGACATTCTTTTTTGACCCTGATGGTTTGCCCTTAGAATTACATGAGTAAAGCCAGCAAAATTCACTGGCTTTACTTGATTTCACTCGTATCTGAAGACCGAGCTGATAAATTATTAGTCTTATTAACTGAGAATAACAGAATGTTTTATAGTCCTAATTCTTTCTTCAAAGATAGATCATTAACTAAATTTTGAATAACTACCAAAGCTTTAGGTGTCACGAATGGATCCATTACTATTACCGGAAAATCATTCGGCACACCTTCTACTGAACCAGTAGTGATCAAGCCGTCATAAGTTAACATCTCTTTATACATGCCCTGCTTGCGGTCTACTACATTTTCAAAATAGAAGATATCAAAATTCCCATGCACAATTCGGCGAATCTGTTTAGCTAAAAAACTTTCTTCTGTCGGAGTCAAATCGGACAAAAGCAGCAAGCGAATCTTCTGATCTTGTTCCACCAACATCTGTAAGCTATCCACTTCCGCCGTCAAAAGTAAATACACATAATTCATCACAAAATCGGATTCTCGGTACATCGCATATTTTTTTACGAATTTTCGGACAATTTCCGATACAAGAAAAATTGGTTTTTGATACATAATCTCGGTCATTTCTAAAAAGGTATCGCGGTTACGACGTAGAATAGACACAAATGCTCCATCTTTGTCATATAAGTAGTAATCATTCATTAATACTGTGGTCATATTAATCAGTGCCTGTTGATCCATTTTTTCACTCACTAGCTTATTGAAGTCCTCAGCTAACTCAAAGTGCTGATGAAATAATTTTTGATAGCGCAAATTATCTGCCAGTGCCATTTCGCGATGAGCGCTACTAAAAACGATGGTATCGGAATAAATTAACCACATACAGTCCCGTAAAACGTCAGTTGACAATTGTACATGAAAAAGATCCTGAGCAGTCTTATTAAATCCGTCATACCTTTCTTGATCTGGCAAAATAAATCCTTCCTTACGCAGTTCATCTGCTGGGTACATATGGCCATTTTTAATTCGCCATAAGCTGACATAAATTGTATAGATTAACCTTTTTTGAAAGATGTACTTCCGATATAAATTATTCTTCTTAACAAAATCAACTACAAATTGTTCAATCGAATTAAATTGGAAATCCTTTAGCATCGGCAAAATATTGTCAAAAGCATTCTGCTTCTCAACGAAATAACGGTAATAAAAGTGTCGGATCACACTTTCCTTGCCTTCAATTCGCAACGGTCGATAGCGTAAGTACATCCCCGCTTTCTCTAACGCAACTTTCACTTTTTTCAAATAGCGTTGTGTGTTGGAAACACTTAGATACAACCGTTCAGCTAAAGAAGTAATATTGTTACATTCCTCATACAGCAACTGTTCAATGATCTGAAATTCTTGTGAATGAATTAAAGTGTCTGCATACAAATTACCAATACTGACTCGTCCTCTCATCGATAAGCGATAAAGACCTTTATATTTTTCAATATGAAAATGATCACTCTGTTCATTTATTAGTTTTACATCATCTAGCAATATGGGAAGTGAGCAGTCCAGCTCACTCATTAGCTGATCACTTGGCAATCCGTCACGCTGATAATACAGCGCTTCAATTAGTCGCAGTCTTCGCTTATTGCTTGTACCGAGAATATCCCGAAAGTCCATCCCATCTCCCCCTTTATGCACTCCCTTACAATTTGAGGGTATCAGGTTTTTACATTTTTGTAAATTTAGCTTCACGAAAAAGCAAATTAGAATTTAATTAAAAAATTAGTATAATCCAGCAAGTATAGTTAGAGCAATAGCATTACTAGCTACTGACTCAACTCCGTATATTTTTTCTTATTACCTTTACTGTTTTCAACCGGGTATTTGATCGTATTTTTTTCTAACTTTTCTGTAATAATTCCATCGATATCAAACCCTAAATTATCGGCCATCATATATGAATAAATTAACACATCGGCCAGTTCTTCTTTCAAGCGTTCGGGATTTTTAAGTGCCTCCTCGGAAGTCTTCCATTGGAACAATTCCAATAATTCCGCTGCTTCCAAAGAAATTGACAAAGCTAGATCCTTTTCATTGTGAAACTGCCGCCAATTCCGTTCTTCACGAAATTGACTAATTTTTTCCATGCTATTCAACGCACATTCTCCTTTTTTTATCTCGTAAACAAATCTTTACTTACTACATAAAAAGCTCCCTTAACCAGCATTTTTTACATAAGTGCCTCTAAAAACCAACGAGTAACCTCTTCCAAAGTTCCTTGATAGTCCACCATCAACTGCTCTAAGTTAACCGTTTCTGAGAATGCTTTAGGGAGAAGAACTTCCAACTGTAGCTCTTCTTCGCCTAAATGGGCTTCCATCACCAATTCATCGTCAGTTACTTCTTCCAAACGATTAGTCAGCTCTTCGAAAAATTTATCCGTCACTACATCTGCTACTTCCTGAAAAACACTCGTCAGAAGTTTATTAACCTTAGTAAAAGGAAACTGTAGTAACTGCTCTAGGGTTGGTGAAGCCAAGCCATTCTCATAATTTATATAAATAAAGTCGATAAAATCCTCAGTTTCTCCAATGCTCTCTAATAGCTCGTACCCTTTTTTGATCAATTGTATACAGGCATTTTCTAACTCCTGAAACAGCTCTTCCCTTTCGGTTGAACGATAAGAATTGTTGACTTCCACAGTATGAGTTTCACCTAACAAGGACAAACTAGCTTTTTGAAAGGTTAACACAGGTGTTTCCAAAACATAGAGTTGGATGACAGTCATTCTTTCCCCTCCAAGTCAAACCAAGATAGGTCATCTGGTGTTTCACCATCGTAGTATCGGAAGAAGTCTTTAGCGCTTAACAAAGTCTCTTCTTCCGCCTCCTCTTCATCCTTTTGCTGCTCGTCACGATAGGATTGGTATTGCTCCAGCAGCTGGCGATAAAGCTCTTTTTTTGAATTACCTTCTCCAATAATAAAAGGTAATTCTTTTAAATAGCCTGAATAAATTGGTACTTCCTCAGCCCATTCAACAGGTAAGTTAATCACCGTTAAGTGCAGCTCGCGAAAATTTTCCTCATACATCTACTTCTCCTCCTTGTATTGCATGCGGTACGCTCTAGGAGTTGTACCCACTGCTTGCTTGAACTTTTTATAGAAAAAGGCCTTATCTTTGTAACCTAGGTGTTCAACAATTTCTTGAACAGATAGATTGGTTTGCAATAGATTCTTTTTGGCTAATTGGATGCGTTTATGTAACACAATCTCAGTGAAGGTTTGTCCTGTTTTTTCTTTTAATAATGCCGACAAATAATTGGGATGAAAATGGAAATACTCGGCCGTTTCCTCCAGCTTTATCGTTCGAATCATGGTATCAATATAAGCTAAAACTTCTTCGATCAGCTGATCATTAGCTACATAGCGATCTTTTTTCACCAAAGCTTGGTCGGCTCCTTGACTGATCTCGACGATTAACAATACAAAAGCTGCTTTGGTCACTTTGTTGTTGAAGTAATACATCTTCACCACTTGTTTCAGTAGTAACAAAGAATAGACGTGTACATCCGTCATCTGAGCAAAATGAAAAATCATATAGCGGCTGGTATGACGAAATTCCTCACTGATGGCCTCTACAAAAAAACGGTAAAGCTGCTGCTCTTCAGCAAACTGAGTCAGCAGCGAATCGGTGAAGTAACTGTCCTTGAAATAAAAGCTGATTACTGCAGTCTGCTCCTGCTCTTCATAAGCTATTTTCGTACGAGCATTGGTTAAAAACAAATGTCCTGCTTGATAATCAGCAGTATCTCCGTCGATTTCTACCCTAGCAGCTCCTTCAAGGATGTACAAAATTCGCGTATAACCTCGGGGAACCTCCACTCTTCCTCGGGCTTCCTGAGAAACAAAAGCCGAAATTTCTCGCTGAGGATTCGCCGCAAAAGCGGTCACTTCCTTAACCATAGACTCATTGTCATGCAGATAGCAGTCTAAAGTCATTAAAAACTGGTAAAAAGCTTCATAATGAGCTTCATTAAAGTAAGCGATTTTTGCCACCACCTTATCATCCAACACTTTTTTCTTTATCTACACTATTTTTCACAGACTAAAAACACTCTATAATAACTCTATTAGTATATCAGAAAGATTAGAATCAAACACTTTTTGGAGGGATAATTATGAAAATAGGATTTATCGGTGCCGGAAATATGGCCTCAGCAATTGCGCAAGGGCTCGTGGATAATCAGTTTAGTGAAGCGAAGGATTTATATCTTTATGATATTGCAACAGAAAAGGTGCAGACTTTTGCCGCTAAATTAGGTGCACATGCTGTTGCTGACCCACAAGAATTAATTCAAATCGTGGATACCTTGGTTTTAGCGGTGAAGCCAAATGTGATTAAAGGGGTATTGCAAGAAGCCAAAGATGAAATTCTCACCAACCAACCCTTGGTGGTGTCGATTGCGGCAGGAACGAGTACCGAAGCCATTTACGAAGTCTTTGAAACCGATCAGCCAATTCGGATTGTGCGGGTCATGCCCAATGTGAACGCCATGGTTGGTCAAGGTGCGGCAGCAGTTTGCGGAAATCCTCATGCCACAAAAGAAGACGTGGCCAATGTGATTGCTTTGTTTAATGCCATTGGCAAGGCTTGGCCGTTGGATGAGCATTACTTCTCCATCTTCACAGCCATTGCCGGCAGCTCACCTGCTTATGCCTTCTTATTCATTGATTCCATCGCTCGGGCAGCAGTGAAAAACGGTATGCCGAAAGACATCGCGTTAGAAATGGCGACGCAAGCCATCTTAGGTAGCGCCGAAATGTTAGCGGCCAGCGGCGAAAACCCTTGGACCTTGATCGATCGCGTCAGCTCGCCAGGCGGCACAACAGTTGCCGGGATTGTGGAACTAGAAAACAATGCCTTTATCGCAACTGTTATCAAAGGCATCGATGCTACAATTCAAAAAGATTGGGAATTAAATCAAAAATAGCTGAAAAAAGGGACTGCGCCTACTTTGAAAGTACGGCGCAGTCCCTTTTTTCATCTAAAAATCGTAGACCAAACAAAAAACATGAACAGTCTCGTCCATGCTTTTCGCAAAATTACATATGAATTGGTAAACCTAGTCCTACTTCGGTAGCATCCATTACCATTTCTGATAAGGTTGGATGTCCGTGAATCGTTAAGGCAATATCTTCTAGAGTTAAGAAGGATTCGATTGCCAAAGTGACTTCTGCGATCAGGTCGCTGGCATTTACCCCAACGATCTGTGCACCTAAAACGAGTTCGGTGTCTTTTTCGAAGACTAAACGCACAAATCCTTCTGTTGCGTTCAATGATAATGCACGACCATTGGCTTGCATTGGGAAATTGACACTTTTCGCTTTGATTCCTTGTTCTTTAGCTTCAGCTAAAGTATAGCCTACCGTTGCGATTTCCGGGTCAGTAAAACAAATTGAAGGAATTGCTCGGTAATCTTTGGCAACGTTTTTGCCGGCAATCACTTCAGCGGCAATTTTGGCTTCATAGCTGGCTTTATGAGCCAAGGCTAAGCCGGGTACAATATCGCCGATGGCAAAAATATTCTTTTGCGTGGTGCGGTATTGTTCATCGACTTTGACTAGGTTGCGTTCGTTTAATTGAACTCCCGCTTTGTCTAAGCCTAAGTCATCGGTGTTTGGTTTCCGACCAACGGTAACCATCACGTAATCCACTTCGATTTTTTCGGTTTTGCCTTTGGCTTCGAATTCAACGACTACTTTGTCGCCTTTCTCCACCGAACTTTTGGCTTTAGCACCAGTGAACACGTTGATGCCATTCTTTTTGAAGTTTTTCGTCACCATTTGCTGGATATCAGCTTCAAAGTTGGGCAAAATGCTTGGTGTGCCTTCAATGATGGTGACTTCTGATCCAAGGTTGGCATACGCGCCGCCTAATTCAGAGCCGACAATCCCGCCGCCGATAATCGCAAATTTTTTGGGAATTTCTTTTAGATTCAAGCCGCCAGTAGAATCTAACACACGACCGCCGAATTTAAAGCCGGGGATTTCAATCGGACGACTGCCAGTAGCGACAATCGCATTTTTGAAATCTAACTTCTCATTGCCTTTTTTCGTTTCAATTTCAAGGGTATTTTTACCAATAAAACGAGCCCGACCATCAATCGTTGTTACGCCGTTTTTCTTCAATAGCATAGCTACCCCTGAAGTTAAGGTTTTAACTACTTTTTCATTTTTCCATTTTTGCGTTTTCTCAAAATCTAACTCAACTTCTTTAGTTTTTAAGCCTAGAAAATCCGAGTGCTGGGCTTCTTGGTAGCGATGGCCCGCTGTGATTAAGGCTTTGGAAGGAATACAGCCGACATTTAAACACACACCGCCGACATGCTCCGCTTCAACAACGGTTACTTTTTGACCTAGCTGTGCGGCCCGGATCGCTGCGACATAGCCGCCAGGTCCAGCCCCGATCACTACTGTATCTGTCTTTTTCGTCATAGCCATCTCCCCTTATAACAACAAGCTCATTGGATTTTCCAACATGTCAACAATAGTACTTAAGAAGGCTGCTGCTGGTGCGCCATCTGCTACTCGGTGATCGAAAGATAGAGAAAGTGTTAATGTCGAAACATTCTTAACTTCGCCTGACTCAGTTAAGACTAACTTGTCGTACATTCCGCCGACGCCTAAAATTGCTACTTCTGGTGCATTAATGATTGGATTGAAGCTTTGGACTTTACTGCGGCCTAGTGAGCTGACAGTAAAGGTGCCGCCGCTCATTTCCTGCGGCATTAATTGTCCGTCGCGGGCTTTTTGGGTAAGTTCTTTCACCGATTTGGTCAAATCGCTTAGACCCATCGCACTGGCATTTTGGACCACGGGAACGACTAAGCCAGCTGGAACTGCCACAGCTACCCCCATGTTTACATCTTTGAAACGTTTGATGCCTTCATCTAAGGCATGGGCATTGAATTCTGGGTAAGCTTTCAGTGCTACCATTGAAGCTTTGATGATGATTTCCAAGAATGAGATCCGGTTGCCGGTTTGTTCTTCCACCATTGGCAACAGCTGGCCTCGTAATTCTTTTAGTTTCGTCATATCCACTTCTGCATTCATCGTGACGTGCGGAATTGTGGTCTTGCTGTTAAGCATGCGATCAGCAATCACCTTGCGCATGCCGCTCCATGGGATTAATTCCCCTTCGTCGGTTGCGGCTGCAACTGCTGGTGCAGCTGGTTTTTCTTCGTAATTGGCAACATCCAATGCTTGGATCCGGCCTTTTGGCCCTGAGCCGTTAACCTTTTGCAAATCGATGCCTTTTTCCCGGGCAATGCGGCGTGCAGCAGGTGTAGCGCGAATGTTTTTCGCTACGACATTGCTGGTTGCTTCTGCAGCAGGTGCTGCGTCAGCTTTTGGTGCTTCTTTGGCTTTTTCAGGAGCCGCTTCTGCTTCAGCACCCGGCATTTCATCAGGAACTTTTTCTCCAGCTTCACCAATGTAGGCAATTACCGAGTTAACCGGCGCACTTTCATCATCGCCAATGTATTTCTTCAATAGAATTCCTTCGTCGTAGGCTTCGACTTCAATCGCAATTTTATCCGTCATAACTTCGAAAATCGCTTCGCCTACTTCAACCGAATCTCCTTCTTCTTTAAACCAAGTAGTGATGGTTCCCACATCCATCGTGGAGCTTAATTTGGGCATTAGTACTTCATTTGCCATAATTTTTCTCCCTCCCTACATCAATCCGCGGCAAGCTTCAACGATATCTTCCACTTGCGGTACGGCTCTGCGTTCTAGTTCAGGATGATAAGGCATTGGAATCTCTTTACCAGCCAAACGAATGATCGGTGCGTCCAAGAAATCAAACGATTCGTTTTCGGCAATCACACTAGCTAGCTCCGCACTAAATCCACTGCGCTTCACAGCTTCGGTAACGACTACGGCTTTACCAGTTTTCATCACTGATTCAACAATCGTATCTTTATCCAACGGTACCAAGGTCCGTGGGTCAACCACTTCAACATCAATGCCTTCTTCAGCCAAAATTTCGGCAGCTTCCAAAGCTTTATGAACCATGATCCCAGTTGCTACGATGGAAATGTCTTTGCCCTCACGCTTCACGTCAGCTACACCAATTGGAATCGTGTACTTGCCTTCAGGAACATCCGAAGTTGTCCGGTAGCACAATTTATGCTCGTAGAACATTACGGGATTATCATCTTCAATCGCTGCATGCAGCAAGCCTTTTGCATCATAAGCCGTTGCTGGCTGGATAACTTTCAGTCCTGGAATATGAGCGGTCCAGTTTTCCAAGCTTTGAGAATGCTGAGCCGCAGCTCCGGTTCCTGATCCGCCTGGTGTACGCATTACCAAAGGAATCTTCGCTTTTCCGCCGTACATGTAGCGGATTTTCGCTGCTTGGTTGACAATTTGGTCCAAGGCAATCGCGATAAAGTCTGAAAACTGAATTTCAAAAATCGGACGCATCCCGGTCATGGCTGCACCGACTGATGCTCCGGCAATCACTGATTCGGCAATTGGCGTTGAACGAATTCGCTCTTCCCCAAACTCTTCATACATTCCCCGGCTGACCCCAAAGGCCCCGCCATATATCCCAATATCTTCTCCCATCAAGAAGACGTCTTCGTTTTCCCGCATCGCTTCTGACATTGCTTCTCTTACTGCTTCTGAATAAGTGATTTCTCTCATCAACTTGCTCCTCCTTGTTATTACTACGGTATTCATTTTTCTCTGAAAATCTAACGCTATATTGTTGGCAGCTAACTCCATACAAAGGGGATAAATTTTACAAATTTATCTTTATCGTCGTACGCATAACATCCAACTAAACGGTTCTAGCAAAGATTGTTCTAACTATTTAACTTCTCTTCGATCAATTCAGACTGCGAAAAGTTGGACTGTCAGTCCGAATATACATCCTCAAACATGCTTTCGATTTCTGGCATTGGGCTTTCTTCGGCGAATTTCACTGCGTCTTCAATCGCTTGTTTAGACTCAACGCGAATCGCTTCAGCTTCTTCTTCCGTGAACAATCCAGCAGCGACAAATTTTTCTTTCGCCAGCTTGATTGGATCACGGTTTTTACGCCAGTCTTCTTCTTCTTCCTTGGTGCGGTATTTCTTGGCATCGGATTTTGAATGGCCTTTCCAACGGTAAGTCATGGCTTCGATTAAGGTTGGTCCTTCACCGCGGCGGGCTTTTTCCACTGCATCGTAAGTCGTGTTGATGACTTCGATCAAATCGTTCCCATCAATGGTAACGCCTTCAATACCGTATGCCTTCGCCCGATCAGAAAGCTTATCGACTCTCATCATGGTTTTGAATGGACCACTCATGCCGTATTGGTTGTTTTCAATGAAGTAAACCACCGGCAAATCCCAGATAGCTGCTAAGTTGACTGCTTCATGGAAGCTTCCTTCATTGGTAGAACCATCTCCAGCGTAAGCTAAAGCAACATTGTCCAAACCTTTCATTTTCGCTGTTAGTGCTGCTCCTGTTGCAATCGGGAACCCGCCGCCGACAATTCCGTTGGCGCCTAAATTTCCTGTATCTAAATCGGCGATATGCATTGAACCGCCTTTACCATTGTTTGTCCCAGTTGTACGACCGAAAAGTTCTGCCATCATTTCATTAATGTTGCACCCTTTAGCAATGGTTTGACCATGGCCTCGGTGAGTAGCGGTAATCCAGTCGGTTTTTCTTAACACGGCCCCGCTTCCAGCTGATGAGGATTCCTGTCCTACTGCTAAGTGAGTAGTTCCATGGATTAATCCTTTGGCAAACAGCTGATCCACCTTTTCATCGAAGTAACGAATTTCCCACATCGTTCTAAATACTTTTTTGAGATCTTCGTCGGTCAATCCTGCACGATTTGGTACGGACATTTTAGTTGTCTCTGACATAATTTACGCTCCTTTTCTTAATTCATATCTATCACCAATTCTGCTGCATTCAGCAAAATCAAAGTGGTCCTAATCTAGTAATGCTTTGGCTGTTTCTTCATCGGTAATTAACACGTTAATTAATCCGGCTTTTAATGCGGCGCGAATGCCGCCCACCTTTTCCTTGCCGCCGGAAACACCGATACGGGTAGGAATATTTTTTAGATCAGCTAAGTCAATCGCTAACACCCGTTCGTTCCAAGTGCAATCAGCTAATTTGCCCTCTTGATCAATAAAGTTGTAGCAAATATCGCCAGCAATTTTCCGGTCAGATAGTTCAACTTTCATTTGATCTGAATCAGCTAACAAATAGGTTTTCGTCATAGTGGAGTAAGCAGGCACCCCTCCGACTCCGACTAGTGCTACATCTGCTTGCTTGCCTTCATCAAATACTCGCTTAATAAAGGACTGTTCCATAAATACCTGCTTAGCTGCTGCTGAATCAACTGTAATCGGTGCATGTAATTCTACTGCGATGCTGTCACTTTTTTTAGCAAACAATTCGCAAACGACATTGGCTTGTAATGCCATGTGTTCTTGACCAAGCCCTCCCACTAAAGGAATGAACTTCACGTTTTCCAACTGATTCTTTGGTGAGAAATTCATAGCTGCCTCGTGGACCACCGTCCCAGCAGAGACCCCCACCTTCTGACCTGGTTGTAAAATTCTGGCCAAGTACTTCGCAGCTGCAGTGCCGATTCGCTTGCCTAACATCTCAACTCCCGTGGGAGCGATGCAGATCACTTCCTGCAAACCATACTGTTCAACAATTTTCTCTTCCAGCAAGCGATAAGGATGGGCTAAATCATCATGAATAATGATTTCCACCAGACCTAATTTGCGAGCCTTCGACAAATACTTGGATACTAACGAACGGCTAATGTTAAATTTCTTGGCAACCTCTGATTGTTTGGCACCTTCTTCGTAATACATTGAAGCGATCTCAATTAATAACCTGCGATCATCTGAATAACTCATTTCTTACCCTCCAACAGACTGCTCACACTTTGTGAACATCCGCCAACTTGCTTCTCCCTACCATATGTTCTAACACGTGACATATGTTACACTCTTATATTAGGTCGATTTGAAGCTGATGTCAACGCAATCTGAGCCCTTAAGCTCATATTTATAATATGTTCTATTTTGCAAATGGCATCTGGCAAATGTTACATTTGTGAAAAGCAGTGAAGCCACTGACTCCAGCCAGCTGCGCTGTGTTAAAAAACAGGCCGCCTTTGGATCAATGGCTTCATTTCTGAATGGAAAGGTTATTGAAGAGCTTCGATCAATTTATCGCAGCAGGCCTCCATACCAAATTTTGTAATGAAGGGTGTCCCATCGATTTTCGGAACATCCGAGGTGAATTTTGGCTGACCGATGACCACGACGGCCGAAACATTCGGATCAAGAGTCTCAACATCATAGATGCTTTTTCCTGTGACCGTTGCTTCTACGCCTTTTTGGGTTAAATAATCCTGAATATAATTCACGGCAAAGTTGCGTTTATTATCTGACGTACCGGCTGCTACTAAAACATTCTTCATCTTTTTTCGCTTCTTTCTTCTATATTAATAGGTTCTGCCACCATCAGCTAAGATGATCTGTCCATGGATATAGGCGCTTTCCGGGCTGGCTAAAAACAGCGCTAGGTTGGCAATATCTTCTGGTTGACCGATGCGAGAGATGGGGATCTTTTTCAACAATTCACTGCGGCTGGCTTCATCTGGATACAAATGATCCAAAATTTCCGTCTGAATCACCCGCGGTGCAATCGCATTGACATTTACACCTTTTGGACCCAATTCTTTCGAAATAGTCCGCATCAAACCGTGCTGACCAGCTTTCGAGGAAGCATAGTGAGCACCGCCGCCGGTTCCGGTAATGGCTGATCCGGAGGTAACAAAAATAATCTTGCCTTGGTTTTCGGTGAAATCATCGTAAAAGGCTTTGACGGTATAAAAGGAGCCGTCCAAGTTGATGTGCAGCACCCGCTGCCATTCTTCGATACTGATTTCTTCCATTGAATGACGATAGCTGATACCGGCATTCACCACCAGCACGTCTACCCGACCAAAGGCGGCAAAAACTTCCTTTCGCACCTGCTGCAAATCCTCTGGCTTAGAAACATCCGCCTTCACGAAGATCGCCTTGGCATACTGTTCACTTAACTCCGCCGCCGTTTGTTCTCCGGCTGCCTGATCAAAATCGACAATCACCGCATGAGCACCGGCTTTCGCAAATTTCTCGGCAATTGCTCGACCGATTCCTTTGGCTGAACCGGTCACAACTGCTACTTTTCCCTGCATAATTTCCAAATCATCCACGTCCTTATTGCAAAATTTCTACAATTTTTTGTACGTCGGCTTCGATTCCCACGCCGGTTAAGAAGGATAAGGCACGAATCACCGGAATTTGGTCGCTTTCATAAGAAGTCGTAGTAACTACCAAATCAGCACCGCCGATTTTTGATGGTAGTTCTGCCACTTTGCATTGCTCCACCGTTGCTGGAATATTGTTTTTTTCCAGCTCTTCCTTAACTCTCATACAAACTACCGTTGAAGTTGCTACCCCAGTACCACATGCGATTAATACGTGTTTTTTATTCATTTGTCTTTACCCCTTTATCTGTTGAATTTTCTGGTTCAATGTCAAATTGTTTTTTAATATCATTGCGCGTCCAGAACCACAGCGCCCCATACATCACTAGGGCGATAACCCCGGCTGCAAAGGCTGGTACATTGGACGGATCAATCAGCTTCAGCATAATCCACAAAGTAATATGACAACTCAAGTCAATTCCGGAAATCATGGTAGCACCTTCTGGGAAGGCAAAGCCTACCGCATGAGCCATCGTTGTAGTCAACGCCCCTAAGTTGGTACCGATAAAGAAGACGATACAAACCGACAGAATCGCATTCAGCAAACCACGGAAAATATTTCCTTTTGAAGCGGCCACAGACCATATGACGGTAAATGGCAATACTGCTAAATCGGCAAACGGCAGCATCCGGTTATACGGCAAAATAGCTGCTAATAAAATAGTGATTGGTACCATGATCAACGCAACAGTGATGATCGCTGGGTGAGCTGTTACTACAGCTGCATCCAACCCGATGTACACTTCTTTTCCTGGGAAACGTTTTTGAATGAAGGTCTTCGCTGCTTCCGCAATTGGTGACAAACCTTCCATTAATAGGGCAACCATTCTTGGCATCAAAATCATAACCGCTGACATTTGAATCCCTAATTGAATAATGGCTTGTGAATCATAGCCAGCCAAGAAGCCCATGCCCACACCTAAGATCAAGCCGATCATCATCGGTTCACCGAAAATCCCTAATTTATCCTTCAGGTTATCCGCATTGATGTCAATTTTGTTGATGCCTGGAATTTTGTCCCAAATGCGATTCAGGGCATAGGTGATCGGCGCAAAATTGACCGTTTCCCCATGGGGCAGTGAAATTCCTGGAAGACCGTAAAAGTGCTCTACCGCCGGTGCTGTCCAGTCGGCGAGCTTGAAAATGACAAAGGTGTTGATCAATGAACAAACAATCGCAATGATAATTGAATCAGTTGCGTAATAAATCATCGCCCCTGGAAAAATCAAATGCCAATAATTCCAAATATCCACGTCCATTGTTTTGGTCTGATTAAAGCGCAGCAGCACCATGTTAAAAATGAAAATTACCGGAATCAGCAGCACCGCAATCGGTGTCGCAAAGGTAATCGCTGCCCCAATCGGCCAACCAACGTCCAAAATATCCAGGTTCAAGCCTAACCGCTCAATCATCGCCGTTGACGCCTGCCCCACTGAATCCGACAGCAAACCGATAACCAAATTCAGCCCAGTAAACCCAATCCCAACGGTTAAACCTGCCCGGAAGGAACGACTGACTTTTTGTCCCAACACAATCCCGAAGACGGTCAAAATAATCGGCAGCATCGCCGCTGCTCCTAAGTCCAAAATGTAATTAACCCCAGCTTTGATAATATCTAGCATTCCATTCAGCTCCTTAAAATAGTCTGATTTTCTCAGCGTATACCCTTAATTAATCGTTGCTAACAACTCTTCCACTTCTTCCATTTGCTGGCCTGATTTCAATAAATGCAAGTTCTTCTCGTCCTGACATAGGCCAATCAGCCGCTGCAGCATCACCAATTGTTTTTGCGGCTCTTTAATCGCCAGCATAAACACCAATTCCACATCCACATATTCTTCGTTGCTAGCCATAATTTCGAAGGTCACTGGATGCTCCAGCACCCCCACCAAAAAGCCTTCCTTTTCCACGTGATCCGAATCCGTATGAGGGATCGCCACGCTGATGCCGGCTGTCGGCAAGCCAGTTGGGAAATTTTTCTCCCGCTCGATGACCGCCGTCTGATAACTTTCTTTGACATATCCATGCTCCAGCAGCACTCCACTCATTTTCTTCAGCAGCTCTTCTTTGTCGGTTTCATCAAAGGCGTAATACAAAAACTTCTGCGTCTTATCACATAATATTCTCTTCATAAGAAAACCCCATCACCTTGTCTTCCATTTTTTTTAGTTCAATCATGATTTCCTCCGGTGTCTGACACCGATCCATCCGCTGTAAAAAATCCTCCGTTGCCAGTATTTCAGTAAAATAGTACAAACAAGTGCCGATGGATTTTCCTTCTGGCAAACTAAAGGCAATCACGTATTTTACCGGGTCATTGAGTTGATGATTAAAACAAATCGGTTCCTTCAAACGCAGGAAGCTGGCCCCAATCCGCCGCGCCCCTTGAGAAGCCTCCGCATGAGGAATTGCTACCCCCGGCGAAATAACGATATAGGGATCATTGCCTTCAATAATCTGAATCATCCCTTCAATATACTCAGCTGTAATGTATTGATCATTCAACAAAATCTGACCTGATTGGCGAACTGCATCCTGCCAATTCTCTGCTAGCCGATCCAATACGATATGATTCAAGCGTAAAATCGACGACAAACGCACAACCTCTTGTGTATCCAGCGACATTTGCTCATTCAAGCGATAGAATTTTTCCAAATCTCGCAGGAAATCCTGCTGATTCGCTTCATCCACGTACTTTTCTATTACTGGTAAGAAGCTTTGAATAAGTTTTTCTTCTTTAGAAATCAAATAGTTTTGATCGATAAATTGTTGCGGCTTGATCTGATAGATGGCTTTTTGAATCGTCACAATATCATCTTCAGTTAAAATTGGATGCACCAACACTACCGGTGATTTGCTAAATTGCAAAGGGACCGTCGAAACAATCAAATCCTGATTTTCTGGTTGAATTTTCTGTAGCGTATGTGAAGAATCTACTGAAACAATTTCCAAATGAGGAAAGGCTGACATCAACTTTACTTTAATAAGTTGAGCGGTACCGCTTCCAGAATTACATACAAGTCGAATTCGAATTGGTCCTTGAAAAGTAGAGTTAATCGTATTTTCCAGAATCGCCATCACATACATCACGATGAAAGACAACTCGTCGTCGGTCACTTCTTTACCTAAAAAGTCTTCAATCTTGTACAAATGCTTCTTAACTAAAGGAAAAATATCAGTGTAGGAGTGATACACTTCATCATACAAAGCATTTTTGACACTGCTATTTAATTTAATGCGATAAATCAGTAATTTGAGGTGATTCTCCAGTAGATCAAACAAATCGCTATTCAAGTAATACTTAATTCCAAGTTCCTTAGTCAAATTAAAAATAAATTCATTGATCAAAATCTGAATCTCAATTGAGTCAATTTTACGACTATTGTTTTTGATGTAGCTCTTGCTACGGAGGATCGAGACTAAATAATCCGTTTCCCCATCGTTAATGGTCAGATGATAATGTTGACTAAGCTTTTTGATAATTGCTTTAGCAAAATTATACTTAGAACTTTCCCTTAATCGGTGTAAACTGTCAGCATCTTCAATTCGAAATCCTAATTGCAATCGCTCTAGCATAATTAGTAGATAACAAACCACTTCCTGATACGAAAAGTCAGATAATTCCACTTTCTCTAGTTTTTCAACTTCCAGCAACAACTGCCCGACTTCTCGGTAACGAGTTTGTTTATCGATAATGTCTAGGAGCAGGTTTTGAAAAATATTGTTCTCACTGCTGAAAGCATAATCATAATCTGTGTCAAACAAACCATTAAAAATTATCAATTTGGTCATGGCTGTCCGAATCTTCTGCTCATTACCTTTTACCTTGTAACCTTTACCCACTGCTGAATAAAGCACCAGGTCATTACGTTCAAACCACAGCTTTAATTCTTCAATATCGCTCACCAACGTATTGCGGCTGACCAGAACATATTCAGACAAATAATAAGTTGTCACGAAGTCTTTATTCGTCACTAACAACAAAGCAAGAATTGTTCGCCGTTCATCCTGAGATAGATGATAGTCCTGAAATGAGCCATAGGTTTTTAATAGTTTGTTTAAATCAACCTCCTTAGAAACTCGTAGGTGTCCTGCTTCGTCAAAAATGATTTTCGCGTCGTTGTCTTTTTCCAATTGAAAATTGATTTCCTTAATATCATTGCGTATCGTTTGCTCGGAAACTTTGAATAAACTAGCGTAACTATGCAGCGTTTGCTTTTTCCCATGCAAAATATCCAATAAGATTTTATTGATCCTTCGATTCACATCGATCACCTCTACACTTCTCATTATATTTTCCTCAATTTATTTCACAAGACCAATCCGTTTTACTACGCTATCAAAAAATTTGTACTAGAACAATGATTGATAAAAAAAACAGAACGTGATAGGCTGATATAAATCAATGATTCTTCCTTATAAAAAAACATCGATCCCTCTACAATAAACTAAGGATGATGTGATTTATGAAAGCATTGAGAAAAGTTAAAGCTGGTTATGGAAATATGGAAATCGTTGATATGAAAGAACTTTCTCCTTTAGAAGGAGAGCTGAAGGTCCGAGTGATCGCTACGGGCATTTGCGGATCGGATATCCACGCATTGAAGGGAGAATATAACAAACAGATCCCTTTAACTCTAGGACACGAATTTGTCGGTGAAGTTGTGGAGGTAGGCGAGAATGTAACAGCATTCACACAGGGAGAACGCTTAGTCAGCGAAACGACCTTTGAAGTTTGTGAAAAATGTGAGTACTGTTCACAAGAAGAATACAATCTTTGCAGCCACAGAAAAGGAATTGGCACTCAAGTCGATGGCAGTTTTGCCGAATATGTAATCGTTAAAGCTGCCCGCTGTCACCTGCTGCCGGATGAAATTGATGACAAGGTGGCAGCCATGATGGAACCCTTGGCTTGCTGCATTCATGCTGTGATGGAGAAGACCACGGTGACTCCCGGCGAAAAAATTGCTGTCTTCGGTCCTGGACCGATTGGTATGCTGCTGGCGGCGGTATTGGTTTCTTTAGAGGCCGAAGTCTTCATGATCGGGATTACGAAAGATGCAAAACGCCTAAGCTTAGCCAAACAAGTCGGCGTTCAGCACATTGTTGACAGTCAAAAAAAGGATTTAGGCCAAGTGATTTTGGATCATACTGACGGATTAGGCGTCGATCAAGTCTTCGAATGCTCCGGCAGCCCAATCGCCGTCCATCAAGCGATGGAAATTTTGAAGAAAAAAGGCCGTCTAATTCAAGAAGGCCTGTTTGCCAAAGACATGAATGAAATCAATATGAGTCTTCTGATTCATAAAGAGCTCGAATACATCGGCTCCCGTACGCAAAAACCAACTTCCTGGAAGCTGGCATTGGAATGGCTGGTAGAAAGGCAAGTCGATCTCACACCGATTGTTACGAAAACTCTACCGCTGGATCAGTGGGAAGAAGCTTTTCAGTTGGCGATGAACGGAGAAGAATTGAAAGTGTTGATGGTACCTTAATAAACACAAAAAACCAGCTAGCAAAAAGTTGCAATCAACTTCTGCCAGCTGGTTCTTATTTTTTCTATACTATTATGCTTTCGTATCCGCCATTTCTTCGGCTGAATGTCCTTGAACCTTCAGCAAAATCAGCTTAGTAATCTCCATCAAGATCACCGCTGCAAGTGCCAGCACTAAGCTAGTACCGACATGACTAAAGTTAAAACTTGCTGGTATAGCAAAAATTTCTCGAATGCCCGGAATCAAGGTAACCATGTATAAACCACCACAAACGAGAATTGCCAACCAAACCATTTTATTAGCAAAAAATCCCGCTTGCCAAGATGTTTGAGTATTGGAACGAGCTGGCAAGGTTTGCAAGGTCCGGCTCATAATCAAGGTGGAGAAGGCCATCGCAATCCCCAGCTCAGGAGCTTCCTGCATGCCTAACCACTGAGCAAAGATTACGGCTGCCGCAATCAAAATTCCTCGATACGTCACTGAACTCAGGGTCTTCCCAGTAAAAATCCCCTCATCAGGATCGCGGGGTGCCCGCTGCATAATCGTCGGCTCCGGTTTTTCCAAGCCTAATGCAATTGCCGGCAGCGAGTCATTCACTAAGTTGATAAACAACAGTTGCAGTGCCGTAAAAGGATTGCTCCAGTCCATTACTAAGGCAAAGATGATCGCAATGATCGCTCCCAAATTTCCGGCAAACAGATATGCAATAGCCTTTTTAATGTTGTCATAGACATTTCGACCAACCTTCACGGCACTAATGATCGAAGCAAAGTTGTCATCCGTTAGCACCATCGCCGCTGCATCTTTGGCAACGTCCGTCCCAGTTCCCATGGCAATCCCAATGTCCGCCTGCTTCAAGGCGGGTGCATCATTGACGCCATCACCAGTCATAGCAGAAATTTTGCCTTTGTTCTGCCATGCTCGGATAATACGAATCTTATTTTCCGGAGAAACGCGGGCGTAAACGGTGACTTGTTCCAAGCGTTCCATCAATTCTTCTTCACTTAATTGATCCAGCTCAGTTCCCGTTAAAGCCAAATCGCCATCAGCCGAAATACCAATCTCTTTAGCAATTGCAACGGCTGTCGTCTTGTGGTCACCAGTGATCATCACAGTCTTCATACCAGCATCTCTCGCATCACTGACCGCTTTAAAGACTTCCTTACGGGGTGGATCAATCATCGCCATCAGACCGACAAAGATTAGCTCTTCCTCATCTTCAAAGTCTAAATCTCGATCAGCCAGCGGTTTATAAGCAAAAGCCAAAACTCGTAAAGCTCGTTCAGAGAAGGCTTCATTTTGCTGCTGAATTCGCTGCTTTTGTTCTTCTGTCATTGGAACAACTTCACCATTTAACAACACATGGCTGCTACGGTTAATAACAATATCTGGTCCACCTTTGGTCAAAAGTAACTTCGCGCCATCGATCTCATGTTGAGTGGACATCAATTTCCGATCCGAATCAAAGGGCAATTCGTTAATACGGGGATATTTTTTCCGAACTTCATCATAAGGCTGCTCCTGCTTATTACTAAAATCGATCATGGCAACTTCTGTTGGGTCGCCTAGTTTCGCGCCATCTTCAGCAATCGCTGCATCATTAGCCAACACACCAATTTCTATTAAGCGGCGTTCATCTTTTGACCAAGTTTCCGGTGTTTTCGAAAATTCGCCCGTTTGTCCATTTGGTAAAAAGTAATCCACTACTGTCATCCGATTTTGCGTCAACGTCCCAGTTTTATCGGTACAAATGACACTAGTTGAACCTAAAGTTTCTACAGCCGGCAGCTTGCGGATAATCGCATGCTCCTTGGCCATCTTCTTCGTACCCAATGACAAGACAATCGTCACAATCGACTGCAAAGCTTCCGGAATAGCTGCCACAGCTACCGCAATCGCGAACATAAAGGCATTCACTAAGTCTGCCGTCATATCGCCAGAGCCGCCGCCCATGAAAATACGCACTACTTGTACACCTAGAATGACTAATGACAAACCTAAAATCGCTAGACTAAGCTTTTTACTAAAACGATCCAATCCCCGTTGCAATGGCGTCTTTTGCTCAACTGTCGTCTCCAGCAAACCCGCAACTTCACCTATCGCCGTATTATTTCCGGTAGCTGTTACGGCAAACTTCCCACGACCATAAGTGACAATTGTACCACTGTAAACCATATTCAAACGATCACCGATCGGAACCGTTGCTTCAATCATTTGAACTTCTTTTTCTGCCGGCGTCGATTCCCCCGTCAGCATCCCTTCGTCCACCTTCAAGGAACCCTCTTCCAGCAAACGGCCATCCGCCGGAACATAGTCGCCGGCTTCTAGCAAAACCACATCTCCTACGACTAAGTCCTTTGCCAAAATCGATTGTTCCTTGCCTTCGCGAATCACATTGGCATCCGGTGCCGATAAATTTTTCAAGGCAGCCAAGGAGCCTTCTGCCTTTTTCGTTTGGACAACACTGACTACTGAGTTCAGCAGTAGCACCGCAAAAATTACGATGGACTCTACATACGCTCCCATCACTAGTTGAACTGTCGCAACAATTAATAGGACAATCACCATGGCATCTTTGAACGTTTCAAAAAACAGCTGAAGACTAGATTTCCGTGGTGCTTCCTTCAGTTGATTTGGGCCTTGTTCTTCTAAGCGTGTTTGCGCCTCTTGCCTTGTCAGCCCTTCTTCTGATGTACGAGTCTCAACTAGAACTTCGGACAATTTTTTTTGATACATTTCTTGTGTCAATCGCGATTCTCCCTTAATTTTTTTCAGTAATTTTCCTAGCAGAAAGGCTTCGCAAACTCGTTCAGCTTTGGAGCATTAAGACTAAAATTTGGATAAACTGCTTCTCAAGTTTCTCCAAATTTTCGCTTAATGCCGACAAAGCTAGTTTGGGAAGCCGGACAACGCTGACATCGCTGTAACTAGGCTAATTAATGATCAAAGCTGACCCGTTTCATTACCTATAAAAAAAGGAGACCTAAGACAAGCGAACTTGTCTTAGGTCTCACCGTTTCAAATAATACCAGAAAGTCTTACGACTAACTTATTGTTGGCATTATTACAACATTGTTGTCGGTTACTCCCCTAAGGAATAATCTTACTGTTTAATTATCATAGCCTATGCTTATCCATATCACCATTTTTATGCCTAGAAATAAAGAAAGTTCTAAGAGTACGAATTAAATTCCTCCCTATCTATTCCTGCAAATCGCACTAAGTTAAAAGTCGATAATATTTATAGATAAAACTAATTTATACCAATAATAAGAAACTGGAGTGGTTGATAGTTTACGAACACGCCCTATTTAGTAAACGGTTGCAAAATTATGTAAACTTAGTAGGTTGAAGAAATTTTTTTCTAGCATTTTCAATTTCTGTTGTTGTCTTTTTAAGTATCAAACCGCTAGAAAAATATTTCCATGGTTCTCCAACTATTTCATACCCACAAAAAAAACAAGAACAACTTCCTTAAAGTGGTTGATATCCTAGGAGGTTGTTCTTGTTTTTTATTCAAGAGAATCATAATTTTCTATTATTGTTCAACTTTACTATTTCTGGCTATATATCTATTTATTTCACTTACTTTTTCCATTCTGCTACTTGCTCAGGATGAGCTTCGATCCAATCCTTCGCTGCATCAGCTGGGTCTTGTCCTTCATTGACCGCCAGCATGACACTTTCCATGTCATCTTTGGTCCAATGGAAGTTGTCCAAAACCTCGTTCACTTCTGGCATATCTTTATCTAGATCCTTGCGAGTAATCGTATGAATTGACTCGGCCTGACCCATAGCATTTTTTGGATCTTCTAAATATTTCAAACCATATTTAGCAAACATCCAATGAGGAGACCAGCCAGTAATCACGATAGGTTGTTTGTTCTTCACTGCTTGCCCAAGAGCTACAGTCATAGCACCCGAAGATGAGGTTGATACATTCCAATCTGCCAAATTGGGGTACTCGCTAAGTGTATTTTCAGCAGCGTTAACCACGCCAGCTCCAGGTTCAATTCCGGTAATCGTTTTATTGGCTTGATCACTTAAATCCTCGATGGAGTTAACATCCATATAGTCAGGTACAACTAGACCGACTTTAGCTCCTTCAAGATTAACGCCCAAGTCATTCACTTGATCCTTATACTGAGCATACTGAGCTTTATGAGTATTAGGTAGCCAAGCAGCTACCATTGCATCTGTTTCTCCATTCGCTACTGACTCCCACATAATTGCATTGTCTAATGGTGTTAAAGTTACCTGATAACCCATTTCTTTCAAGACTTCACCCACGACATTAGTCGAAGCAACTTCTGTATCCCATTCTACATAAGATAAGTTAACTGTTCCTTTGCCTGTTTCTTTAGTTCCGCCAAAAGCAACAGAACCTATTATTACAACTACGGCAGCAGCCGCAACTAAGATTCCTGCTTTTTTCTTACTGCTAGAAGTCTGTTGAGCCTTCTGCTGCTTAGGTTTATTAACATATTGAGTAAAGCGGTCTACGATGATGGCTAAGATTACTAAAGCCAGTCCGTTTACAAAACCGTTGCCTACTTGTGCACGTTGTAAGGCTGACAATACCCCACGTCCAAGACCAGGTGCACCAATCATTGAAGCAGTAACTACCATTGATAAAGCCAACATCATCGTTTGGTTAATACCAGCTAAGATAGTGCTTTTGGCTAATGGCAATTCTAGTTTGAATAATTTTTGGCTGCCGGTCCCCCCGAAAGAATCAGAAGCTTCTACCAGTTCTTTAGGAATTTGACGAATTCCCAAATTAGTAAACCGGACAGTTGGAGGCAATGCGAAAATAACTGATGCAAATACTCCTGGTACCATCCCGATACCAAAGAAGGCTACAGCTGGAATTAAGTAAACAAATCCCGGCATCGTCTGCATAAAGTCCAAAATCGGTGTGATGATGGCTTTGGCTGTTTCGTTTTTAGCCATCAAAATTCCCAAAGGAACACCAACAACGATGGAAATCAAACTGGACAGGATCACTAAGGTTACTGTACTCATTAAGTCATTCCACAGTCCTTGGTTATAGATAAACAGCAGACCAATCAAGGTAAAAGCAGTCAGCCCCAATTTCTTGTTGGAAATGATAAAGGCTACTCCTGTTAAAAGAACTATTAATAATAAAGCAGGAATACTGGTTAAAATTCCAGTCATCCCATCCATAACGAACTGTCCGCCCTGCTGAAGGGCTGAGAACAACCCGTTAAAGGTTTGGGTCAGCCAGCTAGTAAAGCTTTCCACCCAATCTGCGACTGGTAAGCTTTGTTGTAAGAAATTAGTCATTTGCGGTCACTCCTTCTGATTCTTCTGGGGTATCGGCCAGCGCTTCTAGCACGCTACCGCGAATAACTACCCCTTCTAATCGATTGTTTTCTACTACCGCTAATGGTGTAGGTGAATCAAAGATTAGCTTGAAAATGTCCGTAACCAACATGTCTTTAGGAATCGTCCGAACATTTTTATCGATCACATCTTTTAAAGACAAATTATTTTGGCGTGCTTCCAAGGCTTTTTCGGCAGTTAAGCTACCTTTTAGCATCCGTTTTCGGTCCACTGCCAGTAGCATACTGACTTCTTCTTTACGCATTCGGTTCAAAGCGACATTTGGTCCGTCAATTTCAATATTGGTAGTAAAGGCTGGGACCATGATGTTCGCAGCAGTTAAAACTTTGGAACGATCGACATCCTCGACAAAGTCACGTACGTATTGATTTGCTGGATTAGTTAAAATCTCTTCACCAGTACCAATCTGCATAATTTGCCCATCTTTCATCAATGCAATTCGGTCGCCAATCCGTAATGCCTCATTTAAATCATGGGTAATAAAAATAATAGTCTTTTGAACGTTAGCTTGCAGCTCTAATAGTTCATCTTGCATCTCTCGGCGAATCAATGGATCCAAAGCAGAGAAGGCTTCATCCATTAATAATATTTCAGGATTGTTTGCTAAAGCCCGTGCCAATCCAACCCGTTGCTGCATACCACCAGATAATTGGTCCGGATATTGATCCTTAAAGGAAAGCAGACCGGAATTATCCAAAGCTTGTTCAGCGAGTTTTTGACGTTCTTCCTTAGGCACACCTCTTACTTCCAAGCCATACTCCGTATTCTCTAGAATAGTTCGATGAGGAAAGAGTCCAAAATTTTGGAACACCATGTTAATTTTGTGGCGACGAACTTCCCGCAATTCGTCTTTGTTCATTTTGGCAATATCCTGTCCATCAATTGAAATGACTCCTGAGGTTGGATCGATTAAGCGATTCAATAAGCGAATCATGGTTGATTTCCCACTACCGGAGAGTCCCATCACCACAAATATTTCACCTTCGTTCACCTCAAAGCTAGCATCATAAACTCCGACAGTGGCACCGGTTTTTTCAAATATTTCATTTTTACTTTTATTTTCTTTAATCATAGCCAGCGCTTGTTGCTTACGCTTGCCGAATATTTTCGTTAAGTGTTCTACTTTTACTTTACTCAAATTAACTCCTCCTTCAAACAAAGTGACCATATCATACTAACACTATGTGGTCACTTTGTCAAAACTCAATTGTAAGTTTTCAGAAAATCGTCAGCAAACAATAAAAAAAGCCCGTTAACCGCAGATTATCTGGGATTAACGGGAAAATTTCTTAATTATTCTTTTACTTCTGCCGGTTGACCAGGATAAAACAGGTGCTGCATTCGTTGAAAGCCTAGCTCGGTACTGACAAAAAACAGCGTGCTACCCACCGATAGTTTGGCGTAAGGCCCTGGTGACAGCAGCAACTCCTCACCATTCTGGATTGCAATCACTGTGGCGCCAGTCTCGTGCCAGATGTTTAAATCGATCACCGTAGCATCCAAATGATGCGCTTCTTCGGTGAGTTTTAATTCATAGGGAACAAAGGGAGCAAAATTATGCACTCGCTTGGTTTGCGAGATCAGCTGATCCAACAAACTGGAAAAATTTTCCAGCTCTTGTTTTTGCTGCTCCACACTTTCCATAATGTCGTGTTTGATTTCTTGAATGGATTGGACATCCTGGTATTTCTCTAAATAGCCCTGGGCCTTTTCCCGCGACAACACATAGGCGCCGCTGCCATGGCGGACTTCCATAATTCCCAGATCCACCAGCACATTGATGGCTTTGCGGGCCGTCTCCGGCGACACATTGAAATTACTGGCCAAGGTAGAGCGTGCGTGAATCTTCTGTCCGACGACGTAACGCTGATCAGCAATCCGTTCAGCGATCTCCACTGCAACCTGCTGGTAGCGGGGCAATGACACCCGTTTTTTCTCTTTATCCATGGTAACCCTTCTTTACGTGGTTTGTTCAAAGCATATCATAGTTTACCCTATGGATAGATTCTTGCGCAAGGGGAACCTTAATTTGTTAGTGTTTTCTCGCTAACATCCTGCTAAAAATCCCGGTCTGACAAGTGATTTTCCTCGCAATTTTCTTAAAAAAGTCGTAACCTATCTCAGATCAATTTTTTAGGAGGAGATTATTTGTCATTTGTGATGGGAATTATTGGACTGGTTTTAGTCTTAGGATTAAGCCTGCTGATCAGCAGTAATCGTCAAGGAATTGCCCTGCGACCGCTGATTGTAATGCTGGTACTGCAATTTTTATTGGGTTTTATTTTACTGCGCACCACCTTTGGAACTACTTTAGTGGGGGGATTGGCGGATGTTTTTGCCGCGCTGCTGACCTTTGCGCAATCCGGTGTGACCTTTGTTTTCGGCGGCATTGCCAATCAGGGAGCGGCGCCGTTTTTCTTAACAGTATTAATGCCAATCGTGTTTATTTCTGCCATTATCGGGATTTTGCGCTATATTAAAGTCCTGCCTTTTTTCATGAAATGGGTGGGTTTAGGTTTAAGCAAAATTAACGGCTTAGGCAAGCTGGAATCCTACAACGGCATTGCTTCAGCGATTCTTGGTCAATCAGAGGTCTTTATCTCGGTGAAAAAGGAACTGCCTTTTTTATCGGAAAAACGCCTGACCACCATGAGTATTTCCGCCATGTCGACGGTTTCTATGTCCATCGTAGGCTCTTATATGGCTTTACTGGAGCCTCGTTATGTAATTACCGCATTAGTAATGAATCTATTCGGCGGCTTTATCATCGCTTCAATTGTGAATCCGTATCAGCTGGAGGAGCAGGAAGATGAGCTGATCATTGAAGAAGATGGCAAACAAACTTTCTTTCAAATGCTGGGAGAATACATTTTGGACGGCTTCCAGGTAGCGATTACTGTGGCGGCTATGCTGATTGGGTTTGTGGCCTTAATTGCCATGATTAACTTCATCTTCAGCAAGATCACCGGCCTGACCTTCCAGGAAATCTTAGGCTATGTCTTTGCACCGTTAGCCTTCATCACCGGAATTCCTTGGAACGAAGCAGTGGACGCCGGCAGTTTGATGGCGACTAAGCTGGTAACCAACGAATTTGTCGCCATGACTGAATTAGCCAACGGCTCCTGGGCTTTCAGCGGCCGCACCACCGCAATTGTTTCGGTGTTCTTAGTATCCTTCGCTAACTTTTCTTCTATTGGCATTATTTCCGGGGCTATGAAGGGATTGAATGAGGAAAAAGGCAATTTGGTGGCTAAAAACGGACTGAAAATTTTACTAAGCGCTACTTTGGTGAGCTTTTTGAGTACCATTGTAACCGGCTTGATTTATTAAGACAGACTGAAAGCTTAAGGCTTGGACCTTAAGCTTTTTTGTTCCACCAATACAGCAGCGCCGGCATCACCACAAAGCCCATCACCATCGCTCCTACTGCCAAGAGATTCAGCTGACGCTGGCCATTTTCGACACGGGTGAATTGATCAATCCAATCGAATTTGATTAACAGGAAGATCGTAATAACTAAGCCCACCAGCGGTACCAGTACATCTGTCAGCCAATTATGCTGGACCTCTTGCAGCACTGGCTGTTTTTCTCTTCCATAATAAAAGCGTACCACCGCCAAGGGCACTACAATAAATTGCAGGAAACGGGATATGGAGCTGACTACCATAATTTCCGTCATTTGATAATTAAAGGCCAGCGGAATCAGCACTGCCAGCAACACCGTAATACTATAATTCAGCACCGACACCCCGTAGCGATTTTTCCGAGCCAAGACCTGAGGCAGCTGATGCTCCGCTACGATGGCATCCAAAATCCGCGGTACGTTAAAAGACAAGGCGATATTGATCCCAATCATGGAAATCAAGGCGCCGTAAACAATGATGTGATGCACCAGCGGATTACTGAAGGCATCCGCCAACGCCACCGGCGAGTGACTCAGCAGCACCCCTTCCGGATTCACCAGCATAATCACCGTCACTAAACTAACGTAAATGGCGATGATGATCAAAAAGGCTACCGGCAGCGCCCGCGGCAAATTCCGGGCCGGCTCTTCCATTTCCTCAGAAGCGGTGGCGACATTTTCAAAACCAGCCAAGGCATAAAAGGTCGTCACTACTCCACTGACAAAAAGGGTGCTAGTCATAGGCGGCACCAGCCGTGACCCGTCCGGTGCCGTTAATTGATTGATTTCCGCAAAATGATTGATCCCGGTTTGCTGGAAGACCCAAATTCCAGCGACAATCGCGGTAACCAGTGCCAGCAGCTTGCCAATGGTGGAAAAATTGTTCACCCATTTAATCACCCCAGTGCCCCACAGATTCACGCCAAACAACGCCGCCATAAACAGGAAAAAGCCCAGCGTCAAACGGCCGTAGGTGGCCCCATCAGCCCCCATAAACAAAACAAGAATCAAACGTACTACGGCAGTGGCCTGCACACCCCAGGCCACTGCCATGGCGAAATAGCGGGTAATCCCGATGTAATAACCGATCGTATCACCATATCCCGCCTCCGCGTAGGCATAAGAAGCGCCGTTGCGACTCACATATTTCGCCGCTGAAGCAAAGGTCATGGCCAAGATCCCCGCAAAAATCGCCGCCACGATATATACCAAGGGCGTATAGGTTCCCGCTATTTCCAACACACTGCCTGGGGAAAGAAAAATCCCTGACCCTACAATTGAATTAATCGTCAATAAGACAATCGACCAAAAGCCGAATTTTCGCTTCATAATAACCACCTCACTTCTAGCCTAGTAGAAACTGAAGCGTTTGTCTTTTCAGGCGACTTAAAAAAGCCAAAAAACACCCAAACCAGCTAACGCAGACCTTTGTATGTTCCACAGGCTCTGCCAAGCATGGCTTAGGTGTTTTACTAATGATTGTTACGGCTGTTCGTCTTCCTGCAAATCTACTTCGTAAGGTTCTCCTTCGTAGAAATACAAGGTATCTACCACGGCTTCCGGGTCCCGAGTGACCAATTGCTTGCTGAAGGGGAAGGTTGACTCCTTGCCGCTTTTGGTTTTGCTGGCAGCAAGGGTGTAGGTCAGCTTACCGTCGTCGTCCGCTGGCCTGCTCAATTGCGCCATCACATCATCTATCACCGTTTGTTTGTCAAAATCCTCGTCTTTGACTGCCTCTTTATAATCCTTGAAAAAATTTTCTTGTCCATCAAAATATTCCAACACCATCTTGGTTCCTTCCTTTCACGACCTCTTTCTTCTATTGTAAAAGAAATTCCAAAAAACTGTTAATAAAAGGATTAAGACAAATCTAGTAGTCCTTCTTCCGTTTGGTACAACGGCCAGCTGCCGGTCATTTCTAAGCGAATCAGCTTCAACTCGCCCTCTGCCTCCATTTTCCGCAGCTCCCCAATCATCGCCTGCAAAAGCTGTTGCTGCTGAGACAGGTGCTCATTGCTGGGCAACAGCGCATCCTGATCCAAGGCCTGCAAATAGCCTCGGTGATTGGTCCGCAGTTTTTTCAAGATCGCCTTCAAATCCCGTTCGTCATTGCGAGCCAGCTTCGGCTTGTTATCCATGGTGTAAGCCAATCGCTTTTTATCCAGTAAAAAGGTGGCAAAGATCAAGGGTACCGGCGAGACCGGTTTGTTAGGTTCCACTATGTTCCATTCATTTTCTAATAAGTCAATTGCTAGTGTTAGTTTCATATGTATGCTCTCCCTTTGACCTAATTGTAGCACGTTTGACGCTAATCACCGGGGAGCAACGATGACTAATTAGTTATTTTTAATTATTTTGAACTCCCTCTTGTCTCAAGGGGCAATCTTCTCTATACTTGCAATCGGACAACATTTCAGTCTATATATACTATGTAAGCTAAACCATCAAGAAGGAGCATTTTTGTGAAAAAGAGCATGAAAATTTTAATTGGCATGGTCGTAGTTATCATTATCGCGTTAGGCTTTGCCGGCAATTATTTCTATAATTACGCCTTAGTTCCCGCCGAAAAGGACTTTTTAAGCGGCAGCAGCAGTGAAAAATCCCCTGAATTAGTTCAGGCTGAGGCTTGGTTTACTGATGACAATAACCGAACCACCTGGCAAATGGAGTCTGTGGACGGGTTGAACTTATCCGCCATCTACCTGCCGGCTGACAAGGACCAAAAGAAAACCGCCATTATTGCCCACGGCTACATGGGCAAAGCCGAAGATATGGCTCAGTATGCCGAGCTTTACCACAGCTTAGGCTACAACGTGCTGTTGCCGGATGCCCGCGGCCATGATGCCAGCGAAGGCGACTACATCGGCTTTGGCTGGGATGAGCGCAAGGATTATCAGCAGTGGATTCAAGAAGTTTTGACTAAAACCAATCCCGATGAAGCCATCGTTTTACACGGGGTCAGCATGGGGGCAGCCACCGTCATGATGACCAGCGGCGAAAAATTGCCAGACAATGTTAAAGCCATCGTAGAAGACTGCGGCTACACTTCAGCCAAAGACGAACTGACCTATCAGCTAAAGCAAATGTTTAATTTGCCGCCGTTTCCGCTGATTCCCGTAACCAGCCTAGTGACCAAAATCCGCGCCGGCTACTTCTTCGGAGAAGCCGATGCGGTCAAACAGCTTCACAACAACACCACACCGATGCTGTTTATCCACGGGGACAAGGACGATTTCGTGCCCTTTTACATGCTGGATGAAGTCTATGCGGCTACCGATGCACCTAAGGAAAAATACGTTGTCCCTGGTGCCGGACATGCGGAAGCCTTCTCTAAAGATCCTGCGAAATACAAGGAAATCGTAGCCAACTTTTTAGCGGTTCATCTTTAATTCGTTCCACAACAAAAAATCGGAAGCGGGCTGCTTCCGATTTTTCGTCGTTTAGAGAGGATTTTCTTTTCTCTCAATCAAATACTCCGCCAGCACATCCGTCACCGCTACACAGTTAAACACTTGGGATTGCATAGCTGCGTACAGGACTTCCTTTTTAACATCCTCGTAGCAAATCGTGGCCACCTTAGGAATCTGGCGAATACTTTCCAAGCTGACCCCAATAACATTTTTATTGATACTGCAGTCAACCTCCTGGCCATCTACATCAAAGAATTTCGAATTAATATCTCCTACCACCTCAGCTTCAGCCAGCTGCTGGATGTCGGCTTCACTAATATAGCCGATTTCCGTCATGGTATTGCTGGAAGAAAAAGGAGAAGCCAGCCCCACCACCGCCATGTCCACATTGCGCCCGGCATCCAGTACATCCTTAATGGCTGCGTTGTTGATCAAATTTTCGCGAATCGTCGGATTATCCACCAAGGCCGGCGCATACAAAAATTTACATTTAGCTCGTAGTTTCCTAGCCAAATCATACGCAAGTTGATTGGAGTGAATATCCACATAATCTGACCCCATTCCGCCAATTAGTGGAATAATCGTCGCCTCAGGATGGTTTTCATACGGGTATTCATCAACAAATCGACGTAAAATTTTTCCCCATGACAATCCGATTCTTTTCGCCTTGGCAATATCCTTTTTATACGCAGTAATCGCCGTCTGAATGATAATTTTTTCGATTTCATTTTCTCGCAATGTGCTAGTGTCTAAAACAACAGCCTTCGTCAAATCGAACAATTTTTCCAATTTAAGCTCTAATTCAACAGAGTAAGCGCTTTCGCTTTTGATGTAAATATCTACAATCCCTTGATTTTTAGCATCAATCAGATACTTCGATACCAGAGAACGGGAAATACCTAATCGTTTAGCAATATCTGATTGCTTCATATTCTCCTTATGATACATCGTTGCCACTTTTACTAAGTCTCGGTTGTTTTGTCCTTTGTCCATCCTGATCCGCCCCTAACTACAAAAAAATCCTCCCTTAGAGTGTAAGGGAGGTCGTCGTTAATTACAATAGTTCAATTGTATCGCCAACTTCAAATTTTGGAAATCCGCCAGGGCTTGCGATAATTGCTCCTGGAAGTACTTCTTCAGCTTCATTTCGGAAGTAGATAGAAATATGTCCTAATTCTTCAAAATTTGCGTTCGCATGAGAGCCAACTTCATCAATCGTAAATACTTGATCTCCGAATTTTATTTTCCCACCAACTTTTAACGCATCTTTTGGTGTATCTTCAAATTCATGAATCACACAGATATCTCTTAGTTCAGCAGTTGCTGTTGGGCCAAAGAGAATAATTAGTTGCTCCTCTTCAAAAGCTGGTACCATGCTACCGATTTCTACAATTTTTGTTTTTACCATTTAGTCATTCGCTCCCATTCAACTTCTTTTTAATACATACCAAAACTTGCTAACCAAGCTATGATTACTGCAGTAAATCCAGTTAACATCCGGCCATAAAGAATTGCCGGTACACCGATGGCTACGGTTTCAGGTTTTGCTTCCCCTAATGATAAACCAACCGGGATAAAGTCACAACCAGCATGGGCATTAATGGCAAACAAGGCAGGCAAAGCATATTGCACTGGAATTGAGCCGTTGGCAATTTGCGTACCAATCAGTACCCCGATTACCTGTGAAATTACCGCACCAGGTCCTAAGATTGGTGACATGAAAGGAATCGTACAAATTAGTGACAAGACAATCATCCCTGGCAGTGAGCCTGCTAGTGGTGACAGCACCTCAGCCAACCAGTCACCGATACCAGTGTAGTTGATAATCCCAACCATCATACTGATGAAGGCCATAAATGGAATGATGTTCTTCAACAGCATGTCTACTGCGTCACGACCTGATTGATAGAAAGTACTCATAACTCCACCAATGGCACGAGAGAAGCGTACTAGGATTCCATCTTTTTTCGCCACTTCTTGGGCATGTTCTTCTTTAATTTTCGAATAGCGTTCCTTGAACTCCGTTTCTGATTCCCGGCCTTCTTCTTCTTTAGCAGTTGTAGCTTCAACTACTGGCGCTGCTTCTGCATTCTCAACTACTGATACATCTTCTGGGCGAACGCCTGATACGAAGATATCTTCAGTAATATGTTTTGACAATGGTCCAGATGGCGATGAAGGTAAAATATCCACTGTTGGAATTCGTTTCATTGGATAGACCCCAATACGAGCTGTACCCCCACAATCGATGACTGCACATAATGTTTCATCTTCTGGAATTTGATTTTTGAATCCGTCGCAGGCTTGACAGCCTGTCAAAGTTGCGATTTGCTGCGCCACCGGATGGATGCCGCCGCCAGTAACAGATACAACTTTATTTTTCTTATCTGTAGGTGTTAAGGTCAAGCCTACGCCCCAACCTTTATTTCCCGGTTTTACAAAGACTGTTTTATACATGCCGCTTCCTCCTTTTTATGCGTTCGCTTTTTTCGCTTCTTTAGCCATCATGAATTTCGTCAATGTTTCAGTTACAATTCCACGCATTAGAATCACGACGATCCCAACTAGGAAGTAACGAACTGCTAGACTAGACTGGTTGTAGCCAGCTTCCATTACCCCATTGGCAATCCCTAGGTAAACGAACAATTCACCTGCATTGGCATATGGGAATAACCCAGTAACGGGATGGACAAAAGAAACCGCTGCATCATAAAAGGCTGGTTTTTCTTCTTCTTTAACAAACTTGCCGAAAGTATAAGCCATCGGGTTTGTCAGCATCAGTACTGCTAAAATCGGCATCAACGTATAGCGTAAAATCATGTATTTAGAACAATAGCGGATCGCTCGGTCAACACGTTCTTCCCCGATAAATGAGATAACTGAGTAAGTGAAAGTTAGCAACACAATTAACAAAGGAATAATTCCGGTCATGTAACCCATAAATTGTTCCCCGCCTGCTTCAAACAAACCAATAAAGTTTTTTCCTGCCCATTCAATATATTTCATACTAATATCCTCCTTTTAGGTAACCGCTTCCAACTTACGTGAGTATATCTTTGACAAGCCTTCTTCAATTTTTGTCATTTCACTTTCTTGGACTTTCTTACTATAAAATTCTTCTAAGCGCATGCCTTGATAGGACGAGTCCTCTTTAAACTTAGCAAAAACCGTCATTCCGCTGCAGCCATAGCATTGGATCACTTTGCCTTCTTTGTCCACAACCACTGCAACAACTGTTCGCATCACGCGTCCTTTAACAACCTCCGTATAAAAATCATATTCCGTTCCAGCTTGCTCAGTAGTAACCTTTTTAATGAAGCTTTGGTACTGCTTTACTTGGACAACACTTAGCACACTTTGCAGCAACATCAATACTACTAAAAGAATAACAAATCCACTCATAGGCTGATTCCTTTCTAAAAGCAGACAGGGGGACGCCCCTATCCGCTTTAATGATTACTTAGTCACCAAATGTTGAATCTTGCAGCTTGCGTAAACGATAAACTGTTGTTGATTCGTCAATCTCAATGTCGTCATATGTTAAGAAGGTACCATCTTTAATGTCACGTTTCGCAACAGATGATCCACCAACTAAACCGATTGGCACATTGCCGTTTTTCGCCATATCTTCATGAGTTTCCAGAACACCGCGGACACAATAGCCGCCGATTCCGTCAATTTTTTCACCTTTTTTAATGTCTTTCTTCGCTACCGCTACCGTTTCAGAGATTGGAGCACCCATTGGCACAATCGCATGGTCATGATTTAAAACGGCTTTAGCAATTGTAATTGGTGTTTCTAAGCTTGCTAAGTGATATGGACGGTAAAGAATATGATGATCACGATCACCTTTCTTCATTAAGTAGCTTAATTCATGCTGTACGCCTTCGTTTTGACCCTTCACAATTACGAATACTCCTGGTGCTAAACCGTCAACGTATTCAACGACGCCATATTTGCTTAGGACACCGCCATTTTCTTTCGTATCTAAATCTTTCACAACTGAATCTACATCGCCACTGATTCCATGCATTCCTACTTTATCTGGAACAAACCCGATTGCATTAGACAGCAAGTTCATTTCTGCCATAGTCTTTGTACCATCTTGGAAGGCTGCTAGCATGTGACTAGACATGTGCTTCGCATCCGCTTCTGCCTGTGCAGTATCTGGATTTGCGCTAACTTGTAGTTTATTGTTCTTACCTTTACCAGCAACTAGAACTTCCATCCCCATGCTTTTCGCAAATTCGAACAATTCAGTTGTTGCTGCCGGCTCATCGCCATCAGATCCAGTGTAAACTAAATTCGCTGAATCATACATTTTCTTCATGAGAGGTCCAATGGTAATGTCCACTTCTACGTTTAAGAGAACTAAATGCTTTTTAGCTAATAAAGTTTCCAGGGAAATTTGTGCGCCAACTTCAGGTACACCAGTCGCATCGACAACTACTTCTACTTTATCGGAATGAATAATTTCTTTGAAATCGGAACTAGTCAAGATATCGACTTTCTTCTCTGCACTTGCATTGTAGGCATCGGCTGCACGTTTCGCCGCATCAAAGTGAATGTCACTGACACCTGTCACAGCCATCCCTGGGATTGTTGAAATCTGTGCAATCATCCCAAAGCCCATTTGCCCTGCGCCAATTACTCCAACTTTGATTGGGTTATTATTTTTTTCTCTTTCTAAAAGCTTTCCATACAGTGTCATTTGAACCCCTCCATTTAATTGTCATATGACAATTTGTCTGTCATATGCTTAAGACACCTTTAGTATAACACGGGTTAAAATCATGTCAACGCTTTCTTTTTTCTTTTTGCACCTTTTATAGGTATTGGAACATATGTTACACAGGTTGAAAACCTTATAGAAAAGGTGATAACAGCTGATCTATCAATCTATTTCGTCTATATTTTTTTATATAAAGAATCAGATCGATCGATATTAAATAACGAATATTTTTTAAACAGAAAATTGGTTATTCATTTTTTTTATGAATGAGCAAAAGATTGATCAATGGTTCACGTTTCACAAATTCACAGAGTTGAGTTGCAAGAATTGGACTTCAAAGTTAATTTTTACCCGTGTTTATAATAACTATTCACTAATCATTAGTGAATAGTTATAAACTTGTGAGCGGTTACACATTCTCGGCGGATACTAGTTTCTCTGAAAAAGAACTGTGTCTCTTTATCCAACTTACTTCTGTTTTTGATTCCTTTTGTCATTTAACTTCATTGATTTTTTCATTGCAACCTAAAAAATCCTACAAATTTTCTTTTGCTGGAGAATTTTTGCAGGATATTCTACCTATAATCTTTGTTCTTTCACAGCTTCATTGATAATTGGGTTGGTGTGCTACTAAATTTGCTTACTTTTCTGTAAACATCTTCAGATAAGATAAATTCCTTCTATGAATATAAAGAGCAAATAAGAAACCATCGGAGCTAATCAAGTTTGATCGGCTTCGATGGCTACTTTATTGATTCGATTCAATCCGTTCTTTCAACTCTTTAATAAATGGCTGATAATTCACGTTATTAAAATCCGACACATCAAACTCCACTAATTCTCCCAGCTGAAAATTATTATAACCCCGATCTTGGATTACTTGATGAAATTCTTCTTCAGTGATAATTGCATCCGCTTGGGTACGGTCTGCTAATTCATCGCCAAAATGATAATGTGTCATAATATGGCACAGATGTCGATCGTTTGCTACATCACGAACTTTTCGTCGTTGCCACAATACATCAAAATCAGCAACTAACCTTACCGTAATTACTTGGTAGTCGTACTTTTTGGCTAATCCCTGCAGCTTATCAGCTTGCTTAACGCTAAACGGATACTCCGACAGAATCACTCGCTTGCCAGCTTCCATATACAAATCCAGTACACCGTAGTAAAATTTCCAGACACGTTTTTCTAATTCGGCTTTTTCTTCCACATTATCAAAA
The DNA here is from genome assembly GCF_051714625.1 of Enterococcus sp. AZ109. Lineage (NCBI taxonomy): Bacteria > Bacillati > Bacillota > Bacilli > Lactobacillales > Enterococcaceae > Enterococcus > Enterococcus sp. AZ109. Next base: position 2,023,803 of record NZ_JBIOSF010000001.1, on the reverse strand, counting down.
CCTACTGAATCGGCTAAAATTTCTTTCCCTTCATCCGGAGTTAGAACAAATAACTCCGGAATAGCTTTTTTGATTTCATTGATCAAATAGGTTTTACCGGTTGCGGGACTTCCTGCAAGTAAAATCAAATATTTCTTCATACTATTTTTTCATAGATAGTGGGCTATCTGAATTCATAAATAGTCCAATTTTGTGTTTGACGATTTCTTTGACCTTCATGTTTGCAGGAATCACGTTATGACGCAATGATTTATTGACCTCGGTTTCACTGAAAGATTCTTTAGCCGTTTTTGTCCAGTTGACTAACAATTCGGTGCCGACATTAAATTTGCGGATGCCATTGTTGATTAATTCAGGATAGTCTTCTTCTTTTACGCCAGTTCCGCCATGGACCACTAACGGAATATCAACCACTGCGTGAATTTCCTTTAATAATGGAATGTTTACTTCCGTTTTTGATTTGAATTGGCCGTGGTTGGTGCCGATAGCAATAGCTAAAGCGTCCACGCCAGTGTGTTTAACAAATTCAACTGCATCTTCTGGTTTCGTGTAAACTTTGTCGTCTTCAGCCACCGAAATACCTTCTTCGGTTCCGCCGATGGTTCCCAGCTCACCTTCCACTGAAGCGCCATGAGCGCGAGCGTATTCCACCACTGCTTTGGTTTTGGCAATATTTTCTTTGAAAGGTAAGTGAGAGCCATCGTACATCACACTAGAATAACCTGCGTCAATAGCAGCTTTGATTTCGTCAAAGTCGCGAGCATGATCCAAATGCAGGCAGACATCTACCATCTCATCTTCAGCGATTTCTTTTGCGACAGCCACGATTACCTTATAACCAATGTATTTAGCCGTATCGATACTTGTTTGAATGATGATTGGCGCGCCCATTTCTTTGGCAGCTCGAATCATTTCCGGAAGCATTTCTAAGTTGTGGGTGTTAAAAGCACCGACAGTCATATTCAATTCAGTTGCTGTTTGTGTTACTTCTTTTAATGTTTTATACATGTATTCATTACCTTCTTTTCTATTTTTAGCCACTGATAGTGACTTTTTTCGCAATTTGTCGCATGTCGTCCATTTTACCCATGTAGTAATCGATGCCGACATCATCGCCGTTGCGAGCAGCTTCCGCCCGTTTGGCATTGTAAAGACTCATTAATTTTTTGTACCCGTCTTTGATGGTTAATTTGTAATCCAGACTTGTTTCCAAAGCCTTGATGGCCTGCTCCGTGTCATCTAATTGCGCATAGGCCAAACCTAGTTGTTCGTACAGTTGGGCCATTGCCTCTTTTTGTTCTGGATCAGCAGCCTCAATCTGTTTAGTTAAGTCTTGAATCTGATTGTTTAACGTTTGTTTTTCTTCTTCGGTTAAGGTTGGTTCAACTATTTCTTCCACCTTCGCCTTTTTATCTTTCTTCTTTAAAAATCCAAACATAATGTGCTCCTTTCACTCAACCTAAAATGCTTTTAAAATTGGGCTTAGAATCCATGCATATAACAAGGCAGCAGCAACAGTATCGACATCCGTAGCAGTCGCATTGATGAAGCCCATTTGGTTGAAGATAGTTACCAATAAAGCTGGTAATAAGGTGATGAAAAATCCGTGTGCAATCCCACCGATAATCGCTCCTCGACGTCCACCGACCGCATTTCCGAAGATACCAGCAGTACCACCGGCAAAGAAGTTGGTTAACATACCAGGCAAAATCATGGCTAAGCTGAACATTGGCAAGACAAACATTGCGATAATTGTTCCGATAGTTGTGGTGATGAAGCCTAAAATTACTGCATTTGGTGAGTACGGGAAGAATACTGGGCAATCCAAAGCTGGGATCGCGTTTGGCACTAGCTTCATGGCTATACCACGGAAGGCTGGTACGATTTCACCTAATAATAGACGAACACCAGACAATAGAACGTAAACCCCTACAACAAATTGAATAGCTTGTAAGAAAGCAAACATTATATAATGTTGTGAACCTGTATCGACTACACCTGGGCCAGCAAATGCCGCAGTGATGATATACAATGGCACCATTACTACCATTACTGATAAGTAAGTATCTTGTAAGAATTCAAACGATTTAGGCAGGTTGATGTCTTCGATTGATTTTTTGTTTTCACCTTTTTCACCGAAGATATAAGCAACACCCGCTTCAAACATGTAACCAATCGTACAGAAATGACCTAAGGCAATATCGTTTGATCCAGTGATTTTGCGAATAATTGGCTGAGCGATCGCCGGCATTGCTACTGCGAAGACGGCACCTACGAATCCACCGACTAAAATTAAAACGATGCCACGTAAACCAGAGAAATAACCGAAAACAGTTGTCATTGTTGCCATCCATAGAATTGCTTGACCCGTTAAGAAAATATATTTAAATTTCGTAAAACGAGCAATGATAATGTTGAAAATAAAAATTGCTAGGAAAGTTAAAGCAATGTCCCGGCCCAAACCTAGTTCGTTCATAGCCTGTCCGTTAATGGCTTCAATAGAAGGAATAATTCCTTGCATGTGGAATCCAGCAGTAAAAATTTCACCAAAGTAAGTCAAGCTGCCAACGATAATACTGGAACCAGCACTTAAGACTTGGAAGCCCAGCAACGTTTTCAATGTCCCGGAAATAACCATCCCGATCGATTTCTTTTGCAGTACTAGACCCAACATAGCAATTAGAGCAATAGTGATTGAGGCTTGTGTCAAAATGTTTTGAATAATAAAATTAATTACACCCATTTTTTTGTCTCCTTTATTCTATTTTTTTACAAAGCGCCTTTTGCTTCTAAAACCGGTAATAATTTTTCTTCAATTTCTGCTTTTGAGACAATGTTCTTCAAAAAGACCACTGACGTTTTACTTTCATCAATTGAAAATTTTTCAAATTGTGATTTAAAATTTTGTGCCGTGATAATAATATCCGGTTGAACAGATGCAGCAGTTGAAATATCCACATGATCTAATTTTGCATCCACGTTATGCGCATTTAATACATCTTCAGCCGCCATTTGAGCTGCAAAGCTACTTCCTAGACCAGCACCACATACAAATAAAATTTCTACTCTTTTTCCCATAATAAATTCTCTCCATTCTATAGTTATAAAACTTAATTACCTGATTCATTAAACAATGCGGCTTTAAATTCCTCGATATCAGTAAATTCACTTAATTGATCAATCTTCTCTTCGTCATTGATTAACTCCACCAAGCTTTTCATAATGTTCAGGTGAGAGAAGGAATCAACGGCAGCTAAACAAAACACAATTTTTACTGGATCGTTGAAGTCATTGCCAAATTCTACCGGTTCTTTCAACGTCGCAACGCTCAGTCCTAATTTATTTACACCATCTTCGGGACGAGCATGTGCTAACGCAATGTGTTTCCCAATTACAATGTAGGGTCCAAATTCTTTTACTGAATCGATCATCGCCTGGACGTAACTTTTTTCGATTACCGCTTCTTTTAATAAAGGCTCGGCGACATTTTCAATTGCTTCTTCCCAATCAGCGACGGGTTGATTCAATAAAATCGCGCTATCCTTCAGTACATCTTTTAACATTGGCTGAATCTCCTTTTTATTGATTACTAAATGATTTTGGTCAAAGATTAGTTCTAATTCTTTATAAATTTCACCATCCACCTTGCCCTGACTTTTTTCGATAATATCGATCAAAGAATAAAACAAGCGAGTGGAGTCATTCGAATTGTTAATTAAACGTTTGTACTTACTGTTTTCATTCAAAAAGTGCTGGATGCGTTTTTTACTTTCTTCCTTAATAATTGGGTCCAGCTCTAATAATGGCTTTTTGTTATAGTTGACCCGGACCGTTGAGAAGATTAAATCCACATCTAATTTTTCAATCAACTCAATTTCTCGTGAGCTTAATACAGCTAAAACTTCAATATTAAAAAGTTCTTTCAAATTTTCTGATAAGAGTTTCCCTGTTGCCAGCCCATGATTGCAGATAACGACTGCTTTATATACATAGTGCAAGTCTTGATTAATGGCACTAACTGAAGTAGAAAAGTGAATAGTCAGAAAAGCGATCTCATCGTCACTCAGCTTTTTTATCGTCCATTTCTCAATCTCAGGCGTAAATTGTTGGATGGCCTCGTAAATGTTGCCATAATTTTTCTGAATGTTCTCCTTCAATGGGTTAACGATTTGCACATCGTTTCTTACGCGATTGATTAGACCAGCAATATGTTTATAGAGTCCTTCTTGCAAAACCTCTTCCTTACGAGAGAAAGGTATTTTCGTTTTAATTTCGACAAATTGAATCATCTGAATCGATAGGAGCTGGGCTTGTACCCATTCGATCGAATTATTCATGTCTCTTGCGTTAAAAGTATTAAGCATAAACACAATGTATTTGATTTCGATTTCTGGTGGTCGAATAGCAAAAGTTTCGCAAATAACATTTACATAATCGCGAATTTCACTTTGAGGTGTATCGACGACTTCCCAAGCCGTGCTGGCAATCAAATCCTGTCGTAAGTAACGACTTAGCCAGACTGCTGTAAAAACAATTAATTGATTGCGATAAATATTATCTTCTAATGATGAGATGGATTGGTCATACAATTGGTCTAGCTTTTGCAGTAGCTGTATTGGGATATAACGATCCAAAAGCGAACGATTTAACGAGGAAAACTTTTCTTTTGCCGGATCGATTACACCAACTGTGTGATTGATAATGTCATAGATCATTGTACGAATTGAACGTTCCGCACCTCGAAGCACAATACCTTGTTTGGGTATACTCAATACTTCAATCCCATAAGTTTGTAACGTTGTACGAACCCGACGCATATCTTCATCCAAGGTACTTTTAGAAATTAAATATTCGTCTTCTTTTTTATAGAGATAAACTGGACGCTTCCCTAGTGAGAAGGCTAGAATCAAATCAAAAATCCGATTTTCTCTTTCTAAGTAATCAGGCTTATCGACTTTTTCGGTAAACTCATTCAGTCGGTTACGCTGCTCTTTGGTTAAAACCAACTGATACCCTTTTTTACGAACATTCTCGATTTCTGGAAAATCTTCGTTAATCAAAAATTCGTTAATCTCTCTTAGCTCATTACGAATCGTTCGCGCACTGATATGGAATTTTTCCTCCAGCGCCTGCAGGTCCAAAGGATAGTCAGTAGTTATAAAAAGTTTTAAGATAGTGATTGTTCGATCTTTCATTTTTTATCCCCTCGTCTAAACAAAGTATATAGGCGGCAGCAACTCTTGATAAGTAGAGATTATTGCCACTTTTTTGTGCAAAAATGTAAGCGCTGCGATTATTTGGGATTTTCCACCTCAAATAATCAACAACTTTTTCAAGTTATTTTTATCAATAAAGAAAGATACTAAAGGCTTCGTAAACTCGCCCAGTTTGGCAGGATAAGACTTTAGATAAGCTGACCTTCAAGTTCCTTCAGTTTTTCGCTTTGTACCGATAAAGTTAATTTGTGAAAACGGACACTGTTAACGTTGCTCTAATAGGTTTAATAATTGTGGAAATTTTATACTATGTAACAGGTCAAAAAAGCTCCCATTAACAAAAATTCTCTGTTAATGAGAGCCTTTCATTTGCGTAATTATTTTTTCCGTATTTCAATTGCTGTGTCAATACCACGGCACGACAATTTATCAGTTTACTTAATTACTTCTCAATTGATAGTACCATTACTAGTCTTTCAACTTTCAGACATTGTTATATCTTGACCAACCGAAAGAAAAATACAATTCAAGTATTATACAATTTTTCTCTATTCTTAAAAATAGTGTAGGTATTTTGAACGATGCTTCTGTTGTTATCCTATACAACTCGATACAGTTTTCGTTATTGTCAATTTTTTTCAACGAATACGCGATAGAGACTAGCCACATTTTCTGCTGTACGGATCAGATTCGCTTCGGTATCTGTCAAAGCTGCTGCTAAATCTTCTGGTTGATGTAAAATCGGAAACACCGCATCGATTCCTGATTTGACTGTATTAGTTAATTCTTTATCAACGCTGCCGCAAATTGCTACTACAGGAATTTCTTCCGGAACACGCCGGGCGATTCCTACAGGTGCTTTTCCTGCCAAGCTTTGGTGATCCATCCTTCCTTCACCAACTATCACCAAATCAGCAGCTTTTACAATTTCGTCAAACTTTATCAAGTCCAAGACATAATCAATCCCTTAAACAATCTCACCACATGCAAAAGCTGCAATGCCTGATGCCATACCACCGCCAGCCCCCGCACCCTTTAATGATAAGATTTCTGGTTGGACTTTTTGATAAAAATGCTTCAAAGCTGTATCGACAACTTGAATTTCTTCTGACTTCAGGCCTTTTTGCGGACCGAAAACGGCAGCTGCGCCTTGCTTGCCGCACAAAGGATTTTGCACATCGTTAATAATCTTAATTGTTACGTTCTTTAGCTCTAGCTTTGATTTTTCTACAGCTGCAACTTTACTAAGATTTCCCCCAATCGGTAATAGTTATTCGCCCTTTTCATCCAAAAAACGATAGCCTAGTCCAGCCGCAAAACCAATCCCGCCATCGACACTGGCACTGCCGCCAACCCCGATGCCGATTTCATTGAAGCCTTGCTGGGTTAAATAAACTAGTAGCTCACCTAAGCCTTTAGTTTGTAATTGTAAAGGTGCCCGCTTTTCTTCAGGAATCTGCGGCAGACCGACTAAATCAGCCATTTCAAAAAACGCTTGGTTTGCCTTAAAACCATAACGCATATTGACCTTTTCACCAAAGGGTCCTGTTACCTCTACTGTTGCTATTGCCAAATTTAAACTGCTAATTAAGGCATCCAGTGTCCCTTCCCCGCCATCGCCTACTGGCAACAATTGACAATTCATCTCCGGTAAAACTTTTTCCATTCCCTTCTTGATCGCAGTCGCAACCTCCGGCGCCGACAGACTTCCTTTAAAGGAATCCGGCATAATTAACACGTTCATCTTCTTCACCCCGCAAAAAAATACCTTCTTGGTTCAAGTCTGACATTTCTCAATCGAAAATGCAAAACTTTTCCAAGAAGGTATCTCTTATTGAATACTGATTTTAGTACCGACTTGAATTGTCGGCATTTCTTTGTCTTCTACATACAAGGTACCAGGCAATTCCGCCTCGGTTGAACCATCAAAGCGTAAAGTAATGTGACCTAGATCATCCAAGTTCTTTTTCACCACATCACCTACTGCCGTAATCTTGTAGCTTTGATCATCAAAGGTGAAGGTCATACCGGGAGTGATATCACCTGTTGAAGACTTCAAGACAATGTTGTAGCAATAATCTGCTAAGGTTTCTGGTGCTTCATTCCCAAAGAAAATCAGCATATTTTCCGCTTGAAACATTTCGGCCTCAGGACCAATATTGGTTACTTCCGTTTCATAAATCATTTGTCATCTCTCCTAACTAACTACTTAGTACTTCTAGTTTAACTGTACATACCGAAACTTGCTAGCCAAGCTACGACAACCCGGGGAGCGCCGTTTAAGAAACGAGAGTACAATACAGATGGCACGCCGACTTCTACAGTTTCCGCTTCGGCTTCTTCCAACCCTAAACCAACCGGAATAAAGTCGCAGGCATTTTGGGTATTAATGGCAAATAATGCTGGTAAAGCCAATTGTGGCGGGATATTGCCTTTGCCGATTTCTACCCCGATCAACGTTCCTAAGATCTGACTGATAACAGCACCAGGTCCTAAAAGCGGGGATAAGAAAGGCAGTGAGCAGATAAAGCCAATGATAATCAAACCGACTACATTTCCAGCTAGAGGTTTCATTAAGTTGGCAAATACCGTACCGACGCCAGAACCTTGAATGATCCCAATCAGTAATGATACAAAGGCCATAAAGGGAATGACCGTGTTAATCATGGTTTGCACACCTTCACGGGCTGATTGATTGAAGGTTGCTACAACTTTACCAGCGCCCATCCCAATTTTAGCGATGAAGCTTTGCTGCTCTGCCCGTTGTTCGGTAATCTTTTTATCAGTAGAATACTTGAATTTCTTTTCTTCTTTTGGCGCTTCGGTTCCTGCAGCGACGGTTGCTTCGTTTTCGTCAGCTAACATGATTTGTTCTGGGCCAACCGCCGAAACATAGATCGTCTCATTAATATATTGAGCTAACGGACCGCTTTTTCCAGTTGGTACGATATTAACGGTGGGGATATTTTTCTTAGGATAAATCCCGCAGCGCAAGGTACCTCCGCAATCAATAATCGCCAAAGCAATTTCGTCATCAGGGATAGAAGTTTTAAAGCCATTCACTGATTCCATTCCTGTTAATTCTGAAATTAGATCAACAATGGCAGGTTTTTCACCGCCGCCGGTTACGTAAATAAATTTATGTTTTTCTTCAGTTGGAGTAATTACTAATGGTCCACCAAATCCGCCGTTACCTTTAACAATCTTTATACTTTTATAAGCCATGGTATTCTCTCCTTTATTCCGTCTTATTCTACGCTAGCAACGTCTTTGCTAAGTTCAATTCCTTGTTGTTTACAAACAAAAGCGGTTGTAAAGTCTGTTACCCAGCCGCCGATAAAGTTCATCACAATTCCGACTAACATGTAGCGAATCGCTAACTCCATTGAGTTCAATCCTAAAGCCGTAATCCCTTGAGCGATCCCCATCCAAACGAACAATTCACCTGGATTAATATGAGGGAACACGCCGTTGCTTGTGTGACAGAATTGTGCTTGAGAGGCATAATAGCTTGGTTTGTAATATTCAGGCAAGAAACGAGCCATGGTAAATGACATCGGATTGCCCAGCATGAAAGCTGAAACGAATGGCAAAATCAAGTAACGAGTCAGCGGGTTTTTAGAAGAAGCCTTTGCAACTTTGGTTACCCGCTCTTCTCCTAAGAAGGCAATTAACGTATTCATTGCCACCATCAAAAGTAATACAACTGGTACGATCCCCGTCATCCAGCTAATAAATGTCTCTGCACCTGTTTGGAAAAGTCCCATGAACCCTTCCGCAAAATTAATTAGAAAATCCATTTTTATACACTCCTTTTAGTAAACTTTGTTTGAATTGATTGTTTCATTAATGACAACTGTACTCCCAGATTCATAACTGGTGAGACAGGTTTTGTCTCTTGATAATTGCCTTTTTCTACTTTTAAATAGACTTCTTGTGCATTCAATGCTGCCTGACGAGTTAATTTATTTTCCTTCAATAATACTGGATGATCTTCACTCAATTCGTGAACATTTAAGCCATTAAACTGAGGTCTTGGTTTGAAACGAGCCAGAATCGATGTTCCTTGCATCATTTCCGCTTCTTTAATCAAACCAGTTGAATCAACAGAAAATAATAGGATAGTCCCCGAAGCAATTTTTCCCGGTCTTCGTCCGATGGCAACTTTTCCATTACGTCGCATTCTTCCATACACCGTATTGAAATTTTTAATTTGTTTTAAGCCTAGGAACATTTGAACAATATAAGCAACAAGAGCAATAGCACCTAAGAAAAAGATATTCATGTTAGACTTCTCCTTTCGTCAGTAAGCGCGTGTAATCTTCTTTAGAAGAAACCGTTCTCACTTGCGCCCGTAAGCGCGGGTTGGATGAAATAGTAAAGATCGTGTCGTAAAAGCTTAGCAGTTCATCCTCTGCTTCAACTGTCAGATCGGCTGGAATAGCCACCAAGAAAACCAATTCAATCTCATCAATTGAAGTTTGTTCCTTGTAGGAACCAATCGAAACAATAATGCGACCACTATGGTTATTGATACCATGAGGAAATGCAATGCCATTTTCGATCACAGCTGATTCTTCCTGCGCTTTCAATAAAATGTAATTTTTAAATTCCTCATCTGTCCAATTTTCTTCAGCTAGTCGGTTCAGCATTTGTACAAGGTTCTGCTCGTAAGTTGCTCGAGGATTTAAATCCTCAAAATAAAACTGAATGTTTTCAAATGATGCCGCTTTAGAAGCCATAATCCGCTTCCACTCACCTAACAGCCAATTGTCGTTGAATAAATCAGTTAATTTAATCAAGGTGGTTGGTACCTTGGTTTCTTCCAAAGGGATTGTTGTAAATATCGCAAAATAGCGATTCAAATCTTTGGTATGATACTCTTCTTCTGAGTAATGAGCAATTCGAATATTCGGTCCTAATACATTTCCCAGCTGACGTTTAATCATCAATGCTGTTCCCTTACCGGTGTTACAGACAATCGCAATTTCCTTGAAATTTCCACTAGTATCGGCTTTCAACGCTAACTCAAAATAGATCGCCAAGTAGGAAATTTCTGTGGCCTGTTTTGGTTTTCCTAAAAAATCAGCTAAAGCTTGAATACCTATGTCGGCTAGTTCATAAGCAAAGGCATGCTTTAAACGAAAATCCTGACCAAAAATATCATAGGCATGGACTCGGAAAATGATACGATTGGCTAAAAACATAAAATGTGCCTTTAAGCTATTGAACAATTCTGCTTCATCAATTGAAATAATTACTGCTTCATGAATCGCTTCTAACATAATCTGGAACAAGGTCTTAACTTCCTGATTTTCTGAGTAGCGGTCATCTACGACATTGTTGTTGAAAATATTCAATGGGAAGCAAAGAAAGTCAAAGTCAAATTGACTAATAGTGATACTGTAGCTTTCTTCTAAAGTAACCAGCAGCTCCTCTAATTGAGGATCCTCGGCAAAGTAATTGACATAATAAGGAATCGCTTCGGAAAGGTTGTTCCCCTCTAAGATTCGTTCAGAAGTTAAGGTAATTACCTTTTTCAGCAAGCCCGATGTTCGAAAATCTAATTTTTTCGTTAAAGAGATTTCTTCTATTAATAGTAGAAGATTTTCGTTTAATCCATCATGCTCTAAGTAGTCATAAGCATGATATAAATAGAGCATTCGCAAGTTTTCTTCTTGTCCTTGCAGCAGTAACCCCTTATTAGGTGTACCAATTAGCGAAAGATCAAACTCAGCTAAGATTGTTTTTAAGTTTCGCAGATCCTTGTTAACTGTCGAACGGCTGACACCAATCATCTCTGATAGATCATCAATCACTACGTAATCATCACTTTTAATGAAGCACTCGATTAGAACGGCCATTCGTTTAGAACTAGAATTAAAATCCATTTCCTGCTTTAAACTGCCGTTCATCACTTCTTCAAACTGTTTTGAATCAATTACTTTCAATTGATACACACCAGCTGACTCCACAATTTTTGCAATGTGTTCCAATTGTTCATTCAATAGTAGAATGGTTTTTTTGACTGTCTGTGAAGTTGTGTCGGTGATCTGCTGCAACTCATCTAAGGTCAGCCGATCTTGAGTAATAAAATGCTGCAACACTTGATACCAACGATTCACCAACGCCATCTTATTACCCCACTTTCACTAACCTCTTGTTTTACCACCTGCGACGTTGGTTGTGACTCCAGTGATATAACTTGCGCGATCCGATAAGTAGTAACAAACTAGATCTGCCACTTCGCTTAATTTACCGCTTCTACCTAATGGGATCGTTGTGGTTTTGCTGTAATTTTTTCGTAAGTCATCCACAGTGATTCCGCGAGTGTAAGCTAAGGCTGTTTCATATTCAATCGTTCTCAGACCAGTTTCTTCCATAATACCGGGAGCAATTCCCACCACTCGGACACCTTGCTTACCCAGTTCCTTTGCCCATGACCGAGTGTAGCTATTAACAGCCGCTTTAGTTGCTGCATAGGCACTTTGCCCTTCAGAACCTTCAATTCCACTTTCAGAAGACATGTTGATGATTACGCCGCGTTTGTTTCCTACCATTATTCTAGCAACTGCCTGACTCATTAAAAAGAGGCCTTTTTGGTTAATGGCGAAAATCTTATCAAAAATAGCATCTGATAATTCAAATTCTCCATGGGGATTTTTAGCGTCTACCAATAATCTTGGAACATTAATTCCTGCATTGTTTACTAACCCATCAATTGTGCCAAACTGTTCCTCTACTTTCGCTACATTTGCTTCCACCTGTTCTCTTGATGAAATGTCGGTTGCAAAGAACGTTAGGTTGTCGTGCTGCTGAATGCCTTCACGCAAATCAAAATTTGCTACTTGAACACCTGACGCTAATAATTCTGAAACAATACTTGCACCAATGCCTGATGAACCACCTGTAACAATTACTTTTCTGCCTGCAATGTTTAACCAATCTGTCATAGCGTTGTTCCTCCTGCTTCCTAATACTAGATTAATTTTTCTAAAAACGAAAAATTAATTCGAGCTTCAATTCGTCGATCATTTTGCCAAGCTGTTGATCTATTGGCTGACCTCTCCTTGATTACATTCTCAGTATAGGAGCCTGCTCATCGAAAATTAATACGGTCTTTTTTTTCATTTCGAAAAAAAACGTGCACTAATTCGTGAACTCGTGAAAAAAAGACCAAACGGATGCCGTTTAGCCTTTAGATGATTATGCATTTTTATGACAGATAAGCAGTTCGGATTTTCCTTGCTTTAAGTAACGATTCAATTCTTGTACCAGTAATTCCGGCGACCGCTCAATTGCGTCAATAGTATCACCAGCAATATGCGAAGTAATAATCAAATTATCTAAATTTAATAAAGGATCATCTTTTGGAATGGGTTCTTCCCAAACTACATCAATTCCAGCTCCAGCGATTCTTTTTTGTGCCAGTATTTCGTAAAAATCGGATTTATTCAAAATATCTGGTCTGGCTGTATTAATTAGATAAGCACTAGGTTTCATTAGTCGCAATAGTTGTTGATCAATCAAATTGATTGTTTCCGGTACTACTCTGAGATGCAGTGAGATAATATCTGCCTGTTGGAAAATAGTTTCTATATCTTTTAACTGAAGTTGGTATCCAGCGTTTTTTAGCTCTTCTTCATCTGCAAATACATCGTAAGCTATGACTGGAATACCTAGTCCATTAAGCTTTTTCACAACCAATTTACCAATATATCCCAATCCGATTAATCCAACGGTCATAGTAGAAAGTGACGTTTTATACTGATCATTAGGAAAATGCTGTGGCCAATTGCCGGCTTGAACTTCTTTATATGAATAGGCAATATTACGAACCACACTGTACATCAAGCCAATCGTAAAATCTGCCACCGGCTCTGCGTTACGGATCACGTGCAGGAGCTGAACTTCTGGCCGTTTTTCCCACTCTGCTAAATCAATGTGTTCTAAACCTCCGCGACAGGTACCGATCAACTGTAATTTTCGAGCTGCCTGCAACATTTCTTTGGACACAGGTGCAATGTGTACGAGCAAGATGGTTGCATCTTTCAAGGCGGCAATTAATCCTTCTGGTAATTCAAAGTCATTGGGACCCTCATGCTCAATTATTTTAATTGTCTGGCGAAATTCTTCTCGTGACTGCTGCAAACACCAGTCAAAAGCCTTGATCTCCACAGTTCCTGACAAATCCAGCTGCTGGGCTGCTTTAACTAAGCTAGTGGCTGGAACAAAGGGATCGCCTACAACTACAATCTTAGTCATCACTTTCCCTCGCTTCTAAAATTCCTGATCGTGGTGTCACCTGAAAGGCATCTGCTAAAGCCCATAGTTGTTGATCTGTGATTGTTTGTCCCACTGGTTGATTAGTTGAAGAAATCTTCAAATAGATTTCGGCTGCTTTTTCTGCTGTTTCAATCAAACCAAAAGCATCATCCATTGATTGTCCGGCACTCATGATGCCATGATGGGGCCATACTACGATTCGGCAATCCTTCATTTTTTTAGCTGAAGCTTCCCCTAGTTCATTGGTTCCAGCAACCATCCAAGGTAAGACTGTTACGCCATCGGGGAACACCACTAAACATTCGGTAATCATTTGCCATAAAGTTTTTGTAAAAGCTTGATCCGTTAGTTCATGAATAAAGGTCATCGCTGAGATCGCTGAGGCATGAGTATGTAAAATGACACGGTGATTGGCATCCTGTTTTAAGCGAACGGCATGGCATTTTAAATGAGAAGCTAATTCACTCGTAGGTACATCACCATTTTCTAGTCCCCATATCAGCTCATATTGATCGCCTAATTTGGTAATTCGAATTAAGGCTAAACAGTCGGCGGGATTGTGCTTGACGTTTTTAAAATATTTTCCTGATCCCGTAACTAAGAAAAACTCCCCAGCTAACTCAGGAATAGTAAAAGATAGATCAATCATTGGGAATTTTTGATCTAAATTCAGATAATACTGCACTTCATCAGCAGGCAGACGGTAGCTGATATTTCCACCATTACGTTCTGCCCAGCCATATTGCCATAGCTGATCGGTGGCTTCACACATCTCTTGAATAAAAGGTGCCGTTAAAATATTGTGTATATTCACTACATTACCTCCTTATTATAAGAACAACAATAGCAGACGACTAACTATAATGAAGGCAAAACCCAGTCCAGCATGAATCGCATACGTTTTATTCTTAACAATATCCCCATTAGATCCAACAATAATTTTCTTAGCTCCATCAAAAAATATTTTGATAAAAAAAGCGAAACCGATCAATGTACATAATTCACTTAGCATTTGTTTTTCCTCCTGATGTTTATTCATTTTTTTAAAAGCGAATAACCAACTCATTGAGCTGGCTATTCGCATCTTTTTATTGTCCGTAGTAGGCATTGGCTCCGTGCTTGCGCAAATAATGCTTATCTAGTACTCGTTGCGGTAAATTCCCCGCATAAGTGTTCAATTGACGAGTAAACAAATTTAATTTGCACACTTCATCTAAAACCACTGCATTCATCACTGCACTGACTGCATCTTTGCCCCAAGTAAATGGTCCATGCCCATGGAGCAACACTCCTGGAATCTCCATCGGTTTAATTCCACGTTCTGCGAAAGTTTCAACAATCACATTCCCTGTTTCGTGTTCATAGCCTTCATCAATCTCTGCTTGAGTTAACAACCGAGCGCAGGGGACTGATCCATAAAAGGTATCCGCATGTGTCGTTCCCATCGCTGGGCAATCCAAACCAGCTTGCGACCAGATCGTCGCCCAAGTTGAATGGGTATGAACAATCCCGCCAATTTCTGGGAATGCCTTATACAAAACCGCATGTGTTGGTGTGTCAGATGAAGGATTCAATTCCCCTTCAATTACATTATTTTCTAAATCAACGACTACCATATCGGAAGCCTTCATGTTCTCATAGCTTACTCCGCTTGGTTTAATGACAAAATACTGAGTTTCTTTATCAAAAGCACTGACATTACCCCAAGTGTATTTGATTAAGCCATGCTTTGGCAGCTCCAAATTGGCTTGAAAAACTTCTTCTTTTAATTTCTCTAACATAATCGCTACTCCTATTCTGGGTTAACAGCAACCACAATCTTATTGTAGTTCAATTCTCGTTTAAACATTTTAGGCAGCACATCTGACAACTCCCCTAATGAGATTTCATGGGAGATCATTTCTTTAAACTTGACTCGACCCTTCGACATTTCGTCTAGCGTTGCTTCCCATGCTCGACCTGGATAAGGGGCTGTATAAGAATTCCAAGAACCAGTAATGGTTAATTCCGCCCGCATGATACGTTCAGCTTCTGTTTCTGATAAAGGCAAGTCTTGATGAGAGATTCCCACAAAGACAATTCGACCATGTTTTCTGGTAATCAATAACGATTGCTTTTGGGTAATTTTGCTGCCGGCAGTTTCAATTACTACGTCTACTCCTAGGCCGGCCACGACTTTAATTGCTTTTTCTAAGTCTTCATCTTTGCTGTTAATTGCAATGTCAGCTCCTAATTCTTTGGCTAGCTGCAATTTATCATCAAAAATGTCGACTGCAATAACCGTTTTTGCGCCGAAAATTTTCGCAATCTGAATAGCAAATTGTCCAATCGGTCCGCAACCTAAAACAGCGACTGTATCTCCTACCTCTACTTGCGCTCTGCGTAAAGCATGCCAACTGATTGTTGCTGGTTCTACACCCGCCGCTGAAAGCAGATCTAATTCCTCCGGCATAATTACGGCATGGTCTTCAGGAACTTTGACATACTCGCTGAAAGCCCCATTACTCCCAGTACCGATTATGTTATAATTATCACTAAGCCCAAAGTTTCCTTCTTTTGTGTATTCAGAATTAGGATCAGGGATTAATGGTGCAACAGCTACCTTGTCACCGACCTTAATTTTTGACACTTTTGATCCCACTTTATCAACAGTGCCGCTAAATTCATGGCCTAAAATGATCGGGTACATTCTTGCGCCGTTTTCTAAGTTTGCGCGGGGCACATCTGACCCACAGATTCCCGCGTAAGCTACTTTTATCAAAACCTCATGTTCACCGATTGCTGGAATTTCCACTTTTTTTAATTCCAAAACCCCCGGTGCTACTAATACGCTTGCTTCCATTTGTGCTGACATCTCTTCATCTCCTACGCTACTTTTGTCTCACCAGTTGGCTCTTCACCATTATTCTTTGCTGCTGACCGTTCAAGGTAGCTGTAAAATGCTTCTTTATTTTTGCGGAATAAGAAGTAAAGAACGAAGTAAACAACAATGGTTAAACCAATTAAAATCGGGTTCTGACTTAAGAAAGCTAAGAAAATTAAACCAAAAATTGGTTTTCCTAAAATATTGAAGCTAGTAACCATCAAAGCTCCAGCTGGCAGAGTCACCCCTACAGTTTGAGCAATTTCTGTAAACATTGGCGCAGTGTAGGTACACATATATAGCCCTAAGCTGAACCAGATCGTCCCATTTAAAATCGTTTTAGCAATATTTCCGTTTGTTAAACATACTAAAGCTTGTACCATATAAGGGATCGCCAACAAGTCAACTACTGGTAATGTTTCGTTACCTGGAAGGATCATTGCTAGTGCAACCATGATCGAAATCAAGATAATTCCTGAAATCAAGGTAGCTGGTTCACCGTATCCCGTTGCATCGTTAACTCCCAAAAACCATTCTCGCTCTTTGTTGTTTCCACGAACATTTTTACTTGCTGCTTGCGAAATTGGATTAAAGGCTTGAGCAAAGATCCCAGCTACTTTCGGGAAAATCGCCATTACAGCACTCGTTGCAATACCGACTTGCGTAATTTGCCCCCAGGAATCTAAGCTAGTCAATTGACTAAAGTTGCCAAGTATTCCCAAGAATAACCCTAAGAACAAACCAAGTGAGATTGGTTCACCTAAGAAACCCAATTTTTTCTGTAGTCCTTGTGGATTCATCCGAACCTTGTGTAAGCCCAACATATTCCAAATCGGGTCCATAATTAAGGCGAAAATCCCTGGTTCAATATTGTGCATGGCGATAATTGTACAGTTAGGATAGTTGTAATAAGTTGACCATCTGCGGGCTAACATTTCTGCCAATAACAGACTGTACATATTCAACAGACACATCAAAACAATGGCTAAAACCATGTTGCCTGTAGCTAAGTACACCATTGATCCCCATACCATGTAGGAGTAGTTGTTCCAAAGATCGGAAGGTTGAAAAACATTGGTCCATTTTGCTAAGAACAATACCGATTGAAGCACTAGTGCAATAACTAAATAAATCATGCCCGCTTCTGTTGAATAAGCTACAAGTGCCGTTGCCTGCCATCCCACATCAAAGGATGGTAAATTGATTCCGGTTTGATCCACCATCTGCTGGACGACTTCTGAAATGATGGGTGTGTAAGAATTCAAGATCAGAGTAAAGCCCATCAACCCCACACCAGCGTACAAACCAGAAAGGAAAGCTTTTTGTGTTTTTACTTTTAATACTTTGGCTACCACAAAAATCATGACCGGGACAAAAACCGCTGAGCCAAACGTATCAAACACACTTTTTAACGTTTCTAACATCTTATTTCTCCTTTTCTACTGTTTATTTTTTTCTAGCTCATCTAAAACTTTTGCGACCTCCGCCAAAAATTCATCGACAAAGCCAGTTAAAAACCCCATTGCATTTACCGTTGGCACTCCATAGTCTCCTTCTGGCAACGGACTGGTGTAAGTAATGAAATCAAACATTCCACCTTGCGCTAATTGCAACGCTTCTGTTGGACGGGCCTCCGTTGTCGTAATAAAAAAGCCCATTTCTTCCGACGATTCACGCAATTTTTCTGCTACCATAGAGGAAGTCACTGTACCTGATCCACAGACCGATAAGACTTTGTAGTGCTTCATTCTTTCCCCTCCTACTCTCCTACTGTTTATCTAATTCGGCTAAAACACCGTCGATCTCTTCTAGAAATTCTTCATCACCAAATCCTGTTAAAAAGCCAATCGCATTAACGATGGGAACACCATAGTCTCCATCTGGTAAAGGACTAGTGTAAGTAATGAAATCAAAGCTACCCCCTTGTGCCAACTGTAAAGCTTCAGTTGGACGAGCCTCCGTTGTCGTAATTCGATAGCCTTTTTCTTCTAAAGCTTCTCTTAGTTTTTCTGCCACCATCGATGAGGTAACTGTTCCTGATCCACAAACTGATAATACGTTGTACTGTTTCATAATAAATTCCTCCTGATTAAACTTTTTTTGATCATCTTGTTGAGTTGTATTTCACTTTGAATATTTTGCTTTTATACAACTTCTAATTCTAACTTTGATAATATTTGATACATCTCGTCCGACGAATTAGACAATTCAAGCTGCTTTAAAGTTTCAACATCTTGAAAAAGCCCCATCAGCTTACTGAGCATTTTGACTTGTCCATCGGGATCTTCTACCGCCATCAGTATGACTAACGAAACTTCTACTACCTGACTAGGATCAATCATTGAATGAACTTGAATTGGTTTTGCCAACGTAGCAATCGCTAAAACCGATTGATGAACATGTTCCCGATCGGTATGAGGAATAGCAATTCCGTAATCTCCCATATTTAGTCCTGTAGGAAAGCCTTTTTCACGTTCGATAACTGCCGGCACATAGCTGGCTTTAACATAACCCAGCTCTTCCATCTTCCCGCCAAGAAAACGAACCAATGATTCGTAATCATCTGGTGCTAGTTTATAAAATAATAATTCTTTTTTGAGCACGCTCTCTCCTCCTTATTTTATTTATGTGTTTCTCTTGCTAATGAAAAGATAACACGGAACCGCTTACTTTTATATTTGTTTTGGAATCACTTTTTACTCAATGAATTCCGCAATACTTGTATGAATTGCTGAAAACGTTGATTTCACAAACTTTTTTACTAGCTAGTACAAAGAAAACTCCTCGGACTTTTAATGTCAGAGGAGTTGAAAATCATTTTTTTGCAGCTGATATGACGGATAAAATAGCTTCTTTATCTGCTGCGGCTGCTAATTTTCCAATCATTTTTGGGTCACTGGCAATTTTCAGCAGCTCCATCATGGGTTGGATATGTTTTTTCTTGTCGATTGCCGAAATGACAACCACATAATAAAAGCGCTGGTCACCACTTTGGAACCCTTTTGTAACCTTAGCAAAAGACATACCTAAACTTTTTGTCCCATTCTCGGGAATAGTATGAGGAATAACCACGCTGTTTCCTAACAAAATATTTGGTACAACGGTAGGAAACTGCTCCTGTAGACTCGTTAAATAGCGGGGCTCTACAATGTCACGTTCGATCAAATTCTGAGTTGTTTTTTGCAATACACTTTCCCAGGTTTCTTTGCCTTCCAACAAAATAATGCTCTCTGGTGTAATTAAGTCACAAAGATGCAGCTTAATTTCATTCGTCAACACTTCTTGATCTTGAATTTGGAAAATTGAATTGTAGGAAATCATCAATTCTTTCCGGATTTTTTCTTCGATTTCTGGCGCTAAGTCAATATACTTTTTGACAATTGCTAACGTGTGCTCTGGTTGAAGCTTGTAACTGTCGATTTTGTAGATCAACTGAATAACTTCGTTTACGACCAGATTTTTGTTCATAGCTGACAAGTCGTTGCCTACCACAATTACTGGTAACTGAGTCGTTAGCGGTGTCGTGGAAAAAACTAGCTGAACATCTAATTCTTGTTCTTTTTCGTAGAATTCACGAATCGAAAAAGCGGGAATGAACTGAATCATAGGAAACCAGTTATCCAAGGTGTTTTCCAGCAGCTTAGAGCTGATAATTCCATTAGGACAAACAACTACGGCATTTACAGTAGTTTTACTTTCGTTGATGGGTTTTTCCTTTTGCATATAGGCACCTACGAACATCGTGATTAAATAAATCTCGTCATTGGGAATGCGTTCTTGGAAAAATTCTTCCAAAGGAGCGATCGAGGACTTCACCATGAAAAATAATGGATCTAGTTGATTTTTCACAAAATCTGTAATGGTGTATTCTGAGGTTAAACCGTATCTGATACGATAATATGCTGGAGCTAAATGCAATGTCAGGTTTTCGATTAGCTGCGCTTTATCATTTAATTGAATTACAATATTCTTTTCCAACACTTGAATAAACTTTGTAATGTAACTTCGAAGGGCATCTGTATTCAAAGAAAAAGTATTGCTTAAATCAGTAATTTTTAGCGATAAAATGAACAAGCATAAATACAAATGCTCACTATAATTTTTCGGCAATTCATATCTACCTGCCAAGACCTTTGCGATTGCTGCATATTCTCTAGTATCCATAACTTCTTTAGCCATTTCACCAAAACGAGGTTCCAGTATGTGTTTGTTTTGCACACGCTTGGTGAGTAAATTTAGAAAATATGGAGCCGTTTGAATCCGGTTATCGGTATAGTGGACTTGCATCTCCGTTTCAATCATCCGAATTAATTTTCTTTTTTCTTCGATTTCTTCTTCTGAGATCATAAGATACTTGTGAAAAATGACTGTGTTATAAATCGACTCCATCACTTGGTCAGTGATTGAAAGAATAATTCCTCGAATGACCTCTTCGTTCCCTTTAAAGTAATAGCCTTTCTTACGAGAATATTCGATCGTGATCCGATGCTTTTTTAGATAGGCTTTCAACTTTTTTATATCAGAAACAATTGTATTTTTGCTCACTTCCAAAGTATCGGAAAAGTGATATAAAGAAAGATAGTCTGAGGAAAAGATCAGTAATAAGATGACTAGTAACCGATACTCCTCATCTAAAAAACTGCTCTCTGTTGCTTTCAATCGACTTTCACTATTGGCTAAGCCAGAAAAATCATCCACTACTTTAGTATCCACTACAAAGTGACCTTTACGGGAACGAATCAGCGGTTCATAATTGTTCTCTTTCAAAAAATCATTGATTTTCTTAATGGAGTAATCTAGTTGGTTTCGGGTAAGTTGATGCTTTTCCATCAATTCTTTGGACGTAATTTGGACACTGGAGGAAATCATTTGTAGAATATGTACATTCCGATTATCTAATTCCACTTTCTTCACCTACCTCTTTCAATTTCCACCTAGTCTACCTTGAAAACGTCGTTTAGTAAACGCTATCTTTTGAAAAAATAAAAAATAGCCCCAGACATTTCACTGTCTGAAGCTACCGTTTTCTTAAAACTCATCCGGATTGGATTCAATCATGACTTTAATTTCGTTACCTTCCATTACTTTGTCGAAGGCGGTACGCCATTCTTCCAGCGGATACTTTTTAGTAATCATTTCATCAATATGGATCGCCCCCTTAGCCAACAAATGAATCGCAATTGGCCAGTCATAGGGATTTTGTGAGCGGCTGCCCACATACTCGATTTCTCGTTGAATAATGGTTTCCAAGTCTAATTCGTTCATTTTATCTCGGAACAAGCCGACTTGAACAAATACTCCCTGTTTGCGCATCAAAGGTAGGCTGGCATTCACTGCCGGCAGAGCACCAGAAGCATCGTATACTTTATCGACGCCATAACCATCGGTCACCGCTTCGACAACTTGTGTCAAGTCTTCCTTCATCGTATCAACAATTACATCGGCACCCATTTTTTTCGCTAATTCTAACCGGTGGGCATCCTTCGTGATTCCGGTCATGATGACAAACGCACCAATGTCTTTCGCAATTTGTAGCAAGAACAAGCCGATTGGCCCTGGGCCCATGATAATGATCTTGTCCTGTAATTCCAGGCGGCTTTTTTGATACATCGCATGAACACAGCAAGCCAATGGTTCACTCATTGCGGCACCTTCATAGCTCAAGCCATCGGGTAAAAGATGGATACTTTCTTCTCTGGCCAATACATAATTTGCCATACTGCCATTTTGCTGCGTACCAATTCCTTTACGATTCGGACAAAGATTGTACTGTTTTTCCTTACAATAATCACACTCGTTACAAACCGTAAAGGTGGTTTCACTAGTCACCCGATCGCCTACTTTTACTTTGGCTACCTTGTCTCCAACTGCAACCACTTGCCCGGAAAATTCGTGGCCTAAAACCACTGGTGTGGTAGGATTTTTGTACTCTCCTTTAAAAGTGTGAATATCTGATCCGCAAATTCCGGTGTAGGCTACCTTAATCAATACCTTGTCTTCGGTTGCCTCAGGTACTGGTAAGTCAATAAATTCCATTTGGTCATAACCTGGCGCCTGCTTTGAGACACCTTTCATCATTTCGCTCATTTATTTAAATGCCTCCTACATGATTGAGTTCACTAGTTGTGCTAATTTTAAGAAGATCCAGTTTAAGATATTTCCGCCGGTATCTAAGTTACTGATTTGAGCAGCCCCTTCTGGAAATTCGACGATTCCTTCTGCCATCGTTGTTAAAGTTGGCGCAAAGTCGGTAGCCATTAGTAAAGCTACAGCCATCACGACAGTTAACGAAAGAACGGAGTGTAAAATGTTTCCTTTACGACTTGGTACAACCAACGCAGCAAAGAAAGGAATGGTTGCTAAGTCTCCAAATGGCAACACGCGATTCCCTGGTAAAATAACGGCTAAGAACAAAGTAATTGGAACCATTAACAGACCTGTTGATAAGGCCGCAGGTGAGCCCGTTGCCAAGGCAGCGTCCATGCCTAAATAAATTTCACGATCGCCGTAGCGGCTTTGTAACATTTTTTGGGCACTTTCTTGAATTGGAATTAACCCTTCCATCAAAATTTTAACCATCCGCGGCATTAAGAACATCACGCCGCCCATCGTCATCCCAATTTGCAGGATACCTGAGATATCATAGCCGCCTAAGAGGCCCAAGAATACCCCGATGATAATTCCCATGATCATTGGTTCCCCAAAGATACCAAAACGTTTTTGAATCGTTTCTGGTTTTACGTCTAGTTTGTTGATCCCCGGAATACGGTCAATCACCCAGCCAATCGGAATTGCTAAGACTGCATAGCCTTGTGCCGAGCCTGTTGGTAAGCTGACCCCTTCCAAACCATAATATTCTTGCATTTTTGGTGCGGTCTTGTCGGCAATAATTAGTACAAAAACGGTATAAATAATCCCACAAACAATGCCAAACAGGAAATTATTTGTTACAATGTAACCGGTTGCTGCAGCAGCGCTCATATGCCAATAGTTCCAAATATCGATATTTAGTGTTTTTGTCCAGTTCATTGCTAACATGATCAGGTTCACGATTAAAATAATTGGAATCATCACAGCTGCGATTGGTTGCGCCCAAGTACCAGCTGCGACTGTTGGCCATCCTGCGTCAATGATTGTTAAGTTTAAGCCAAAACGTTCAACCATTGCCTGTGCTGCAGGACCAACACTTGTGGTCAATAAATTAATGACTAGATTAATCCCAATCATCCCGATACCAACCGTAAGACCCGAAACAATGGCTTTTTTCAACGGAACTCGAAACACAATCCCTACAATAAACATAATAATCGGTAGCACGACACTTGAACCCATGTTCAAAATACTCTGTACAACGTTCGTTAAGCTATCCATTCACTTAACTCCTCCTTTGATTTGTGCTTATGAATAAATTTTCCATGAAAAATTATTCTGTTTCTGATGTGTGGAATTCCCAGCTAAACGACTTGATTAAGGCTATCGAATAGCTGGAATACCACTATTGAATTGCATTAACGGCTTCTAAAATTTCTTTTTCAACTTTTTCGGTATTAATCCCCGTTAAGAAGGCCATCGCTTTGATCGCTGGAATACTGTATTCTGTCGGCAACATCGTGGTTGAAATCAAAATATCGGCTTCATCTTGTTTGGCTGCCGCTTCTGCGATTTTGATTTGAGTAATTTCAACCGGAATTTCATTACGGGCAAACAAGTCTTCTACCTTTTTCATTACCACGGTTGATGTTGCGATTCCTGCTCCACATGCGACTAATACTTTTACTTTTCTGTTCATTTTTGTTTCTCCCATTCTATAAGTTATTTTTTTTTACGATTTTTAACAAAGACTCTTCATTTGATGCCAGCAGCAACTCAGATAACACTGCTTCATTTTGCAATAACCCCATTAAGGACTGGAGCATTTCTAGTTGAGCATGGGGCTGATTCAAGCCTAAAACAAATACAATATCGGCTTTCACCTGAACATCTTTATCCTCCATGCTATTAAAAACAACAGGTCGACTATTAGTTATAACAGCTACGAATTCCTTTACTACACATTCTGAATCAGTATGGGGAATCGCTGCTCCTAAATTTTGCAACGGAATTCCGGTGGGGAATGTTTCTTCCCGTTCTTTAATTCGTTCTAAAAAATCTTTCCGCACCCAGCCTAAGTCATACGCTCGCTGGTATACATGTTCCAATAATTCATGGCGGGAATCGTAAACCTCCTGAACAAAAATCAAGGGCTCTTTCAGATATCCGCTTAGCTTCGTTTCTGCCGTCATCTAATTACCTCCAATATTCTTCGTTAAAGCTTAGTAAAGCTGCTCGAACTTCCTCTTCATTTTTCGCTTGTTCCAATTGGTCAATTTGTTTGGCACCTGCTAAACTCATTAGCTCAAAGATTAAATCAATATGTTCATCCTTATCATTGGATCCCAGCAATACCACGGTCTTAATCCGGCTGCCATCATCAGCGGTTAACGGGTGCTTCAATATCCCTAAGCTGATGCCGACGCCTAATGCTCCTGCTTCGGGAACCGTATGAGGCAGGACGATTCGATTGCGCAGTACTGTATAGGCTGGCAAGGTGGGCATTTCTTCCTTTAATGCTTCGATATAATTCTCATTGATTACCTGCTGCCTTTTCAGCGGTTGAGCCAACTCATCCAGTACTGTCAGCCAGTCAATCGGCTCTTCAAATAACTGAATGGTTTCCCCTTTTAATAAATCCACTAAGCGTGGACGTTTCCTTGATAAAATTTTTGATTCCTTCGGGGTAAATAAATTTAATAGCTCGTTATACAGCTGATCTTCGTCGGTGATAGTTGCATACTTTTTCACCACCGCTAAAACCTTCTCCGGCGTCACCACTCTTGGCTGAATCGCCGCTGTTGACTGCAAAACTCGTTCCCGCAGCTGTTTTTTCTCCTGCTCTGTCAAAAAGCTGTTCACCACAAACACGTGCTTTTCGGTTTTTAACGGAACAGCCGAGAAGATAAAATCAGCTTCATATTCCTTTTGATAAAATTCCCTAGCTGACATCAATGCGATAAAGTCAATTTCCGGCAACAGGTTGCGCAACGTATTTTCCAGCAGTACCGCTATTGAAACGCCGTTAGGACAAACGATGATGCCCTTCTTGCGGTTTTCCGGATGAATGATTTCTGTGCTTTCGATGATGTGGCTGCCGATAAACAAGGAGATGAAAAACAACTCAGCTTCAGGAATTTCCTGCCCGAAAAAGTCCTCCAATGGACCACTGGCTTCTTTGACTAGATAAGCTAGCGAGAATAGATTTGCATCTTTATTTTCCTGATAATATTTTGTCTGCAAATTCAGATGATATTTGATTCGATAATAAGCCGGTCGCATATGAACCAGTAATCGCTCCAATAACTTTTCTTTATTTTCTAAACTAACGCCGGCAATCTTTTCAAAATTAGCGATAACCTCTTCCAGTGCTTCCTTCATTTTGTTAATTTCCTTGACTGAAAGAATGTCTCCGCGGGAAAGATTGGTGGTCAAAAGCAGCAGTGTCAAGTATACCCGCTCATTTTCACTGATGCCGTCTACATCCCAAACTACCCGGTCGGCTGCCAAATACTCCTTCGTATCCGCTAGTTCTCGATAGTTCACTTTAAAGCTGTAGGAGATTAACCGGCCTTTTTGTGCTCGTCGGATCAACAAAATGATTAGCAACGGCAGAATTTTCAAGCGCTCATCGGTAAATTGAACATTTAAATCCTCTTCAATTAACTCCACTCGCTTACGGAAGGTTTCGATCCTATCAACATCCAAGTTGGCAAACTGGATAATAAATTGAATTCCATTGTACATTTCCGCTAGGTGGCTCAAGACATTTGATAGTAATTGACGCTTGTTCCATTCGTCACCATCAATGAAATAGCCTTTTTTTCGCGTGTATTTTAAGGCTAAATCATGGCGGCTGACATCTAAGTTAGTCTCTTTTAAATCCCGTAAAATCGTGTTACGACTAACCTGTAATTCATCAATAAAATGGTTCAAAGAAAGATAGTCTTCTTTGCTTAACAGCATTAGTTCAATCAGACATACTCGTTCTTTGCCAGAAAATACATAATTTTCTTTGACTTCCCCGAGTGTTTCATCACCACCTTTAAAATAGGATAAGGTTTCGTTTGGAATGATAAAGCGACCATTTTTTGTTCGTTTAATGACCCCCAGCTTTTCATCCTGCAAAGATTCATTGATTTTTTTTAAGGCATAATTTAACTGGCCGCGTGATAGATCAAACTTCTCGCATAAGGACTTACTAGCCAGTTGCGGATTGTTGATCAACTCAATAAAGATTTGATTTGTTCGTTTTTCTAAGTTCATAGCTATCCCTCTCACAACTACAATTTATTATAAAATCGCTTACAATACTACAAGTGTTGTTCCCAAAATATTCAGTGTTTTTTATGCAACATGGGACCTTCTTTTTTAGCACCTGCTTCGACTTACTGGTTGTTACATTAAAAAGTTGATCAAACCAAAGTTATCTATTCCTTCAATATACTTTTTTTCTATCTCTTTATGCAACTTGGTACTGAGCAGCTAGCTTTTTTTCGTCAATGAGTCTCATTATTTAACTATGGCTTGCTGCAACAAGAGACTGATTGTTTTACAATTTTTTCTAATCGCGCTATAGTGAAACTGGATACTTTATAGTAAAAAATACTAAAAAGGGAGCTTCTAATTATGACAGTAAACGTAGATTCTAAAGAATATTTCGACCGTCTAAACGCTTGGTGGCGAGCAGCCAATTATATTTCCGTTGCTCAAATTTATTTAAAGGACAATCCTTTATTAAAGCGCTCTATTGAAAAAGAAGATATCAAAACACATCCGATTGGGCACTGGGGAACGATTGCTGGTCAGAACTTCATTTATGCCCATTTGAATCGGGTAATTAATAAGTATGACTTGAATATGTTTTACATTGAAGGCCCTGGTCATGGTGGTCAAGTAATGGTCTCAAATTCCTATCTTGATGGCAGCTACACGGAAATTTATCCTGAAGTAACACAAGACGAAGCCGGTTTGAAACGTCTTTTTACGATGTTCTCTTTCCCTGGCGGAATTGCTTCTCATGCGGCACCGGAAACGCCGGGTTCCATTCATGAAGGCGGCGAGTTGGGCTATTCCATTTCTCACGCTACTGGTGCTATCTTAGACAATCCTGACGTAATTGCAGCAACCGTCGTTGGTGATGGCGAAGCAGAAACAGGACCGCTAGCTGGCAGCTGGTTTTCTAATGTCTTTATTAATCCAGTTAATGATGGCGCAGTTTTACCAATCCTTTATTTGAATGGTGGGAAAATTTCTAATCCAACGATTCTTTCTCGCAAGAGTAATGAAGATTTAACTAAGTATTTTGAAGGAATGGGATGGAAGCCTTATTTTGTTGAAGGGACTGACCCAGAAAAAGTTCATCCAGTTATGGCTGAGACCTTGGATACAGTAATCGAAGAGATCAAAGCGATTCAAGCAGAAGCACGCAAAGGGACTGCTGAAGAGGCAACGATGCCGCAATGGCCGGTAATTATTTTCCGTACGCCAAAAGGCTGGACTGGTCCCGAAGAATGGGATAATGAACAAATCCAAGGAACCTTCCGAGCACACCAAGTGCCAATTCCGGTCGATGGTGAACACATGGAGCATGCCGACAAATTAGTGGAGTGGCTAAAGTCTTATCATCCTGAAGAACTATTTGACGAAAATGGCACATTGATTGAGTCAATTCGTGAGCTTGCTCCTAAAGGTGATAAGCGGATGGCAACTAATCCAATCACTAATGGCGGAATTGATCCAAAACCATTGAATATGCCTAATTGGCGAGAACTAGCTGTAGATACGTCTCATCCGGGAGCGGTAACTGCCCAAGATATGATCGTCTTTGGTGGTCATGCTCGTGACATTATTAAAAATAATCCTGATAATTTTCGGATTTTTGGTCCCGATGAAACCAAATCTAATCGCTTGAATAAGGTCTTTGAGGTAACCGATCGCCAATGGCTAGAGCCTAAGAAAAGCTATGATGAATGGCAGGCATCAGCAGGCCGCGTAATCGATGGTCAATTATCTGAACACCAAGCAGAAGGCTTCTTAGAAGGGTATGTTTTAACTGGGCGTCACGGCTTCTTTGCCAGCTATGAATCTTTCTTACGAGTAGTCGATTCGATGTTGACACAACATTTTAAATGGATGCGTAAAGCCAGTGATCAACCTTGGCGCAAAAATTATCCATCATTAAACTTAATTTCAACATCCACTGTCTTCCAACAAGACCATAACGGCTATACTCACCAAGATCCAGGTATCTTATCTCATTTGGCTGAGAAGAAACCAGAATTTATTCGTGAATATTTGCCAGCAGATGCCAATTCATTGATGGCAGTTATGGACAAGGCCTTGCAGGAAGAACAAGTAATTAACTTGATTGTTTCCAGCAAACACCCACGCCCACAATTCTATTCTGTTCAAGAGGCTGAAGAGTTAGTCGATAAAGGAATGAAGATCATTGACTGGGCAAGTACTGATGGTGACAGTGAACCGGATATCGTCATTGCGGCTGCCGGGACTGAACCAAACTTAGAAGCATTAGCGGCTGTCAGCATCCTAAACAAGCACTATCCAGAAATGAAGATTCGCTTTATCAATGTGGTAGATATTTTAAAACTGCGTCATCCTGACAATGACCCACGGGGATTAAGTGATGAAGAATTCGATGACTTGTTTACAACAGATAAGCCTATTGTGTTTGCTTTCCATGGATATGAAAATATGATCCGCGATTTCTTCTTTGATCGTCATAATCATAATCTGCACATCCATGGTTACCGGGAAAATGGAGATATTACGACACCATTTGATATGCGCGTCTTTAGCGAAATGGACCGTTTCCACTTAGCACAAGATGCCGCCACTGCGGTGCACGGTGAAGCTGCTGCTGAATTTTCGGAGGAAATGGATGAAATTCTGCAACGCCATCATGATTACATCCGCACCGAAGGAAAAGATCTGGTTGATGTAACCGACTGGACTTGGCAAGAGTTGCAAAAATAATATTTTTATCAAAACAAAAAAGGCAAGAACTTTTGAAATTAAAAGTTCTTGCCTTTTCTTATCTTGTTAATTCAGAAAGTATATAGCCTTCGCAGTCAAATACGTCTTGAAGTAATTGGTTGATACGTTGAAAGAGTACTTCAGTTTCTGGAATTACCTTTGGGATTGGGTATGCTTGGTGGACACCCTGATACACCAACATAGTCCCGAGATCCTCTACTTCTACTTGTTGATCTTCTCTTTTAAAAACTAATGCTTCTTCCCCCATATCCACCTGAATATACGTTTGTCGCCAGCCATTTTTCATTACTAAAGCTGTAACGATTGAAGGGACATCGTACTCATCCAACAATGAAGTTTGGCCATCTTCAAAATGAAGTGTGTAGGTAATGTAGCTTTGGAAGCCGCAAGCATTACACCCACCCTCAGTGGTAAACACTTGTTTATTAATGACTGCTTGCTGCATCTTAGTGGCCTCTCACTTCTTGATGGATTTTTGCCAAAACGTCCCTATCCAACTCGTCAAAACTTTCGACAATTCGATCCGCTTTTTGCAAATCTTGTTTGGGATAGATCGGATTATGAAAGCCTACGCACACCATTCCCGCACGGCTAACCGAAGTACTGCCGTTTTTTGTGTCTTCAATGCCTAAACAATTTACTGGTTCAACCCCCAAACGGCGTGCTACTTCTAAATAGACGTCAGGAGCTGGTTTAGAGTTTGGCACCTCTTCACTGCTCATAACTACTTGGAAACAATCAGCAATACCCAGAGCTTTTAGGTTCGATTTGATTTCCTTTAAAGTCGAAGAAGAAGCAACACCTAAAGGTAAACCCGCCTCATGTAGACGTTTAACAAAAGCCGGAGCACCTTTAATCGGACGCACCCCATCTTTTTTCACCATTTCTTCCCGCATTTGAACCATTTTTGTTACATATTCGTCGGTTGCCAGCGGCAAATTGAATTCTTCTTTCATCTTTTGCCACATGTACTCTCCAGTCGTTCCCATAAATTGGTAATGGTAGCTTTCCGCTACTGGGTGACCCGCTTCTTTTAAAATAGCTGATTTACTCTCAAAATAGGTATACTCTGAATCAACCAATACCCCATCCATATCAAAAATAATTGCTTCTAACATCACTTTACTCCTCATATTTAGTCATTTTGTTTCTACTCTAGCATAGATAAACAAACTAGGATAGCTCTATTTTACTAATTTACTACTACTTATAGCCAATCTAGAAATACATCTTAGGTTGGACGTTTTTATTAAAAACGTTTGTTATACTTTATACATCATCAAGAACAACAAGGAAGAAGGAAAAACTTATGAAAACTTATTCAACGCCTGTACGTATTTTAATGGTCATCGGCTTTTTTCTCGTAGCTAGTCTCGCATTGCACATCGTTGGCCCACTAATTTCTGGAGTACTGTCTATTGCCTTTCGCATTGGAGTTCCTTTAGCCATCGCTTATTTTATTGTCAATTGGTTAACCAAGCGCAGCCAGCAGCGTCGTTATTAATACCTAATCTAGTTTCAACGTATCCTTACAAAAATTAAAAGCTTCGCACACTGTTGCCATTCCTAAAAATCGTACTAACGTGAATAAATCATAAAAAAAGAAAACAAGTCATCTCAAACAGGATCAGATGATTTGTTTTCTTTTGTTGTATAGAAGATTAGTTATTCTTGGTATCCTGCATATCCGCATAACGAATGACTGTAGTGAAATCGTGTAATGTTTTGGTAGGACTAAGAACAATTCTGACAACTGCTGAGTTATTCAACATGGTTTCAATCACACCGACTTGGGATTCTTCTTTGTAAAGAAATGCTACTTCCGAGCCCACCATAAATTTTTCACCAATTTCTGAAGGGACATTCGGTCTATATCCAAACGTTTTTCCAGCCATTTTTCATCCTCCTAAATATAAAAAAAAGAGAAGATCTGAATAGATCTCCTCATCAATTATCGTAATTAAGCTTTAACAATGTTAGTAGCTTGAGGTCCGCGTTGTCCTTCTTCGATATCGAAAGAAACTGCTTGGCCTTCTTCTAAGCTCTTGAATCCTTCACCTTGAATAGCTGAAAAGTGAGCAAATACATCGTTGCCGTCTTCTCCAGTGATAAATCCAAATCCTTTGTCTGCGTTAAACCATTTTACTGTACCGTTATTCATAATAAGTACCTCCAAATACACATCAGCTGTGTTTATTTTTGTAATATAAAATGACGTGTAGAAAGAAGTGCGTATCAAAAAGTATAGATAAACAAATAGTCACATATCAAACGTATTACATGAAATAGCATAACACTTCCCATCAATGATTGCAACTAAATATGAACATTTCCATGAAATATACCGCAAAATATTAAGAAAACGATTTTTATCTTAATAACTACAGCGATACTGCCAACGCCACAAGTATCGAGTGACGAACGAAAAAAAGAGCGGTACAAATCCGCTCCTTTATTTACCCTAACGCTACATCTAAAATCATCATAATGATAAACCCTGACATAGCCCCAAATACAGCATGATGATGCTTGCTGTCGGTGGTTGCTTGCGCTTCTGGAATCAGCTCTTCCACTACGACATAAATCATCGCACCTGCTGCAAAAGCTAACGCATACGGTAACAGCGGTTGAACGCGCATTACCAGCACAGCACCGATGACTGCAGCAATCGGCTCAACAATCCCTGAGGCTTGACCGTAAAGAAAAGATTTCCAACGGCTTAACCCTTCCTGACGCAACGGGATTGATACAGCCGCTCCTTCAGGGAAATTCTGGATGCCGATCCCTAAGGAAACCGAAATGGCTGCCAGTACTGCTGCGGTTGGATTAGCCGCTTCGTTGGCTGCCCCAAAGGCAACACCTACCGCTAAGCCTTCTGGAATGTTGTGTAAGGTAATCGAGAAAACCAATAAGATTGTTCGTTTTAAATGACTGGGTAATCCTTCTGTTTCATTATTAGGTCCAAAGTGCATATGGGGGATTGTTTTATCCGCCGCATATAAAAACAGACCACCTAAGCCAAAGCCAATACTAACCACTAGCCAAGGAATTGAACCATTCTCCTCGGCCGCTTCAATGGCTGGATCTAATAAAGACCAAAAGCTAGCCGCAATCATTACACCTGAAGCAAATCCTAACATGGTGTTTAACACATTGCGATTAATATTTTTAAAAAAGAAAACCATGGCTGCTCCCAAAGCAGTCATTCCCCATGTAAATAGTGTACCTACTAAAGCTTGCTGCCAAGCAGATAACGCCAACAACCATTCCATCCTCTAACCTCCTAAAGCGTTTCCCGCTTTTTTTTAGTGTATCACAAGATAGACGACCCCTCAAATTCCCTGCGAAACACATTCTTTGGTGGGATTTAGTAAAAGCGTTATACTTATCTTGTTAGCTATCTAAGAAAGCGAGTGAGAAACATGACAAAAATTAATGCTGCTATTGCAATGGTCAAAGTGTTCGAAGCGTGGGGCGTTGATCATATTTACGGAATCCCTGGTGGTTCCTTTAATTCAACGATGGATGCCTTATACAAAGAAAGAGAAAGTGTAAAATACGTACAAGTACGCCATGAAGAAGTAGGCGCATTAGCTGCGGCAGCTGATGCCAAACTTACTGGTAAAGTCGGTGCGGTCTTTGGTTCTGCCGGACCAGGTGCTAGCCACTTAATCAATGGGCTATACGATGCTCAAATGGACCATGTTCCGGTTGTAGCGTTGCTAGGACAAGTAGCTTCTACAGCTATGAACTATAACATGTTCCAAGAAATGAATGAAAATCCAATGTTTGCCGATGTAAGTATCTATAATCGCACGGCGATGACACCTGAAAGCTTACCTCATTTAGTCGATGAAGCGATTAAAGCCGCTTATGAACATAAAGGGGTTGCGGTAGTTACGATTCCGGTTGATTTTGGGTTTGCCGATATTGAAGAACAAGAAATTGCGACGGCTAAAAATCATCGTACTGGTGTGGTTATGCCGGCTGAAGAAGACTTAAAAGCCGCCATTCCATTAATCGAAGCGGCTAAACAACCAGTTCTATATATAGGACAAGGAACGCGGGGTGGTTTTGAAGAAATCAAAGCGTTCTCTGAACATTTTTCTATGCCTGTAGCTGCAGCGGTTTTGGCTAAAGGTATTGTTCCTGATACTTATGAAAACTTCTTAGGATTTGCGGCGCGCGTGGCGACTAAACCTGCTAATGAAGCCTTGGCTAAGGCTGATTTAATCGTCTTTGTCGGCAGTGACTTCCCATTTGCCCGGGCCTTCTTTAATCCCGAAGCGAAATTTATCCAAGTCGATATTGATATGGTTAAATTTGGGCGTCGTCATCACACCGATGTAGCAATTTTAGGGGATGCCAATACAGCCTTACGCAGAATGGTTGAACTAGGTGAAGCACGTCCAGCCGATCATTGGTTTAAAGCTAATCAAACCAATATTAAAAATTGGCACAACTGGCGTAAGAGCTTCTATGAAGATAAACAATCACCCTTGCGTCCTGAACCAGTTTTCAAAGAAATTAACCGGATCGCTGAAGAGGATGCTGTCTTTGTGACTGATGTTGGTAACACTACTATTCACGCTATCCGTCATTTAGAATTGAACGGTAAACAGCTGCACACTACTTCTGGTTGGTTTGCTACGATGGGCAATGGTGTGCCAGGCGGGATTGCTGCTCAATTAAGCTACCCTGATCGCCAAGTCTTTACCTTAAGTGGTGATGGCGGCTTTGCAATGGTCATGCAAGATATTATGACTCAAGTGAAGTATGAGATGCCAATTATCAATGTCGTATTTTCCAATGAATCCTTTGGGTTTATTGAAGCCGAACAAGAAGACACTGAACAAAAGAAATTTGGTGTATTCTTAGGTGGTGCAGATTTTGGTAAAGCGGCTGAAGCAATGGGTGCTGAAGGCTTTACCATCACTGAGTATGATCAATTACAACCAGCTTTTGAAGCAGCGAAAAACAGTAAACGACCGGTCGTTATCGATGTAAAAATCAAAAATGCTCGTCCATTACCTGTGGAAGAATTGAAATTAGATCCAGCCGAGTTTTCAACTGAAGAAGTTGAAGCCTTCAAAGAAAAATACCAAGTTCATGATATGCCTGCCTTAGGGGAAATTTTGAGAGAACAATAGGATAAGTAAAGACCTTGCTGAGAATGTACAGTCTCCTCAGCAAGGTCTTTTTATATTGGTTAGCTCTCTAGTTTACAGAGAATTCACAATTAAGCCTAGTGCGCCTAAAACAGCACCACCGACAATTTGAATCACTAGCACTTTGGTGGGTGTGTATTTCTTGTTTTTCAATAAATAGTAGGTGAGTAAGGTAACCCCTAAAGGCAGAATTCCTTTTACCAAGCTGTCTAATACATCCGTTTGAATGGATAAAGATTCTTGACCACTTAAATGAACCTGTAGTGGGGTAGCGATATTTACAAAGTTTGCAGCCAATGACCCAATGACAATGGCTCCTAACGTTTGCGAGAAGGTCATAATGTAAGACAAGCGACCACCCGCCATCATCTTTTGAATTCCTTCTTTTCCTTGCTCATACCCTTGAATCCACAGGAAGTAAGCAATGACGGTCATAATAATCCAGTGCAAAGCGAAAAACAGAACCGGACCCATAAAAATATTTCCTTGCGAACCAAAAGGTAACGTGAACGATAGCAAGATGGGAATCAACGTTCCTTGCCAAAGCGTATCGCCAATTCCGGCCAATGGTCCCATCAAGCCGGTCTTCAATCCATTGATTGTTTGATCATTGATGTCCGCTCCGCTGGCCCGCTCTTCTTCCATTGCAATAACCATCGACAAAATGGGGCCCCCAAAGGAAGGCTCGGTATTAAAAAATTGCATGTGGCGATCCAAAGCCGCTTTCATTTCATCCTCGTCTTTGCCATAAAGTTTTTTCAAAATGGGACTAAAGGCATGAACTACTCCGGTTGCTTGTAATCGTTCGTAGTTGTAATTGGCATGGGAGAAAAAAGTCCAACGCCAGAAAGCTTTAACCACATCTTTTTTGGAAAGTAGTTTCGTTTGTTCAACCGTTGTTTGTTCCATTAAGCCATCCCTCCATTTTTATCTTTCAAGTATAATTCAGTAAAGACATATCCAATGACTAGAGCGAAAATAGCAATCGGTACTGCTGGTAACCCTGAGTAAACGGCGATCATAAAACCTAAGACAAAGAATAACAATGTTCCTTTACCATTCATTGCCCGCAAGTTCATGGCAATCCCTAAAGCTGGTAGAATTCCACCAATTGCTGATAACACTGCTAATGGTCTTCCCCCTAATGCATCAACAACACCTTCTACCGCATCTGCCCCTAAGTAAGCTGCTGCTGCAACAGGTACAACGGTGATTAGTAATAAAAATAATTGCGGTGGTACGATATGCAGCCAATTAATTTTATCAATGTTCCCTTCTTCAGCGGCTTTGTCTGCCATGTGAACAAAGGTAATATCGACCGTCATGTGAGCAACCCAGATCAATGTTCCTAATAAACCAATAGGTACTGCTAGTGTTGTTGCGACAGATGGACTAACATTTGCCGCCATTGCCAAGGCAGTCCCTAACGTTCCCGCTAAAGCCGGGTCCATCGCCACTGTTCCGCCTGCTGAGATAAAAGCCAGGTATGGCAAGTTGATAGCTGCACCGATGATACATCCTTGGACCGGGTCCCCTAAAATCAAACCAACTACCGTCCCATTTACCAAAGGGCGCATCCAGCCATGCGTTCCAACTAGTGAAAGCCACGGGGTTCCATTAATTCCCAAGTAATAAACAACACCAATTAAAATCGCTTGAATCAAATTGATCTTCATTTTGTCACTTCCTTTTCACCTATAATAAGTTATCAATTGCTTGTGAACCTTGATCAGGAATTACATGAATTTTCATTTTGACACCGCTTGCAACAATCTTTTTGAAGGTCTCTTTTTCTTCTTCTGTTGCTGAAATATTCTTATGGAAGGTTTTTCGATCTTTTCTAGCACCCATCCCGCCAATAATGATTTCTTCAAAAGATACACCTTGTTCAATCAATTGCCAGTAGGTTTGTGGTTCCTTAGCTAACACAATTACCTTTTCATTTCCAGGGATGGCCTTTAGTAGTGCTGAACCGTCATTAATACCTAAAATTGATAACTTAATACCGTTAGGAACCGCCATTGACATAATAGACTTCGTGAATTCGTCCCCCGCGGTTGCGTCATCCACGATCACAATATGATTGCCTCCTGTAAATTGCAGCCAGGCAGTCATCACCTGGCCATGAATCAACCGATCATCAATTCTTGCTAATACAATTTCGCCCATTTTTATTTGCTCCTCTATTTTAATTTTTGGATTTCCTCGAAAAATTCTTTTATTCCTGTTTGACCCGCCTGCATCGCTGTCTGGTATGTAGCTTCTAAATCAGAACCGATTAATCGCTGGTTAAACGCTTCGATGACCATCGGTAAGTTCACTCCGGAAAGTAGGCGATAAGCATGCTTTGCTTTTAGTTTGTTGAAACACATTGCTGCCTGATTGTAAGGACTCGCTGAAAATAAATCAGTCATCACTAATACCCCATTGCCTTGATCCAGTTGAATGATCGCCGCTTGAATCTGTTCGTTAAACTCACTAATGTCATCACCATGTTTTAACCCCATCGTCTGGTAATCCGTTTGCTCACCCATGATCAGCTGCAAACTATCCATAATTCCAGCAGCCATCTCTCCGTGGGTAATTAGTAAAATTCCTATCATCTTATTCACTCCTTTTGTTTACGATTACCAATTAAAACGCATGACCGTTTTGTTCCAGCCAGGATCTTCTACAAACTTCACCATCGTTTGACGAAAATCTTCGCCGCTGGAAATCTCAGTCACTTGCTTAGGTAAGATTTTACTCAGTGCTGCACGATATTCCTCATTTTTCATGCCTTCTATGACCGCAGCGAAATTGACGGTGGAGGACCGACTGCTGCCATGAACGGTGATCCCTTTTTCTAAAATGTCGCGGGTATTAATTGGAACTAGTTCTTCTGTTACACCCATAAAGATGATATCGGCTAAAGAATCAGCAATCACGATTGCTTGATTTATGGCACTTTCACTAAAGCGTCCGCCAGTACATTCGATAATTACATCGAATTTCTCAGCTTCATGCTGGAAATCATACGTTAAAACATTGGCCGTTCTAGCAAAGTCAAAATGCGCCAATTTATCTTCGGCTGCGCCAAACACCATGAAACGTTCTGCATTAATACCATATAGATATCTCAGCATAGCTGCGGTGAAGTAACCCACTGGACCATCACCAAACAATGCCACTTTTGTATTTTTTTTACTTAATTTTTCTGCTACGTGACTAATTGCATGGTGAGAAACAGAAGATAGTTCCGCAAGTACCGCTATTTCATTAGGAATTTCATCTGGAATTATCACTAGGCACTCGGCTGGGTGAACTAAAACACTTTGAGCCAATCCATCATAACCACTACCTAAAAAAGCATTTCCTTGTGAGTAATTAGGTGGGACATTCGCCTTTTGTTGTATTTCTGGATGCAAAATAGCGCCAGGAATATTCGGAACAACTACGACCCGATCACCAATAGAAAAATCTGGTGAGCCAGATTGTTTTACGATACCAATACCTTCATGCAATAAAGCCATCGGCAGCTTTTTGGCTAAAGCTTCTGGTCGACGCAAGCCTGCAAAATACCGCAAATCAGCGTGACAGATACTTGCATAAGTTGGTTCGACGGCTACCCAACCTTTTGGTACCTCCCGTGTTTTTTCAACTTCTTCAATGACTTCTGGTTTCGTCAAGCTAAATACTCTTGATTCAAGTGCTAGTGTCATCATTCAACCTCCTCATATTCGAGCTAAAATTCTGTTTATTGCTCGTAAACGAGTATAACACTCAATAACGAGTGTGTAAACGCTATTTTTGCATTTTTTTATCTTTTATAACTCCTTTTCACTCGAAAAAAACTTTTCTATACTCATTTTTGCTTGTGAAAAGGTATGGGCGATTATCGTCCCCTTGCTTTAACAAGCGCTTTAATTGTGAGCAACCGATACTTTT
The DNA here is from genome assembly GCF_051714625.1 of Enterococcus sp. AZ109. Classification (NCBI taxonomy): domain Bacteria; kingdom Bacillati; phylum Bacillota; class Bacilli; order Lactobacillales; family Enterococcaceae; genus Enterococcus; species Enterococcus sp. AZ109. The sequence goes on along the minus strand of NZ_JBIOSF010000001.1, from coordinate 1,985,236 downwards.
TTCAGCAAACAAAAAAAGCATGACACTATTTTTCCCTTAACGAAGAATAGTGTCATGCTTTTTTATTTATGATAGAGTTTTCTTACATACGTCTGATCGCTTCTTTACTTTCATCCTCTAACTGCTCGGTTAGCAATGCTGCGGATATATTGCGATTCATTAATGCCTGCAGTAGCATTGGTAAATTAATACCGGTTACTAAATGTTGTTTTGGATGATTGACTACACATTGGCTAGCGAAACGAAATGGTGTACCGCCAAAAATATCAATTAGCCAGACAATTTCATCGACTTCCTCCAGCATCTTTTTAGCTTTATTGTCAAACATCTCTTGCAGATTCCCGTCTTGAGCCTCCACAGCGATGGTATCTACGTGTTGTTGTTGTCCCATAATTGCTTGTGCCGTCTCAACCAAACCTTCAGCTAAATTGTCATGCGCAACCACAATTATCCCGATCATTTCACCTTCACTCCTTCCCTTCTTTAGTCTAACGTATTTTAAAACACAAGTAAATTCACAGTTATTGGCTTGAAACTTCCTTAACCCCTCGTTATAATGCAAAAGAGGCTTACGCCAATAAAAAAAAGCGAGGAAAACTATTGATTACTGTAAGTGATGTAAGTTTACAATTTTCTGACCGTAAACTTTTTGATGATGTGAATATTAAATTTACCCCTGGCAACTGTTATGGACTGATTGGCGCAAACGGCGCTGGCAAATCGACCTTTTTAAAAATTTTATCTGGTGAAATCCAACCATCCACTGGGACAATCATTTTGGGTCCTAATGAACGGATGGCTGTTTTAAAGCAAAATCATTTTGACTACGAAGATTATCCTGTAATTGAAACAGTCATGATGGGCCATGAACGGCTGTATCAAGTGATGAAAGAAAAAGACGAGGTCTACATGAAAGAAGACTTTTCTGATGAAGACGGCATTCGTGCGGCTGAATTAGAAGGGGAATTTGCTGAACTAGGCGGCTGGGAAGCTGAACCAGAAGCAGCTGTTTTACTACAAGGCTTGAATATCCCCGAAGAACTTCATCAGCAAAAAATAAGCGAGTTAACGGCTGGACAAAAAATCAAAGTCCTTTTAGCGCAATCATTATTTGGCAAACCCGATGTTTTGCTATTGGATGAGCCCACCAATGGCTTGGATATTCAATCCATTAATTGGTTGGAAGACTTCTTGATCGATTTTGAAAATACCGTTATTGTCGTATCCCATGACCGTCACTTCTTGAATAAAGTGTGTACACATATGGCCGATCTTGACTTCGGTAAAATTCAATTATATGTCGGAAACTATGATTTCTGGTTGGAATCTAGCCAATTAGCTACCAAGCTGAAATCTGACTCAAATGCAAAAAAAGAAGAAAAGATCAAAGAGCTGCAAGACTTTATTGCCCGCTTTAGTGCTAATGCTTCGAAATCAAAACAAGCAACTTCACGTAAGAAAATGCTAGAAAAGATTACTTTGGATGACATTCGACCTTCTTCAAGACGCTACCCGTTTGTGCAGTTTAAGCCAGATCGTGAAATCGGCAATGACCTGCTGCAGCTGGAAAACGTTAGTGTAACGATTGATGGCAAGAAAATTCTTGATAATATTTCCTTTATCTTGAATCGTGAAGACAAGGTAGCTTTCGTGGCCGAAAATGACATTGTTACAACTACTTTATTCCGCGTGATCATGGGCGATTTGAAGCCTGATACTGGCACTGTCCGTTGGGGAGTTACCACTAGCCAAGCTTATTTGCCTAAAGACACAAGTAGCGAGTTTGACAGCAACTTGCCAATTTTAGATTGGTTGCGTCAGTATGCCAGCAAAGAAGAAGATGATAATACCTTCTTACGCAGTTTCCTAGGTCGTATGCTGTTTTCAGGCGACGAGGTAATGAAACCTGTTAACGTCCTTTCCGGAGGCGAGAAGGTGCGTTGTATGCTTTCTAAGCTGATGCTGTCTAAAGCCAACGTCTTAGTTTTAGATGATCCAACCAATCACCTGGATTTGGAATCTATCTCAGCTTTGAATGAAGGGTTGATCGCTTACAAGGGTGCGATGCTGTTTGCATCCCATGACCACCAGTTCATCCAAACCATCGCCAACCGTATTATTGCCATTTCTGAAAATGGCGTTGTCGATCGCAGCGAAACAACTTACGATGAATTCTTAGAAAACAAAGACGTACAAGAAAAACTTAGCCACCTGTTTACCGGGAACTAAGAAAGGTTTAACAAACTCCCTCAGCTTTGGAGCTGAACACAAAAAAGGAAAGCTCGCAATTTGAGCTTTCCTTTTTTATTTAGATAAATTGTACTAACTGCATCAAGATTGGAACAACAATTACAAATAACAATGTACTTGTTGTAACTAAGTTGGTAGCGTACTTCACGTCACCGTGCGCTTCGTTAGCCAAGATTGGCAAGACAGCCAACATTGGAGTCGCTGATTGAACAATCAGGGTTTGTTGCAATAGTGGTGCTAATTCTGCTCCAAAGACATTTTGTCCGACTAGCAATAAACCAATTAGGACAGCTGGTGCCAAAATGAAGCGACCTAGTAAAGCTACAACGGTATCTCGGTCAAAGCGGATACTCTTAAGACCAGCATCATGCAACACAATCCCAATATAAAGCAAGGACAATGGTGTTACGATATTCCCAACATAGGTCAACGTAGAGTTAATAAATGTTGGTACTGGAATGCCGACTAGTAAGAAAATGATCGCTACGATAAAACCAAGCAATGGTGGTGGCAGCAATTTTTTCCAATTTAGTTTGGCTTTGTTTTCACCTTTTACTTTGGTTGGGTCATCGTTGGAGATCAAGAATACCCCAAAGGCCCAAGTAGAAACCGTGTTGGTTACATAGTAAACCAAGAAGTAAGGTAAAGCTTTATCACCAAACAAGGCAATATTTAATGGCAAACCGATAAAGATGGTGTTGGCATTAACGACTGCGTTCATGAAAATCCCGCGGCGACCGGGTCTGATTTTCAAAACCTTTACTAAAATATAAGCGATAATGTAGGAAATTACGACCCCACCAACTGGGTAGATTAAGCTACCCGATAGTTGGAATAAGGTTTCCTTTGTTAAATTTTTTAAAACAGAAACGAAAATGGAAGCTGGCAATGCGACTTTCGTGATTAATGATGAAATGCTGCCGCCAAATTTTTCGTCAAACCATCCCTGGCCCTTCAAGATATAACCCAAAGCAATCATGAGAATGATACTGATGACGCTTTGAATCGATTGAAAGAAGATCATCTTAATTTCCCCCTCTAAAGATTATTCAGCGTCTAGTGAGCGGTATTCTGGGTACCATTTCATGTCAGCGACTGCTTGTTTAATATCTTTGATTTCTTCTTTGTTTAATTTTTGATCCAAGACACTTTGTCCCACAACTTCAGCAATGGTGTGTGAGAATTCTGTTAACTTAGATACTGGTGGTAATACAGCTGCACCTGGTTTGCTTGTATCGACAATCCCCCCTAATGCATGGCTGGCTTGTGACAAGATTTCGCCATTTACCCGAGAAGCAGTCGAGGCAATGATACCAAGACCTAAACCTGGATACATTAAAGCATTGTTTGCTTGTCCGATTTGGTAAGTCACGCCTTTGTATTCGACATCCGCTGCGGGAATACCTGTACCGATCAACGCTTTACCATCGGTCCATTTGATCAAATCTTCGGCTGTTGCTTCTGCTAACTTAGTTGGGTTAGACAATGGGAAGATAATTGGACGTTCGGTATTAGCCGCAATTTCTTTCACGATTTCTTCAGTGAAGGCACCTGGTTGAGTCGATGTCCCAATGATAATCGTTGGATGAATTGCTTTAACGGCTGCTGTTAAGTTGGTTAATTCGTCAGCATTATCAAATTCACTGCGTTGGCGCGTAAATGGTTTTTGACCATTCGTCAACTCTTCAGTGTCTTCGAACAATACGCCTTGTTTGTCTACCATGTAGAAGTGTTTGCGGGCTTCTTCTTCAGATAGACCTTGACGAGTCATTTCGTCTAACAATTGGTTGGCAATACCAACACCGGCAGTCCCTGCACCAAAGGTCATTACTGTTTGTTTAGTTAAATCTTCACCTGAGATATTCAAGGCACCTAGAACACCGGCTAATACCACGATACCTGTTCCTTGAATGTCATCGTTGAAGGTCGTAATTTTATCTTCGTATTTTTCTAAAATATTGGCAGCATTTGAACGGCCGAAGTCTTCCCAGTGCAACAATACTTTAGGGAACAATTCTTGAGTCGCATTGACGAATTGATCGATAAAGTCGTAATAACGATCGCCTCTTACTCGTTCATGACGGTTACCTAAGTACAAAGGATCATTGATTAATTCTTGGTTGTTGGTTCCGGCATCAATTGATACTGGCAATACTTGTGATGGATCGATTCCAGCAGCTGCGGTATAAACCATCAATTTACCAATAGCAATATCTACACCATTAACGCCCCAGTCACCAATCCCTAAAATACCTTCAGCATCAGTCGCAACGATCAAACGAATGTCACGGCCGGCAGCTGCGTTTTCCAAGCTAGCTTTGATGGCTTCTGGTTCATCAACTGACAAGAAAGCTGCATCTTGTGGTTGAACAAACAATTCATTGTATTGTTCGATAGAATCAGCAACAGTTGGATCGTAAACGATCGGCATAAATTCAACGACATGTTCGTCCATTAATTTAAAGAATAATGTACGGTTCGTATTGAAGATATTCATCAAGAAAATACGTTTTTCCAGATCACTGGTTTTGCTTAAATATTGACCATAGGCTTGAACAGATTGTTGTTCCAATGTTTGAACTTGTGAAGGTAGCATACCTTCTAGTCCGTATTGTTTTCTTTCTTCTTTAGTAAAGGCTGTTCCTTTATTCAAAAATGGATTGTTTAAAATTTCGATCCCTTTCATAATTAAATTCCTCCTTGTTATTGGTTCAGTTTGTCTGTTGTTGTGCGCCAACAACATTCTCATTGAGTACATTAACAAGGTACACCCTTCGGCTTGCCATAGTCAAAAATTAGGATTATGATAAATAATATTTATATGATGAAATGTTTAGTCATTTCTAAAGGAGCCTACTATGAATCTTAAAGACCTAGAATATTTTCAACGATTAGTCCGTGATAAAAGCTTTACTAAAGTGGCTCAAGCTTTTCATGTAAGCCAACCGACTATTACCTATGCAATCAAGCGCTTGGAAAATGAGCTAGGTGCTGACTTGATCATTCGGGATCAATCTCACCGTTCCGTGATTATTACAAAGGCCGGGTTAATTTTATCCAAGCATATTAGTGTGATCTTAAAGGAATTATCAGTAGCTATCCGAGAAATTGATCGTTTAAAGGAAGAGACCTTGGAATTTGGTTTGCCGCCAATTATTGGTAATTACTATTTTCCTAAGCTCTCCAGTTTCTTATTCAAAAATGATTTGATGGAGCATGTGAATCTGATTGATGGCGGCTCAAAGGATTTATATGCCTTGTTAAAACGGGGAAAAATTGATATGGCTCTCTTAGGCTCCACTGAACCGATTCGTGATCCCGAGCTTTACAGTGAGTTACTGGTGAAAAAGAACTTTACGATTGTGGTGAGTCCCGAACATCCTTTAGCTAAGAGAAAAAGTATTGCTTTTAGTGAGCTGGAACATGAGTCCTTTGTTCTGCTAAATGAACATTACGTTCACCCGATTGCCTTTGAAAAGTTTAGTCAGCAAGCCCACTTTGAACCGAAAATCATTTACCAAAGCAGCAATCTGAATATCTTAAAAGGAATGATTAAAGAGCAAGTAGGTATCGGCTTTTTAGTGGAGCTGGCAGTTAATGCAGAGGATCATCTAGTAAGTATTCCGATTGAAGATCGCCCGCAGCCAGATTTTTTAATTTCACTGGTTCAGCGGGAAAATGTCCTGCAGACTACCTACCGGAACCAAATCAGCCAAATCATTCGTGAGTTTTCAGACGAACGAAAGGCTTCGCAAAATCGCTCGGATTTAGAGTAACAAGTGGAACTTTTACTCTTTTTTCATTTCCAGACGCAAAAAAAGCATCTCAACCTTCGGAGTAATCCTGAAAGTTGGGATGCTCATTTACGTTTATTTTCTAATTGGACCTCGAGTAAAGACGGCAATACAGCCTAAACCGGTGTGACTAGCAATCGTCGGACCTAAAGGAAAAAGCCGAATTTCTTTAGGTTGGATCTGGGCTTCAATCAACCGTTTTACGTCTTCAGCGCCATCATTATCGCCACTGGCATTAATAAAAATAACTTGTTCTGCTGGCTCACCAGTGTTTTCAACAATTTTGTCAGCAATATGCTGTAGTGCCTTTTTGCGTCCGCGAATTTTTTCTAACGTTCGTAGTTTTCCTTGCGGGTCTACGTCAATAATCGGTTTGATATTCATTAAACCACCAATTGCTGCACTGGTTTTAGAAATTCTTCCCCCACGCTGCAAGTGATTCAAATCATTCACTGTTACCCAATGCTGATAAGTTAAGCGATTCGTTTCCAACCATTCAAGCAAATCGGATAAAGGTACGCCTGCTTGCTGCTTTTGGACTGCTTCATAAACCATCAAGCCTTCACCACCGCTTGCTGCTAACGAATCAAAGACATGGATTTCTGCTTGCGGATAGTCCTCTTTAACAAGCTCCACTGCCTGCAACGCACTTTGATAAGAACCGCTTAAGCCAGATGAAAAGCAAATATATAAGATTGGGATATCCTTTGCTGCATATTGTTTAAAAAATTCAGTATATCGTCCTACATTTACTTGAGAGGTTGTCGGTAAGGCACCCTCGGCAATTTCTTGATAAAACGCATGAATATCAAAATGTTCACCTAGATCATCAACCATTTCTTGCCCGTTGACATCGATAAACATCGAAATAAAGTCTACACTTAATTCCTTTAACAATTGATAAGGAACATCACAACAGGAATCGGTTAGAATTTGATACATGTTTTATCCTCCTAACACTATTTTTGTAATGTTCATTATACTAAATAACTTATTGTTTGTTCCATTATGACCTTTAAATTTGTGCCCAAACACTTTCTAAAATATTAGTTTGTGTGCGATCTGGTCCCACTGAGAAGGTTGAAATTCGTACACCAACTAATTCCGAAACGCGACGCACGTAATTGCGGGCATTTTCAGGTAAGTCTGCTAAATCACGGCAGCCAGTAATATCTTCGCTCCAGCCAGGTAGTTCTTCATAGACTGGTTTGCAACGATTTAATTCTTTCAAGCTGGCTGGGTAATGATAGATCAATTCGCCATCTAGCTCATAAGCCGTACAAATTTTGACTGTTTCTAAACCACTCAAGACATCAATCGAGTTCAAAGATAGATTGGTGATTCCTGACACCCGTTTTGAATGACGCATAACAACCGAGTCAAACCAACCCACACGTCTCGGACGTCCCGTTGTTGTCCCATACTCACGGCCGACTTCGCGGATTTGTTCACCGATTTCGTCATGTAATTCTGTTGGGAAGGGGCCATCGCCAACACGTGAAGTGTACGCTTTACACACACCCACGACTTTATCAATTTTTGCCGGACCTACTCCGCTACCGATGGTTACTCCACCAGCAACTGGATTAGAAGAGGTAACAAATGGATACGTTCCTTGGTCGATATCCAGCATTACACCTTGAGCACCTTCAAATAATACGCGTTTGCCTTCATCTAATGCATCGTTCAAAATAACTGATGTATCCGTTACATAATGTTTAATTTGTTGGCCATATTCATAGTACTCTTCAAAAATAGTATCGTAATCGATTGGTTCAGAATCAAACATCTTCACAAATTGGCGATTTTTCTCTTCTAAATTGATCGTTAAGCGTTCTTCGAAAATCTCTTTATCTAAAAGATCCGCAATCCGAATGCCTACCCGAGCTGCCTTATCCATGTAAGCTGGTCCGATCCCTTTAATGGTCGTACCGATCTTATTGTCGCCCTTTGAATCTTCTTGCAATTGATCCAATTTAATATGGTAAGGCAAAATCACATGTGCACGATCAGAGATACGTAAATTGTCAGTTGAAACACCACGTTCATGTAAATACGCTAATTCCTCAACCAACGATTTGGGGTTGATTACCACACCATTACCAATTACGCTGATTTTTTCTTTGTAAAAAATACCAGAAGGAATCAAGTGTAACTTGTATGTCTCATTATCAAATTTGATGGTATGTCCTGCGTTGTCTCCACCTTGATAGCGAGCAATGACTTCAGCATTTTCACTTAAGAAGTCAGTAATCTTTCCTTTACCTTCATCGCCCCACTGCGTGCCTACCACTACTACAGATGACATCTGAACACCTCGTTTTATTTTATTTAATCCTGAACCATTGTATCAATAAATCGGCTATTTTTCAATGTAAATTCGAATATTAGGAAAACTACATTCCATATTTTAGTCAAATTCCGAACATTATTTTAAATAAAGGGCTTTACTTGCTAAATTTTCTTAACCTTACCAAAATAAATAAGAAAGGAGAACACTCACAAAAAACAGTCCGAATTGGACGCTTTATCCAATGAATGGAGTCAACGAAAAAAATAAAGAGCGTGCCATAAAATGACAACGCTCGTTAAAATTCGTCTCTAGGTGATAAGGAGGAGAACTTATTGTATTCTTTGATGAATAGCAGTTCCACTGTACCTCGGGCGCCGCTACGGTTCTTTTCAATGATTACTTCAATCACATTTCGGTTGGCACTCATATCTTCTTCTTCATCGCCTTCTCGTTCGTAATAGTCCTCACGATACAAGAACGCTACGATGTCCGCATCTTGCTCAATCGAACCAGACTCACGAATATCACTCAACACCGGACGCTTGTCCTGGCGTTGTTCCACACCCCGGGAAAGCTGTGAGAGTGCAATAATTGGTACTTTTAATTCCTTGGCTAATTTTTTCAATTGCCGAGAAATTTCTGAAACCTCTTGCTGACGGTTTTCTCGGCCAGTTCCTTCAATCAATTGCAGGTAGTCAATTAAAATCAATCCCAAGTTACCTTTTTCTTTCGCCAGCTTGTGGCATTTCGCCCGAATCTCTGAAATCTTGATCCCTGGTGTATCATCGATAAAGATATTCGCTCGCGATAAACTCCCCATCGCTACAATCAAATTTTGCCATTCTTCTTCTGACAATTGTCCAGTACGTAAATGACTGGCTTCAATTGAACCTTCAGCACAAAGCATCCGGTTTACTAAGGACTCTGCCCCCATTTCCAGACTAAAAATAGCGACTGAACGATCCGTTTTTGTTCCGATATTTTGAGCAATATTTAAGGCAAATGCGGTTTTCCCTACCGCTGGACGAGCGGCCAAAATAATCAGCTCCTCTGGCTGTAAACCGGCTGTCATTTTATCTAAAGCGGCATAACCTGTCGGAATCCCGGTAATTTCTTCATCATTACGGGCCAATTGGTCAATATTTTCAATGGCGGTATTCAAGACTTCCGCAATCGTCAAAAAACCACTCTTATTTCTACGTTCAGATACTTCCATGATACTGCGTTCAGCTGTATCTAGGATAGTCTGTACATCATCACCTTGTTCAAATCCTTGAGTCACAATGTTGGTTGCGGTTTGAATTAGATTGCGTAACAATGATTTCTCTTCCACAATCTTCGCATAATAGCCGACATTAGCAGCTGTCGGTACACTTAATGCTAATTCTGATAAGTAACTTACCCCGCCAGCATCTTCCAAGAGATGTTCTTGCTCCAAGACATCTTTAACTGTAACTACATCAATCGCTTCGTTGCGATCGTTTAGTTTGATCATGGTCTGGAAAATTACTTGATGGCTGCGACGATAGAAGTCTTCTGGTTGGATGAATTCCATTGCGGTAATTAACGCATCCGTATCTAAAAATATCGAGCCTAATGTTGCTTGCTCTGCCTCAGCACTCTGTGGCGGTATGCGATCTTGTAACATTTCACTCATGTTTTTCGCTCCTAAAATTCTTCGTCCACCTATTTTACAAAATAAACCTAAGAAATACAACAAAGGCTGAGACAAATTGTCTCAGCCTCATTTATTCCTCTATTCCTCACTTACGTGAACTTTGATAATTCCGCTAACTTCCGTGTGAAGCTTCACAGGTACTTTTGTATATCCTAGTGTTCGAATTGGATTATCTAATTCAATCTTCCGTTTATCTAATTTCAAATCATACTGTTTCTTTAAGCCTTCAGCAATTTGTTTGGATGGGATTGAACCAAATAGGCGACCATCTTCACCCGCTTTAGCTGTTAATTCTACCACTGTATCTTCTTTATCCAAAAACGCTTTTAGCTTTTCAGCCTCAGCTAATACTTCGGCATCCTTTTTAGCTTGTGCTTTCTTTTGGGCGGACAGTGCGGAAATACTACTTTTGTTTGCTTCTTGTGCTAATTTGTTTTTGATTAAGTAGTTTTGAGCATAGCCTGTAGGTACTTCTTTTACTTCCCCTTTTTTACCTTTACCTTTTACATCTTCTAAGAAAATTACTTTCATTCTTTTTCTCCTCCCGACAATTGTTCTTTAATAGTGGCCAATAGCTGCTGCTTTACTTCAGCAATAGTAGTCGCCTTTATTTGAGCGGCTGCATTTGTGAAGTGTCCGCCACCACCTAATGCTTCCATAATCATTTGGACATTAATCGTCCCAGTGCTACGAGCGCTTATGGCGACGACCCCATCGTTGCGTTTAATGATCACAAAAGCGGCATTGATATCCACCATTGACAATAGCGTATCTGCTGTTTTAGCAGCCGTAACACTATCGTACTCTTTTGTTTCACTTCCTGCAGCGATCACAATATCTTCTCCAACGTATTCACTCTCACCAACTAGTTGACTGATCTCGAGGTAAGATTTAATATCTGTACTTAAAATATATTGTACTAAAGAAGCATCCGCACCACAAGTCTTTAAATAACTAGCGACGTCAAAGGTGCGAGCCGTCGTCCGAATGGAAAAATTCTTCGTATCCACCGTAATTCCAGCGAGTAACAAGGTAGCTTCCATCTTAGTCATTTTGCGATTCTCTTTGCTTTCAAATTGAACCAATTCAGCTACTAATTCTGAGGCAGAAGATGCGGAAGACTCGATGTATGTCAACAACGGTTTGCTAGGAAACTCTTCTCCTCTTCGGTGATGGTCAATAATGACGACATTTTCAAATTGCTCATAAAGTTCTTGTGAGATAGACAATGAGGGACGATGATAGTCCACCATCACTAATAGATCACCGGCTTTTCGTTGCTTCATTGCTTCTGCCGGAGAAATTAGTAACCCCTCCATTTCACCATCTTTATGAATTTCTTCTAGGCAACGATCCACATCTGGAATGATTTCTTGTTCATCAATTACCACGTGAACATTTTTGTTATGAAAACGTGCAAGACACGATACACCAAATGAGGCACCTATCGCATCCATATCTGGAAATCGGTGACCCATAACATAGACTGTTCCGGTTTCATTGAAGACGTTTTTCAACGCAGTAGACATCGCGCGAGAACGGACTCGCGTTCGCTTAGCAGCACTGGTTGAATTACCACCATAGAATATCGGTTTCGCATTTTCTTCTGCATCCTTTACTACAACCTGATCTCCGCCACGTACTAAAGCGATATCCAAATTATTCTGTGCGGTATCTCCAATAATTTCTAATGATTGGTTACCATAGCTGATACCCATGCTAACTGTAATCAAGACGCCTTCTTTTTCAGCGGCCACTCGAATCTTTTCCAACAAATCAAAATTATTATCTGTCATTTTAGTCAAGTCTTCATGTCTTGCAAAAAAGAAGAAACGTTCGGCATTTACACGTTTATAAAAAATTTGGTAGGAATCCATCCAATCTGAAATAACCGTCGTTATAAAAGAATTCAAATAAGAGATTTCTTTATCATCTTTACGATCAGTCACATCATCATAATTATCCACCGAAAGAATACCCACGACTGTCTGTAGATTCTGCTCTTTTGTTTCTAATTCAACTTCTTTAGTAATATCAATCAAATAAACTAGTGCTTTTTCTTTATTCAATTGAAAATGATACAGGGTATCTTTAATCTTATAAACATTCTTTCCTTTTTCGTCCCGTTGTATTAATTCATTAATCATGTCCTGCTGATCGGCTACTGTGAGATCGTTAACTTCAGCTGTAATATAAGGATTCATCCAAATAAATTGCCGATCCACCCCCCATGAAATAACACCTACTGGCATATCTTCTGAAACAAAGTCTAGCGCTTTTTCCGCAACTATTGATGCCTGTATAATTTTCTGATGGTTGCTGATTTGCAAGCTACGTTGCTGCATAATGATCTGGATTAATAAGAGTACATCGATGAAAATAACAATTATTGCTGTGATGTAATTAAGGGGTAGAAAAAAAATCGCCATTAATTGCAGCAGCAACAATAAAAAAAAGAAAAAAAGAGACCACCTGAGCTTTGTGTTCTTCTCCATTTATGTACCTCCTGACAGACTTTATTCTATCACAATCATTGCCAGCAAGCGAATCTCAGGATGTAATGTTTCACGTGAAACAAAAAAAGACTTCACAAGGAAGTCTTTTTGTTTTTACTCTTCTGATACAAATGGTAGTAAGCCCATGATCCGTGCGCGTTTAACTGCTACAGTTATTTTACGTTGGTTCTTAGCGCTTGTACCTGTTACACGACGTGGTAAAATTTTACCGCGTTCGCTGATGAATCGTTTTAGTAACTCGATATCTTTATAATCAATATATTCAATATGGTTTGCTGCAATGTAATCTACTTTGCGACGTTTACGACCTCTTCTTTGTTGTGCCATTCCGTTTCCCTCCCTATCAATTGTTAGAATGGTAAATCATCATCTGAAATGTCGATCGTTGAACCGCTAAACGGATCAGAATCCCGATCGAAGTCAGGCATCGTGTTTTTAGCTGACGGCGAAGATTGTTCAAAGTTGTTGTTAAAGCTATTATTGGATCCTTGCGTTCCACCACCATCAAAGTTAGGACTTTGTTGGCGCTGCTCACTTGCATTACGTGATTCAAGTAGTTGGAAATTATCCGCTACTACCTCAGTTACGTAAACTCTTTGACCTTGTTGGTTTTCATAATTACGTGTTTGGATACGTCCAGTAACACCTAATAGCGTTCCTTTACGGGCATAGTTTGCTAGTGTTTCTGCTGATTTACGCCAAATGACACAATTGATAAAATCTGCCTCACGGTTTCCACTTTGATTGGTAAAATTACGATTTACCGCCAAAGTAAAAGTAGCTACTGCAGTACCGCTTGCTGTGTAGCGTAAATCTGGATCTTTTGTTAAGCGACCAACTAATACAACATTGTTAATCAAGTAAAGCCAGCTCCTTTCTCGTCAATTGTTTCACGTGAAACAATTACTCCTCAATCTTTACGATCATGTGACGAATGATATCGTCATTGATCTTTGCAAGACGATCAAATTCGTTGATTGCACCGGCTGATGCTGGAGCAGTTGCATTGACGATATGGTAGATACCTTCACGAAAATCGTTCATTTCATATGCGAAACGGCGTTTTTCCCAATCTTTTGAATCGATAATTTCTGCACCATTATCTTTCAAGATTGTATCGAAACGTTCTACTAAAGCAGATTTTGCTTCTTCATCAATGTTCGGACGAATGATGTATGTGATTTCATACTTCGTGTTTTCCATTGATTTTTCACCTCCCTATGGACTATAGGCCCTCAGCTTTCCTGAGAGCAAGGAGAGCGCTCTAAAAAAATATAGACACTCACAAATAAACATTATACACAATCATCTTGCAAAAATCAACCTGTTTCTTTGTTTCTCACTATTTCTATCTTAAGGTACGCAAAAAGACTGAGAAAAATCTCAGTCTTTCAGCAATTATTCACTTTTTTCTTCTGTCGTTGCATCTGTAGCTGTTTCTGTTGTTCCTTCTACCTCTTCAGATACATTTTCCACCACAGCCATTGTCACAACTTGGGTATTTTCTTCCATCTTCATCAGACGAACACCTAAAGTTGCCCGACCTGTTTGTGAAACGCTGTCCACGTTGAAACGAATAATGACACCTTTATTAGTAATTAACAAGATATCTTCGTCCCCGTTAACTGCAGCTAAACCAGTTAATGGTCCGTTTTTAGTCGTGATATTAGCTGTCTTAATTCCTTTACCACCACGGCCTTTGACAGGGTAATCAGATACTTTGGTGCGCTTGCCGTATCCTTTTTCAGTAATAACCAGCACTTCTTGATTTTCCTTCAAGACCGCCGAGCCAATCACGTAATCATTTTCCCGTAGACGAACCCCTCGAACCCCGCTGGCTGTCCGACCCATATCACGAACAGCTTTCTCAGCAAAAGTGACTGAGTAACCGTCATGCGTACCAAGGATGATTTTTTCTTCCCCTTCAGTAAACAACACATTAACTAGCTCGTCATTTTCTTTCAATCCAATCGCAATTAAACCGTTGCTGCGAATGTTTGAGAAGGCGGTAACGGTTGTCCGCTTAACAATCCCATTTTTTGTAACAAAGAATAAGAATTGTCCATCTGAGGCTTCGCCGTTTACAGCGATCACTGCCTGAATCGTTTCGCTTGAATCAATTCCCAACAGATTGATAATTGGAATCCCCTTGGCAGTTCGACCGTATTCAGGAATTTCATAGCCCTTCGCTCGATACACTCGACCAGTATTGGTGAAGAACAATAACGTGTCGTGCGTTGAACATGAAATGAGTGTTTTTACAAAATCATCATCATGAATGCCCATTCCTTGAACGCCACGTCCACCACGGCGTTGCGCTCTAAATTCACTGGAGACCACGCGTTTGATGTAGCCGTTGTTGGTTAGAGTAATCACGATATCTTCTTCTTCAATCAGATCTTCGTCTTCCAAGCTTAAAACTTCACCGACTAATAATTCAGTCCGACGCGCATCCCCGAATTTAGCAGCTACTTCACTTAATTCAGTCTTGATGATTTCCACTACACGCTCAGGACGCGCTAGGATGTCGTTTAAGTCCTCGATAAATTTTAGCAGCTCTTGGTATTCATTCTCGATTTTCTCGCGTTCTAAGCCTGTTAGACGGCGCAGACGCATATCTAAGATGGCTTGTGCTTGACGATCAGACAATTCGAAGCGTTCAATCAAGGTATTTTTGGCTACTTCGTCCGATTCAGATCCACGAATGGTCGCAATGATCTCATCAATATGGTCTAAAGCAATCCGCAGGCCTTCCAAAATATGAGCCCGTGCTTCTGCTTTGCGTTTTTCAAATTTCGTCCGGCGAGTAATAACGATTTTTTGATGGGCCACATAATTTTCCAAAATTTGTTTCAAATTCAGAATACGTGGTACCCCATTTTCAATCGCCAACATATTAAAGCTGAAAGACGTTTGCAGCGAAGTCATTTTGTACAAGTTATTCAAAATAACTGAAGCACTGACATCCCGACGTACTTCGATCACGACCCGCATTCCTTCACGAGAAGTTTCATCCCGTAAATCAGTAATCCCTTCAATTCGCTTGTCACGATGAAGTTCAGAGATACGTTCGATCAATTTAGCTTTATTTACCATATACGGCAATTCCGTCACGATAATACGTTCTTTGCCGTTCTTTTGTTCTTCGATTTCAATCTTTGCTCGAACAGTGATCGAACCTTTTCCGGTCTCATAAGCGCGACGAATACCGGATTTCCCCATAACGATACCGCCTGTTGGGAAGTCTGGACCAGGAAGGACTTCCATTAATTCTTGGGTCGTAACCTCTGGATCTTCCATCAATAGACCAATTGCTTCAATCACTTCTTTTAAGTTGTGAGGAGGGATATTAGTCGCCATCCCAACCGCAATCCCAGTTGCTCCATTAACCAAAAGGTTCGGAAAACGAGCTGGCAACACGTCTGGTTCTTGTTCACTGTCATCGTAGTTCCCATGGTAATCAACGGTATCTTTATTGATATCTCGCAGCATTTCCATAGCAATCTTACTTAGTCTTGCTTCGGTATACCGCATCGCTGCCGCTCCGTCGCCATCGACTGAACCGAAGTTCCCGTGACCATCCACCAGCATATTACGGTAGCTAAAAGGCTGTGCCATCCGTACCATCGATTCATAAATCGCACTGTCACCGTGAGGATGATACTTACCCATTACATCCCCTACGATACGGGCAGATTTTTTATGGGGTTTATCAGGTGTAACACCTAATTCATTCATGCCATATAAGATTCTTCGGTGAACCGGCTTCAAGCCATCACGAACATCAGGCAAAGCCCGAGCCACGATAACACTCATGGCGTAGTCAATAAAGGATTCGCGCATTTCACTGCTCAGATTGACGTCACGGATATTTTCTCTTTGATCTTCCAAATCGATCCTCCTCACTAAATATCTAAGTTCTTCACGTAATGGGCGTTTTCTTCAATAAAGGCCCGACGTGGTTCTACGCGATCACCCATCAGCATTTCAAATACTTGGTCAGCCTCAATGGCATCATCCACGCTCACACGCAGCATTAAGCGATTGTCAGGGTCCATTGTCGTTTCCCATAGTTGATGATCATCCATCTCTCCAAGACCCTTATAGCGTTGAATATTGGCTTTTGGTGAGGCTGGTAATGCTTCTAGCTTTTGCTGTAATTCTTCTTCAGCGTTCTTACCTGGTTGAATATACGTGATATTCTTTCCTTGTTTAATCCCATATAAAGGTGGTTGTGCAATATAAACATAACCAGCTTCTACAATTGGGCGCATATAGCGATAGAACAAGGTAAGCAGCAAGGTACGAATGTGCGCACCATCGACATCGGCATCTGTCATAATAACCAATTTATGATACCGCGCTTTGGCTACATCAAAGTCAGAACCAAAGCCAGTCCCCATTGCCGTAAACAATGAACGAATTTCTTCGTTGGCTAAAATTTTATCCATTGATGCTTTTTCAACATTTAGGATTTTCCCGCGGATGGGCAAAATAGCTTGAAATTCACGATTTCGCCCTTGTTTTGCTGAACCGCCGGCTGAATCTCCTTCGACGATAAATAATTCACAGCGTTCTGGATCATTACTAGAGCAATCCGCTAATTTACCTGGCAGGTTGCTGATTTCTAGTGCGCCTTTTCGACGAGTCACTTCACGGGCACGCTTTGCAGCTAATCGTGCGCGAGCTGCTAGCATTCCTTTTTCAACAATCTGACGGCCAACGGATGGATTTTCCATCAAGAATTTTGAGAAGCTTTCTGAAAACAGTCGATCGGTTACCGTCCGAACTTCTGAGTTCCCCAGCTTGGTTTTGGTTTGCCCTTCAAATTGCGGCTCTGGATGCTTGATAGAAATAACTGCCGTTAACCCTTCACGAACATCTTCTCCAGAAAGATTTTCCTCGTTGTCTTTCATGATCTTCTGTTTACGAGCATAATCATTAATTACCCGAGTCAAAGCGGTTTTGAATCCAAATTCGTGGGTCCCACCTTCGTAGGTATGAATGTTGTTAGCAAAACTCAAGATATTGGTATGATAGCCATCTGTATATTGCATTGCGACCTCTACAATGATATCTTGTTGTTCCCCTTCAACAAAAACAGGCTCTTCAATCAAAACTGTTTTACTCGCATTCAAATGTTCCACGTAGCTCTTGATTCCGCCTTCGTAGAAATATTCTCGCAAAACGGCCTCTTCTGGACGTTTGTCTTTGATTGAAATTTTTAAGCCACGATTCAAAAAGGCTAACTCACGAACCCGAGTAGCTAATTTTTCAAAATTAAATTCGGTGCTTTCAGTAAAAATCTCTGAGTCTGGGATAAAATGGACGGTCGTTCCATGTTTTTCTGTGTCTCCGATAATTTTTAAATCATCTACTACGGCACCGCGACGATATTCTTGGTAATAAATTTTACCATTTTTAAATACTCGTACATCTAAACTACTAGACAAAGCGTTTACTACTGACGCCCCTACACCGTGCAAGCCCCCGGAAACCTTATATCCGCCGCCGCCAAATTTTCCTCCAGCATGCAACACGGTATAAACTGTTTCTAGTGCCGGACGACCGGTTTTAGCTTGAATATCTACAGGGATTCCTCGGCCATCATCACTAACAGTAATGCTATTATCTTTTTCAATAACTACCTCAATACTTGTAGCAAAGCCTGCTAATGCCTCATCGATCGAGTTATCAACGATTTCCCAAACTAAGTGGTGTAATCCTTCTGTACTGGTTGATCCAATGTACATCCCCGGGCGTTTACGAACAGCTTCTAATCCTTCAAGTACCTGAATCTGACTAGCATCATACTCATTAGCCCGTTCTTGTAAACTCTTTTCTTCTTCTGTCATTTAAGTTTCGTTCCTTTCTATCTGTCCATGTTGGACATAAAAGATATCCGGATGAACGGTCATCTTTCCTTTTACATGTTCTAAGGTGGTGGTGGTTAAAAAGGTCTGAACTTTGTCTTCTATGGTTTCCAATAAGTGAACTTGACGGTTGTCGTCCAATTCACTCATCACGTCATCTAACAAGAGCAACGGGTATTCCCCAGTCTCTTCTTTCATCAAATCAATTTCCGCTAACTTCACACTTAACGCAGTTGTCCGCTGCTGTCCTTGGGAGCCGTAAGTCTGAACATTTTGGTCGTTTACTAAGAAACGCAAATCATCGCGATGCGGCCCGATCAAAGTGGTCCCTCTAAACAATTCCCGTTTGCGATTTTTTTGCAGCTCCGTTTGAAAACTTAGTTGGATGTCTGCTAGTGTTTCACTTTCAAGCGGTAGACTCCCAACATATTCGATTGCTAAGTGTTCACGATGATTGGTAATCTTCGTATGCAGTTCATTGGACCAATGCTCCAAGCGCTTAATAAATTGCAAACGATTAGCCAGTACCTTACTGCCAAATTCCACCAGCTGCTCGGTAAGGATATCGAGGTATAGTTCATCCGTCTGCTTTTTTTCAGCTAATTGTTTGAGGTAGAGATTTCGTTGTTTTAATGTTTTTTGATATTGGGCTAAATCATATAAATACATCGGACTAATCTGTCCTAGTTCCATATCGATAAAGCGCCGTCTCATCTGGGGACTTCCCTTCACTAAAGAAAGGTCTTCAGGAGCAAATAAGATGACATTTAATTGGCCTATGTAACTACTTAAACGTTTTTGTTCAATATGATTAACTTTTGACTTACGACCTTTTTTTGTTAGCAACAGCTCCAATTCCGTCTCACCCACACCTTTTGATACACGTCCTTTGACTTGGGCAAAATCTTCTTGCCAGCCAATTAATTCGTGTTCATTATTGGTGCGGTGACTCCGAGTTAAAGCTAATACATAAATACTTTCTAACAAATTCGTTTTTCCTTGGGCATTTTCCCCCAAAAAGACATTTAAGCTATTAGGGAATTCCAAAAATAAATCTTGGTAATTTCGATAGTTTTTCAACTGAAGCTTATTCAGTTTCATCTTCAGTATTCCCATTTTTAGCCATAAAAAAAGTACCCATCTCAGGTATTTCAATCATCATACCCGGATAGAGCTTACGCCCACGGCGATTTTCTGGCTCGCCATCTACGAACACTGTTTGTTCAGCTAAATACCATTTAGCCTGACCACCGCTAGATATCAAATTGATCTCTTTTAGCAGTTGGCCGAGTGTCATATATTCTGTTTTTAAAACAATTTTTTGTTTCACATTTCATCCCTCATTTTCATTTCAGAGATACCTCTATATTATACTCTTTTTTCAGTTAGAAAACAAATAAACTCGTTGTATTTTTCGTTTTAAGAAGTTTTATTCCATTTCTTATGTTTTACTACAAAAAGAAAAAAAGGTCTTAAAATCGATTTTAAGACCTTTTACTCAAATTTCAGCTCTTTCTGACGTTTTTCAAGAAGAGTTATGAAACTTTTCAGATTAGTTCGTACGTACGGGTGTAATTAGTTGAATAAATGAGACTTCACCTTCACTTGGCTCCAAGGTAAATGGACGTATTGGCGAGATAAAGTGAATGGTAATACTCATGTCACCAAACGCCCGTAATGCCGCCTTCATATAATCAGGATTAAATGAAATTTCTAAAGGATCACCGGTTACTTTTTCATAAACTAATTCTTCTTCCACTTTACCGATCTCCGGTGAGTTTCCATAAAGAACGACAGAGTCAGACTCGATTGCCAAACGAACAATATTATTTCTACCTTCGTGAGAAAGTAACGATGCCCGTTCAATGGCTGCTAGTAGTGTAGGAACTGAAAAGGTAATCTCTGTATTGAAGCTAGTCGGAATTAATCGATTCGTGTCTGGATAATTTCCTTCAAGTAAGCGTGAATAGAAATACATAGATGGTGTTTTGAATAATACTTGATTTTCCATAATGCTAACTTCTACTTCTGCTTCTTCATCCCCCATCGAGCGTGAAAGCTCAACCAAGCTTTTTCCAGGGATTACAATATCAAAATCACTCGTTGCATTCTCTACAGGTACAACTCGTTGACTCATTCGATGTGAATCAGTAGCCACAGCTAATAGTTGATTGTTTGCTAGCATAAAATGAACCCCAGTTAAAATTGGACGACTCTCATGCTGAGAAACAGCAAAAACAGTTTCACCAATTAACTTTGTCAACATGTGGACAGGTAATTTTAATTGGTTTTGCTCTTCCACAACTGGTAAATGTGGATAATTATCTGCATCCAGTCCATTAACGGTAAATTCAGCAGCACCAGATGTAATGGCTACTTGAAGATTGTCTAAGACTTCCAGTGTAAAGGTATCTTCTGGTAAGCGACGAATAATTTCACTAAAGAAACGTGCCTGCAAAACAATCATCCCAGATTTTTCAATTTGCAGCTGAGCTTTTTCATCATCGGCAGCTAAAAAGGTCTCGATTGAAATATCCGCGTTACTACCGGTTAAATTAAGTCCCTCTTCGTTTAAGACAATTTTTACACCTGTCAAAATAGGGATCGTTGTTTTAGAGGAAATAGCACGTTGCACCGTAGCTAGTTCTTGGATGAAGCGTGAGCGATTAATCGTAAATTTCATTGGGAAACTCCTTTTTTATATATATTTATTTATAATATTAAGTAATAAAAGTAGTAGGGCCTGTGGAACCTGTGGAAAACGATGAAAAAGCGTTCGGGTTAGAGTTTTCCACTTGTGGAAAAGGTGTGGAAAACTTTCACTTTTTCTTTAGGTCTTTTCCACAAGCTAATTTAGCAGTAAGTTTTTGATCTCAGCAACTTCTTGTTGCATACTGTGATCTTTTTTCATTAACTGGGCAATTTTTTCGTGGGCATGAATGACGGTCGTGTGATCCTTACCACCAAATTCGGCACCAATTTTCGGTAAAGAATTATCCGTCATCTCCCGAGACAAATACATGGCAATTTGGCGAGGAACAACGATCGCTTTCACGCGTTTCTTTCCTTTTAAGTCTTTTACTTGAATATGGTAGTATTTAGCAACCTCTTCTTGAATTTGCATAATGGATAATTGCGTATTGCTGGTTCCTTTTAGACTTTTTAGTGCGTCCGCTGCTATGCTGGTTGTAATATCTGCATTATTCATGGTCGCAAATGCTTGAACGCGGACGAGTGCCCCTTCTAATTCGCGAATATTAGAATCAATCTGGCCAGCGATGTAGCTCAAGGTATCATCAGGTATCTCAAGCTTCTCCGCTTGGGCCTTTTTGCGTAAGATAGCCGTTCGTGTTTCTAAATCTGGTGGTGTGATATCAACAGATAACCCCCACGCAAAGCGAGAAACCAAGCGTTCTTGTAATTTGGGAATTTCATTTGGCAAACGATCACTGGTTAAGACAATTTGTTTATTATCATTATATAAGTTCTCGAATGTATGGAAAAATTCTTCTTGTGTGGCCTCTTTTTCCGCAAAAAATTGAATATCATCCACTAGAAGCAGGTCTACATTGCGATACTCTTGCCGAAACTCTTCCGAGATTTTATTTTTGATAGAATTAATAAAATCGTTCGCGAACGTTTCGCTAGAGACATATTTCACTTTCGCTTGGGGATTAATGGCTAACATTTGGTGGCCAATCGCATGCATCAAGTGGGTTTTCCCTAACCCAACGCCACCATAGAAGAACAAAGGATTATAGATTGAACCGGGTTCTTCCGCTACAACTAATGCTGCAGCATGGGCCATTTGATTTCCTTTCCCAATAACGAAGGTATCAAAGGTGTACTTTGGATTAAGCATTGCCCGTTTCGTAACCTCAACTGTTGGTGTTGCAGGTTTTGCTACAGGGGTAAAAACCGGTGCTTCGTCGGGTGTGACAAAGGCTGGCATAATTTCATCTCCGGTTAATTTAAAGCCGATTTCAACAATTCTTGCTGCTAAGTGTTTTTCCCAGTATTTTTTATGAAGATCACTGGTTACTTCAATAGTTATTTGATTGTTGTTAAAAGACAAAGGCTTGGCAGTATCTACCCAAGCATCGTAACTGGCAGGGTTCAATTCATTTTTATAACTTTCCTTCAACTCTTGCCATAGATCTTCTAATGAGGTCAAATAATTCGCCTCCTACCTTAATAAAATTCAGATAGTTCTACTTTATCATTTTTTACGAAAGTTTTCCACAGGCAAAAGCTGCGATGTTTTTTTACAAAGTTTTTCCACAATCTGAAAAAAGCAAAAAAAGATATACACGCTGTTGAAAAAAGTTATCCACACCCTTTAGGATAGGGAAGAAGATTCTCCTTTTTCCACGATATTTTCCACAGATTGATCGCAACACTAGGTCAGTGATAGCAAGGTTTATAAAAGTTATTAACAAAAGTTATCCACCATGTGCATAACTTTTCCATACTGTCAATTCTTGGGGATAAATATGCGGACAGATCAAAACAACTTTTTCTGTGGATGAATTATCCCCAAAGAACTTTTACTTATCCCCAGAAAATGTGGATAAACTAAGAAATTTTTTATTTTTTTCGGATTGACAAACAGTAGGTAAAGTCGTTATACTACTAAAGTATGTCTATGTATCGTTGATAATGGAGGTGGAATAGATGAAAAGAACTTATCAACCTAATAAACGTAAACGTCAGAAAGTTCATGGTTTCCGCAAACGTATGAGCACTAAAAATGGCCGCCGTGTTTTGGCAAGCCGTCGCCGTAAAGGAAGAAAAGTACTTTCTGCTTAAACCACTGCCGATTCAGTGGTTTTTTTCTTTTTAAAGAGATTTATCAAGTGGACTTATT
The DNA here is from genome assembly GCF_051714625.1 of Enterococcus sp. AZ109. Taxonomy (NCBI): domain Bacteria; kingdom Bacillati; phylum Bacillota; class Bacilli; order Lactobacillales; family Enterococcaceae; genus Enterococcus; species Enterococcus sp. AZ109. Next base: position 1,961,965 of record NZ_JBIOSF010000001.1, on the reverse strand, counting down.
AATAGTGTGTTTAACGATCTCTGGCTTCACGAACTAGCTTTATCGATCTTAGGTGAAAAAGCTGAACCAGTTCGTGAAGCTTTTTTATTGGAACTGAAAAGAAGAAGGTTTTTCAAAATTCAAAAGCATGCTCCAAAGCTGAGCAATTTTGCGAAGCCTTTCTTAAAAGTAAAGATTTTTTTAATTGAAAAATTTTTAACAACAATGTTAACGATGTCCGGCTTCATAAACTAGCTTTGTCGACACTAAGCGAAAATTGAGAGAAACTTGAGGAGCACCAAGTAGGTACCAATCAACCTCAGCTCCTACGATCGCTGTGTTTCTTGGCAGTGTATCCCCATTTTAGTCTTAGCGCTCCAAAGCTGAGCGAGTTTGTGAAGCCTTTCTTATGTAATAGGATCGTCTTTCTCATTTTTTCATTTAAAATGAGATGAATCCTTAAATTGAAATATGGTATTATTGGTAAGTATAGATTTAAAGAAACGAAGGAAGCCGAATGAAAAAAGCATATCGTGTAAAGAAAGAAAAAGAATTTCAACAGGTTTTTCAGGAGGGAACTTCCTTTGCCAATCGTAAATTTGTTGTTTATCGATTAGAGCCTTCTGATCAACCCCATTTTAGAGTTGGACTCTCTGTAGGGAAAAAAGTTGGAAATGCCGTAGCGCGCAATCGTGTAAAACGACTCATCCGGGCAGTTTTACAAGAATTGTCACCCAAAATTGATCCTAGACTAGATTTTATAGTCATTGCCCGTCCGGCGATCAAAGACCTTTCTTATGAAGAAGTACGCTCTAATTTGATTCATGTATTGAAATTAGCAAAAATATTGAATGAGGAAGGGAACAGAATTAAGTGAAGAAATACAATCGAATATTTTTAATGGCAAGTTTGCTTGTCTTGGTCGTCTTATTGTCCGCCTGTGGTACTGGGGATGTAGATGCTAGCAGTACGGGTATTTGGAGCCGATACATCATCTATTATTTCGGTGAAGCAATCCAGGCACTGTCCTTTGGTAGTGTGGGTGTTGGTATCATATTATTCACCATTATTATCCGGATTATCCTGATGCCTTTGATGCACTTCCAAACGAAGAGCATGCGTAAAACACAGGAGCTGCAGCCAAAAATCAAAGCGCTTCAACAAAAGTATGCTTCAAAGGATCAAGAGACCCAAGCGAAGCTGCAAGCTGAAACGAAGAAACTGTACGCTGAGCATAATGTAAATCCGTATGCCGGCTGTCTGCCATTGTTGGTTCAAATGCCTGTTATGATCGCACTGTACCAATCAATTCTACGTGTACCAGCGTTACGCCAAGGACAATTTATGTGGTTAGATTTAAGTAGTCCCGACCCATACTTTATTTTACCAATTCTAGCAGCGATCTTTACCTTTGCTAGTACGTATCTATCAAGTATGAGCCAATTGGAATCAAACCCTTCAACTAAGATTATGACCTTTTTCATGCCGGTAATGATCTTTGTAATGGGGATGAACTTAGCCAGTGGGTTATCACTCTACTGGGTGGTCTCAAACGCATTCCAGACCGTACAAACATTATTAATCAATAATCCGTTTAAAATTCGTCAAGAAAGAGCGGAAGAAGCGCGTCGGATTCGCGAACGTGAACGAGCACTTCAAAAAGCGAAAAATCCAAAGAAAAAACGTAAAAAAAGATAAAAGCTGAGCATTCGTTTTAGTGGATGTTTCAGTACGAATTTAGAGCAAGGAGGTACTAGTGAATGCCTGTTTATGAAGGTGCTACGATTGACGAAGCAATCAAGCATGGATTAGCTGTTCTAGGGTTAACAAAAAATGAAGTAGAAATCAGCATTTTGGATGAAGGAAAAAAAGGATTCTTAGGAATCGGCAAAAAAAATGCGCAAGTATCGATGGAACCAACTGTCGCAGAAGAAATCAGTGAAGCTGTTGAAGAAGCGGTGGAAGAAGTTCTAAGCGAACCTGTCCCAGAGGAAATTACTGAGACGCCACTAACTGAAGAGCTCACAGAATTAGATAACGAAGAAGCACTGAAACAATTAGCCATCTACCTGACTGATATTACTAAACAAATGGGTGTACCTGCGTTAGTAAAAATTGAACGTAGTGACAATGGATTAACCACTTTCAACTTGGAAACAGACAAACAAGGGATGCTGATTGGTAAACATGGAAAAATTTTAAATGCTTTACAGTATTTGGCTCAAGTCTTTGTTCATCGCGTAGCGAAAAACAAACTTTCCGTGGTTGTAAATGTCGGCAACTATCGGCAAAAGCGGGAAGAAGTGCTGGTACGTTTAGCTAAGCGTACCGCCGAAAAGGTGAAAGATACAGGTCGCCCAGTATTCTTAGAGCCAATGCCTGCATTCGAGCGTAAGATGATTCATTCAGCATTAAGTTATGATGATTACATCAAAACCCATTCTGAAGGTGAAGAACCGTATCGCTATCTAGTAGTAGAACCTGCTAAAAAATATTTTTAAAAGAAAAACCGTGTCCTAGTGATGCGGTTTTTTTTTGTTTTTTTTCCATGTGCGGACGGATTATTCAATTTTCAAGGAACTAATACTTCGTTACGAATGTTAGTTTCGCAACAAAGTTTAAATCGATCACCTGTGAAGTGCCCAATGTTCATAGATGACGGCTAGTAAAAGAGCTTAATTAATTAAATAAATTTGCTGAACTTGTGGGCGGCTTAATTGAGATTTTTCTTCTGTTTTTCCTGCGCTTTTCGTCGGTTTTTTCTGTGGATCAGTTGTGAGATCAGATTGTAGGGTTTTGGTTTTGTTTCTTGTTCGGGTGCATCTTCAGGTACTTCGGCAGGTACCTCTGAAACTTCTTCTTTTGGTTTCTCAAGTGAAACCGTCGGTACTTGTGGCAAATCACGATAACTGCTTTGTGCTTTTAACTCCTCTAACTTTTGATGATTCTCCGCTGCTTCGACCTTCTCTTCTTCAGGTACTTCTGCTTGCTCGGTGGCTGGCATGCGATTCAATAACGATTGATTTAAAGTAACTGGTTCATCGGCATCTCCGAAAACTTCCTCCTTTTCGAAAATCGGTGTTTCAATCGTTTCGACATATTTCGCACTGACTGTTTCTTGAAACAAAGCCACGCCGTCTTTTTCAAAGAGATCTAAGGTGGTTAGTAGTTCTAAGTTCTCTCTGACTACTTCGGGACTCAAGTTAGTATTCGGGTCCTTCATAATCAGATTGTGTTTCTTTCCGGCATCGTTCAAGAATGTTCCAACTAATTTGATCATTTTGATAACTCCTTTCATAAGTTTTTAGCATGAGAGACAGGACAACAAGTTAACAGTCTCAAGGTACCGCCGTTTCTGATGGACGGAATTGAGCAATGAGTGATCCAGCGATTGATTTAGCTTTTTCAATGAAATTACGAATCGGAAAAACTCTTAAACACAATTTTTTCCATTCGGCAGTGTCAAAATATTCAGCGAAGTAATAGAAGAAGCGTTTCATAGTTCTGGTCGCTTTAGTTTTCGTGAATAAATATTTCACTAGATCTTGCAAGACTAATGCGAATTCCTCTGCGCCTAACTGGTAGCGAACCCGTAAAGCCAGCAATAATTTGATGGTAGTGGCACCATCTTGTGTTTCGTCATAGTATTCTCCAATACGCTGCTCGAGTGTCTCGCGGGTGAGATTGAAGAGTTGATAGTCAGTAAATGGTTGTTGTGACATAATAATTCCTACTTTCTAGTTGTTATTTTCAATCGATCAATATTTTTTGATTGTATTTTTGATTTTTTATGAGCTGTTTTCTATCTTCGGCCGTTGGTTAAAAGATAAACCGTTTTTTGCAAAAAGACAAAATCGCTATTTTGCAAAACCCCCCTCTATTTTGCACAGTCAAAAAAACAAAATGTTGATATGACGGGATTTTTAAATTTTTTTCATGAAAAGCCTGCAAAATAGAGGGGGGTAAAATTATTTAGCGATTTAGCCAAAAAGTGAGCAAAAATGACTGTGAATATGTTCTTATATGCTTCCTGAAATCAGAGTAAACAAGAGGTATCTATTTGTTTTCTAGTTATTTAAACAAATTTAATCGTTTTCTACTATTTTGCCTGTTGATGAGATGCTCTTCAGAAAACTTGGAAACAGCTCTACTTGTTGGCTGATGCCCTGCCAATCGTTTCCAAGTTTTTGCATTCTGTTATTTCCCTCTACTGTATTTTTTTGGTGTTAATCTTAGGTTTCGTTTTTTTGTCCCGGCCGTTGATTAAAAGATAAATCATTTTTCAAGAAAAGACAAAAACGCTAACGTGCAAAAGACCCCTCTAACGTGCACGTTGAAAATGGGAAAATGTTGATAGATCAATGTTTTTGATTTTTAAGGGTGCACGTTAGAGGGGGGTAAAAAAAGTTAGCGAGTTGGCAGAAAAAAAGGCGTAAAAAGATACCTATACGTTTTTAAATTAGGTTAAAGATCGTATAGGTAGTAGAATGATAGATTTATTGTTAGTTATTTATTGAACTTGAAACCGATGTTAGGATACATCCAATCCAGCTGGGTGGAACAAGATGATTCTGATATGTTTTCAGAAAGAGGAGAAGGTTGGTGCCTGACAAAAAGGAGAAGGTATTTTTAAGCGTTAATAATACCGTTTTAAAAAAAAGTTCCACAATAATGTGGAAAAAAGAATGCATACTAAAGAGATTTCATTTTCGATATGATAGATATATAAAGAATTCTTTATTACACAGGGAGATGGGGGAGTCATGAACAAAAAATCCTTTAGGCAGTGCCAACTGTTCAAGCTATTGTCTAGTGAAAAAGGGTACCGATCCTCTCGATATTTTAGCGAGATACTGGCTGTCTCAAGCAAAACGGTCTACAACGATATGAATCAATTGAATGAAGCAATGGTGGCATTTGATTTGCATATTGAAAAGAAGCCTAGCTCTGGTTTTCTGCTGGTCGGTGAAGCAAAAAATCGTAAATTATTTGACCAATATTTGCTTTCATTACAGGAAGAGAAAACCGATTATTTTACCATTGAAGATCGACAAATTGATATTGTTTGTACCTTATTACGTAGCAAAAAGGGGATTTTACAAGAAGAGCTAGAAGACAAGTATTATATTTCTGATTCAACGCTACGTTTGGATCTAGAACAAATTCGCGGGAGTCATTCGGTACAATTATTTGCCCGTAATAAAGGACGGGTTTGTTTGAAAGGAGATGAAGCATCTGTTCAATATGTGATAAAAAACTATTTAATGGAAAAAATTCCTTGGTCAGTGATCGATTTAAAACAAAAAAGTAAAGTCAGTCGTTTCTTTAATGAAAATGAGCTCCGCTTTGCAGAAGAAAGCTTGAAGCAAGTCCTAGTTTTATCCAATGCCACTATTTCAGATTATTACATGAATTCGCTGTTTTTCTTTTTTCTAGTGTTCGGTATTCGCGTAAATCAGGGCTTTCACTATTGTCATGATGTGATGAGCAAAGAGGACTTAAGCATGCTGGAAACTTATTTCATCTCTTATGAATTGACGAGCTTTTATCAGCAGCAATTTGAATTGGACTTAACAAAAAAAGATATCCAAGCAATTAATGAACAATTATATGCGAATGGTATCTATTTAACGTTAGACCCGACAACAATTGATCCAGTAACGGAAAAAACAGTCGATACTATTTTGAGAAATTTAGGAAATTTACTCAAAGTTGATATTTCAGATGATGTGGAATTAAAACGCTCGTTAATGGCACATATTCCACCAATGGTTTTTCGTCTGAAGCGTAATATGCGGATTGAAAACCCTCTACTAGGAGAAATTAAGAAGCAGTATTTATTGCTGTTTTCTCTTTTATGGTATGTCCTTAGTGATTTAGAAGAGCAATATGACATCCGCTTAAATGATGACGAAATTTCCTTTTTATTAATTTATTTTCAGGTTTCATTGGAGAAGCGCCACGGGGTGTATTTTAAGAATATCGTGATTGTCTGTCCTCTAGGGTTATCTACTTCTGAACTGTTGTATACCAAAGTTCGTGGCATGATCCCGATACGTGATCGGGTAATTACTCGGACAGTCGAAGAACTGCAGGATATATCTCTTGATGATATTGATTTCATCATTTCTACCGTGTATTTAGACATTGAAGAAGTCCCGGTTGTTTACGTATCCCCTTTATTGACTAGCGCAGATGCAGTCAAAATTATGAATGAATATGCTAACCAAGATAACCAATACAAAAGCATTGCATTAACTAGCAAATCAACCCTCTATAAAAATATTGATACGTTTATCGATGAAAAATACATTTTTTGCAAAAAAAAGCTCCAGAACAAGCAAGAATGTCTCGATTTTCTTATTACTATCTACGAAAAGGAAGGGGCTGTTTCGGAAAAATTTCGTCAATCGGTCTATGATCGTGAAGTGATGGGAGACACGAGTATCTATACCGGTGTAGGAATCCCTCATGCGGCGCCAGAGACCGTTCGGCAGACAAAAATCAGCTTCGTTACACTAGAAAAACCGATCCAATGGGGGGCAAACGAGGTTAGCTTTGTAGTTTTATTAGCAATATCCAACAGTGACATTGATTTAGCACGGGAGATTATTAAAAAGATTTTTAGTATGGCTGAAGACAAAGCGGTCGTCAAACGAATGAATGAAGCGGAAACGAAAATTCAACTTATTTCGGCAATACGCAATGAAGTATTTGAACAAAATTGATAAGCAGAAAGGTGATTACTTTGGCAGATAGTTTAATGGATATGTTTATTTCCAGCAGTTTAGTTCGAATAAACATAGAAGCAAAATCAGATCTAGAAGCCTTGCAGCAACTTTCAGACGTAATGATTGGAGAAAAAGTTGTTAAGGATTCCTTCAAAGAGGCAGTTCAGGCAAGAGAAAAAGAATTCCCTACAGGCTTAATATTGGAACATTTAGGTGTAGCTATTCCACATACCGATGCGATTCATGTTGAAAAACAATCACTAGCCATTGGTATCTTAAAGAATCCAGTGAAATTTCATGTGATGGGAGGAGATGAAAATGACTATGTAGATGTAAAAATTCTGTTTATGCTGGCAATCAAAAATCCGAAAAAGCAACTGGAATTTTTACAAGCATTAATCAACATTATGCAAGATGATCAGCAAATCTTGCAATTATTGAATGCAACATCGGAAACTGAAGCTGTCGAAACGTTTGAAAAAATAATTCAATTGGGGGAATAGAAAATGAAAAATATTTTATTAGCTTGTGGTTCAGGTATCGCTACATCAACGGCGGTAAATGCAAAAATCACCAAAATGCTAGATGAAAATGGGTACAAAGGAAAGTATAAAATCACTCAGTGTAAAATTTCTGAAGCGACCCAAAAATCGAGCAGCTACGACTTTTTGATTGCTACAACAATGGCACCTAAAGAATTAGATTGTCCTTTTGTTCCAGGGGTTTGTTTCTTAACGGGTGTGAATGCTCAAAAGTCAATCGACATGATTTTAGAATTGATGGAGAAATAGCTTGATTTAAATAAAGGAGGAAGAAAATGGACGCAATTATTTCGTTCTTTCAGTTTGTTCAAGGATTAGGTGTTTCCGTCGTTATGCCTCTAGTTATCTTTATTTTAGGCTGTGTTTTAGGGACCGGAGTGGGTTCAAGTATACGGGCCGGTTTGACAGTAGGGGTAGGATTTATTGGACTAAATTTAGTTATCAATAGTTTACTAGGGACAAGTTTGTCACCAGCTGTTCAGGAGATGATCAGTCGTTTTGGACTAAATTTGTCGATTATTGATGTTGGTTGGCCTGCCTCTGCAGCAATTGCGATGGGCTCAACCGTGGGATTAATCATTATCCCATTAGGTTTATTAGTAAATATCGTGATGCTTTTAACGAATACAACCCAAACAGTGGACGTAGATATTTGGGATTATTGGCATTTTGCATTTACTGGTGCACTAGTAGCAATTCTTACTGACAGCTTACCTCTAGGTATCTGTGCTGCGGTCATTAATATGGTCATTATTATGGTATTGGCAGATTACACAGCACCAGAAATTGAAAAATCATTGGACTTGCCAGGCATTTCTTTACCACATGGATTTACGACTGCTTATGCACCAATTGCCATGCTTTTCAATAAAATAATGGATAAAATTCCGGTCATCAATAAGATTGATATTAATATGGATACAGTTCAACGACGTTTTGGCGTGTTCGGCGAACCAATCTTAGTAGGTACTGTCTTAGGTATTGGTATTGGGATTCTAGCGGGGTATGATGCAACCGGGGTTCTAACACTAGGTGTATCGCTGGGAGCAGTACTGGTCTTGATCCCTAAAATGGCAGCGCTTTTAATGGAAGGTCTAATTCCTATTAGTGATGCAGCAAGTGAATTTATTCAAACAAGATTTCAAAATCGCGGCAAGATTTATATTGGTTTAGATTCTGCGATCGGTGTAGGTCATCCGGTTACATTGGCGATTTCCTTTGTGTTAGTTCCATTATTGATTTTTATTGCCGTAATCTTACCTGGGAATCAAGTATTACCATTTGCAGACTTAGCAGTTATTCCGTGGATGTTTGTTTTAATTACGCCAATTGTAAGGGAAAATGGTTTCCGCGGCATTATTATCGGAATTATTGTACTAGTAGTCGGCCTGCTGATTGCGACAGATTTAGCACCGATGATTACTGTTGCAGCCCGCAACGTTAACTTTGAAATGCCAGAAGGCGCAAAAATGATTTCTTCTATCTGTGATGGCGCCAATCCGTTAACTTGGGTACTCGTTCGCTTGAATGGCTTAGGATATATCGGAACAGGCATTTCTGCGGTGGTGGCTTTAGTAATGGCGATTTGGAACCGTGGTCGAATCAAACAAGAAGCTAAATTGTTACATGAATCTAGTGCTAACGGAGAATAAATTGTTTGTGTGGCTGTGACATAAAACGTCACAGCCACTAAAAAACCGCATAATCGACGTAAATGAAGCAGCCCTTTTTGAAATAAGCAGATTCATCGCAATAATATGAAAAGTTATTTTCGGCTTATTTCTCGGAGCTGAACACTTCTGCCATAACCTAAACTAATCAGAAGGAGGTCTCCACATGCAGACCAAAATATTTTCTTACGACAAGCTGCTCTTTTTCTTCGATGTAAAGCTGACGGGGGGATTTAGTGGCGTAATTACGGTAGTTTGCCTGTACTTAGGAATTGTCGGGAAGTATAATCGCGGCATTCTATTTTTTATAGCACTCATTGCATTTTATACCTTTTGGAATAGCTTTATCGGGAAATGTACGACCCAACAAGTCACAATTAGTGAGACGACTCTTGCTTTTACTTCGTTAGGACGAAATGATACTTATGAAATTGCCGAAATTAAGAAACTTCGTGTGCGAGAATTTCCTACTGGTGGAAAAATGTATATTCGAATAGATAATTACAACTTATTTAAAGGCCGCTATTGGGTTCAATTTAAGAAGTTTAATGATAGTCAAGAGTTGATGCGGCAAATACTAGATATCGAGTACAAAATTCATCCTGAAACTTTAAAAGCAAGAGCACGCAGAGTCAATACACAATACTTAGAATTAGAGAAAAAACGCGGACAATAACGAGAGGGTGGAGAAATGTTCACTGCAGAAAAGGAAATAATTATCCAAACAGGTAAGAAGTTGGATCGATACGGTTTAATCGCCTTATCAGGTGGAAATGTTAGTTGGCGTATGGATTCAGGAGAGATCTTGGTAACACCCAGCGGAATGGTCTACGAAGAGCTGACACCTGAAGATATCATTGTGTTGGATAGTGACGGAAATATCTTGGAATCTAAGCGACGACCTAGTGTTGACACTGTTGCCCTGTTGTACATCTTCCAAAAAAGACCGGATATTAATGGCATTATCCATACCCATCAACCGTATGCCACAGCTTTAGGTTTAATCGAAGACGAAATTGCATGTAATTTAACGACTTTAGCTAATGCGGCTAGAGGAAATGTCAAAGTAGCACCCTATTCATCGGCAGCAAGCCTAGATATGGGGATCAAAGCGGTCGATTATTTAGGCGATCAGCTAGCAGTTGTATTGAAGCATCATGGGGTGATAGGAGTAGGAGATTCTTTGAAGCAGGCACTATATTCATGTGTATACTTAGAAGAAGCTTGTAAAACAATCGTTGCAGCCAGATCTTGCGGCAAAGAGCTGGCAATGATGAATCCAGAGCAGATCAATGAAGCCGTAGATGTTTTTAAAAACTATGGGCAAAAATAAACAACTCAGCGTTAAAAGGAAGTTAAACGATTTAAAATAGGTTTTATCCTGAGTAATAGTGGGGACACGTTACTAAAATATCCCAGAACAGATTGACAAAGCTAGGTAAAGCAAGTATATTGTGGTAGAAATCATTCTTATCAGAGTATACGACGGAGCTGTTCCTACTTTGATATGACCCTCGTCGTGGCGGGGGTTTTTTGAACTTGAAAAATAAAATAAAATGTGCTAATCTAGCAAAATAATAAAGAGACAGCAGTCAAAGTGCTAAGTCTACCCTTGAAATAGTCAGGGGTGGAGTGGGCGCTTTTTTTGTGCGTTTAAGGAGGAATTTTCGTGGCAGAGATTTTGGAATTTGATACCATTGCAGCAATTTCCACTCCTCCGGGAGAAGGAGCAATCAGTATTGTTCGTCTAAGCGGCGACCAAGCAGTTGAGATTGCCGATAAAGTATATCAAAGTGGTACAAAATCGTTAAAAACAGTCGATAGTCACACCATCCATTATGGACATATAGTTGATCCAAACAATCAACAGCCAGTAGATGAGGTCATGGTTAGTATTATGCGAGCACCTAAGACCTTTACCAGAGAAGATGTAGTAGAGATCAACTGTCATGGCGGTATTGTTGTAGTCAATGAGCTATTACAGCTAGTATTACGGCAGGGAGCTCGTTTAGCTGAACCGGGTGAATTTACCAAACGAGCATTCTTAAATGGTCGGGTAGATTTGTCGCAAGCTGAAGCGGTGATGGATCTGATTCGGGCAAAAACCGATAAAGCCATGAATGTGGCGATCAATCAATTAGACGGCAACCTTTCTAAATTGATCCGTCAATTACGTCAAGAAATCTTGGAAACCTTGGCTCAAGTAGAAGTAAACATCGATTATCCTGAGTATGATGATGTTGAAGAACTGACGACACGCTTATTATTAGAAAAAGCCGCACAAGTCAGTCGACAAATTGATGCACTGTTGGTAAACGCCAAGCAAGGAAAGATTTTACGGGAAGGCTTAAGCACCGCAATTATTGGTCGTCCAAATGTAGGGAAATCAAGTTTGTTAAACTATTTGTTGCATGAAGAAAAAGCGATTGTTACCGAGATTGCCGGTACTACACGCGATGTAATCGAAGAATACGTAAATGTTCGCGGTGTACCACTTAAATTAGTGGATACTGCTGGCATTCGTGAAACAGAAGACATTGTTGAACGAATTGGGGTCGAGCGCAGTCGCAAAGCATTGAGCGAAGCAGATTTAATCTTATTGGTATTGAATCAAAGCGAAGAGCTTACTCAAGAAGACCGTAACTTATTAGAAGCAACTCAAAACTTAAAGCGAATCATCTTACTAAATAAGACGGATTTACCAGCAAAATTAGATCAAGCCGAACTACGTCATCTGACTGGTGAGGATGAGCTGTTTGCGATATCGGTTCTACAGCAAGATGGCTTAGATCAATTGGAAGAAGCTATTGCATCGCTATTCTTTGGCGGTCAAACCGGCGAAAAGGATGCGACCTATGTATCGAATACTCGTCATATTGCCTTGCTTGAGAACGCCTCACAGGCTCTTACAGAGGTCCAAGGCGGGATTGAGGCAGGAATGCCTGTCGACCTTGTTCAAATCGATATGACGCGCTGTTGGGACTATCTAGGCGAAATTGTCGGCGATAGTGTTCAAGATGAATTAATCACCCAATTATTTAGTCAATTCTGTTTAGGAAAATAAAGGAGCGAATCATGGAATATCAAGCTGGATCATATGATGTCATTGTAGTTGGAGCCGGTCATGCCGGTTCAGAAGCTGCTTTAGCAGCGGCTCGGATGGGCTCAAAAACGTTGTTAATCACCATTAACTTAGAAATGGTAGCCTTTATGCCATGTAACCCATCAATTGGCGGACCTGCAAAGGGCGTCGTGGTACGTGAAATTGATGCCTTAGGCGGTGAAATGGGTAAAAACATCGATAAAACCTATATTCAAATGCGGATGCTGAATACTGGTAAAGGACCTGCCGTGCGTGCGTTAAGAGCACAGGCTGATAAACACGCTTATGCGGAAGAAATGAAGCATACGATTGAAAAAGAAGAAAACTTAACATTAAAACAAGGTGTGGTTGATCGTCTAGTTGTTGAGGAGGGCATTTGCAAGGGAGTCGTTACTTCTACTGGAGCTGTTTACTCAGCTAACGCAGTGATAATTACTGCCGGTACAGCTTTACGAGGAGAAATTATTATCGGTGAATTGAAGTATTCTTCAGGCCCTAATAATTCTCAACCGGCAATCAAGCTGTCTGACCATTTGAAAGAATTAGGCTTTGAGATTCACCGGTTTAAAACAGGTACACCACCGCGGGTAAAATCAGGATCGATCGATTACAGTAAAACGGAAATTCAACCGGGAGATGGAGCACCTAATCACTTCAGCTATGGTACACCGGATGAATCCTATAACATGGAACAAGTACCTTGCTGGTTGACTTATACGAATCCTGGAACTCACGAAATCATTCAAGCAAACTTGCATCGTGCACCCATGTTTACTGGAATTGTAGAAGGTGTAGGTGCTCGGTATTGCCCATCGATTGAAGACAAGATTGTCCGTTTTTCAGATAAAAGCCGTCATCAGCTATTCTTAGAGCCAGAAGGTCTGCACACAGAAGAAGTTTATGTACAAGGCCTATCAACTTCTTTACCAGAAGATGTCCAAAACGATGTCCTGCATTCAATTGAAGGCTTGGAAAATGCTGAAATGATGCGAACAGGCTACGCAATCGAATATGATATGGTTGCACCGCATCAATTGCGACCAACACTAGAAACTAAGGTTGTTGAAAATCTCTACACAGCGGGTCAAACCAATGGAACAAGTGGCTATGAAGAAGCGGCTGGCCAAGGGTTAATCGCTGGAATCAATGCGGCATTGAAAATTCAAGGTAAAGAACCCTTCATCATGAAACGCAGCGACGGTTATATTGGAGTGATGATCGATGATCTTGTAACCAAAGGAACCAACGAACCTTACCGTCTATTGACTTCGCGTGCAGAATATCGCTTAATTTTGCGTCATGACAATGCCGATTTGCGCTTGACGGAAGCTGGACACCAAATTGGCTTGGTGGAAGAAGAACAATACCAACGCTATTTATCCAAGAAGGCCAATGTTGAAGAAGAAATCAAACGACTACAAAAGATTCGGATCAAACCAACTGCTGAAGTTCAAAGCTTCTTACGGGAAAAAGGCAGTGCTGAATTAAAAGATGGCGTCCTAGCTGCTGACTTTTTAAAACGTCCAGAAATCAATTATCAAGAAGTCATCCAATTTATACCCGCTAATGCTGATTTAAACGCCAAAGAAGTGGAACAAGTTGAAATTCAGATCAAGTATGAAGGCTACATCAAGAAAGCCATGGAAAAAGTTGAAAAATTGAAACGACTTGAAGCCAAACGGATTCCTGAACGAATTGATTATGAAGCGATTAACGGCTTAGCTACAGAAGCTCGTCAAAAGCTGCAAAAGATTCAACCAGAAACCATCGCTCAAGCAAGCCGAATCAGTGGTGTAAACCCGGCAGATATTAGTATTCTGATGGTTTATATTGAACAAGGAAAAATAGCGAAAGTAGAAGCTTAAGAACCTTGTTGCAAAGCCTTTTCTTTGTTTCACATGAAACATTTGAATTGATTGAATACGGCTTTTGAATACGGTTCTTAAAATGCCATATAATCCGAAAATTTTTCGGCAGTTTCGTTTTGTTTAATCTTTGTCACTTTGATATAAATATCAGTGGTGATCTTGGTTGATTTATGCCCTAAACGTTGAGAAACATCTTTAATACTTGCGCCGCTTTCAAAAAGTAGTGAAGCATTGGTTTTCCTAAAGTCATGAACCTTGATAATTTTCATGTTAGGAAAGTGCCGTTTTACTTTTTCAAGCACATTATTAGGATAGGCTTTATATAAATACTGGTTTTCTCTATAGAATACCGAATTGCTAAATACCACATTGTTATTGAAATTTTCATCTCTAATACCAAGAGAGAATTTTTCTTTGATGATGTGGTTTTTATATTCTTTCAATATACTACAGGTTCTACTATCCATTTGTACTATCCTATTAGATGATTCTGTTTTTGTCTCTTGGATGACCGCTTTACCGCTTTTCAGTTCCGCTAACGTTTTATCAACGGTGATTAACCTATTCTCAAAATCAATATCGCTCCAAGTAAGAGCTAAAGCCTCACCTTTCCTAAGACCAACAAAAGCTAGCACCCTAAAAAAAGTATAGGCTCGTTTATCATTCAACTTCTCCAAGCAAGAAAAGAACTCTTTTAGTTCCTCTTTGGTGTAATAACTATCTGTTTCCTCTTTATTAGTATCAATTTTACGTTTTGGGATGATTGTTCGTTCCATCGGGTTATCATCCATAGCGCCGATTAAAATGCCGTATTTAAAGACTTTGCTGACATAAATACGCATTTGCTTATAGGTAACAAAATTGTCAGCCCATTCGTTCAAAACCTTTTGACAATACATTGGTGTGATTCTAGTTAACCTCATGTTGCCAAATTTTTTTAGAATATGATTGTCAAAATAAATCTGTATTCGTTGTTCTGTAGTAGCCTTAATATCTTTTTTGTGTTGTTCAAACCATAATTCGTACAAAGGTTTAAACGTAGTTATCTTATTAGATTTTTCGCTTAATCCATTCTTTTCAGTTTCAACTAACAATTTAGCTAGTGCAAGTTGTGCTTCTTTTTTAGTTGAAAAATTCCTTCTAGTTGTTCTCTTTTCTTTTCCTGTAACAGGATCAACACCAAGATAGGCTTGAAATAAATATGCTTTAGTGCCGTCCTTCTTAGCATAACTTTTGATTGTTGCCAAAATATTTCCTCCAGTTCTGCTGGGGGCAAGTTGGGGAGGTTAATCTTAGCTAGGATAATTGGTCATTTCTAGTGTCGATTTGAAGAAATCATCAAGACTGATATTGGGATTATTTTCAATTTCAAAATTTAAATTCTGTAGTAATACAAGAATAAAATCTTTTGTATTTTTTGATAGTTTTTCATTTTCTATTGTTCTTAGAGTATTTAATATTCTGTATAAATTATTGATAGACCAAGTTTCTAATTCGTCGTAATCATTGTAATTTTCCAGAAAATCTAAAGAGTAGTTTATTACATTTTCTCTTATTTCATTATCGCTCCCTTCAAACATTTGATAAAGCTCAAATATTGTTCCTTTGGGTGCTTTTTCCATATCTGTAGATGTCAATTTACCTTCTAACAGATAAAATATTGAAACATTTCCTAATTCAGCAATTCGCTTTAATCTCCTATTGTTCGGTAAATTTTTCCCAGTTTCCCAATTACTAACAGTTCCACTTTTAGCTTTTTCATCAATTTTTGTTGCAAATTCTGCCATACTATAGCCTAAATTTTGACGTATTTGACGTATTCTCGAACCAACAATTTTAGCATCAATATTTTTTTCTTCAGACAAAATTATCCTCCTAAAGTTTATTTGATAAAACTATTTTAAGCTATTTCGCAAAGAAATACAAAGTTTTTCTTGACGAAAATTAAAGTTTATGTTTTAATGAGCCTGTACTAAGAAATGCAAAGAAAAGAGGTGCCTTATGAATAAGATAGTTGGTTATAGAAAAATGTTAGGGAAAACGCAATCTGAAATGGCAAAGATATTCAATGTTTCTACCCAATCGTATTGGCAAAAAGAAAATGGGAAGGCTCGTTTTTCAGATGAAGAAAAGATATTATTCAAAAAAATGGTGCAAGATATTTTTCCTAATATTACGATTGATGAAATTTTTTTTAGTTAGACACAAAGAAATGCAAAGAAAAAGGTGAGCGGATGAAATTGGAGGTTGACCTATCGCCAACGATTGAACAGCAATTAACAGAAGTTGCTAGTCGTGTATGGGCGGAAACAATGCAACGGGAGGTAGAAAAACAAACATTTCCACAATGGATGGACTTGGAAACAACATGTGCATATTTACAAGTGTCTAGGTCTAACCTATCTAAGTTTATCAAGGAATTAAACTTTCCTGTTTCTTCTATCAATCAAACGAAGCGTTGTAATAGAAAAAAAGTTGACGAGTGGATGGCACAATTTGAAATTTAATATATAGCTGGGGGCAAAGTGGAAGTCACGAAAGGCACAAGTTAGTCACTGAGAATTTAATTTGAAATCCTAAATTACGACTTGAGTCGTATTTTCCATCTAAAATAGAAAACGTGGATTAGAGGAAAAGGACATGAATAGAGCAAAGAAAAAAGCCTTATCTCATACAGTCTTGGCGGACAGAGATAACGGCTACAAGTAGGTTTCTAACCTATGTTTCTTTGCTCTAATTATAACAAACATTGGAGGGAATTACTATGAAAACAGAAAATCTTAGTTTAACAAATGATGAATTATATGAAAAAGCAGTTGTACTAACAGCAACTGTTAACCGAATTAGAATCGTTGAAAGGTTGATCGAGAACTTCGAATATGCAAGAGTTCGTGGAGATGTTTCTTTAGTTCAGTTTCAAATTAATAATGGAGTATTTTCTGATATTGGCGATAGTTTATCAGATATAAAAGATGTAATTCAGAACGTTTCAGATAGGATTTGTCCAACTGCAAAACTACTCATTGAGAACCCAGAATCATTGGAGGAAGCAAAATGAAATCAGAAGTACAAAATGTAGATTTTGATGAATTAGTTGCTGATGCCTGGTTTATTCGCAATTCTTTGGCAGCGTTGCAAAAAAATTCTATTGAGCTTGATACGAGACTCACAATCACAGACCTAGACGAACTGAATGGCATTATATATGCAATTCTTTGTTTGTCGGATAAGCACGCAAATGATATGGAAAAAGTTGGCGGAATTGAGTCAATAGGGGGTGAGGCTGATTGACAACAAACTATCAAGCAGCAATAGATTTACAAAAATCTGGTTGGGCAATATATCCCTTTTCACCTGGGTCGAAAATCCCTTTAAAGGGTTCTAGCGGTTGGAATGACGCAACGAATGATTTTAATCAGATTAATGAATGGTGGATGGAAGATCCAGCAAGGAATATTGGTTTAATGCTTGAAGATCATCACATGATGGTAGTCGACTTAGATCAACACATAAAGGAAAAAAATGGAGTAGAAAACTATAAAAAACTTGCTTCTATGTACGCCCCTTTTCCAAATACTTATACAGAGATTACACCAGGTAAAGGGATTCATTTCTTTTTTAAAATTCCTGATGGTGTAATCATTCAACAAGAGACGGGAGCTTTTAGGGATATTTTTGGTTGTGACGAAAAAGGTGATAGTTTAAGCGGGATTGATATTATCACTAAAGGGGTACCTATAGCACCAACGATGATTATTGCTGGTAATGTTGGTACTCCATACCAGCCAATAAATGAATCAACATTAGATAAGTGTGCAATGACACCTGATTGGTTAATAAATCTTTTGCTGAAAAAACCACAAGAAATAAACACTCAATACAGACCGGTAACAAAAACAAAAACGGCAAAGAAACTAGATATGATTGTTCAAGGTGCTGGCGAAGGTGGTAGAAACGATCATCTAACCAAGTTGTGTGGTTGGTTATTGTGGCATGGAGTAGATAACAAAACTTTAGCTGAATTGATCTACACAGCAAACGCATACAACGAGCCGCCATTAGGAGATAAAGAAGTAAATCAAATTATCCGGTCAATGATTAAAAAGGATGTGAGGGGGAAGGCGAATGGCACATAAACACAAGTTGGAGGGTGTCTTAGATTTCCCAGAAGCTAATGAGCGTGAGGATAAAATCGTTGAGTTAAAAGCTTGGATGTCACGTTTGCGGTGTACCGAAAAAGATCAAATTAAAAGCAATAGCGTTCTAAATGTTGAGTTGATTTTATCTAACGATAGCAATCTAGCCGGAACTATTGCTTACAACGAATTTAGTGGAAGTATTCATTTAATCAAGGATTCTCCTTGGATCAATCGCAATGCTGGTGAGTGGGAAGATAGTTTTGAAGATGCGCTAACCGCATATATTGAAGAAAACTATAGTGTAGTTTTCGATGATAATAAAATTCATAAAGCTGTGGTAAACGTGTCTCGTAAAAATGTTTTCAATCCTGTAAAAGATCGTATTGAAAAAGTTAAGTGGGATCAAAAACCTAGACTTGAAACAATGTTTATTGATCTTCTAGGCGTGGAAGACAATCTTTATACAAGAGAAGTCACTAAACGTTGGGTTGTCGGATCAGTTGCACGTATCTATAAACCAGGAACAAAATTCGAAATTGTGCCTGTTTTAGATGGAAAACAAGGTATAGGGAAAAGTACCGTGCCAGCATTGCTTTACACAGATGAGTTTTTCACGGATTCATTAGATTCTTTAGGTGAAAAGAAAGATGATTATATGCAGTTACAAGGCAATGTCATTATCGAACTTGGTGAGTTATCTTCAATGGGAAAAACTAAAATTGAACAAGTAAAGAATTTCATTAGCGCTAAGGTGGATAAAATTAGACCACCATACGGGAGAAATGTTATAGCTTGGGCAAGACAATGTGTATTTATCGGAACATCTAATGATGGTCAATATTTGAAAGATGATACAGGAAACCGCCGATTTTATCCTTTGCCTTGTAAAAATGAACCACAGATGAATCCATTCAAAACTAATGATGATTATTTTCTTCAAGTTTTAGCAGAAGCTAAGGTTCTTTATGATAAAGGGCAACGAGTTTATTTCAGTCCAGACGAAGATAAAGAGGTGCTAGAAATTGCGGAAGTGTATCGTGAGGATGCGAAAAATGAGAATCCAATTAAGGAATCCATCGTTAAGTATCTTGAAATGGAAATCCCCTGTAAGTGGGAAGAAGCGCCAGCTTGGGCAAGACGTTCATATTATCAGAACTACCCAGATAGCAAGAGCGATGAGAAGAACCTCAAGTATTTCTCGAATGGCACAACTATGCGGCAAGATTTTTATTTAGTGGATAGTGTATTAACCGCAGACATTTTGGAAGCTGTCTTTGATAAACAAGCTAAAGATTTGTTGAATGGCAGATCAGATGCAGAAGCCAAAAAGATTGCTTTAGTTATAACTAGTATACCTGGTTGGGAACGAAAACGACTATCAAGAAGAAATAAAAGACGAGGATTTTACAATAAATCAAACGCCTATGAAAATGGAAAGCGAGCTGGGAAATAGTGACGGGTTGATCCGGGGGAGTACCACCTAACCTGGCACCAGTTCAAGCCTTCTGCCCCAAGGGATAGATAGATTTGGTGACGGGGTACCACCTAATTTATTTAAAACTTTTGAATGAACTGTTTGTAGCTTGGGGAATAATGTTACTGGATTTTACTCGGTACCCGTCACCAAAACGCTATAACCCTTATGTCCATTGGTGTTGAGTAGTACCGGGGTACTCGGTACTTAGGTGGTACTACGTGTTACCTTTTTAAGGAGGGTAGAAAAATGAAATGGATTTCTATTAGAAAATATCCTTTCGAGAATCTCAAAGGAGATAGGAAACACTATAAAGAGAATTATAAACTGTTTATAAACGCATTCAATTTTGATGAGTGGACTTACTATGAACAAGTAAGAGATTTAAGAAAGTTTCTTTCAAATGATCGTAATTACAACGATTGTCAGCTAGATGCTTCAAATGTATCTATTGGAAACATGCATTGGATTGATCATGCAAGATTCTTTAGGAACAAAAGTTTAGGTCGAACTTGGTTAGTAAGTCAACCATATGGATACGAACTGAAAGAGATCAAAACGTTTGTTGAAGAATTAAATCTGGTTGTCTATCCATTAGATCAAAAATGTGGCTTTTACTATGCGAAAGGAACAATACCCATTATTGTAATGACTGTGGAGGATTCAAAAAATTTTTTTATAGGACATGACAACTTAAAGAAAAGATTGATGATAGGAGTGTAGAGAATGATCCAAAAGATAAAGTATTTTGATGGAGAAAAGCATATCGAATATAAGGACAGCGATGAAAATGTAGCTTATATCAGTTATCGTGTTGATAAAGCAACCGAAATAGGTTTTTCTGATGGCAGTTGCCTTAAAATCACATCACCATTCTTAGAGTATCAAATGATGACCGATAGAAAGAAAGAAAATGAAGAATTAGACGCTTTACTTTCTATGAAATTTTAATTATGCCAGTAAAAAAGCAATGCAATCATGCTGGATGTAAAATATTGGTCGATTATAGGCAGAGATATTGCGATAAACACAAACCAGCGACAACGCAGACCAACGCAGATCGATATGAAAACCGTAAACAAATTGGTGGCAAGTATTTCAAATTTTATCACTCAAAACAGTGGCAGAAGGCTTCACAACTATATAAATTAAGTCATCCTTGTTGTGAACACTGTTTAAAAGAAGGTGTGATCCGTAAAGCTGATGTAACCGATCATATTCAAGAACTACGTGATCGATGGGATTTGCGGCTAGATGAAAAGAACTTTCAAGCGTTATGTC
Organism: Enterococcus sp. AZ109; assembly: GCF_051714625.1. Lineage (NCBI taxonomy): Bacteria > Bacillati > Bacillota > Bacilli > Lactobacillales > Enterococcaceae > Enterococcus > Enterococcus sp. AZ109. The sequence continues at coordinate 1,941,178 of NZ_JBIOSF010000001.1, read as the reverse complement.
ACTATCACCATAATCTGAAAACGAGAAAAGAACGAGAGAAAAGAGCTACCCTAAAACTATAGGGGGCTATCTACCCAATCGCTGGAAACCGAGGAATGGGTCATTTTTTCATGAATAGCCTTTGTGAAATCCACTACTACAAACTAACGTTCGGCAAAACCGTTTACAACTGTAATCAAAAATAGTATACTAAGGAAGTAGGAGATATTATGCAAGATAAGGTAATTATTTGTTTTCCAGATGGACGAAAAAAAGAAGTTGATTTGCCTAAATATGGCGAAATAAAACTGGTTGTTCGTAATGGAAAAGTAGCCGACATCGAAACCAATAAAAAAGAAAAAATTTGTTAGTACACCTAAACGGTAAAGCCGAGGATGTATTGCTAGTAAGAAATTACTGGTGATACATCCTTTTTTTGTTAGGAAGGAGGAACGGCTTATGGCAACGCCTGTAAAGCTATTAGAAGAAGTAAATATGCACTTATCAAATGAGCAAAAGGCGCAACGTGAGGACGCAAAACAAGCACTATTTACACACCAAGAATTAACTAGCACCACACCCCCCGAATGGCTGCCAGCAAGCGCCAAGAGTGAATGGGCTAGATTATTGCCAGTAATGAAAAAAGATTATCCTTTATCAGAAACAGATTACGGATTGCTGATTTCTTACTGTTTATCTTTTTCAAGAATGAAAACAGCCGAAGGGGAAATACGAAAATTCGGCACATTTATCACTAATACGAAAACGGGAACAAAGCGAGCAAATCCAGCAGTAGCAGTGCAATCACAGGCTATGAAGGATTTAAAATCAAGTGCTGGTGCTTTAGGTATGACCTTAGAAGCCCGTTCAAGACTAGCTTTGAATAAAGCAAAAGAAAATACACCCATTGATCCATTTGAAAGTTTGATGGCTGATGGATAGATACATTGAACAAGTCTTATCTGGTGAACTTATCGCCCCTAAAAAGATGATTCTAGCTTGCCAACGTCACAAGAATGATTTAAACCGTTCAGAATCAAATGATTTCCCCTATACTTTTGATAAAAAGCAAGCTGATAAAGCAATCCAATTTATGGAATTATTGCCAAGCACTGATGGTAAAAAAATCACTATGTTAGGTTTTCAGAAATTCATTATTGGCAGCTTGTACGGTTGGCGAACAAAAGAAGGAAATTACAGGCGATTCAACCGAGCCTTTATTAGTAAATCACGCAAGAACGGCAAAACGTATATTGCTAGTGGTATGGGTGCAAATGCGTTGGTCATGGAAAACGAACCAGCAGAAGGCAGACAAGTATTATTTGTATCAAACGCACTGAAACAAGCAAAGCTTGGCTATGACATGCTTTCTAATTCCTTGCGAAGTGCCACAAAAAAAAGTAAGTTTTTACGCCAGCAGCTAAAAATAATGAACTCTAAAATCATTCACAAGCCCTCTAATTCGTTTGCTATGGCGTTAGCCAGTGAAACCAGTACATTGGATGGATTCGCACCGACAACCGCTATATTGGACGAATGGCACGAAGCTAAGTCACGCAAAACCTATAATGTTATTCGTTCGGGTCAGACGCAACAAAAGAATGGGTTGCTATGTGTCATTAGTACCGCTGGGCTTGATTTAAACGTTCCTATGTATGAAGAATACCTTTTGCTAGAACGTATTTTAAAAGGTGAAGATGAAGCCGATAGATATTTTATAGCAATATGGGAGCTAGACGATGCAGAAGAACTTCACGACCAAGAGTTGTGGATCAAAGCCAACCCGATTTTTGAGAGTGAAGAAATAAAGAAAGTGATGCTGCCAACCATTCAAGATGATGTGAACTTAGCTTTAAAACAGAACAATCTAAATTCTGTATTGGTAAAAAACTTTAATTTATGGAGACAGGCGAGTGAAGACAGTTATATGGCGATAGAAGATTGGAATGCAGCAGAAGTAAGTTCCGAGGATATATCAAACAAACCTGTTTATATCGGTGTTGATCTATCTAAGACGGATGATTTAACCAGTATTTCATGGATTGTACCGTTAGAAAATGGAAAGTTATATTGTGATTCTCACAGCTTTGTAGCCACAAAATATGGTTTGACGGATAAAGAAAAGCGGGATGGATTGCCATATAGGGAATTGGAAAAAGTTGGTGAGTGTTCGATCACTCAATTAGACAGTGGGATTGTGGACTATGACCAAGTATTTGACTTTATTCAAGGATTAATCGAAATGAACGATTTAGAGTGTATGGGAATTTGTTACGATCCGTACAACGCCAATTCATTGATAAGTAAAGCTGAAAAGGCGAATTATCCAATGCTAGAAGTCAGGCAAGGAACACTAACCTTAAATGTTCCAACTAGAACATTCAGAGAACAGATTTATGAGGGGAATATTATTCATAGGAAGAATATCATCTTAACTCATGCGGTAAATAATGCAATCCTAAAAGAAGATAATAATGGGATTCAAATTAATAAATCAAAAAACAGTAACAAAATTGATCCAATAGCTGCATTAATAAATGCCTATGTCTTTGCGATGGATTATTTCAATACTACGGAAGGAGCGAAAGCAGATAATGAATTTTATATCAGTGAAGAGTTTTCTTTCTAAAAACATTCATACTATCCTGTTGCTTCTCGGATTGGTCTTGATCCTTGCAGCAATCACTTTTCTAACAAACTTCTACTGGGGATTGTTAGCGCTGGGCGTGGTGCTTATAGGAATTGCTATTTTACTAAATAAACAACAGGAAGGAGGGTAAAGATGGCATTTTTCAAAGGGAAAAAAATTTCAAATACCACAGGAGATCCGTTCTTAGATCATGTAGTAGAAATTGTTACTGATGAAGGAAACAATTTTGTCAGTATCAAAGCGTTGCGAAATAGCGATGTATTTACCGCAATAAAAATTCTAGCCTCTGATATTGCTTCCAGTCCTTTACAGCTTGTAAAAGATGGATTGCCAACTAAAGAGAATGAAATTACTACTTTGTTTAATGGAAAGCCTAACGAACTTATGGATGGATGGCATTTTAAGTTTTGCTTGGCAGTCAACATGCTTTTGAATGGCAATAGTTTTGCGGAAATCATCCGTTCTGATGATGGAAAGCCTAGTCAATTAGAAATTATCGCTAATAGTGAAATGAATATGAAGCAGCTTGATAACGGGCTATTAAGTTATGAAATAGGTAAACAAAATAAACCTAAGAGAAAGTTAAAAGCTACAGATGTTTTGCACTTCAAATATTTCACACAAGATGGCTTAGTGGGGATACCGCCGCTATACGCATTAAAAGATGAATTAAAAATACAAGATGCTGGTAATAAAACGATTTTCAATTATTTCAAGCGTGGAATCAATAGCAGTGGGATTTTGACAGTTAAAAAATCAGACTTAGACTCTAAAGCAAAAAAAGCAATTCGAGAAAAGTTTGAGGAAGCCAATGGATCGGACAGTGGCGATAATGCAGTTCGAACCATTGTACTAGACGACACAATGGACTACAAAAAATTAGAAGTAGATACAAGCGTATTGAAACTAATTAATTCCAATGATTGGAATACAAAACAGATTAGTAAGTGCTTTGGTATTCCATCGGATCGGTTAGAAGTCGAAAGCGCCCATTCGAGTGTTGCGCAATCCAACTTGATTTATTTACAAAATACGTTAAGCCATTACTTCGCTTGCTTTGTAGCAGAAATAAAAAATAAATTGCTTGATGGCGAAAAACTAAGCGTCCGCTTCAATACAGAACGGTTTATGGAAACAGACCCGTTGACTATGGCGGAAACAACATTAAAGCAAGTACAAGGTTCTTTACTTACTATCAATGAAGGGCGAGCAAAACTAGGATATTCACCGATCGATGGTGGTGATCGGTTACTAGCAAGTTTGAACTTTACTTATTTGGATACATTAGAAAAATATCAATTAAAGGAACAGGAAGGAGTCACGCCAATTGAATAATGACGAAGAAAAAGAAAAAAGGTTAACGGAAGATGCCGATCTAAAAACCAAGAAACCAAAAGATGTCAATGAGGAACAAGAAGGGAAAACTATCTCAGGGTACGCACTGAAATTTGGACAACCTTCAAAAGACTTGGGTGGTTTTGTAGAAGTTATCACGCCAGAAGCTCTGAAAGAGGTAGATTTATCGGATGTGTTCTTACTACACAACCATGATTACAGCAAACCGTTAGCTAGTACCAAAGCCGGTACGTTGAAACTGAATGTAGATGAGGTGGGGCTTCACTTTGAAGCAGAATTAAATGATACGAGCTATGCTAACGATGTGTATGAAAATGTATCAAAAAAGTTATTGGATTCGATGAGTTTTGGTTTTGTATTGGGAATCGATTCCTTCAACAAGAAAGAAGATGGTGAAATTATTCGATCCATTGAGAAAGTAAAAGCACTAAATGAAATTAGTGTTGTTACAGTACCAGCTTATGATTCATCAAATGTTCAAGTGAATAAGCGTTCTTATGAAGCGTTTATGAATAACCACGCAACTAAAGCAAATAAAAAAGCCTTAGAATCCACTTCTAAGACACAAAAGGAGAAAGAAAACATGGTAAAAACTTTAATCGATAACGAAAACACAGAAATTAGAGGATACGAAAATTATATCCGTTCACAAGGTGAAGTACGTGACGGAGTGACTACTGTAAACGCAGCCGCAGTTGTACCGGAAGAAGTGATTGGCGAAGTATTTGATTTAAAACGTTCAAATTATAATTTGGCGCAATATGCGACTGTAAAAACAGTATCCAATGGACAAGGAAAATATCCAGTTGCTACCAATCAACAAGCAGTGTTAGCAACAAAGGCTGAACTAGCAGAAATTGGTGATATTGATGCGGATATGTTTACGCAAGTGGAATATAAAGTAGAAACACGTGCTGGTAAAATCGCTTTGTCTAACGAAGTGGTAGAAGATTCAGCAGTGAATATCGTTCAAGAGGTGAAAGATCAGTTAGCAAAATTGGTTGAGAATACGGATAACAAACATATTGTTGACCTATTAAAAACTTTCACTAAGAAAACAGCAGCCACATTGGATGATTTAAAGCAATTGCACAATGTAGCGCTTGATCCAGCTTTAAATAAAATGGTGATTCTAAATCAAAGCGGATATAACCACCTAGATACGCTAAAAGATTCTGATGGACGCTATATTTTGCAACCAGATGTAACAGCTCCAAGCGGAAAATCATTGTTTGGAATGCCTGTTGTTTTGATTGCTGATTTATTGTTTGCCAATCCTAAAGCCGGTACGTTCCCTATGATTATGGGTGACATTGCGCAATCAGTATTTGTAGCTCGTAGAAACCAAGTCACAACTCAATGGGAAAAATTTGATTACTACTCACAAGGTCTAGCGGTTATCGTTCGTAACGATTACAAGAAAATTGACGAAAATGCTGCCGTATACATTGAGTTTACACCAGCACCGTAAATCATAATTTAGGGTTCTCTGATGATAGAGAATCCTTTCTTTTAAAGAGGTGAATAAAATGATAGAGGTATCCGATGTGAAAAACAGTCTACGAATCGATCATAATCTTGATGATACTCTTATCGATTTGCTGATTGAAACGGCAGCAGATTATATTATCAGTGCAATTGATGCAAAAGCTGAAAGAGAAAATATTGAAAAATATCAACAGTTTAATTGGGCTGTTTCGTTGCTTACACAACATTGGTACGAAAAACGTGATACAGCTAATAGTGATCGTATGCCTGTAACGGTGCAAGCGTTAATACAACAAATGAGGGGTGCTTACTATGCCACTCATTAAGAGCGTTAACGAATTCAACGAACGTATAGACGTAATAACAGTAAAGCCCAAGCCAGGTCCAATGCCAGGTGAAGATGTTGAGAAGATCATTTTTAGTTGCTGGGCGAAAATACGAACTCAAAATATTAAAGATGTGAAAGAAATGACCGGTACGAATTATGAAGACACATTAGAAATCGTAATTAGACAAGACCAAAAAGAAACGGTCACTAACAAGATGAGAATAGGCTGGCGAGGGAATCATTACAACATTGTAAAAGTCAATCCAGACACGGCTTATAAGGAGTTTATGGTACTGTTAGTTAAACAATCTAACTAGCGATTACGGTTGTAAACGATAGCGTTTTTTAGTATAATCAAGGTAGTAAATGTTGGGAGTAGCTACCCAAAGTTTACAGATAAATTTATCGAAATCTATTATTGGACTGAAAACTGTAGGTATGGTTGCAAACATACCGGACTAGGAAAAATAATAGATAATGAACGTTCAAAATCTGGTACTGGTGTAGGGGTTACGCTTTTTTTGCTAAACGGAATGCTGAAGTTAGTTTTAATCCGAAAATTATCCAGATCTTCTATTACACGTCCTTTATGGGCGTGTTTTTTGGTATACTGAAAAACAAGAGTTTTTGGTGATGAGGAGGAATAAAGATAATGATAAAGAAAGTAAAAGACATCGTATTTATGAAAGAAAGCACAGAAGTAAAATGTTGGAGGGTTTCTATCCCACTATTCCTATGCTTTTTATTATGCTTAATAGTTGGTAAAAAAATGTGGGTATTATGTTTGGTTGGTCTATTTCTTTTTATTATGTATTTTATTATTCCGAAACTAGTATTAAACTATTACCTTTCAAGAGCCAAAGAAATCGCTGATGCAAAAGATAATTTTGATGCTAAAAAAAGTTATTTAGAAAAAAAGAAAATTTCAATTGGTAAAACTATCGATCGACTTTTTGATATTTCATATGCGCTAGTAATTGGAGCTGTGGTAAGTGTTGGAGTGGGATATGAAAGTTTTAAGGAATCTAATCTTTGGAAATTGCTTAATGATAATAAAGATGATAATGGAAATGGAGTTAACTATGAAGTGTATATTTTTGGTGCTAAAGATCATTTTACCATATTGTTAGTTGTTAGCTGTTTTATATTCTTGGTGTATTGTCATTTTTCCAGCTTGTCAATCATGAATAAATTTGAAGAAGAAATAGAGAAGATTACTTGTGAAGATTCTTAAAATTTTTGTATGCCAATTAAACAGTTGGAATGATAGATACGAGGCAGCAAGATTTATGAAAGTAGCAAAGGAATTACCAAATGTGGGCACGTTCGCACATTTAGGTGAAAAATCAAAAAAATGATTTGAAAATTATACTAAAAGGGCGGATGCTAAAAAGCCTAATGTTGGGTAATTTAAGTGGAGCAGCAGAATGAAAACTATTTCAATAATGCCCCCAGCTAATATAAATTGAATACGGTTTTGAATACGGGATATTCAAAATATACGAAAATGTGCGGTAGTAATTTCTATAAGGAAGGTCAAATGATTACTTATAAATCAATACTTTTGAACGCTAGTTATCCAACTTCTCGAATATATTGAACAAGGAAAAATAGCGAAGGTAGAAGCTTAGGAACCTTGTTTTTGTTTCATGTGAAACGTTTGAATAACAAATGGGTTAGAAATATATACACCGAAATAGCGACTGTTACATCTTACTTAGGGAAGATGTCGGTCGCTATTTTTATTGATTTGTGATAAAACCGTAGTCTTTTCTGAAAGCATTTTTCCAATGCTCAAGAAGAATACTTTCACGCCTTTTAAAGCGACAATGCAATTAAATCCCCCTCTTTATTACAACAAAACATCGTAAAGAATATAACTAGTCTGTTATAATCGATGAGAACATTACAAAAAAACCATTTATAGAACTGGCGTGGACAAAATGAAGCAGGAATTTTGGAAGCGTGCGAACAGAAAAAATCGTTAGAGAGATTTAGGAGAACAAAAAGTGCACATTATAGAAAATAATACCCTTGAGATGCAAGAACTAGTGAAGGACAAAATAGTGGAATTTGGAAACAGGAGCTTGCCCACTTCAATTGATACCTTGCCAGAAGCTTCGTATGGCTGTTACCTGTATGATGATAAAAATAACATAGTTGGAGGCATTGTTGCCCACTGCTACTGGAATATCATGCATATAGATTTTTTCTGGGTGGATGAATCGTTGCGAGGTCAAGGACAAGGTAGAAAGTTGTTAACTAAAATGGAGAGCATTGCGCAAAGAGAAAAATGCAAGGTTATTCATTTAGAAACATTTTCATTTGAGGCACCATTATTCTATGAGAAGAGCGGCTATCAAGAGTTCGGAAAAATTAACGATGTTCCAGTAATGGACTGTGATTACTTTTTCTTCAAGAAAAATCTGGCATAACCTCCAAGAAAGCGGTCAGAATTTAATATCAGCTTAAATGATTGATGATAATGAAATAAAGCAGTTGCTATCGATAAGTCTATTAGCTTATAACTTTCAAGAAAATCTATTATGATAGTGGTAACGATTAAACAATCACTGTAGTGGTTTAGTCGATTATGGGAGGTGCCCTATGAAAAATGTTTTATTAATTATAAATCCTAGCTCAGGTGGCGAAAAAGCGAAAGAATACGAACATTTAGCAAAAGAAAAGCTTGAGAGTCTGTTTGATAACGTGGAAGTCAAACGAACGGCGAAGGCTGGCGACGCAGAGGAGTTTGCTAAAAGTGCAGCTCAAGAAAATTACCATAGCGTGTTTACTATGGGTGGTGATGGAACGGTGAACGAAGTAATCAATGGTCTAGCCGGAGAGCAAAAACGCCCTAATTTCGGCTTTTTTCCATTAGGAACGGTGAACGATTTGGCACGAGCACTGAACATCTCGCTGGATCCGAAAGAAGCAATTAACTCTCTAGATAGTACAAAGCAGAGACCTATGGATATTGGAAAAATCAATGATCGGTATTTCTCAAATGTTGTGGCGATTGGTGCTATTCCTGAAGGGATTAATCAAGTTGATACAGAAGAAAAGACAAAATTCGGTAAACTAGCTTATTTTATTTCAGGCGCTAAGCAGCTGTCGGCGAATAAATCCTATCAATTTAATCTCACCATCGATGGAGAAGAACAGACAATAAAAAGCAGCACCTTGTTAATTGGTTTGACTAATTCAATTGGCGGATTTGACTCTTTGCTGCCAAATGCCAAAATCGATGATGGGAAATTGCATTTTTTGTTCTTGAAGGATCAAAATTTTCTTGATACCGTAAAGACCGTACCAGATCTTTTGAAAGGGATTAAAGAACCGACTAAAAACGTTGCCTATCTAACAGTAAAAACACTTAAAATAGAAGTATTGAATCAAGTGGAGTTAGCGACTAATGTTGATGGTGATCCAGGTGCAGAATTACCAGTAGAAATTCGCGTCCTACCTGCTCATTTAACTGTTTATGCAGGGTAAACTTGTTTGCGAGACAAGGCTTCAGCTGTATTTTTTACGAGATGATTAACTGCTTTTTAAATAGGAGGACAAATCTATGGAAGAAACGGTATTTTTTAATTTGGGGAATGCCTTAGCTTCAAAAAAGGACCCCAAAGAACTGATTAAAGAAGCACAAATTGTTAAGGACCAAAGAGAGTCATTAGGCAAACTAGTTATAGTAGAAGATCCAAAGAACGGTGACCACATTCTATTTGAATTATCAGATCAAAAAGAAAGTTCAAGTTCAGAAAAAACAACAGAGTTCAAATTGAAAAACGTGATTGATTAAACGCAAATCGACTATTGTTTTAGTCGGTTTTCGTTTTTTTTATTTTTTGATTTCAGGTTATTTTAATCCGCAAAAAACAGTCAGAATGTTTCACATGAAACATTTTATAAAGGAGGATAGATTGACAGAGGAAGGCAAAACTTAAACAAGAAGTGCTTGATTCATAAATGTATGACTGCGGTGATTTATTTGACGAAAGTGCTCATGGATTTCGTTATTAGATTCGAATAATGATCTAAAAAAAAGAGTAACTTCGCGAGAACTGTGGTGTTTAAATAGAATTTAATTGATTTTAAATAACTGTGTTTTCTGTTTGTTCAGATGGATGAGTATAATTTGCGATATACATGATAGGCATTTAATCAATTAAAGGATGATTGTTTAATAATTAGGATAACGAATAATAACGATGGAAAGATGCTTTTAATGTTTAATCCTCTTTCGAAGAAACACAATCTAAATTGAAAATGCTCCATAGCGTTGGCGTTGATCATAACAATATTAATAGGAGCTGTTATCTGATTATTAGTTACGCAAGACAAAAAAGTTCATCAAAAAATTGAATTACTGAGAATCCAAGCATGCATTTTATAGATATTAGCTAAGAAGAGACTCTAATCATAAAATGATCAGAGTTTTAATATTTGCTTTGTCAGTTATTTTAATGCGCTAATTATCTGTGTCTTTTGTTTTTTATTAGTTGGCAGATTGCATAGGAGAATATTGTGCTAAGCAGCTTTTTTTAGTGTAAATAATCTTGAAAAATACCTAACACTATTTCACAATCTATGGAAAAGTGGGCAAGGTTTGGTATGGATTATCCGAGAAAGGGGCGCTTAAAAAGTACAATAATAGAGCTCATTCCGAGTAGTTGATCAAGGATAAACTCCAGGAAAACACACGCGGTGTTGTATAACAGGAGATGAGGCGGCGGATTAATATGCATTTTTATGCATAGTTTGACAGCTAGAAATAAATTAATTTTAACTATATTTCTAATAAAAAGTAGGAGGGAGAAGATCAGGAACCGGATTATCAATGGTCATTTTAAACTAAAAAGACACACAGGATCTTTATCCCGTGCGCCTGTTCCAAATATGTTCACAGATTAAGTTTTTCACAATGCTAAAGCTCACATTGTACTTAGCTGAATGAGTTTGCAAAACGTTCTTAAGTTTATTCTTCGTTAAAAAGTAAATCTTTGATATAAGCTACGGGCATGTCTTCATCGGTAAATAATTTGAAGGCTGCAGCTCCTTGGTAAAGCATCATACCTAAACCGTTGATCGCTTTTTTCGCACCGTGTTCTTTAGCGAACTTCAATAGTTTGGTTTCTCTAGGTGAATAAACCACATCAAAGACAACCAAGTCTGGACGAATCATTTCAGGATCTTCAATTAAGCTAACGTCTTCTAAAGGTTTCATACCAGCTCCGGTAGCATCAATATAAATAGAACTTTCGGCAACAGATTTTTTGAAGGCTGCTTGATCGGCTAAGTCAGTTGCGGTGGCGATACAATCAGTATGTTCATTGATTTTCTTTGCGGTTTCTTTGGCGTTTTCAAATACACCATCGTTTACGTTGAAAATGCGAACTTCTTTTGCGCCATCAAAGGCTGCTTGAACTGCTACGGCAGTACCTGCTCCACCAGCACCGGTTAAGGTAATAATTGCATCTTTTACTTCTACGCCTTCGTCTCTTAAAGCTTCCATTGCACCAATGCCGTCAGTGTTATATCCAACTAGGTGGCCTTTAGCATCTTTGTTAGTTACAGTATTAACCGCACCAATCAATTGGGCTTCTGGAGAGACTTCATCTAAATACTGAATAATTTCTTGTTTGTTAGGCATTGAAACATTTGATCCTCGTAAACCGAGCGCGCGAATTGCTTGAACAGCATCTTTCAATTCGTCGTTACCTACTTCAAAAGCTAAGTAAGCATAATCGAGTCCAAGTTTAGCAAAAGCTTCATTGTGCATGGTAGGTGACATACTGTGGCGGATTGGATAAGCCATTAAACCAATAAGCAGTGTGTGTCCAGTTAATCGTTCAGTCATAAAATGTACCCTCACTTCTTTTATTTAGTTACATAGTCATTCTACGTGAGCAACTGCATAAGTACCAATGTTTTATTTTGATAAATTGGATAAAGGATTTTTATATAAAAATAGTATTCGATTGAGGGTGTTAAAACTTTCTTTATTCAAGTTGTGAAACTTAGCTAAGGCATTGCATCAAAAGGGAATTTGCGTTAAAGTAGAGGTTAGTCTGTGAAACATTTTATCTGTTTCACAATAAGAGAGGATTTTCTATGAAACCAGAAGAATTTCAGGCGGAATTAGCCAAACATGGACTGGATTTAACCAGTGAGCAGATGGATCAATTTTCCGCTTATTATAGACTCCTTGTTGAATGGAATCAAAAGATGAATTTAACGGCAATTACCGAATTAGAAGAAGTGTATTTGAAACACTTTTATGATTCATTGACGTTACTTTTTTCTGAAGATTTTCAAACAGATGGATCGCTATGTGATGTTGGTGCCGGTGCCGGTTTTCCGAGTATTCCTTTGAAAATTGTTTGTCCGCAACTGCAAGTGACGATTGTGGATTCCTTAAACAAACGAATTACCTTTCTCACTACGCTAGTAGAAGAGCTAGGTTTAGATAATGTTTTTCTGTATCATGATCGTGCAGAAACCTTCGCTCAGCGAAAAGAGCTGCGGGAATCTTTTGACTCTGTTACGGCTCGAGCGGTAGCACGGCTAAATGTGTTAGCAGAACTTTGTTTGCCGCTAGTAAAAAAACAAGGCTATTTTTTTGCACTAAAAGCTGCTAAGAGTGAGGAAGAGTTGGAAGAGGCACGTAAAGCGATTGCTGTTTTAGGTGGGAAATTAGTCAAAGAGCAAGACGTTTCGCTACCAAATGACGGCGGTAGCCGCTACGTGTTAACGATCCAAAAGAAAAAAGAAACACCTAAAAAATATCCGCGAAAACCGGGGCTGCCTAATAAGCAACCACTTAAATAGGAGGAAAGTATATGGCACGGATTATTTCTGTCGCAAACCAAAAAGGCGGTGTGGGTAAAACAACCACGACCGTCAATCTGGGCGCTTGCTTGGCATTTACTGGAAAAAAAGTCCTATTAATTGATAGTGACGCACAAGGGAACGCAACGAGTGGTCTAGGAATTAGAAAACCAGACGTAAAAGAAGATATTTATGACGTATTGGTAAATGAAGTTCCAATTAAAGAAACAATTATTCAAACGGAACGGGAAAACTTATCAATCGTTCCTGCAACCTTGCAACTAGCCGGTGCAGAAATTGAATTGACTTCGATGATGGCCAGAGAATCTAGGCTAAAAGGAGCACTTAGTGACGTAAGGGATGAGTATGACTTTATCTTAATTGACTGTCCACCTTCTTTGGGACATTTGACCATCAATGCGTTTACTGCGAGCGATGCCATTTTAATCCCTGTTCAATGTGAGTATTATGCATTAGAAGGGTTGAGTCAATTGTTGAATACCGTCCGCCTTGTTCAAAAGCACTTTAATCCTGAATTAGAAATTGAAGGCGTCCTATTAACCATGTATGATGCTAGAACAAATTTAGGAGCGGAAGTAGTAGAAGAAGTCCGTCGCTATTTCCAAGAAAAAGTTTACGATACCATTATTCCTCGTAACGTACGTTTGTCCGAGGCACCAAGTCACGGCAAACCAATTATTGATTATGACCCCCGTTCAAAAGGTGCGGAAGTGTATCAGGCGCTAGCAAAGGAAGTGTTAGATCGTGAGCAAAAATAACAAAGGTTTAGGTCGCGGAATTGATGCGTTGTTTCAAGATTTGTCCGAGATTGAAGAGGTCGATATGAAAAATGATCAGATTATTGAAATCCCCTTAAGTGAATTACGTCCGAATCCTTATCAGCCCCGAAAGTCATTTGATGAGACTTCCTTACAAGAGCTGGCAAATTCGATTGCACAATCTGGGGTATTTCAACCAATTATCGTTCGAAAATCAGCAGTAAAGGGTTATGAGTTAATCGCCGGCGAACGCCGTTTCCGGGCTTCAAAATTAGCCGGAAAAGAAACGATTCCAGCAATTGTCCGTGAATTCGACGAAGAAGCAATGATGCAAATTGCTGTGTTGGAAAATTTGCAACGGGAAGATTTAAATCCGTTGGAAGAAGCAGAAGCCTATGATATGCTGATGAAAAATTTGAATTTAACCCAAGCAGATGTAGCTGCTCGTTTAGGTAAGAGTCGTCCATATATTGCTAACTATTTGCGTTTGTTGTCTTTACCTAAATTAGTAAAAGAAATGGTCCAAGATGAACGTCTTTCGATGGGGCAAGCACGGACACTTTTAGGCTTGAAGAAAAAAGATCAAATCTTGAAGCTTGCCAATCGGGTCGTAAAAGAAGGGCTAACCGTTCGCCAATTGGAACAAATCGTGGCGGAATATAATGAAGGAAAAACCAAAGAGAAGAAAAAAGGTCCACGTCTCGCTAAAGAAAAACCGTATTATCTAAGAGAAAGCGAAGACCGCTTAATGGATAAATTCGGGACAAGCGTAGAAATTGTGGAGAAAGATGGCAAAGGAAAAATTGCCATTGAATATTTGTCACCAGATGATTTAACCCGGATTTTAGATATTTTAAGTATTCATTTTGATGAAGCGTAGGAGGAATAACTATGTATGATTTGGGCGATATTGTTGAAATGAAAAAGCCCCATGCGTGCCAAACTAATCGCTGGGAAATCGTGCGAATGGGAGCAGACATCAAAATCAAATGCGTAAATTGTGGACATGTCGTAATGATGACACGTCGCGATTTTGAGAAAAAGATGAAAAAAGTACTTGAGAAAAAAGAAAACTAAGCAATCGTAATCTAAAAAAGAAAGAGATGAAAAAGTCATGGCCTTAACAGCCGGAATCGTGGGCTTACCAAATGTTGGTAAATCAACTTTATTCAATGCAATTACTAAAGCAGGAGCCGAAGCGGCCAATTATCCATTTGCGACCATTGATCCAAACGTCGGAATGGTTGAAGTACCTGACTGGCGCTTAGAGCGTCTAACAGAATTAGTGAAACCGAAGAAAACTGTCCCTACAACGTTTGAATTTACCGATATTGCTGGAATTGTCAAAGGTGCCAGCAAAGGTGAAGGACTAGGCAATCAATTCTTGAGCCATATTCGCCAAGTCGATGCAATTTGTCATGTAGTTCGTTGCTTCGACAATGAGAATATTACGCACGTTGAAGGGCGCGTAGATCCACTGGAAGACATCGAAACGATCAACTTAGAGTTGGTGTTAGCCGATTTAGATTCAGTGAATAAGCGTTATGCACGAGTAGCTAAGGTTGCTAAAACCAAAGAAAAGAATGCTGTAGCAGAATTAGCAGTATTAGAGAAGATCAAACCGGTTTTAGAAGAAGGTATGTCCGCTCGTACAATCGAGTTTTCAGAAGATGAACAAAAAATTGTCAAAAGCTTGTTCTTATTAACCAGCAAACCTGTTTTATATGTAGCCAATGTCGACGAAGAAACCGTAGCTGACCCTGATGGCAATCACTACGTTCAAGTAGTACGCAACTTTGCTGCAACTGAAAATTCTGAAGTTATCGTCATCAGTGCGGAAGCAGAAGAGCAGATCGCTGAATTAGATGATGAAGACAAAGTCGAATTTTTAGAAGCAATGGGCGTAGAAGAGTCTGGATTAGACCAGTTAATACGGACTGCGTATGATTTATTAGGTTTAGCCACTTACTTTACAGCAGGTGAACAAGAAGTTCGTGCGTGGACTTTCCGTAAAGGAATGAAAGCACCACAAGCAGCAGGGATTATTCATACGGACTTCGAGCGCGGATTTATCCGAGCGGAAACCGTATCTTTTGAAGATTTAGACAAATATGGCAGTATGCATGCTGCTAAAGAAGCAGGGCGTGTTCGTTTGGAAGGAAAAGACTACGTTGTTCAAGATGGCGACGTAATGTTGTTCCGTTTCAACGTCTAAGCTGAAAGGGGAAAAAAGATGGAACCAGAAAAGTTGCAGGAGCTAGCGGCCGATAATCGTCAGCTAGAGACACAGCTAACAAAACGTAATCAGCAATATATCTTCGATTTGAAAAAATCATTCGCTGCGGCTAATTTTTCAGAGGAGCAACAAGAAGAAGCATTACACGATATGTTGCCAACCTTGGTCGCAGAACAAAAAACTGGGAAAACAGCTCGTCAGTTATTCGGTACAGTTTCCGAGCATTTGGACGCAATTGTCAACAAACCAGTAAAAAATGAACTAGCTACTAAGCCTGTATTGATGTGGCTGGATAACTTTATGTTCCTGTTTGGGTTGCTGTCCCTTATTTCGGGCGCTATGGCTTTATTCGTTTCACGTGGAACACAACAAACTGCTACTTATGGATTAACCGCTATAATCGTCGCATCAGCGACCGGAGGTTTGTTGTTCTATTTCATGTATGTGTTCGTCTACCAATACGAACAACCTGGAGCAGACAAATCTAAGAAACCAAAAACTTGGAAGACTATTTTGATTTTAGGTTCGATGACTCTGGTATGGTTTTTGATTTTCAATGGTGCGATTTTCTTACCGCCAGCATTGAACCCAATTATCGATCCATTTATATTAGTAGCACTAGGAGCGCTCGCATTAGCCGCTCGTTACTATTTGAAAAAACGTTTTGGGATTGTCAGCAGTTTGTCAGGTCCAAGACCACAATAATAAAAAATGAGCTTTCCGTTTTCGGAGAGCTCATTTTTTTGTTGGAGTAAGGACTCAACAGTGCATTCGCTAGAGTGTTAAAGTAGAGAAAATATAACTTCTTCCTACTTAGTCACTTCAGCGACGATATTTGCCATCGCATATTTTTGAAAGTCATTAGTAGCTTGTTGAGCAATTTGCTGCTGGGCTGCTTGATCCAACGAAGGATTTTGCATCATCGCTTGTGCTACCTTTTCTTGAACGAATGCTTTGGCTTGCTCAGCCAGGGCTGCTTGATTTTCAGCAGCTAGTTTCGCTAGCTTTTTCGCTTGCTCAGTAGTTAATACGAACCAGTCATCGCTGACTTCAAAGGTATTGTCTTCTTTGATTAATTCATGGTCTTTACTGGTCAAATTAAACCAGCGTTTTGCTGTATCATTTTTGTAGGTCCAGTAAGTTTTTTTCTCAATCAATTGCGCCTTTTCTTGACCAGTCTTCAAATGATTGGCAACCAAATCTGTACCAGTAGCGGTGGGTTTCTTCTGCTCTTGCTTTGTCTTGTATAGATAAACCTTTTCGGTACCATTTCCCAAAGGTTGATACAATAACAGATTGCCTTGTTGACCGTCTGCGCTGGAGACTAGGGGTTTAACCGTGGTTACCGTGACTTTCTTCATGCCATAGTGGTAGTGATCATTCGCAGTGATGAACCCTAAGCTAACTAAAAAGATGGCCGCAAACAAAATCGAAAGTCCGGTTTGCCAACGTTTCTTAGCAAAAATATTTGTTACCGTAAATGCCAAGACACTTAAAATAGTGATGATGAAGATCATGACTCTTGCCCCCCAACTTCTGTTTTTTTCTGTTTTAAGAAGAAGGTAATGACAAAACCAACGATACCAAAGGCAACGGCGGTGTAAAAAGCAGCATGGTAACCTGACAATGTAGCATTTAATGCTTGTGTTTTATAAGTCAATGGCAATGTCTTCAACAAGTTTGCTTTAGGCAAATTGCCCTTTGTTACATTACTCAAGATACTAATTAAAATTGCTGTACCAATTGAGCTAGCTACTTGGCGGAACGTATTATTAACTGCTGTTCCGTGACTAATTAAGTCCATTGGCAGAGCATTCATACCAGAAGTTGTAACTGGCATCATTACCATCGAGATGCCAAACATCCGTAATGCGTACAAGATGACAATCATCGCAATAGGTGTTTCCTTAGTTAAGAAAGCAAACGGCAAGGTTGCGGCTGTTAGAATCAGCATGCCGCCAATAGCCAAACGTTTTGCCCCGTATTTATCAAAAATAGATCCGGTAATTGGCATCATAGCACCCATCACAATAGCGCCAGGAAGCAACATCAAGCCAGAATGAAAAGCCGATTCTCCCCGAATATTCTGAATGTATAATGGAAGAACCATTTCTGCCCCAACCATCGCCATGTTAACAACGCCAACTAAAATCGCAGCGATCGTAAAGGTACTTGATTTAAACACGCGCAATTCTAAAAAAGGATGCTCCAAGTGTAGTTGTCGCCAAGCAAAAGCCGCAATAACTAAAATGCCAATTGCCAAGAAGCCAAGGACTTCAGGACTGCCCCAACCGTTGTCGCCAACTGTTGAAAATCCATAAAGCAAACTACCAAAACCGATGGTAGACATGACTGCTGAAAGGATATCAATACTAGGGTTAGACAAGCGAATCACACTCTTCATCAAAAAGCTGGCTAAGATCAATACTAAAATGACAATTGGGATAACCATGCCAAATAGATCGCGCCAAGTGTAGTGATCAATAATCCAACCAGAAAGGGTAGGGCCTAATGCAGGAGCTAGACCAATAACGATACCGGCCATACCCATCGCAGAACCCCGTTTTTCTGGTGGGAAAATTGAGAGCATAATATTTTGCAAAAGTGGCATGGAAATACCAACACCAGCAGCCTGGATTAACCGACCAATTAATAGAGCAGAAAAGCTTGGTGCAGAAAAACAAGTAATCGTTCCGATCAGAAAAATGATCATCGCGGTCATGTATAATTTTTTGGAGCTAAATTTATTAATCAACCAAGCACTGATTGGAATCATGATACCATTTACTAGCAAAAAGCCCGTCGTTAACCATTGCACACTCGAAGCAGAAATATCGAAAGCTTTCATTAGTGTAGGAAAAGCAGTGGTTAGTAAGGTTTGGTTCAACACAGTACAGAAGGTTCCAATTAGCAGTACGACTACCAACAAGGAGCGATTGTACGGTTTCCCATAAATATCGATCGATTGGTTCACGATCTCACGTCCTCTCTTTTTATGAAAATTTCAGAAAAATGTTCGAAAATCACTTTACTGCTGTTTGTGATTTTTGTCAACTTACTTGACACGGGCGTTAGCCAACGTATAATTTGAAGTAGAAATGAGGTGTTCCTGTGAATAAAGCGAAAGTAAAACAATTACTAGAAAGTGATGAATTAGTCGTTGGTATTAGTGAGCTAAGTAAGATGACGGATGTTTCTCCAAGACAATTGAGGTATTGGGAAGAAAAAGGGTACATTTCTTCAATTGTTTCAGAAAGTAAGGGCAATCGTAAATATCGACTGCCGATGGTAGTTAAGGTAGAAATGATCAAGAATTATTTAGACGAAGGATATACATTGACGACAGCCGTCGAGAAAGCCAAAGAACAACAAAAAGGGATTCATGAAACGAAACGAATGATGAAACAGGTGGTCAAAGGGATACACCAAGTGGGGGAACAATTTGTTGTTTTGCATTTAGCTGATTTTACCAACCAAGGTGAGCTTTATTTAATCAGGGATACGACCAGTGGAGCGAATTGGTACAAGGTAGCCATGCAAGAAGTAGAGTTGTCAGCAGAGCAATTGATGGAGTGGATAGAAAAGTGAAGGTTAGATGAGTATTTGTTTCATGGTTATTGACTTACTTAAAACCATCTGTTAGTTTAATCAGTAAAAATAATTTAGAGGAGTGGTTACGAACAATGTCTAATTGGGAAACGAAATTTGTAAAAAAAGGTCTAACCTTCGATGATGTCTTACTAATTCCGGCAGAAAGCCATGTGTTACCAAACGAAGTGGACATGAGTGTGCAATTGGCAAAAAATATTAAATTGAATATTCCGTTGATGAGTGCAAGTATGGATACTGTTACTGATAGTAAAATGGCAATTGCAATGGCACGTCAAGGTGGATTAGGTGTTGTGCACAAAAACATGAGTATTGCTGCCCAAGCAGATGAAGTTCGTAAAGTGAAACGCTCAGAAAGCGGCGTCATCATCGACCCATTTTTCTTAACACCCGATCATAAAGTGCACGATGCGGAAGACTTAATGAGTCGCTACCGTATCAGTGGAGTGCCTGTGGTTGAGACTTTAGAGAATCGTAAACTGGTAGGAATCATTACGAACCGTGACATGCGATTTGTGACTGATTTTCAAATGCCGATTGCCGAAGTGATGACCAAAGACAACTTGGTCACGGCACCAATCGGAACTTCTTTAAAAGATGCGGAGAAAATTTTACAAAAACATAAAATCGAAAAATTGCCAATCGTTGATGAAGAAGGCCGTTTAAGCGGACTAATTACGATTAAAGATATTGAAAAAGTAATTGAGTTTCCAAATGCTGCCAAAGATGAACACGGACGTTTATTAGTAGCAGCCGCAGTTGGAGTGACTAGCGATACGTTTGAACGGGCTGGAGCGTTATTGGAAGCTGGAGTAGACGCAATTGTTATTGACACTGCCCATGGACATAGTGCTGGAGTACTTCGGAAAATTGAAGAAATTCGGTCAACATTCCCTGAAGCAACGTTAATCGCTGGAAATATTGCTACGGCTGAAGGTGCGAAAGCATTGTACGATGCTGGCGTCGATGTAGTAAAAGTGGGGATTGGTCCGGGTTCCATTTGTACAACTCGTGTGGTTGCTGGCGTGGGTGTACCTCAATTAACCGCTATTTACGATGCAGCTTCTGTGGCACGTCAATATGGTAAATCAATCATCGCTGACGGCGGAATCAAGTATTCAGGAGACATTGTTAAAGCGTTAGCCGCAGGTGGTCATGCCGTAATGCTAGGATCAATGTTAGCCGGGACGGATGAATCTCCAGGAGAATTTGAAATTTATCAAGGGCGTCGTTTCAAAACGTATCGCGGAATGGGCTCTCTTGGTGCGATGGAAAAAGGCTCGAGTGACCGTTACTTCCAAAGTGGTGTAAATGAAGCAAATAAATTAGTACCAGAAGGAATTGAAGGTCGTGTAGCCTATAAAGGAAGTGTAGCGGATATCGTCTTCCAAATGATTGGCGGTTTGAAATCTGGGATGGGTTATGTTGGTGCACCAAACTTGAAGGATTTAAGAGACAATGCACAATTTGTTCAAATGAGCGGCAATGGACTAAAAGAATCACATCCACATGATGTTCAGATTACCAAAGAAGCACCAAACTATTCCGTAGAACAATAAAAGAAACGACAAAAAGAGGAAAGAATCCCGCAATTCTTTCCTCTTTTTTTTATGGATGAATTCAAAGACAGCAGCCGCTCCCGTCTTGAATTTTTCCCGTTACTTTTCTTTTTCGATCGTTTTTAAGTTCCCCATATATGGTACCAAAACTTCTGGAATTGTAACAGTCCCATCTTCATTTTGATAATTTTCCAAGATGGCGGTAACTGTCCGTCCAACCGCTAAACCAGAGCCGTTCAAGGTATGAGCATACTGAACTTTCCCATCTTCATCGCGGTAACGGATCATTGCCCGTCTTGCCTGGAAGTCTTCACAGTTAGAGCAAGAACTGATTTCCCGATACGTATTTTGAGCAGGGACCCAAACTTCTAAATCATAAGTTTTAGCAGCTGAAAAGCCCATATCCCCAGTAGAAAGTGCCACAACGCGATAAGGTAAATTCAGTTTCTGCAATAGTACTTCTGCATCGTTTGTCATTTTCTCTAGTTCATCATAAGAGGTTTCTTTATCACTAAATTTCACCATTTCTACTTTATGGAATTGATGCAGACGGATTAATCCTCGCGTATCTCTACCAGCGCTTCCTGCTTCAGAGCGGAAAGAAGGAGACAACGCTGTAAAGTAAATTGGCAATTCTTGGCCATCTAAAATTTCATGGCTGTAATAGTTCGTCAAAGGGACTTCAGCAGTTGGAATCAACGTTAGATCCCGGTCTTCAATTTGGAAGACGTCTTCTTTAAATTTAGGGAATTGCCCTGTGCCAAACATTGCTTCGCTGTTAACTAGGTAAGGTGTGATCATTTCAGTATAACCTTGTTCATAAACATGCTCATCCAACATGAAATTGTAAACGGCGCGTTCTAAACGTGCCCCCAGCCCTTTATAGTAGACAAAACGGCTACCTGCAACTTTTGCCCCACGTTCAAAGTCCAAAATATCTAGTTCTTCGGCTACTTCCCAATGTGGCTTCGGTTCGAAATCAAAGTGACGCGGTGTGCTCCAACGACGGACTTCCACGTTATCATCTTCATCGGCACCAACAGGAACAGAGTCATGAGGTAAGTTTGGAAGCGTAGTAGCAATTTCAGTTAGTTGAGCGTCAATTTCCGCTACTTCTCCGTCTAATTCCTTGACTTTAATTCCGACTTCTTTCATTTCAGCAATCTTGTCATCTGCATCTAGCTTTTCGCGTTTTAATTTGGCAATTTCACCAGAAACATCATTGCGGTATTTTTTAAGTTCTTCTGTTTTTACCAGCAACTGCCGGCGACGTTCATCTAAATCAACAAAGCGCTCCAATATATCACTGGTTACGCCACGTGTTGCCAATTTTTCTTTCACTTCTTCAAAGTTGTGACGAATCATTTTTACATCTAACATTTATTTTTTCCTCCTTAGATAAAATAAAAAACACCATTTCATCCCTATAATCTTGGGACGAAACGGTGTGTTATTTCGCGGTACCACCCGAGTTCAGCCAAATTGGCTGCTCTTAGTTGACAAATATCGGCTGTCTTCCGGCTTTTTTTTCAAAAAGCGCAGATAATGAAACTGGATTTCCCTAAGCTGTTTATTGGTTTTCACCAGCCACCAACTCTCTAAAAGAACAGACTTACGTACTCGGTTTCCTGCTTTTGTATGATTACCCACAGTATAAGCAAAATGAAATTTAAAGTCAATGGTCTTTAATAACAGGTTCTTTTGTTAGATTTGCTTTTAGCGGCAGGTGAATAATAAAGGAAGTCCATTGTTTATTGGACTGTGCGTAGATGTAGCCACCATGCAAATTGACAATGTTTTGTGAAATAGCTAATCCTAAACCAGTCCCGCTAATTTCTTGTGAACGGGACTCATCTACTCGATAAAAGCGGTCGAACAATTGATCCAGTGATTCGCGTGGAATAGGAGTACCATTATTTTTAACCGTGATGATAGCTTCAGTCTTAGCTTTTTCAAGTTGCATAACAATCTGTGTTGCGCCACCGCCATACTTGAGGGCATTAGTAATAAGATTATTAAAAACACGAACCAGCTTTTCTGTATCTCCATCCATAATCAAGCTAGTTTCGGTGGTTTCAACTGAAATTTGGATATTCTTTTTGCGTGACTCTAATTCAAAATCAGCCGCTAATTGTTCCAACAATTGTACCATATCAAAAGACATTGCCACTATTGGAACGGAAGGCTGACGAACTTTTGTATACTCAAACAAATCATCAACCAGCGATTTCATTTGTTTCGCTTTAGTGTAGGCAATGTGGGTGTACTTAAGAACTTCCTCTTTTGATTGATACTGTCCATCTTCAATTAACCCAAGATAGCCAATAATAGAAGTTAGAGGTGTTCGAATATCATGGCTCACGTTCGTGATCAGCTCATCTTTTGATTGTTCAATTTCACGTTCATCTTCAATTGCAGCTACGGTACTGTCTACCAATCCATTGATACTGGCAACAACCTTGCTCAAATCTCCCCGCAATTCAAACGGAATCCGGTAATCATAGTTGCCATTAGCAATATAATGAAGCTCGTTTATGATATGACGCAGCTGCATTTGTCGATAGCGACGAATCAGGCGCCAAAAAACGATCAAGCCATCGACGATAAAAAAGAAAGGAAAGAGAAAATTACGAGCACTTAAAAAAATATCAGTATTAAAATTTTGAGCAAAAATATTTCGTGAGTTGTAAATCGCATCACTTAAGTTAGGAGAATTCTCAATCATTTGTGTGAGTACAACCATGATTGCCACATTAAGTAGAAGCAAAATGATTACTGTGACAATGCCCTCAGCAATTAATTCGCTGATTTCTTTTGATGTTAGAGTAATCCGGCGTTTTTTTTCTACGCTATTTTGCATCAATCTTGTATCCGACTCCCCATACGGTTTGAATCACTTTTTCCCCATCGGTTGCTTCTTCAATCTTATCTCGTAAATGGCTGACATGGACCATCACGGTTTTAGCGGATACGATACTCTCTTGTTTCCATACACGTTCAAAAATTTCATCGGCACTAAACACCCGATTTGGATGACTAGCAAGCAAATACAAGATTCCGAATTCTAAAGCGGTCAGTTGAATTTCTTTTCCATCAACTGTTTTCACTTCGTGGGAATCTTTGTTGATAATTAATGATTGGATCTCAAGGATATCTGGTTGATCCTCTGCGACTTGCATTTTTGTCCGACGTAATAAGGATTTTACGCGCGCCATTACTTCTAAAGGATTAAACGGCTTAGTAACGTAATCATCTGCTCCAGCGACTAACCCCTTGATTTTATCCATGTCAGTTGTTTTGGCGGTTAACATGATAATCGGAATTTGTGACTCTTTACGTAGTTCTTTAACAACTTGCATGCCATCCATAACAGGCATCATGATATCCAAAATCAATAACTCAATATCTGTAGATGTTCGTAACTTGCTTAAGGCATCTTTGCCATCATAAGCTTTTACCACCTCATAACCTTCATTGTGTAAATAAATACTCAGTAACTCAACAATTTCTTTATCGTCATCTGCAACTAATACTTTCATGTGAAAACCTCCATCGTTCATTAAAATATGTTCTTATCCCCATTTTACCAGAGAAACAGGGGGAAGGCGAAAATCCGCTTCATGAGTTTAAAAAAAATCAAGAATACAATTAGCAAAAAAATTAGATGAATCAGAAAGAAGTATTGTCATTTTTCAGCTAAAAACGAACGAAATAAAATGATGCAACATAGATAAATCGGATTTGAAAAAAAGTGAAAAAAACTCTCTTTTTTTCGTTGACCAACCGCTCTAAAACTGCTATATTATTGAATGTTCCAAAAAGTAATATACATTTTCAACTTAATAAAAAAAGGCGTTGACAGACGACTGGAAATCAGTTATTCTATCAAAGTCGCAGTTGAACAACTCATACAAATCGAAAAAAACTTTTTCAAAAAAAGTTAAAAAAGTTATTGACTTTGATTCAGTAACCTGATATGATATATGAGTTGCTGATGCAGCGAGAAACGCAAATTTCATTAAGTAGACCTTTGAAAACTGAACGAATAAAACAAACCAAATGTGTAGGGCGTTTCTATTATATAGAAACAAACAACATAGCAAGCAATTGCTAGCGAATCAATTTTTAAATTGAGCTTAACAGTCTTAGGACTGTTTCAAACATCTTATATGAGAGTTTGATCCTGGCTCAGGACGAACGCTGGCGGCGTGCCTAATACATGCAAGTCGAACGCTTTTTCTTTCACCGGAGCTTGCTCCACCGAAAGAAAAGGAGTGGCGAACGGGTGAGTAACACGTGGGTAACCTACCCTCGAGCGGGGGATAACACTTGGAAACAGGTGCTAATACCGCATAACAAAGAAAACCGCATGGTTTTCTTTTGAAAGGCGCTTTTGCGTCACTCGAGGATGGACCCGCGGTGCATTAGCTAGTTGGTGAGGTAACGGCTCACCAAGGCAACGATGCATAGCCGACCTGAGAGGGTGATCGGCCACATTGGGACTGAGACACGGCCCAAACTCCTACGGGAGGCAGCAGTAGGGAATCTTCGGCAATGGACGAAAGTCTGACCGAGCAACGCCGCGTGAGTGAAGAAGGTTTTCGGATCGTAAAACTCTGTTGTTAGAGAAGAACAAGGGTGAGAGTAAAATGTTCACCCCTTGACGGTATCTAACCAGAAAGCCACGGCTAACTACGTGCCAGCAGCCGCGGTAATACGTAGGTGGCAAGCGTTGTCCGGATTTATTGGGCGTAAAGCGAGCGCAGGCGGTTTCTTAAGTCTGATGTGAAAGCCCCCGGCTCAACCGGGGAGGGTCATTGGAAACTGGGAAACTTGAGTGCAGAAGAGGAGAGTGGAATTCCATGTGTAGCGGTGAAATGCGTAGATATATGGAGGAACACCAGTGGCGAAGGCGGCTCTCTGGTCTGTAACTGACGCTGAGGCTCGAAAGCGTGGGGAGCAAACAGGATTAGATACCCTGGTAGTCCACGCCGTAAACGATGAGTGCTAAGTGTTGGAGGGTTTCCGCCCTTCAGTGCTGCAGCTAACGCATTAAGCACTCCGCCTGGGGAGTACGACCGCAAGGTTGAAACTCAAAGGAATTGACGGGGGCCCGCACAAGCGGTGGAGCATGTGGTTTAATTCGAAGCAACGCGAAGAACCTTACCAGGTCTTGACATCCTTTGACCACTCTAGAGATAGAGCTTCCCCTTCGGGGGCAAAGTGACAGGTGGTGCATGGTTGTCGTCAGCTCGTGTCGTGAGATGTTGGGTTAAGTCCCGCAACGAGCGCAACCCTTATTGTTAGTTGCCATCATTTAGTTGGGCACTCTAGCGAGACTGCCGGTGACAAACCGGAGG
>NZ_JBIOSF010000001.1:582500-1910000 GCF_051714625.1 Enterococcus sp. AZ109 | reverse complement strand
AGTTACGAGAAAAAGGAGTGAGGTAAATGGATCAGTTGTATACCGAGCGTGCAAAGGCTGTTTTAGCCATTGCTCAAGAAGAAGCGAAATATTTTAAGCATCGTTCAGTTGGTTCTGAGCACTTGTTGTTGGCATTAGTCATTGAACAACAAGGAATTGCTGGAAAAACATTGAGGCAAATGAATGCGAACGAGAGCGATATTCGCGAGGAAATTGAACATATGACCGGTTATGGTTCTATGCAGACATATCCTGAAGGAAGTTATTTGCCTTACTCTCCAAGAGCGAAACAAATTCTGATTTTTGCTGATGATGAAGCAAAACGATTCAACGCTAAATTAGTTGGCACTGAGCATATTTTATTAGGACTACTAAGAGATGACGAAATTTTGGCGTCTCATATTCTAGTTAATTTAGGCTTGAGTTTACCTAAAATGCGTCAGTTGTTACTGAAAAAGATGGGTGTTACCGAAAATATGTCTCAGTCGCATCAAGGAATGGGACGTCGTAAATCTTCTCCTAAGAGCCAGCAAAATACGTCGCAAGGAACGCCAACTTTGGATAGCCTAGCAAGAGATTTAACAAAATTGGCCAAGGAAAAAAGATTAGATCCCGTTGTAGGTCGTGAAAGTGAAGTGCGGCGAGTGGTTCAAATCTTGAGCCGTAGAACAAAAAATAATCCAGTACTAGTTGGTGAACCAGGTGTTGGTAAAACGGCGATTGTCGAAGGTCTTGCTCAAAGAATTATTTCAGGTGATGTACCTGAAGACATGCGCGGCAAGCGTTTAATGATGATGGACATGGGAGCACTAGTTGCTGGCACTAAGTACCGTGGAGAATTCGAAGATCGCCTGAAGAAAGTTATTGATGAGATTTATCATGATGGTCAAATCATTCTTTTCATCGATGAATTGCATACGTTGATCGGTGCTGGAGGTGCTGAAGGAGCGATTGATGCATCCAATATTCTAAAGCCAGCTTTGGCTCGGGGCGAGTTGCAAACAATCGGGGCGACTACCCTTGATGAATATCAAAAATATATTGAAAAAGATTCTGCTCTAGAACGACGCTTTGCGCGTGTTCAAGTGGAAGAGCCTACTCCTGAAGAAGCTGAACAGATTTTGAAAGGATTGCGCCCTCGTTATGAGGAGCATCACAGTGTCGAGATTACTGACGATGCGTTACATGCAGCAGTTTCATTATCGGTTCGTTACATTAATTCTCGTCAGTTGCCGGATAAGGCGATTGACTTGATGGATGAATCAGCAGCGAAGGTCCGTTTGGATACCACTGATGAAATTTCTGAATTGGATGGGCTGCAAGAAGAAATTAATCTGCTGATCGAAGAAAAAGAAAAGGCGATTCAAAATCAAGACTTTGAATCAGCAGCCCGCTTACGTATGAAAGAAAAGCAATTATCTCAAGAGCTAGAACAAGCAGCCATCACCGAAGCGAAACAAAAAAACGGCTATATCAATCGAGTCACTGATGAAGATGTCGCAGCGGTAGTTTCACAATGGACTGGTGTTCCTTTGCAGCAATTGGAAAAGAAAGAAAGTCAACGGTTGTTAGACTTGGAGAATGTCTTGCACAAGCGAGTGGTTGGGCAGGATACGGCAGTTAAAGCAATTTCCAGAGCGATTCGTCGGGCCCGCAGCGGCTTGAAAGATCCTAATCGTCCTATTGGTTCATTTATGTTCTTAGGACCAACAGGCGTTGGGAAAACCGAACTGGCAAAAGCTTTAGCTGAAGCAATGTTTGGCAGTGAGGAATCATTAATTCGGGTAGATATGTCTGAGTTTATGGAAAAATATAGCACCAGCCGTTTGATTGGCTCACCTCCTGGCTATGTCGGGTACGAAGAAGGTGGACAATTGACGGAAAAAATTCGTCAAAAACCTTACTCAGTCATTTTGCTGGATGAAGTAGAAAAAGCCCACCCAGATGTCTTCAATATTTTACTGCAAGTATTAGATGATGGACATTTAACGGATGCAAAGGGACGTAAAGTTGATTTTCGTAATACAATCTTGATTATGACTTCTAACATTGGCGCAACTGAAATCCGTGAGGAAAAAAATGTTGGGTTTAACGTCAAGGATATTACCAAGGATCACGACGCAATGGAAAAACGAATTCTAGAAGAGCTGAAGAAAGCGTTCCGCCCAGAGTTCTTAAATCGGATTGACGAAACAGTGGTCTTCCAATCATTGGATCAAGAACAAATCCATGAGATTGTGAAAATCATGAGTCGCTCAATTATCGAAAGAATGACTGAGCATGAGATCAAAGTGAAAATTACTGCTGCTGCGTTTGATGTAATCGGTAAGGTTGGCTTTGATCCTGAGTATGGAGCACGACCAATTCGCCGAGCATTGCAAAAAGAAGTAGAAGATCGTTTGGCTGAAGCGTTGCTTTCTGGTCAAATTCAATTAGGAGATTCAGTGACTATTGGTGCCAGCAAAGGTAAGATAACTTTGAATGTGCGTGCACCAAAAGAAGAGAAAATTCCGCAAGAAGTTTAGACTGTAAAAAGAAGTTTCCCTTCATCAATAGTGGGAAGCTTCTTTTTTCACGATTAGTAAGTTTGTTACAGCGGTTTTTTTCGAGTCAGATTTCACAAATTTGGGTGAGTTTGCGAAGCCTTTCTTTATAAAGCTGGTTGGAAACTTCGTAGAGCTATGATAGTATGGAACAGTTATAAAGAAGGTGTTAGTCTAACGTGGCACAGTGGGAAAAGACAAAGAAGCAGATCAATTAATAAACGGTTGAATGACTGATACTGATCGAAAATGTGCGCCACTATACGAAATAGGAGGACAACGGATGGTTGAAATTATAGCTACAGCAGAATCAATGACCCAAGCAAAGGCATTGTTAGCTGCGGGTGTTGATACATTATACATAGGTGAAGATGATTTTAGTTTGCGCTTGCCGACTTCTTTTTCCCGTGAGGAACAAAAAGAGCTGATCGAGTATGCGCATCAGCAAGGTAAAAAGGTGAATATTGCAGTGAACGCAATTATGCACCCAGACAGAATGAAAAAAGTTCCGGAATATCTGGATTTTTTGGCAGTGTGTCAGCCAGATCGGATTGTAGTTGGTGATACCGGTGTGATCCATGTCTTGCGTAAGGGTAACTATGACTTGCCGTTTATTTATGATGCGGAGATTCTAGTCACGAATGCCCGTCAAATTAATTTTTGGCAGAAAAAAGGAGCGGTAGGTGCATTATTGGCCCGGGAAGTTCCTTTTGAGGAAATGAAAGTTTTAGTGGAGCAAGTGGACATTCCAGTAGAAGTCTTAGTTTATGGCGCTACCTGTATTCATCAATCAAAACGGCCACTATTGCAAAACTATTTTAATTATACGAAGCAAGATGAGACGATCGATCGTCAGCGGGGGCTGTTTTTATCTGAGCCTAAAAAGGACGACACCCATTATTCCATCTATGAAGACCAGCATGGCACCCATATTTTTGCGGATAATGACTTGAACCTGATTCATGAGCTCGCTGAATTATATCGTAATGGATTTACTACTTGGAAATTAGATGGTCTGTTTACACCAGGGACGAATTTCATTGGCATCGCTGAAGTATTCGTGGCGGCCAGAGAAGCACTTTTGGCTAACAGCTGGTCTGAGGAACAAGCCCAAGAAGCCGAAGCGAAAATTCAACATCTTCACCCTGAAAGTCGCGGCTTAGACACCGGATTTTATCATTTAGATCCAGAAGCAATAAAATAGAGGAGCAAAACAATGGAACAACGAAAATTAAAACGTCCAGAGGTTTTAGCACCAGCTGGAACGTTAGAAAAATTAAAAACAGCCATTCATTATGGCGCTGATGCTGTATATATTGGTGGTGACGCCTACGGTCTTCGCTCAAGAGCGGGGAACTTTTCATTTGAAGAAATGGAAGAAGGCGTAGCTTTTGCTAATGAACACAATGCCAAGGTCTATGTAGCAGCGAACATGGTAACCCACGAAGGAAATGAAAAAGGTGCGGGGGAATTCTTTCGCAAATTACGAGACATCGGCATTTCTGCTGTAATTGTTTCGGACCCTGCATTAATCGAAATTTGTGCGACAGAAGCACCTGGGTTAGAAATCCATCTTTCCACTCAAGCCTCTGCGACCAATTACGAGACGCTGGAATTTTGGAAGGAAGAAGGCTTAGAGCGGGTTGTTTTAGCCCGAGAAGTATCGATGGAAGAGTTGGCGGAAATTCGCCGTCATACGGATATTCAAATCGAAGCCTTTGTGCATGGTGCAATGTGCATTTCTTACTCTGGTCGCTGTACCTTGTCTAACCATATGTCGATGCGCGATGCCAATCGGGGAGGCTGTTCTCAGTCCTGTCGTTGGAAATATGAACTGTTCGACATGCCTTATGCACAAGAGCATCGTTCACTAACCGCAAATGGTGATGTAACCGAAGAATTCTCCATGAGCGCAGTCGATATGTCGATGATTGAGCATATTCCAGATCTAATTGAAAATGGTGTGGACAGCTTGAAAATTGAAGGTCGCATGAAGTCGATTCATTATGTTTCAACCGTTGCGAATGTTTATAAAGCAGCAGTGGACAGCTACATGGCTGATCCAGAAAATTATGTGTGCAAGCAGGAATGGATCGATGAGCTATGGAAAGTTGCGCAACGTGAATTATCTACCGGGTTTTATTATCAGGTACCGACTGAGGATAATCAGCTGTTTGGTGCCCGTCGGAAGATTCCAGTGTACAAATTCATCGGTGAAGTGTTAAGCTACGATGAGGCGACAGGAATTGCGACGATTCGTCAACGGAATCATTTCCGCGTAGGGGATGAAATTGAATTTTACGGACCGAATTTTCAACACTTCCATCAAAAGGTGGAGGAGATGAAAAATGAAGACGGAGAATCAATCGATCGTGCGCCAAATCCAATGATGATTCTTACGATGCCAGTAGCACAACCTGTCAAACCTGGCGATATGATTCGTAAGAAAAAAGATTAACCCTCAATTTTTTAACCTATAGGAGGAACTTTAAATGGAACAATATGATTACATCGTAATTGGCGGCGGCAGCGGCGGGATCGCTTCAGCAAATCGTGCAGGAATGCATGGAGCTAATGTGTTACTAATTGAAGGCAACGAAATTGGTGGAACTTGCGTAAATGTCGGCTGTGTTCCTAAGAAAGTTATGTGGCAAGCGAGCACCATGTTAGAAATGATTGAACGGGATGTGGAAAGCTATGGGATCTCAGCAGATGTAAAGAATTTCGATTTTGAACAATTAGTTGAACGCCGTGAAAAATATATTGATTTTTTGCATGGTGCATACAACCGTGGATTGGACAGCAACCAAGTGAAACGAATTTATGGTTACGCTACATTTAAGTCTGATCATGTAGTAGAAGTAAATGATGTGGCGTATACGGCCCCCCACATTTTAATTGCTACTGGTGGTCGCCCTACTCAAATGCAAATCCCAGGTGGTGAATTGGCAATTGATTCTAATGGCTTTTTCGAATTGAAGAAGCAACCGCGGGAAGCCATTGTGTTAGGAGCCGGTTATATTGCGGCGGAGCTTAGCGGTGTGTTGCAAGGGATGGGAACTAAAGTTCATTGGGCTTTTCGTTATGGTCAACCATTGCGAACCTTCGATAATATGTTGTCAGAGAATCTAATGCAAATCTATCGTGACAATCACATGGATCTTCATCCTTACTTCGTTGCAGAAAAGATTGAGAAGGATGATCAAGGGAACTTTACTGTGTATTTTGAAAATGGCGAAACATTAACCGGCGATTGCGTCATTTTTGCTGGTGGTCGTCAACCAAATACCGATAAATTAGGAATCGAAAATACTTCGGTTGAATTGAATGAAAAAGGCTTCGTGAAAGTGGATAAATACCAAAATACTACTTCAGCAGGTGTTTATGCCATTGGTGATGTGATCGGTAAAGTTGACTTGACCCCAGTAGCGATCGCAGCTGGCCGTCGTTTGTCAGAGCGTTTATTTAATGGGAAAGAAGACGAATATTTGGATTACGATAATATCCCAACTGTCATCTTTACCCATCCTACGATTGCCACAATTGGCTTATCTGAAGAAGAAGCGATTAAACGTTACGATTCCAAAGACATCAAAATTTATCATTCTCGTTTTACCCCAATGTACTTTGCTTTAGGAGACTATCGTCAAAAATGTGATATGAAATTGGTCTGCCTAGGGGAAGATGAAAAAATCATTGGACTGCACGGAATTGGTGTCGGTGTGGATGAAATGCTGCAAGGTTTTGCCGTAGCAATTAAAATGGGTGCAACGAAAAAAGACTTCGATAATACCGTTGCGATCCATCCAACGGGCAGCGAAGAATTTGTAACCATGCGTTAATCAGTCGTAAACAGCCATCATAATCTCAGAAATGGGACTTATGATGGCTTTTTTGAATAGAAATGAAAGCAAACTTATATTTCTTCTTGAAATCTCATTTTACTACAGATAGAATGGACATGGCTGTACAGCTTTTAGGAATTATTTTTTAAGATTGGTTACAGTAAATGATAAAGAAAGAAGGAATTATTTTGTTGGAGTTTTTTAAGAATTTGTCCCTAATTAAGCGTATTGCAATAGGTATTATTATTGGGGCGCTGTTAGGAGTATTGGTTCCTCAATGGACATTTATCGCCGTTTTGGGGGATTTGTTTGTTGGTGCGTTAAGAGCGATTGCGCCTATTTTGGTTTTCGTATTGATTTTGGCTTCGGTAGCGAAGCATCAAACGGGAACAAAAACATTCATTAAGCCAATTATTGCCTTGTATTTATTTACAACTTTATTGGCGGGTGTCATTGCGGTAGTTGCTAGCTTCATTTTCCCAATGCAAATCACCTTACAACAGGTTTCTGAAATGCAAGAAGCACCACAAGCATTAAGTGATGTGCTAAATACCATTTTGACAAATATTGTTCAAAATCCTTTACTAGCGATGACCGAAGGAAATTATTTGGCAGTCCTGTTTTGGGCAGCGTTGATCGGTTTTGCTCTACGTACCCGTAATCAGCAAACTAAAGACTTGGCTGACGATATCTCAACAGCAATTACGCATGTGGTTCAGTTGATCATTGCGATTGCTCCTTTTGGTATTTTAGGTCTAGTTTATCAATCGGTAGCAACAACCGGGATACAAGGACTGGCTCAATATGGACAACTACTGTTGCTGTTAGTTGGTACGATGTTAGTAGTAGACTTGATCGCTTATCCATTGGTCGCCTTCTTCTTGCTTCGTCAAAATCCTTATCCATTAGTCTTCTTCTGTTTGAAAGAAAGTGCGATTCCAGCTTTCTTCACGCGGAGTTCAGCAGCTAATATTCCAATTAACATGATGCTGGCTAAACATTTAGGGTTGAGTGAAGAATCTTATTCCATCTCTTTACCGTTAGGTGCGACGATTAATATGGGTGGTGCTGCGGTGACAATTTCTATTATGACATTAGCAGCAGTACACACATTAGGTATTGAAGTAAATATTGGTTTGGCTTTGGTACTTTGTATCCTTTCAGCTTTGTCAGCCTGTGGTGCTTCAGGAATTGCTGGCGGTTCACTACTGTTAATTCCATTAGCCTGCAGCTTATTCGGAATTCCAAATGAGATTGCGATGCAAGTGGTCGGAGTTGGCTTTATTATCGGTGTTATCCAAGACTCAGTTGAAACAGCCGTTAACTCTTCCAATGATTTGTTCTTCACAGCAGTTGCAGAGTTGTCTGACTTACGTAAAAAAGGTCAGCCATTAAACTTAAAAGAACGTATTGCAAAATAAAAAAAGGCTCTTCTCATTCGTGAGAGGGGCCATTTTTTGGAAACTGTGAGCCTTATTGAATGGAACTTAAACTGATTTCGCCGGAGGATAAGGCGATCGTCTCATTTCCCAGATCGACGATGAGCTCTCCAGTATCGCTGATGTCGATTGCTTTGCCAGCATATTGTTGGTTTTGACGTTCGAAAGTCACGCGTTTACCTAGAACAAACGATTTTTTGCGGTAGACAGTTAAATAATCAGACTCTTTTTGTTCCAATAAGGCAAAGAAGCGATTCCAGATTTCAATGATCAGTTGATTTCTAGTGATCGTTGGCTCGCTGTGAGCAAACAGCGAAGTCGCCTTTTCCTGTAGTTCAGCCGGGAATTTTTCTTGTGGAACAGAAAAATTGATTCCCATACCGATGATGACGTGCTTCAAGCTGTTGCTTTCAACATCCATCATGGCTTCTGACAAAATACCCACAATTTTTTTACCATTTAAATAAATATCATTGACCCACTTGATCTGCGTTTCTACTCCAACAAGAGCATCAATTGCCTCTGCGACAGCTACGGCCATTAAAACCGTGTATTGAGGCAGCTCATGAAGCTGGGTCTCTGGTTTTAGCAGCAGACTCATGTAAATACCTGATTTTTCCATTGCGAAAAAGGGTCGATTGAAACGACCACGGGGCGCTTCTTGCATGTCCGCTACTACTAAAACAGGGGGGGCTTCCCCATTGATTACCGCTATTTGCGCATCCTTCATTGTGGAAACAGAAGAATCCAGTACACGAACGGCTACCTTTTGGTGAATCCCGTCTGTTAGTTCAGCAGCGTCCAATACATCGGAAGCTTGATAGCGGTAGCCAGTAGAATGATGCTCAATTTGATAACCCGCTTTTTCTAATTCTTTAATGGCTTTCCAGATTGAAGTACGGGATAGGGAAAGTTCTTGCGCCAGCTGTTCACCGGAAACATAGCTGGTGCTAGTTTTTAATTTTTGTAAGACTTTTTCTTTTGTTGACAACAAGGTCGCCTCCTTTTTTGGGAAGTATATGGTTTTTAAAATTAGAAAATTGATTAAACTAAAATTGACGATGTCTGGCTTCGAAAGCTTACTCAGTGTTCCAAAGCGTAAGCGATTTTTTGAAGCCTTTCTTGTCAGTGTATCAAAAAAAGCAGACTACCGCAAAGTAGTCTGCCAAGAAGGATGAATGTGTTAGTTAGCTAAGTAAGAGTGCATCGTCTTTCAACTCGGCACCAGAGTTTTGATGGAAGAGCTCCATCAATTTTGGTACAGTTAAATGCTCTTTTTCTTCTTCACGAATGTCGATTGCGATTTGCCCTTGATGCAGCATGATTAAACGATTGCCGTAACGAATGGCATCTTCCATATCATGGGTAACCATGAAGGCAGTTAGCTGATGCTCTTCGATTAACTTTTCAGTTAAGTGCATTACGGTAATAGAAGTCTTCGGATCTAACGCTGCTGTATGTTCATCTAGCAAAATCAATTCAGGTCGTTGTAAGGTAGCCATCAGCAAGGTAATTGCCTGACGTTGCCCCCCAGATAACAGACCGATTTCGGCATCCAAACGATTTTCTAAATTCAGATCCAGGGTCGCTAATTGTTCACGGAAAAATTCTCGGTCTTTACTGCGAACCCCTAAGCCAAATCCACGTTGAAACCCACGTTTCATAGCTAAAGCCAGATTTTCTTCAACCGTTAAACGTACCGCAGTACCCATACGTGGGTCTTGGAAAACACGGCTGATTTTTTTCGCCCGTCTAGTAACGGAATGCTTGGTAATTTCTTCTTCATTAAGGAAGACTTGACCTTCTTCAATCGGTAAAGTTCCGGCGATACTGTTGAGTAAGGTCGATTTACCAGCACCGTTCCCTCCAATAATCGTAACGAAGTCGCCAGGTTCCAAAGCTAGATCAATGCCTCGCAGCACGTGGTTTTCGTTGACGGTCCCACGTTCAAAGTATTGGTGCAGGTTGCTAATTTTTAAGACTGGTTGCATCGGTCTTCACTCCTTTCTTACGATCTTTTTTTGGGATATTTAATCCTAGTTTTTGGCGAATTTGTGGTAAGGATAGACAAACCACTAACACGATTGCTGAAGCAAGTTTTGAGTCAGTCGGTTGAACATTCATTTCGAATACTAAAGCTAAAATGAAACGGTAGATAATCGCACCACAGACAATGGTAACTAAACGAACACCGATTGGACGATTGTGTAACAATACTTCTGCAATAATAATGGAAGCTAGCCCGATAACGATCGTACCCACACCAGAGTTCAAATCCGCAAAGCCATTATTTTGAGCTAATAAAGCACCGGATAAAGCAATACAGCCATTAGAAATCATGTAGCCTAACAGCTTCATGTTTTCCGTTTTAATGCCGTTGGCTTCACTCATGTCGGGATTATCACCTGTTGCTCGAATGGCCAAACCGATTTCTGTTCGGAAAAATAAAACTAGTAAAACAATTACTAAAATCGCAATAATTAGACCGACAACAATAACGGCATTGTTTTTCAATAAGCCCATATTTTGAATCGGTGTGAAGACCGTATCTTCACCTAACAGAGCGATATTGGGTGCACCCATCACACGAGAGGTGATGGAGTACAAACCAGTCATGGTAATAATCCCAGCTAATAGAGCCGGAACCCGGAATTTAGTATTTAAAATACCGGTAACCAAACCAGCTAGGGAGCCGCCGAAAAAGGCAGCAATCGTAGCTAAAATTGGGTTAGTACCATTGACGATTAAAACCGCTGCGATCCCGCCGCCTAAAGGAAAACTTCCTTCAGCGGTTAGATCGGCAATATCTAAGATACGAAAAGTGAGGTAAACACCAATCGCAAGTAAAGACCATAAAAGCCCTTGGGACGTAGCTGAGAGTAATAGTGACAAAATATTCATCGTTCATCCTTCTTTCTGGAAGTGTTTATGCAGGTTCTTTAATACTTGCTGGATCAATTTCTAATGCTTCAGCCATGTCTTCGTTGATAACCAATTCAAGGTTAGAAGCACTTTCAACTGGTGTTGTTGCTGTTTCTGCGTCGCCGTCTAAGATTTTAGCAGCCATTAAACCAGTTTGTTTGCCTAGTTCTTTGTAGTTGATACCAATTGTTGCTAATCCGCCACCGTCGATTTGATCAGTTGAGCCGGCAACTAATGGAATTTTTTTCTCTTTTACAACTTCACCAACGATTGAAGCGGCACTTGCGAAGGTATTATCTGTTGGAACATAAATACCGTCAACTTCGTTTGCTAATGATTCAGTTACTTGTTGAACATCATTGGTCGTATTTGCAGTTTTAACCACTGCTTCTACACCAGCAGCGTCTAATGCTTCAATTGCTAGATCCGCTTGGATTTTAGAATTGGCTTCACCAGCGTTGTACATGATGCCGACTTTTTTTGCATCAGGGACAATCGATAATAGTAGTTCGATTTGTTTGTCGATCGGCACCATGTCAGTTGTACCCGTTACGTTTCCGCCAGGTTCTTCGTTAGTGTCGACTAATTTCGCTTCTTCTAAATCAGTAACTGCTGTTACGATGATTGGAATATCAGTTGTCGCATTTAGCAATGACTGAGCAGACGGAGTAGCAATTCCTAGCAACAAATCATTTTCGTCTTTGACTAATTTGTCACTCATACTTTTCAGATTGTCTTGATTGTTCTGGGCGTTTTGATAGTCGATGACTAAGTTCTCGCCTTCCGTATAACCGCCTTCTGCTAAACCTTCTTTGAAGCCTTCATAAGCTCCGTCTAATGAAGCATGTTGTACCAATTGTAAAACCCCAACATGTTTTGCATCGCTGTTGGCTGCATCTCCGCCGCCTGTGCTGTCAGTAGTGCCGCCACCCCCGCCGCCACAAGCTCCAAGTGCTAATAATGTAAGTACGCTAATTCCTGCTAATAAAGTTTTTTTCATTTTTCTCTCTCCTTTTGTAATAAAATAAAAAAATCACCCACTCAGAAATGCTAAGTGGATGATTGTACATACGAGATAATCATTTTCTTATCCTCAGCCACTTAGTGATTTCCTCTACGTGGCTGGTGGTACGTGAAATTGCTCTAGCCATCATAGATACAAACTTGCGTTTTGCCCTGTTTGTATCCAGTGATGAATACAAACATTATCTAAAATAGCTAAAGTAGCGGTTATTCAGTTGTGGTTTTTTCATCTTCATCATAAGAATGACCTCCAACTTCTGGTTGTTCATTAGTATAAGGTAAGAAAAATGAGATGTCAATAATAAAAATGACGACTTCATAGAATAAAGGTAGTTTCTAGGTTTATTTCATGAAACAAAAGAAGTAAAAACCTTAAGAATACCTATAGCAGATGCTTTGGTTCTATAAGATAGTATTGACAAGTGTGTAGTAGTGGTGTATTATTTGAAGTTGCTAAAACTATCTGAAATGATCAAAGACAGGAACGAAATATTGTCCGTTCCGGTTTTAAAATAAGGAAACAAAAGTAGAAGCTCAAGAATTTTTTCAAGAGAACGTTCTATTTTTGGTTTTTTTTTGCCTAAAAGCCGCTAAAAATGTCTGGTGTTACACAATTTTAATATTTGTAACATAAATGTCATTCATCTTCGGATCGGTTTTCAGACTTTTTAACAAGGAGTGAAGAACTTGGCTGGATATGACGTGAAATACGGGAAACACCGCACACGTAGAAGCTTTGCCCGAATCAGTGAAGTATTGGAATTACCGAACTTGATCGAAATTCAAACAGATTCTTATCAGTGGTTCTTAGACGAAGGACTAAGAGAAATGTTTGAAGACATTTTGCCAATTGAAGACTTTACCGGAAACTTGTCACTTGAATTTGTTGACTATGAATTAAAGGAACCAAAATACACCGTCGCAGAAGCACGCCAACACGATGCAAATTACTCTGCCCCTTTACATGTTATCTTGCGTTTAGTAAACCGCGAAACAGGTGAAATCAAATCCCAAGAAGTATTCTTTGGCGATTTCCCGTTAATGACTGAACAAGGAACGTTTATTATCAATGGTGCGGAACGAGTAATCGTTTCTCAGCTAGTACGTTCTCCTGGTGTTTACTTCCATGGAAAAGTTGATAAAAACGGAAAAGAAGGCTTCGGCTCAACTGTGATCCCTAACCGTGGTGCATGGTTAGAAATGGAAACAGATGCCAAGGACATTTCTTATGTACGAATTGACCGTACCCGAAAAATTCCTTTGACTACTTTAGTTCGTGCGTTAGGCTTTGGCTCAGATGATACCATCATGGAATTGTTTGGCGAAAGCGACTCATTGCGCAATACGATTGAAAAGGATTTGCACAAAAATCCAAGTGATTCTCGGACTGAAGAAGGCTTGAAAGATGTTTACGAACGTCTTCGTCCCGGCGAACCGAAAACAGCTGACAGCTCACGGAGCCTGTTAACTGCTCGTTTCTTTGATCCAAAACGTTACGACTTAGCAAATGTTGGTCGTTACAAAGTAAATAAAAAACTAGACTTAAAAACCCGTCTATTGAATTTAACCTTGGCTGAAACCTTAGTTGATTCAGAAACTGGCGAAATCATCGTAGAAAAAGATACAGTATTAACCCACCAAGTGATGGATGAATTAGGACCTCATTTGGAAAACGGCTTAAATTCTGTTACTTATTATCCTTCAGATGATGCGGTAGTAACTGATCCAATGACTGTTCAACCAATTAAAGTATATTCACCAAAAGATCCTGAACGCGTAGTAACAGTAATCGGTAATGGCTACCCTACGGCTGCTGTACGGACTGTTCGCCCAGGTGACATCATTGCTTCAATGAGCTACTTCTTGAACTTGATGGAAAACATCGGCAACGTAGATGACATCGACCACTTAGGTAACCGTCGTATTCGTTCCGTTGGTGAATTGTTGCAAAACCAATTCCGTATTGGTTTAGCCCGTATGGAACGTGTGGTTCGTGAGCGGATGTCGATTCAAGACACTGAAACCTTGACACCACAACAATTAATCAATATTCGTCCAGTTGTAGCAAGTATCAAAGAATTCTTTGGTTCTTCACAGTTGTCACAGTTCATGGACCAAACAAACCCTCTTGGGGAATTGACCCATAAACGTCGTCTATCTGCCTTAGGGCCTGGTGGTTTGACTCGTGACCGCGCCGGCTATGAAGTTCGAGACGTTCACTATTCCCACTATGGTCGTATGTGTCCGATTGAAACACCGGAAGGTCCGAATATCGGATTGATCAATAGCTTGGCATCTTATGCGAAGGTCAACAAATTCGGTTTTATCGAAACACCTTACCGTCGTGTCGATCGTGCAACAGGTCGTGTAACTGAACATATTGATTACTTAACTGCTGATACCGAGGACCACTATGTAGTAGCCCAAGCCAACAGTAAATTGAACGAAGATGGCACATTTGCTGAAGAATTGGTTATGGCTCGTGCAACCAGTGAAAACTTGGAAGTAACCATTGATAAAGTGGATTACATGGATGTATCGCCTAAACAGGTAGTTGCTGTTGCGACTGCATGTATTCCTTTCTTGGAAAACGATGACTCCAACCGTGCCTTGATGGGTGCCAACATGCAGCGGCAAGCTGTACCATTGATCCAACCACGTTCTCCTTGGGTTGGTACTGGTATGGAATACACTGCAGCCCATGACTCAGGTGCTGCTCTATTATGTAAAAATGATGGTGTCGTTGAATTTGTTGATGCTAACGAAGTACGCGTTCGTCGCGACAACGGCGCATTAGATAAATACGACATTACG
This sequence comes from Enterococcus sp. AZ109, assembly GCF_051714625.1. Classification (NCBI taxonomy): domain Bacteria; kingdom Bacillati; phylum Bacillota; class Bacilli; order Lactobacillales; family Enterococcaceae; genus Enterococcus; species Enterococcus sp. AZ109. The sequence goes on along the minus strand of NZ_JBIOSF010000001.1, from coordinate 1,895,414 downwards.
AAATTCCGTCGTTCCAACTCTGGTACCAGCTACAACCAACGTCCGTTAGTCGGCTTAGGCGAAATCGTCGAAGCTGGAGATATTTTGGCAGATGGTCCATCAATGGAAAACGGTGAATTAGCCTTAGGTCAAAACGTAGTCGTTGCCTTCATGACTTGGGAAGGTTACAACTATGAAGATGCGATTATCATGAGTCGTCGTTTAGTGAAAGACGATGTTTATACTTCGGTTCATATTGAAGAATACGAATCAGAAGCACGTGATACCAAATTAGGACCTGAAGAAATTACCCGTGAAATTCCAAACGTTGGGGAAGACGCATTGAAAAACTTGGACGAAATGGGGATTATCCGCATTGGTGCCGAAGTTTATGATGGTGATTTATTAGTTGGGAAAGTAACACCAAAAGGAGTTACTGAACTTTCTGCTGAAGAACGTCTATTGCATGCTATCTTTGGTGAAAAAGCTCGTGAAGTACGTGATACATCATTACGTGTTCCTCATGGCGGCGGCGGGATCGTTCACGATGTGAAGATCTTTACCCGTGAAGCCGGCGATGAATTATCACCAGGCGTAAACATGCTGGTTCGTGTGTATATTGTTCAAAAACGTAAAATCCATGAAGGGGACAAAATGGCCGGTCGTCACGGAAACAAAGGGGTCGTTTCTCGCATTATGCCAGAAGAAGACATGCCTTACTTGCCAGACGGCACACCAGTTGATGTCATGTTGAACCCACTTGGGGTACCATCACGGATGAACATCGGACAAGTACTAGAATTGCACTTGGGGATGGCTGCTCGTTCATTGGGTATCCACGTAGCAACGCCTGTATTCGATGGCGCCGCTGATACTGATGTATGGGAAACTGTTCGTGAAGCTGGAATGGCCAACGATGCGAAAACCGTTTTATACGATGGACGTACCGGTGAACCATTTGACAACCGGATTTCGGTTGGGGTTATGTACATGATCAAATTAGCCCACATGGTTGATGATAAATTACATGCTCGTTCAATTGGACCTTACTCTCTAGTTACACAACAACCTTTAGGTGGTAAAGCACAATTTGGTGGACAACGTTTTGGGGAAATGGAAGTATGGGCACTGGAAGCATACGGTGCCGCATATACCTTGCAAGAAATCTTGACTTACAAGTCAGATGACGTAGTCGGTCGTGTGAAAACATACGAAGCGATTGTCAAAGGTGAACCAATTCCAAAACCAGGTGTTCCTGAATCCTTCCGCGTATTGGTAAAAGAGTTACAAGCACTAGGTTTAGATATGCAAGTATTGGATATCGACGACAAAGAAATTGAGCTGCGTGACATGGATGATGACGATGACGACTTAATCACAGTAGATGCGTTGACCAAGTTTGCTGAGCAACAATCAGCCAAAGAATTGGAACAAAAAGCCGCTGCTGAACGTGAGAGCCAAGCTTCAGATTTAATCCAAGAAATTGAAACAGCAGAAGACTTATAAGAGTCCGTTTGACGCAAGTCATCTAAATCTAGGTGACTTGCGGATTAAAAGAAATGGAGGGAAACCCTTTTGATCGATGTTAACAAGTTCGAAAGTATGCAAATAGGTTTAGCTTCTCCCGAAAAAATCAGAAGCTGGTCTTACGGTGAAGTAAAAAAACCGGAAACCATTAATTACCGTACCTTAAAGCCAGAACGTGAAGGGTTATTTGATGAACGGATCTTTGGTCCTACCAAAGACTGGGAATGTGCCTGCGGAAAGTACAAACGTATCCGTTATAAAGGAATCGTTTGTGACCGTTGTGGCGTGGAAGTAACTCGCTCAAAAGTTCGTCGTGAACGCATGGGCCACATCGAATTAGCTGCTCCTGTGACACACATTTGGTATTTCAAAGGTATTCCTTCTCGTATGGGTCTTGTGTTAGACATGAGTCCTCGTGCGTTAGAAGAAATTATCTACTTTGCCTCTTATGTAGTCATCGAAGCTGGGAACACAAGCTTAGAAAGAAAACAATTATTAACAGAACGCGAATACCGTGAAAAACGTGAACAATATGGTCAAGAATTCCAAGCAGCAATGGGGGCAGAAGCCATCAAACAACTGTTAGATCAAGTTGATTTAGAAGGCGAAACTGCTGAATTGAAAGAGGAATTAAAGACTGCTCAAGGACAAAAACGGACCCGTGCCATCCGTCGTTTAGACGTATTGGAAGCGTTCCGTGCTTCTGGCAACCGTCCAAGCTGGATGGTTATGGATGTTATTCCTGTAATCCCGCCAGACTTGCGTCCAATGGTGCAATTAGAAGGGGGCCGTTTTGCGACTTCTGACTTGAATGATTTGTACCGTCGAGTAATTAACCGTAACAACCGGTTGAAACGTCTATTAGACTTAAATGCACCAAACATCATTGTCCAAAATGAAAAACGGATGCTGCAAGAAGCGGTCGATGCCTTGATCGATAATGGTCGTCGTGGCCGTCCAGTTACTGGACCAGGTAACCGCCCATTGAAATCTCTTTCTCATATGTTGAAAGGGAAACAAGGTCGTTTCCGTCAAAACTTGCTAGGTAAACGTGTCGATTACTCTGCCCGTTCCGTTATCGTTGTAGGACCATTCTTGAAGATGTATCAATGTGGTTTGCCAAAAGAAATGGCCATCGAGTTGTTCAAACCTTTCGTAATGAAAGAATTAGTCCAACGAGAAATTGCTTCAAACATCAAGAATGCAAAACGCAAAATCGAACGTCAAGAAGATGTTGTTTGGGATATCTTAGAAGAAGTTATCCGTGAACATCCTGTTCTATTGAACCGGGCACCTACTTTGCACCGATTAGGTATCCAAGCCTTTGAACCAATCTTAGTTGAAGGTCGTGCCATTCGTCTTCACCCATTAGTATGTGAAGCCTACAATGCCGATTTCGATGGAGACCAAATGGCGGTTCACTTGCCTTTAGGCGAAGAAGCTCAAGCAGAAGCACGTATGCTAATGCTAGCTGCAACCCACATTTTGAATCCAAAAGATGGTAAACCAGTTGTTACACCATCTCAGGATATGGTCCTAGGTAACTACTACCTAACAATGGAAGAAGAAGGTCGTGAAGGGGAAGGCATGGTCTTCCGTGACATGAACGAAGCAGTGTTGGCATGGCGTAATGGCTATGTGCATTTACACTCTCGTGTAGCCGTTGATCCAAATACCTTAGGCGACAAACCATTTACTGAATGGCAAAAAGAACGTCTAATGATTACGACTGTTGGTAAAATTATCTTTAATGATATTATGCCTCAGGAGTTCCCTTACTTGAATGAACCAACTGATTTCAACTTGACGCAGCATACGCCTGACAAATACTTTGTCGAAAGAGGCACTGATATTCCTGCGATTATCAAGGAACAACCAATCATCTTGCCGTTCAAGAAGAAAAACTTAGGAAACATCATCTCCGAAGTCTTCAAGCGTTTCAAAGTCACTGATACCTCAATGATGTTGGACCGTATGAAAGACTTAGGTTACAAACACTCAACTATGGCTGGTATGACTGTGGGTATTGCCGACATCATGGCCTTGGCTGAAAAACAAGAAATCATCGATGCAGCTCATGAACAAGTTGCAACGATCACGAAGCAATTCCGTCGTGGTTTGATTACCGATGAAGAACGTTATGAACGTGTAATTGGCGTTTGGAATGCAGCGAAAGATGCCATCCAACAAAAACTGATGGAATCCTTAGATGCGAAAAACCCAATCTTCATGATGTCCGATTCTGGTGCCCGTGGTAACATCTCCAACTTTACTCAGCTTGCTGGGATGCGTGGATTGATGGCCGCTCCGAATGGACAAATCATGGAATTGCCGATTATTTCAAACTTCCGTGAAGGTTTATCGGTCTTGGAAATGTTTATCTCGACTCACGGAGCTCGTAAAGGGATGACCGATACAGCCTTGAAGACAGCCGATTCTGGTTACTTAACGCGTCGTTTGGTTGACGTTGCCCAAGATGTAATCGTTCGTGAAGATGACTGTGGAACAGACCGTGGATTGGAAATCTCCGCGATTCGTGAAGGCAATGAAATTATCGAATCACTAGAAGAACGTCTAGTGGGTCGTTATACGCAAAAATCAGTAAGACATCCTGAAACAGGTGAAATCTTACTAGGTGGCGATACCCTAATTACCGAAGCTGATGCAAAACGTTTGCTTGATGCTGGCGTTGAAAAACTAACAATCCGTTCAGTCTTTACATGTAACACTAAACATGGTGTATGTAAGCATTGTTACGGCCGTAACTTGGCAACTGGCGATGACGTTGAAGTTGGTGAAGCAGTTGGTACGATCGCTGCTCAATCAATCGGTGAACCTGGTACTCAGTTAACCATGCGTACGTTCCATACCGGTGGGGTTGCTGGAGACGATATTACTCAAGGTCTTCCCCGTGTCCAAGAAATCTTTGAAGCACGTAATCCGAAAGGTTTGGCTGTTATCACCGAAGTTACTGGTGAAGTAACCGAAATCGTTGAAGATGCTGCTACTCGTACCAAAGAAGTAACAGTCAAAGGCGAAACTGATACACGGACATACACCGTTCCTTATACAGGACGTATGAAAGTCGTAGAAGGTGACATGGTTCACCGTGGTGCGCCATTGACAGAAGGTTCAATCGATCCGAAACACTTATTGCAAGTGCGTGACGTGATCTCAGTTGAAACTTACCTGCTTCGTGAAGTACAACGTGTATACCGGATGCAAGGGGTAGAAATCGGCGACAAACATATCGAAGTAATGGTTCGTCAAATGTTGCGTAAAGTCCGTATCATGGACCCAGGTGATTCAGATATCTTACCAGGTACATTATTGGATATTGCCGACTTTAAGGACCGTAACTACAATACAATCGTAGCTGGTGGCACGCCTGCGACATCTCGTCCAGTCTTGCTAGGTATCACCAAAGCATCACTAGAAACAAACAGCTTCTTGTCAGCTGCGTCCTTCCAGGAAACAACGCGTGTCTTGACGGATGCTGCCATTCGCGGTAAGAAAGATCCATTACTTGGATTGAAAGAGAATGTTATTATCGGTAAGATTATTCCTGCCGGTACTGGTATGGCTCGTTACCGTAACATGGAACCAAAAGAAGTTGTCGTAGCCAGCGAAAATGTCTACAGTATCTCTGATATTGAAGCCCAATTAGCTGCCGAAGACGCTTTGAATAATCCATTGAACTAACACCTTAAGGACCTGCTCAAGTTACGAGCAGGTCCTTTTTGCCAGCCTTGCTTTTCGCAGTATACAAAGATAGAAGAACTAACTTGCTCATGATAAACAAATCAGTACGAGCAGTTTAGCAAGGTGGTATGCGCACGAAAATCAGCCTCATTTTTCCCGGTTCTGGAAAAATGAATCCCTAAAAAGAAATTAATAAAACTTGTCTATGAGCAAATTTATTCCATTTTGCGCTAATCAGCATATGATAGAGAAAAGGGGATGAATACAATGGCAGAAGAAAAAGCAATTTTTGCAGGTGGCTGTTTTTGGTGTATGGTCAAACCATTTGATCAAATGCCGGGAATCAAATCGATTGTCTCAGGTTATACTGGCGGACATGTTCCAAATCCGACCTATGAACAGGTAGGGACAGGATTAACAGGGCACACTGAAGCGGTGGAAATTACCTTCGATCCGGAAGTGATATCTTATGAAGAATTAGTGGAAATTTATTGGCAGCAGACGGATCCAACCGATGCGTTTGGTCAATTTGCTGATCGTGGTGATTCCTATCGTCCAGTGATTTTTTATAATTCACCCGAGCAAAAAGCAGCTGCAGAACATTCCAAGGAACAATTACAGATCAGCGGTCGTTTTGATAAACCAATCGTTACGTCAATCGAAGCAGCCAAACCTTTCTATCCAGCAGAAGATTACCATCAAGATTACTATAAGAAAAACAAGCTGCATTACAAAATGTACAGCGAAGGATCCGGTCGTGCAGGATTTATTCGCAAAAATTGGAAATAGATTTAAGCCTAGAGCAAAGCGCTTTAGGCTTTTTTCGTCAGCTGTATTAGACAAAGACCTAAGAAAAGAAAAGGCAAAAAAGGAATTTCCCGTAAGGCTTTCTTTCGCAGCTGGCGATAGCTGTAAAAGAGAATGCCGCTAGCTGAAGCGATCAACAGAATCACTAGTAGCTCATATATGGATAAAAATAAACTCCACAAAGCAAGGACCCAAAGATCACCGGTCCCCATGCTGTCAGGCATAAGCTTTTGGAGCAAGTAAAAGCAAGCAATCAGAATCAACGGATGACTCCAGTACAAAGGAATAGCCAACAAGAGAGCGCCAATCACCAATACACTTCCTGTAAAAAGCAGGATTCTACCCTCTACTAAATAAGTATCGTAATCAATTAATGCTAAGACAAAACTGCTCAGAAGCCAAACCAATACCCAAAAGTTTTGCCACGTAGGTTCATTCGGTAAAATTAACAGCGCTAAACAACCGGTGAATACCTCACAAAATAAATAGCGAAGGGGGAGCTTATGCTGGCAATGCTTACAGCGGAATTTCTGTAAGATGACTGAAAAGATCGGAATCATTTCCTTTAGTGATAGTCGATGGCCGCAAAATGAACAATGGGATCTAGGATAGAGAATCGATTGTTGTCTAGGCATACGGTCAACCACTAGGCAAAGAAATGACCCGACGATTGTATTAACAATAAAGTATGGAATTTGCATAGCTATCTCCCCCTTCACCTATAATTACGCAAAAAAAGTCAAAATGATTTTTTTTTTGACGAAATCTTTGTACTTTTGTAGAAATTGTACTATGCTTTAAGTGAGACAAAATTTAGGAGGAATGTATTTATGAAATTTGAAAAAACTAAAGAAGTATTGAACCAGTTGGTAGCCGATCTTAGTCAATTTTCAGTTGTTATTCATCAAACGCACTGGTATATGCGAGGACCTGAATTTTTAACATTACACCCATTGATGGACGACTATATGGATGAAATCAATGACCAATTGGATGTAATTTCTGAACGCTTAATCACCTTAGATGGCTCACCTTATTCAACGTTGAGTGAATGGGCGGAACATACCGGCATCGAAGACGAAAAAGGCCGTTGGGATCGCACTATTCCAGAACGGATGGAAATTTTAGTGAAGGGCTACCGTTACTTAGCGGACCTTTATCAAAAGGGAATCGAAGTGGCTGGCGAAGAAGGCGACGATAGCACTCAAGATATCTTCACGGGCTTCAAAACAGACTTAGAAAAGAAAATCTGGATGCTGCAAGCTAAATTAGGCAAAGCACCTGAAATTGATGCGTAACTAAAAAATGACTGTAGACCAAGCTCGAAAAGGAGGTCTACAGTCATTTTTATTTTCATTTCGCTTGCAAGGATTTTTTCGCTTCTTGAATTTGCCATTCTACTTGTTCAAAGCTGGTGCCACCTAAAGAAGTCCGGCGTACAACGGCGGTTTTTGAAGCCAGCGTGTTGTAAATATCTTCTTCGATTAGGTCAGAGATCGCTTGATATTCTTCTAACGGAACATCTTGCAAGTAGATCCCTTTTTGCGTACAACTTAGAACCAATTTTCCAACGATTTCGTGAGCTTGACGGAAAGGAATGCCCTTAGTTGCCAAGTAGTCCGCTAGCTCAGTCGCATTAGAGAAATCTTTTTCAGTTGCGTCGTGCATCGTTTGCGTGTGTACATTCATGGTGTCGATCATGCCAGTCATGATTTCCAAGCTGGTTGCTACCGTATGAACCGTGTCAAACATGCCTTCCTTGTCTTCCTGCAGGTCTTTGTTGTAGGCTAGCGGCAAACCCTTCATCACTGTTAACAAACCGATTAGATCGCCAACCACGCGTCCTGACTTGCCTCGAATTAACTCTGCCATGTCAGGATTTTTCTTTTGCGGCATAATCGAGCTGCCGGTAGAGAAGGTATCCGTTAATTCCACGAATTTAAACTCATGGCTGCACCATAAAATGATTTCTTCACAAAACCGTGATAAGTGCATCATTAAAATCGAGCTATTGCTTAAAAATTCCAAGATAAAGTCCCGATCACTAACCCCATCTAAGCTGTTGGAGTAAATCCCGCCAAAACCCAGTTCGTCAGCCGTCATTTGACGATCAATCGGAAAAGTTGTTCCCGCCAGCGCAGCACAACCTAATGGCGAAAGATCGATCCGTTTCAAGCTTTCTGTCAAACGCTCTTGATCTCTAGTCAGCATGTTGTAATAAGCCATTAAATGATGACCGAAAGAAATCGGCTGTGCATGTTGCAGGTGAGTATAGCCAGGCATGATTGTTTCGGTATGTTCTTCGGCTTTTGCCACCAGCACTTCACGAAAGGCAGTGATTTTTTCAACGATGTCTTGTACATGTTCCTTTAAATATAAATGCATGTCCGTTGCCACTTGGTCATTCCGGCTACGAGCTGTGTGAAGTTTACCAGCCACCGGTCCGATTTCATCATGCAGCATTTTTTCCAAGTTTAAATGAATATCTTCGTTTTCAATCGTAAAGGTTAATTCGTTTTTTGCTAATTTGTCGGCTAATGTATTCAGGCCAGCAACGATTGCTTGGGCATCCTCTTCTGAAATAATCCCTGTTTTGCCTAACATTTTCACGTGAGCCAAGCTTCCTGTAATATCTTGTTTGGCTAATTGTTGATCAAAAGGAATCGATGCGCCAAATGCATCAATCCATGCTTCATTTTTACCGTCAAACCGACCGCCCCAAAGCTTTGCCATAATTGTTCCTCCGCTTCATTAATAAAGTTCCTACTATCTAGATTAGCTGTTTTTCACCGAAATGGAAACAGTATTTTATTGATTCATCAAAAAAAGGCTCCCCAAACTGCTGAAAAGGCCAGTTCGTGAAGCCTAAAAAAGACCGCCGAAACGGTCCTGTTTGCTTGGGAGGAGGCATCTTCTCAGATACCTCAGGATGAAACACACTGCTGGTTTCCTTATTTCCTTACAGGAAAAGAAACTCACCTATGAGCAATGGCAAGATGTGAACCGGACAGCCTTATTTACCGGCAAGTAAAAGCTGCCTCACATCTGGTTCACCTTGCAAGTTCTTATAAACTAGGTTGTTTGTTGCTTGCTTGTACTTCAGCATTTACCTTTGTTGGTAGACCCCATAATTTAATGAAGCCAATTGCTGCATCTTGATCGAAAGTATCGGCAGAAGTATAAGTTGCCAAGTTTTCGTTATATAAGCTGTTGTTAGACTTACGTCCTTCAACAATCACGTTGCCTTTAAACATTTTCACCCGTAACACACCGTTCACAACTTTTTGTGACTCTGCCAAGAAAGCTTTCAGTGCGTCCATTGTTGGGTTGAACCATAGACCATCATAGATCATTTGACCTAATTTTTGTTCGATGATTGGTTTGAAATGCGCCATTTCCCGTACAAAGGTTAAATCTTCTAATTCTTTATGAGCTGCCATTAGAACCGTCGCACCTGGGCATTCGTAAACTTCCCGTGATTTGATTCCTACAAGACGGTTTTCAATGTGGTCGATCCGGCCAATTCCGTGTTTGCCAGCTTCGGCATTCAAGGTCATGATCAAGTCTGACAACAACATTTCTTCTCCATCTAAAGCAACTGGAACCCCTTGTTCAAAGGTAATTTCAGTAATTGTTGGTACATCTGGTGTATCTTCTAATTCCGCTGTGATATCATAAGCACCTTTAGGCGGTGTAGCCCAAGGATCTTCTAAGATTCCGCATTCACAAGCTCTGCCCCATAGATTTTGGTCGATTGAATAAGGATTGTCCAAATCCGCTGGAATCGGCACACCTTTTTCAGCAGCATAATGAATTTCTTCTTCTCTAGACCATTTCCATTCCCGAACAGGAGCGATGATCTTCAAGTTTGGATCAAGTGCGGAAATTGATACTTCAAAACGTACTTGGTCGTTTCCTTTACCTGTACAGCCATGAGCGATCGTTGTTGCGCCGGTTTGATGTGCTAGCTCAACTAATTTTTTAGAAATTAGTGGACGAGATAAAGCCGAAACTAATGGGTATGAATTTTCATAGTAGGTATTTCCTTGTAAAGCGACTAAAACGAACTCTTTTGCGAATTCTTCTCTTGCATCGATTGCATAAGAAGCACTAGCGCCAACGTCCAACGCTTTCTTTTTGATGGATTCAGTATCTCTTCCTTCACCAATATCCAAACAACATGCGACTACGTCATATCCTTCATCAACTAACCATTTAATAGAAACTGAAGTGTCTAAACCACCTGAATAAGCTAAAATTACTTTTTCTTTCATCCTGAAAACTCCCTTTTTCCTTGAACTCTAATTTTGTGTTGAAGTTATCTTAGCACCATAAAATACAAAAATCAACCCCTTTTTAAATATTTATACAAAAAAGTTTTGGATTAGTGTCTATTTATGCATTTAGCTTACAGCAGCGAGATCGAGTATATAAGGAAAGAATTAGAAAAAACTTTGTAAAGACGACAGAAAAACGTTGACACGGCGGGCATTAGGAAGTATTATGGTAAATGGTATTGTTTGCCCCACGAGAGCCCCGGAAACTCAAGTGTTTGTCAAACATTCGAAATTGAAATTGGAGGAAGAAATCGTGCGCACAACATATATGGCTAAGCCAGGCGAAGTAGAACGTAAATGGTACGTTATCGATGCAACAGATGTTCCTTTGGGACGTCTATCAACTGTAGCTGCTACTATCTTACGTGGAAAAAATAAACCAACATTTACACCCCATGTAGATACTGGAGATTTTGTAATTGTAATTAATGCTGACAAAGTGAAACTTACAGGTAATAAGGCTTCAGACAAGATGTACTACCGTCACTCAATGTATCCAGGCGGATTAAAATCAGTCTCTGCAGGCGAATTACGTGCTAAAAATTCTCGTCGTTTAGTTGAAACTTCTGTTAAAGGTATGTTGCCTAAGAACACTCTAGGCCGCAAACAAGGCATGAAACTTCACGTATACGGTGAAGCAACACATCCACACACAGCTCAACAGCCAGAAGTTTTAGACATCACAAACTTAATTTAACAGGAGGGAAATTCATTGGCACAAGTACAATATAACGGCACAGGTCGTCGTAAAAATGCAGTTGCTCGCGTACGCTTAGTACCAGGAACTGGTAAAATTACTGTAAATAAAAAAGACGTTGAAGAATATATTCCACATGCTGACTTGCGTTTAGTTATCAACCAACCTTTTGGTGTAACTGAAACAACTGGTTCATACGATGTATTCGTAAATGTTAACGGCGGAGGCTACGCTGGACAATCAGGCGCTATCCGTCACGGTATCGCTCGTGCGTTACTAGAAGTTGATCCTGACTTCCGTCTTCCATTAAAACGCGCTGGATTACTTACTCGTGATTCACGTATGGTTGAACGTAAGAAACCAGGTTTGAAAAAAGCCCGCAAAGCGAGCCAATTCTCAAAACGTTAATTCGTTTATACAGAAGATCGAAGGCACTTTCCATTTGGAAGGTGTCTTTTTTACTTTTCAATACATTGAATTTAACTACTCAATTAGGAGAAAACCAGTTAAACTTTGGAATTTTGAACTATTTTTGATTACTGATTACTGATTACTGATTACTGATTACTGATTACTGATTACTGGGGATCGTAGTTCAATATCTTAATGTGAGTTAAAGATAATAAAAGGCGCCGGTGGCTTTCACTTCTTGAGCCACGACGCCGATTTTTATCCTTTTGTTACCCTCGAACTAAAGAGCGTTTTTTACTCTATTAGGTGTCGAGAAATAATAGTCAGGGTTTCGATTTTCTGTTTCTTCCTTTATGTGTGACTCCATTTCTTTTAGGAACTTTTGTACTTGCTGATTGTTTGATGTCTTAACATATAAAATTACACGGTCTTGGTGAATATCCATAACGCATTTATTTACAGCACAATTGAAAGTGCGAATGATAGGATTATATGTGGTGATATTTGGGCTTCGATAGTTATTAATTTTTCTATTTGTTCGGCTTGAGTTAAGAAATGGCGAAATAGCATGGTGATATACACAGATTTAAAGTAATTCATGATTTTATCAGATTTAAATCGCTTAACTAATTCAATTGTTATTACTAACACTTTCACAGCAGTTTCTAGAAGGCTGATTCTTATTAAATATCCATTGATTTGTTTTATAATGTTTGAAATTTGTTGAATAAGTGTAACATCACTTTTTGAGAGAGAAACAATAATAAATTTAGCTGAGAATCCTAACAATAGAGCAAGCAATGCCGTAATAAATAAAAAGATAGTCGAATTTAAACTCAGCATAAAATAAGATTTTTTATTATAAAACACCTCGCTTCGTATAATAATTTGGACATAACAAAGGCAATGCTTGATAAAGATGAACGTTAGCTGCACGTCCCAATAAAGAAATTTGAGACAACTTTTATATCTTGTTTTCATAATATTTCCCTCTTTATTAGATTATTAACTCACTATTTTTGAGCTTGATGTTACAGTGATTTTCCCTCCTTACTATTAAGGAGAAAAAATGCTGAAGATTCGGAATCTCCAGCATTTAGAAATCTATTATTTTTCTCGAAGGATATCCTTCATTTTTTGTAATGAAGATTCAAGGCGTTTCTTCACAGTCTTATCACTCACAGCTAATTCTTTAGCGAGTCGCGAATATGGTTTATTGTCCCAGTAATATCCTAGGATAATCTGTTTCTCTAGTTTTGATAAAATGGATAGTGCGTTTTTGAGTTGTTGTGCATCTTCTTGAATAATCAGATGTTCAAGTGGGTCTAGATTAGGCTCAGCAATATTGTTAATATATTCTTTTTGTTCACCACAACTAGAAATTTGATTATTCATACTAACTGTATTGTAATGTCGATCTTTTCGTAAATCATTTTCAAACGGTTGATCTAGTAAGTTTAACGCTTGATCCCAATTGTTACTAGCGATTGCCTCATTAATTTTTTTTTCACGTTTTTTTTCAACTTTAGACATGGTATGTTCTTTCCGCCATTATGGACAGAAAGAAACGTGTATGAGCTAATAATTGATGCTAGAGATAAAATAAGCGCACCAAAAAACAGATAAACAATATTTAGCAAAGACAGACGGTTGTTGTCTGGTCATCATATTTGTTTCCATCCATCCATTTGGTGGCCACCGTAAGGACTTAATTATTTACAAGAAATATCTTGTATAAATGTATTTTCGCATGACTCAATATGGGCTATTAGGTAAAGTGGAAAAAAATGAATCTTTGTGAAAAAAGTTTCAAAGTGATACAATGTTTATATGAAAAAGAAGACACTAAATAAACAAATAGATGATTTTTTAAATACTGTTTCAAAGATGGGAGTTACAACCAAAATGATCTCAGAGGATATAGGGGTGTCTCTACACAGCTTATCGGACTGGCGACAAGGGAAAAGTACTCCAAACCAAACGAATCTACTTAAACTAAGGGATTACTCTTTAAAAATAATGGCAAAATATAGTCTAGATTTTCCATTAATAAAAGAGTTGAGGGAACCAATTGAAAGATTTTACAAGTTTGTAGAAGAATTTTTAAGAGAGATGCCTAAAGAAAACGATAAGGAGGATATTATTTTTTCTGACCATCAAAAAAATCTAGAAGCTAAAGAAATTTTGATGCCAATACTTGATTTTCAAAATCTTGATTTCTATTTTAATATTGAGACAGGCGAAGGATTTGGATTAGATCATAAAAATAGGACTGATAGGAAGATTGAAAAAAAATACAGAGAAAATTTCGTGAATAATTTTAACTTACTAGTACATTTTATTGATAAGAATTCACAAAAAGATGTTGAGGAACTCATTTTTGACGGATGGGAGAAAGATCGTGCTGAAGAATTTTATTTAAATCTTCCACATGATGATGATTATAATGTAAAAGAGAAAATTTCATCAGTAGCTGAATTATGGCTTTCAAAAAAATTAAAAGTTAGTAAAACTCAAATTCTAAATTGGAAAAAAGGAAAGGACTTTCCGAGTGCTGAAAATTTGATGAATTTGAAAAAGATATTACATTTGAAAGGAAAAGGATCCTTTTTGATGTATGAGTTTGATTGTGAGCAACTTAAAAGCATGTTTCTACCAAGTTTAAGAAAGGATTCTAATAAAAGAATGGAGGATTACCTCTATTATAAAACTTTGGAATTTTTCACAAATATTCTGTTCGTATATTGTGTTGAAAATCCTATGGTTGAGAAATTAAGAGAAGATATGAAAGATAGTTTAATTGAAGAAAATCATAAGAACGTTGTACTTTCATTTTTTAAAGAAACACATCTTATGAAAGTTTCTAGAGCTTTTATATTAGCTGAAGATGGAATAAGTCATAATCCAGAATTAGAACCATATATTAGTATGAATGAGACACGCTTAAGTTATATAATTAGGAAAAATGAGGAGCTACTAAATAGAGTTTTTACTAAAGAAAATGTGGGACTATTAAATGAAGTAAGTGAAAAAAGATTTGTTAATGAACAGAAAGAGGGGCTAGCCGAGATTATTTCACTTCTTGAGAAAAATGAAGGAGTCAGTAATACGGCTATGTTGAATCTAGCACCCAAATTCAGACTGTTATACTCTCATGACGAGCATACAATGGAACAAATTGATGTTTTGACGGATCAATTAGCTACTTATCTTCAAAGTCCATTAATAAAAAAGTGGTTTGATTCAGAATACTCATTTGAAGGTTTGACGGAGATAAATGAAATTGAAATTATGAGATTCATGCGACATGCTATGCTGTACAACAATCAAGAACTAAGAAAAAAAGTGATAGAATGCGCTAAAAAAAAAATGAAACTTGATTCAGGTTCCCAGTATGATGATTTACTTATACTTTTTGATGATTTATCAATGCCCTCTGTTATTGAAAGAATCTTTAGAAGATAAGTAGTTGTATTAATCAGGAATGCATATGTAACATACATTTTCATAAGGAATAGCTTGCATTAAGGAGTAGAGAAATCTGCTCTTTTTTTGTCTGAAAGTTCAGAAGATACAATCTCACTTTTGCAAAATAGAGTGAAACAGTTTCTTTCATCTTCTAAACGTTGTTCAAAACTTCTATGAGTTGAAAGATCTACAATATTCTCTGTATTGATATAAATGCTTGTCGTGTCTTTATCGCTGTGAGTCAAAGCATTTTGAATATCATCTAAGTTTGCTCCACCTCCTCGTGCGAGAGTCGCATAGGTGTGTCGTAATTTTTGTGGATTTAGATAAGCCAAATGTTCATGTCTTTTTTTAAGGACTTCAAACGAGTGTTTAGATATTCTGTATAAAGTCTTGCATTCATTTCGCCTTTTTTATTTATAAGGGTAAAAAACGAACTGTTCTTCATTAACAGAAATCCTATTCTTGGATAATTCTGCTTCTTGCTGAATTTTACATGTTTTTAATAATCCTACAAGTAAAGTTGGAATTTGAATCTTGATTCGTTTATTTCCTTTTATCTAAACTTTGCACTAATAATAGGGTTTCATTTGAAAAATCAATATGCTTCTACTGGAAGCCATGAGCTCCACTATTTTTTATGCCTGTTCGAAGTGTTAAATGAAATAATAGATAGCCCATCAGAGTAAATTTACCAGTGGTGTGATCTGTCTTTATATCTATTGAATCATTTAAAATAGAATTCATTGATAAAGCAAAATAAGAATTTGGTATGCTACAAATAAACGATAAATTGTAGAGTGATTCAATAATAAATTTTCTGAAATTATTCGACAATTGCACGAAAAATATTTTGAAAATAAAATTTTGAGTATTGGATATCAATTAGCTGATTTATACATACTAAGAAATGATATTTGGCTTCAAAAAATTGGGACATAGAGATAATGCGTTCCAATATTTCAGCATTGACTGTTGATTTAAAGTTAGCTGTTTTGACTGAAGAGGAGTATAATTCGATCGAACAAAATAAAAAAGGGTCTGTGATTACTTTCAGACCCTCTGGCTTCTCAAGATAGATTTGGAAGGATGTTAATATCATTTGGAATACTTGAGAATAGAATCCTATCTTATTCTCTAGAATTTTTAATATAAACTAGCAATTTAGCGTTAACACCAGTCTCGCCCCTGCCTAACTAAATTGCTAGCTTGGTTATCAACCCTTTTGATAATTACTACCGATTCTTGAAGAGGTATAAGACTCGGGGTAATATCGCGAGGACCTATGTGTAACCTACTGTTGCCCTCAGTTTTTTTGTAAATTGTTGTTGTTTCTACAATATTATTATTATCCAACTTTTGAGCAATTAGTGAACTACCGACACTAAAAGTGGCCAATAATAAGGTTATTAATACTTTTCTTTTCATTTGCGTCTCCCCCTGAACAATTTGTGCAACTATTTCTGCTATTATTGTTACTAAAATACTATTAACTAAACCTAAAGTAGCAATCCCGATGGCGAGATTAGGAATCGAACCTAAATAGCAGTGGAATTTAGTGTTAGTCAAGTATGGGTGTAATCAAAGATACAAATGAAGGTACTAATAATATGGTATCATAGTTAAAATTAAAATGGAACCATGTTCTGGACAATGAATATATGGATATCAGGGTATTTGTCTGAAAAGGAGTAAGGTTTTATGAGTTTTTTATTTTGTCAAATTTCTTCTGTATTGAGCATTAGTGACAGGAAATTTGACCAAAGAAAGAGTTACTTATATCACCGTATTTATTATCTTATCTGCCATACCATTTTGTAGTTTAGTTTGAATAAAAAGGCTGTGACATAAAACGTCACCACCTCTTTGTCGTAAGCTGTAAGTGTATATTTTTCTGATTGAATTAATTGGCAGTTTTTTTGCAACACTGAGCACTTAGTATCTCAGTGCCCCTTTTGCCTTCAACTTTGAAGTTGTCTTCCGAAATTAAAATAAACAGACCTCATTGTTTGCGGTGCTTTGCTTTTCTTTGATGTTGTAGTTTACTTTCCAACATTTTTTGATAAAATTTGATTTCTCCCTTGAACCACTCAGGATTTTCATAAACAGTGTTTAGCATCTTTTCCCCCTCTTCATTCAATTTTGCAACTTGTAAGATAAGTCCGAGTAAGTTCACATGATAAATATTTCCAAATTCTTTGATCAATTTTAGCGAGGGTGCCACATTGTTTAATATCCAATTGAAGCTCTTTTCTAAAGTCATGGGATCAGCTTTTAAGCTAAGTGAAATTTCCTCATGGTTACTAATAAAATTTTTCCATTTTTGATCGATTTTAGCTTGTGGTTTTTCAGGTGGACTGTCATAAAAGCAAATTGAATGGTTGATCAAACCCAAAATAATTGCTTCGAAATTATCAGTTTTTATCAATTTTCGAGCTAGTTCTTGAGCTTTTTCATGGCGAGTTCGGAGTTCATAGCGGTTAATGATTGGTGCCTCATCTAAGGCGACTCCTTTTTTTCTCCTTTGTTCGTAATCTTTTTGATAAAAACAGAAATGCATTAAACTTTTCCGAGAGCCAAAGTAGATGGTTGTTCCGTGCGAATCTTGATTTGAAAAGTCCTTAGACTGATAAACATCTCCTATACGGAAAGAGGAACGAAATTCGTTTCGTTCAATTTTTTTTGCTAAATCAGGAATGTTTAAGTAACCATAACGATCATTGATTGCCAGGTCTATTCGAGTGAAATTTCCACCATATTCAAAAACTCGCTTAAAAAAATCATTCCATGTTTCTTTCTTCCCATTCAGCCAACCAGCTAAATAATGACAACCAGTTCCCTTTAATTCAAAGAGTGTCCCTTTCTTCTTGTCCTCTGAAATCCGAATATCGATTGCCTTCAATAAACTATAGCGCCCACTGTATCCAAGAATCTTCGTCTCATGGAAGACCATATGGTTCATACTGATATTTAGCACTTTATCAATCAGCATTTCATAATCTGTTGAGAAGAAATGGATCGTGAGATAATCGACTATCCCTTCTAAATGCTCATTCTTTTCTTTTGAAAGAAGGCAATTTAAGAGTTGTTCAATTTTTTCGTCTGATAATTTTCTACTACCGTTTTCAAATTTTGCTAGCAAGGATCGAGAAATCCCAACTTTGTAAGCAAGTTTCTGTTGAGACCATCCTTTCTCTAAACGAGTTTCTCTCACAGCAGTTCTCATTTCTTCCAATGTTAATCCATTCATAAGTACCTCTGTTCAGTATTTGGTTTTCAAAGATCAAAAAAGTACTTATTTAAGTACTTTTTAATGATACGCCCTCTAGACGTCTTTGTCAACTAAAAAAGTACGAAAAAAAGTACCTGACTATTGTTGTTGCTAAGATAATCTGTTATGATTTTAGTAGTCAAAAGTTTGGAGAGATAAACGAAATGAAACCAGATGCTATTGAAGTAGGTAGAAGAATCAAGGAAATAAGAACGAATTTAGGCTACAGTATGTCGCAATTTGGGGAACTAATTAGTAACTCTCCAAAAACGACTGTAAATAATTGGGAACGTGGCATCAATCTGCCCAAAGAAGATAAACTGAAAAAAATTGCTCTCCTGGGAAAGACGACAACTAATGAGCTGCTTTATGGTTCCCCAGAAGAATTTATTACAAAGATTGTGGTGGATCATTTTCGGTTACAGTTAAATCCACTGTTTATACAGCAGATCATCCTTTTTTTGAATCAGCAGAAAATTGATTTGTATGATGAAATGACAATCATTGAATTTATCCAAGGAATTTTTGATTCAGGTTTATTTATTGAAGAGGAGAGCAGTTATTTGAGTTACAGCCCAGTTATCGGTTATGACAATCTGTATACTGCATCAGAGAAGAAAAATAAAGAAATTGGAGCACCGATTTTTTATGTATATATTGAGAGGGAAGGGAATAGAGTTCACTATTTACCTTTTACTTTCTTGGAACATCAAAAGGAACAGCTTCGTACTTTACCGGCTTTGAGATCTCAAATAGAAATTGATTATTATACCCGTCAATTTCCTTTATTGGATGTAGTGTTGAAAGAATCGATGATTTTTTACTATGGAATTAAAGAAGACAATACAGCTATCGTTGCTCGATATGAATATGATAATCAAAAGAAATCCTACAGTATCAATCAAAAAAATGATGAGATAGATATCTATGATCCGTTTGAGGTTGAATTAGACAAGATGGTAGCATTTTTTGAAGGGGGATATTAATTTCTCCGTTTGTGACACTATCATTGCCAATGAGACATCGAGAACGTTGATATCTCAATCCGTAATCGGAAATTTTTAGCTTTTATTGTTTATAGCTAGCCCCCTGTTAGAACGGGGCATGCATAGCGGCCACGCCGCTATGCAACAGGCAAAATCACCACAAAGGGTTATTCGCTTGTGGCGAAACCCTTCGTGGTGATTGCCTAATCTAAGAAATAAATTCTGGAATACCTCAATGTAGCTCTTATCAATTGTAATTATAGAATATACTCAAATACTCATTTGATTAAGCATTTGGAAAACGAACATACATTCTGTATTGTTGAATTAAAAATATATGTGGGATGTTAAACTATGAATGATTTTAATACAATTAAGTTTTTTATTCCTGCGGATTCTGAGTTTTTTATAAGAAGGACTTTTTCTAACTGTGGAGAAATTTTCAAATTGTCTGTAAAAGTATTTCAAGAGGATTTTCAGATTTTGCAGTGGTGTCCCAGCTGTGGGTTGCATGGACAATCATTCATTGGTAAAGAAGAAATTGAACTGGCAGAAAATATGGCTGCAAATGCTACTTACGATATGCTTAATGATTTTTTTAAAGGGTTGGAAAAAAATACAAAAAGGAGACTGTTGTATTTAAAGCTGGGAAAAAGCTTGCGCCTGAACCTATGGATATATTGTTTCAAAAACAGAAAATTTGGAATTACAAAAATATTATTATTGTAATGAACAAGCTAGAATTACCACAAGCTTAAAATTTGAAGGTGGCTATTGTCCGTATTGTGGAGAGATTACAGATGGAGATAACTAAAATAGAGCTTAGAAATGTCAGTAGAAGGTTTAGAGGTTTAGGATCAAGAGTGATGCACGCTCATTATAATGAAGTAAATTCGATAATAAAAATGTTTGTTACCTACATTGACATTACACCTATAATAAATGAGTTTGCGGGAAGTCTATATAAAGAAATCTCGGATTTTGAATCTAATTTAATTCGTGCTTCTGGTTATTGTCAGGATACTATGGAAACTGGGAATACACCGGAAGATGAGGTTAATACCATATATCAGTTATTAAAGTATATTTCTGAACATCCCGAAATGGATGTTGCCATGCTTGGTTGGGGATATACTTCTTCAAAAAAATTTCAAGATATGGTAGAAGAGTTTGAAAATAGAGTGATTCAACCTTTTATTTCATTACTTAATGGATATTTCAACCGACATGGAATTTGATGAGGAGAATATGTTTATAATTACAATTAATGGCAGTAACCCACAAGTAAATATTTCTAACGAGAACAGTAGGTTAATAGCGACATAGAATAATGGTACTAATTTAGAGCTATTGAGTAAAATTATTGTAGATGTTTGAAAAAAATTGAAAGAATCTGATATTGATGAAGATACTAAAGAAATTCTATTAGCAAATCTTAATACTGTTGAGGCGGAGACAAAGAAAGAAAACCCCAAAAAATCCATTATGAAAACAGCAATGTCTACTCTATCTACAGTTATTAAGGGCATACCAGAAGCTGTTGTTGCGTTGGAGGGTGTTCAAAAAATTATGGATATTTTTACAGTTTTTTTAACTAGCACCTCTATTTCCCTTTAAGCAAAAACTAAATTTACCTACTATACTAACATTACCGAATATCTCAAACTTTAGTATAGGGTAATTTTGATGAGAAAGTTGAAATGTTAATGCCCAAAATGAAGGAGGTATAATATGTTTCAAGGTACACGATTGTACTATAAAGTTCTATATTTCATTACAGCTATGGCTCCTTCCTATTTATTGTTTTTATTGCAATTAGGCAAGGAATTCGGATATATACTAACTTTTTCTTTTTTTAATTGTGAAGTAAAAATAAAAATATATTTCGTTGTTTTTTCGTTATTTGTTATCCTTTTTCTCTGTGCCTTTTTATTAAAAAAAATACTTATGAGACAATATTTCCATTCAAGTACTGACCAAGTGTTAGAACCGGATAAAGAGTATTTCGATTCAAGGAATGTAGAAGAAAAGAATAGTGGTATGGTAACCTTCCTTTTGGGAAATATTTTACCTGCAGTTTTTATTTTAGGGAAATCAGCACTATCTTCTATTCTTGTTTTTATATCGTTGCAGTTAGTAATCTATATTCTCGTAATGAAGAGTTCCGATATATTTCCCAATGTTTTATTAGTTCTACTAAAGATTGATTTATATAAAACGTCCGACACTAGATATTTTTTCTCATTTAAATCAAAAAAATACGAAGAATTGAAAATTTATCAACTCGGTGACGTTAATGCTTCTAAAATTTATATTACAATGTATGATAAGGATGGAGTTGGAAAATGTGTTTCTTGAAAGGGTATATGTATGTACATCTAAACAAACAAAATTGTATAAAATTCACAAGCTGCGGACTGGTGATGAAGAAAAAGAAAAAATTTTTTCGGCCTTTAAAGCAGATTTAACAACAAAGATGGAAAATGAAAACGATATGGAGTCTTATAATCAAAATTCACTAATTCAAGATATTCCATATAAGATCAATTTTTCTGGAATTAATTCAGATAGTTATCTAATAGAGTTCAAAGAGGCGATTGAAACTTTGTTAGAAAACAATACGGATGAAGTCATTAAGTTTAAAAAGGCATTAAGAAGCTCTAGCACGGGAATAATTGATAGTTTTGAAGAAAATGAAGGCATTAAATTTTTGATTGTTCAAGAAAAAGAGTCTCTGTTTTTTTTAGAAATTTCCAGAAATTCTGTTATTAAGAACAAACCTGTAATGTCGTTGTCTATTACGGAGGACACAACCGTTTTTGATATCCCAAAGGGGGTACAAATCCCACCGACTGTAACGGCTAGATTGAATATTGAAACAAAAACATTATTTGTTTACGACGTAAACAAGTTTGAAAAGATGCTGACGTTAAATGAGAATCTTAAGGCAAAATCTCACAGAGTAATTGATAAATTTAAAGATGGAACTTATAAAATATCACAAGAAGGATACAAGTTTCGAGGGTTAGATAGCTCGGACGTAACCAATCAACTATTCAGCAGTGCCAGAGCAGTTAGAAGACTGGCTAAGTACTCTCCAGATGAATCACAATATGGAATAAATCAAATAAAAAGCGCGGTTAATAAATTAGATGAGGAATTTAGAGTTTCCTTTAATGATGATGAAAGAGAAATATATGTTACGGATAAAACTGCAAAAACTTTTGTAGGAATTATTCATAATGCGATTGTACAGAGGTTAATTTCTGGTGATGTCGAAATAACTATTTAATTCAAAAATGATAGTTAATGAAAGCTGGATATTTCATGCAGTAAGGAATACTGGCGAGTTTTTTAACCATACTTTTGACCTTCTCGGACAAGTTTTACTGACAATTACCAAGTTTTTTCTTTTAACTAAAATGTTGATTTGAAGTGGTTTATGTTAAGCCAGATACAATTAGATTTTAAGGAAACACACAATATGGTCTCAAAGAGATAAACAGAATTTAAAATAATTACTCAAATATAGATTGATAAACTAGTAAATAAATTGTATTCAACTAACATCTATCATGGTTCAAATTGGTTCAAGTACTATCAGTAAAAGTCCAATTTCTTCTATTTATATCCGCTTCAAGAGCTGTTAAAATTTGCTGTAAATGGATTTGACAACATAAATGTTTGTATAGAGTACTTAATTTCGTTCTCAAAACGTTAATATATTTTATATATCAACCTTTCAAGACGTTTCGCAATTCAGTTTGCGAAGCGTCTTTTTTTGTGTTAACACCAGTCAGGTCTGTATTTATGTGGGCTTTAGACAATAAAACGGTTTAACAGGGCTCAAGATTGTGTGGATAATCATTTTATGAGGTTCTATTCACTGTATCTTCTAAAAAAACAAAGTAAATAAAACATAAAAGCATTGTCTTCGAATTCATACTCTAAGACTGTGCTTTTTCTGCATGTTAAATTACAGATGGATTAAACTACTTCTTAACTCCTTCGGTTAGCCACTCGATTTCTAATCATCTCCTTGACAGCAATTCGTTTTTTTACATATTCCAACTAAGAATGATGGCGCAAAAACGACACATATGTATCATAAACGACACTTAAGTGCTAAAAACGGTACATAATGAAATTTTAGTATGAAATGGGGGTATAATAAAATATGTTCCATTAATCAATAGTTAAAAGTGAGAACTACAGCTTCTTAGCAGATGGGATTTTAAAGACTACAACCACGAGTATACAGAAATAATTAACCGCAATAAAAATGCAATGGTGATCTGCAGGAACACGATTGCCTTAAAAGGAGAAAGAAGATGACAGGAATAAAAAGTAATTTCGGACAAGCACAACTAAAAGCTACAGCACTACGAAATGCTGCAACAGAAATTTCAAGCGTGGCTTCAGCGAATAAGGATACTAAGACAACTGTTTCTGGAAATGCGAATGCCCAGTCAGCGATTGACGCAGTAAGTAAAGCAGCTCAAAAAGTATCTAGTGCCGTTAACAGTGCCTCCGTAAATATTCAGAGTGTTGCTCAAAATTTCCAAGCACTTGATCAAACTGGAAAGAACTTGTTTAGGAGGGATCTGTAATGCGGCAGGATAAATTGACCGATATCCGCAAACAAGAGCGACAGCTGGACGAAATGAGAAACACCGTCTATAAGGAGCGGCGAGATCTCTTGAGAATGCAAGAAATGGTAGAAAACGAATACCGAAAATCACAAAATATCTTTCAGGAGCTAAGGTTTATGCTGCAAAAAAACGACGACCGTCACGAGTTTGGTGATTTATACGGTGAATTCTCCCGCGATTCCAGCAAAACCATGGTGGCATTTGCAGAGCGAAGTCGAGAATTAAAACGAGAAGAACAGCGATTAGCTGAAGCGCAAGAACAATTGATCCAAGAAAAGAAAAAAATAAACCGAGAAGAGGACAATAAAAATGAGCATTGATATGTATGTTGGTAGTTCCCAAGCGCAAGCTTCTAGTGTCAGTAGGATGTGTAGACAACAAAAGCAAAGCTACCAACAGTTGCAGCAGGCAATTGGCAGTTTTGTACTAAGCAGTGATCAGCTACAAGGAAAAACTTATGATTCCGCTAAGCAATACTTTGCGTCTGTGTTAACCCCACTTGCAAAAGGCGGCATGCTGTTAACTGAGGCAGTAGAACAAGCCTGCAAAAAGTTTCCAAGTGAATATGCCGCAAAAGTAGACAGTGGCGATCTAAAACAATCCGAGTTAGAGCAAAAAATTCGAGCATTAGAAAGGCAAATAAATGTGTACCAACAAATCATTCAGATGATGAATGCCGCAGCCAAAGAGAACGACATTATGCGAGGAATAAAAAGATCTTTTGAAAGAACCTTACGAACACACGAAAAGGCCAAGGAGAAACTAGAGAAAAAATTACGGAAGCTATTGGAATTTAACGCCAGCTCCCCTTCTATATTCTCAGAGATCGCTGCATTAGAAGCCGCCGTCAACCAAGGAGCCGAAGTCAGCGGCAGCTGCTGGAATGCCAGCACCGGAACATTCCGGATGCCAAGCGCAGATAAAATGAGCTGGGCCAAAACAATTAATGACTATCAGACTACTAAAGCAGTCGCTGCATTAATGGAGCAATATGGACTAACCGAAGAACTGGCAAAGGACATCGCTACCTTCAACAAAAGATTTGAGGCGTATGCGAAAAAGAACGGCTTGTCTGTTGAGGAACAGAATCATCTTTATGCCCTGCTGATTGCGTCTGTTTCCGGTGCGTATACTAACAAGATGTGGAAGTTTGCTGGTGGGACAGTGGATGTGGACGTGGCGATGAAGAGGTTGAAAGAGATGGGGTATTCTGACGAAGAGATAGAGAAATTTCAATATTCTCTTCAACAAAATCACAATGGACGTGACAATATTAATCAAAACGATTTCGTTCACATGATGGGTTCACTATCCGTAATGATAAATACTAACCCTGGTTCTGATGTAGTCATGAAAATTGGAACTTCGACTAGTACCTATTTCAATTTTGCAAATTTTATTTTTGGTTTGAAAGATATCAATCAATCAAGCTACTTCTTAATTTCAAGTTTGAATGATAATACAGGCAAGAACGCAGCAGCTACGTATCGAGGAGATATTGCTTCAGCCTCACTAGATATTTGTGATGTTCGTGCAGATATTGATGCCTTAAATATTTATAATCGTGCGAAATCTCAACCCAATGTTCCAATAACAGAAATTATGTCGCAATACGCAAATGATTTAAACAATGGCGGAAATCGAGCAAAAGAACTGGCAGAACATTTCGGTGAGGGTGACTTCGAAAAAGGAAAAGATAAGTTTTACAACGAAATTTACACAGCACCTATTGATCCGGGTAACCTTGTTTTAATGAAAAAAGATGGCAAAAGTATAAGCGATACAAAGAAAGCCGCAAACGAATTCTGGAGATTTTACGAACAAGAGCTGAAAGGAAAGTAAATGTCTAAGAAAAACAGAAGAATTTTACTCATAATATCATTGGTATTCTTATCAACATTAGGTTATTTCGGTTATCAAAGATGGCATTATGAACGAGCGAATGCATTTTACCTTAGTTATAAAAAACATGAGTCTTTAGTTAAACAGCAGGAAGCTTTTGTTAATAACATTGATTCAGAGGTAATGGAGAAACTCGACATAGATTTTACTTATAAAGACAGAACCCACGAATTGTACGGGATGTCAATTACTAAGGATAATAAAGAATATACTTTTTACCCTTTACAAAATGGGGAATTAAACGTAGGAGTTATAGACAAAAACTCGCTGGAAGAATTATGTGCAATACGTATGGACAATGATTTAAAAGATAGCCATCCAATTACTGGGAAAGATACAAAAAACTTCCCGAAATATAGAGACGAAGCCATGGAAATCTACCGTAACATCTTCAAGGAAGTCTACGAAAACTGGGAGATTAAGTAAGAGTAAGTTACTTTGTGGTATCTTGCTTGAATGACAGCATAGGCAAAAATGCAGCAGCTAGTATCGTGGAGACATTGCTTAAGCTTCTCTAGATGCTTGTGATGTCCGTTCTGACCTTGACGCTTTAAACATATATTATCGTACAAAGTCACTACCCAATGTTCCAATAACAGAAATTATGTCGCAATACGCAAGTGATTTAAACAATGCGGAAATCGAGCAAAAGAACTGGCAGAACATTTCGGTGAGGGAGACTTCGAAAAAGGAAAAGATAAGTTTTACAACGAAATCTACACAGCCCCTATTGAACCAGGTAACCTTGTTTTAATGAAAAATGATGGGCAAGAGTCTAAGTGATACAAAGAAAGCCGCAGACGAATTCTGGCGATTGTATGAACAAGAGCTGAAAGGAAAGTAAATGACTAAGAAGAATAGAAAAATTTTACTCATAATATCATTAGCATTCTTACTGACACTAGGTTATTTCGGTTATCAAAGATGGCATTATGAGACAGCTAATGCATTCTATATTAGCTATAAAAACAAGGAACCATTGGTTAAACAGCAGGAAGCTTTTGTTAATAATATTGATCCAGAATTGATGAAACAATTGAAGGTTGATGTTCAATACAAGGAGAGAAGTAGTGAACTGTATAGTATGTCTGTCAATAAGAATAAAAAAAAATATGTCTTCGCACCTAAAACTGCTAAAGATTTAATTGTCCAAATTTATGATGCAAAATCTTCTGAGAATATATATTCGTTTTGGATAGAAATTGATTCAAATGAGTTTTTATCCCTTCGTGAAAACGAAAAAATCGATTACGAAAAATGTCAGGACGAAGCAATGGAAATCTATCAGAACATCTTCAAAGAAGTCTACGAAAACTGGGAGATTAAGTAATGCTAGTTCCTTTGAAAAGGATTGAATGATGAAAACTAAAAATAGACGAAATGTGAGAATAGTTTTAGCCAGTATATTTGTCATAATTGGATTCCTTGGCTACTCAAAATGGCACTATGAACGAGCAAATGCATTCTACTTGAGTTATAAGAACGGAGAATCTTTAGCAGAGCAGCAAGCTGCTTTTGTTAATAATGTCGACCCAGAAATAATGGAGGAGCTAAACATTGAGGTCACCTGTGCAGCAAGAAGTAGTAGATTATATGCGATGTCAGTCATTCGAGACAACAAAGAGTACATCTTTATCCCGAGGGAGTATTCTGAATTACTAGTGATCATCAATAATGATAAAAATAACGAGGAACTTTGTTCTTTAAAAATAGAGAACAATCTTAAAGATAGTCATCCTATTTCAGGAGAAGATGAAAAAAACTTCCCGAAATACAGAGATGAAGCTATGGAAATCTACCGAAACATCTTCAAGGAAGTCTACGAAAACTGGGAGATTAAGTAGCATTTTGATTTTTTAAAGGTTTGAACACTGTTAACCAAGTAAAGAATAAATTTATTAATAGTAGCTATCAGATGCGTGTAAAGGATGAACTGATACACCAGTTTAACTAGAAGAATAGTCATTTCTCAGAAAATCTTATAGATTTTCGAGAAATGACTATTTTTTTGTTTATAGAAATAAAAGTCTGACGCAAGCAAAAATTATGGTAATAAAAGTCCGGTTGGAAAGACTAATTTTTCGAGTGCTAAATAGAATTTTGGCACTGTTTTATACGTTTTAAATCACTTAATTTGCCGTTTCTTTCACCGATATAATAAAAGCGAAAATAAGAGTAATAATGAAAATGTGAACACGAAGGTGATTTTTGTAAACCTATCAAGTAATCGTATTTGATAAACTTTTTTTGTTCGGGAGTTGAGTGTTAGTTGAAATGGGGGCGAATGATGAAAAGAAAAATCTTATTTGTAACTATCCTGATGGTATTCATTTCACCGGTAAATCCAATTCATGCAGCTGAAAACGAAGAGCCACTAGAGAATACTCTTACTAGTGAAGCAATAGAGGGGACAAAAGAAGGGCACTTGAGTGATGAGGAATCTTTATTTTATAAGAAAAATGAAGAAGATTTAGAGGATACAATTGATGTAGAGATTGCGAATGAAGAAATAGATTCTACAGAATTGATAAAATTATCAGATTCAGAAGTAGTGGCTAATGGGCAAAATGGGACAGGCTTTACTTGGACGTTATATAAAGATGGATTATTGACACTTGGTGGAGGAACTTGGCTTGGAGGATTTCCACCTTGGTACACAAGACGTCATGAAATTACAGTTGCCGTCATTACGGATAGAATAGAAATTTTGCCTGATAATAAGGATGGATTCGGGCTTATGTTTTATGATTGTCGAAATTTGCTTTCTATAGGAGGATTAGAATTATTAGATACAGCTAATTCGAAATCATTTGGAAGAATGTTTTATCGTTGTGAAAATTTAAAAAATGTTGACGTGTCATCTTTTGACACGAGTAACTCTACAAGTTTTCTTGAAATGTTTTACGAGTGCTTAAATTTAGAAACAATTGATGTCTCAGGATTCAATACAAGTAATGCGATTACGTTTGAAGGAATGTTTGCAGGTTGTGCTCAATTAACGAGTCTAGATGTCTCTAACTTTAAGACGGAGAATACGGTGTCTTTTGCAAGAATGTTTTCGGGTTGTGCTCAATTAACGAGTCTAGATGTCTCTAACTTTAAGACGGAGAATACGGTGTCTTTTGCAAGAATGTTTGCAGGTTGTAGGAACTTAACAGAGCTAGATATCTCTAAGTTCAAGACTAAAAAAGCGACCAATTTAAGCGGTATGTTTCAGAATATGGTGGGTATAACAGAATTGAATGTTTCTCACTTCGATACGCAAAATGTAACAAATATGGAATATATGTTTTATGGGATGTCAAATTTAATAAGTTTGAATACAGAAGGATTTGATGTTACAAATGTTCAGCAATTTAACGCTTGTTTTTCTGATTTAACTAGTATTGAAAGTTTGGATTTATCACACTTCGTAACGAGCAGTATTAGAGAAGCAGATTACGTTTTTCGTAACATGTCAAATTTGAGAGAATTGAACATTGATAATTGGATCATACCCTCTGGACTTTTAGCTTATAAATTTTTTGGCAATACAGTTCCTGAAAAAATAACTGTAGGTCCTGAATTTGTGATGAATACTCATATGGATGTTCCGAGTTTATCTACAGGATACGTATGGGCAGATAAGAATGATGAAGTGATTTTTAGTCCTCAGTTAATTGATTTTCATAATAAAAATGGTATTAGCAATACGTATCGTATTGAAAAACTATATACGCTGTTGCTTGATACTAACGGTGGTTCGGCTGTATCTAATCAAAAAAGCATCGCTGGAAAGACTTGGTCGGTACCGGAAATGCCAGAAAAAAATGGGTTCATTTTTGAGTATTGGTCCACAGATCCAGAAGGAAAGAATCCCTATGATTTTACAACGCCTGTTCTGGGCTCTTTAACGCTATATGCTCAGTACACAGTAGCATATGTAGTAACAATACCTGCAAGCATGGATCTAAACGAAACGAATCAAATGCAGATATCTGCAGAAAATTATCAGGATGAAAAATACCTAGTGGTTTCAGCAGCCGAAAAGGTGACGGTCACTAACATTCATGATACGACCCGTACAATTGAAAAAGCGATAACCAAAGAAAAGGAATTCTCTGAATCCACCCATGTGCTGGAAATCAGGGGACCTGGAGAAGTAGAAAATACATTGGTCATTCAAGAGCCAGCGGAAAAAGAACCAGCGGGGACGTATAAAGGTATCCTCAATTTCATAGTGGAATTTTATTAGGAGGAGATCAATGAGAGAAAAGAAAAAAATCATGACTATTATTGGCTTATTTATTTTCCTTGGCTTAATCGTAATTGGAATAGGTTTTAATAAAAAGACTAATGACGCTGTAGTAGAAACAGAAGGGCAAGAGTGGACTGGAAAGAAAAATATCCCCGTCAAAAAAGAAAGTGAATCCATCGCTATTCCTGGATTTGAATCAATGACTTTTGTCAAAGATGAAAAGAAGCAGACAGTGAATTTATATAATCCAGAGATAAATACCTGTTACTTCAAATTATCTTTATTATTGCCGGACGGAACTCAAATTTGGGAATCAAAATTCATTGAACCAGGTAATGGTATATATGAGATTGAATTAAATCAAGAACTAGCGGAAGGAGAGTATGAAAATGCCATATTGAAATATGAATGTTTTTCAATGAACGAGCAACAAACCCCATTAAACGGATCAGAAATTAAATTTAACTTACACATAGTTTAAAGAAGGAGAACGGAAAAGATGAAAAAAATTTTAAGCACAGGAATGTTAACACTAGCAGCAGTAGGGGTGTTTGGGATTAAAGCCCAGGCAAGTGATCAAACAGAAGTAGAATATGAGGTCGGCAGTGATTACGTTATCTCAATACCTGCTAAAATTACATTAGATGACTATGGTCCCACACAATTAGTAATTAACTCTGTTTCTCATAATTTAAGTCCAATGAAGCTAGTATCAGTGTCATTAACAGAAGGCTTAGTCGACGCAGGAGAAATTACGATGGAGCGATTTCTTGACCCGACCACTACTATAAATGCTTATGTTACATTCAATGGGAATGCACTCCCAATAAACAATACGCTAAGAACTTATGATTATACAGCTGGACAAACTGAAGAATTAGCAAGGTTAGAAATAGGACCGCTAGCAGGACTTAATTCGCGTAAGGCCGGAACATACTCTACTACTTTAACATTTACATCAGAGATGACTGATAAAGTAATCGGCTAGTGAAATCACTTTAAAAAGAGATGGCGATACCACCACGAATATTAGTACGCTTAAAAGCACTATCACAAAATCTGGAGCACCTATACTAATTAGTAACCCTGAAATTGGTGCATTTGATTATAAAAGTGGTCAAACTGATAGCGTAGCGACTTTGTTTGTGGATGAGCCAGAAGGAGATAAAAGAGCTGGAACCTATTTAACGAGGCTAACTTTTACTTCAGAATATAAATCAAAGCTATTAGGAGAAGATTAATATGAAACGTAAAGCAATCAATAAATTCAGCATTTTACTAGCCAGCTTTATTCCTTTATCAACGAGTACGGTTGCGCTAGCAGATACAACAGAATTAACTGCAAACTTTGAAAGTACCTATGTTCTAACGATTCCTTCAAATCAGACAATCACTGAAAAAAATGTAAATATCGGAGATTTGTATGTAACTGGTGATATTGCACCTGATCAATTAGTACAAGTCACTGCAGAAACCAAGCAATTTGAACGTGTTGGTAGTAACGATGTGCTGCCTTTCGTACTCAAACATAACCAGTCTTCAACTCTATTAGAAGATTTCCAATTTGAAGAGGCGGATATGTTATCTGGTTCAGAAACAAAATTGGATCTTTGGACAGATATCAACGAAACCGATTGGTCAAATGCAAAAGCGGGTGAATATAAAGGAAGCATCGTGTTTACCGCTGAACTAACAGAGCACTAATATGAAGAAACTGTTCAAGGGAACAACCATGCTGTTTTTAGGAATGTTCATCAGTCTAACTGTAAACACTCCTGTCCTCGCAGATACGAACCAGACAGAGCTGACCTTAATTATTGAAAAAGAAGAACTGCCAAAACAAATTGAAGTAAATAAAAATGTCGTACTGCCGAAGTTAAGTGAGCATTCTAATGGTAATTTTTTACAAATAGGTGTCGCAGTTTGTTTACTAGCTTGTATTGGATTTACTTTTCAACGGATACTCAAGTATAAAGAGGATCAGTGTTGAAGTTCGGCTATTAGTTTCGAGGTATTCAAGCGCGATATGCCCGATGGTAAATATTATATAGACTAGGGCTTAGAACGTTCAAAATAATGTCTGTAATTTCTTGAGGTGACTGCTTAAAATCTTTGCGAAACCACGTTCCAAGGAGCAGGGCAGTTCCTCGAGTTAAAAAGTCCAAGTATTGCTTGAATGTTTTAGGATCATAGTTTATTTGAAATTTTGGTGGCAGCCATAACTTGAAATACTGATAAAATTTGTCGTAAGTGATTTTGAGTATATCGATATCACTTGTAGATAACATAAGTGTCTGAATCAGTTTTTTTTCATTGTATAAAAATGAAACTATTTCAAAAGCATGGGGTGCTAAACCATTTTTTATCTCAGTACTATCAGAAAAATCAATTTGGTTTAATGCTTTTATGTTGGAATAAAGAATGCCGTCTAAATCAGACCCAAAGTCATTTACAAGTTGCTCTAAGACTGCTTCCTTATCAGGAAAATGTTTATAGAAGGTCACTCGACTTACACCAGCGGCTGCAGCTATTTCGTAAACTCTTATTTCATCCATGCACTGCTTAGCTAATAACGTAGTCAAAGCCTCTTTAATCTTGTCTTTCGAATCCATATGAATCTTCCCCCACTCTGATTTTAGCATAACAAAATGAAAACAAACGAACAAGTTTTCTTGTCAATGAACTTCAATGAAAAGGGGCATCAAAAAACAAAATTACTTCCTGAGATAGCGAGTATTTCTCTGGTGAAATTTGAATTGGACATCTTGAAAACTCCGTTAGATTGGTCGTCATCGACTTTATTCTAAGGGGATTCAAGAGGTCTTTTTTTAGATCGCACCAGATATCGTCGTCACGTCAATAGTATCTTGAATGAAAAGAGGAAAAATGCGTAATCATAGTATAAACCAAACGATTGAAACTTCTTTTATTGAACTAATACAAGAGCAATCCTATGAGCAAATAACCGTTTCGGCTATTGTTAAAAATGCGTTCATTAGCAGAACGACTTTTTATAATTATTTTAAGAATAAAGAGGATATCTTATCCGGCATTTCTGCGAACTTTTTGTCTGAATTTGATCACTTACAGAAAGAAAACATTGATTTTTTAAATCAGATTGATATGACCAACAAAGATGCGATTAAGAACATTCTATATCCTAACACCTTAAAAATTGTCGAATACTTCTACAGTAATAAAAAAATTATTACTACGCTACTGAGTCCCAACCTTCCAATTGATTTTATGAAAAGAATGCAAAAAGTCTACTATGAACATTTTATTCAAGCACTACCGGAACTTTATTATCAAAAAATCGACAAAGAAATACTGGAATACTATTCACTGTTTTTAACAAATGGTGTGGCTTCCATTGTAGAGAATTGGTTCCAACATGACTTTGAGGAAACACCTAAAAAAGTCTCAGAAAAAATTTTAAATCTGTTAGCAGTGAATCTGCAAAATATATATATAGAAATCTGCAAAATCGATTTGTGGCATTCGACCGGGCTTACAAGTGAAAACAGTAACAAGTACCTATAGGGTATGATTCGCTAAAGCTAACTTATGGCATGAATTTAGTTACAAAAAATAAAATGAGAACCATGTAAGAGGGCTAACTGCTATTATCGTCCGATGAAACTATAAGGTTATGCCTTGGCAATAGCACGTAAAACAATTAAACTTTATGTGTAAGCTAAATTTTTGTTGGTAGTTGTCTAAAAAATTATTATGAAAGATGGAGGGGTTAAAAATGAAGAAAAAAGCAGGTATTATTGGACTTTTTATGAGCGTCCTTTTATTAGGCGCGTGTCAAAAACCGAATCCTGATACAACAGAAAAATCCACGATGCAGACTAGCAGCGTAGAAACTTCTAGCAGTACAACAGTAAATAGTACAACTAGTAGTTTGGAAAAGCAAAGTAATGAGGTGCAAGATTCTTCTGTAAATGAAATAGACACGATAAGTATTGCACGGGAACAATTAATCGGGAAGAATTTTTTCCTAGTACCTTCCTTGTATGATGGAATCGATGCAAATCAAGCAATGGAAGAAAACATAGCCCCACAAAGTTTGATCCATGACGGTTCGGCTGGGATCAGCTTTATTGATGATTCCAATGTGCATATTGAACTAGCAGGCACGTATAGACCAGACTACGATGCCCCATATACATTAACTGATAATCTGTTAATTATTGAACATCGAAATATTCCGTATTCCATAACTGATGGAGTTATTTCTTTCGATTCTTGGACAACCGATATCGAAGGCCATACAATTACTTGGTCTTTTGGTCCTTATAATGAATCGTCTGCAAGTCAAGGTTCAGCAACGTCCAACACAACTGTAGACACCAAAAATCTGACTTCCGAGCAACTGAAAGCATGGGTAAGTGCCGTTCTAGATCAGCAGTTTCGTATGGGAAGAAGCTCGTTTCCGTATAAGTTATCAGTGGAGAACCGAGATGGATACACCTATGTTCGTGTACAGCATAGTGAACTACAAGTAGACACGATTACCATGTTCCGAGTGAACGGTGCCGGCCAATTAGAAGAATCGGATCACTCTAACGGCTTCCCTGTAACTTATAAAGTCATGTCTTCGAACTTTATGGATACTTCGGAAGTGACGGTGTTGTATTGATGGATCATAACTTTTTTTAAGTCTTCACTAAACTTAGATCTATCTTGACGTCCAATTAGCTAAAAAATCCTTTTTTACCCAGTTTGGTGTATAGCAAACACTAGTGGCTGATGATAAAAAGGATTTTTCTGGATTTTAATTAGTTTTTAAATTGTATGGATTTTAAAGGCGCATAGTTTTTTATAATTGCTATTTGCAATTCAAGCAAAAGCTAGTATTTGTGACTATGAGAAAGCTCGAAGATTAGACTATAGAATTATTAGAAATTAAGCAAACTACTACTCACAGCGTATATTTTCCGTTATAATATTAGTAAGATAGATGACTTGAGAAGGATAAACACTGGGTCCCATAATGGGGTAGGCTTCGGCTGAGCATTCCTATGTGCCTGGGGTCATCTTTTTTTTAAGCTTTCAACAAAATTCTCTGGATTATTTTCAATTTCTGTGACTATAAAATCGATAAGCTGCTGTGAATAAGTGTAATGCTCTTGATTTCCAATAGTATGTTTGTAAGTGTATTCTAGGGCATATCTTTAATTAGTCGTTCGACTCACTGAGGAGATGCCTTCTATCTATTACACCTGCGAATACTATTGCAAATTCATTTTCCCCTCTTATGCTTTTTGCTATTCTAATCCCCCCTTAACCAAATTATCCACTCCACCTTTGGCTTTTTACGGTATAATCTTCCATAAAGATAGAAGTGAGGAGGTGGCAACTGAACATGGAGAAGGACCAACATGCTTTAGCAATTAAGAAGCAAAGTCCTCTTTTGCCAGTGGGAACGGCAAGTGCCTTGCCACCACAGCTGGCTGCTCGGATCGAACTTTATCCGGAGAATAGGCGGAGACCGGTTAATAAGACGTTGTTTCAAAATGAGTATTTCCAACTGACTTATAATACGCGGGGGCATTCGCTGGATATCTCTTCTCGAGGGGATATTGTTTATTCGGCGATTCCGTATGATACGGCGCGGAATTATGTTCAGCGGGCAGCGATTCAGTATTTGCTGCACCCTAAAGAGGCGCGAGAATATATTGAATCCCATAAAGCTACTTTGGAGAAGTATTTAGGGCTGAGTATTCTCCAAGTGACGAACCAGAAGGTGGACAAGGATTCGATTGAAGTGAGGCAGGCATATCAGGCGATTTTTCAGAATCCGTTGTTTGAGATTCAAATCTTGGGTCGGCTGTTGCAGCATGATGAAACAGGGCCGCTTTCAGCGAACTTGGCGGGGAAATTTTTGTTTAGCGAGAATGTGAAGACGGGGATTGCAGAATATTTGGCGGAGTATTTGAACTTTGTTATTCAGTTGACGCAATTTTTCCCAGTGATGACCGATGGTAGAGGAATTCAACTGTTGGAAACTGAGCAGTCGGCACAACTATTGCTTGATAATGGGTTGAGTTTTGAATCGGATATTAAACCGGCGTTGGACTTGTTGCCGCAAGAAGTGAATCAACGGATTGCCGGCTCTCTAGTGGCTAGTGACCAGCTGATGCCGTTAAGAAGTAAGCCGTTGTTGCGTTCTGAGTATGGCAAGGAATTGGCTGAGGTTCGGAAAAATTATGTGGCACACAGTGTGCATCCAGATGAATTGGGGCAATACTTTGAAAATGTTCATTCGACAGAAAATGCTAACTTGGTTAATGTTGTTTCAGATATTCATGCACGGGAGGGTGAATTGCCGATTACCAATACGAACTTCAATATTTTAGCTGGGGATGTTTCTGATTCGCGGGTAACTAATCAGGAAATTCGGGGAATTTATGTGATCGGTGGTCACGAACTAATCGATGTGTTGCCGGATAGCTCCGATCAAGAGGAAGCACAGTGGGATAAATGGCAGGCATTTTTCAAGTATGAGTGGTTCAAGGAGCTTCGAGAAAATCCGGCTGAATCGTGGTACTTACTGCCAGTAGGCAATCATCCATTTTATGAAGTGGTGACGGCTGAGTTAGCGACACGTTTCCCTAAAATGAACGTGTTGAATAACCGTAGTCTAGTTCAGGAGGGTATTCGTTATATTGGGCTGACGATTCCGGTAGCACTGGTGCAGCGCAAAAAGGAGCAACAGCGATTTATTCTTGAGACGTTGCAGGAATTGTTAGGAGAAGATCAGGATATTCCAACGGTGATTGTTTCCCATGCGCCCTTGTTTAATGAGCTGAGTATGCTTTCGCCAGACAGCGAGGCTTATAATAAAGACTATAATTGTTCGGAGCCGGAAATTGAAAAGCTGTTTGAGGAATACAATATTCTGGGTGCGATTCATGGGCACCACCATATTCCGGCATCTTCTAGACGCTTCAAAAAGACGACATTTGCTGGAAAACAGCTGTTTGTCGTGTGTTCGATTTATTCGCGGATTAATACCGGATTGGATTTGATGAGTGTAATAAATCCCGATTAAGGCAGTGAAAAAGCTTGCGTCACCTAAATTAGAGCGGATCTCCCAGAGCATAGGTATCTGGGAGATTTTCTATTTTTAAGTAAGATTGGCGTAAAGGGACCAACGTTTTTTCTGACTGCAGGGTACACTAATTAGCAGGTATTTTTACAAGAAAAGATACTTGGACAGCGAATAGTGGCACCTTCATTGTACAAGTCAAACACTCTTTAGTTACAAAGCCACGACAAAAAAGCATTAAGATCAAGTCACAGGTTCCCAAATCCACAAGGCACTAAACCAACTCAAAGCCAGCATTCGTTCTTTCCCATAGCAAATGCGCAACGTTACATTCCATGGTATATTGATCCTCTGTAAATAGCAGTAAACGCCCTTCGATGACTTTAGACACAAGTCTCCCGTCATTTCCGCTTTTTATGACGTTTTTTCTTATGGACTTTCTTCCACAGCTTGTCTTGTTTTCGCCTTTCCAGTACCTGTTCTTTGTCTTGCGACGGCCAGTATTCTTTTTTCTTCGGTCGCGTGCCTTTCGAAGTACCTCCGGGGTCCTTTAAGCCTGTTGGTTCTTTTTTACTGGTAGCTGAATTCGAAAGGGTCGTGTCTACGAATTCTTGGTTGACGGCAATTTCAGGAGCTTTCTTTTCCTGGGAGTTAGCCGCACTCTTTTTAACCGCTTCCATTGGTTGCGGTTTTTTCTCTTTTTCCACCCAACGAATGGCTGTCTCATTTTCTCGTTCACTATCGTACACAGGTTCAGTCGGTGAGTAAACATAGCGAATTAATTCAGTGAAGCGGCGCACACCATTGTGCTGGAAGATCGTCAACGTGTTTAAAATACATAGAAGGTCATTGGTTATTTGAACAGAATAGCAAGGATCAAGATTTTTGAAGGTATAGCGATGCTTTTTGCCATTTTCATCCTTGAAGGTGGTGACAATGTTTTGAAGTTCTTTAGCATTGCGACTGCCGGAGTGCAGCAGCGTATGAAGATGGTCGGTATTTGAACGAGTTCCCTCGGTGATTGCTAAATATTCTTTTTGGCTAGTAAACAGACGAGTAGTGACGGTTTTCCACTCTTTTTTGGTGAAATATTCTTGGAAATAAACGCACAAATGACGCACGGAAGCCAACGAATCGCTGGTGAAAAACAACTTGCGGATCAAATCCTTGGCTATAAATGAAAAATCTTCAGGACTAAAAGCGTTGCGAACCATCACAGCTACAGCACATTGAATTAGGTAAGCATCGTCCTGTTCTTGTTGCTGGTATTGAGAAAATCGATTTTCTAATCCTTTGCGTCTCATAGTAAAAATCTGAGTGTGAGTAAGTTTGAATTGTTTTTCAGTCATTTGGCTAGGCTCCTTCTCGTTTGTTTTATTCCTCCATCGCTAGCTTACATGTCTATGTTATAAAAACTTGCGAACAAAATCAATAGCTAAAACTAATTATTTGCTTTTCTTTTCGCAGAACATATGAATAATAATGTAAAATTGATGTTTCTTGATCGGTGGGATGAAATGAAAAACACTTATAAAAGTGATTTTTTTTGTTTAATTTATTGAAGGAATAAGAGGGGATAGTCTCGAAAAAAGTACAGCGAGTCATAAAATGTATCGGCTTTGTAAACTTATCGGGTTTTTGGGTAAAATATCAGAAAAAATAATGTTGAAAAGTTAATTTAAGTGAAAATGAGAAATAACATGAAACTTACAAGAAAATAATCAGCAGGTTAACAACACGAACGGAAATCTCGAAACGGCGGCGAGAAAATGGTACGCTAGAAGAAAGGAAGGGAGAGATTTTTATGGTTGAAGTCATTTTAGGCGATATCACGAAACTAGCTTTCCATGTGGATGCAATCGTAAATGCTGCCAATGCCCAGTTGATTCCGGGAGGCGGCGTCGATGGGGCGATTAATCGAGCAGCCGGTCCAGAATTAGGCAAGGCAATGGCTAAATTCGGTGGCACGCCAACTGGTACAGCTGTTATTACACCAGCGTACAACTTAAATGCAGAGTATGTCATTCATACTGTCGGTCCTATCTACCGCGATGGCAAACATGGAGAAGAAGCCCTGCTTTATTCTGCCTATGAATCTGTCTTTGCTCTGGCTCACCAACAAAAGATTCAGTCGTTGGCGACCCCCATCGTCAGTGCCGGCGTCTATCACTATCCGAAAGCTGAAGCGGCGAAGATTCTTTACGAGGTGGCAACAAGGGAAGAGAATCAAGCCATTCAAGTGACAATCGTAGCATTTAACGAGAACTGGTTGCCGATTTTTGCGGAGTTAGAAGGAAAATAGAAGATTTTGTCAAAACATCTGAGAACATTTCAAGTAACCATCCATCAAATCCCAACAACTTATTTTTGACACTAAAAAAAGCACCTTATCCCATTCTGTGCTTAGAATTGGTGAGGTGCTTTACACATTTCAAGTTTTCAAGAAAGAAAATGAAGTGAAAAAACGTAAATCGACGCAGTACCAGTCAGACCAGCAATGATTAGTGCCGGGATTACGTACATAATAGGACAACAAAACCTTTGAAGCTTATAGAGTGTCCGTTACGCTTTTCTTTAAGTAATACCTTTTTTTACCTTGTGTTCTCTTTTTATACTCAACTGCCTGAACCGGACAAACGCCGATACATGCCATACAATGGGTACAAGTATCTCCCCAAGACGGAGTGCCGGTTTCTGCTTCAATATTGTTCAAAGGGCAAATGGCAGCACATTTTCCACATTGAATACACTTAGAAGTAGCATAAAATCCCTTTCCATCAATGATCACTCGATAAAAGAAGCGGTTCACTAGGCTGCTGGTGAATTTCCCGACAATTCCTCCCGTCTTAGAGAAAGGTGGTAGCGTTTCTTCAGCTAAGACCAATCTTGCCAAACGTTGAACTTCTTGTTCTGCGTGAGTTAGTCGTTTTTGAATTTCTACATCTGGCCGGATATTTTTTACTAGCACAATATAATTATCTACCATAATGATCTCTGCAAATCCTGCTAGGTCCCACGCTTTTTTCTGACAAGTTTCTTGGACATAATGGATGGCATTGAGGGTATTAGTATCACAAGTCATAAAGAAATAAACCTTTTGACTACCCAAAAAATTGGTTTGCTCAATGAATTCAATAACGATTTTCGGCGGTTGCCAGGCGTAAGTCGGACAAACAATCACCCAAGGACGGTCAGAAAAAAGTTCCACAGATTCCTGCTCTTTTATTAGCTGATTCATTGATAGTCGTTCGTCCCCAAGTTCCCTTGCCAATAATTCAGCAATATACCGACTATTCCCTGTACCTGAAAAATACAAAATCATACACTCACCCCGATCATTTTGATGAACAGCTGTTGATTAACTATCATGTGTTCATTATACTGAAGACAAAAAAGGAGCGCCATCGTCAATTAAAGGGAAACTGTTAGTTAGTAGACACTTCTTGACGAGTTGTTCAGAAAAAAGGAGAACCATGGTAGACCGACGAACGATAAAAACTAAAAAAGCGATTCACCAAGCATTTATCGAATTGCTGAAAGCAAAGCCCTTGAACAAAATAACCATCTCAGAATTGTCAGAGAAAGCGGATCTAGGACGGGGAACGTTTTATCTGCATTACAAAGATATCTACGATTTGTATGAACAACTGGAGCATGAGCTCTATGACGAGTTAGTGGAGCTGTTCGATCAATTTGCTCCCTATGATACGTCGTTAAGTATGCAATCAGTGACTGAGGCAATCACTGGATATATCGAAGGAAAAAAGGAACTCTTTTTGTTACTCATTCAATCCAATGCAAACGGCAATGTCCTCTACAAAATCAAAGAGATTTTCAAAGAAAAAGTTTTGCAGGATGAGTGCTACCAGCAAATTTCCCCCTATGAACAGATTGAAGCATTATTTATCGTCTCTGGCATGCTCGGCGTGCTGGAAGAGTGGCTAACCTCTGATTTGGAGCTATCGATGGAACAAGTATCCGAGCTGCTTCATCGACTGTTGTTGAAGTTTGACTGTTGAAATGGGTTTTTGATTTCTTTGCTCGAGATAAACAAAAATTAAAACAGCCGCATTGAGTAGCGTCTTTTTGTCTGCTGGAAAAATGTGAATATTTTTTCAACAGGCCTCTAGCCGGTTGCACATTTAGGTTAACAGTGTTAACCTAAATGGTAACGGAGGTGGAACAAATGACCGATTCCAGAAGAACGGATACGAAACAAAAATTGATCGAGACAGCCCTAGACGAAATTCAACAAAAAGGCTACCAGCAGGTTTCCATCAGAGAAATTGCCAAAAAGAATCAGCTAACCGCCGCAGCAGTCTACAAACATTTTGGCGGGAAAGAGGATCTGATGCTGGAAGTGTTGGCTAGGGCATCCCAACAATTTGAAGCCTATCTTACTGAGTATCTGGCTGAACATCAAACCGAGGACAGCTACCAAAAGGTGGTCTTGCTTGGAGAAGCGAATGTTCGTTGGAACGAAGAAGAAGCGTTGCTGGCAGAGTTTTTATTTTTTAGTCCAGTAGCGACCCGCGCGCTGCAACAATACATCGATGATCAAAACAGCCCGTTTATTGGCCTGAGTAAAAACTACAAGATTATCGCTCACTTTGTCGAAGAAAATCAGCTAAGCATGGATCCTAAGCGGATGTTTATCCAGCTCTGGTCATTTATTCAAGGCTACGCCACTTTGGTCAAAAATCATATTTGCCCGTATGAGCGCACCTTTATTGAAGAAACACTGGACGCCTTGATTCGCGGATTGATCAGCAAATAAAAAAATAGGAGAGTTGTTTAGGTGAATAAAAAAAGAAAGATTGTTTTAACATTAGTAGTAGTAGCGCTTGTAATCGGAGGTGCCTATGGCCTTTACTCGCTGCAACGAACCAAGAAATACCGTCAAGCGGTGGAAGACACCCTCATTAATGAGGTAGATCTGTCTCAAGTAGAAGATGGCAGCTATACCGGTTCGCATGATGTCGATCGGATCAATGCGACTGTGCAAGTAGATGTAAAGGACCACAAAATTACTAACATTGAATTAGTTGAACATAAGAATGAACGAGGGGAAGCAGCCGAAAAAATTGTACCCGAAATGGTCGATCAGCAAAAGATCAAGGTAGATGCCGTATCAGGGGCGACCAATTCCAGCAAAGTCATTCAAAAAGCTGTCCAAAATGCGTTAGAGGAAAAATAGTATGTCACTTTCAACTATCCTAGGTTGGCTAGCTGTAGCATGTATGATTCCGGTGATGCTCAAAGGTGTCCCGGCCAAAAACAAAATCCTGCGCTTTTTGCATAACAACCATTACCTGTTTGGGTGGCTGATGCTGATTGTGAGTACCTTTCATCTTTTATTGATGTTCGGCATTATCCTGAAGCATCCTCTCGGGCTGGCCGCCTATATTCTGCTGGTAATCTTAAACAGCCTGCTTTTTGTCAAAAAGAAAACCCGACGCTCAATTAAGATCCATAAAATGCTAGCACTCCTAGTGCTGGGTTTAGTTGTTCTGCATGTTTGGTTAAAGGTGTAAGAAGAAAAAGCTCGTATGTACTAAAAGAATAAGGTAAGTCAACAATTAGACCGCAACTCGACTAACTAAACTTAGTCGAGTTGCGGTCATTTCTTTGCGCTTCGTCATTCCCCACCTATTTTACAGTTCAAACTATTTGTCCACCAGCCTATGACAAAAGCTAGACAACGCTACTTCTTTGTCCATCTCCCGATGACAAAGAAGGTGTTTTTGATTTAAGGGGAACAAGTTAAGATGAGTTCATAAGAAAGAAAACACTAGCTAAACAAAAGGAGCACATCATGGATAAATTAACTGAAAAAGACGCAAATTTTCAATTGAAAGCGAATACGCAAAAGGAAGTGTTGCAGCAACTAGCTGAGTTAGCCTTCGAACGAGGCAAGGTGGCGGATGCCCAAACCTTCTATCAAGAGCTGTGCAAACGGGAAGAAGAAAGTACGACCGGTTTTGGTAACGGCGTAGCAATTCCCCATGCTCGTCATAGTATTGTGAAGGAAGCGGGCGTCTTAGTGGCTCGTACACAAAACGAGATTGAATGGCAGGCAATGGATGATGAGCCGGTGAATGTATTTATTTGTCTGATCGCACCAGATGATCAAAATGATTTCCATTTAAAGACCTTATCAAAAATTTCACGACGGTTGATTCACGACGATTTTATTGACACCTTAAAACATGCTTCACAACCAGAAGTATTGGATGCGATAAACCAAATCATAGTTTAGGAGGAACGAAGATGAAAAAGTACAAGATTGTTGCAATCACGAATTGTCCGGCCGGTATTGCCCATACCTACATGGTAGCCGAAGCCTTTGAAAAACGGGCACGGGAATTAGGGCACGAAATTCATGTAGAAACGCAAGGTGCCAGCGGGGTGGAAGATCAACTAACCGATCAGCAGATTGCCGAAGCGGATTACGTCATTTTGGCGATGGGTAAGTCACTGACTGATACCGATCGGGCACGTTTTAATGGGAAGAAAGTAGTTAACTTAAAGGTAAGCGATGCGTTAAAGGAAGCCAAAACCATTTTCGATCATTTAGAAGAACGTGCGGTGCTTTTCGAAGGGGAAAAACCGAATGTGAAGCTAGGCAAACAGAATACGCCGCAAGGATCGATCATGTCTCATTTGATGGCAGGGATCTCAGCTGCTTTACCGTTTGTAATCGGTGGCGGGGTACTGGTAGCAATGGCAAACGTATTAATGCGTTTTGGCTTACCGTATACCGGATTTGAGGATGGCGGCGCATCATTTGCTTGGATTATGGAACAAGTTGGTTACCTTGGCTTCAAGTTTATGATTCCGATTATGGGTGCTTATATCGCTAACAGTATTGGGGACAAGCCAGCTTTGGCACCGGCATTTATTATCACTTACTTTGCTAATGACAATACTATGCTGGGAACTGAATCCGGCTGCGGCTTTTTCGGAGCGATCTTCTTTGGTTTAACGATTGGTTACTTTGTTAAATGGATTAAGAGCTTCAAGTACCCGCAAGCGGTGAAATCATTAATGAATTTGACGATTATTCCGTTTTTGACGATTTTGATTTTTGGTACCTTGACCTTCTACTTAGTGGGACCGTTTTTAGGTGGTTTGATGAGCGGCATGTTGAACTTCTTGAATGGTGTGCCAGCCGAATTCAAGATTCCACTTGCCTTCTTAATCGGTGCGATGCTGGCCTTTGATATGGGGGGACCGATTAACAAAATTGCTTGGTTCTTCTGCTTCTCATTAGTGGCAGAAAAAGTATATATCTGGTATGCCATTGTTGGGGTAGTCGCTTCAGTACCGCCAGTTGCGGCAGGAATCGCTTCAATGATCTGGCCAACTATGTTTTCAAAAGAAGTACGGGATACAGCCGCTTCAGCGATTGTCGTAGGAGCAACCGTAGCGACTGAGCCAGCAAT
Organism: Enterococcus sp. AZ109; assembly: GCF_051714625.1. Lineage (NCBI taxonomy): Bacteria > Bacillati > Bacillota > Bacilli > Lactobacillales > Enterococcaceae > Enterococcus > Enterococcus sp. AZ109. The sequence continues at coordinate 1,850,933 of NZ_JBIOSF010000001.1, read as the reverse complement.
TCCTTTTGCGATGTCTGACCCAATTCCAATGATTGCGGCCAATACCTTGTCTGGTGGTTTGACTGGTGTGGTAACGATTCTATTGGGCATTGAACGACTAGCACCCGGCATCGGTATATTCGATCCACTGCTTGGTTTGATGACTCCCGGGTGGGCATTCTATCTAGCGTATGCGTTTGGTGTAGGTACCAACATTTTGTTCATTGTTATCTTCAAGAAAATGCGCATGAAGCATACGGCGAAGAAAGTGGCGAACAAACAACCCGCACAGGAAATCATTCAAGGGGAAATTATCAAAGAAAAATAATCAAAGTCAGCGTGAGAGAAGAAGCCATCTTTTCTCACGCTTCTATACATAGGGGAGGTAAGACGAATGAGTTACAATTTTGATCGAATGATTGAACGAAAAAATACCTACAGCACCCAATGGGATTATATTGCCGATCGATTTGGTCGGTCGGATTTACTGCCTTTTTCCATTTCCGATACCGATTTTCAAGCACCGGCTGAAATTTTGGCAGAACTAAGAAAAATAGTGGATCACGGGGTGTTCGGCTATAGCCGCTGGAATCACGGTGACTACAAACAAGCCATCAGCCGACACTATCGGAATGCCCATCAAACAGAAGTACAAAGTGAATGGGTAGTTTACAGCCCCAGTGTTCTGTACAGTATCTCGGTGCTATTACGTCAGCTGACTAAAGAGCAGGAGCATGTTTTAGTTTTTGATCCGATGTACGATGCCTTCATCAATGTGGTTGAGAAAAATAATCGAAAACTGATGACTGTCCCGTTGGATCGGGAAACCAATTACGCGATTGATCTTGCCCTGTTTGAAGAAAAAGCGGCCCAAAGTCAGGTGTTTTTGCTATGTTCCCCACACAATCCTACCGGAAAGGTTTTTTCTAAATGGGAAATATCCGAGATGGTTAGGATTTGTCAAAAGTATCAAGTAACGATCATTAGTGACGAAATCCATAGTGATGTGATTTTATTCAGAAACACTCATCATCCTTTGTTGAATTGGTACAATGAGTATGAGCGTTTAATCATGGTCAGCTCGGCTTCCAAGACTTTTAATATCCCGGGATTGGGCGGGTCTTATGCGTTGATTCCCTCGAAGGAACTAAGAGAGGCCTTTTTAGTGCAGACCAAGGAGCGGGATTTTGTCAATTCTCCAAGTATTATGGGCATGACTGCGACAATGACCGCCTATAACCATTGTCAGGATTACAGGACGGACTTAGTTTCTTATATAGAAGGAAACATGACTTATTTAGCAAATTATCTTGAGCAGGAACTGCCAGAAATTGCTTTTCAGCTACCACAAGCGACTTATTTGGCTTGGCTGGATGTCCGCAAATTGGGGTATTCTTCTGAGAAATTGCAGGAAGGATTAGTAAACGTCGGTAAAGTAGGGATCATGCGGGGTGAAGTGTATGGTGAAAACGGCCGCGGATTTCTACGCATGAATCTTGGCTGTCCCCGAGCAAAAATGATTGAAGGCTTAGAACGCATGAAGCAGTCGTTGGACTACTTGAAGGATGAAAACTATGTTAAATGAAAGACAATACAGCATGATCGAATTGCTGACAAAAGCACCCTCACCGATCCGCGCCGATGAAATTGCCAAAATCGTGGTGAAATCAAAACGAACCATTATGCGGGATCTATCCAGCATCAAATTGTTTTTGGAAACCAATAATGTCGGTGAGTTAATTGTTCGTCCTGAACAGCAGGGCTACACGATTACGATTACCAACTATGATCGTTACGAAGAACTGATGATGAAAAATATTAACGACGAACAAGTTATTTTGTATCAATTGATCATGAATGAGTATGTAACGATCGAGTATTTAGCCGATTTGCTATTTGTTTCCCGGATCACTGCTTCGGAAAAAATGGGCGTGATCAAAGAAATGTATTCTTCAGTTCTAAATATCGTCGTTTCTCACAAGGGTCATCACTTAGCGGAATCCGACGTGACAAAATGCTTTTTGTTAAGCAATTTGGTGGGAACGAACTTGAAATACTACCTAGAGTTGGCTAACGTTACCCCGGAAAAGTATGAACTGCTGTTGTCCCAGCTGAAGCATTCCAAGCAGGTGGGGGATTATTTTCCTAATGTCATGGAAAGTCAGTTAGCCAATCTATTTATTGCCTGTATGTTGTATCCGAATGTTGCGGAAGAAGAGAACGAAGACTTTGAATATCTTTATGAAGCGTGCGGATTGGCCTACACACCACAAACGATCGGCAGCCTTAGTATGCTTTCAGATTATTGTGTTGAGACCAATTTAAATCTCACGATTACTCAAATTCAGCGGGTGCTGCAGGTAATCGAGCAGGAAAATAGCATTACCTTTTCGAATGTAGAGCTGTCCAAGCAGCTGTATCATCATTTGAAGCGGATTTTGTGTTATCCGACTTTTTTGAAGAACAAGGAAATTCATAATATCTCGAATATTAAGGCGTTGTATCCTTTTGCCTTTGATCTTGGCATTGTTTTTATCAATTATATGAAAAAGTTCTACGACTCTCGGATCACTAATGGCGATCTGGTTGGCTTGTATTTTACGGTGGGGATGGAAGAAATGATGAAGAAAAACCACCACATCTTGATTTATTCGCTAGTAAATTCGATTGCCAATATCAATCGGCAGCTGATTGAGGCGACGATTTCCAACTGTCAGGTAGAAATTGTTGATTCGTTGCAGGAGGTAAATCTCAAGGACTATTCATTGATTGTGAACAGCTCCGGCGAGACGCTGGAGGTTCAGCTGCCGGTTTTTAATACCGAATATATCCTTAGTGAAAATGACTTAGCCGATCTAAAGGCGATGGTGGAAAATATTAGTATTGGCTACAATGTCCAAACGATTTTCCCCAAGGAGTATAGCTTTACTTATCATGTGCAGGAGCATGAAAGCTGGTTTGATATTCTGGAGCGAATCTGTTCCCGTTTAGAAGAATCCTTAGTTATTTCCCGCGAGGAAGCGACGAAAATTATTGAGCGAGAGAAATCCGGCAATCCGCTCTTGATCAATAATTATTCCGTCCCTCATTGCATCAGCAAACGAGAAAATTTTGTGATCTGTATCTACGTCCATTTGGATAAACCGGTGATGGTGGAAACGACGATGGTGTCCCATGTCTTGTTGACCATGATGAATCCCAACGTAAACAAGTCTATTAATATTTTTAAATTCTTGTATCGTTATTTGCAGGAGCAGGAAGAACAGCTGGCAACAATCGAAAGCTATGATGAGTTTATTCAGTTTGTAGAAAAGTAAGCAGGTGACCAGTGTGAAGGATGTTACGGAACTATTTTTAGCGTTAGTCAAAATTTCTTCTCCTTCTAAGCAGGAACGGGCAGTAGCAGATTACATTAAGGACTATTTATCAAGGTATTCAGAGCTGACGATTGTAGAAGATGATACCGGAGAAAAAATTGGCGGTACTAGTGGGAATGTAATCGTTCAGCTTCCAGGCAAGGGATCGAAGCTTTTGTTCGATGCCCACATGGATACCGTTAGCCCTTGCCAGCAGGTGAATCCGCAGATTGAACATGGGATTGTCCGCAGTGATGGCACAACCGTTTTAGGTGCCGATGATAAAAGCGGCGATGCCTTGATGCTGGCGCTGATTGATCGATTGTTGCTGAAGGACACGTATCCTTCGATTACTTTCCTGTTTACTGTCTGTGAAGAAGAAAGTCTGCAAGGAGCGAAACAGCTAGATCCCAGCTATTTGCAGAAGATTGATTTTGCTTATGTCCTAGATGGCGAAGGACCGCTGGGTACGGCAGTGGTCAAAACACCTCATGGCTGTAAAGGAACCCTGCGCATTATCGGAAAAGAAGCCCATGCCGGCGTTTGTCCGGAAAAAGGAATCAATGCCTTGGCTGTCGCTGCCGAAGCGATCACCCGATTACCAATGGGGCGAGTAGATGAAGAGACCACCTGTAATATTGGCGTGGTGAAGGGCGGCAGTGCCACCAATGTCGTAATGGGCGAGATCGAGATGCAATTTGAGGCTCGCAGCTTTGATCGGCAAAAATTAGAAAAACTGATTGAACAGGTGAAGACTGAATTCCAGATGGTGTGCCAAAAACACGGAGCAACTTTTGAAGAGACGCTGAGCTATGGCACCCCCGGCTATACAATCGATGAGCAGGACGAGATCATTTTACCTTTCAAAAGAGCCTGTGAGAAAAATGGCATCAGCTATCAAGGAGCAGCCTGCGGTGGTGGCAGCAATGCCAATGTGTATCGGATGCGAGGGATGAATGCCGTGAATCTATCCACGAATATGAAAAATATTCATTCGGTGGATGAAAGTATTGCTGCAGCTGATTTGGAGATGATGCTGGAGGCTTTGGTTTCGCTGGTGGGAGAGTTTGTGGACTGAGCATAAGTTTAAGAAGCATCGATTCGTGGAGTTCGGGAATCGATGCTTCTTTTTGGTTTTAATTCTTTCTTATTTCATCATCCGATCCAACAACCAGTCCACACCATAGGTACAAGTCTTCTGTGCTTCATTATTGCCGCAGTGAACATTGCCGGGAACTTCGTAATATTCCTTATCTTCACTGGACGCATTGCGATAAATGGTCTTCGCGCCCTCTACACCAATCACCGGATCTTCTTCCGTATGCTCCACTAGTAATGGGCAGGTAATATTTTTGATCACATCATCCAGATTCATCTTATGGGAAATTTCTGCCGCTTCATCCAAGGTTTCCACATTGAATTTAGTTAGGAAATTATACATATAGAAACGCTCAATCCCTGCGAAGGTGTGCATTGTTAACTGATCCAGCTGCGAACAACCGCCACGAACCACTAAGCCGGCAAATTTATCCGGATATTTACAAACGGCACTAGTAGCTAAGTAGCCGCCAAAGCTTACCCCCATAATGCCGATATTGTCGCCAACATCTGGATTGTCCAAAATGTAATCCACCACAGCCAACACGGCCTCATCGTAATTACTTTCCGTCAAATACAGCTCACGATTCAAGTTGCATTCCCCTTGACCCGGACCATCAAAGATCAATGCCGCACAGCCCCGATCTACCACCGTTTTGGCAATGACAAAGTTTTCTTCCTTAAAGCCAGTCGCACCTACGACACAAATTACTACCGGTACATCTTTGGTAGCATTGTTAGGCAAAGCCAGATAAGCCGGCATCATTTTGCCTTCAAAAGGAATCTCAATGTAGTGAACGTTTTCATTTTTTGCCAATTTTTTATGCAGCTTAAAGCTGTCTACCAATTTGCCGTAAATCCGATGCTTTTCTTCCCCAAAATCCTTGATCCCATAATCACCTAAACGATACATAGCATTGGCATTGAAATAATACTCACTAGCCGTCTCCGTATGTCCCGCTTCTTCATTTTTCTTGGCATAGCTGTAAGCCTCGTCACCTAGACGCTCACAAACTTCCACGAAATCTTTCGCATCTTCTGGGGCAACCGCTTCAAAGGTCTCAAGGTTCAACTCAGTTTCTGCCATCATTTTGATGAAATCCTCAGGCGACATCCCGCCACCTAAAATTCGTCCAACATCCTGCGCAGGGGGTCTTTTTCTAATATCCATCATAATCGCTCCTTTTTTCTAGTACACTGTACTGTTTACGCTTTCATAGTACACTGTACTGGAAAGGATGTCAATACCCGATTTTCTGGTGTATACTTTAACCAACAGAAAAAATACGCTGGAATCCCCCAGCGAGGAAATAAAAACGAGGTGTAACCCATGACCGATACAAAAACAAAAATCTATTTAAGCGCCAAAGAATTATTCAAGGAACGCGGCTACAGCGAGGTTTCCTTGCGGGATATCGCCGAACATGCCGGCACCACCATCGGCAATCTAACCTATCACTTTCCTAAGAAGGAAGATCTCATGCTGCGGCTGCAAGAAGAGCTGTACAGCACCTTCTTTAACTTCATCGATGCCGAAATCACCGATGAAAATGCCTGGGACCTATTAAAAAACTCCATCAGCGAAATCCAAGAAATCCGTAGCACCAATATGTTCTACTACAAATACATCGTGAATATCCACGAAGAATTTCCTTCAATGAAGACCGAACTACTGGAATTCAGAAAGCGGTTGGTCACTTTTTACCGGAAAATCTTTTTGACCTTAAAGAAAACTGGGATTATGCGCAGCGATCTTGCCGATGCGGACTACGAGAACTTAACGACACTAGTCTCCCATCTGACCTATAGCTGGTATCAGGTGACCAGTCCTTATTATGATAGTGAGGATGAGGTGGAGTTGGAGGAGGCGCTTGTTGGGTTGGTGAGGAGTTATTTGGTGGGGGAAAAGCAAACTTTTCGTTGAAGTGATGGCAATAGTAATACTGATTAGGTAAGATAATAAATCATCAGTATTCTCTATCTTTTGAGCACAAAAATAGCACTCAATCATTTTTACCGATTGAGTGCTTATAATCGACTCTTAAAGTCAGCAAGTTCTTTTTTTTACCTCCTCTCGTTCTTCAAGAGAAAGATTCTCTTTTTGCTCTTTATAAAGAGCAACCAGATTTTTATATTCAATTAATTGTTGGTACTTATACCAGTCACCCATTGTTTTGTCAGGATAGTTCTCTTTATATTCTGGATAGTCCATATACGGATACTTCATTAGTTCACCTACTTATAAGTTAAGCTATACTTTGCAATTCTTTCGTTTAGAATTTTATCATAGTAATTTATAAATGATATAAAGATTTTGAAATAGTTAAATGTGTCTTATCAGGAAGAAACGAACGGTCAGGCAGTTTGCCTGACTGTATTTGAATACATAACAAATTAAGCAAAAGTAAATCAATTAGCTCCCTGCAATTCATTTAATAAATACCTCTCCCTCATCCATTCAAAAAACGCGCTAAGATTGTTATAATACATAAGTAGTCTATTTTACAAAGTACATATAAAGGAGTAATTGGATGGCTAAAAAATATTCTGCAAGTCTAGTATCCAAGCGTTTTTGGTTTTCCGAGTTCAAGCTGTATGTCCAATTACGACTAGAAGGATACTCAGACTCAGATATAAGAGAAAAAAATGAGCAAGAAAATATTTTCTTAGCAGCGAGTAGTGGCCGGCAAATAGAAATTTATCAGAGTGTAAAAAGGCGCATTAGCACTTTAGACGAAGCTGGGTTGCAGCTTTTTAACCAAGTAGATATTGATAATCAAAAACTACTGAATTTGATCACGGTATTACTCCTGGATAATCTTTTTACAGAGTTCATGACGGAGGTATATTCTGAAAATTTACGTAAAGGTAATATGCAGCTGTCATCGATTGATTATCGTTCTTTTTTCACAGAGAAGCAGCGGTCATCAGAAGCCGTTTCGCAATGGAAAGAATACACAGTTAAGCGACTTATCTCAGCTTATCAAACCTATCTGCTGGAAACGGGATTGCTTCGAAGTGAGGAAAATGGATATAGAATTACACCGATACTTTTAGATAAACGAATCATGCAATGGTTAGTAGAGAAGAATCGAAAAGATATTGTCTTAGCATTAGGAGGAAGTTTGTAATGTCATTGCCAATTCAGGAACATTTGGAGAAATTGGACGAAACGATTCAAAAGGAAGACTTTTTACTCAACCGCGGATTAGGTAATGAGGTAGGCTATTATATTTTTGACTATGATCCGAAAGATGAGCTAGCAGTCAGGGAACATATGAAAGAGCTAGAAGGCACTTTTTTAGGGTCGGAGAAGAATTATGAAGTGAAAAATTTCAACTTGTATACTATCATGTTGAATTATCTGGAGGAGCGTGGCTTCACAGAAAAGGCGATCAAAATGGAAGAAAGACGTGGCATGCAAAAATTAGTTGAAAGTATCGGGCGTCTTTTGAAAATGGATCAAGCTGAAGAAAGCAATGTATTCTTTGAATATGTCAGTTCCCACACTCCAGAGAATGCGGTGGTATTTTTGACAGGGATTGGGGAGCTTTATCCATTGGTAAGGGCGCATTCGATACTAAATAAAATGCATCAAGTGTTCGATCGAGTGCCTGTCGTGATGATGTACCCTGGGGAGTACGATAAGCTGAGTTTGACCATTCTCAATACAAATAAGGACGACAATTATTACCGAGCATTTAGAATTTAATTGGTGTAGAAAGCGGGAGAGAATATGTTGATTAAGGATATTTTTGCGAAACCGATTGATCGGAATATCCAAGGGGTTATTAAAGTTGGTCAAGCAAAAGAAGAAAATGTTCAGCAAGAGCTAGAAGAATATGTTGTAACGAGAGAACTGCAAAAACACTTTAAAACGATCTTTGATGCGTATCAAAGAAGTATCAATGAACCTACTGACAAAATGGGTGTCTGGATTCAGGGGTTCTTTGGTTCAGGTAAATCGCACTTCTTAAAAATTATTTCCTACCTGCTTGCGAATCGAGAAGTTGGCGGCAAGAAAGCAATTGATTACTTTAAAGAAGACGGAAAAATTAAAGATGCAATGACACTGGCTACTATGGAGCGGTGTTCTCAAATAAATACAGATGTTATTTTGTTTAATATCGATTCTAAAAGTGATGCTGGCGGTAAGAAAGACAAAAATGGGATTGTGAACGTCTTTTTAAAAGTCTTTAATGAGATGCAAGGGTTAAGTACGATCCCACATCTGGCAGATTTTGAACGCCGTCTAATCAAAGAAGAAAAATATGATCGTTTTAAAGCCGCTTTTGAAGAGATCAACGGCATGGAGTGGGAAGCAGAACGTCACGAATTTGACTGGATTCAAGATGACATCAAAGAAGCTGCACTGAAAGTAGACTTCATGAGTGAAGGTGCGATTGATAATTTCTTAGAGAAAGCTGCAGGAGAATACCTGATTAGTATCGATGACTTTGCTAGACTTGTGAAGGATTATCTTGATTCAAAAGATGGCGATCGCCATGTTGCCTTCTTAGTCGATGAAGTTGGTCAATATATTGGAGGAAATCGGGAACTGACTCTGCAATTACAGACAGTAGTCGAAGACTTGGGCCGTATCTGTGAAGGAAAAGCCTGGGTACTGGTTACCAGTCAAGAAGCAATTGATCATGTAACCAATTTTGATAATAACTCTGACAATGATTTTTCAAAAATCAAAGATCGTTTTGCAACAACTGTTAGTCTGTCTTCAGCCAATGCGGATGAAGTGATCAAAGAACGTATTCTGAAGAAAAAAGAATATGCTAGTGACACGTTGAAACTAGAATATGGAACTGTTGAAACTGAATTAAAGAATAAATTGCTTTTTGTCGATAGTCCAGAATTGAAATTATTTGAGAATGAAGAAAATTTTGCAGAGGTTTATCCATTTGTTCCTTATCAATTTATTTTACTAGGACAAATCTTGACCGAAATTCGTAATCACAGTTACCAGGGATCAAACTTATCATCAGGAGAACGTTCGCTGTTAGCAATGTTTAAAGAGGCTGCTGAACGAAACAAAGAAAATGAAACAACTGCGCTAGTTTCTTTAGACCAGTTTTATTATTCTTTGGAACGCTGGATTGATACTGCGATTAGCCGAGTGATTACGCAAGCAAGTGACAACTCTCATGTCTTAAGACCCACCGATACTGATGACTTTAATATCAATGTTTTACGTGTTCTCTTCATGATTAAATATGTCGACAATGCAATCAAACCAAATGTAGAGAATATTACAAGTTTGATGATTAGAGATATTGGCGAAGACCGTCTGGCGACAAAGAAACGGGTAGAAGAAGCTCTAGAAGTATTAATCAAGCAGAACTACGTTAGAAAGAATTTAGATAGTTATATCTTCCAAACTGATGAAGAGCAGGAGATTACTCGCGAGATTAACAAACAAAATATTAGCGATACCGATTTAGTTGTTGAATTGTCTAAACGGATTTTCGATGGTGTACTTGATCGCAACAGCTTCGCCTACGAGAAAGCAGGAATGGCCGGCGGAAACAAGTTTAAAAATCGCTACACCTTTACTTATGCACAAGTATTGGATCAGCGCCCGTATAAACAAGTAACAAATGCCGATATGACAGTGAACTTTCTTTCCCCTTATTCAGATTTAGCAGGGGATGATGCATTAATAGCACTTAGAAGTTCACGTAATCTGCTATTTATCGAATTGCCAAACGATAAAGAATTCAAAGCAGACCTGGCGACTTACGTGAAAATGAATCACTACCTAACCACCACTTATACTAGTGTTGTGAAGAATTTTGATGCGATTCGTTCTGAAAAATCAGGAGAACTGCAAGAGTTAAGCGCTAGTTTAAATGACCAATTAAACGAGTTGCTGAAAGCAGCGAAATTTTTCTACAATGGAGCTGAGATTCAACTACCAGGTTCTGATTTCAAAGGCAAGTTCCAAACAGCACTTCAAAAAATGGCGGATGAAGTTTATCACAAACTAAGTGAAATTGATGCACCAAAAGAAAAAGAAGATATCATTCACCTGCTTAGAGAAAGTAATAACGGGATGTTTGAAGATGAATCCAACAAATTAGCTGTTCAAGAAATATTTAATTTTATTACTGATCAAAAGAAAAATCATTTGACCATCACAATGAAAAGCATTCGTGACCGGTTTGAAACAAAACAACCTTACGGATTTAATGAGCTGGATGTCGAATGGTGTATAGCTAAACTATTTGTCTCTGGAAAAATAGATTTGCTTTATAATAATGTTCCAATGTCTCGGATGGGCGATGCTAATACAAATGTTGCTATTATCCAAAAAAGACGCGAAAGTGAAAAGATCAAAATTGAACCAAGCGTAGTCATTTCCTCGAAAGCGAAGAAACTCGTTGACGAAATTGGTCGTGATTTATTCCGAAGCAGCAGTATTGTTGACGAAAACAATAATGAGCAAACAATGACTAATTTCAAAAAGCTGACAAAAGTACAATTGGACAATTTAGCGTTTAACTATTCTAGCTCACGTTATTCGTATCCTAGTGCTCATGATTACGAAGAAAACAAAAAGTATCTTGAAGTAATCATGAACACCCAGAACGTTGAAGACTTCTTTAACACAGTGAAAAAGTATCGTGAGGAACTATATGATTGGGCAGAAACCTACGAGAAAATAGAGAGCTTCCATAAAGAGGGCAGTGCGCAGAAACGGATTTGGGAACGTGTGCAAGACAACATTAATAAAGTTGAAAAAAGCCGGAGCCAAACCTCTAATCCTGACATTAATCAATTAATGGAAGATATGAAAAAAATACTCAGAAAAGCTGATCCATATTCTGATATTAGTACGCTTAACGAATTAAGCGAACAGTTCGCTAACGAATATCTAAAACTTTTAGAGGAGCAAAGTCAGGAAATTCTAGAAACTTTAGAAGAAGAAAAAAGGGCTACGTTCCAGTTGTTGGAAGGCAAAGAATTCAAAGATGAGTTTCTACCAAAAGTTGACGCAGCTTTTCGAGAATTGAAAGAAAAGATTGAGCAAGCAGATGCAATTGATGATCTTAAGTTTTTATCATTCAATGTGAAAGAACAATTTCCAAGATTCAACCAGATGTTTGACCAAGAAGAAAATCGTAGACGAAACGAAGAATTAGCACGCCAACAGATAGCAGCAGCTAACAAAGTTAAAGAAGTGAATAAAGATACACCTGATCCAACTCCAGAAGTTGAACCAGAAATCACCAAAGTTGAGAAAAAGACTGTACCTTTAAGAAGCTTGAATGTTCATGTCAGAACCATTAAGACAGAAGCGGATATAGACGAATTAACGGCGGAGATCAATCGAAAGTTAAAAGCACAACTGGGAGAAAATGTAGAGATTAATATTCAGCTTTAGAAAAAAACAGGCATAGTGAAGGATGCCTGTTTTTTCGAAGCAAATTTGGAAGGAAAGAACAGATGGATAAAAAAGCAATTAAGAACTTTGCTGTTAGCGCTCGAAGAAAGCTGATAGACGAAGTTTCAACTAAAGCTAAACGTTTAGGGATCAGCGAGAACGGAATCGAATCAGCAAAACAAATTGACTCAAATTTACAAGAGATAGAATCATCTGGCCTACGGATTCAAGGAAAAGAAATTGCTCAACGAAATCAGTTAATTGCTGAGTTGAACAAACGAGCAGCCGTAACTTCCCATAAAGAAGCATTTCAAGAATTAGTCGAAGAAGTTGCTTACACATGGTTCAATCGGTTGATTGCTATTCGTTTTATGGAAGTCAATGACTACTTACCAGATACTTATCGAGTATTATCTAGTGAAACGAATGGAAAAACCGAACCAGATATTATCACTGATATTTATGATGCTGATATCTATGAAGAACTATCTTCAAATGAACAGCAACAAGTTCAGCAGTGGAAAAATGATAATTCTGCAGAAGCAATGGATAGACTTTATCGATTGGTTTTTACAAAGATTTGTAATCAGCTGAATGACTATTTACCTGAACTATTCGAAAAGGTAGAAGACTATACTGAGCTACTATTCACTGCTTCATACATTAAACAAGATGGTGTGATTGTTGATCTATTGAATGTACCTGAAGCCAATTTTGATATTCAACAAGGTGGACAGGTAGAAATTATTGGTTGGTTGTATCAGTATTATAATAGTGAGCCGAAAGATCAAGTATTTTCTCGACCAAGCTCACAGAAGATTAGAAAGCAAGATATTCCAGCAGCGACACAATTGTTTACACCAGACTGGATTGTCCGCTATATGGTAGAAAATTCGTTAGGTCGTTTTTATATCGAAAAGCTACTAGGTAAAGGTGATACACGATCTGAGAAAGAAATCGCTCAAAGTTTTAACTGGATCTATTACTTGGAAACTGCAGAGCAACCTGAGAACGTGATTATCGAGCTTAAAAAGGAGCAACAAGAAAAAGCTAACTATGCTATAGAAGACATTCATTTTATTGATCCATCTATGGGTAGTGGTCATATTTTAGTTTATGCTTTTGAGTTGTTTATGCAACTGTATGAAAATGAAGGATACTCATTTAAAGAAGCAGCTATCCTGATTCTAGAAAAAAATCTATTTGGTTTAGATATTGATAAACGGGCAAAACAACTTGCTTATTTTGCTTTGATGATGAAGGGGCGGGAATACAATCGGCAACTATTGAGACGTCAGATTAACCCAAATGTCTTTGATGTTCCCGAATCTAAAGAGTTACAGCAGGATCAAGATTTTTTAGATTCTGTTAAGCAATCTTTCAACGATGAGGAACAGTATAATAATTTAGTGCAAATCATACAGTATTTTACGAATGGTAAAGATTTTGGGTCATTAATTAAGATTGGAGAGAATTTTGATTATGAGTTGTTGATGGAAAAGCTTAAGAAATTTCAACAAGAACAAACGAATGGATTATTTGCGGAAATTGATATACTAAAATTGTTTCAGTTAGTAAATATGTTGACCGTAGCCAGATTGTTATCAGAAAAATACGAAGTAGTTGTAACTAACCCACCATACATGGGAAGTAGTGGTATGAATAAAATTCTTTCTGGTTTTGCAAAGAGATATTATCCTGTTAGTAAAAGTGATTTGTTTGCAATGTTTATTGAACAATGTGAATATTTATCAGATAATCTAGGATATTGTGGCATGATCACACAGCAAGCTTGGATGTTTCTATCAAGTTATGGGAAATTACGCAATAAAATAATAGATAAGACTTCAATCATTAACATGGCAAATTTGGGACCGCGTGCTTTTGAAGAAATTGGTGGTGAAGTGGTTCAAACTACAACTTTTATCTTGCATCCTAAAAGTGTCGAACTATATGAAGGGGTTTATATTCGCTTAGTGGAATATACCTCACAAATCAGTAAAGAAAAGGCTTATTTAGACACAATTAATAATAGAAACCATACAAATAAGTTCTGTATTAATCAAACCAATTTCAAAAGTGTACCGGGAATGCCGATAGCTTATTGGATAGGGATAGAATTTTTTAATGCATTTCGAAATTCAAATGATATATCTGAGTATTCTGAGGCGGTTAGTAAAGGAATTTTTACTGGGGCAAATGATAGATTTTTGCGACTGTGGCACGAAGTTAATATAAAAGACATTAAAAGTGGGAAATGGAATAAATATGCTAAAGGAGGGCAATATAGGAAATGGTACGGAAACGCACAAAATGTAATTCTTTGGGAAAACAATGCTCAGAAACTTAGAAAATTTGAAGGGTCAGGAATGGGAGCCTCAAAATATTATGGGAAACCTCATATTGTTTGGTCTGGTATATCTACGGGTAAACCTTCATTTAGATATGATAAATCTGAGGTTTATTTCGACGACGTTAGTCCGGCAATTATCTTTTCGGATTTCTCAAATCTGAAATATTTATTAGCTTTACTAAACTCCAAGCCCATAGAACACATGCTAAAATTTATTGCGCCAACTATGCATTTTCAAATTGGAGACATACGTTCTTTGCCTATCAAAAGTAATACATTAGAAAAAGACAAGATTGATAAGGTAGTAGAACAAAATATCCAAATTTCAAAAGATGATTGGGATTCATTTGAAACTTCATGGGATTTTAAAATAAACCATATAGTTAGCTTATCAACTTGTTTAATTTCAGATGGTTGGAAAAAGTGGACTAAAAAAGTGGAAACGAATTTAGAAAAATTGAAATCGAATGAGAAATTTTTAAATGATGTATTCATTAATATGTACGGATTACAAAATGTAATGACTTCGGAAATTTCTGATAATGATATCAGTTTATACTGCAATAAAATGATTGTAGATATTAAAGGCTTGATATCATACTCAATTGGGGTCATTTTTGGACGCTATTCCTTGAATGAGGAAGGCTTGATCTACGCTGGAGGCGACTGGGACCCTTCACGCTACAGAAAGTTCCAACCCGACAAAGATAACGTCTTACTGATTACCGACGATGAATATTTCAAAGACGGTGAATTCGATATCGTCAATCGCTTTATCGATTTTGTTGAAGTCACGTTTGGCGAAGAAACGCTGGAGGAGAATCTACAGTTTATCGCAGATACTTTAGGCGGAAAAGGAACTAGCCGAGAAATAATTCGTCGCTATTTTGTAAAAGACTTCTACAAAGATCATCTGAAAACCTATTCTAATCGTCCAATCTATTGGCAGTTAGATTCCGGTAAGCAAAATGGATTCAAGGCGTTAATGTATTTGCACCGTTACACTCCTGACCAACTAGGTAAAGTGCGGACAGAGTATTTACACGAACTGCAAAAGGCTTATGATAATCGGATTGAATTACGCCAGCAGCAAATCTCAACTAGCGAAAATCAAAAAGAAATCAATGCTATGAAAAAAGAAATCGAGAAAATTCAAAAGCAGTTAAAAGAAGTTCGCGAATACGATGAAAAGTTAGGACATTTGGCATTGAAACGAATCGAATTAGATTTGGATGATGGGGTAATTGTCAATTACGATAAGTTGCAGCGTGATCCTGATACCGGTGAAAAGTATCAGATTCTTGCAAAAGGTGTTAAGGAACCGAAAAAATAGTTAAGAAAAGAAAGTTGTTTTGTGGCAACTTTCTTTTTTGCTTTGAAATAGCGTGCGAAATCACGTAAGATGTGTCAATATAGTGATACAAAAAGAAATAATTAGGTGGAGTTTATGGCAGATACAAATTTGCAGCAAATTGAAGAAAAATTGAATCAACGCTTTCCTGATTATGGTCAACGGAAGATTGTTTTTTGGTTTGATCCCAACCAAGATTTTCTTGAAGAAGTTCAGTCATTAACCATTCAGAATGCGAAAATCTATCATTTAGAAAAAAATGCACAATTTAAAGCGAAGAGACGTTTAGAGTTTGAGGATCTGGAATCGAATTATTTGGTTTACGCACCGTTTTCTCGGTGGGATGATCAAGATGAAGACAATCATCTGCTAAGCACGATGATGTACTCAGAAGAATTTAGTGCGGATAGACTAGCGATTATCATGAACGATTTAGCTATTCCTCTTAAATTTCATGCGATTATAGAAAAATATAGTGCCTTTTTCAATGCGAAGGATCGGATGAAAAGCTTCGGTGATTTTAGCATCCGTGATGGAATTGCTCAGTCAGAGTCGATCGAACTGATTATGATAGCTGTCTTGCTTAGGTCTAAGAGCATTCGTTTAAATGATCTTTTAAGAGAAGTATTGAAACGATTCACAGAGGGAAATGAGAATCCTTTGACGGAGCTCGATAAATATCAGCTAACCGACAGATTCTGGGAATTTGTTCAACTAAAATTTGGTTATTCCGACAAGCAGCCGACATTAGAAAAATTGGCTATTTGTTTGTATGTAAACTATTTCTATTATCAAATTGATTTGGAAATGCCGAAGAAATACAAAGAGTTTGAAGTTCTTCATTTGAGAAGCAATATAGTTACGTTTATGGATCAGTTTATGAATGACACACGCTATATGGAGAGTTTCGATCATTTATCGAAAGCTGTCTATAAATCTATTGATGGAGAACAGTTATTAGCATCTATTAAAATCGATGATTTAATTGAAGCTGATGTATTTCCGGCAATTCATGAAAAGATTCTACGCTTCTATGGCGAGCGGTTAGTTTCATCGGATACGACTACTAAGATTGCGGGACAAACGATTCTTGATAGTTTGAAGCAAAGAGAAAAGATGCATTTTGCAGCAGCGTATAGATATGAATACCAGATGTTGAAACATGCTTATTATCTTGTCGATCAGGATCGAATAAAGTTATCTATGAGCATGGATAACTTGCTGGATCAATACGAGAAAGAATTGTTCTGGATTGATACTCATTACCGAAAATTTATTTGGAATAGTGATCATGTTGAGGATGTTCAACAGTATGAGCTGCTAGGACGCTTAGTAGAAGCCAACTATTCTAAGTTCCTAGATCAAGCAGGACAAATCTGGAATCAATCCTTTAGCTTTGGGGATCGTCCATCCATTCGCAACTTTTATAATCAAGCCGTAATTAATCGATCAGTGAAAACAGTGGTGATTATTTCGGATGCCTTCCGTTATGAATTAGGTATGAACCTAAAGCGTAAAGTGGAACGGGAAAAGAAATATACTGCAAAAATGCAAAGCTTTCTTTCCGTCCTGCCTTCAGTTACTGAATTCGGTAAAGCAGCACTATTACCCCACAATCAGTTAACCTATACTGATGGTACTGAGGTATTAGCAGATAGTAAGAAGACGAATGGGCTAGCGAATCGTAATGCTATTTTGCAGCAGAAAAATTCAACTGCGATTGCTGTGAACTATGATGATATTTCTACTATGAACAAAAATGAATTGAGAGATACCTTCAGCGGAAAAACAGTGATTTATGTCTATCACGATCAAGTAGATAAAACTGGAGACCATGCGAATGAGAAACAAGTTTTTGACGCCTGTGAACGATCGATTGAAGAAATTTTCCGCGTGATCCAGCGCCTGCATAATGATGGCAGTATTTACCGGTTCGTTTTGACTGCCGATCATGGATTTATTTATCGTCGTGGAAAAGTCGAAGAAGCGGATAAAATTGAGAATCCTTCTATCCAAAAGAGCGATCGGGTGGAAAGACGCTTTATTATCAGTGAAGAAAATTATCAAGAAGCAGGAACGAAGAACTATTCGTTAGGAGCTGCTCTAGGTAATGATGATCCTAGAAATATTTGTGTACCTGTTACCTCCAGCATCTTTAAAAAAGCTGGCGGAGGACAAAACTATGTTCACGGCGGTTCTTCTATTCAGGAGATGCTTGTACCAGTATTAGAAATTACTGCTGCAAGAGGTAGTAATGCGAAGGAACCAGTAACAGTAGACTTAATGACTACTAGCAGAAAAATTACTGGCTTATCGACTACGTTAGAATTTTACCAAAAACAAGCTATTAGTGATCTGTACGATCCGGTATCTTATTGGCTGTACTTTGAAGATGAGCAGGGAGAACGGATATCTAATGAGATCACTTATACAGCCGATTCGAAGGATGAAGATCCGAATCAGCGTTTTAGAAAATTTGTTTTTGAATTTGTAAATCGTCGCTATTTGGTGGAAGATAATTACTATCTTGTCATTAAGAATCAGCAGAACAACCAACTAGAACGAATCAAATTTATCATTGATAATCCATTTGCTCAGTCGTTTGATTTTGATATTTAAGTTAGCAGCACTCACAATTTTACTGTGGGTGCTTTTTTCTGCTATGTGATCAAGTCTTCTCTTAAGAATATGATATACTTTACGTATTATCGGAATGGACTAAATGGAGGAATTATGTTGGAACAAAGGGAAATATTGAAGCTGTCTGAATTCTTTCCTGGAAAGATCGTTCGGAAAGATTTGACCAAAAAAATAAAAGAGGGAGCGAATGTTCCAGTCTATGTTCTTGAGTACCTATTAGGAATGTATGCTTCATCTTTAGATCCAGAGCTTGTTGAAAAAGGTGTAACGAATGTCAAAAATATCTTGGCGCGTAATTACGTTCGCCCAGATGAAGCAGAAAAGGTAAAAGCAAAAATTCGTGAGTTGGGTGGATATACAGTTATTGATAAAGTAACTGTTCATTTGAATGAAAAGAAAGATTGCTACGAGGCTGAGTTTTCTAATTTGGGATTAAAAGGTGTTCAAATTAGTGACGAATACCCTAAAAAGTTTGATCGTTTACTTGGTGGTGGCATTTGGTGTATCGTTTCGATGGAATATTGGTTTGATGAAAACGATCGTTGGAACAGTCCTTTTGTTGCCAAAAAAGTTGATCCGATTCAAATGCCAGGATTGAACATCGAAGATTACAAAATGGCTCGCAAGGAATTTACAACAGATGAATGGATTGATTTACTTCTTCGCTCTGTCGGAATGGAGCCGACTCAATTCGATAAGAGAGTTAAATGGCTGCATCTAGCAAGATTGATTCCTTTGATTGAAAATAATTTCAATTTATGTGAGCTTGGTCCACGGGGAACCGGGAAATCCCATGTGTACAAAGAAATTTCCCCTAATTCTATTCTTGTTTCCGGGGGTCAAACAACAGTGGCGAATCTTTTTTACAATATGGCCAGCCGTACTATGGGACTTGTAGGTATGTGGGATTGTGTTGCCTTCGATGAAGTAGCGGGGATCAAGTTTAAGGATAACGATGGTGTTCAAATTATGAAGGATTATATGGCTTCGGGTTCTTTTGCAAGAGGAAAAGAAGAAAAGAATGCCTCGGCTTCAATGGTATTCGTTGGAAATATCAATCAAAGTGTCGATGTCATATTGAAGACTTCTAATTTATTCGAACCTTTTCCAGAAGTGATGGGAAATGATTCAGCCTTCTTAGATCGGATGCATTGCTACTTGCCAGGCTGGGAAATTCCTAAATATCGTCCGGACTTTTTCACGAACGATTATGGCTTTATCACAGATTATTTCTCTGAAGTGATGCGGGAATTTCGCAAACTTAGCTTTAGTGATAGTTTCGATAAATACTTCAAATTAGGTGCGCAATTAAATCAGCGTGATACGATCGCTGTTCGTCGGATTGTCTCAGGTATGATGAAATTACTTTATCCGGATGGAGAGTTTGAAAAAGCTGATGTGGAAGAAGTTTTACGCTTTGCCCTTGAAATGCGCCGCAGAGTCAAAGAGCAACTAAAGAAAATCGGCGGAATGGAATTTTATGATGTCAATTTTTCTTATATTGATTTAGCAGAAGAACGAGAAGAGTATGTCCCCGTTCCAGAACAAGGTGGTGGTACGTTAATTTCGGAAGGATTGGGCAAGCCGGGGCATTTGTACACTGTATCTTACGGAAAAACTGGACAATTGGGTACGTATAAACTAGAAACCCAGATGACTTCAGGAACTGGCAAATTTGAACGAACGGGAATTGGATCGGATGCTGGCGCAAAAGAAGCAATGGATTCGGCCTACAAATATCTGAAGGCAAACTCAGGCAGCATTAGTCAATCGATCAGTTTAACAACAAAAGACTATGTTGTTCATGTTCAAGATATGAATGGAATTGGAATGACGCAAACTTTATCGTTGCCAACAATGATCGCAGTTTGTTCTGTTTCTTTGAATAAGGCTGTTTTACCTAGCCTAGTTATTCTAGGGGATATCACAATTGGCGGATCAATGATAAAGGTATCTAATTTAGCTAACTGTTTGCAGGTTGCCAAAGATGCGGGTGCAAAGAAAGTATTGGTGCCAATGACCAGTGCTGCTGATTTAGGAACAGTTCCACCTGAATTGATGGGTACTTTTAATTTGATCTTTTATCAGACTCCAGAAGATGCCGTGTTTAAGGCGTTGGGAGTGGAATAGATAAGAACTGAGAATACAAAAACCGATAGAATCTAAAAAGTGCTTAGCAATTTGTTTGCTAGGCACTTTTTGTACCATTTTTATCAGATTTTTTCCGAATTTTGAAGAGCGAATCGAACTTGCATATCAAAGGTGAAAGAGTTGTTCTGTGATTTTATTAAGTCTTCGTAGTTGTATAGTAAGTAACTTTCAACATATTAATCAAACGAGTACGCTCGGGTATTTTTGATAAACTGTTTCATCGTAAAGATATTGACTAAAATCAAATATTGAATGGTTAAGTCTAACAAAGGCAAATCTAAGAAAAGAATTTTGATTATGATATAATTAGTATGCGCTTTCGATAATCTTGGATAATTTATAAAAAATAATAGGGCACATTTTATTTGGAATATTGAGACTAACTGTCCGTAATTTCCCTGTGATAGAATCAGCGGATTTGCCGAAAATATTGATTCGAATGTGATTGGTTTATCAATTATTTTAAAAAAGGAGATTTACTTTATGGAAGGAAATGTAAGGTATTTAACTGAGTACCTACGTGGTGCGACTAAGCTTATCATTCCTGTATATCAGCGTAACTACGATTGGAAAAAAGAGAATTGTAAACGGCTAATTGAGGACCTGATCACTCTGGAAAAAGAACAAAAGAAAACCCATTTTTTTGGAAGCATTGTGGTAAAGCCTGGTGATTTATCTCAAGAAATTATTATTATTGATGGTCAGCAAAGATTGACGACAACCTCTTTATTACTATTAGCTATGAGAAATTGGATGGAAAATCAACAAATCTATGGTGAAAGAGTAAATCCAAATAATCTCGAGGCGGCATATTTAGTTGACAGTTTCAGTCGAGAGGTTGACAACTACAAATTAAAACCTAATCCTAGAGATTATAAGGCATACAAGAAGTTGTTTAAGGACGAAAAATTCTTCATCAAAAACTCTAATATCACAGCAAACTATGAATACTTTTATTCTCAACTAGAAAAAATTTCAATAGATTTAGATATGTTAATGAATTCAATCGAAAAACTGCAAGTGATGGTTGTCAATCTTAACTCACCTGAAGATGATCCACAATTAATTTTTGAAAGTTTGAATTCAACAGGTGTTGATTTAACAGATGCTGATAAAGTAAGAAACTTTTTATTGATGAATGAAAAACAAGAAGAACAGCAATTTTACTTTGAAAATTATTGGGAACCAATAGAAGAACGAACTCATTTTCAATTGAGTACATTTTTCAGAGACTATCTCACTCTGAAAAATGGGAAGTATCCTACGATAGCTAAAGTTTACGAAACGTTTATTGAGTTCTACAGAATCAATTGCGAGACTAAAAAGACCCTTTTCGATGAACTTTCAGATTATTCCTTTGCTTATCAGCAAATATTAGAAGCTTCTACTGGAAATCATAAAATCGATAGTATTTTGAATCGGTTCAATGAATTACAGGTAACGGTCATCCGACCATTTGTATTAGCGATTCTACACGATTTTAATCGAAAGGAAATCCAGAGTGATGAAGTAATTGATATTCTAACTATTTTAGAAACTTATATTGCGAGAAGGATGATCGCTAAAATTCCATCAAATTCACTTAATAAGGTAATCGCAACACTGTATAGAGACATGATGAAAATTGAGCGTAAAGATAATATAACCTTAAAAGATATATTGAGTTATATTTTATTGTCTAAAACGAATACAGCTAAACTACCAGATGATCAAGATGTTATAGAGAAGCTTCGCACCAATGATTTCTACAGTATAAACTCTTCTTTTCGAACATACTTTTTTGAGCGGCTGGAAAATTTTGATCACGTCGAAGCTTTACAAATTTATCAAGGGATAAAAGCTCAAAAGTACTCGATTGAACATATAATGCCACGTCACTTAAGTGGAGAATGGAAGAGTGAGCTTGGTAAAAATTATTTACATGTCCAACAGACCTATCTCAATCGTTTAGGCAACTTAACACTCACAGGATATAATTCAAATTATAGTAATAAACCCTTTAAAGAAAAACAGACGATGGAGAAAGGATTTAAGGACAGCCATTTTGTAAATCTGAATAAAATCCCAGCAAATGCCAAGAAATGGGGAGAAGAAGAAATTATTTTAAGAACTGAGGAACTTTCTAAAATTGCTCTGAAAGTTTGGCCTTATCCAGAGACCAACTATGTTCCTTCTTCGCAAGAAACTGAGATGTTTGTCTTTGACGGTGAGCAACGATTCACAAGTTATAAAATAAAAGGTTACAGCTTTATCAATGATGAATATCAAGTAGTAGCTACTTGGAAAGAATTTTTCATTAATATAGTTAAACAATTAGCGGAAAATAACCTCAATCCCATGATTGAACTGTCTCAAATAGATAGTCAAAATGGTTTAGAAGGAATCTTTTCAAAAGAATCAGGCACAGATCACAGTGAAATAACTGAAGGTTTATACGTCTATAGTTCTTTGTCTAACTGGAGCAAGATGAATTATATTAGACAATTATTGGATTTATATAAAATCGAGTATGATTCCTTATTGATTGATGCTGTGTTATACGATAACAAAGAAGTATAAAGCTAATCAGATAAATTTCAAGTAGCAAATCTATTAAAAAGAGGCCTTTCGTTACTGTTTAGAACAACCTCACTACTGCCTAGGTATTACACTACCAAGATTTGATAGAAGATGTGCCTTTTATGAAAAAATTAGGAGTATGATCTTAGATGATTTTGAACGTGACGAAGAAAACGATTTTCTTGATGAAATTGATATTCCTAAGGATGCAGCTAATTATATGATTGAGGCACAAGTAAATGAGCAAGATAAAATTACTGTGGTGGACATTATCAGTTTCCCTGAATACTTAAAACACATCGACGACGATATCTACCTTCCAGACTTAGAATTACTCAAAAGTATTGATTTCAATAATTTTAAGTAGCTTATTAAATTGAATTGCCTTCATGATTTTGTCCGAAAGGAGCAGAAAGATATGCCGAAAAAAATGAATAGTTTAGAGGAGTTGAATCGATATGCTTAATGCCGAAGCAAATCACTATCAGCAAATTGCAGACATTGGTGATATTATCAAACGTGGCTCTGCATCAGAGAGTGAAATTGCGTGTCTTTACAAGATTGCAGAAGATCATACATTATTTTGGGGTAGGAAAATGTCTGCTTTCGCTATAGCAGCGTTGGATCGCATCGGTGTAGAAAAATACGAAGGACATAATGAAACAATTCTCGAAATAATCAATGATTGGGAACCAAAGGAAACGCAAAATAGAAACTATTAGCGCACTCGTATTTTAGACCGTGTCATCAATTTAAGCGTATTGCCAAATAAAAGCCAGGAATAGTCAGAGGATTTTTCACCTTTTTACTATTCCTAGCTTATTCTCTGGTTTATGGCATGACTAAATAAAACCTCTACATAAGTTTTTTACTTCAGTAAGTATATTAGTTAGATCGTCTGGATTTGTTCACTGCGTTTGTCTCTTAGAGGTTCGGTTTGGTCGGATAGGTACTAAATGTTTGACAATCAGCTTTCCTATTTCTTCAATACACTGATTTCATTTTTTCTTCTGTTTTACCCATGATGGATTGAAGAAAATAAGTTTTTATGATACCAATGGAAATACCAGCATTTCGCTTCATTTCATATTTGTATTGTTCTTTTGCGATTTTGTTCTATTCATTGATTTCGACGATATAAAGCATCACAAGATTATAAAACTAGACACAACAATAGATTATCTCGTAGAATCAGACGTTTGCATATCCCGCTAAATTCTTCTAACTTCATCCAATTTTTAATGATACTATAGACAGTTTCGAGCTCCTATCGTAGTCGATACAGTTCTTTAAGACCCTCTAATGAAAACTCTCCCTGTGTTAAATTCGTAATCAGCAGATATTGTATTTCGATTTCCAAAACACACAAAAAAATTAGTAGCGAAAATCGCTACTAATAGGGTAAAAAAATATAAATCTGCTAAAATCGAAGATGTAGTTAATCGCTCAAATCAATTTTTTTCGTTCTTCAACGTTTGATTTTTCTGCTTAATAAACTCAATATAATTGATGATATCTTCCACTTGTTCCTCCAAAATATCATCATCGATATGAGCAGCTACTCTCTGTGCTTTAGAATTGGGTGTTTCCTCCAATTGGTTCTCGATTTTCTCACCCAATAGTTCAGTACATAACTCTAAAAAAGATATACCAACTCAAACAATTCACTTTTTACTTAGGCTTCTTCTGCTTCATAAATTCTATATAATGTATAATCTCTTCCAACTGTTCTTCAACCAACACATCATCAATGTGTGAGGCAACACGGAGTTGCTTTTCTGTGAGTGTGTAGTCTTCCGTTTTCTCACGTCCGTGAAGGTAATCCAAGCTGACATTGAAATAATCAGCAATTTTGTTTTGGATTTCTACATCAGGGGATCTGCGGCCTTGTTCGTAAGAAGAATAAGTCGTACGGGCAATTCCTAGTATTTTTGCGACGTCGTTTTGAGTCAAACCTCGTTGTTTTCTCAACTGCGTTAATCTCATACCGAACATAGTAACACCTCCCAAGTAGTAATTTATATATTCATAATACTACGCAATAAGCGTAGCTAGAAACGAAATTAGATAATGAGTCAAAAAGAGTAATTTCATATTGACGAGCGTCATTTTGAGTAGTAGTATAAAAGTACGCAAAATGACACATTTCGAAAAGGTGGTTCTATGACTAACTGGTTACTAAAAATTCGGTTGGAAAAAAAGCTGACGCAGGAACAAGTCGCCAAACGAGCCAATATCCCTAGAACGACGTATTCTTCGATCGAACAAGGGAGACGTAGACCTTCCGTTCGAAATGCTATGCGAATCGCGTCGATATTGGAGTTTGATTGGACTCTTTTTTTTGAAAAGAAAAGACGCGATATGACACGTAAATAAGGATTCTTTCCACCCTAATTCTACCCAAAATCCTAGGGTGATTGGAATATAAATCAGGAAACGGAGGACAATTTATAGAGAAATTAAGAGTTTAGCGTCACCATTAAGCAATCACGAAACGAACACCAACGCAACACACTAAAACAATTCATTAGGAGGAAGACGATGACAAAGTTCTTTTGGGGAAATTCTGTATCCAGTATGCAAACAGAGGGTGGCTGGAATGAAGATGGCAAGAGCCCGTCTGTCTATGACATCAGGGAGGCTTCAGAGTTTGCCAGTGATTGGCGATTTGCCAATGACAACTATCATCAGTTCGAAGAGGATTTGGATTACATTCAGGATTTAGGGATGAACATGTACCGGTTCCAGATTTCTTGGTCGCGGGTCATCAAAGATGGCGATGGGGAAATCAATGAAGCAGGGATTGCTTATTATCAGCGGTTTATCGATGCGCTGCTTGAGCGGGGGATTGAACCGATGATTTGTTTGTACCATTTTGATATGCCGCTGCATTTGGCTGAAAGGTACAATGGGCTGGTTCATAAAAAGGTAAAGGATGCATTTATTCGTTATGGGAAGGAAATGATTGATCGGTTTGCGGATCGGGTGAAGTATTGGATCGTCTTTAATGAACAGAATTTGTATCATGTGCCGGAAGCGTTTAAGATCAGCGGCTATCTGAAAGGTGAGCGGACTACGAATGAGCTTTATCAGATTTTGCATAATGTAATGGTGGCTCATGCGGCATTGGCTAATTATTTGCATGAAACCACGGATGCTAAAATTGGCGGGATGCTTGCCTATAGTGAGGTATACCCTGCGACCTGTAAGCCAGCGGACATCTTAGCAGCAAGAAAGTGGGATGAGTTCGTTAATTATACGTTGTTGGATGCCTACACTAAGGGTGAGTATTCATGTGAAATGATGCACTGCGTGGAAACAACAGGGATTGATATGAAGATTCTTCCGGGTGAACTGGAAACGATCAAGGCACAGAAGAATGATTTTCTAAGCTTCAGCTATTATGCCTCCTCGACCATTAGTGCTGATACGATTCCTGCAGATGCTGTACCTAACAATTATATGAACTATGGAAAAAGGGACAATCCGCATATTTCGACAACGGAATGGAACTGGCAGATTGATCCGCTGGGCTTTCGCGATGTCTTAAATAAAATGTATCAGCGTTACCGCTTACCGGTCTTTCCAATTGAAAACGGTATCGGGGTGCAAGAAGAATGGGATGGTGTCCACATGATCGAAGATGATTATCGGATTGAGTACCACAAGCAGCACTTGCAGGCGATGTTTGATGCGATGTATGTAGATGGTGTAGAAGTAATGGGCTATCTAGGCTGGGGACTGATTGATATTTTGAGTTCGCAGGGGGACATGCGCAAGCGGTATGGGTTGGTGTACGTGAATCGAACGAATCATGACTTGCGGGACATGAAGCGGGTACCGAAGAAGAGCTACCAGTGGTTTAAGGAAGTAATCGCTGCGAATGGGAACAATATTCTTGAGAGGGGTGTGTAGCGGATGAAAAAGTCAGGGCGTGGAACGAAATTCCTAGATAAGTTTGCGGAGGTTTCGGCGCTTATTGGCAACGAGGTGCATTTACGTTCGTTGCGGGATGCCTTTGCGTTAATTATGCCATTGTTTATTTTAGCTGGATTGGCGGTTTTGTTTAACAATGTGTTGTTTCCTAAGATTGCACAAGGGGAGATGCTAAGTAATCTGCAATACTGGGGAAATGCGGTGAATCGTGGGACGTTGAGTGTAGCCGGACTGGTGCTAGCACCG
The DNA here is from genome assembly GCF_051714625.1 of Enterococcus sp. AZ109. Classification (NCBI taxonomy): domain Bacteria; kingdom Bacillati; phylum Bacillota; class Bacilli; order Lactobacillales; family Enterococcaceae; genus Enterococcus; species Enterococcus sp. AZ109. Next base: position 1,823,868 of record NZ_JBIOSF010000001.1, on the reverse strand, counting down.
GCGATTGGTTACCTACTAGCGAAGAACAAGGGCTTTCTTAATCCAATGGCCGCTAGCATTATGGCATTATCCAGCTTGATTATGACCAATCCGGAAACGGTGGAGCTGGTGCTGTCGGGCACGGAAAAGGCTGAGCAGTTCTCAGGCGTCATTTCCTTTGGCAATATCGGGACAACGGGGATGTTTGCGGGAATTATTGTGGGACTCTTGTCAGCGGAGCTCTTCATTAAGCTGTCATCCGTTAAGCGACTGTCGATTAATCTGGGGGAAAATATTCCGCCGGCGGTTGCGGATTCCTTTAGTGCCCTGTTGCCGGGGGCGTTGACATTAAGTGTCTTTGCGTTGGTGGCGACACTGCTGTATGTTTTTGGAAATACGGACTTGATTACCTTAGTGACTAATTTGATTCAAGAACCGTTACGGCGGGTGAATACGAGTTTGCCGGGGATTATCTTGATTTATAGTTGTGGGAATTTCTTGTTTACGTTAGGGATTCATCAGACGGTCATCAATGGTACGTTGCTTGATCCGTTGTTGCTGCTGAATCTAAATGAAAATATGGCGGCTTATGCAGCCCATGAAGAAATTCCGAATATCATGGTAAACACCGAACACTTCGGCATGATGGGTGGTAGTGGGGCAACGATATGTTTGCTGATTGCGACCTTCTTGTTCTCGAAAATGAAGGCGAGTCGCGACGTAGCGGCATTGTCCTTAGCTCCCGGTATTTTCAATATTAATGAGCCGGTCATTTTTGGTTATCCGATTGTATTTAACATTCCGTTGATTATTCCGTTTGTGTTACAGCCGGCAATTGGATTAACGATACAGTACATGGCGACTTCGTTAGGTTGGTTGAATCGGGTAGTGGTGATGGTTCCTTGGACAACGCCGCCGCTGTTGAATTCTTATCTAGCAACAGCCGGTGACTGGCGAGCTCCTCTTTGGCAACTGCTGGTGATCGTTATCGGAGTCTTGTTCTACCTGCCATTCATGAAGATCAGCGAACGGATGCTGCAAAAGCAGATGGAAACAGAGTAGTCGGTGCACATCGCTCGCCCAATTTCTAAAGGTATGAAAAAAGTGGCTGTGACATAAGTCTTCACAAAACGCCCATGAAAAGAACGAGAAAACCGTTCTTTTCATGGGCGTTTTTGGGTAAAATAATAGAGTATAGGTGGCTGCCTATACTCCAACATTCTAATCCCCGAAAGGACTAAAACAACAATGACTAATTATAACATGAATCAACTGACTTTGGATATCTCTACTTCTTATGTTCCTAAAAAAGACAATACCGCTTGGTTTATCCATGAACTGGTAGAGGCGCTTCAACTCAATGAGCCCTACCTTTTTGGCAGACCTCGGGAATACGATTTAGCGTTAATGCTAAAACTCGTCTTATTTGCCTACACCCGAAGTGTCTTTACTAGTCGAAAAATTGAACAACTCGCTGAAGAAAGTCTGCCTGCTCGTTGGTTGACCCAAGAACGTGTGCCTTCTTATCGCACCATTGCCCGCTTTCGTATTTCAAACGATGTGGAGGAGCTGGTTAATCAAAGCTTGGACGCCTTAACGAACTATTTACGGGAGCGTCAATTGATTGACGATGCCTTATTTATTGATGGCACAAAGATTCTGGCAGATGCCAACAAGTACAGTTTTGTTTGGAAAAAGAATACCCTTCGCTATGATCAAATGAATCGTGAAAACATTGTTTCCTTAATGGGTGAGCTAAAAGAAGCCTATCAAGTGAAGCATATTCCTGAAGGATCAGACCTGACATTCGATCTGTTAGATGAAGTCTTGACCCGGTTGGAACTTCGTTTAGAAGAATTAGAACAGGAAGTGAGCCGAACGAAAAAGGTCTCCCCTAACCCAGCGAAGCAACAACGCCGTACTCTGAGGTCACAAAAGCGCAAGCTAGCAGAGCGCCGCGAAAAAATGGCCGACTATCACCTGCGTCTTGCTCGTTGTGGCACCCGCAACAGCTATTCAAAAACGGATGTGGATGCCACTTTCATGCGTGTCAAAGAAGATCCAATGCAAAACGGACAATTGAAGCCAGCGTACAACCTTCAAATTGCCACGTGCAATCAGTTTGTGTTAGATTATGATGTCTATCAAAACCCAACAGACATGAAAACATTACGTCCTTTTTTAGAAAAAATGAACGTACCCGAAGGGGCAGTGATCGTCGCAGATGCCGGATACGGCTCCGAAAAAAACTACCGTCATCTGGAAGATGACTATCCCCGACACACGGCGTTAATTCCTTATGCGACAATGCTTAAAGAACAAAGCAAGAAATGGAAAAGTGATGAGCGTAAAGTCATGAACTGGGCCTATCATGAAGAAGACGATTATTACATTGATTCCAAAGGTGTGCGCTTTAACTTCCACGCCTACCGTCAACGGACAGACGATGACGGCTTTACCCGGGATTTCAAAGAATACCAAGCGGAGAAATATGATGAAGACAAGAAGGTTATTCCCGCAGCGTTGACGCCAAAAGGTTACACAAGAAAAATCAGTGTCAATCCTTCTTGGGAATATTTTAAAGCAAAACAAGTCGCATTGCTTTCAACCCCTGAAACAGGAAACATCTACGCACGAAGAAAAATCGATGTAGAACCTGTTTTTGGTCGGATGAAGGCTTGTTTGGGCTTCACTCGATACCATGTCCGAGGCATGGAAAAAGTGAAAAAGGAAACGGGACTCCTCGTTTTGGCGCTTAATATGATGAAACTGGCGGTGAAGGGCCGAGCAGAACTCCTTCGCTGCTAAAAAGAATAGGCACTTCTCGGAAAATCTTACAGATTTTCAAGAAGTGCCTATTTTTTTTTACATATGTCGAGGCTACTTATGTCACAGCCACTCTGTTTTGCAAATCCGTTACGCTGCATGGAAAACCGAAATCTGATGGCTGCTATTCAAGCAATCATTTTTGCTTCTTCTGCTTCATAAATTCTATATAATGAATAATCTCTTCCAACTGTTCCTCAACCAACACATCATCAATATGTGAAGCAACACGAAGCTGCTTTTCTGTGAGTAGGTAGTCGTCCGTTTTCTCACGTCCGTGAAGGTAATCCAAGCTGACATTGAAGTAATCAGCGATTTTATTTTGGATGTCTACATCAGGAGATCTGCGGCCTTGTTCGTAAGAAGAATAAGTTGTTCGGGCAATTCCTAGTATTTTTGCGACATCGTTTTGAGTCAACCCTCGTTGTTTTCTCAACTGCGTTAATCTCATACCGAACATAGTAACACCTCCTAAGTAGTAATATATATATCCATAATACTACGCAATAAGCGTAGCTAGAAACGAAATCAGATAATGAGTCAAAAAGAGTAATTTCATATTGACGAGCGTCATTTTGAGGAGTAGTATAAAAGTACGCAAAATGACACATTTCGAAAAGGTGGTTCTATGACTAACTGGTTACGAAAAATTCGGTTGGAAAAAAAGCTGACGCAGGAACAAGTCGCCAAACGAGCCAATATCCCCCGAACGACCTATTCCTCGATCGAACAAGGGAGACGTAGACCTTCCGTTCGAAATGCTATGCGAATCGCGTCGATTCTTGAATTTGATTGGACGCTTTTTTTTGAAAAGAAATGACGCAAAACGACACTTCTCACGAAATTCTTTCCACCCTAATTCTACTCAAAACCCCAGGGTGATTGGAATATAAATCAGGAAACGGAGGACAATCTATAGAGAAAATAAAAGGTTATTTCTACCAATAATAAAGGGAAAAAAGGAGGAGTTTTTTTGAAAGCGGTTAATGATGTGGTGCAGTACATTTTGAATTTGGGTCCGACGGTGATGCTGCCGATTATGATTTTGATCATTGCACTTATTTTTAAGGTGCCCTTTGGCAAGGCATTGAAGTCTGGTTTGACGATTGGGATTGGTTTTGTCGGGATTAACTTAGTCATTGGGGTCTTATCGGATAACTTGGGTCCGGCAGCGCAAGCGATGGTGGAGCGGTTTGGCTTTCATTTAACCGTGATTGATACAGGATGGCCGTCTGCGGCTTCGGCGGCATGGGCGGCGCCGGTCTCAGCGATTTTGATTCCGATTTGCGTGCTGGTGAATTTATTGTTGCTGTTTACGAAGGTGACCAAGACGCTGGATATTGATTTGTGGAATTATTGGCATTTTATCGCAGCGGGGGCGACAGGCTACATTGTCACCGATGGAAATTGGTTCTTTGCGATTCTTTGTGCGATTTTGTACGAGATTGCTTGTCTATTGATTGCCGATAAGACTGCGCCGCTGGTGGCAGAATTTTATGGGTTAGATGGGATTAGTTTGCCGACGGGGTCGACGGCGGCTTTTGGCTTGATTGGGATTCCGGTGGGGATCTTGATTGGGAAGATTCCGGGGATTAATAAGCTGCATGCTGATCCGGAGTCGATTCAAAAGCGCTTTGGCATATTTGGTGAACCGATGATGATGGGGATTATTATTGGTGCCGTGATTGCTACGCTAGGTGGTTATGGTGTGGGGGACATTATGAAGATGGGAATCAACATGGGTGCGGTGATGTTTCTTATGCCGCGTATGGTGAAGATTCTGATGGAAGGGTTGATTCCGATCTCAGAAGCGGCACGGGATTTTTTGCAGCAGCGTTATGGGGATCGGGAGATTTATCTAGGAATGGATGCGGCAGTAACGACGGGACATCCGGCGAATTTGGCAACGGGTCTGCTGCTAGTGCCGATTACATTGTTTATTGCGGTGATTTTGCCGGGGAATCAGGTGTTGCCGTTTGGGGATTTAGCGACGATTCCTTTTTATGTTTCCTTGATTGTGGCTAATCGGAAGGGGAACATTATTCAATCGGTCATTGCCGGGACGATCGTAATCGCTTTTGCGTTATGGATGGCAACGAACTTTGCGCCGGTGCATACGGAAATGATGCGAGGGGTTTACGAGTTTCCTGAAGGGGCTTCTCAGCTGTCTTCGTTGGATATGGGCGGTAATGTGTTGAACTGGATTATTTTAAAATTTGCGCAGCTAGTTTCGGGCGTCTTATAAAAGGAGCAGTGACATGAGGGCAGGATTATTGATCGGGTTAAATGAATTTGAGGTACGGGAAATTGAGAAGCCGGTACCGGGTCCCAACGAGGTATTGATTCAGGTCAAAGCAGCAGGGATTTGTGGATCGGATATTCATAAGATGCAAAGTAAATGGAACTATCCGCTACCCATGATTATGGGGCATGAGTTTGCTGGAGTAGTAGAGGAAGTCGGTATGGCGGTTGGAAAAGTTCAGGCAGGGGATCGTGTAGCGGTGGCACCGCTGATCCCTTGTCGCTCCTGTTCGTATTGCAAGGCTGGAAAGTATCAGTTGTGTGAGCACTACACCATGATCGGTTCTCAGCGTTACGGCGGTTTTGCGGAGTATGTGACGGTGCCGAAGGAAAATGTGTTGAAGATTGGGCAAAAGCTTTCTTTTGAAGAAGCAGCGATGATCGAACCGCTGGCGGTAGCGGCGCATGGTGTGATGGGCTTAGATGTTCAACTGGGCGACACGGTAGCGGTGTTTGGTTTAGGAACGATTGGGATTTTGAGTGTACAGTGGCTACGCTTGGCCGGGGCGAAGAAAATAATTGGGATCGATCTGGACCAGAACAAGCTGTATGATTCACTGGAATATGGGGTGACCGATACCATCAATGTGATGCGGGAACCGTTGGAGGAGCGGATTTTCGAATTAACCAATGGGTTAGGCGTCGATATTGCACTGGAATGTGCGGGTTCCGTGATTACCGAGGAACAGTGTCTATTAGTGACGAAAAAAGGGGGCAAAATCGGTTATCAAGGGATTGCTTATTCTGATGTGATGATGCGGCAAAAAGCCTTTGAAAATATTTTCCGCCGAGAGTATTCGATTAAAGGTTTTTGGAATTCTTATTCGGCGCCGTTTCCCGGTAAGGAGTGGCAGCATGCCATCGATTTTCTCACTTTAGGGCGAATGGAAGTAAAAAGTTTGATCTCTCATCGCTTTGCGCTGGATCAAATTCAGGCGGCCTTTGATTTAACCGTGCAACGTAAGAAAAGCTTTAACAAGGTGATGATTCTTCCGAGGAAATAAAAAAAGAGCAAAATCAGTCATTGATTTTGCTCTTTGATGCTTGGTGTCTTAACCAGATGGCTAGCAGCACTAGCAGAATACCTAGTAAAGAAAAAATATAACCCTGCGTAAGTTCACCAGTTTTAGGGAAATAGTGCTGCTGCACGGTATAGTGGGGAACAAGTTGCTCGATTACTTCCGTTGGGGCAGCTTGTTCTCCTATGTCTTCTGGGGGGATTCCTAACTGACCGTGGATCTGAATATCATTCTCCATAGTGCAATCTCACCCTTCGTTAAAGGATTAGCTCCATTTTACTGCATCGAATTTAAGATCCAATGTGTAGTCTACTTGTAATTGAGACGCAGCAGTTGCGCTACCAGTGTACGTGAAGGTTGCTTTGTTATTCACAGGTGTTGCAGCTGGGTCGCTGGCTAGTTGTTGATTTTGGTTGTTGGCTAAAGTGATCAATGGTGAATTAACAGAGCCTGCCAAGTCGCCGTTAGCAATCAAGCTAGTAGAAGCCGTCGTTGCAGCATTTTCCGAAGTACCTGATACTGCTAAGTTCAAGTTAAAGTCTTCTGGCAAGGTTGGGTTTTGGCTGCCTGCTGTGAAGCCAGTTGCTGTCACTTTGACCGGACGACCGGAGTTGTTGACGATGGCATACGTTGGTGCTTTGATGTCTTTTTCGCCGGCTGTGTTGTAAAAGATCGTTCTTGTTGGCACAGTGACATTGATCCAGTTTTTATCTTCTTCTGGGATATTGGCATCAGGATCGGTATTATCTGCACCAAGGGTTCCGTTAACTTCGATCTCGGCAGTAGATTCACCGTTGATGGTTTGTTGACTATTGCTTTCGGTTCCGTCTGCTGCTAGGGCAAAAGGTGCTGCACCTAAGGCAACGCCGGCTGTTAATAAAATAGCTAGTACTTTTTTCATACTGTTTTTTCCTCCTATATATATAAACAAATAATTGTGTTACCAAATTTAATTCACGGAAATCGTGACGCCTGCGGATACTTCCCCTTGTTTGCTCTTAGTTTGGGGGTCGTACAGGCTAAATAAAGCAGTGGTATCATGGGTGCCTTTTTTCAGCGGTGTATCCAGCTGAATTTGGCTAATTTCTTCTCCGGGTAAAATAGCACCTGAAGTATAGATAATTTCCCCTGTTTGGTCATCGATGATCTCAACGTTGATGGGATAAACATTGTTTTCAGGATTCTTAATGGGCAAGGTTCCTTGTTGCGTGTTGCCATTAATAGCTGCTTCTGAAGCGATCATCATATTGAAATTACTGGCATCGGCGGTCTGCTGGGCAAGATCCGCCAGCTCTTGATCAGACATTTTCTGGGCATCTTTTCCTTCTGGTAAAAAATCGCCACTAATGACTGACATTGCTTGAGGTTCCGATGCTAAAAAGAAATGGTACACACCGTAACCGCCGACAAGCAGTAGGAAAAGGGCTAAAAGCAAGAGCCACTTTTTCTTCTTCTTCTTTTTCTCTTCCATGGAAGGCCTCCTTTTAATTAAGTGATGAGACAGCAAAGGTAAAGCGATAGTTGACAGCTTGAGGACCAATCATGGGACCTGAATAGTTTCCACTCAAGTACAGCTGTGCTTGAGCATCGCTTTCCCAAAAAGAATTCAAGAAAACAGCGTCACCTTCTACCGGTTCATTTTCGGTGAGTGGACCTAGCGTGATCGCTTGCTTGCTGTCGCTTGTTTCGGCAATCAGTGACAAGATGAGCTCCTGTTTCTGGGTAGTGAATTGTTTGACTAAGGAGATGTTCTGGGTGCTGCTTGGATCGCTAGTGACCTTTGTCAGGTCAACGGCGACCGGAACATTTCCAGTATTTTGCATACTATAAGCGGCTAAATTTTGGTCTTTGCCGAATTTCCCAGGGATCGGACTAGTAAAGTGAAGCCCATCAGGAAACTGTACTTGGATAAAGCGCGGTACCTCAGCAGTAGTTTCCTGCCAAGGACTATTTAAGCGATAGCCGGGTATCCGCTGATCGTCTAATCGGGCATATAAATAGTAATTTCCGGCAAGTAACTGCTGGAAGACATGTTGGGTTGCGGCTCCGGTATTCCCAGAATTTTCTGGCAAGGTTAGGTCCGCTGATTCAACGACTCCTTGTTCAACACCAGCTTGTTCAATACTAGCTTGGGCATCTTTCGTGGTGATATCGGCACCCGTGTACAGAGCATTTTTTGCTAATTTGTACTGTACGTTGCGACTGGAGGTAGTTACTGGTGTTACTTCCTCGATTTGTGCGATTAAGCTGCTAATGCCCGTTCCCGTTTCAGGAGTAGCCGAACTATTAGTGAGACTAGGGTAGCGGGCGTAAGCCACGGAATAGCCGTTGCCAATATTCCCAGAGGAAACGGTAGTGCTAGTGTTTGGATTTATCCTCGGCTGGTAAATATTTTGTCCCCCTGCGGTTAAATACTCGATACCGTAAGTAAAGCTGTCCGCATCTGTTCGTCGGAAGACTGGACGCATGTTGCTTAATACCTGTTTGGCTGCGTCGGTCGCATCAAAGACTACGTAATCAGGCGAGTTCAGGTTAATTGTGGGGCTATTTCCACTAAAGCTGTTCACATCTGTCGTAAAATGCCCGATCGCATCCTTGCCAAAGTTCATTGTTAGAGCACCCGTACACAAGGTGGCATTACTAGAAGGTGACTTTGATCCATAAATCGTCTTGTAGGAAAAGTTCCCTTGCTCCTGAACATTCAGCGTAGCATTGTCATAAAACAGATAAGGTTTGCTAGATTCGATGGAAAGGGACGCTTGATTTTCCACCGTAACAACTTGACTGGCACCCCAAAACACGGCAGTAGCGTCAGGTGAATCATTGTAAACCGTCGTATCACTGCCCGCTGCAAAAATCGTTTGACGATAGCCTTCGACAAATTCTCCACCGTAATAGGAACCCGAAGAGTAGAACGTATTTTTCCCTTTGAAGGTCAACGTATTTCCGGCGCCGTTATTTCCCCAGAAGGGCTGGCTGCCGATTTGGATATTGTAAGCCACATTTTCTACTGTAAAGTTGATATTGGTATTTTGGATATACAGAATACCGTAGTAGGTGCTGTTAGGGTAAGTGTCATTGCCAAAGGTTAGGTTTTTATAAGTAACGTTGATATTGTTGGCATAGGTACTAAAGTGGGCGGTTCCGAAGCTTCTGCCTGCATATAAGAAGGCATGCCCATTCCCATCGATTACGGTACTTTTTCTAATATTAATAGATGTAGTATTGTATACAATATCGTTTTGCAGCTGTATGTATTGCGTTGTCTGACCACTTGCTAAGGGTGTAGTTAGCACATCGGCTAATTCTTGGTAGGTTGTCACCAGATAGGGACTTTCTTCGGTGCCGCTGCCAAGTGCACGCTGGGCTGTACTAGGTGTTGATTCGTTTTCGCTAAGGGACTCGCTCGATTCTGCCGTGGACGGGACACTTGTGGATGCTTCAGTAGGGTTAATAGTAGACGGTGTTTCTATACTTTCAGTCGAAGTTTCTAGGCTGCTTGTTGGTTCCTCGGAGTCATGCAGACTGGAAGATTCCTCCATAGTTGAAGAAGTGGTACTTGTTGCTGTTTCTTCTGCCCAAGCGGAAGTTGCCGTACCCTGAAGTAGCAAGAGAATGATAATAAGTAATGGTATTCCTTTTTTCACGCCACACCTCCCAAGCGAAAAATGATTAAATAACTTATTTTCGTGATAAATCATCACGGAGATTTGATTTTAGCTGAAAAAATGACTAAGGAAAACGATTTTTTTCTTATTTAAAGAAAAAATTAATATTTAGTTGACTTAAAATGATAATTGACTCATCTTTTTGTGGGTAAAATATCGATTTAAATAGATAGAAATATGTGTATACTATAATTAACCCATAATATTTCGAGCAATAGTAATGAAATGAATTATTTGCATGGTTTTTAGTAGATGTGGGATCTTGGCAAAATAGAGAGGGAAGCAGAAAAAGCCCTCGTCAAGCGTGACGAGGGAAGAGGTATTATTCTTTTGACGGTGGATTCTTTTGCTTAATAAATTCAATATAATTAATGATGTCTTCTAGTTGTTCTTCAATAATATGTTCATCTAGATGTGCCGCGATTCGATCTGCCGGATGGATCGTGTCGTCTTCAAAGTAAGAGATAGATACACCTAGAGCTTTAGCTAATTTTTTGACTGTTTCAAGTGTGGGGTCCTTTCGTTCGCCTCTTTCAAATCGTGAGATGTTTGAAGCACTTACTCCAGATTTTAAAGCAAGCTGGTTTACACCAAATCCTTTTGAGTTGCGCAAGGCTTTTAGTTTCGTTCCAAAGTCCATTCAGAAAGCTCCCTTCTTCATTATTACTATATAGCCAATTGGCAACAATTACAAAAGACATTTAAAAATATTTAGAAAAAGTATTGCCTTATGTCAATCTTAGTTTTATATTATTGACATAAGGCAACGGAGGTGGAAGAATGAAAATTGTATTAAAAAAGACAAATTTGAAGTACATGATGCGTGAAAATGGTGATGATGTTTACTCGCTGGCAACTAGAATGAATGTTCCTCCGTCGACGATCTATCGCATTTTTAATGGCGATCGGGGCGTAGGCAGTCAAATGATTGCAAAATTATTATTGGCATATGACCTGTCGGAGCAAGATTTTTATCGACTGTTTATGATTAGTCCATAGTTCTCTTAGCAAATTCTTTAAGCAACATACGTGAAGGACGTCATACAAAAATGCAACTTAGTAGACTAAAGTGAGGAAGAAGGTAGTTTCAGGTGAAAGCCGCATTATTAACCCGTTCCACCCATTTTTCCATCTGTGAAGTAAGTCGACCTATTCCGCACAAAAAAGAAGTGCTGATCAAGGTAGTGGCAGTTAGTATTAGTGATTTGGACGTATTTAAAATTGCAAGTGAAACTATACACAACCAATCAACAATTATGGGTCACCGATTTTCAGGTGTGATTGCTGAAGTAGGTAGTGAAGTCCAGGCTTTTAAAGTGAATGATCGGGTGACTGCTATCCCTTTTATGCCGTGTGGAAAGTGTCAGGACTGTCGATCAGGCAATCATCACTGGTGTGAGCAAGGGCAGACACTTGGACAGCATCAAGACGGTGCCTTTGCAGAATACGTAGTGGTCCCAGAAGCAAATGTGCTGAATATTAACCGCCTAACTTTTGAAGAAGGGGCATTATTGGAAGCTGTAGCCAGAGCAGCTCATGGAATCAAAAAACTACGGGTAGAACCAGAAGATTGTGTTGCCGTATTTGGTTTGCATTCCATCGGACTTTTAACGGTTCAATGGCTGCGACAAATGGGTGTAAAACAAATTATCGGCTTGGATACGGATCTGAATAACATTCAGGAAGCAAAAAAGCATGGTGTTACTCACACAGTTAATTTGCTGCGTGAATCAGCCGAGGATCTGATTTTTGAATGGACCCTTGGAGCAGGTGTGGATATTTCCATAGAAACAACCGGCTCCGTGATCAGTGAAGAACGTTGTTTGCTGGTGACGAAAAAAGGGGGATCTATCGGTTATTATGGTTTGGCCCCCTCTAATATGATGCTGCGCCAGCAGGCATTTAAAAATATTTTCCAGCGTGAATATACCCTTAAAGGTTTAGGAGATGCCTATTCAGCACCTTTTCCGGGGAGCGAATGGCGAGAATCGATTGCCTTGATTGAACAAAAGCTGATTGATCCTGCTGCGTTGATTGCACGCCGTTTTACGTTGGATGCCATTCAGGAAGCCTTTGACTTGGCGATGACTAAAGATACAGTTAATTGGCAGCTTCTAGTTGCTTCGACAGAAGAATGCTTGTAAAAAAAGGACAACTACCTAACTGGCAGTTGTCCTTTTGAATATCCTATTACGCTTTTTTACTTTTCTTCTTCCAGAAAAGAAATGCAGCTGCAGCAATGACAATTACACCAATGATAATCAAATAGTTAGATGACGTGCTACCTGTCTTAGGCAAGGTTTTTGCCGATGGTTTCGCATAGGTTTTAGGTGTACTTGTCGTTTTTTTAGGAGTAGTGGTAGGAACAGGTTGCTCCTGTTTCTTCACTTCGCCAATCGTAATAATACTCGTCGCAGTTAGTTGACCGTCCGTATAAGTCACGTGATATCTTCCAGGCAGTGAGCGGTTAATGGTATCAATTCCGCCTTTGTCGTTATTCTCGGTCGATAAGCGCAAGCCTTGATTGATGGCTTCTTGCTCGGTCATTACCGAGATATTTGCTAGGTTGGCCTTGCTTAATAATTCGTGCAGGTCAATGTGATACACTTCAGCGCCTGCAACAACGTACACGTAATCGGTAGTGATCGAAACTTTTAAGTTGTTAATGTCGCCAGTGTACTTTGCAAGACCTAATAAGTCTGCATTGTTCAGGTATTTACCTACTTCAACAGGGAACGTTTGGTCTGCTACTTCAAGTTTTAAAGGATCAGGTGTTGGGACGGGATCGACAATTGTTTGATCTTCTCTTTGAACGGTTATTTCGTTATTCGATACAGCTCCCTCCACAGATAGGGTAACGTTGTATTTTCCAGGCAATGATAAATTTATTTTTTCAATCTGTTTAGTGTCGTCAGGTGCAGCGGATAACCCTTCTATCACAGCCTGGTGTTCAGTTAAAACATTAATCTTATCAACTGTAGTAGTTGCCAACAGAGCATTTAAATCATGGTGATAAGTGGTGCTATCTTTTGCAGAATACACTGTTTGAGAATAAAGCTCGATAGTGATACCAGTTTTATCGCCATCATAAGCTACTTGCTCAAGAAGCTCGGCTTTAGTTAATATTTTGCCATTCTGAACTTTATAAGTGGTAGTAGTTAAGCTAGGATCAGCTTTTTGATTAGGACTTTGATTCGGATCAGCTACTACTGGGACGGGTGTTGTTTTGATTGGCAACATCTCTGGCACAGCTTCGCTAGTAAAGAATGCAGCTGGTTCAGCAATCTCCTCGGGCATATCCACTTTAGGTATTTTTACTTCGTGGGTTCCTTGCTCATCGGTATAAGAAACCTGCATACTTTCATTTTCCGTTAACGCAGCAAAAGCTTCAGGATCTTTCTTGGCTTGCTCAATATAGGATTGTTTTAATTCCTCAGCTTTCTTACGGGCTTCTTTGTTAGGTGTGACTACTTTATCGATGAAGTCTTTTCTCGCAGCGGCTCTTCTTTTTGATGTACTTCCAACGGGTACCCATTTCCCATTTTCGTACTTGAAGGTATCTACACCATCACCGACATCTCGATTCCACGTACTTGCATTTTCAATTACTGGTTCGTTTGGTTTTTCTACTGAATTGTACGTTGCAGCGTGCACTGAAACAGCACTAGTCAGGAAAAACGATGCGATTACCATTAAACCAACAAACTTTTTCATAGGTTCTCCTCCTTATAGCATGCTTTTCCATCATTACTGAAGGGGCAGCAATTTTTTTCATAAATTATCCCTCAACATTATTATACCTATTTCTTGAGATAAACACAAAATAGATTCTAAATTTCGAAAAAATACTTTATTCCTAAAGAATATGTAAGATGGCTGTTCATTATTAAGGTTTTGGCGCATACTAATAAAAACATTTTATGTATAGGAGATACGATGAATCCTGAACTATTTATTATTGAATTACTGTCTTCCAAGGAAAAACTGATAGCCTATGATAAAGAGACCCGTCAGAAGAACCTAATAGCAATTGTGGGTTACTTAATTGGGACAAGTCTGCTGTTTATTGGTTTTGCTAGCCTTGTGTACCGGATATTTGGCTGGCGTCTTCGCTCAATTACTGGCAGCTATATTTTCGAAGGGATTTATTATTTTTCCCTCACGATTGGTATCGTCAGTAGTGTAATTTTGCTGGTTCTGTTGATAAAAAATATACTTGCTGGTTTGTTGCTGGCGCAGTCTTTTAATCGCTGGCTGGAAAAGAATGTAAAGAAGATGCTGAAGGTTTCTAAGGTGTATCAAGAAAAAGATTTTTACTACTTAGCGAGTGAAACAAAAACACCTAAAATACGCTTAACAAAGGCTGCTTGTACCGAGCTGACCACTACGTTAGATGATTTTACTATTATAATAGGAAGAAAGTCGCAATTTCCCGGGATTGGGTCCAATCAATTGTTCCTGCTAAAGGGGGAGCCGCCACTGATGCCGCAAACTTTTTCTAAAGTAAATGTGTTTAATCAAAGAGTCATTTTATTGTTAGCGGGTCTCTTTCTTTTATCGATGGCAGGGGTCACTTACTATGAGACGAGTCGTTATTACCAAAACTTTTACGGCAGTTATTCAGAAGATGCTACCACCTATTCCTCCAGTAGTGAAGTAAGATTGGATGCCTCAGGACTATTGTCTCAGCAAGGCAGCCCACCAGACTATCCAATTAGTCAAACCAATCAACTGGAGCTTGTTTCTGATAGCAATGAATTGTACATGACCACTGATAGCGGCAATACTTGGTCTTTTATCCCATTAAAGCCTGAATGGCTGCGCTTTGGCAGTTACTTACTGACAAGTGGTGAGATTCCGTTGGGCTACTGGATGGACAAGACCTACGAGATTTCTCCTGATTTTTCGTGGTTCATCTATTCGCAAAATGAGCAAGAGCTGGCATTTTTATCGTCAACCGACAACGGACAGACTTGGCAGCAATCACTGGTGACCGATACGATGCGTGGGGCTCGTTATCGTAAAGCAACTTTCTTTGGCAATGGTAGTGGTGTGCTCGTCTATTCAACTATTTCGCCGGAAGTTTCCTCAGAAGGCTTGATGATTTACCACACCAATGATTTTGGTCAAACCTGGAATCAAAGCAACAGCACGACAATTAGCCAACCCGTCCAAAATGTCAGCTTTGTCAACCCGACATTAGGCTTTGTTTCAACCCGGGAGCACGTGTACTACACTAATAACGCAGGTAGTTCCTTTAAAGAATCAGTGATTACGATCCCAGAAGGTTATCAGACCGGAGGGTTAGATATTTTCCAATCGCCCAATGAGGTGATTCAAGTGAGTACTAATTTACTGGAAACGAGATTTTATTTACTGAATATGGGTGAGATTGATTATGGAAAGATGTTTGCCTTTCGGTATCAATCGACTGACAACGGACAGACTTGGCAACTTGTCGAGCAGCTCTCTCAAGTAGAGCAGACGGATTAACAAAATACGCTAAAATTCAACTATAAGCTAGATTCATACAATAATGACCAAGCCTGCCACACCGTGTGGGCTCATTTTTCAAACAAACAATTGAACTAGCTTATCGAGACACTCTATAAATGGGCATATAGCGCAGAAACCGTGCTGGTGGATAAAAGAATTCGGTAACATAGGTCTCGGTATCCCAGCTATCGGACTTGTGCTAATTCACTCATACCAATAATATTCGACAAATTAGAAAAGGTGAGACGCTTAGTTGAATTAAGCAGCTCACCTTTTTTTAACTGATCCTTGCTAAAAATCGTTTGGTTCGTTCTTCCTTGGGGGCTGCGAAGAATTCTTTTGGTGCACCTTCTTCGATGATACGCCCTTCGTCCATGAACACTACATGGCTGGCAATTTCTCTGGCAAAGCCCATTTCGTGAGTAACTACGACCATCGTGATTCCTTCTTTAGCTAGTTGACGCATCACTTGCAACACGTCACCAATCAACTCAGGGTCCAAAGCGGAAGTCGGCTCATCAAACAACAAGACATCAGGTTTCACGGCAATTGCTCGAGCAATGCCGATTCGCTGTTGCTGACCACCGGACAATTCATGAGGATAATAGTTTTCATGGCTAGACAGCCCAACTTTGGCAATGGCTTCACGAGCCGTCGGCAAAGCCTGAGCCTTTGGAATTTTGCGAGCAATAATTAATCCTTCTAGGACATTTTCTAACGCCGTTTTATTGGCAAAAAGATTGTAATGCTGAAAGACAAAGGCGGTCTTTTTCCGCAGGTTCAAGATTTCCTTCGTGGAGATTTTAGCCAAATCATAGGTAGTATCTGCCAGAGTGAGTTCACCGCTATCGGCTTTTTCTAGTCCGTTCAAGCAACGCAGAAACGTTGTTTTTCCTGAACCGCTGGGACCTAAGATGACGATGACATCTCCTTGATTGACTTGCAGGCTAACGTCGTTTAAAACTGATTGCTGCTGAAAGCTTTTGTGAATGTGGGTAGCGTTTAACATGCGTTTGCTCCTTTCTGGCTGGACGATGAGAAATTCGATGTTGAACCAATGTGAATAATCCTTGGATCGCACCGCATAGTAATAAGTAGACGATGAAAATAACGAAATAGGCTTCAAAATAATGATAACCATAAGCTGCCTGTACGCGAGCAATGGCAGTGATGTCTTGGACAGTCATAACGAATACTAATGAAGTCCCCTTCACCAAGTTAATCAGCAGATTACATAAATTCGGTAACGCTGAAACCAATGCCTGAGGGAAAACAATTCGGCGATAGGTTTGCCAGGTGCTCAGACCAATCGCTTGGCCGGCTTCTAGCTGTCCTTTATCTACTGTCATCAAAGCGGAACGGAAAACCTCTGATAGGCTGGCAGTAGTCAGAAAGCCAAAGACAATAAATGCGTAAAAGATTGGATTAAAAGAGAAAACATCAATGGAACTGCCAATTTGTTGCATAAAGACATTCAGGATACTAGGCAATAGGCTGTAAAAAAAGAGAATCAGTAAAATCGGCGGCGTTGCCCGCACAAAAGCAAGATACACCATAGAAAAAGCCGTCACACCTTTCACTTGATGAATTCGTGCTAAGGCCAAAAGTAAAGCGGGCACAAAGCTTAGGGCAAACGCAACGCCCATGATAGCTAGGGTAGTCGGAACTCCACGCAGGGTGAGAAAAAAAGTTTCACTAATAAACTGCCAATTCATTTAATGCACTCCCTTCGGTGTCAACAGCCGTTCGGCCGCTTGTGTGGTCAAGGTCAGCACAAAGGCCAGCCCCCAATAAATAATCGCCGCCGCAGTATAGGTTTCCAAAGAATAATTACCAAAGTTGCGGCTGATTAACAGATTTGCGCCGCCTAACACATCAACTAATCCGATGGTGTAGGCCAACGCCGCATCCTTCATTAAATTAAGCAAGGCACTGGAAAAGTTTGGCAAAGCAATCCGTGCTGTTTGCGGTAGTAAGATCCGGTAAAAGGTTTGAAACGGTGATAACCCAATACTGAGGCCAGCCTCCAGTTGTCCTTTAGGAACGGAAGCGTAGGCAGAGGTGAACACTTTGGAAATAATCGCAGCAAACAATAAAATCATGGCGATGACCACAAATAATCCCCGGGACCAGCCGTCTGTTTCAATACCCAGCCACCAGTTAAGGAAGCGAGGGAAGCCGTAAAAAACAATGAATAGCAAAACAATCGGTGGGGTACAACGCAGGACAAAGACATAACTTTCAGCAATTGAGCGTATTGTTTTGTCTTCGGTAAGCAAGCCCCAAGCGATAATACCCCCTAAAAGGGTACCGATTAAAACGGTAACCCCAGCAACCGCAAGGGTTACTGGCAGGTTTGCCAGTAAGCCTGGAAGTACCTGCCAGATACGTGCGGGATCAAATGTAACCATCGAATTCCTCCTTGTTAGTTGGTTTCTTCAATAAATTGAAAGACATCTTCACCAAAATATTCTTCAGATAACGCTTGTAAGGTGCCTTCTTCTTCCAGCTCGCGAATCGCTCCTTCGTAAGCTTTAGCAAATTCTTCGTTTTTGGCATCTCTATGCAGTAATGGGTAAGTCGGGATACCTTTGTAAGGAACATAGGTTAACTGGTCAGCGTATTGATGATAAGCTCCATCTTCCTTTTCAATCGCTTCTTCATAGGAAAGCTTAATATCGAAAAAGGCATCGTAGCGTTTTTCCAAGACCCAAGCATAGGCATCCGCAACATTAAAGGCTTCCGCCGCTGTCAATTGAATTTGCTGATCAGGGTGTTCTTGATTGTACTCATCAATCACATTCCATTGCGCATTTTGCGGGGAAATCGGGACTAGTTTGCCTCCTGTTTTTGCAAACGAGTCGATATCCGTGATTGTATCCGCATCTTCTTGACGAACCGTGAAGCCGATAATGCTGGCACCAATTTTTTCTTTGGGCAGAATGAATTTCTCTGCCCGCTCTTCGGTGTACCAAGCACCCTTGACACCTAGATCATATTTCCCGGATTCTAGTCCGATTAATAAATCATCATCACTGGTCCCAGTAAATTCAAGCTCGTATTGCGGCAATTTCTCATCGACTGCTTTTAATACCTGCACCTCATAACCATCGGATTCTCCAGCATCATTGATGAAATCGTAAGGCACGTAGTTTTGGGTGTGGGCAACTTGAATAGTTGTTACTTGATTTTCGTCGGCTGCGGCCGGTTGATTGTTTTGCCTGACCAATAGCGTTGCCCCGACTACTGCTAAAACAACAACGACACCTGCAATTAGTTTCTTCATCTAACTTCCTCCTTGGTATAAATTGCTTCGCGAACCCATTGCAAATGTTCTAGTGCAATATCGCTAGGCACCGTGCAATCAGCCCCTATAATGACACCAGTTGCTCCAGCTTCATCTATTAAAGCTTGAGTTGCTTGCTGGATTTCGGCTTGATCCCCTCGATATAACAAGCCATCAACTGTATTATCAAAGCCGCCGATAACTGTACGATTAAACAGCGTTTTTCCTTCAAGTAAGGAAACGTCTTCTGGTCCGACTGCCCAATTAACTGCTGCAGATGGGTAATCTTGGTACAAGAACAAATCGTTAGTAGCCCCTTCATAACCGCAAATATGCAAAATGTTATTGGCAGAGGCTTGATTGGCGGCTTGCAACACCGTCAGATCAGAGGAACGGATCGAACGAGCATAATCTTCTGACGAAATGCGCGTATCCTGAACATTTTGAACACTAAAGTAAATACCATCGATATCAGTCTCGGTTAAAACGGCGGTTACTAAGTGGGCAATGTCTTCGGCAATAATTTGTAAGACCTGCTGAGTCAGCAACGGATCTTCTAGTAAGAAATCAGCAAACTGGGCTTCACCGCCAGACAGCTGCCATTTGAAATAAGTCGCTGGAGCGAAGATATTGTAGAAAGACGCGATATCTTCAGTAAATTGGGCTTTTTGTTCCTTAATTAAAGCAACCTGCTGTTGAATCCACGGGTGATCTTTGCCGATCGATTGAATTCCCTTTAAGTCTTCAATACTGTTGGCTTGTGCGATTTGATCGTTAGGGTAATAAAAGAAGCCGTCGCTCATCAATTTAACAAAATCTGGTTGAAATTCTTGGATAAAATCCCGATGTCCACTGATGTTGCGCTCAATTACTGAAGGGATAGGCTGGCGAAGCTGGGCTTCATCCGTAATAAAATGAAACCAAAAACCGACCGGCACACGGGTGACTTCTTTTTGATGCAAGGCACGTAAAACTAATTCTCTTTTTGACATGAAAAACACTCCTTTTTTTATTTAGACCAAAGAAAAGAGGACTTGATTAGGTATCAAGTCCTCTAGCGATTCCCTTAAGAAAATAATGGTGCAGCTCTTCTAAGGGTACGCTAAAGAACACGGCATGCATTGACAAGCCATGTACATTTCTTCAGTTGTCATAACAGTACGATTGACTTTTAACATGCGTGTTCTCCTCCTCGTTTTTGATTGAACTAACTATACCAAGTCAATGGCAGTTTGGATAATTGTTGTTATTGATGGTTAGTCATTGATTTTGTCAATGGATGTGGCGGAATGATCCACGGCTTCTTGCACCTTCTCTAAAAAAAGCGTAGCCATTTCGCTTAAGGAGCGTTGCTGATGATAGACCGCTCCTAAAGTATGGATGGCAGAATCAGCTAAGGGCTTCAAGACAATTTGGTCCTTTGCGAAGCCCTCCACAATTCCTAAGCCTGAAGCATATGCATCTGATCCACACAATAAATTCAACAAAGTGCCGCGATCATTGGTATAGATCACTGATTGGGTAGTAGGGATTTCCAGCGGATCTTCATCAAAATGGGAAAATTCGTACTCCTCTTGGGTAAAGCGGATTTGCGGATAATCAATTAAATCTGTTTCCGTAATCTGATCCTTTTGTGCCAGCGGATGATCTTTTCGCAAAAAAATTTGGGTGACAAATTGTCCTAATGGTTGAAAAATCAATTGCTCTTGCGCAAAGTGACGTTCCAAAGAGCGCTGATTTGTCGGCGTCAAATACAAGATCCCTAGCTCGCTACGAAAGGTTTGCAGGCTTTCAATGATTTTTTGCGTCGTGGTTTCTACTAAATGGAAATTTTGGCAGTCCGCTTGAAATTGCTGAAAGACCGCTAGAAAAGGTTGAGACAAAAAGTCATAATGCTGAGCGGTCACTACAAAGTCTTTTTTCTTATCTGGCTGATACTGGGTCTCTAATAACTCTACCTGAGCAAGAATTCGTTTGGCAGCTACTAAAAATTCGCTGCCGGCTTCGGTTAACCGCACGCCTGACTTAGAACGGTGAAAAAGGATAATTCCTAATGAGCTTTCCAGCTCCTTAATAGAAGTAGACAAGCTAGATTGGGTGACAAATAATTCCTTAGCGGCCTGACTGAAGCTGCCCGCTTCAGCAATCGCCACCGCATAGCGACATTGTTGAAAATTCATAAAATGCTCCTTTCAAGGTAAAAGAAAAGAGGACTTGATAAGTATCAAGTCCTCTAGCGAGTATCTGACTATTTGGCCAGCTACAGGTACGCCAAAGAACATGATGCGCAAAGACACATCATGTGTTGGCAATTTGCTGCTGGCAATACGAATAAGTAATCTCTGTTCATCCTGTTCACATCCTTCGTTAAAATATTATGAAAATAATAGCACATTTTTAATCGTAATCAAATAGAAAGTTTCGTGAGAGAAATGTCTAGCTGTTTTCTTGCAGTTAGTTGCATTTTATTGCTATTTATATAATTGATAATTGCAAATAGTTGCAAATGATGGTAAATTAAAAAAGAAGGAGAATCAGTTATGCTAATAGAAGAACGTGTAAATAAAATTAAAACAATTTTAGAAGAGCAAAGAAGTGCTTCGATCGATGAGTTGGCGGAACAATTGATGGTCTCCAAAGATACAATTCGCCGAGACTTAATCAAGTTGGAGCAAAAGAATATCGTCAAACGGATTCATGGTGGAGCAGTATTAGCCAGTCGTGAAGCGTTAATTTTTGACTATCAGGAACGATCTAGTCGTGATCAAAAGGTCAAGGAACAGATGGGGCAGGCAGCCGCTGAAAGGATCAAAAGCAATTCCTCTATGATTCTGGATTCTTCGACAACTGTTGAAGCGGTGATTCCTTATCTGCAGGGTAAAGGGATACTGGCGATTACCAACTCGTTAACTCACGCGACCTTATTGGCTCAACTAGATAACAGTGAGGTCAGTATTTTGCCAGGTAAGCTCCATAAGAAACAATTGTTTATCTACGGAGCTGAAACAGTCCAAAAAATTAGCGAGTATTTAGTGGACTATACTTTACTAGGCGTTTTTGCTATTAGTCGAGACGGCATGTTTATCCATACCGAGGAAGAAGGAATGGTGAAACGTCAAATGGTGCGACAAAGCAAGAAAGTCATTGCGCTAGCCGACCATACCAAAATTGAAACCACCGGCTTATTCAAAATTTGTTCCTTGAGCGAACTGGATGTCCTTGTAACCGATCAGATGCCCCCGCAAGAATTTGTTACAGCTTTAGAAGAAAATAATGTTGAACTAATTACCCTAAAAGGAGAAAAAAATGCAAACAATTAAACGCACTACCGTGAAAGAACCAACGACTTTTGAGGAAGTAGCACCGGTCTATTTAACCGACGAAACGATGCAGCAACGTAAAGAAAAAATCTTGAACCTAATGGAAACTGCCGGCTACGATTATTTAATCGTTTACGCAGACAAAGAACATGGCTCAAACTTTGAATATTTGACCGGTTTTTTCCCTCGCTTTGAAGAAGGGCTGCTAATTATCAGAAAAGACGGTGAAAGCTCATTTGTCTTAGGAAACGAAAATTTAAAAATGGCGAAGCACGCACGGATAGAAGGTAAGTTGTATCATTCTCCTTACTTTTCTTTACCAAACCAACCAATGGATAATGAACGTCCTTTGAGTGATATCTTCACTGAGATTGGTTTAGCAACTGCACAAAAAATTGGTGTTGCTGGTTGGAAGATGTTCACCTCGAAATTGACAGATGGCAAACAGCTGTTAGATTTGCCTTACTTTATTGTTCTGGAATTGCAACAGGCGGCTCAACAAGCGCAATTAATCAATGCCTGTGATTTGTTTATTAGTGGTGAGTATGGTGCACGTACGGTAAATAATGCCAATGAATTTGCCCATTATGAATATGGCGCAAACCTTGCCTCTTCCCGCCTATTACGTGCATTGAATGCGATTGAACCGGGGATGAAGGAATGTGAATTAGGTGAATTGTTGAATGGGGAAGGGCAGTTAAATTCAGTAGTGACCATTGCAGCTGCTGGTGAACGTTTTGAAAAGGCCAATTTTTATCCTACCCACAAAAAGATTAACGCAGGCGACAAATTATCCTTAACGATCGGTTACAAAGGTGGCTTATCTAGTCGCTCTGGTTTTGTCATTGAGGATGAAAGCCAGCTGCCAGATGAGCAAAAGGATTACTTAGAGCAAGTGGTTTATCCGTACTTTAGAGCAATGATTGCTTGGTTGAGTGAAACTAAGGTGGGTCGCACAGGCGGTGAGCTTTATGAAACAATTGAAGCGGTTTTGCCAAAGGAAACCTATGGCTGGAGCTTGAATCCTGGACATTTGGTAGCCGATGAGGAATGGATGTCTTCCCCAGTCTACCCTGATTCACAGGAAACACTAAAAAGCGGAATGATTTTTGAAATCGACATTATTCCGTCCATTCCAGGTTATCAAGGAACAAGTGCCGAAGAATGTGTGGCTTTAGCAGATGCTCAGCTACAGAAGGAAATTAAGGAACAATACCCAGAATTATGGGCTCGAATCGAAAGCCGCCGCCAATATATTCGTAATGAGCTGAATATTTCGTTGGCTGACGATATTTTGCCATTGTCTAACACCGTGGCATACCTACGACCTTTCTTTTTAGCTAAAGATCAAGCCTTAGTTGTTGAATAATAATCAGACACTACTCATATAAGCTTGGGTAGTGTCTGATTATTTTTACTAGGTTTGGAAAAATAAATCATTAAAATAAAACGATCCGTTGGAAAGTAAACAATTCATTAAAGCGGGGACACTAAACCAGTTGAGCAGGATTTCTCCGCTATAATAAAAAACAAAAAGTACAGGTGACTCTATGAAAAAAAATTTGTTATCCGGCACCTTTTGGCTTTCATCAGCGAATTTACTTTGTAAGGTTTTAGGAATCATTTATTTGATTCCTTGGCTGATGATGATGGGCTCAAAGGAAGCCGAGCTTCGGGCGCAAGCCTTATATAATGTCGCCTATTTACCCTACGCACTGTTTTTAACCTTGGGAACAGCCGGTTTCCCTAGCGGCATCGCCAAAAAAATTGCGGCTGAAAAAGAAGACGATCAAAGTGTCCTGCTTCTTTTCAAAAGCTCGCTCGGGATTATGGAAGTAATTGGGCTAGCTTCAGCAATTTTGATGTTCATTTTTGCGCCATTACTCAGTCGGATCAGTCCAGTAAACGACCTGCAGGAGGCAACCTGGGCGATTCGCAGTCTTTGTCCTTCGCTAATGGTCATTCCGATTCTTAGTGCTTTGCGGGGATATTTTCAAGGGGTCAGTGATGTAGTTCCTTACAGTTTGTCGAATGTTATCGAACAGTTTGTGCGAGTGGTCGTAATTCTGGCAGGAACCTTTTACCTCCGGGTATTGACTAATGGCAGTATTCTTTCGGCAGTTGTGATTAGTACGATGGCTTCCTGCTTTGGTGGTCTAGTGAGTATCGCTTATTTAATGTTTGTGGGGAAACGCAAAGAGTATTTTCGGCTAAGATTTTTTATTTTCCGCCCCAGTACGTTACTGCAAGCCCAGCGTCCGCTAGTATTGTCTGTGATTCGTGAATCACTGCCTTTTATCTATGTCGCTTCAGCGATTTCCATTGCGCAGTTAATCGATCAGGTAACTTTAAAAGGGATTTTGTACCACTTGACCCAGCAACTCAGTCCAGCACAAACAGAAGTGTTATTCACGCAAGCTTCGGCAAATCCGAACAAATTGACGGTACTATTAATTACGATTATTGGGTCCATTTCGGTGACTTCTTTGCCGTTGTTAACTAAATTGCGCTCGCAAAAAGAACTGTTGGTAGGAATTTCGGATGTGCTACGCTTGGCGTTAACTTTTTTATTGCCAGCCACGTCAGGGATGTTTATCCTGGCGCAACCAATGTACACGATTTTCTTTGGCTATGATCCTGCGACTACCGGATATATGCGTGTCGCTATTATAACGACTGGTATTTTAAGTATATGCTCCATTTTATTGGCAATAATGCAGGCGACTGGGATGCATCGTATGGCGATTGCTTTAGTAACAAAGGCCTTGATTATCAAATTGTTGCTGCAATTTCCGTTAGTTTGGCTAACCCAAGGCTATGGTCTGAATCTAGCCACAGGGGCGGCGTTCTTAATTATTACTTTGC
This sequence comes from Enterococcus sp. AZ109, assembly GCF_051714625.1. Taxonomy (NCBI): domain Bacteria; kingdom Bacillati; phylum Bacillota; class Bacilli; order Lactobacillales; family Enterococcaceae; genus Enterococcus; species Enterococcus sp. AZ109. Next base: position 1,799,108 of record NZ_JBIOSF010000001.1, on the reverse strand, counting down.
AAGGCTACCGTGAAATTTGTCGCCAGTATGAGATTCAGCCACTGCATTACGTTAGAAATTATTTGAAGCAGTTGATTTTGGCTGCGGGTGTGATGAGTGTCTTCTGTGGTGTTGCTTACTTACTGTTGAATAGACTGATCCAAACCGATACAAGGGTCGGCGCTACGCTGATTTGTTTGGTGATTGCTGGTCTAGGCAGCGGGATTTATATAGTTATTGGTCTGCCAAGACAAATTCAAAAAGTGAAGGAACGACTATTGCCCACTAAGTAAATAAAAAATAAAATGTATCCAAACCAATAGGGTTCCTTGTATACTATTAGTAGTAAAAGAAGGGACGATCGGCTATGCCAACTTGTAAAGACACTCGTACCGTACAAACACATTTGGTTATGTACGCTCAAATGAATATGCACAAGGCGCTCTACGGTGGACAATTGATGCATTGGATGGACGAAACAGCTGGAATAACCGCTGCTCGGTTTGCTAGAACAGGTTTAGTGACAGCTTCATTGGATCACTTGGATTTTCTGCTCCCGTTGCATGAAGGTCATTCTGTTTGTTTAGAGGCGTATGTTTCTGGCTCTGGTAATCGCTCGATGGAAGTATTTGTGAAGGTAATCGGTGAGGATTTGTTAAAAAGCGAACGCTATCTTGCGGCAACTAGCTTCTTGACTTTCACTAGTCTTGATCCGCAGATTTCGTTGCCGGCGATTATTCCTGAATCAGAAGAGGAAAAATATATTTGTGCTGGTTACGAAAAGCGCCGCGCTGTGGGCAAGGAAAAACGTCATGAAAGCATCGAATTAGCAAAACACTTAGACACACAGCTTCTTAGGTAAGCAAAAGCAGCAGCTTCTAATTAAAAGAGGCTGCTGCTTTTATTTGTAATTGAAAGTATAAATTTTAATGTTTCAAAGCTGAGCGATTTTGCTTAACTCTTCTGCTTATTTTGGTTCCTCAATGCTGGCAGGATCAATTCCTAATGCTTCGGCCATGTCTTCATTAATATAGAAAGCTAGGTCTCTAGCACTTTCAACTGGCATTGTTTGTGGTTGGGCTTCGCCGTCTAGAATCTTTGCAGCCATTTCTCCAGTTTGTTTACCTAAAGATACATAATCCACACCTAAAGTGACTAATCCGCCTTCTTTGACCTGATCCACAGAACCAGCCACTAACGGAATTTTATGCTGTTTAACGACTTCACCAACTACGGTAGCAGCACTGGCGAAAGTACTATCTGTTGGGATATAAATAGCATCCACTTCGCTGGCTACAGATTCGGTTGCTTGTTGCACATCATTGGTACTGGTAGCATTTCGTACCATAATTTCCAGGCCTAGTTCTTCTAAATATTCAGTCGCAACATCGATTTGAATTTGTGAATTCACTTCACCGGCATTGTAAAGCAAGCCGACTTTTTTCGCATCAGGTGTGACTGACAAAAGTAAATCAATTTGTTTTTTGATCGGTGATAAGTTAGTGGTTCCTGACATATTTGTTCCCGGTTCTTCGTAGGTTTTTACCAATTTTGCTGCCTTCAAATCAGTTACTGCTGTTACTAATGCCGGAATCTCTGTAGTACCATTGGCAAGGGATTGACCTGCAGGTGTGCCAATTCCCAACAACAAGTCTGGCTGATCCTTGATTAAATTTTCACTCATACTTTTTAGGTTGTCTTGATTGTTTTGGGCGTTTTGATAAGCAATTTCTAAATTTTCTCCTTCAACATAGCCGTTTTCAGCTAAACCTTCTTTGAAACCTTCATATGCTTCATCGAAAGATCCGTGTTGCACCGTTTGTAAAACACCAACTTTTTTTACCGAGCTATCTGGCTCAGCGTTTCCTTGTCCACAAGCACCTAACATCAATAAACTTACTAAACCTAATCCTACCAATACATTTTTTTTCATTTTTATTTTCTCCTTTTCCATAAAAAAATCATCCACCTAGTAAACTAAGTGGATGATGGGAATACGAGAAAATTATTCTTCAGCCACTTCGATTACTTCTACGTGGCTGGCGGTACGTCAAAACTCTTTAGCCATCATAGATAGATACAAAACGTCGGTCGTTTGCATCCATCTTGATGAATACAAACCTATCTAAAAAAGCTAAAGAAAAAGCTGTTATTCAGTTGTGAGTGATTTCTGTTCATCATAAGGATGACCTCCAACTTCTAATTGAAGATTAGTATACACTGAGAAAAATGAGATGTAAATAAGAAATTTAATTTTTTTTGATTTTTCGCAAAAAGTCCCTTCGAATTTTGACTTTCCAGCTAAGTTTCAGTAAAATAAGAACATACGTTCGATTTTTTAGCGAGGAGAGATTCGATGGAACTGACGAGAAAGATAGAAATTTTAGCCGAATCAGCCAAGTATGATGTGTCCTGTTCCAGCAGCGGAGTGACCAATAATACCCGCGAAGGATCTGTCGGCAGCACCGCTGTTTCTGGTATTTGCCATTCTTTTACCCCTGATGGCCGCTGTGTGTCGTTATTGAAGCTGCTGTTTACCAATGCCTGTATTTTCGACTGTCACTATTGTATTAACCGCAAATCAAATGCGATTCCGCGAGCAACTTTTACACCAAAAGAAGTTGCCGATTTGACGATGGATTTTTATATGCGCAACTATATAGAGGGACTATTTTTAAGTTCAGCGATTATCAAAAATGTTGATTACACTTGTGAGCTACTAATTAAAACCTTGAAAATTCTGAGGGAAGAAAAAGGTTTTCGTGGTTATATTCATGTCAAAGCGATCCCTGGGGCTGATGAGAAACTCATCGAGGAACTAGGATTTTTAGCAGATCGAATGAGTGTAAATGTTGAATTGCCTTCAAGAGAAAGCTTAAAATTATTAGCACCCGACAAAGATCCCTACGCCTTGTATAAACCGATGAAGCAGATTACGACTAAGAAAAAAGAAGAAGCCTTTTTGCCAGCGATCAAAAAGGGCCCTAGCTTTGTACCTGCTGGACAATCTACCCAAATGATTATTGGGGCTAGTCCTGAAAGTGATCGCTCCATCGTTAAAATCGCTGAGAATCTTTACCAGCGTTATGAGTTAAAACGGGTGTACTATTCTGCTTATATTCCGGTTAATCAAGATTCATTGTTACCAGCTGTAACTACAGATCCACCTTTACTGCGGGAACATCGTCTGTATCAAGCCGACTGGCTAATGCGCTATTATCGTTTTTCAGCAGATGAAATTTTGTCTGATGACAAACCTAATTTTAATTTGTACTTAGATCCTAAAGCCAACTGGGCGGTCCAAAATTACGATCGTTTCCCCGTGGATGTCCAAACCGCTCCCTATGACATGCTTTTGCGAGTACCGGGCATCGGTCCCAAAAGTGCCCAGAATATCGTAAAGGCTCGCAAATATTATCGTCTTCATTTAAGTGATTTGAAAAAGCTGGGGATTGTCATTAAACGGGCCCAATATTTCATTGCCTGCAATCATGAAACACCAGCTGGATTAATTCGTGATCCTGAATGGGTAATCACGTCATTAATTTCTTCTAAGCAGTATCAGACCTTGAAACAGCTCAACACGCAAAGCAAAGCTGAACAACTAACTTTATTTGACGTTGAGCGATTTGAACACACGCAAGAAAGTAGGTGAGCGCATGCGAGAAACGCAAGAAACTTGGGAATATGACGGTAGCTTCTACGGCTTTCTTTGTTTGGTGGATCGTGCGTTCTCACAAAAAAATGTTCCTGCCCTGATCCTAACACCAGAAACGGCTTTAGAAAGTTTGTTTCTGGGAGATTGGATAGAGACTAACGAAATAAGAGCGCAGAAAATATATCGCCGACTGCAGCAGCGTTTAACTGCTGAAAATCTCCAGTTTGTTCAAACGGGTTTTTATGCAACACTGGCAGGTAAAGAGCGCTGTCTACTGGACGTGATCGAAATTGCTCTTGGTACGAAGGACTCACTGGAGAATTTTATCGGTCATCCTTCTGTTTTAGCAGTCAAAAAGGCCATCAAGACCTTGTTGGGGGAGGTCCATTTATTTACGGGCTTTGTCCGATTTGAATACGTGGGGAAGATACTATTCAGCAAGATTGCCCCCAAGCATTATTCGCTGCCATTTTTGTGTCCGCATTTTGCTGAGCGTTATCCAAATGAGCAGATGATGATCTATGATGAAACCCATCGTTTGTTAGCTATGCTTGATCATGGGCGAATAACCTTAATCGAAGACAGCGAATGTCCCGAAATTAAAGCTACTGATGAAGAGCAAGTAATTCAAAACCAATGGCGGGCGTTCTTAGCAGCTGTAACGATCAACGAGCGAACCAATCGCCAAGTCCAAATGGGGCACTTGCCGCTGCGCTTTCGAGGGAATATGGTAGAGTTTGACTAGTTTTTCTTCCTAATGCAATTTTCACGAAAATTCTATTGATAGATGGTATGATGGTGGCGTATGAAAGGAAGAGTGCAATGAAAAAGTGGAAAAAAATTCTTCTGATTGTTGTGATTGGCATCGTAGTTATTCTCGCCGGTGGCTTTGCGTACGTGCAGACGCAGACATATCCGCCGACAGATGCGGCTCAGCAAACTGCCCAAAAAGCAGAGAATAGTAGTGATTGGTTGTATTTTCCGTCAGAGGATCAAACAAAACCTATTGTTATTTTTTATCCTGGTGCATTAGTAGAACCAGAGAGCTACAGTCCTTGGGCTGAAAGTCTAGCACAATCAGGATATCCAGTCTATGTATTAAAAATGCCGCTGGATTTAGCCGTACTAGCACCCAATCGGGCAGAAGATGTGTTAAATGAGCAGCCTGATCGCTCTTATGTGATTGGAGGACATTCGCTAGGCGGTGTAATGGCAAGTCGCTTTGCTAACGAAAACACGGACCATTTGAAAGGCGTGTTCTTTTTAGCCAGCTATCCCGACGAAAAGGGCAGTTTGGCGGATAAAAAGGTGCCGGTTTTGTCTTTGACAGCGGAAAATGATGAAGTCTTAAATCAAGCTGCTTACGAAGAGTCGAAACAAGAATTACCTGCTAACACAGAATATCAAGAAATTGCTGGGGGAAATCATGCAGGATTTGGAGCATATGGTCCTCAAAAAGGCGATGGGAAAGCTACGATTACCGACCAAAATCAACAAGTCTCTGTTCGATTGCTCACTTGGCTGAATGAAGATATCCAATAAGAAGAAATGCTGATTACATTCAGGTAATCAGTGTTTTTTTAGGTCAATTTTAGCCTCTATTACAGCAGTTTCAATGGTATCGGAATTCACTGAACCGAGCAAATTCTTGAAGTATTTATTAGTAAATTAGGTTTTATACTTTTACTTATCAGTAGATAAGTAATAAAATGATTAGAGGAGGTAATGTTGATGAAGAAGGTAATAGTAATAGGTGCAGGCGTTGCAGGACTGACTGCTGCTGTAAGATTGCAAAAATTGGGCTATGAGGTCCATTTATATGAGAAAGACAGCCAAGTAGGCGGAAAAATGAATCAGATCAAAAAAGAAGGATTTACGTTTGATGTAGGACCGACAATTGTTATGATGCCAGATATTTATCAAGAGGTATTTGAATTTTGTGGCAAAGATCCAGAAGATTATATTCCGATGGAAAAGATCGATCCCATGTTAAAATTATACTTTTCTGACGAAGATCCATTAGTTTTTTCATCTGATCTTGTTGCATTGACAAAGACGTTAGAAAGCATTTCTGAAGAAGACGCCCAAGGGTATTTTGCCTTTTTAGCTGATATTTACAAGCGTTATTTAATTGCTAAAGATGCCTTCATCATGCGTTCATTCCGCTCTTTTTGGGATTTTTACAATCCGAAATCGCTGTTAAACGGGTTGAAGCTAAAAACTTTTGGCGATGCCTATAGTTCGATTTCCAAGTTTGTGAAAGACGACCGGCTGCGTAAATCGCTGGCTTTCCAAACCTTATATATTGGAATATCTCCTTATCAAGGGCCCTCATTATACACAATCATTCCTATGATCGAATTGTTATATGGTGTGTACTTTATGAAGGGCGGCATGTATACATTAGCGCAAGGACTGGAGCGTTTGTTCAAAGAAATGGGCGGTCAAATTTATTGCGATACGGCAGTGGAGGAGATCCTGATTGAAAACAAAGAAGCCGTGGGCATTAAGGTAAATGGTGAACGAATTTTAGCTGATGCCGTGGTTTGTGGGGCGGATTTTCCTTATGCTATGAAGCATTTACTACCCAATGAAAAGGACCGCGGCAAGTATACGGATCAAAAAATTGAAAAAATGGAGTACTCTTGTTCATGCTTTTTGCTCTATCTTGGATTAGATAAAAAGTATGATGTCCAAGCACTGCATTCAATTCATTTTGCTAAAGATTTTGAGAGAAACATCACTGACATTTTCGATCAAGGCGTCTTGCCGGATGATCCTTCTTACTATTTATATGTTCCAAGTTTGTTGGATCAATCGATGGCTAGAGAAGGACATGAAGCGTTGTACGTTTTAATTCCAGTTCCTGAATTATCGAAATTTGATGATTGGAGCGATGAAACGATTCAACAATATCGGAATCATGTGATTCAAAAGATTAAAGAGGAAACGGTATTTACTGACTTAGACGAACATATTGTTTTTGAAGAGCATTACGCACCAACGGACTTTGCCGATAATTTCAACGCCTATCGCGGTGCGACATTTGGACTGAAACCAACCTTGAAGCAAAGTAATTACTATCGACCACATAACAAATTTGATTATGCTGATCGGTTGTATTTCTGTGGCAGTAGTACCCATCCTGGAGCTGGTGTACCAATTGTTATGCAAAGTGCCAAGTTGGCAGTAGAGGAGCTGGTTGTCGATGACCAATAAACTTTCGACTGATTTTGTTCGTTATCAAGCAGATTTCGATTATTGCGAACGCATTATTGAACACCATTCTAAAAGCTTTTATGCGGCATTTTCCCGATTGCCTGAGCAAAAGGCGATGAGTGTCTATGCCATTTATGCTTTTTGCCGCCGTGCAGATGATGCCATCGATGTGGAAAAAAATCCTGAAAAGTTGGCGGAACTAAAAGCACAACTTGGTGCCTTTCAAAAAGGAGATCATCCGGATGAACCTTTATGGCGTGCGTTAGCGGTTGTATTCAAAAATTATCCCTTAGATATTCAAGCTTTTTTTGACATGCTGGAAGGCCAACGTCGAGATATTCATTTTCAACAGCCAGCTACTCAGCAAGAATTGGAAGAATACAGCTATTATGTGGCGGGATCTGTCGGTTTGATGCTCTTGCCATTGCTATCGCAAGACTGGGAAAAAATCACAGAAGAAGCCAAACAATTAGGAGAGGCTATGCAGATCACCAACATTTTACGAGACATTGGTGAGGATGAAGCAGAAGGACGAATCTATTTGCCAAGGGACAAAATGGCTGAATACGGCGTAACAGCTGAAGATTTAAAGCAGCATCGTCAAACAGCCGCATTTGCGAAGTTGTGGGAGTACGAAGCACAGCGTGCCGAAGCAAGTTATCAAAAAGGGTTGGCTATGATGCCTTGGATTGATGAAGATTGTCGGGCACCATTACTAGCTGCATGTTATTTTTACCGGGAAATTTTACAGGTGATCCGAGAAAACAATTATCAAGTTTTCACCAAAAAACACGCAGTAAAGCAAGCAAGAAAGTTGCGTATCTTCCAAGCGATCCGTAAAGAGTTGGCAAAAATTGAACGGCAAAAGGAGTCGATTCAATTATGAACAAAACTATGTACCAAAAGATTTTAGATACGGCTGAGCGCTTGTTTATGAATCAGGGGTATGAAGCGACCTCTACCCGCCAAATTGCTGAAGCACTAGGGATTACTCAGCCGAATCTCTATTATCATTTTAAGAAAAAAGAAGATATTTATGTCGCCGTGATGCGTGAGCTAGCTGGCGAAGTCGGAAGCCAGCTGCGAGCAATTGCAAAAGAAAATGGCTCAACACTGACGGAAAAGCTGACCGAGATGATGGTTTATTTGCAACAGCGACATCCTTTTGATTTTTACATGATGATGCATGATATGCATTACGCCCTTTCCGAAGAATCTTCTAAAGAGCTGTATCTTTTGTGGCAGCAGTCTTATGAAGCGCCTTTTATTGATGTGTTGGAAAAAGATGACGTTTTTTTACGTCCTGAAGTGCACGTTGAGCTGGCCGTCAAACAACTGTTTATTTTACTGGCTGCTTATCTACAGCCTGATACATATGACAAACAAGGGAATTCTTTTCCTGCGGCGATTGACATGTTTTTATACGGAATCGTCAAAAATGAGCTGAGCGCCGATTAAGGGGTTCAGCTTCTTTCTGTTATATACTAAAAGCAAGAAATTAACTCTAGAGAGAAGATGAACCGATGGATAAGCAACGACCAACAGCAGTTATAGCCGCTTTAATTGCTAATATTTTAGTGGCGATTAGTAAATTTGTAGGGTATGCCATTAGCGGCAGTGCGGCTATGTTAAACGAAAGTATTCACAGTGTGGTTGATTGTAGCAATCAGATCCTTTTGTTATTTGGTGACAAAAGGGCTAGCCGCGGACAAAGCGCCTTGCATCAATTTGGTGAAGGGCGGGCTAAGTATTTTTTTAGTACGATTGTTGCAACAATGCTGTTTTTTGGTGGGGGTGCTCTCGGTGTGATGGAGGCCTTGGAGAAGCTGTTCCATCCAAACCATGAAGTAGAAAACCCATGGATTATTTTAGTAATCTTAGTTTTTGGTATTTTGGTTGAAGGTAGTTCATTAAGGGTAGCTCTAAAAGAAATACATGAGCTGAATACGGAAAAACTACCCTTATTTCGTTTCCTACATGAAAGTCGTCACAGTGAGATTTTAATTATTTTTACCGAGGATTTTTGCGCTGTAATCGGGTTGGTTTTAGCTATTTTAGGTACATTGTTAACTATGTTTACCGGAAACCCAATGTTCGATGCTTTAAGTGGTCTGTTGATCGGATTGTTGCTGATGTTTGCTTCAATCTTTTTAGCGCGGGAATTTTATAGTTTAATCGTAGGAGAAAGTGTGTCTCAAGCAGACTTGAAAAAAATTCAACAGGCCTTTCAACGTTCCGAAGTGAAACAGTTAATTGATATTAAGACCGTGCATTTGAGCCCGGAGGAAGTACTGATTGCCGCAAAAATGGATATTAATGACAACTTTGAAGAAATCAGTTACAAAGTAATTAATGAAATTGAAGGTCAAATTCGGAAATCGTTATCGGATAAAAAAGCGTATATTTATATTGAAATCGATGAATTTGATCCCAATTATGCCCTCCGAGAGCAGAGCTAATGGCCCTGCTCTTTTTATCGCAGCTTCAATCCCTAAGATTCACTAAATTTCCACATAGTTTTCGCAAAACATTTTCATAAACGTACGTTCTCTATGGTAGAATAACACTATGATTTTTAAAGGAGCGTCTTATGAAAAAAAGAGGATTTGAAATAATCACAAAGTACCAAGATCAAGAGATTCATTTGCCAAAACGGGCAACTAAAAATGCGGCTGGCTATGATTTTGAAGCAGCCGAAGATATCGTTATTCCAACATTTTGGAAACAACTGGTGGCTCAGGTCACTGGCAAGGCTGACCCAGAGGGAAAACTGGTGAAACCAGTTTTGGTTCCAACTGGTATTAAGTCATATATGGGTGAAGAGGAATACTTACAGTTAGCAAATCGTTCAAGTAATCCTTTGAAACGTTTCTTAAGTTTAAGTAACGGCGTAGGGGTAATTGATAGCGATTATTATAACAACCCAGATAACGAAGGTCATATCATGTTTCAATTTACAAACTTTGGTCTGACGGATGTCACGATCAAAAAAGGTGAACGAATTGGGCAAGGGATCTTTCTGCCTTTTTTGAAAGCCGATAATGATCGTGCGACAACTGAACGAACAGGTGGATTTGGCTCTTCTAATCAGCATCAAAAAAGATAGTTTTATGTTAAAATTAAAGAGGTGTGAAGCATGGCAAAAAAAGCCAAAACACAATTTATTTGCCAAGAGTGCGGCTATGTTTCGCCGAAATATTTAGGTCGTTGTCCTAATTGCGGTCGTTGGAACACGTTGGTGGAAGAAGTCATACAAGATACCGAAGATCGCCGCAATCGTGTCAGTCTGACCGGTGAAAAAGCACAACCTACATTATTAAAGGATGTTGTCTTCAAAAAGGAGACACGAATCAAAACTCAGCTAGCCGAATTGAATCGAGTGTTAGGCGGCGGTGTCGTTCCTGGATCGCTGGTGTTAATCGGTGGGGATCCAGGGATTGGTAAGTCAACCTTACTGCTGCAGGTGTCCCATCAATTAGCGGCTACTGGCGGGAAAGTGTTATATGTTTCCGGTGAAGAAAGTGCGCAGCAAATTAAACTGCGTGCGGAGCGCTTAGGTTCTAGTGATACCGATTTTTATCTCTATCCTGAAACGGATATGGGAGAAATCAGTCGAGTAATCGAACACATCAAACCAGATTTTGTTATCATCGACTCGATTCAAACCATGACCCAGCCAGATATTTCTAGTGTCGCCGGATCAGTCAGTCAAGTCCGTGAAACGACGGCAGAATTGTTGAAGCTGGCGAAAACCAATGGTATTGCGATTTTTATCGTTGGCCACGTGACCAAAGAAGGCAATATTGCAGGACCAAGAATGCTGGAACATATGGTAGATACCGTTTTGTACTTTGAAGGGGAAAAGCACCACAGCTTCCGGATCCTGCGGGCGGTAAAAAACCGGTTCGGTTCTACCAATGAGATTGGCATTTTTGAAATGCGAGAAACCGGTCTAGTAGAAGTTGCTAACCCCTCTCAGGTATTCTTAGAAGAACGCTTGGAAGGTGCAACAGGTTCAGCAATTGTTGTAGCTATGGAAGGCAGCCGACCGATCTTAGTTGAGGTGCAGGCTTTAGTTACTCCAACTGTTTTCGGGAATGCTAAACGAACAACAACAGGATTAGACTTCAATCGAATCTCCTTAATTATGGCGGTTTTAGAAAAACGAGCTGGTTTGCTGCTGCAAAATCAGGATGCATTTTTAAAAGCAGCTGGCGGGGTGAAGTTGAATGAACCGGCGATCGATTTAGCCGTAGCAGTGGCGATTGCATCTAGTTACAAAGAAAAAGGAACTGAGGCAACTGAGTGTTTTATCGGTGAAATTGGTTTGACGGGCGAAATTCGCCGGGTGAACAGCATTGAGCAGCGTGTCAAAGAAGCTGTAAAATTGGGCTTCAAGCGGATCTATTTACCCAAGAACAACATGGGAGACTGGACTGCACCAAAAGGAGCGGAACTTATCCCGGTTGCCACGATTGGCGAAACGCTGCGTAAAGTATTTAAATGATTACCTGAACTGTTTGCATTTGTTGCAAGCAGTTTAGGTGTTAAAGTGAATTTCTTAACAGACCTTTTCGGCGGGAAAGGATCTGTGAGAAAATTGACTATTTAGGAGGGAAGTTATGCAAAAACGTGTATTAACTGTCATCATTGTCATCGTTGGGATCAGTATGGGAATCACCTTACTGCCAACAGCATGGATGGCAATCGGACAAACCGACAATTTCTGGTTGAATAACTCTTTGACGAATGGCCTGATTGGCGCAATTATTTTCTTATTATTATCCGTGGTCCTCGTCGAACCTATTACAACCGGTGTAAAGAAAATTGAAAAACAACTGAATGAATTAAGCTTAACTTATTTACTATTTGGAACAGTGGGAGCAATCATCGGTCTGACTTTAGGGCTGTTTGTCACCAATCCTTTGTATAATTTAGAAGTTCCTTTTGTAAATAGCGCATTGCCGATTTTGATTATGATCCTGTTAGGCTACTTAGGATTTCGCATGGGTACTACCCGCATCGATGAATGGAAAAAAATCTTTACTCCCCGTTCTAAGAAACCTGAAAATCAAGAAGGCGAAATGTTGGAGCGCAAGGCCGATGATAATTTTCATAAGTATAAAATTTTAGATACTAGTGTGATTATTGATGGTCGAATTTACGACATTGCTAGAAGCGGTTTTTTAGAAGGTGTATTGATGATTCCTAATTTTGTTTTGTATGAATTGCAATACATTGCTGATTCTGGCGACAGCTTGAAACGAGTAAGAGGGCGTCGTGGTCTGGATATCTTGAATTCTCTGCAAAAAGAAGACGGGATCGCCGTAGAAATGTACGATGGTGATTTTGAGGATATTAACGAGGTCGATAGTAAACTAATTAAATTGGCAAAATTATTAGACGGTGTAATTGTCACCAACGATTACAACCTGAATAAGGTTTCCGAGTTTCAAAATGTAGCAGTATTAAATATTAATGCACTAGCTAATGCAGTAAAACCAGTGGTAATTCCTGGTGAAAACATGAATGTACTTGTAGTAAAAGCCGGAACTGAACGCCAGCAAGGTGTTGCTTACTTGGACGATGGCACTATGGTGGTAGTAGAGGATGGACAGCATTACATGAATGAACATATTGAAGTTGTCGTAACTAGTGCCTTGCAAACGGCGGCTGGACGGATGATTTTTGCTAAACCAGCGCATTCAAATCGCAACATCAAAGATGATTCGCCTGAAAAGAAAATTGAGTATCAAGCAGGCAAGAAGGATTGACCCTTTACTAAATAGCCGATTGATTGTACAATTTGAGCAGTGAAGCAGGCGTAAGTTCTGCTTAATTATTCGGGAAAGAGGAGTTCACATGTCAAAAATTCGTGTACGTTACGCACCAAGTCCAACTGGACATCTACACATCGGGAATGCCCGGACAGCATTATTCAACTATTTATTTGCTCGTCACAATGATGGTGAATTTATTATTCGTATTGAAGACACCGATCAAAAGCGCAACATCGCTGATGGGGAAAAAAGCCAGCTGGAAAACTTAGCTTGGTTAGGAATAGATTGGGATGAATCTCCTGAGAATCCTGGGGAATACGGTCCTTACCGTCAGTCGGAAAGAAAAGAAATTTATCAACCGTTAATCGATCAATTATTAGCCAGCAATTGGGCTTATAAGTGTTATTGTACGCAAGAAGAGTTGGAAGCAGAACGGGATGCGCAAAGAGCGCGTGGCGAAATGCCCCATTATGGTGGGAAATGTGCCAGCTTAAGCCCAGAGCAACAAGCGGAAAAAGAAGCACAAGGCTTGGAACCAGTGATTCGCTTCCGTGTGCCACGCAATACTAGTTACAGCTTTAACGATATGGTAAAAGGGGAAATCACTTTTGAATCCGACAATGTCGGTGGTGATTTTGTCATTCAAAAACGTGACGGCATGCCAACGTATAACTTTGCGGTTGCGGTGGACGATCACATGATGAAAATCACTCACGTGTTACGTGGGGATGATCACATTGCCAACACACCAAAACAATTAATGGTCTATGATGCCTTTGGTTGGGCACACCCAACATTTGGTCATATGACGTTGATCATCAATAGTGAAACAGGTAAAAAACTAAGCAAGCGTGACGAATCGATTCTACAATTTATCGAACAATACCGCGAGTTAGGCTACTTACCAGAAGCAATGTTTAACTTTATCGCTTTGTTAGGCTGGTCTCCAGTAGGTGAAGACGAAATCTTCTCTCAAGAAGAATTAGTCAAAATGTTTGATACGAAACGTTTAAGTAAATCGCCTGCAGCCTTTGATCAAAAGAAACTAGAATGGGTAAACAACAACTATATTAAGACAATGGATTTAGATGCATTGACTGAATTATGCTTGCCGTATCTAATTAAAGCAGGTAAAGTAGAAGAAAATCCAAGTGCAGATCATAAATCTTGGGTGAAACGTGTAGTTGGTTTGTATCAACCACAAATGAGCTATGCTGCCGAAATCGTAGAAGTATCTCAACTATTCTTTGAAGAACATCCTGTCTTGGATGAAGCGGCTCAAGAAGTCTTGGCTCAAGAATCTGTTCCAATGGTACTAAGTGCCTTTAAGGAACAATTAGAAGACATGGAAACAGTAGATGCTGCAGGTGTATTGTCCGCAATCAAAGCAGTTCAAAAGGAAACAGGAATCAAAGGCAAAAACCTTTGGATGCCGATTCGTGTGGCAGTCAGCGGCGTAACTCATGGTCCTGAATTGCCAGAAACAGTTGAATTATTAGGCAAAGAAAAAGCCTTAGCACATTTAAATCAAGTCATGTAAACACATCGAAAAGAAGAAGTAGCAGGGGAAACACCCTTTAAAGAGAGTCTGTGGCTGGTGTAAGCAGATAAGGATGAACCTGTGAAATGCATCTTGGAGTGGTTTTGGCGATAAGGTAGCCAAAAACGGATGAAAACGGCCGTTACCCGTAAGAGGCAGCTAGACTGCAAACAAAAGTGGGACCACGTGAACGCGCGTCTTTTGAGGAAACTCAAAAGATGTGCGTTTTTTTATGTCTGGGAATAAAGGCTATGCTGAAAGTGTTGGGGTAATCCTTTACTTGTGGGAAGTAAGGGGAATTCGTTGTCTGAAAGAAAAGGAGCGATTAAAATGGGATGGTGGAAGCAAGCGATAGAAGCTACCAAACGAAATGATCCTGCTGTTAAGTCAAGTGTTGAAGTCGTACTCACGTACCCGGGGATACATGCTTTGTTTTTTCATAAACTATCCCATTGGCTTTATCGGAAAAACTTGTTTTTGCTGGCACGGATTCATTCGCAGTTTTGGCGCTTTTTAACGGGAATTGAGATTCATCCAGGAGCAAAGATAGCTCCCGGTGTGTTTATCGATCACGGTGCTGGAGTAGTAATTGGTGAAACGGCAGAGGTAGAAGAAGGAGTCGTGTTGTTCCACGGGGTAACCTTAGGAGGGACGGGGAAAGATACTGGCAAGCGCCACCCGACTGTTAGAAAAGGAGCCTTTATCTCCGCTAATGCACAAATTTTAGGGCCAATTGAAATTGGTACCAGAGCTAAAATTGGTGCTGGAGCAGTTGTTTTGAATAATATACCTGACCATGCTACAGCCGTCGGGATACCAGCTAAAGTGGTAAGAATCAATGGAAAGAAGGTACAACATGATTGAAATTTACAATACATTAACTCGTGAAAAAGAAGTATTTACACCAATCGAAGAAGGTAAAATCCGGATGTATGTCTGCGGACCAACTGTCTATAACTACATTCACATCGGCAATGCCCGCAGTACGATTGCCTTTGATACGATCCGCCGCTATTTCGAATACCGTGGCTATGAAGTAAACTACGTCTCGAACTTTACGGATGTGGACGATAAAATCATCAAGGCCGCTAAAGAACTTTCTTTGACGGCACCGGAAGTCGCTGATCGCTTTATTGCGGCTTTTGAAGAAGATACCGCCGCGCTAAACGTAAAACCAGCTACCCTGCATCCGCGGGTGATGAATCATATTCCAGACATTATTGATTTTATCAGCGTATTGATTGAAAAAGAATATGCCTATGAATCGAACGGGGATGTGTATTACCGGACCCGCAAGTTTGAAGACTATGGTGAATTAAGCGATCAGTCAATTGACGAACTAGAAGTTGGAGCTAGTCAGCGTACAGGAAGCGAACAGTTGATAAAGGAAGACCCATTAGATTTTGCTTTATGGAAGTCAGCCAAACCAGATGAAATCTCATGGGAATCACCTTGGGGAAGGGGACGTCCAGGTTGGCATATTGAGTGCTCAGTGATGGCGACCAAACATTTAGGCGATACTATAGATATTCACGGTGGAGGACAAGATTTGGAATTTCCACATCATGAAAATGAAATCGCTCAAAGCGAAGCGAAAACCGGCAAAAAATTCGCCAATTACTGGATGCATAATGGCTATGTGACCATTGGCGAAGACGATGTGAAGATGAGTAAATCTCTAGGCAATTTTGTTACTGTTCATGAAATGGTGAAAGAAGTTGACCCGCAGGTACTGCGCTTCTTTATGGCAACAACTCAGTACCGCCGACCAATCCGTTACAGTGATACAACGATGAAGGATGCTCAAGCCAATTTGCAACGGCTACGGACAACCTTTGAAAATGTGAATTTCCGTAAAGAAACGGCTGCAGAGCAGCTGACTGACGATGAACAAAACATTCAAGTTATTAATGATTTAGAGAGTCGCTTTGTAAAAGAAATGGACGATGATTTCAACGCAGCAAACGGTATTACAGTGGTTTATGAATTGGCTAAATGGTTAAACCAATATATTGAAAATGCAGAGGTTTCTGCTGAGGTATTAAATTATGGATTAACCATGTTTACTCAGCTATTGGCAGTTTTTGGGATTAATTTTGAAACGGCCGGTTTATTGGATGAAGAGGTCGATCAGTTAATTGCTGAACGAAATCAAGCGCGGAAGGATAAAAATTTCGCCCGCAGTGATGAAATCCGCGATCAATTAAAGGATCAAGGAATCATTTTAGAAGACACACCTCAAGGTACGCGATGGAGAAGAGCCTAATGATAGATGTAAAACAATTAAGTGGATTGACTTTAGCCTATGTTGGCGATGCCATTTACGAAAGCTATATTCGCGATTTCTTAGTTCTTTCTGGGCAAACACGACCAAATAAGCTGCACCATATGGCGACTCGTTATGTTTCCGCCAAGGCTCAGGCGATGCTGATTCATGAAATGGACGCTGTTGAACTGTTGACTGAGGAAGAGCAAGGCATTTATCGTCGTGGGCGCAACGCAAAAAGCTATACTTCTGCTAAGAATACCGATAAAATGACCTATCGTATGTCAACAGGCTTTGAAGCCGTAATGGGGTACTTGCATTTATTGGGACAAAAAGAACGTTTAGAAGAATTAATGGATTGGTGTATTAAGAAAGTAGGCGAAGTGGATGAAAGACAAGCGTAAACGCAAGCCGCAGAAAGCGGTAGCTATACCAGAAGAAACAACAGAAGAAAAAAACTTTGTCTTCGGCCATCATGCAACGGTGGAAGCTTTGCAGACAGGTCGAGGGAATAAATTATTTCTACAAGAGGATGCCCGCGGTGAGAAGATCGAAGAATTGAAATCGTTGGCTCAAACACAGGCAGTTCCAGTGAAGTGGGTACCGAAACAAAAATTGGATACCTTAAGTGATCATGGCGTCCATCAGGGGATTCTGCTGGCGATTACGCCGTATGAATACTTAACATTGGATGGCCTGTTGGAGCAAATTACAGCAGAAGCACCGTTTTTACTAATTTTAGATAGTTTAGAAGATCCCCATAACTTTGGCTCTATTTTACGAACGGCTGATGCCAGTGGAGTGAATGGTGTAATTATTCCCAAGCATCGATCAGTAGGAATTACACCAGTAGTCACAAAAGCTTCAACCGGAGCTGTTGAGTATGTACCAATCGCTCGAGTGACAAACCTTAGTCAAGCGATTAAACAATTGAAGGACGCTGGTTACTGGGTCTTTGGAACGGATATGGAAGGAACAGATTATCGTCAATGGAAGGTTGATGGTCCAATTGCCTTAATTATCGGTAATGAAGGTCGCGGGATGAGTGCCGGTTTGAAGAAGGATGTAGATGAGATGCTGACTATTCCAATGACAGGACACGTACAAAGCTTAAATGCTGGTGTAGCAGCAGGTCTTCTAATGTTTGAAGTAGTCAGAAAGCGAAGTGGCAACTGATGAAAAAGCAGTTACTACTGGTGGATGGTTACAACATGATTGGGGCTTGGCCAGAGCTTTCTCAGTTAAAAAAACAAGATCATTTAGAAGAAGCTCGTGAAGAACTGCTGAATCGACTATCTAATTATGCAAAATATCAAGGACTAGAGGTAATTGTAGTATTCGATGCACAGTTGGTTCCAGGGATTCAGCAGAGTTATCAAAAATATCAACTAACTGTTGTCTTTACTAAAGAGGACGAAACTGCCGACAGTTATATTGAGCGGACAGCAGGTGAGCTGAACGACCGCTTAACACAAGTAACTGTGGCCACTAGTGATTTGGCAGAACAATGGACGGTTTTTTCGCAAGGCGCTTTGCGCACGTCTGCCCGAGAGCTCTACAAAGATGTTCAAAAAACCGAGGAGACGATTTTAGGTAATACTAAAGATACGCAATTTACCGATTTTCGTCGTAATTCTCCGTGGAATGAATCGCAATTGCATGATTTGTCCCAAAAAAGGGACGAACTAAGCCAAAAATAACAAGTTAGTCTGCTACCACTTCTCATTTGATAAAAATCAAGTATTCTTTTTGTCAGAGAGGGGTGGTTGTATGGATTTTACCAAGTTAAATTCTTTGATCAAACAAGCAAGAAAAGGTGACGAGTTAGCGTATGAGGAAATTTTTAATAATTATTCTGGAATTATCTATTCACTGATGAACAAATATTTTATCCGACTTTTTGACACAGAAGATTGGATGCAAGAAGGAAGACTGGCACTGCAAGATGCGATCATGAATTACGAAGAGCAGCAGAAAGTTACTTTTGGACTTTACTTTAAGGTGCTTCTCGAAAATCGAATTCGAGCACAATTGCGTAGACAAGAAGCATTGAAGCGAAAAGGGGAAAAAGATACAATTACAATCGAAACTGAGGGGCTTGAATATTACAATCCAAGTTTATTGTACAATGAACACTTTGACGATAAACTGATCATTCGTGAGACGTTGGAAAAAGTTGGGCTGGAGCTTTCACCATTTGAAGCGCAAGTTTTTGAGGCATATATGAAAAATACTGAGCTGATGGATATATCCAAAGAACTGAATAAGTCATACCAATCAGTATTAAATGGTCTTGGAAGAGTCAAAAGAAAAATAAAAAAAGAGTTATATTATTCAGATTAAGTTTTTGCAAACGTTTACAACGCTTATTGATGGATAAAGGGTTGCAAAACAATTTCTCTTATGATAACATTGTAAATTCTAACTTTTTCTGTTATAATGTAGGTTGAGGTGAACTGTATGCCAACAACTTTAGCAACCATCAAGCAGAGCTTAGAGGATCGTTTAGGTAGTCCGATTTTACTAGTTGCTCAAACAGGTAGAAAACGTCAGACGCAACGTAGAGGAATTCTTACAGAGATTTATCCATCTGTGTTTGTAGTCGATTTGGATCCTGATGAAAATTCTTTTGAACGGGTATCGTACAGCTATTCCGATGTACTAACACGTACAGTAGAAATTGAATTTTTAACTGAAGCAGTTTAAGAGCCATGGAGCATTTTTGCTCCATGGTTTTTATATTTTGTAAAGAAAGTTTTTTCACAAGGCAAAGCTGACTAAAGCAGTATTAACGGTGGCTGACTATACAAAGCTAGTTTATAGAAACGTGACTAACCGTTTCTCCAATGTCTGAGCACTTCAAAAAGCCGAGCAAGTGTTTAAAGCTTTTTAGGGGCTTGAAATTTTACAAGTCAGTGTGTTTTTCAGGCTCCATTGCAGTAGTCTCGTTTTTTTGATTTTCTTGCAAGTGTTTTTGTTGCGCCAATAAATCACGAATATCCGCTAAATAATCTTCGGCAGTAGGTGCGGCAGTTTCTTCAGGTTCTTCTTCTTTTACACCTAATGATTTTGCTCGATTTGCTGCTTTTACAATTAGAAACAAGACAAAACCGGTAATTAAGAAGGTAATAATAGCACTAACTACATCACCAAAGGCAAATTTGACCCCTTTAACAGGTGACCAGTCTAAAACAGATACAGCGTCTTCTAGATTTTGACCTCGAGTAAATAATGAAACAACTAAACCAACCAGTGGTGTAATAAGTCCTTCGACTACCTTGTTCACAATTGCAGTAAACGCACTCCCGATGACAACCCCAACGGCTAAATCGATGACATTCCCTCGCATTAAAAAGTCTTTGAATTCTTTAAACATTTTTTTCCTCCTTATCTTCTCATTTATAAGTATAACGAACTCACAAAGAAAGATGAAACAAAAGGCATCACTATAGCAAATTTCGGCTGAACCCTTTTTCCTGTGCTATAATTGAAGGTGATGACAAATTAAAGGAGCGTATCTATGATTCGATTAAAAAAAGGCATCCGGCTTCACGTCTTACCAACGAAAAAATACAAAACGATTCAAATTTATGGGCGCTTTACTACGCAGTTGCGCAGAGATAAGATGACAACTCGTACGCTGTTAGCTAATTTATTAGAAACTAATTCGTTAAACTATCCTGATCAAACGAAACTAAGCGCACATTTAGCTGAACTATATGGTGCTGGCTTTGGCTTAAGCGTGGGTCGCAAAGGGAATTTACATTGGCTGAATCTTGGTATTAGTATTGTCAATGGAAAATATGTTGATGATTCGACGATTTTGGCTCAGGCGGTTGACTTGTTCAAAGAAGTCCTATTTTATCCTAATATTAAAGATGAAAAATTTGATGAGCAAACCTTTGAATTAGAAAAAGAAAATTTGAAGGGTTATTTAGAAAGTCTAGAAGAAGACAAACAAACGTTGGCTTCTTTGAAATTACAAGAAACCTATTTTACGGATGAAGCGCAGCAAATACCAAGCTTTGGGACAGTCGCTGATTTACAAAATGAAACGAACCAAACGGTGGCTGATTATTACCAAGAAGTGCTGGCAGAAGATCAGCTGGATATTTTCGTGGTGGGTGATGTTACTGAAAAAGAGGTCGCCGATTTATTTGCAGCGTTGCCGTTTACAGATCGTGAAGAAATATCGCCAGAAATCTATTACGAGCAGGCGACTACCAATGTGATTAGGGAACAGCAACTACAAGAAGCAGTCATTCAAGGGAAACTGAATCTGGCCTATTCAACAGGTATTTACTATGAAGATGCGCTGCGTTTTCCTTTGTTAGTTTTCAATGGCTTATTTGGTGGGTTTCCTCATTCCAAGTTGTTTATGAATGTACGTGAAAAGGAAAGCTTGGCCTATTATGCCTCAAGTACTTTTGATACATTTCGTGGATATATGAGTGTTCAAACGGGTATTAACAGTGAGAATCGCAATAAAGTGATGCACTTAGTTGCTGAACAACTAGAAGCTTTACAACAAGGTGATTTCACTGATTTAGCGTTTCAACAAACCAAAGCGATGCTCAAAAACCAATATTTACTGGGGTTAGACCGTCCGCAAAATATGATTGAAATTGCTTATTTAGATCAGTGGCTGCCGGGTAGCCAACTATCAGATGAACGATGGTTGAAACGACTAGAAGGGGTTACTAAGGAAGAAGTACAGCAAGTGGCAAAACAGCTGCAGCTTCAAGCCATCTTCTTTTTAGACGGAGGAAAGCAAAATGGATAAACAAACCTACGAAAAGATCAATGAGACCTTGTATAAAGAAGTTCTACCCAATGGCTTAACGGTCTATTTGCTGCCAAAAGAGGGCTATCATAAAGCATATGGGCTGTTTAGCACAAATTATGGTTCGATCGACAATACTTTTATTCCAAGGGGTGGCGAGGAGTATATCACTGTACCAGATGGTATTGCGCATTTTTTAGAGCATAAAATGTTTGAAAAAGAAGAAGGCGATGTCTTCCAGAAATTTGGCGAACAGGGTGCTTCAGCCAATGCCTTCACCAGTTTCACTCGGACTAGTTATCTGTTTTCAACTACCGATCAATTGGAGCTGAACTTGAAAACCTTGCTGGATTTTGTTCAAGAACCATATTTTACTGAAGAATCGGTCCAAAAAGAGCAGGGAATTATTGGGCAAGAAATCCAAATGTATCTAGATGACCCGAATTGGCAGCAATTCTTCGGCATCTTGAAAAATATGTATCCGAAACATCCGCTACACATTGATATTGCAGGGACAGTCGAATCTATTGCTGAGATTACAGCAGAAGATTTGTATACTTGCTACCGGACATTCTACCATCCTAGCAATATGACTTTGTTTGTAGTTGGCAATTTAGAGCCAGAGGCACTGATGGACTTTATCCGTGAAAATCAGGCACAGAAAGACTTTCCTATACCAGAACCGATTCAACGTCAATTTCCGGAAGAAGCAACAGCAGATATTATTAAAGTTAGTGAGCAGACCATGCCAGTATCGATTCCTAAAGCAATCATCGGTATTAAAGGGGTCTCTCCGTTGCCAGAAGATGATAAAAAGCGCTTGATTTTTAAACTATCTGTCGATTTATTGCTGCAGTTGCTACTGGGAAATACTTCTCAGAATTATCTGCGTTTGTATAATGAAGGAATTCTTGATGACAGTTTCGGTTATGAGTTTTCGTTGGATCGCAGCTTCTATTTTGCTGATTTTGGTGGAGATACTGAAAAGCCGGAACGTCTAGCTGACGAAGTGACTAAAATTTTGCTGAATTTTGAGCAAGATGCTGAAATTAATGAAGAAAATTTAGCATTGCTAAAGAAAAAAATGTTGGGCAAATATTTTCAATCATTAAATGCGTTGGAATACGTTGCTAATCAATTTACGCAATCGATTTTTGGCGAATGGACCTTGTTTGATATGCCTGAGTTGATTCAAAGTGTAAAATTGGCTGATATCTTAGCAGCTGGGGAGCTGTTGATTAAAGAAGAAGCCTTTAGCCGTTTTTATATGCGTAAGGAGGGATAAAATGCCTTATGGTCTTGTAATGGGGGCTAGTGGAGATATTGGGCAAGCGATCTGTTATGCTTTGGCAGCAGATGGCTGGTCCCTTTATTGCCATTACCATCATCATCAAGAGAAAGTATTAAATTTAGTTTCAGACTTGCAGCAACGTTATCCTCAGCAAGATTTTTTTGTGGTATCCTTAAACATGCTAGAGGAGTCTGCAATCTCGGGCTTTTTGAACCAGTTATTTCCAGTTGACGGCATCATTTTTGCTTCTGGTTTTACCGCATACAGTTTACTGCCAGAAACGACAAGTCAACAAATGGATGATTTGTGGCGTATTCATTTAAAAGCCCCCCTTTTGTTACTGCAACAGCTTCAAGCTAAATTAGCTAAAAGCGGGCGAGGACGAGTTGTTTTTATCAGCTCAATCTATGCTCAACAAGGTAGTAGTATGGAAACTGTATACAGTGCGGTTAAAGGCGGGCAAGAAGCGTTTGTCAGAGCCTATGCGAAAGAGGTGGCGACATTAGGCATTACTGTAAATGCTGTAGCGCCTGGTGCGGTGAATACGCAGATGAATCAAAACTGGTCAACAAGTGAAAAAGAGAGCTTATCAGCCGATATTCCTTTAGGTCGGATGGCCGAACCACATGAAGTGGCTGCGGCGTGTAATTATTTATGTTCAATGGAAGCCGGCTATACAACCGGGACGACCTTGGTGGTTGCCGGCGGCTGGACGAATTAAGGAGTAGAAAACGAGTGGCTAGTATAAATATAGGTAAAACACTACAAAAAGCCCGTATCGATCAAAAGATTAGTCTGGATGAGCTGCAACAAAGAACTAAAATTCAAAAACGTTATTTGATTGCTTTAGAAGACAACGATTTCCAATCACTGCCGAGTGATTATTATTTGCGAGCGTTTATTCGTCAATATGCAGAAGAAGTGAAGTTAGATGGCAATTATTTATTAGATGTCTATGATGGAAAGGACCAGCCGCAGCCAGTTTATCCTGAAATCGAAACGGTGGAAGGCTCTCGCAGGAATAAGCACGTAGAGAGTCCAACGAAAAAGCGGATTAAAGCCAGTTTACCCACGGTACTTTTAGGCTTGGTAGCTTTGTCAATTGTGGTAGTTGTCGGCTATATGATGTGGTTGGATAATCGAGAGGCACCAATTATTTCTCCAAATAACTCGATGGCAGTTGAAAATTCCGTAAGTGCTAGTGAAAGTACACTAGAAAGTACAAGTGAGAGTAGTTCAACCGTTGAAAGTACAAGTGAGTCTTCAAAAGAACCTGAGAAACCTAAAATGGCGATTACTATGGAAAACAACACTACGGCTACCGCCCAGATGAGAATCGATCAAATTGATGGACCAGTAAAATTGAGTTTTACGGGAAAAGAGCGAGTATGGGTAGGGGTTCAGGTGAATGGCGCTTTGATTTACCAATACACCTTGCAGCCTAACGAGACTCAAACGACCGAGTTGCCAGCTAATACAGCGCAGGCAATGATTACAGTTGGGATTGCGGATTATGCAAGTATTGAAGTAAATGATGAACCACTGGACTTTCAACCTGCGGGTTCGCTTAGTCAAAAGAACATCAACTTAACTATGAACTATGTGCAGTAGAAGAAAGGAGCAGAACATTGAATTTACCTAATAAATTGACGGTTCTTCGTATTTTTATGATTCCGTTATTTATGATTATTGTGTTGGCACCCTGGGATTGGGGTACACTAAATGCCGGAGATACAGCTTTACCAGTCACTCAACTAGTAGGAGCGATTGTTTTTGCGATAGCTAGTTATACAGATCATCTAGACGGACAAATTGCTCGTGCCAGAGGATTAGTCACTAACTTCGGGAAATTTGCAGATCCATTGGCTGATAAAATGCTGGTGATGACTGCCTTTATCATTCTTGTAGAGCAAGGCAAAGCACCTGCTTGGGTGATTGCGATTATTGTCTGCCGAGAATTAGCTGTAACAGGGTTGCGTTTATTGATTGTAGAGCAAGGTGGCGGCGTAATGGCAGCGGCTATGCCTGGTAAGATAAAGACAGCAACTCAAATGATCGGAATTGTTCTGCTTTACTTGAATAATGTGCCGTTCAATTATATTGGGATTCCAGTAGATCAAATTATGTTATATGTATGTTTGTTCTTTACTGTTTACTCTGGTTATGACTATTTTGCTAAAAATACGGCATTATTCAAAGGCTCAATGTAAATTTATCTATTTAAACTAGAGGTTGTGAAAGAAGTGTTCAACTTATTTTCGAAAGAACTGCTTCTGTTACACTGATTATGCGGCTTTCAGTGGCTGTGACGTTTCATGTCACAGCCACTTTTTGTGTTCTTAAACGAGATGAAAGACAGATGTTTTGCAGCAAATAAGTTTGCTAGAGTAGTATAAGCAGTGTGCGAACGCACAAATTAATTTTTTGACGATAAGCAAAAAGGAAAAAATTAGCGAGTGTTTCAAAATTGCGGAAGTTTTTCTTCTTGCGAGTACCTCGTTTTACTAGTTTTGAAGAGTGAGGGATTTCCTACAAAAAATTCCCGAAATTTTCATTTTTCTGGTATAGTTGAAGGGAAATTGCGTATCTTAAGAAAGAAGTGGATGAAATGAAAGCAGAAATTATAGCTGTCGGAACAGAATTATTAATGGGGCAAGTTGTCAATACCAATGCGACCTTTTTATCGGAGCAATTGGCGGATTTAGGAATTGATGTGTATTACCACACGGTAGTAGGTGACAATCCAAAGCGCTTGGAAGAGCTTCTGCAGTTAGCAGATACTCGAAGTGATTTAATCATCTTAGGGGGCGGATTAGGACCCACAGATGACGATCTAACAAAGAACATACTAGCTGATCACGTTGGTGTGCCGCTGGTGCAGGATGATGAAGGATACGCACACATGATGACCTTCTTTAAAAATCGCCAGCACCCAATGACACCAAATAATTTACGCCAAGTAGAAACATTAGCAGGAGCCATTCCTTTGCAAAATCGAACAGGTCTTGCCATTGGTTGCTTGTATAAAGGTAAGAAAAATAATTACATCTTACTGCCTGGACCTCCTAGTGAATTAAGACCGATGTTTTTAGAACAAGCAAAGCCCTTGTTGCAAAAGGAATTTCCAACCCAAGAAGTACTTACCTCTCGAGTCTTGCGTTTTTACGGGATCGGCGAATCATTATTGGTAACAAAACTGGCTGATATGATCAAACATCAATCCAATCCTACGATTGCACCTTATGCTAAGCCAAATGAAGTAACCTTGCGAATTACTGCAAATACAGTAGATGATACATCAGCAACCGTTTTGCTGGATCAAGTGGAGTCAGAAATTATGGCTGAGGTGGGCGAATTTTTCTATGGTTACGGCGATACTAACAGTTTAGAAGAAGTTACGGTCGAATTGTTGAAGAAGAACCAGCTAACAGTTACAGCAGCTGAGAGCCTAACTGCTGGTGAGTTTCAAGCAACTTTAGGACAAATTCCAGGTGTTTCTCAGGTTTTTCCAGGAGGATTTGTTACGTATTCCAAAGCAACCAAAGCCGCATTCTTAGACATCGATCCAGTTTTATTGGATACTTATGGGGTTGTAAGTCAAGAATGTGCAAAAGCTATGGCTGAGCAAGCCTTGGCAAAAGCTGATACGGACTTCGCGGTGTCATTTACGGGTGTAGCTGGACCAGATGAGCTAGAAGGTAAAATTCCTGGAACAGTCTACATTGCCTTGGCACAAAAGGGTGAAGAAACCATTATTACTGAAAATCACTTCTCTCGTGATCGGGCTTATGTGCGTCATAGCGCTGTTATGAAGGGGCTGGATTTAATTCGACGGGCAATTTTAAGTAAAGATTAAAATGCGAATGTTTGTTCGTTTTTAGCTTGCTTTTTTGGTCGCAAACCGATAAACTATTACTACTGACCCGAGAAAAATCATTCACTGAAATGTTTTTATTATAAGGAGGATTCGCATTTGGCTGACGATCGTAAAGCAGCATTAGAAGCTGCAATGAAGAAGATTGAAAAGAACTATGGTAAAGGCTCTATTATGAAACTAGGGGATAAGATTGACCAACAAATCTCGACTATCCCAAGTGGTTCATTGGCACTGGATGTGGCTTTAGGTGTAGGCGGCTATCCCCGTGGACGAGTAATTGAAATCTACGGACCAGAAAGTTCTGGTAAAACAACAGTGGCACTTCATGCCATTGCTGAAGTACAAAAACAAGGCGGCACTGCAGCATTTATCGATGCAGAGCATGCATTGGATCCACAATACGCCCAAAACTTAGGGGTAAACATTGATGAATTACTATTGTCTCAACCAGATACTGGAGAACAAGGCTTAGAAATCGCTGATGCGTTAGTATCCAGTGGCGCAGTGGATATTATTGTTGTTGACTCGGTAGCTGCTTTGGTTCCTCGTGCAGAAATTGACGGTGAAATGGGTGCTTCCCACGTGGGACTGCAAGCTCGTTTGATGTCTCAAGCGCTGCGAAAATTGTCTGGTTCTATTAACAAGACGAAGACAATTGCCGTATTTATTAACCAAATTCGTGAGAAAGTCGGCATCATGTTTGGTAACCCAGAAACAACTCCTGGCGGACGTGCGTTGAAGTTCTACGCAACGGTTCGTTTAGAAGTACGCCGAGCTGAACAATTAAAGAACGGAACGGATATCATCGGGAACCGGACTAAGATTAAAGTAGTAAAAAACAAAGTTGCTCCACCGTTTAAAGTGGCTGAAGTCGATATTATGTATGGACGAGGCATTTCACAAGAGGGAGAATTGTTAGACATGGCTGCTGAACAGGACATCATTGATAAAAGTGGTGCTTGGTACAGTTATAAGGATGAGCGAATTGGTCAAGGACGTGAAAACGCGAAGAAATACTTGGCAGAGCATCCAGACATGATTGCGGAAGTTTCTACTCGTGTCCGTGCGGCTTATGGCATTGGTGAAGCGGTGGATGTACCAGAAGAAGCAGGACAAGAAGAACTACCTTTAGAAGAGTAAGATTAGACACTAACGAGATATAAATTTCGTTAGTGTTTTTTTTATTTATAAGCTTCAGGCGGCGATTTTATTTACATACGACAATTTGTAACATACAAGAATACTGGAAATTCAAACAGCAAGCGTCAAATAAAGTTGACACCCTATCTTTCAAACATTAGAATAAAGTTGTGTGACTATACAATACACACGCATGCAAGTAGGCATATTGATAATTTTAACCACGTTTATCAAAAAACTACACATAAAAAATAGATAGTACGGAGGTGGATTCAATGACAGTTCCTATTCTCCTCGCTATCATCGGTTTAATTGTCGGTCTTGGTTTAGGTTTCATGGTTGCTAAATCGCGCCATGATAAAGAAATTGACGGGGCACAAAACTCAGCTAGAGGAATTATTAATCTAGCTAGAAAAGAAGCTGAAACCTTAAAAAAAGAAGCTTTGTTAGAAGCCAAAGAAGAAAACCAGCAGTATCGAGCACAAATTGAAAGTGAGTTGAAAGAAAGCAAACAAGAACTAAAAACTCAAGAAAATCGCTTGCTTCAAAGAGAACAGTCTTTAGATCGTAAAGACGATTCAATCGAGAAGCGTGAAAACTCACTGGAAGACAAAGAAACAAAACTCAGTGCTAGACAGCAATTAATTGACGAGCGAGAAAAAGAAGTAGAGCAACTAATTGGAGAACAACAAACAAAACTGGAACAAGTAGCTTCCTTAAGTAGGGAAGAAGCTAAAGATGTCATCATGCGCACGACAGAAGAAGAATTGAACCATGAATTAACTATAATGGTAAAAGAATCTGAACAACGGGCTAAGGAAGAAGCAGATCGTAAAGCGAAAAACCTTCTGGCAATGGCCATTCAACGTTGCGGTGCTGATGCAGTTTCTGAAACAACTGTTTCTGTTGTCACATTACCAAATGATGAGATGAAAGGTCGCATTATTGGTCGTGAAGGACGAAATATCCGCACGTTAGAAACCTTAACGGGGATTGATTTGATTATTGACGATACACCTGAAGCGGTGGTGTTGTCAGGATTTGATCCAATCCGTCGGGAAATTGCCCGCATGACATTAGAGAAATTGATTCAAGACGGACGAATTCATCCAGCTCGAATTGAAGAAATGGTTGAAAAATCCCGCAAGGAAATGGACGAACGCATCCGTGAATACGGAGAACAAGCTGCTTTTGAAGTGGGCGCACATACCTTGCATCCAGATTTGATTAAGATTTTGGGTCGCTTGCATTTTAGAACTAGTTATGGTCAAAATGTATTGGATCATTCCGTGGAAGTTGCTAAATTAACCGGTGTTCTTGCTGCCGAGTTAGGCGAAGATATCCAAATGGCGCAACGTGCCGGTTTGCTGCATGATATCGGAAAAGCGTTAGACCACGAAATCGAAGGTTCCCACGTGGAGATCGGCGCAGAATTAGCAGCGAAATATCGTGAGAATTCAATCGTAATCAATGCCATTGCTTCTCACCATGGCGATACAGAAGCAACTTCAGTGATTTCAGTGCTGGTAGCAGCCGCTGATGCGGTATCTGCCGCTCGGCCAGGTGCCCGCAGCGAATCATTAGAAAACTATATTCGCCGCTTAGAAAACTTGGAAAACATTTCCAACAGCTTTGATGGCGTGGATTCTAGCTTCGCAGTACAAGCTGGACGTGAAGTCCGTGTGATGGTTAAACCAGAAGAAATTTCTGATTTAGAAGCGGTACGTCTAGTTCGCGATATCCGTCGCAAGATTGAAGATGAATTGGATTATCCAGGTCACATCAAAGTAACGGTTATTCGGGAAACCCGAGCAACAGATTACGCAAAATAGTTATCATTAAGGCAAAAATCCATTGTGATTTTTGCCTTATTTTATTTGTAAGGAAAGTATTCGTGTTTGGCAATCGAGAATTTTGTTAAACCAAGGGGAAAGGTGTCCAGCTCCACAAACTAACTTTGGCGACAATAAGCGGAAATTAGTAGAAACTTGCGGAACAGCCATTCCAACTTTAATCTTATTGTGCCAAAGCGTAAGCAGTTTACGAAGCCTTTCTCCTTTTTAGAATCATTTAGTAGAAAACTTTGAAAAATAGGCAGTTTCAAGTTGGCAAACGGTCGGGAATAAGCTACGATAATAGAAAAGATGAGTAGGAGAAAGTAAGTGAAAAAACGTATGACGCACATTAGTAAATGGTTCAAACGTCATGCTACCTTATTGAAGATTCTTTTCTTTGGTATTGTTTTATTTTTCGTCGCCAACCAAGTGACTCATATCGCACAAGGAATGAGTTGGCAAGAAGTATGGCAGACGATTCAAGAGCAAGATCAATGGTCTTTATTCGGTATGTTGGGAGTCGGTTTGGCCGGTGTTATCCCGATGCTCCTATATGACTTTGTGGCTATCAAAACGTTAGAAGATGAAGGTCGACCTAAGCTGGAACGCAGTGAATGGTTGATAGCTGCTTGGACCACTAATACAATTAATAACTTAGCCGGATTTGGGGGCGTTGTCGGTGCGAGTCTGCGGGCTAGCTTCTACGGTAAAAATCTGGAAAAGAAAAAAGTACTGGCCACAGTTTCTAAAGTCGCTTTGTTTATGCTAAGCGGACTTTCTATTTTAGCATTCATCACTGCGCTAGATTTATTTTTGTTTCGGACGAGTAATCCTTTTGTACGCTACCGAATTTGGTTGTTGTTAGGAGGGGCTTTTGCTCCGCTGTTGTTTGCTTTGGTCTATGCTCGGCGCAAAACGCTGTTTAAAGAGTTTAAAACCAACCGCATTGTACTTCTTTATGTTGCCTCTTTAGGTCAATGGTTAGGTGCTCTAGCTGTGTTTCTCACGGTAGGCTATTTAATGGGAATTCGTTTGTCGGTAGGGGCAGTTTATCCAATGTTTGTAATTGCTACTGGCTTTGGGATGATCACCATGATTCCCGGAGGAGCAGGTACCTTTGATGTCATGATGATTTTAGGTTTAGGACACTTAGGGTTAAATCAAAGTCAGGCGGTTGTCTGGATTTTGTTTTATCGGGTATTTTATTATCTGTTGCCATTTCTTTCTGGTATTTTGATCTTCTTGACCAGCACCAGCGTGCGGATGAATCGCTATTTTGACAACTTGCCGCGAATTTTATCACAAAAACTGGCTCATGCGATCTTAGTGGGTGCCGTCTACTTTGCGGGGATCATGATGATTTTGCTGTCTACGTTTACTAACCTGTCGAATATCAGTCGCTTGTTTGAAGTGCTGCTGCCTTATTCCTTTGATTTTTTGGATCAGACCTTGAATTTGTTAGTTGGCTTTTTGCTTTTAGGTTTGGCTCGGGGAATTGCTGAAAAGGTTCGTAAAGCTTTTTGGCCAACGATTTTGTTGTTGGCTTTTGGCATTGTGAATACAGTGGCAAAAACAGCCTCATTGCGCTTGATTGTTGCGTATGTATTAGTCTTGCTGATTGTCTGGGCTTCTCGTAATGAATTCTCACGGAAACGTTTTGTTTATTCGTGGGGCGGCTTAATCGTGGATGGACTAATTTTCGGTATATTATTTATCTTTTATGCAGTGGCCGGCTATCAAAGCGGTCAGTTTTGGCGATCGGAAGCTATTCCTAATAGCTACTTTTCTTTTCCGTCAGAGGAGATTTGGGTTTCGGGTATTACGGGCTTGATTCTTTCAATCTTGTGCTTAGCCGTTTTGTATCAGTACTTGACCCAAGGCAAAGAAGAGCTAGGAACAGCCTGGGATGAGAAACGGTTCAACTATTTAACAAATCGCCATGGCGGGACAGCCGCTGGGCATTACTTACGATTGCCTGGTTATACTTACTATTATTATCAAGAAAATGGCAATGATCAGATTGTATTTGGTTTTCAAACAAAGGCCAATAAGTGTTTTGTTTTAGGTGACCCAATCGGTAATCGCGAGAAGTGGCAAGCTGCCACGATTGCTTTCTTGGAGCATGCCGATCGTTTAGGGTATCAGTTAGCTTTTTACAAAATTTCTGATGAGTATGTTTTGCTGCTGCATGATCTTGGTTTCCATTTTGACAAGATTGGTGAAAATGGTGTTACGGATTTTCAAGCACATCCTCGCGAGGTCTTCTCCGATCGTTTCGAATTTAAACGGCTAACGAATGAAGGATACCAATTTATCTATTTTACGAAGATTCCCGATGAGGTTTACGAAGAAATGCGGGAAATTTCTGAAGAGTGGTTAAATGGAGAAAAGGAGAAACATTTTTCTGTCGGGCGTTTTGACCGGGACTATTTAGAAGCAAGTCAGGTGGGGATTGTACGTGATCCGGCGAATCAGATTGTCGGGTTTATCTCCAAACAGCCGATCGATACAAATCGTAGCTCGTATGATCTGTTGCGCTATCGTAATGACGTACCTAAGGAACTGCCTACTTTCTTGAAATTGCAATTAATGGATGAATTGAAACGCCAAGGCATTCAACAAGTGTACCAAGGGATGGCACCTTTAGCTAAAGTTGGGGAAACTTCTTATTCCTTCCTAGGTGAACGGATTATGAATTTGATCTACAAGTATGGGAATTCCTTTTATGATTTTCAGCAGGTAACTGAAGAGAAGACTTTGTACGTAGATTACTGGCGGCCACGTTATTTTGCCTATATGAAATCTAGCAGCTTTGTGTTTTCTGCTTTGCAACTGCTGTTGCTGATTGGCCGTGGGAAAAATAAAGGGGCAACCTTAACAGATGAAATGATTGAAGTATAAACGAAACTCGACCTGAATTTTTTTCAGATCGAGTTTTTTGTATGAAAGAAAATATTTTGTTTCGACTAATGGATAGTTGGTGTAATTCCCGTGTTCGACTTAACGAATGACCACAGCGGAGCTGGTTTTCTTCTTATTGAATATCAATTTTTTTTGGTGTAGAGCGGTCGGCTTCAAGCTTTGGCAGATTCAAGGTCAGGACACCGTTTTCGAAGGTTGCAGTAATTTGGTTTTCATCAACATTTTTGACTACAAATTGACGTCGTAAGGCTGTGGTAGACCGTTCCTTGCGTAAGTAGCGGCCAGTTGTCTCTGCTTTTTGTTCAGCGTGTTCAGCAGCAATAATCAAGATTTCACTGTCGTATTCAACTGTAATCTCTGCTTTTTCAAAACCGGGTAAGTCAGCCTTTACCTCATAATGATCAGAAAATTCCTGTACATCAACATTTAACTTGCGGTCTTCATTAAAGCTGTTCATTAGACGCCCCACTAATTCTTCGCCGTCCAGCCAATCCTTTTTTGGAAACAATAATCCTGCCATAGCGCTCTCCTTCTTTCCCTTTTCTTTCATCGTAAGCCTTTAGAAGAAATTATTCAACCGATAAAGGAGAAAGCATGATAAAATGGAGTAACTATACTTTTATAAGGAGCTATGATAGAATTTCCTAATGAGAAATTTGAATAGGTGAAGTCAATGGAAATCATGGAAAAAGCACCGGCTAAGATTAATCTTGGTTTGGACATTCTCGGCAAACGTCCAGATGGCTTGCATGAACTGTCAATGGTGATGGCAAGTATTGATCTGGCAGATCGCTTACAGCTAGAGGAAATTCCTGAAAACAAAATTATCATCGAAACCAATAAAGCCTTTTTGCCTACTGATAAGAAGAATCATGTCTATGAAGCTTTGGAGCTGGTCAAGGATCGTTACCAGATCGATACGGGCTTGAAGGTGCACATTCATAAACAAATTCCAGTAGCAGCTGGCTTAGGTGGCGGATCGACTGATTCAGCGGCAGCCTTGCGCGCAGTCAACCGATTGTGGCAGTTAGGATTGTCTATGGAAGAACTAGCTGCATTGGGTGCTGAAGTAGGGTCTGATGTCCCTTATTGCGTATATAGTCAGACGGCTTTAGTGGAGGGCTTTGGTGAAAAGGTAACGCTGCTACCCTCAATGCCTCAATGCTGGGTAGTGGTGGTAAAACCACGGATGAGCGTTTCCACCCGCAGTATTTTTTCCCAGATTGTCATGGAAGATTTGTATCATCCAGACATTGCTGCCTTGATTCAAGCGATTGAAACGCAAGACTATCAGATGATGACGGAAAATTTAGGAAACTCAATGGAAGTTGTAACGATCAAGAAACACCCAATTATTCAAAGAATCAAAGACCGAATGATCAAATATGGCGCAGATGCCGCAATGATGAGCGGCAGTGGTCCTACAGTCTATGGCTTGTGCCGTAAGCATTCGCGGGCTCAGCATATTTACAACGCATTAAAGGGTTTTTGCGAGGAAGTTTATCTTGTGCGAACCTTAAAGTAAGATCCACTTGTGGGTCTTTTTTTCTGTCTGCAGATAGGTGAAAAATAACAATCAATCATCGTGCTTCTTCTTTTTCATATGAATGATCTAACATATATTTTACGGTTTGATAGGCTCTTTGTTTGCTAAAACGTAAAATTTACGCTTTGAGTTGACGGATAGAAAAACATCTGTTAGATTATTTTAGGTCAAACGTATTTGAAAGGTGTGAAACCCATTGAAAAAAAGTGTTCTTTTCTTAACAGCGATTGCCGCTGTAGGTCTTTTCGCCGCTTGTGGTAATCCAGACCAAGAACCTGCCGAAAATGAAAAAATCCAAGTCATGACGACTTTTTATCCCATGTACGAATTTACTAAAGAGGTAGTTGGAGATACTGGAGATGTTGAACTCCTAATCCCAGCTGGTACGGAACCTCACGATTTTGAACCATCGGCTAAAGACCTAGCACAAATTGCCGATTCAGATGTCTTTGTGTACAACAGCCCTGAATTAGAAACTTGGGTGGATAATTTAACCGATAGTGTTGATACGGATCAAACAACGATTATTGAAGCATCAAAGGATATTTCTTTAATGGAAGGTTCTGCTCATGAGCACGAGGAAGAAGAAGCTGAATCGACTGAGGAGCACAGCCATGAACTAGATCCCCATGTTTGGTTAGATCCTGTTTTGGCAATTCAAGAAGTTGAGACAATCCGGGATGATCTGAGTGCCAAATATCCTGATGACAAAGCGGTATTTGAAGAAAATGCGGCAGCTTATATTGAGAAATTGCAGGCTTTGGATACTCAATACCAAACAGCGTTTGCGGATGCAGCGAATAAAACCTTTGTCACTCAACATGCAGCTTTTGGTTATTTAGCACGACAATATGGCTTAACTCAAGAAGCAATCGCAGGAGTCTCGCCGGATCAGGAACCTTCGCCGGCACGTCTGAGTGAATTGAAGCATTATGTGGATGACCACAATGTTCGTGTCATTTACTTTGAGGAAAATGCCACATCAAAAGTCGCCGAAACGTTATCGCAGGAAACCGGAGTGAAACTGGAAGTATTGAATCCATTAGAGAGCCTGACTGAAGAACAAATTAA
This sequence comes from Enterococcus sp. AZ109, assembly GCF_051714625.1. Lineage (NCBI taxonomy): Bacteria > Bacillati > Bacillota > Bacilli > Lactobacillales > Enterococcaceae > Enterococcus > Enterococcus sp. AZ109. Next base: position 1,764,201 of record NZ_JBIOSF010000001.1, on the reverse strand, counting down.
AGACGGTGAAAACTATCTCTCGGTAATGGAAGAAAATTTGACAGCTTTGAAAGAAAGTATTAAGTAAGGAGAAACGGCAATGTCCTATATAAAAGTAGAAAATCTTTCCTTTTATTACGATGAGGAACCGGTATTGGAAAATGTTTCTTATCATGTAGACCCTGGCGAATTTGTCATCTTGACTGGTGAAAATGGGGCGGCCAAATCTACCTTGATTAAAGCCACTTTGGGACTGCTTAAGCCCAGCAGTGGTCAAGTAACGATCGCCAAGGAAAATAGCGAAGGCAAAAAATTAAGTATGGGCTACATCCCGCAACAGGTAGCTTCATTTAATGCAGGCTTTCCCAGTACCGTGCTGGAGCTAGTGAGCTCAGGTCGTTATCCACAAGGGAAATGGTTTAAAAAGTTAACCCCGAGGGATCATGCGCATGTGAAAAAAGCGTTGGAATCTGTAGGCATGTGGAATACGCGCCATAAGCGGGTGGGAGAATTATCTGGCGGTCAGAAGCAGCGGATCAGTATTGCACGAATTTTCGCCAAAGATCCGGATTTGTTTATTTTAGACGAGCCAACGACCGGTATGGATGAACGATCTCGGAATGATTTTTATGATTTGCTGCAGCATAGTGCCCATGCTCACGGGAAAAGTATTCTAATGATTACCCATGATCACGACGATATTAAAAAATACGTGGATCGACAAATCCGCTTGGTGCGAAAGGAGGACTCTCAATGGCGCTGCTTTCATATGAATTCATGAGACGAGCCTTTATGGCAGGAATATTTATCGCAGGTATCGCTCCAATGTTGGGTGTTTTCCTAGTGATTCGCCGCCAGTCGCTCATGGCGGATACGTTATCCCACGTCTCATTGGCAGGGGTTGCGCTTGGGTTCTTCCTGAATTTGAATCCCACAGCCACAACTTTGCTGGTAGTAGTCGTAGCTGCAATTATCATGGAGTATTTGCAAAACATGTACAGCTCTTATTCGGAGATTTCCATTGCCATTTTGATGGCGGCAGGATTGGCGGTTGCCTTAGTGTTGATGAAACTGGCACCGGGAAGCTCAGCGGTGAGTATTCAATCGTATCTGTTTGGTTCCATCGTAACGGTTACCTGGTCGCAGGTTCTCTTTTTGGGTATATTGTTCGTCTTGGTAGGTATTCTATTTTTCCTTTTCAAACGGCCCATGTATGTATTGACCTTTGATGAGGATATCGCAGCTGTTGATGGCTTGCCGGTACGCATGATGTCGATGATTTTTAATATCGTAACCGGTGTAGCGATTGCGATCATGATTCCAATTGCTGGGGCGTTGCTGATTTCAGCGATTATGATCTTGCCAGCGGCGACGGGAATGCGATCAGGTAAGAGTTTTAATATGGTCATACTGATTAGTGTAGTGATTGGCTTTATCGGCATTATTGGTGGATTAACAGGTTCCTTCTATTTGGATACGCCGCCTGGGGCGACAATTACCCTAGGTTTTATCTTCCTTTTCTTGCTGATGAACGGAGTGCGACGTCTTCGGATGATGACACAGCGGAAAAAAAATCAAAACGATTAGAGGAAAGCGAAGGCTTTGCCTCTTTTTTTCGGCATTTTATTAGAAAAGCCGAACTTTTTTTGTCAAAAACCAGAAAATGCTCGAATTTTTGGGGTTAAACCCTTATAATGAAAAACGATAGATTAGGATAGGAGTGAAAGACGTGAAAATTCGTCGTAGTGAGCGTTTGATCGACACAACGCAATATTTATTAGAACATCCCCACACACTGATTCCACTGACTTTTTTTGCTGCACGCTACAGTTCAGCGAAATCATCCATCAGTGAAGATTTAGCCATTGTCAAAAAGACTTTAAAGGAGCGAGGTACTGGCTTTTTAGAAACCATTCCCGGTGCTGCTGGCGGAGTAGTTTATACGCCGACTATCACTAACGAAGCGGCTAAAGAATACATTGAATCTTTAGCGGATCGTTTGTCTGAGGAAGATCGCTTATTACCTGGCGGATATGTTTATTTATCAGATATGCTAGGACAACCTGATTTACTGCGAATGGTAGGAAGAATTATTGCTGCGCAGTATTTAGATAAAGAAATTGATGCCGTGATGACCGTGGCAACTAAAGGCGTACCGATTGCCCAAGCGGTTTCTTATTATTTAAATGTACCTTTTGTGATTGTTCGTCGCGACTCGAAGATTACGGAAGGGTCGACTGTTAGTGTGAATTATGTGTCTGGTTCATCTGAACGCATCGAAAAGATGGAGCTGTCAAAACGCAGCTTAAAGCGAGGCTCGAAAGTCTTGATCGTTGATGACTTCATGAAAGGCGGCGGAACCGTCAACGGAATGAAGAGCTTGATTGAAGAATTTGAAGCTGAGCTTGTTGGTATTACTGTTTTTGCAGAATCACGCTTTAAAGGTGAGCGTGCTATCAGCGATTACCGCTCGTTATTGTATGTTAAAGATGTGGATACTAGTACAAAAACAATTACGGTTGTCCCAGGAAATTGTTTTAACGAATAAGCAAGGTTCCCTTGCTTATTTTCTTGTGGATTTTTCAACGGAATTGAAAATGGCTAGAGAGTGAGCTACACTTATCAGAGAAAACTTATTAGGAGTGACTATTTTGGAAAATCGATACGCCATTATTTTGGCTGCGGGTAAAGGAACCCGAATGAAGTCAAAATTGTATAAAGTGCTGCACCCGGTGGCAGGTAAACCAATGGTCGAACACATCATTGAGCGGGTAATTGAAACGAGCCCCGCGGAAATTGTAACGATTGTGGGACACGGTGCTGAAAAAGTGAAGGCTCAATTAGGTGAGCGCAGTCAATATGCGTTGCAGGCTGAGCAATTAGGCACAGGTCATGCAGTCATGCAGGCTGCTGAATTTTTGAAAGACAAAACGGGTACCACATTAGTGATCAGTGGAGATACCCCGCTATTGACAACGCAAACCTTAGATAATCTGTTTGATTATCATCAAGGGAAAAAAGCAAGTGCAACGATTTTAACTGCTCATGCGGAAGATCCAACTGGCTATGGTCGAATTCTACGAGACCATGTGGGGATCGTTGAGAAAATTGTTGAACAAAAAGATGCAAGCTTAGAAGAAGCGCGCGTGCAGGAAATCAACACGGGCACTTATTGCTTTGATAATCAGGCGTTGTTTGATGCACTAGCTAAAATTGGAACCAACAATGCTCAGGGCGAGTATTACTTAACCGATATTGTCGAAATTCTAAAAAATGATGGCAAAACGGTGGCTGCCTACCAAACCGAAGATTTTGAAGAATCTTTAGGTGTAAATGATCGTATGGCACTGTCGAAGGCAAACGAAATTATGCGCGCTCGTATCAATAAAACACACATGATTAACGGTGTTAGCTTCATCGATCCAGCCAGCACGTATATAGATGCGGGTGTAGTCATTGGCTCAGATACGGTAATCGAACCGGGTGTTCAGCTGCAAGGAAAAACCATCATTGGCGAAGATTGTATAATTGGTGCCCATTCTAAAATTGTCGACAGCACAATTGAAGACAATGTTGAAATCAAATCTTCGGTAATCGAAGAAAGTATTGTTCGCAAAAATGCTGATGTGGGTCCTTATGCTCACTTGCGACCACAATCAGATATTGGCGAACATGCCCACATTGGTAACTTTGTTGAAGTGAAAAAGGCTTCCATTGGTGAACAAACCAAAGTAGGTCACCTAACTTATGTTGGCGATGCGACTTTAGGTAAAGAAATCAATGTTGGTTGTGGTGTCGTATTTGTTAACTATGATGGAAAGAATAAGCATCATACAACTGTAGGTGATCATGTCTTTATTGGTTCAGGTACGAATTTAGTTGCTCCGGTGAACTTGGAAGATCATAGTGTTACCGCAGCCGGTTCGACCATCACAGAAGACGTAAAAAGCGGGGATATGGCGATCGCTCGGGCAAGACAAGTGAACAAAGAAGGGTATGCTTCACGTATTCCTTATTAGTTTTTAAGTTAGAAAGCTTGATTTCCTTTAGAAAAATGACTAGTATTTTAATTGAAATAGTATATAATCGGTAGCGTATGGAAAAAGAAAGTGGAGGGACCCATGTCAAAACAGTATTTTGATCCAAGATTGAAAATCTTTGCCTTGAACTCGAATCGTCCGTTAGCAGAAAAAATTGCAGAAGCTGTTGGAGTTGAACTAGGAAAAAGCTCAGTTACGCAATTTAGCGATGGCGAAATTCAAGTCAATATCGAAGAAAGTATTCGTGGTGCGCATGTCTATGTCATTCAGTCAACCAGTAGTCCGGTAAATGATAACTTGATGGAACTATTAATTATGATTGATGCCTTAAAACGTGCTAGTGCAAAAACAATTAATGTAGTAATGCCTTACTATGGTTATGCACGTCAAGATCGAAAAGCTCGTGCTCGTGAACCAATTACAGCTAAATTAGTAGCGAACATGATCGAAAAAGCAGGAGCAACTCGTCTGTTAACATTGGATTTGCATGCTTCACAGATTCAAGGGTTCTTTGATATTCCAGTGGATCATTTAATGGGAGCACCGCTGATTGCTAATTATTTTGTGGAACAAGGGGTTTGCGGCGATGATGTCGTTGTAGTGTCTCCAGACCATGGCGGGGTAACTCGTGCCCGTAAATTAGCAGAATTTTTGAAGGCGCCAATTGCGATTATCGACAAACGCCGACCAAAAGCAAACGTAGCGGAAGTTATGAATATTATCGGGAATGTTGACGGCAAAACGTGTGTCATCATCGATGATATGATCGATACAGCTGGGACGATCACTTTAGCAGCCAATGCCTTAAAAGAAGCGGGCGCTAAACAAGTATACGCATCTTGTACTCATCCTGTCTTATCAGGTCCTGCAATGCAACGGATCCAAGACTCAGCAATTGAGCACTTGGTAGTGACTGATTCAATCTACTTGTCAGATGATCGTAAAATTGACAAGATCGACGAAATCAGTGTTGGTGAACTAATGGGGGATGCCATCAAACGTATCCATGAAAACAAACCAGTTAGCCCATTGTTTGAAACTAAAAAATAAAAGTTTAAAAAGCGCAATTTTTCGTCATCGGAAAATTGCGCTTTTTCTATTGGTTGAGAAGTTGTTTTTTCAGGATGCGGTAAGCAGGACTGGCGGCTAGCTCCGGGTAAGGAACTCATTTTTCGAAGAGCACGAAAAATGAGTTAGGTTGTCGTACGCGTACCATTTTACTAAACAGTTTTAACGATGAAATTGTATTAACTTTATTATGTGCTGATTACGCGATAAGAAACTGGGAAAAGTAAAACTGGCAGCTAGCTCCAGCAAAGGAACTCATTTTTCGAAGAGCGCAAAAAATGAAGTTTATTGTCGTACGCCTACCATCCAACTAAACATTAGGAGCTATATTTAGTTGATAATATCAAAGCTCTTTCTAACAATACAAACTGGGAAAAGTTGGACTGGCAGCTAGCTCATAATAAGGAATTTGACCTTCGTACGCCTACCATCGTGCTAAACTTCTCGTGTCATGTCAAAAATACAATCAATCATCTGGACTTCTATCTTTATAGACTGCGAAAAGCACGACTGGCAAAAAAAGAACCCGTCGGTGGGTGGCCGACGGGAAAAGGAGTTAAAAAAATGAAAAAGTGTTAGGGTTGTTTGTTGGTATGCTTATATGTTACAAGATAAATGTGAAAAAGTCATGAATTTAGTCTTGACAAACCATGAAGGATCATGTAGCGAAAGAAAAACTTTAGAAATTACTTCATTTGACAAAAAAAGCCCATCGGTGGGTGGCCGACAGGCAAGGAGTTAAAAATGAAAAAGTGTTAGGGTTGTTTGTTGGTATACATATATAATACAAGGTAGATGTGAATGATTTGTGAACGAAGTGTTGGAAAAGTGTAAAACTTGGGTAGTTTGAAAAGAACTATATAAATGTGTTTGTTCTTGAATGAAAAATTAGGCAATTAACTTCGGTTAAGTAATTCATTTTTCGAGGCTCGGAGAAAATGAGTGTTATCGTTATACGCCTATCATTTCACTAAACACATCTCTATTAAATCTAAATTATCTTGATAAGAGCCAATTCACAATATAGAACTGTGAAAAGTAAAATTGACAAAAAGAAAACCTGCCAGTGGGTAGCTGGCAGGCAAGGAGTTAAAAATGAAAAAGTGTTAGGGTTGTTTGTTGGTATACATATATTTGCACTGAATCGATAATCGAAAAGAGTAGAAAAGAGCATTATTATTGATGTAATAACATTCCAAATTATAGGACTATTATATGAAAGCATGACGGAGTAAGAATATTTCAAAGTTTCCAGCCACAAGCACAGCCAAATTATAAAAAGGTGTTATTTTAAATAAGGATTTGACAGTAATTAAGAACAGAGTTAACATCACACACACTTAAAAGAAAGATGTGGTAATGATGTCTACAACAAGTAAACTATTAAAAAAACTGTATTGTGTATTGGGAGAAAAAAGTGAAGGAAATACAGTAAGTGAATTTTTGGATTATCTATTTGGAGATGAAGAACTTGCTAAAGAGTTAGTTTTTCAAGGTGAAAGACGAGAGGGAGTTGTAGGAGAATTACAAACTCGAATAAAAAAGGGTGGGAAATCTGTAGAAGGAATTAAAATTATCAAGAATGCAGAAGGAAAAAATGTTTTTATTTTGGATAACAGCAATCTTAGTTATGTATCGGATGTGACAGTAAAATTCCTAATTGAAGCTACCAAAATTAAATTAGAATTTTTTAAAAAGAAGACTTCCAGTAATTAAGTCTTACTTTCATTTTTGAATAACTACCAACAATTTTAATTATAATAGCATTCAAGTATTGCCATATCTTGAATACTATATCACAATGTGTTTATAGTAGTTATAGATAGGATGTGTAGAAATGAAATTAGTAAAAATGAAATTGAAGAATTTTCGAGGTTATTCTGAGGAAATTTTTGATTTCAATCAAATGACGGGACTCGTTGGTAGAAATGATGTGGGCAAATCTACAATTTTAGAAGCTCTGGATATTTTTTTTAATGCAGAGAAAAAAACAGGTGTTATACAACCAGATATTAATGACTTGCTAATATCATGCTGTGAAGAAAAATATTACTCAATAACTTGTTTTTTTGATGTTCCAAAAGATGAATTAATTATTATTGATGATAGTAATCCTACAAACTTAAGTGAAGAATATTTGTTAAATAAAGATGGTTTGTTGGAAATCGAAAAAAGATGGGATTGTAAGGGAACAAGTATAACAGCAAAAAGTTTAAGCATAAATATTAATGCTTTTATACCCTATGTGGGTGAAAAACAATTTCTTACAATGAAAATTAGTGAGTTGAAGAAAGAATTGGAAGAAATAAAAAATGATATCAGCAACTACGATGATATAAATAAAAAGTTAAAAGCTGATATAAGAAAATGTTTGTATAAATACTATAGCAGTAATGTTGAGCGGAAAGAGTATAGAATAAACATTAAAGATATTGAAACTGACAATAAGAATCTATGGAAATCATTATCCAAAAACTTCCCAATGTTTTTTCTATTTCAATCGGATAGAACGAATTCAGATAGCGATACAGAGGTTCAAAATCCATTACGTGCAGCAGCTAGAAAAGCTGTGTCGGATAAATTAGAGGAACTGGAGGAAATTGAAAAATATATAATTGACGAAGTTTCCAAGGTAGGTGAAGCAACTGTTGAGAAATTAAGTGATTTTGATACTTCAATTGCTAAAGGTCTAGAAACAACACACAAAATAAAGGCATGGGAAAGTTTGTTTTCTTTTAATATTTCCGATGAAAGAGAAATCCCTATTAATAAAAGAGGGTCTGGTGTCAGAAGATTAATTTTATTGAGCTATTTTAGAGCTGAAGCGGAAAAGGCTTTTATAAGTGGAGATAGCAAAGGGATAATTTATGCAATAGAAGAACCTGAAACCGCACAACATCCTGATTTCCAATTACAAATTTTCAATTCATTAGAAAAAATTTGTGATAATAGTAACAATCAAGTTATTTTTACTACGCATACTCCTGAAATAGCTAAAATGTTAGAACCCAAGTCACTAATTTTTATAAAAAGAGATATGCAAGGTAAACCAAAAGTTGAAAGAAATGAAGACGATAAAATCAGAGGAATAATTAATTCACTAGGGATTTTACCATCAATATCATCAAAATTGGTTTTGTGTGTTGAAGGTGAAAACGATGTTAACTTTTTAAATGGAATTAGTAACTCGGTTGAAGAGTTAAGGGAAATTTTTGATTTGTCTGGGACATCTATTATTTCAATGTCGGGTTCTAAATTGAAGCAATGGATTGAAAGAGATTATTTGGAAAATTCCAATGTTAAAGAATTTCATATCTATGATTCAGATGTAGATGATTACATTAAAAAAGTTTCAGAAATGGTTGCGTTAAATGATGGTAGAAGAACTGGACTTAATACTAAATTAAGAGAAATGGAGAACTATATTCCAAATAATTTAATAGAAGCAGAATTTGGAATTGAAATAGTTGATAACAAAGATGAATGGAAGAAGAAAGATGTACCTAAGTTTTTACGAGATAAAGTTCTTCTTCATATTCCAGATATCAATAAAAGAGAGCAAGCTATAAAAGGGATTCTAAATAAAAAATTAGCATCTAAACTCACCAAAGAGGATTTAGAAGTTTATGGTGTTTATACTGAAATTGAAAATTGGTTTAAAAAATTTTCGGAGTTTAGCAAATTATGATGTTTTGAAATTAACGAAACTTTCTTGTCATTGAAACATACTACTATGTATTAATGATGAGGAGGTTTTATTATGTCAAAAAAATGAAAAGGAAAATTAATAGGGTAGGGTATTGCAGAGTTTCAACAGATGATAAACAAAGGTAAAGTAGAAATATTTACACCCAAGATAAAGTATTCTATTAGGAAAATTCCAATAAAATCAGAGTATCTTATGGAGTTGTTTAGTAGTTGGAAAAAAGAACAAAAGGAATTACAAAAAATATGTGATGTAAAAAGGGGATCAGATGGAATAATTTTCTATAATGTTGGAAGAAAAACTCTTTACAAAAATAGACCTATAAATAGTAAGATGGAAGAATTGTTGGATGGTAAGTTTACTTTACATGCGTTTAGACATACTTTAATTACTTTTTTAGAAGAGGCAGGTTGTAATAGTAAGAAACTAAGTATGTATGTAGGGCACGATATTAAAGACAAAACAGTGACAGCAAATTATGCGCATTTAAGTTCAGAGTATTTAAAAGATATAGTAGAATTAATTGCTGAGATTATTACTCCGTTTATAAAAATTGGAGTATAATCTCCTTTTTAATGAAATAAGCAGCATAGCCAAAATCCAGCCACAAAAAATAAAAGGTGAAAAATGAAATGGTGGAAAATAAAAAAAGGCCCATCGGTGGGTGGCCGACAGGCAAGGAGTTAAAAATGAAAAAGTGTTAGGTTTGTTTGTTGGTATACATATATAATACAAGGCAGATGTGAACGATTTGTGAATGAAGTGTTGGAAAAGTATAAAACTTAAACAGCTAGTAATTTTTAGTTAGTAAATTTATTTGCAGATACTAAAAGTAGGACTGGCAGCTAGCTCCAAGTGAAGGAACTCATTTTTTCAAGCCCATGAAAACTGAATCTAATCGTCATACGCCTACCATCCTGCTAAACGTTCCAAGTCTAATTTAGCTAGTAATTATTGGATAACTTTTTGGCTTAACAACCTGTGAAAAGTAGGACTGGCAGCTAGCTCCAGTTAAGGAATTCATTTTTCGAAATCCGTGAAAAATAAGTGTAATCGTCGTACGCCTATCATTTTACTAAACGCATTCCCTAGTAAATCTAAGATAACTTGATAAGAGGCAATTTCACGATATAGAACTGTGAAAAGTAAAACTGACAAAAAAAACCTGCCAGTGGGTAGCTGGCAGGTAAGGAGTTAAAAATGAAAAAGTGTTAGGGTTGTTTGTTGGTATACAATACATAATACAAGGCAGATGTGAATGATTTGTGAACGAAGTGTTGGAAAAGTATAAAACTTGAAAGATTATCTCCAATCAGAAGTGAGAAATTCTTTCGGGTAGTTACTTTTTGCACTTTTTTGTCCTAACAAACTACAGGAAGTTAGACTGGCAACTACCTCCGGTTAAGGCACTCATTTTTCAAAGATCGCAAAAAATGACTTGATTGTCGTACGTCTACCATCCTGCTAAACTTCACTGTTTATTAGGTAGTTAGTAATTTTTAATGAGCTCTTCTATTTATAGACACTGCGAAAAGCAGGACTGGCAGCTACCTCCGTGTAAAGGAAATCATTTTTCGAAGAGCGCGAAAAATGAGTCCTATCGTCATACGCCTACCATCCAACTAAACATCACGAGACCAGGTGTCGTAGGGGAACAATTGGATTTCTGTCTATCAATGCAACCTGTGAAAAGTAGGACTGGCAAAAAATAGCCTGTCGGTGGGTGGCCGACAGGCAAGGAGTTAAAAATGAAAAAGTGTTAGGGTTGTTTGTTGGTATGCTTATATAATACAAGCTAAATGTGATAGATTTATGATCAAAGAATAGGAAATCAGTGAATTCTTTGAATATATTTTCTCTTTTTCCTTAATCATTACTTAGCATCTAATTTTGCTTGGTTTTTCTTTCCGTAAATATCGCGCATTATTAAATACAAAGGAATCAAATCCTTCTCGCTATAATTGTGATCCAATACATGAATTGGCAGATCAGGTTTTTCCTTTTTCAGCAACATAGAAGAGCTGATAATTAGATCATACCCATCCTTCAAGGACGCATCGTAAGGCTCTGCTTCGACAAAGCGTAAATCATCTAAGAAGTGATACAATTCTCGCACAAACATTGCATTATGCTCCATTGCAATTCCAACTTTCAAATCTTCGGCATAAGGAAATTGATTAAAGCTAGGCATCAGTAAGTGTTTAAAAGATTTTCCCAAAAGAACTCGCACGGATCGAATGAATTGATAGTCAGCACTTTCACCGGCTGTGTGCATGAAGTTCATGATATTTTGCTCCAAGACGTGTTCCCCGTGGGAGGGGTGTTCGTTAGGTCGGATCACCATGCTCATAATATTTGGAAACGGCTGACGGAAAACAAAATAAGCAAAGGTAATGTTTAACAGGTTCCCGATGATTAACGGATCATCCATAACTTCAGGCTTATCCGGGAACAAAGTTTTCTTAGCAAAACGACGGAATTCCGTCACGAAGCTATTCACGGGATTTGGACGCGCTTGAAAGTCGTGCAGCGTTTGTTTTAAGCTATTGTCTTCGCGAATAGTGTAAAAAGGCGCGTAGTGAGCCAAGAAATAAATGAAAGCAGATTCTCCCTTTAACTGCCTTGCAGTCAAGGACACGTTCACCAATTCACCCAATGAAGTGAAGTCGTAATAAGGATTGTCCTTCATCAAGAAATTGTAGCGTGTATCATATTTAGCATAATGCTGTTTATTAATCCGCATCATTGAAATTCCGGCAAACATGCGTAATTCATGCACGCCAAAATATGTACGAGACAATGGAAAGTAGGATTTGAAGGTTTCGACTGATTTATCAACCAATTTTTCATCAACGTTCAGTGGGAAATCTAACCCCCGAGTTCCTAACCATAAAATATTAAACAGAGCAATCCGAATCAGACGTTCATCGCCTGACATGCCTGCTTCAGTATAAGTAAAACGTAGATTGAAGCCTTTCAAGTAACGCTTTAACCGATCAATTTTCCGAGAAACGGTAGAGCGACTAACGTAATATTTCTCACTAAATTTTTCAATCGTTGGGTCTTCTTCATTTAAGAAATACAAGATAAACTGAAAAGGAACTGCTTTTTTGAGTAAGTGGTACCGATATTCATCTAAGGTCGCAGAAAGATTTTCTAAATTCACTTTTCCGGCACGCATCATAATACTGTTGTGTTCAGGATGAATATCTTTTAATTCTTCATCAATTTCATTTAGTTCGATTACGGTTTGCTGGTAATTCAAACCCATTTCATCAGACAATTGGCTGATTGAGAGGATTTGCATACTGGATTGAATCAAATAATGAAAGAGTTTAAAACGTAGAAGGAGCGATGAATCAAACATCAGTTCTTCGTAAAGCATCTTATTTCCTCCTTTTTTAAGTGTAATTCGCCGAAAATCGGCAGATACTTGACTACATTGTACTTTATTTGTTAAAAACTGTCAGTTTATAGACACGCAAGACGATCCAGAGATTAATATTATGCAGAAAATGAGGATTTCGTGTATGCTGAAGCTGAAGGTGAGAACATGACAAAATCAAGGTTAGAAGCATTTACTGATGGGGTAGTCGCCATTGTTTTAACGGTTTTAGTTTTAGATATTCAAATTCCCGATCCGCCGACACTCGGATCGCTTTCCAGCATTTTTAACACCTTGTTGGCTTATGTAGTCAGCTTTGTTTTCGTTGCAGTAATCTGGGTGAATCATCACCGGGTGATGCAAATGTCGGAGAAAATTAATTACGGTGTGATTTGGGCAAATATTTTCTGGTTGTTTTGGTTAACCTTGTGTCCTGCAGTAACGAGTTGGGTAGGGCGCAATCCGAATGAATTTTGGCCGGAATTGGCATATGTAGTGGTATATGGTATGTGGAGTTTTTCCTTTGGGGTATTCTCAAAGAAGATTATTCAAGCCAATGATCCAGATAGCCATGTAGTGAAAGTCTTAAAAAGAGACAAACGCAGCCGCTTATCCATGATTATCAATTTGATCTTATTTGTGGGTGTGTTTATCTACCCGGCGGTAGGGATGCTGGGGCGATTTCTGGTCTCGGCTTTGTGGGTAGTTTCCTACCGTAAAGCGGATGAGTATTATCACAAATTGTTTCCAATCAAAAAACGAGCTTGATCGCCAGGATCAAGCTCGCTTGTTTTATGGTTCTGGATGAAGTACTCGACGTAGGAATTCTTGCGTGCGGGCTTCTTTTGGTCGAACGAAGAGGTCTTCTGGAGCGCCTTCTTCTGCGATCAAACCTTGATCCATGAAGATTACCCGATCAGAAACTTCTTTAGCGAAGGCCATTTCGTGAGTTACTATAACCATCGTTAAGCCAGATTCAGCCAAGTTTTTCATGATGCTCAACACGTCGCCGACCATTTCAGGGTCCAATGCTGACGTTGGTTCATCAAAGAGCATCACTTCTGGGTCCATTGATAATGCACGGGCAATGGCTACCCGTTGCTTTTGTCCACCAGACAATTGGGCAGGTTTGGCATCTACAAAGCGAGACATGCCAACTTTTTCCAGATTTTCCAAAGCCACTTTGCGGGCTTCTTGTTCATTTCGTTTTAGGACGGTCATCTGTCCGCTCATGCAGTTTTGCAGGACGTTCATATTGTTAAACAGGTTGAAGGATTGGAACACCATGCCTAAGTGCGTTCGATATTTTGGCAGGTTGTAGCCATCTTCTAAGACGTTTTCTCCTTTATAAAGGATTTTCCCGCCAGTTGGTGTTTCTAGCAAGTTAATGCAACGCAGGAAAGTGGATTTACCGGAACCAGAAGCTCCGATGATTGTAACCACTTCTCCTTTGTTGACATTCATGCTGATATCTTTTAAGACGAGATGATCGCCAAAGCTTTTTTTCAAGTGTTCAATTTGAATAATATTATCCATGAAAATACTCCTCCCTTTTTATTTATCTGCTTCAATGGCTACGTCAGTTTCTTCCAAGCGTGCATAGGCATCTGGGCCATCCATTTTCTTCTCCACAAAGCGCAATAGGCGTGTTGCTGAGAAGGTCAGCACGAAGTAAATCACACAAATAATGAAGTAAGTCTGGAAGAACATGTAGTTCGTTCCAGCGGCTGATTTTCCTTGGAAGAACAGCTCTGAAACAGAAATAATACTCAAAACAGAAGTATCTTTAATATTGATAACCAATTCATTACCAGTAGCTGGCAAGATATTGCGCAGTACTTGCGGTAAGACAACTTTACTCATGGTTTGACCGTGTGTCATCCCAATCGCATGGGCTGCTTCAAATTGTCCTTTATCTACGGCGAAAATTCCCCCACGGACGATTTCTGACATGTAAGCACCTGTATTAATGGAAACAATAAACAATGCAGCAGCTGTACGGTTCAAGTCAATCCCAAAAGCCATTGCAATTCCATAGTAGATAACCGCTGATTGTACGATCATTGGTGTGCCACGGAAGATTTCAATGTAGGCATTTAAAATCCAGCCAAAAACTTTTTGCAATCCACGTTTGACGCTGTTTTTTGATTCAGGAATGGTACGGAAGACACCGATTAACAAGCCGATACCTGTACCTACAGTTGTACCTACGATTGCTAGAAGCAAGGTCATACCTGTTCCACGTAAGAACATCATGCCGTTTTGTTTTAGAATACGGACAAAAACATTTTCCTCTGAACCATCTTCGTTAGTAGCTACTTCTTCATTGGCCGGCTGATCTTTAATCGCCTGGTCCATGATTTCAGTCCGTTCGTCGGCTGGAATTTCACTTAAGATTTGGTTTACTTCAGCTAATAAAGGATCACCTTTACGCATCCCGACCGATACTTGAACGTCTTCCGGATTATTTTGGAAGCCTTGACCTTCTGGGAATTCCACCATGTTCAAGTCAGGGTTTACTGATTCAACAGTAACACCTTCAGGTCGCTCACCGACGTACCCATCGATCGTACCTGATTCTAAGGCAACCCGCATCGCTGGGAAGTTGTCCATTGCCTGTTGTTTTTCAACATCAGGAATTTGGTCAATCACACTGTAGTGGAATGTGCTCAGCTGAGCAGTGATTTTCGCACCAGCGAAATCTTCTAATGAAGTAGCTGTTGCATACTTGGAATCTTTCCGGGTAATAATAACTAATTGTGATTCATAATACTCGTCTGAGAAATCTACTTCTTTCCGGCGTTCCTCCGTCGGTGACATCCCGGCAATCACGGCATCGATTTTACCAGATTGCAAGGCTGGCAATAGGCCGTCCCACTCGGTTTTGACAATGACTAATTTGCGATCCATTTTCTCGGCGATTTTTTTAGCGATTTGGACATCGTAACCACCGGCATAGGCTTGATCTCCTTGGATTTGGACTGCACCATTACGATCGTCTTTTTGCGTCCAGTTAAAAGGTGCGTAGCCAGCTTCCATGCCGACTCTAAGCTCTCCTTCTGGCGTGCGATCATCTGCATGTGATACTAACGGCAGACCTAAAAATGAAACGAATAAAGCCAGAAAAGCGATAACTGAAAAAATTCTTTTGTTCATAGTTTTCTCCCCTTTGTTATGATAAACGAGATGGGTGCCTGCTCTTGCGAAGTTATTCCAGCTAAACAAAAAAAGCCGCCAGAAAACAAAGGCCGCTTGCAAATATAAGAAGATGTCCCTCTCACAAAACATAGCGCAACTTAGCATCACTGCTAAGACAGTCCGCAAGTTATTCACTTGCGTCCCAACATACGAAAATAAAAAGAGCTTTCCGTACATTTCGGCGAACCTTCCTAGACCTACTTCTTCGTGCTCTTTCACTCCATAGGCTTAATAAGTTTCGCGACCTCTACCTCATTGATTGAGGCATCTCGTATTCAGTTATTGTAGGTTACAGTCTAATGGCTAGGTAGTCAAATGTCAATAAGTAAGAAATAGAAAACCTAAGTTATTTAATTATGATTGAAAATTATGGTCATTTTCCGAAAGTTTACTGGTTTGAAGAGAGGGTTTGCAAAGAGGATTAGACAAAATTACTAATTGAAACTAGCCACAATCTATGGGACTCTTATAGAGAGTGCAAAAATTGATAGAGAGATACTAAAATGAACCAGTGGTTGCTTTTCCACTAAGGTAAAAGTGTGGAAGTTCGCCGCTATTTCTTAGAAACAGAGACAGATTATGTTTATGGAGCCGTCTGCTTTCTTTGATAAAAATGCGGATCTGATCACGGAGATGCTGGATTCTTTTGAGGCCGCATAACACTGTAAGTGGATTGAACACACGATAAATGAAAAGGGGGTCATACATATATGTGGTTTGTTCATGCCATGCTGACGGTAATTGCATGGGGAAGTGCAGATTTATTCTATAAGAAGGGAAATGATCCGCGGGATCGATATAGTGCGGTGAAGACGACCATTATTGTTGGGTTGGTGATGGGACTGCACGCCATTATTTATTATGGATTGATTGAAGGGATATCTTATGACTGGATGAACTTGGTGCGTTATTTGCCGGTGTCTTCTATGTATATTGGTTCGATGGCGGTGGGCTATTTCGGGTTGCGGTATATCGAGGTGTCGATTTCATCACCAATCTCCAATTCCTCAGGAGCGGTTACGGCACTTTTAGGTGTTATCTTATTAGGTAATCGGATTAATGGTGGACAACTGCTGGCGGTTCTTTTGATCTTATTGGGTATTTTGCTTCTATCTATATTGGAAAAACAGGCCGAAGACGCCCAACTGCAAAAAGCGGGTGTAGAAATCGAAGAAAAATACCGCTTTGGTGCCTTGGCAATCATTTTTCCAATCATTTATATGGTCATTGACGGTATGGGCACCTTTTTAGACAGCTATTATTTAGAATACAAAGCGATTATGCCCGAGGATCAGGCCAACATGAGTTATGAGCTGACCTTCTTATTCGTCGCTCTCTTCTTAATCGGCTATCTGTATTTCCGTAAAAAGGAGAAAATTCAATTCTTTCAAGAAAGAGATCGAGGTTTAGCAGCTTTGTTTGAAACCATCGGGCAATTCTTTTATGTTGGTGCCATTGCCGGCAAGCAGGCGGTGATTGCGGCGCCGTTGATTTCTTCTTATGCGATTATCTCCGTACTGTTAGGTCGCATCTTTTTGAAGGAGAAGCTAAACTGGAAACAATATTTAGTGATTGCGATTGTGATGCTGGGGATTATTATTTTAGGATTTTATGATGGGTAAGAAAGTGGCTGTGACATAAAGCGTCACAGCCACTGAAACCCGCATAATTGTTGTAACTGAAGTAGCTCATTCGGCTTATTTCTCGGAGCTGAACACTTCTGTTACAACCTTTTTTCGGCTGTCGTGCAGGCTAATTAATTTTATTTTTATTTTCGTTAAATGAATGCAAGGTGAAATTATCCGAGCGGAGTATCTGATCAATACTAGCATCGAAGTATTGAGGATTAGCTTGATAATAGTCCAATAGGTCGATTTTAGAAACAGGTGTAGGATCGACGGGTGCAGCTTCATAGACTGCTTCGGCCGATTGATCGACGATAGCAAAACCGTCTACAGGATAAATGAACTCATCATCATAATCCAGCAAATACACCGGATGACCGATTCCTATCCCAGATGTTAGGTTAACAATCAAATAATCCCCATCGAAATTGTATTGGATATAATCTATAAAAGTTGGAGGTTTCACTTCGGGATCAAGATCGTACTTTGCGCGATCATCCACTGTGGTAGTAGCTAGAAACACTTTTACTTGCTCAGGAAGATTGTTGTATTCGGCCAGTTTCCGAGCGTGTTCATTTTCAGCAGAGGATGAAGCGCTTGTCTCCTCCGTTTTAGCGGTGCTCTGAGTAGTTGTAGCCTCACTATTATCAGATGTACTAATACGTTGACTTTGAGTCGTGGAAGTCTCCTTCCTTCCTTCGCTCGTTGCTTCGGTTGATTTGCTGGTTGTTTGCTCAGCATTTTCTTGACGATTGCACCCAGCTAAAGCCAACAATAAAGCAAACCCAATCAATACTTTTTTCATTATAAAGCCCCCTTTTATTCTAGATTATATAGAAGTACCTATCATTTTGATAGAGAGGGAAGTGGGCCTCTTTGTCCGGAAATGAAACCGCTGATTCGTGCTATATTAAGCATTAAAGGAGAGGATTACTATGTCAGAAGTAACAATCAAACCATTTGAGAAGCGGTATGAATCAAAGGTAATTGAGCTGATTACCTCAATTCAAAAGGAATTTGCCATCAACATCACCTTAGAAGATCAGCCGGATTTGCTGCGGATCGAAGAGGAATACATAGAAAACGGCGGCAATTTTTGGATCGCACTGTCTGATGACCAGGTGGTAGGAACGATTGCTTTAGTTAAACTGAAGGATGGCAACGGTGCGATTAAAAAGATGTTCGCCGCTCCAGCTTTCAGAGGAGAAAAGCAAGTGGGTAAGCAATTATTAGATACGTTGATTGCTTATTGCACAGCCAGACAGGACAAAAATCTTTACCTAGGGACAGTCGATACCTTCATAGCGGCGCAGAAATTTTATAAAAAGCATGGCTTCGTAGAATGTACAGCAGCTGACATGCCGGAGGATTATCAGATAATGGCGGTTGATAATGTCTTCTTTAAGAAAGAATTGCTATAAGCTAGGCTTGTTACACTGTGAAACAGGTCGTAACTATCCATACTGTTCCTACAAATAAAAACAGTAAAATGATAACCAGGGTTATTTTTATAGATGTCCTTGAACGAAAAATCGAATTGGAAATATTGAGTTGTGACTGCTATAGTAATGATGAAAGGATCATTTTAAGCTTTTACGACAGTTAAGAGCAGACCGTGTGTTTGTTCTTTTTTTGTGGTTTTAAAAGGTGTTTTCGAGGTTCGGTACAATGAAATCAATTTTTGTAAAGTAATTTGTACTGAACGTTCATCGTAAATGAATCGTTTTCATTCTATACTTATGACAGGAGGTGAGGAGATGAATTACAAATTAAGTTATCTCCTATCCCGAACACCTGATTGCTTGATTACTTTGGACCAAGCGCAAACTCAGACAGGCCTGTCTGCCAAGGAAGTCCAGCAGCAATTAGGGGAATTGCAGACACACAGCTCAAAACGCGACAAACCAGCCGGAGTTTTTTATATTCCAAAGGTTTCGGCTAAACAATGGGCTCTTTTGCTAACCAAGGAAGATGAGGTCGTTTATTCGGAAGAAGAACGCCGCGCCTTGATTTACCTGCTTAGCTATTCCCAAGTCGAGGAGTTGTCGTTATTTCACTTTCAAGATTTTCTAGAGATTTCGAAGGGGACCGCGATTGCCGACATTAAAAAGTTGCGCAGTGTGTTAGCAAGTTACGACATTCGGTTAGAGTACACTCGAAAAACAGGTTTCCTGATTGAAGGAGAAGAAGAGACTGTTCGTCGCTTAGCTAAAAATCTAGTGGCACAGCTTCTACAAAGCAATACCGGAAAATATGGTTTGCTGCATTGGGTTAACCAACAAGACTTGGCACTTTATGCCACTTGGCGGGATACCATTCAAGAGCAGACCAAAAAAACGGGATTGGAAATTGTTCCCAGCCGGATTGATGAAGTTTCCCTCTTTTTAGCCTTTAGTGCTGATCGAATCGTCAATCATCCGTTGGTACACCTTGAAGATCACAGGTTAATCCAAACGCTTACCGCTTACCAAGCGGGGGCAGCTATTTATCGCCAGTTTTTCACGGCTGACCAGCCAATTGAAATCGCCTATTTAACCATCATCTTGATGACAGTGGTTCAAGGGGAGATCCAAGATATTCAATTGGATCAGTTGTTAAGCTGTTCAGCGGAGATAATCCATCGAATGGAAGGGTTGTCGGCGATTGAATTTTCCAATTTTCGTGAGTTGCTGATGAATTTATTTTATCATTTAGTTCCCGCCTATTTTCGGATAAAAAACGGCTTTTATCTGCCGAATGTGTTAATCGACAATATTCAAATGGAATACGCTGAAATTTATCGTTTTACTAAGGAAGCCCTACTGCCGTTAGAAAAACTAGCTGGCAAGGGAATTCCCGATGAAGAGGTGGGCTTCTTTTCCATCTTATTCGGAGGGGAAGTAGCTCGGCAAAAGGAAGAAGCGGTGCGAGAAGAAATACGGGCCTTGATTGTTTGCCCGAATGGGATCAGTTCTTCGTTGATTTTACAAACCGAGCTGAAAAAAATCTTTCCAACGATCCATTTTGAAGAAGCTAATTCAGTTGACCAGTTGCAAAGTATCTCTGAAGAAGGCTACGATGTCATTTTTTCAACGATCAATGTTGAATCAACCAAACGTGTTTACGTTGTCAAACCACTAATGTCGCAATTAGAAAAGAACCAATTGATTAATCGAGTTCAGCAGGAATTATTGATTCCCGGCTTTTCACTGCCTAGTGCCAAGGAGATTGTTGATGCGCTATTGCCGTATATCACCATTAAAAAAGGCGTTACCAAAGAGAAGCTGTATCAAACCTTGAACAAAAAGATGAATCGATTGATTGAGAAAAAGGAGGACCGTCGCCCAATGTTAACTGAATTAATTACCCCAGAGATGATCCAAATCAGTGACCAGCCACTAGCGTGGGAAGAAGCTATTCGTGTTACTGCCCAGCCATTGCTTACTGAAGGGAAAATCGAAGACCAATATATCGACGCAATGATCGATAAGGTAAAACAATATGGCCCTTTTATCCATATTGGAAAAGGGATTGCTCTACCTCATGCTCGTCCTGAAGATGGCGTGAACGAGTTAGGCATGTCGCTATTGAAAGTACAAACACCGGTCTTACTGGTGGATGATGAAAAGCATGCCATCCAATTGTTTGTCTGTCTAGCTGCTGTCGATAATGAAGCCCATTTGCGTGCGTTATCCAGCTTAACGAAATTATTATCCAATAAAGAAAACTTAGAAGCCTTATTAAATGCGACAACCAAAGACGAAATTTTAGCCATTTTGGCCAAAGGAGAGAACGAATAATGAAATTTGCAGCAGTTTGTGGGTCCGGTTTAGGATCAAGCTTTATGGTAGAAATGAACATCAATTCAGTATTGAAAGACCTAGGGGTAGAAGGAGTAGAGGTTGCTCACTTTGACTTAGGAAGCGCATCACCAGATTTAGCAGACGTGTTCTTTGTCGCTAGTGACTTAGCTGACAGCGCGCAGCATTTAGGTGAAGTAGTTGTCTTAGAAAGCATCATTGACATGGACGAATTAAAAGAAAAAGTTCAAGCCGTTTGTGTAGCAAAAGGCTTGCTGTAGACCAGTGAATCGCCCTTTCCTAGTGTAGGAGAGGGCAAACAGAGCGAAAAAAAGATTTACAATCGAACAAGGAGGAAATAAAAAAATGAATGGAATTTTAGATTTATTAGTCGATATCGCTAGTACACCGGCATTGCTGGTAGCATTAATCGCTATTTTAGGAAATGTACTGCAGAAAAAAGACTTAGCATCCACTGTTAAAGGCGGGATCAAGACCTTTGTCGGCTTCCTAGTCGTAACTGCCGGAGCCGGCGTTGTTGAAAACTCATTGGCACCATTTGGGGAAATGTTCCAAGCGGCTTTCAACATGCAAGGGGTTGTCCCGAATAATGAAGCAATCGTTGCTTTAGCGCTAACCGAATTTGGCACATTTACCGCACTTATTATGTTGGTTGGTATGGCGTTTAACATTTTGATTGCCCGCATCACACGTTTCAAATATATTTACTTAACTGGACACGCAACCTTATACATGGCTTGTATGATCGCAGTTATCTTGAGTGTAACTGGCATGGGTTCCGTTCCGTTAGTCTTCTTCGGTGGTCTAGCACTGGGATTAGCCAATACGATTTTCCCAGCAATTGCCCAACCATTTACCCGTCAAATTACTAAAAACGACACTGTTGCCCTAGGACACACTGGAAACTTCGGGTATGCCCTAAGCGGTTTGATCGGAAAATATGTCGGCGATAAAGAAAAATCAACGGAAGACATCAACTTTCCGAAAGGGTTGTCATTCCTACGTGATTCAACTGTAAGTATCACAATTACAATGGCAATCGTTTACGTGATCGTTGCATTGTTCGCTGGAAGCGCATTTGTTACTGAAAACTTAAGCGGCGGCACTAACTATATCATTTACTCCTTGCAACAAGCAGGTTCATTTGCCGCTGGTGTCTTTGTCATCTTAGCCGGTGTTCGTTTGATCTTGGCAGAAATCGTGCCAGCCTTCAAAGGAATCTCAGAAAAATTGGTACCAAATTCTATTCCAGCATTGGATTGCCCGATTGTTTTCCCATATGCACCAAATGCTGTATTGATCGGTTTCTTGACTAGCTTTGTTGGCGGCATTGTCAGCTTAGTAATCATGGTATTTGCTGGAACAACTGTAATTATTCCAGGGGTAGTTCCTCACTTCTTCTGTGGCGCCACTGCTGGTGTTTACGGTAATGCGACAGGTGGCCTGCGAGGCGCACTGGTGGGTTCATTCGTTCATGGCGTTATCATCAGCTTTATGCCAATTCTATTAATGCCAGTTATGGGTGATCTTGGCTTCCAAGGTTCGACCTTCTCTGATACAGACTACGGTGTGACTGGTTTGTTCTTAGGAAACTTAGCAAACGTCGGCGGACAAATTGCCGCAATTGCCGGCATCCTAGCTGTGCTAATCGTATTGATCGGTTTAACCGTTGCTGGAAAAAACAAAAAATCAAAAGCAGTTTCTGAATAATTGGAGGACAAATACCTGATGGAAAAAAACATGCTTGCCAAGTTAGAAGCACTAGCAGCTGAAATCCGGATCGACAGTATTGAAGCGATTCGAAAAGTCGGCTCCGGGCACATCGGCGGCTCCCTGTCGATTGCTGATTTACTGGCAGTTTTATATGGAAAACAACTGAAGTATGATCCAAAGAATCCAGAGTGGGAGGATCGTGATCGCTTAGTCTTATCTAAAGGTCATGCGGGTCCTGCGTGGTACAGTGCTTTAGCAGCAGTCGGTTTCTTTGATAAAGAATGGTTGGGAACGCTAAATGAAGGCGGCACACGCTTGCCTTCTCACCCAGACCGTACAAAGACGCCTGGGGTTGATGCAACGACTGGCTCATTAGGTCAAGGAACTTCTGTGGCTGCTGGAATTGCTACTGGGTTAAAAATGCAAAACAAAGACAGCTATGTTTACTTAGTTGTCGGCGATGGCGAATTAAATGAAGGTCAATGCTGGGAAGCCTTCCAGTATTTGGCTCACTACAAGCTAAGTAACTGTATCGTAATTATTGATGAAAATAAAAAGCAATTAGACGGCACCACTCAAGATATTCTGAATCCTTTTGATATTTCTGAGAAGATGCGGGCTTTTGGCTTCCATACAACGAAAGTTAAAGGGAACGATCTAGCGGCAATTGACGAAGCAATTGATCAATGTAAAGCTGTTACCGATCAAGCGGTATGTATCGTATTAGACACCATCAAAGGTCAAGGGGTTAAATTCTTTGAAGAGATGGCGGCCAATCATTCAGTGAAATTTGACAGTGAAGCCGTTCAGACTGCCACCGATGAAGCCTTAAAAGAACTAAAAGCAAAGGAGCGTGCCTAGATGTTTACACTTGCCGAGAATAAAGAAGTAGGTAAAGAACTACGCGCGACCGTTGTTGATGCGTTAAAAGAAGTCATGGCAGAAAATGAGAAAGTGGTCGCTTTAGAAGCCGATTTAGGCGGTGCCAGCAAATGGACTGACATCGGCAAAAGCAATCCGGATCGTTTCATTAATGTAGGAATTGCCGAAGCCAACATGGTCGGCGTAGCTGCTGGTTTGAACTTAACTGGCTATACACCATTTATCCATACGTTTGGTCCGTTTGCGACAAGACGGGTGCTGGATCAAGTCTACTTGTCAGGTGCTTATTCTAAAAATACCATCAACATTTTTGGGTCTGACCCAGGCTTTGCGGCGGGACACAATGGTGGTACTCATACGACGTGGGAAGATGTGGCATTATTACGCTCGATTCCAGATGTGGTGATCTGTGATGCAGCCGATGAAGTGCAAATGGACTGGATCATCAAAGCCTTCAGCGAAATGGAAGGCGTCCATTATGTTCGTGGAAATCGTAAAGGCGTACGCAATGTCTACGCAGCAGGTTCAACCTTTGAAATTGGCAAAGGCAATTTGCTAAAAGAAGGCAGTGATTACTTGATCGTAGCAGCTGGTCAACTGGTTTCAGAAGCACTTGAAGTAGCTGAAGCGTTAGCCGAAAAAGGGATCAGCTGTGATGTGATCGATATGTTCACCATTAAACCGTTGGACAAAGAACTATTGATCAAACACCTAGCAGACAAAAAAGGGGTTATCACGATCGAAAACCATTCAACAACTGGCGGCTTAGGCAGTGCGGTTGCTGAAGTGATTGCTGATAATGGCATCGCAGTTCCGTTGAAACGCATCGGAGTCGATAACCGCTTCGGACAAGTAGGAACACCTGAATTCTTGCAAGCGGAATTTGGTCTGACGACTGAGAAGATGTTAGAGCAGTTAGCAGAATTTGTGAAATAGAACTAGTTAGAAGCCAAAATTTCTTCGGAGATTTTGGCTTTTTTTGGATGGTGATCTCGTGGTAAAATTAAAGTGACTAAGGAGGGATCAGTGATGACAACAATTGATTATTTAGTTATCTGTTTCATGATAATTGCAATGCCAATCATAGGCATCCAATTGATTCGCGGAAAGTGGCTGATGCTGATTGCTGGTTATAATACCATGGGTGAAGCAAATCGAGCCAAAGTAAATGGCAGAAATATTGGTAAATTAGTAGGGCTTTATTTATTGTTTATAGATCTGGTGGTGCTTTTGCTAAGCATTGGAATCATACCTGAAAATTGTATCAGTTGGCTGATTGTTCCGACTACCTTGTTTGTGTTGATTTTTAGTAATGTTTCCAAGCTGTTTAAGCAATAGTTTTTAACTCGTTGCTAAAAAGCTTACTACCCGTGAGGTAAGAAAGATGATTCAGTGGCAGATGTTTTTCATAGGATTTTGGATCACGGGTTTTTTCGAAAGGCTATCGATGCTCACGCCACGAGTATCCTGGAACGATTTCACTCATCATTTTTGCAAGGAGCGAAAGGTGGGATTTTTGGCTTCTCATAACAAATTCTTCGGGAAAATTTGGTTTTTGTGGCAGGTGTATCATTACTAGTGCTGTTTTTAAGCTTGTTTATAAAAATTCAGCTTCCGATCGTGTCAGTATTTCTGTTCTTTACGGCCTACCTAATCATCAGCCACATACTGCTAGAATTTTTTGTAGGTTGACTGAATGAAGAAGGTGTAATAAGCTAGTTGAACTTATGCTAAGATATAGATGAAAAGGTGATTTAGTGTGTTAACTGCTAAGACAAGACGGCAAGGGAACGCTGTGGTTATTACTCTCCCAACAAAGGATAACCAGAATCCTGAGCCAAATAAAGAGTATATTGTTGAATATTCTAAAGATGGAACGATTAGGCTGATTCCTAGAATTGACAATCCCTTTGCCGCTTCTGGAATCGGTGATTTTTTCGAAGAAGAGGAATGGCAGGGTCTGCAGCCAAAAGGAAAAGAGCTAATTTAAAAGCGCAAAAGGGGCTCATTGTGAAAAAACGTGAATTCATCGTGCAAGACTTATTAAGTAAAATATACCAAGAAGAATTTAAAAACGGTAAGCTGCCGAACCAACGGGAATTGGCCCGTATCTATGGGGTTTCTCGTTTTACTATTCAGCAGGCGGTGAAGAATTTAGAAGAAATCGGGATTGTTCGGGTGGTGCAAGGATCAGGTATCTTTGTCCACGAGAAATGGGTCAAGAATCCGCTGATCTTCAACTCTCTAACCCGAACACCGTATGATCGGATTGATTCTAAGATGATCAGCTTGAAAAAAGCGCAGGCTACTCTGGAGGAGCAGAAGATTTTTCAACTGGAAGATCAGGACGAAATCTGGACCTTTGAACGGATTCGAATTGTAAATTATAAGATTGAACAGCTGGAGATCTCCAAGCTGCCGGTATCGATGTTTCCTGATTTTTCGCAAGATGTGGTGGAACATTCGATTCAAAATTATGTGGAACAAAAAGGTTATCGCATTTCCCACTACATTACTAGCTACGATCCGATTACTACTAACACGGAACAGTCCAAGCTTTTATTGTGTAAACGAGGAACACCGGCGATGCAAATTACCAACCGTGCCATTTTAGAAGATGGTCAAGTTTACGAATACAGCAGTATTATTGCAATTGATTACTCAGTAACCTATATTCGACCGTTTGACCGAGAGATTCACCGTTCAAGAATTGATTAAAAAAGCAGAGCTGAAATCAGGTTTCGATTTTAGCTCTGCTTTTATTTGTTTTAGGGTGTCACAATCGTGCCATCTGGTGTGCGGCTTTGGGTCCACTCGTGGGGACGGTAAACCACTGGATGCTGTGCTGCTAGTTCTTCGTTGAAGGTAACACCGATCCCACTTTGTTCGATTGGGTAGAAGAAGCCCTTCTCAGGTGTTGGGATATTCTCAAACAAGTTGCAGGTATTTTCGGGAATATCGATATTTTCCTGAATCGCCGCATTATGCAAGTGAATGTTCAAATGAGTGTTCACCGCAAGCCCAACCGGACTAATGTCGGATGGAGTATGCCAAGCAATTCGCACACCCATTGCTTCACAGAAATGGGCTAATTTCAATGCGGGTGTAATCCCGCCGATTTGGGAAACATGGGCCCGCATAAAGTCGATTTGACGGTTACGCACCAATTCTTTCCACTCCATCGGGTTATTGAACAGCTCGCCAGTAGCGATTGGTGTTGCTGATTGGCTACGCAACTGAGCTAACCACTCGTTTTGATTTGGTGGTAATATGTCTTCTAAAAAGAATAGATTGTAAGGCTCCGTTGCTTTGGCAAACTGGATCGCTTGGTTTGGGTGCAGTCGTTCATGCACGTCATGCAGCATTTGGAATTGACTGCCGTATTTTTCTTTGACGGCTTCAAACATTTTTAAGGTTGTTTGCATATATTCTTGTTGATCGAAGTATGAACCCTTAATTGGTTGATCCGGTGTTTGCAGATTTTCTGGATTTCCACCATAAAAACCTAGTTGGCAACGAATATAGCGATAGCCTTCTGCCAAGAATTTATCAATTTCACTGTAAAGATCATCCAAATTATCCGCCACAGCATGAGTATATGCAGGGATTGCGGTGCGGGCTTTTCCGCCTAATAGCTGGTACAATGGCATATCAGCTAGCTTGCCCTTGATATCCCATAAAGCCATGTCCACACCGGAAATTGCGTTATTAGTGATCGGTCCGTTGCGCCAGTAAGAATTGACATTCATTACTTGCCAGATATCTTCAATTTGATTAGCATCCCTTCCAATTAACAAAGGCTTCAAATATTCTTCCACAACCGTTTGCACAGCTAAGGGGCGAAACTGAAAAGTCCCGCAGCCTAGACCAGACACACCTTTGTCGGTTTCTACTTTGACTACTAATAGATTATGACGATCAGGTTTGATCGCAAAACTTTTTATATCGGTAATAATCGTTGGTGTCATTTTTATCCACTCCAATTTACTTAATGCGAATCATTTCCACACTCATTGAAACACGGATAACTAAGCGCTGTCAATTTGGTCTGAAAAATAGACGGTATTAAGCATAAAACCAGTCCAATTTTTGGGTATTTGTTAAACAAACGTTGGTATAAAGCTATTTTTAATTAAAAAAAATGATAAAGGACTGGTTTTACAAGTTTGAGATACCATGCTAAGATGTGGGTGAAAACGGAAACACGAATTTCAGGTTAAACTGACCGGTCATTGATCTGGAAAAATCCAGTTTTCGTCAGAACTAAGGAGGGCTATACCAATGAAACATGAAGACATAGCAAAACAGATTATTCAAGACGTCGGCGGTGCTGAGAACATTAACAACGCATGGCACTGTATGACCCGTTTACGCTTTAACTTAAAAGACGAGAAAAAAGTCGACTACGCTGCACTGGATAAAATTCCAAAAGTCGTGGGCACCAAATATCAAAGTGATCAATTACAAGTAGTTATTGGAACAGATGTGGCTGATTACTTTGCACCATTAGCGAAGCAGTTAGGCTTGGATGAAAACAACCAGCAAGAAAATACCGAGAAAAAAGGCGCTGTTTCCTTATTCATGGATACTGTATCTGGCGTATTTGGTCCGATTGTTCCTGCGATTGCCGGAGCCGGTATGATCAAGGGATTGATGGCAGGACTCGTTGCTTTAAATGTCATCTCCAACCAGACAGATACTTACTTAGTGATTGATATGATTGCTAGTGGCGTATTTACTTTCTTGCCATTTTTTGTTGCCGCATCGGCTGCTAGAATCTTTAAAACCAATCAATATCTAGCGATTGCGATTGCTGCAACCTTACAATTTCCAACGATGACCAATGCGG
This sequence comes from Enterococcus sp. AZ109, assembly GCF_051714625.1. NCBI lineage: Bacteria > Bacillati > Bacillota > Bacilli > Lactobacillales > Enterococcaceae > Enterococcus > Enterococcus sp. AZ109. The sequence goes on along the minus strand of NZ_JBIOSF010000001.1, from coordinate 1,735,956 downwards.
TTGCTGAAGGAAGTATCTCTGCTTTTCGGCTGTTTGGCTTAGTACCCGTGCCGGTCTTTAACTATGCTGGAACAGTGATTCCCATCATCTTTGCCGTTTTAGCTTTGAGCTACATCTATCGTTGGGTAGATAAAGTGTTGCCGCAAGTCTTACGAACCGTATTTACACCGACGATTTCATTGTTTGTTGCCGGCTTGGTAACCTTAACAATCATTGGGCCAATCAGTATTCACTTAGGGAACTTATTAGCTGCAGGTGTTGCGGGCTTGTTCACTATTTCGCCAGTTTTAGCTGGTGTAGTAGTAGGAGCAATTCGTCCAATTGCAATCTTTACAGGCTTGCACCATGCGATGACACCTATTGCGTTGCAGAACTTTGCTAACCAAGGCTATGACATGTTGATGCCAATGATGTTCATGGCAAATATGGCCATCACTGGAGCAACAGCCGCAATATACACGAAAGTAAAAACAAAAGAAGAAAAATCAATTGTTCTATCTTCAGCGGTTTCGGGTATTTTAGGTATCACTGAACCAGCCCTATTCGGGATTTTGTCTAAATATAAAAAAGCTTTTATCGCCGCAACCATCGGAAGCTCAGTAGCATCTGCCTTCATCAGCTTCTTCGGCGTAAGAATTTACGGCTATATCTTATCCAGTATTTTCAGCTTGCCAGCCTATATTGGTGAATACTTTATCTTTGCGGTATTGGGTATCCTCATCGCATTAGTTTCATCTTTTGTAATCACCTACATGTTGGTGCCAAAGCAAGAGGATGAAGAAGTCGAGTTAACCAATGAAGTCGATTTACATGCCGTAGCTAAAGGTGATTACATTCCTTTAGAAGATGTGCCTGATGAAGTATTTTCAACTAAAATGATGGGTGAAGGTTTCGCGATTAATTCAGTCGATGGTGCCGTATTCTCACCAGTCAGCGGAACTATTACCACCGTTTTTCCATCTAAACATGCGATTGGTGTAAGAACTAGCAATGGCGTAGAAGTCCTAGTACACATGGGAATCGATACAGTTGCCTTAAATGGTCAAGGATTTGATGTTCTGGTTAAAGAAGGCGATAAAGTCACTGTTGAAACCAAGCTTGCTCAAATGGACTTGGAGTATATTCGCAAGCAAGGCAAGGAAACCATGATTATTGTCGTTATTACCAATATGGATCGGGTCCTTTCCTTTTCTGGGATGCGAGATCTGGAAGGTCAGCATCAAGCTGGGGCTCTGCTGGAACGTGCAGTGTTGAATTAATAGACAGGAGACAATCAAATGAAGCGAATGGAAATTTTGTCACGCTTAGAACAAGCTGGCGTTATTGCAGTAGTTCGAGGAAAAGACCAAGCAGAAGCAGTCAAGGTGAGTCATGCCATCATTGAAGGCGGAATAAAAGGGATCGAAGTGACTTTTACGGTCCCAAATGCACAAGTAGTGATCCAAGAATTAGTCGAAGCCTATCAAGGACAAGCAGTCGTCATAGGTGCTGGAACCGTGTTGGATGTAGTAACTGCTCGTTTAGCAATTATGGCGGGGGCTGAATTTGTCGTCAGTCCTAGCTTCGATGCTGAAACAGCGGAGCTATGCAACCTGTACCAAATTCCTTATTTGCCTGGCTGTATGACAATTACTGAAATGCAAAAAGCGCTGAAAAGTGGCGTAGATATCATCAAGTTGTTTCCAGGTAGTGCCTTTGGACCAAGTATCGTATCAGCGGTAAAAGCGCCGCTACCCCACATTAACCTGATGCCAACTGGCGGTGTTAGTCTGGAAAATATGGACACGTGGTTTAAAGCCGGAGTCGTTGCTGTGGGTGTAGGAGGCAATTTATTGGCGCCAGCAGCGGCCGGGAACTTTGCCGAAGTGACGAAGATTGCTGAACAATACGCTGCTAAACTAGCAGAAATTCGAGGATCAAACAATGGCTAAGATCGTATGTCTTGGTGAAATAATGATGCGCTTAACAGCCGAGGCTGGCACTCGTTTGAATCAAGCCAGCCAGTTGGCCGTTTATTATGGTGGCGGTGAAGCCAATGTGGCAATCTCGTTAGCTAATTACGGACATCAAGTCAGCTATGCTAGCAAAGTAGCAGATAATGCCTTTGGACAAGCCGTGAAAAATCATCTAAGAAGCTATGGTGTTTCAATCGATTTCTTACTAAGTGGGACTGGTCGATTAGGCACGTATTATGTGGAACAAGGGATCGGTCAAAAGGCGACGAAGGTCGTTTATGATCGTCAAGGCTCGGTCTTTGCATTAATGGATGAGTTGGAATGGGATCTAAAGGAGCTATTTGCAGGAATTGATGTTTTTCATGTCTCTGGTATTACCCCGGCACTTTCTGGGAATTGGCGGCAATTGACCCTTCAATTAATGCAAGCGGCTAAAGCGGCAGGCTGTAAGGTAAGCTTTGACTGCAACTATCGCCAAACGCTGTGGAGCCAAGAAGATGCGGGTGAATTCTTACAACAAGCTTTGCCCTATGTCGACTATTGCTCAGCAGGACGGCTGGATGCGATCTATTTGTTGGGAATTAAAGAAGTAGATGCCGAAGTCGCTCATTATTATCAAGCGATGCAGCAGCTTTTCCCTACTATTGACGTATTCTTTTCTACCAATCGCAAGATTCATTCCACTAGTGTAAACGAATTGCAGGGGACTCTTTGGTTTGAGGGGCAATGCTATACTTCAAAAAACTATGGGATTGACCCGATTGTCGATCGAATCGGTGGCGGTGATGCCTTTACAGGTGGCGTATTACATGGATTACTGTCGGGAAAAGCAGCACAGGAAACAATTGAATTTGCCACAGCTGCTTCGGTCTTGAAGCATTTCGTAAACGGTGACTGCAACCAATACACTGAAGCCGAAGTGATACAGTTTGCCAACAGTGATAGTGCCAAAATCAGTAGATAAAGAAACAGCAACCATTCCTCTGGCAATAGAGAGAATGGTTGCTGTATTTTTTAGTCAGAATCTTTCTTCTTAAACATCGGAGCATCTTTGTCTGTATAAAAGTCAGGATTGAACTCGTCATCATGCTTCACGCCCAGCAGCGAACTAAACATCGGACTAAAGCCGATGAGACCTAAAAGGATGGACAGTGGAATATAGAATCGTTTCTTTAGGTACCATTTTTGCTCGGTTTGTTTGGACATGTAAATCCCTCCTAGATGTATACTCTCAGTATAACAGGTATCCTTTGAATGGAGGAGTTCGTAAACGCTTGATAGTATCTTTTTGAGTTTCAACCTGCTCACCGATTGTATAATAGCTTTTAAAACATTTCGTCCAACAGCTTCCGAAGAGTCAATAAAATCAGTTCGGGAAGGATTCTCGGTCGTTTCAAGATGTTTTTAGTTGTATAATCATAACATGCGTTATGTTAAAGACGCTCGTGAACAATTTAGGGGAAATAAAAGCGCAAATGGTATACGCTCTAAAATAGAACGAAACCAGTTTAAATAATTACTAGCAGTTTAAGGAGTGGAATAGTTTGAACAAGTTGAAATGGTTTTCTGGTGGAAAAGAACGAAGAGATCAAGCAATCATTATTATTACCGATGTATTGAATGAGTTAACTAATGATCCAAAGAGCGAATCGCTGCAAAAGGTGTTAGGTGACTACAAGGATGAGTTGGAAAGAGATGGTGCAGCCGTTCCCTTAATTTTGAGTCGGATGAATATCGCTATTTCCAATGCAATTAGAAAAGATGGAATGGATCTGCCAAAGCATCAAGCAGATAAATTGAAAGAGTTAACCGCGCTATCTAACATTCGATAGGGTTAATACGCTGTAAAATGGCCGCTATCGTTATAAATACCTATACGTGTGATAAGCAGGAGCTGATTTTTAAGTTCCTGCTTATTTTAGTTGTAGAAAAATTAACAAGCTGGTTAAACCAAATTTGGGCGTGTTACGACTCTTTAGTAAAATAAATCGAAGCCCAAAAGCCATACAACATACATAAAAGCAAAATAAGCAGCGTCACAAAGAGAAAATGGCTTATCGGCATAAGAAAATTCAATACATTAAAAAATAGAAAAAAGACCAAGAAAAAACTACTAGCAAATAAGAGAAAAATCTTACCGCGACTTTGGAACTGGCTTTTATCTTTGAAGCGGTTATATAGGAAGCAGCCGATAAAGCCAAAGCGGTACTTGATCGATTTGGAGCTGTAAGGTTCATTAGGTGTATTGTTTGCGTTATTAGACAAGGTTCAAGCTCCTTTCAGTTGCTTATCTCTAGTTATAGCATAGTTGAAGGAGCTAAAGGGGGGAATATCTTAAAAAATGATATAATTGTTCTGAATCGTGGATACAAATTGTTTAGGACAAAAGTGTGAGGGGATATGATGAAAAAAATGGCAGGATTGCTGCTAGGAGTGGTTGTTTTAGTTTTACTTGTGTTCGTTGGTATAAGTTACAGGACAATTCATTCTGCCTCTCCAGATGATATAAGTCGTTCAAGTAGAACGTCTTCAACAAGCACTGAAGCGAATCGATCCACCACAAGCAGCTCGATATTGACTGAAGCTGGCAGCATTTTAGAGGGCTATTATTGGGAGGGCTACCTTGATCAACGTGAAAAAATTCAAGACCCTGCAGAGGTAGAAAACTACCACAAGCCATTATTAACCAGCCAATTAACAGATGAATTACAAAATCCAAGCTACTATTGGTATAGGCTAGATGACGTAACTACCGATGTTCCAAATGGGAGTTATGTAAGAGTGATGTATAAAGGTCCTATTCGGGAAGTTTATCCGGCGATTGTTTCTGATGTTGTAAAGGTTGAAATAATCGATTAACAGCTTGGCGAATTTGATCTGAGGAACGAAAATGCTCAATGAAAATAAGCATATGCAGTGTCCTAGATTTAGCTTAATTAGGACGCTGAATATGTTTTTTTATTTTTTAGAAAGTATAAGTTTTTCGTAATTGAAATAGTTGTAACAATAATATTAAGGGTGTCCGGCTTCACAAACTAGCTTGCCAGTTCCACTTTTCACAGTTCAAAAAAGCTGGTTTATCAGATAATCAAGCTATAAGGCGTATCAGGTTTGAATCGCTTAGTGGAATGGTATGTGTACGAGAATAAAGAGAATTTTTGCAGAAAATTCACTACCGCATTAAGGAGCTAACTTGCCAGTTCCACTTTTCACAGTTCAAAAAAGCTGGTTTATCAGATAATCAAGCTATAACGCGTATCAGGTTCGAACCGCTTAGTGGAATGGTATGTGTACGAGAATAAAGTGAATTTTTGCAGAAAATTCACTACCGCATTAAGGAGCTAACTTGCCAGTTCCACTTTTCACAGTTCAAAAAAGCTGGTTTACCAGATAATCAAGCTATAACGCGTATCAGGTTTGAACCGCTTAGTGGAATGGTATGTGTACGAGAATAAAGTGAATTTTTGCAGAAAATTCACTACCGCATTAAGGAGCTAACTTTGTCGGCACTAAGCGAAAATTGGGAGAAACTTGAGGAGCACCAAGTAGGTACCAATCAACATCAGCTCCTACGATCGCTGTGTTTCTTGGCAGTTTATCCCAATTTTAGTCTTAGTGCTCCAAAGCTGAGTGAGTTTGTGAAGCCTTTCTTAGTGTCGCTTAATCTATTTCGATCAGTTCATGCGTTTTGAAGTTCAAGCTCTCGAACTGCTCGTCGCCTTTCCTGACTTTTTTCATTAAGTAAGAGTTAGACAGAACTCTCATGGTTTCTTGCATCGAATCATAATCTCTTTTCGACATAACAACGATGGCATCTTCTGCGTTATCAGAAGTAACAATTATTGGTCCAGAGGCTTCATCATTTACTTTTTTTATATAGGTTGTTAGGTCTTTTCTAAAATTGGAATAAGTGATTGATTCCATAGTAAAAACCTCCTTTTGTATATTGTACAACAAATTAGAGGTTACATCAGTTGGATAAAAGTAGAGATTGCTTACAGTATATTCTTTCTTCTAGGCAGTTGCCAAAGAATCGTACATAATTTTTGGATGTGGGGCTCTTTAGCATTTGCAGTTAATTACCATTAGTAAGTTTTTTCTCAGAAATCATGTCAATTCTATTCATATTTTTTTTTAATTTGACTATTTTTACTTATCGGGAAATTAGCTTTTGTTGTTCATACGCATTTTATTCCGAAAAGTATGGGGCGGTAATCCTAACTCTATATTAGGACAAAAGTCTATTCTTTTATTATTTTAGGAGTTTGACTATTAAGAATCTCCTTGACAACTACTGAGCATGAATGCTAATCTTTTGGGTAGTCGAAAGCGTTTTACTTTAATTAGAAAACGATGATAAAACCAGGGTGGAATGGGGTGGGGAAATGATCTTAAACGTTGATTTCAATCAAACGATTCGTTATTACTGAACAAGTACTAAAATCTTAGCGTGCTCTAAGTCAGCAGGTAAAGAATTATTTTCTCATCCTATTCTATCCGATAAATAAACCGCTGTTCTCGGGGATCTTTGTGCCTAGTTTTTCTAAAGGCTTTTTTATGGCGTTCCGAGAATTCTGGCTTTTTTGATGTGCTCGAAGCTGGCGTCTTTTTTGAAGAGCTTCGTCCACTAACTGTTGAGTGAGAATAGATGAGAAAGCATGCTGTGGATTCGGGATGCTTTTTTCGTGTGCAACTCTACGCACTCAGAAGTGTAGATTCCCTTGTGAATTAATATACTATGTTTCAGTCGGAGTTTTTTTGTAATCAACAAATAGTTTAAATGGCTTTACTAAGAATAAATGAAAAATCAGAGGAGATGTTAGTGTTGAGAAAGTCAGTTTTGAAATATTTAATCGCACCATTTTGTATGCTTGTATTATTAGCCGGATGCGGAGGCTCTGGTGGGGAAAAAACCGATGGCAGCAAGGATGCAGCGTCTGGTAAAAAAGAGGCGCTTCATATTGCGGTTTCAGCGAATCCGCCTTCGTTAGATGCTCAAATCGCAAACTCTAATATTACTGCCCAAATTGGGTACCATATTTTTGAGCCGCTGTTTGCGATGGATGGGAATTTTGAGCCACAGCCGGTACTTGCTGATTCGTATGAAGTAAGTGAAGAGGGCAAAGTGTACACGATCAAACTTTTGCAGGGAGTCAAATTCCATAATGGCAAAGAGATGACCGCAGACGATGTGGTGGCATCACTGAATCGTTGGGTGAAAGATTCACAAAAAGCTAGTACATTGATCGGTGGTTCGGTGTTTGAAAAAGTAGATGATTACACCGTGAAGATGACTGCTAACGAAGCGGCATCTGATATCATTACAGTTCTTGCAAATCCGATTATGTTTGCGGCGATCTATCCTGCGGAAGTTGTAGCGGGCGCTGACGAAAAAGGTATCAGTGAATACATCGGAACCGGTCCGTATAAATTAGCCGACTGGAAGCAAGACCAATCTATCGAATTGGAAAAATTTGACGAGTACAAGGTTCGTGAAAATGCGACAACCGGATTAGCGGGTAAGAAAACAGCCGCTACTGACAAGCTTGTGTTTGACATTGTAACCGATGCGTCCACGCGAATTGCCGGTGCTAAGAATGGCCAGTATGACATTGTGGAAGAGGTTCCTCAAGACAACTATGAGGAGTTGTCCAAGGAAGCGAATCTAAAACTAGACGTTACTAAAGGCGGAACCCTGAATCTGTTCCTTAATACGACTGTAGGAATCATGGAAAAACAGGAGATGAGACAGGCTATATTGGCAGCACTTAATATGGAGGATATCCTTCTTGCCAGCTATGGAAACAAAGAGCTGTATGAAGTAAATCCAGGCTGGTTTAATCCAGACGATGCCCAATGGGGAAGCGAAGCAGGCAAAGAATACTACAATCAAAATGATTCGGATAAGGCCAAAGAATTATTGAAAAAGGCTGGCTACAACAATGAAAAGTTAGTCCTAGTAACTACTCCAGACTATCCAGAGATGTACAATGCAACACTGGTGGTACAAGAACAACTGAAAAAAGCTGGAATGAATGCCGAAGTAGAAAGCTATGATTTCAGTACCTTCATGGAGCATCGAGCAGACCCTAACCAAAATAGTATGTTTATCACCAGCAACAGCTACAATGTTCTACCGATTCAATTAACGGTACTAGACAAGACTTGGGCTGGAATGGATCGGCCAGAAGTAACGGATGGGATCAAAGCCATGCGTGCAGCGGATTCCCAAGAGGATGCCAAAGCAGCTTGGAATGAGCTGCAAGGCTTTATCTATGAATATGGCGGCGCAACTGTTCTTGGTCATTTTACTGGGGTGAATGTGCTCAGCAATCAAGTAGACGGCTACGAATATATGAGATTCCCAATCTTCTGGAATGCTACAGTCTCAGAATAAACGCTAGGTGCGGTGAGCTGCTACGGCGGCTCGCCGTTTTTTAAGAATGAAGAGAGTATAAGCATATTAGAGCAATGTTAACAATTTTCGGCTTCACAAACTAGCTTTGTCATATTGCTATGATTCACAAGGATTGTCTCAGCAGAGTGGATGAAGAACAGTACCTAATCGGTGCGCCAAATCTGAGCGAGTTTGTGAAGCCTTTCTTACAGAAGGAGTATATTATGTTTTCTTATGTAGCAAAACGAATACTGTCATTGATTCCGGTCTTGGTTATCGTATCAATTATCACCTTTTTGATCGTCTACCTGACACCGGGTGGACCCGCTACGGCTATTTTAGGAATGGAAGCAAGTCCAGAACAGATCAGTCAACTAAATGCACAGTTGGGCTTTGATCGGCCCTTTCTCACTCAGTACCTTGACTGGCTGGGAGGCATAGTACAAGGGAACTGGGGCGAATCCTTTTTCTTGCGGCAATCGGTGCTTTCGGCGATTGGCGAGTATTTCGGACCAACGCTTAGATTAGCAATTGCAGCGCAAATTTTTGCTGTAATTATTGCGATGCCGTTAGGGGTATTGGCCGCTTATAAACGGGGGACTGTTATTGATGTGGTGTCAGTTTCTATATCATTGCTCGGTTCAGCTCTGCCTGGATTTTTGTTGAGCATGTTTTTGATGCTGGCCTTTAGCGTCTACAACCAATGGTTCCCAGTTGCTGGCTATGCCGAGCCGTCTGCAGGCATTGGTGAACATCTAAAATACTTATTTCTTCCAGCTTTATCTTTAGGGATTGTGCAAGCAGCTTATCTAACCCGGATGATCAGGTCCTCGTTGTTAGAGGTGCTACATAAGAGTTTCATTCAAACCGCTCGAGCAAAGGGACTAAAGGAGAACCGAGTCCTCCTAAGTTATGGGCTGAAAAATGCAGCACCGGTTATTTTGACGGCAATTGGTCAATCTTTTGGCAGTCTTATTACCGGAACGATTGTTACTGAAACCTTGTTTAACATTCCGGGTCTTGGAATGCTCACAATGTCGGCCATCAATCGCCGGGATGTCTTTGTGATTCAAGGGGTTGTTTTATTTGTGACCTTGCTCTATGTATTGGTCAATCTGATCGTTGATGTGTTGTATGTATTTGTTGACCCAAGGCTGCAGCCTGGGCGCAAGTAGGAGGTGAGCGCATGTATTTAACTAGAAAAAGGATGTCTGAAGCAAGCATTGCCATTGTCAAAGAACAAAAACAGCTTCGCCGGGAGAAATTACTCACCAATCCAGCGCTCATCATCGGGCTGATTGGTTTTATGGCTATTTTAGCAGCGGCGATACTTATTCCCATCATAAATACGACTGATCCAAATGCTATGGCAGTGACGGAACGCTTTAATGCCCCTAGTACTGCCCATAGATTGGGGACAGATGAATTTGGTCGAGATATTTTGATCCGCTTGATGTATGGAGCTAGAGTCTCGCTGTGGGTAGGGGGTTCGGTGGCAGTCTTTTCTTGTGTGATTGGAACGATAATCGGCATATATGCCAGCTATTTCAAGCTGTTGGATCACATCTTAATGAGGATTTGTGATGCCTTGATTGCGATTCCGGGAATTTTACTAGCCATCTCTTTGATTACGACTTTCGGTACCTCAAGCTGGAATGTCGTCTGGGCACTGACCATTGTCTATACACCAAGTGTGGCTCGCACCGTGCGAGCCAGTGCGCTGGTTATTAAGGAACAGCCGTATATCGAGGCGGCAAAAGTCCAAGGCTTCAGCAGTTTTAAAATTTTATGGAAGCTAATGTTACCCGGGGTTATTTCACCGCTGACAGTACAGGCTTCCTTCATTTTTGCCCAAGCGATCATTGCCGAGGCCTCACTGAGCTTCTTAGGAGCTGGAATACCAGCACCGGCAGCAAGTTGGGGCAATATGCTGCAAGACAGCAAGCTGGTTTTCTCTAGAGCACCTTGGACCATGATTGCCCCAGGATTGGCAGTGATTACTTGTGTGTTGACCCTGAATCTTTTGGGTGATGGGATTCGTGATTACCTTGATCCAAGAGTACAAGGAGGGAACAAAAAATAGTGAATAAGTCAGCGGTAGAAGCAAAAAAAATAATAGAAATCAAGCGACTCAAGGTAAAGTTCCCGATTCGCCAAAAATGGCTTCCGGCAGTCGACGAGGTGGACTTAACCATTCATGCCGGAGAGATGATTGGGATCGTGGGCGAATCCGGTTCAGGGAAAAGCGTCATGTCCCAATCGATTTTACGACTACGCGATCATGATGCGGCCGTGAAATATGAGGGAGAAATTCTCTTTGAAGGCAACGATTTATTGCAGCAATCACTAAAGAAAATCCGAGAGATTCGCAGCAATGACATCTCCATTATCTTTCAAGATCCGTTAAACTCATTAAGTCCAGTGCATACGGTTGAAAAGCAGCTAAGTGAAGTGATCAGGCTGCACAAGCAGGTATCTAAGGGCGAGGCTATAAAACGCAGTAGGGACATGTTGAACCGGACAGGAATTCCTGATTCGGCAGCTTGCCTAAAGAAATATCCCTTCGAGCTGTCCGGTGGGATGCAGCAACGGGTGATGATTGCCATGGCGCTTGCCTGCGAACCCAAGCTGTTGATTGCTGATGAACCAACCACTGCCTTGGATGTAACGATTCAAGAACAGATTCTACGCCTCATCAAGAACTTGAACGAAACCATGGGCATGTCGGTACTTTTTATTACTCACGATATGGGCGCTGTTTCCAAGATATGTCATCGAATTAAAGTCATGTATCTCGGGCAGATTGTCGAGGATGCCGAAACCCAACAGCTATTTGAAGCGCCATTACATCCGTATACAGAAGGCTTGATTTCATGTATTCCGCATCTGAACACCAAACGAGGAGTGCCGCTGCCGACCATACCAGGAACTGTTCCGTCGCTTTCTGAGATTCCCAAAGGGTGTCATTTTTGTACCCGCTGTAAATATGCAGAGAAACGTTGCTTCTATGAACAACCACCGATGATTGAAGCTAAGCCAGATCATTTTGTGAAGTGTTGGAAATACGACGATTCTGCTGATGTAGGGGAGGAATAGGGATGGAGAATCATTTAGTAGAGATTAAAAATCTGCAAAAATCGTTTCCACTAAGACGACAAAAGTATGCCCCTTTTGGTAAGAAAGAGCAAATGTTGGCAGTCGATAACTTATCCTTTCATATAAAAGAAGGCGAAACCTATGGGCTAGTGGGCGAATCCGGCTGTGGCAAGTCAACAACAGGACGGATGATTGTGGGGCTGGAGAAGCCTAATAGCGGTTCGATTATTTATGGAGAAAAAGACCTAGGAACTCTGAATGACAAAGAATTCTTCCCGTTAAGGAAAGAGTTGCAGCTGGTCTTTCAGAATACCTTGTCTGCACTAAATCCAAGGCAACGAACTGGCAGCATTCTTGAAGATATTTTGAAAGTGCACGGCGTATCCGATGCAGCCGAACGTCGTGATCAAGCGGTTAAGGTCTTAGAGAAAGTCGGATTATCTGAATATCATTATTTTAGATTTCCTCATGAGTTGTCCGGTGGGCAGGTCCAAAGATTGGGAATTGCCAGTGCCTTGGTGAGCCAACCACGCTTGATTATCTGTGACGAACCCGTATCTGCGCTGGATGTCTCCATTCAGGCGCAAATCTTGAATACCTTGATGGAATTGCAACAGGACTTACGACTAAGCTTGCTTTTCATTTCTCACGATATTGGCGTGATCCGTTATATTTCTGATCGAATAGGTGTCATGTATCTGGGCACTCTAGTAGAAGAAGCAGATACAGATGAGCTTTTTAACCATCCGCTGCATCCCTATACCAAGGGACTGCTTGCTTCGGTGCCCGATCCTTATACTCAGAATCAAGAGGCTCCCGACTTTAACGGAGAGCAGCCGGTTAGAACAAGTGATTTTAAAGGCTGTGCAATTTGCAGCAGGTGCCCTTTTGCGCTGGACAAATGCGCTATGGAGACACCAGAGTTTTTGGAGCTGTCTTCTAGTCATAGGGTGGCTTGTCATTTGTATGATGAGTGATGTTGACAGTTCATTAAATAGTCCAAGTTAGAAGCTTCTCAACGATGAGGAGCTTCTTTTTTTGGTATACAAGTCTTACAAATGTAGCACCGTAGACGAAACCCGTACTATGGTGCTCATGGGAGGAGCGAAATTACCCGATTAAAAAAACTAGGTTAAGGTACTGCTCATTGGAAGAAAAAATGAGCTGGATAAATTGTAGGCTCCTTATAGCTAAAGGCGTCAGTTCATTTCTTAAGTCATCTACCACACCGGGGAAGTAACTAGACTTCTCTAAACCTGTTTTTACCCGATTTAAAGCTGAACGTTCATTGTTACTCAAGTTGAGTTCTAAGAGATCATTAATACGTATAAGCAAATTTTTCTCTAGGTCTTTTTTCTTCATTGATTTCTCACCATTTTGCTTTAGGTGACCAAGAGCCTCCTCCTTCAATCAGCTGTAACTCAGCCAGTGAAGTTCCTTTTTCTCACTTCTTTAAATTTTCTGTTGTTCCAATGAGTACAGTCTTCATTCGTCGGTCTTTAATCAGATAATCTTTTTTGATGCATTCGGAAACGGCCTTAAAGCTAAAGTCCGATCGATTTTTTGAACTAAGCACACAGCAATGATAGTCACTGTGTACTTAGTCAGTCCTTTATGCTTTGTTCCCCAAATAAATGTTAGCTATCACACCTAATGTAAAAATAAGAGTTCCTAATAAAAAATTACCAACTGAAAAATTCGGTGAACCAGACAGCAGAATCCATGCAACCAACACGAACACTAATACTTGGAAGATACCTTTGATAAAGGCTTTTTTAATTCCATCCATGTTTCGGTTTCTTATTATAGCCAAATGTAATACAACCACCAGCTACTGCTCCACCAGCAATTCCCCGCAGTTCCTGTGCATTTAATTTTTTGATCCTTTTCATAGGACGTCGCGCTCCTTTAATTAAGTACCAGTTCGAGAATTTATGGGATATGGATTTTCAGGCCAGTTATTGATACACTACATCATAATTCTATCGCTTGGAATATTTTATGGTGTGTGCACTTCAATTTACTTTTATAAATCCGATTAAATTCTGTTGGTTTAGATAGTTTTCAATAATGTCTGCATAAAGTAATCAGGTCGTATACAAACAGCACCGCAACCAAAATTCCGGTTGCGGTGTATTTTTTTGTTAACGTGAAAGGCATCTAAGAAGAATTCATGTCTCGCAGCGGCACCACTGAGTTCATCAAACACGTCCTTTGTGTAACTAGAACCACCATCACCATTGTCTATGGCTCGCAAGTTTTAGATAAACCGGCAGACTATCGATGATATAATTAAGTTAATGGAAACCGGACTGACAGCTGTGGGATTTACTCAGAATGGAGAAGTGAGAGTATGAAAAAAATAGCCGTATTACTACTAGGAGTGATCGTTCTATTGTTACTCGCGTTCGTCGGTACAAATTACATGACAAGCAATTCTGCACCCACCAATTATGTAAGCAGCTCAAGTGGCACTTCTTCAACAAGCACTGAGGATACTCGATTTACTGAGAGCAGTTCGACATTGCCAGAAGATAGCAGCTTTTTGGAGGGGTATTATTGGAATGGCTATCTTGATCAGCGAAGAAAAATCCGAATCTCTTCAGAGGAAGAAAAATACTTTGAACCGTTATCCACTAGCCAAATATCAGATGTTTCCCAAGATCCGGCCTACTCTTGGTATCAACTGGATGGTGTACCCACTAAAGTTCAAAACGGAAGTTATGTAAAAGTTCATTTTAGAGGGCCTATCCAGCAAAGTAATCCAGCTGTCATTGCGAATGTCACAGATGGTGAAATAAACGATTGAAAGACCGAAAAACTGATCTGAGGACTACTGGCATATTCCAAAGAAGGTTTTATTCGCAGTTAATCAGCGATCATGGGTAAGTTTCTTTCATAAAATTATACGCTCACAGGACTATAATCGCAAATACTACAGTGGAAAATGGGTGTTAGCTTCCTCTGCTACAGAATAAGTTTCTATTGGATTAGAAGCATTAGTAGCTATCATTACTGACTTTAAGCTCACCGTGCATTATAATATACTTTAAATGCAGTGGAAGAGGGTGAGCTTATTCATGGAGAAAATCGATCGTTATTTAGCCTTCGCCAAAGAGAATAAAGATACTTTTATTGAGAAAGTAGTCAGAGGCAAATATCCTGAGAATAAACGAGATGCCATTTTTATGGCTGGAAGTCCTGGTGCTGGAAAAACAGAAGTCGTTGCGGGATTGGCCGAAAACTACCAAAATTATGTTGTTATTGATGCTGATTACTTCAGGACACAATTTCCTGACTACAATGGAACAAATTCTAGCCTTTTTCAAAAAGCTTCCTCTTGGCTAGTTGAACAATCACTAAAGTTTGTTTTGGAGGAAGGTTACTCATTTATCCTGGATGCAACCTTTGCGATTTTAAGCGCCGAAAAGAATATCACTCGAGCGTTGAAGAATAATTACAGCATCACTATTTTCTATGTCTACCAAGATCCTAAAATTGCATGGGAGTTTACAAAACAGCGTGAAGTTACAGAAGGACGTCACGTTCCAAAGAAAACGTTCATCAACGCTTTTTTCAAATCAAGAGAAAATATTGAAAAAGTAAAATTAAGACACCCGGAGATATTACTGCACATCATCATTAAAGATTATCAAAATAATGTATCTGAGAGTTATTATGCCGCAGACAATGTAAATTTAGTACTGCCCTTACAATATATTCAAAAAGAACTGGAGGAAGAATTAAATGACTGAAAAAGAAGAAGTCAAACGAATTGTTGAAAAATACAACAATAGCATTTCTGATTTGTCAGAAAATGCCACGGCTAAAGAATTCAAAACGTTCATGAAATATATTGCTGATCAAGCAAACGAGAGACAGCGTAAATTGGTTGGGTTAGATAAATAGTACGGAAAATTAGTTGAAGATTTATTCGTGAGAGATCAAATATTGTTAGTCGATTAGCCCTTTTATCATGTGAAAAAAGCATATGCAGTGACCTGGGTTTAAATTTCCAGGTACATTACACATGCTTTTTTATTATACTCCTAACTCAAATACTTAAACAACTTACTATCCACTGCATCCTTCAAGCGCAAATCCATTTCCACCACATTCTGCTCTTTGCCTTCTTGGGTTGGTTTCGAAAGCTGCTTGATTGTATCTTGGATCGGTACGGCTTCACCCAAATAGTAAAATTCAGTGCCTTCATCGTCAGACTTTTTCACGAATAAATAGACTGTCCACATGTGGATATCCTGCAATGCTTTTACTTCAGGGGATGCTAAGGTTCTTGGTGATTTGGTAAACCAGCGCATGGTGTTCTCGTCAATCAGCTCATCTTCATAAGCCATCTGAGCACCTTTAAAGTCTTCGCCCTTTTGCAAGGTGATGAAGATGACGAACTTCCCGTCCTTATAGGTATAGCCGCCAATGTTTTGATCCACCATCTGTTCCTGCCACTGAAGCATCCGCAGCACATCCCGTCTCCGGTATTTAGCATAACGGGTTAAGGGCTGATCAGGAGCAAAGCTTTCTGATTTGTAGAAGCTGGCTGCCAGCAAGTCTTCCAACAACTTTCTAAAATAATCATTTTGCAAAGCCTTGTGGAAAACTTCAGTTAAGTACACTGTAGAGTTATCCACGTGGATAAGTTCGGCACCTTGATAGGTTTTCTTCTGTCCACCTGTGTAAAAGGCTAAGGAAAGAGTTCGCAGGACTGAAGATAGGATGGCTTCATCATAAGACAAATGACAAATTGTAAACAACTGCTGGATGTCTGCAGTCGATAGCTCCGATTGCTCTTTCACTAATTTAGATAGCAGGACAATTTCGTGGGGGCGAATTCCTGGTAAAATTTCCCGAGACAAAAACATCAAAAACTTGTTTTCTTCTGCAGATAACGTTCCTTCATTGTCCTTCACCTTCGTCAAAAATGTATAATACGAATCAAACTTATTGGCAATCAGCATCGGATCAAGTACCTGCTGCTGGATAAAATCAGTCAACAGAGGAACTCGGTTCAAACGATTCTTGAAGGATGAATAAATCTGTTTCAATTCCTTCATCGAATCCAAAGCGGCATCGTCGATCGATTTGAAGATCCGTTCTTTGGCCACTTCTTCAAAGTTAATGGTAGACAAGCCAGTAATAAAGTTGGTATCAAAGGTATCTTTGCGAAGATTGTCCTTGTTTCGTGTAATATCGCCAGAAAGAGCCATAGGAATCATATAATTGTTCTTATAGTTTCCGATAAAGTCGATGATTGTCACGAATTCTTTGGACTTATCTTTCCGCAATCCGCGTCCCAACTGCTGGACAAAGATAATACTAGACTGAGTATTCCGCAGCATTACCACTTGATTGATTTTTGGAATGTCGATCCCTTCATTAAAAATATCCACGGTAAAGATGTAGTTAAGCTCACCCGATTCTAGGCGCTCAATCTGAGCTTCTCGTTCGTCAATCGTATGCTCACCAGTTAGATACGTACTAGGAATTCCAGCCTTATTGAAGTGATCGGATAATTCCCGCGCTTCTTCCTTGCGGCTACAAAAGACCAACCCTTTAGGATTATTTCCCGAACAACCATAGTAGTGGATTTTTTCAAGTAAGAAATTTACTCGTTCTTTAGTAGTCAGGTATTTCAAATCAGTAGTTTCCGAAATGACGACCTCGTTCTTCTCATAATCCGTTACCCCAAAATAATGAAAAGGACACAGCAAATCTTCTTCCAACGCTTCCTGCAGGCGAATTTCATACGCAATGTTGTAATCAAACAACTCAAAAATATTGAAATTATCGGTCCGCTCAGGTGTAGCCGTCATCCCTAATAGAAATTCAGGGTCAAAGTAGTTTAGTGTTTTCAGGTAAGATTGCGCCCCGGCTTTATGAACCTCATCAATTAAAATATAGTCAAAATAATCTTTCTCAAAGAGCTCTTGATAAGCTGGCTTGGAAATCGTTTGGATAGTGGCAAACAAATATTTGGCATCGGTGTCCTTTTGACTACCCGACAAAATACCAAATTGCTCAGTAGGATCTCCTAACACTTTTTCAAAAGATTCTTTGGCTTTATTCAAAATCTGTTCGCGATGAACGATGAACAGCATCCGTTTCGGCTTAGCTTGCAACACATCGAAAGCGGCCAAATAAGTTTTCCCCGTCCCAGTTGCCGAAATGACCAGTCCCTTTTTGGCACCCGTAGCTCGCAGGTCCTTTAAATTTTTCAAAGCTACTTTTTGCATCCGATTGGGCACGATGTATTGAGTCAGCGCTTGATCGACAGTGGCGGCAGTTGCCAATTGCTGATTATTGATAGTTGGCTGATAATTCTTCCGATAGTTAGTAACCCAATCAGGAGACAAAGCTTCCGCCTGCTCCCACTCACTAACTAAATGATTCTGAATCTGGTGAATTACTTCGCCATGCTCATAAGAAGTCAGGCGAATATTCCACTCATAATTCAACTTTAAGGCACTCATGGTCAAATTCGAACTACCGATAATAAACGAATGATAATCTCGTTGAGAAAAAAGATACCCCTTAGAATGGAACCCCGTTTTGGCAGAAATCCGCACCTCAAGATTATCAATAGCTAAAAGCGACTCAAACATATCCGGATGATTAA
Source organism: Enterococcus sp. AZ109 (assembly GCF_051714625.1). Classification (NCBI taxonomy): domain Bacteria; kingdom Bacillati; phylum Bacillota; class Bacilli; order Lactobacillales; family Enterococcaceae; genus Enterococcus; species Enterococcus sp. AZ109. The sequence continues at coordinate 1,717,877 of NZ_JBIOSF010000001.1, read as the reverse complement.
AACCCAAATAAGTCGAGGTCAATAAACGCCCGGAAATCCCGCGATCCGCCAGATCAGAAAGATGCGACTTCAAAGCATTCAAGCCATCCTGTGTTACAAAAGCCACTGAGAAAAAGAAATCCGAACAGGTATCAATTTCTTCCTGCAAGACATTTAACAGGAACTCTTTTTCTGCTGGACGATTAATAATCAGCTTTGGATCATAACGTGAGCCTTCAATTTCTTTATTCATAAAAGCTTTTTTCAGTGACTGCTCTAATACATCCATAAGCAACTCCCTTATAATTTGCTAGTTTTTAATTTCTCAACGGTCGGAATATCGGCAGGTGCCCACTCAAGAGTACCCAACTCCTCAACAGGTAACCACTTGATCGCTACATGCTCAGTCAGTTGCGGTTCGCCTTGTTGCAGGTGACAGATGAAGGTAGTCAAATGCACAATGCCAAAATCGTATTCATGTTTTGTCGATTCAAATAGTTCGTCTTCAACCGTAACAGTAATTAATAATTCCTCAGTTAATTCACGCTTCAGTGCATCTATAGGTGTTTCATTAGATTCAATCTTACCTCCGGGGAACTCCCAGAAATTGGCTAAAGATTTTTCCGGCCCACGTTGGGCACATAATATTTTTCCATTGTCGACAATGATTGCGCCGACGACTTCGATTGTTTTTTTCATGATGAACTTCTTTCTAAAATAGAGTATGTAGGTTTAATTATAGAGGAAGTTGGGGGAAATTGCAGCAAGGGGGGGATTATGATGAAAAACCGGCACTTTATGAAAGGGGTTTCTGATGATTTGGAAAAACTAAGTATAATGAGGATAAGGACTTTTTCCTTTTAATCTAGAGGAATAGTTTTGATAAATGGATAAACATATTCATTGATAGTAATGAGGTTCAAATCTAAAATAGTGGAATGTAAATAAGTTATTTTCTTGATCATCTTTATCTGCAAGAGTTGATCAAATCTAAAATAGTGGAATGTAAATGAAACTAAGACACTTATTCAAGCGATCTTATATCTGTCCAAATCTAAAATAATGGAATGCAAATGAATCAATTGATCCTAAAATACTCCCTTCTACAAACGTGAAACCATGATCTTGAACTACCTAATCTACTAAAGCCCCCAACCATTTGCCACCCCCACCCATCTAACGTATCCTTAACCTATAACCCAAAAAGGACCAACAGGAGGCCACCAATGAAAGCGAAGTTCTTTTCAATCAAAGAAATAGCAGAGATGTACGGGATCTCCACCCATATCATCCGTCATTATGAAAAAATCGGCTTATTGACGCCCGAGCGGACTGAGAAAAATTATCGCGTGTACACCGAAAAGGAAATCTATATATTAAACATCATTCGCGACCTGCGGGAGCTGGATGTGCCGCTGGAAGTTATTGAAGGGTACCTGAAGGATCGAACCTTGGCGACCACGCAAGAAATCTTCCGAGAAAATCAGCGCTTACTAAAAGAAAAGATTGCTCTAATGGAGAAAAAGCTAGCAGGTGTTACGGCACGAAATCAGCTTTTGGATCAATTGCAGAAACAGGAGCTGCCCATCGAACGTATCGTAATCGAAGAAAAAGAAGCCCGACCATACTTTTATAAAACAGTTGATTATACGAATGAATCAGAGTTCGAAACGGCGATGCGCTCGTTGTATGGTGAGGTGCTGGAACAAAGCAACACTTACGACTTTCACTTCGTCGCTGGGATTATCGCTGATAGTGAAAAGCTGCGATACGAAGGGATTTTATTTCTAACCGATTCCGAGACTGCGGGTGTGGATGGACAGTATGGCTGCTTAGAAGCTGGAACTTATGCCAGCTACTTTTATCAAGGTCCTTATGAGCGAGCAGACGAGCATCTGACGAACATGAAAGAACAGCTGAAGAAGCGGGGACACCAAGGGATTTTGCCTTTCTACGAGTTTTATTTGATTGATTTTCATGAGACTCAGCATAGCGACGAATTTTTGACGGAGATCCAAGTGAGAGTTAAAAATTGACCCTATAACCGTTATAACCCCTATACTTTTCTTATCAGGAATTTCTAGGAGGAAATAGAATGGATAAAAAATACGATGTGATTATCATCGGTGCTGGGTTTGCAGGACTGGCAGCCGGTTTATCATTAAAGAAAAACGGATTTAACACGGTTATTCTGGAAGCACGTGATCGTGTAGGCGGCCGAACGGAAACAAAGTGGCTGGAAGATGGTACCCAGATCGACTTAGGTGGCCAATGGTTAGGACCAACGCAGGATCGGATGTATGAACTAGCTGATCAGTATGGTGTACCGACTTTCCCATCGCAATTATTTGGCAAAGGGCAGTACCATTATTTGGATGGCGTTCATGACAATGAACCAGAAGAAATGCTGGAGCTGCTTGAAGTGATCGATAAGTTAGCGGATCAGGTTAATTTAGACCAACCGCATCAAAGTCCGGAGATTGCTACACAAGATCGGATGACCCTAGCAAGCTGGTTAAGCTTACAAAGCGAAGATAAAGAAGTCGCTAATTTTGTTGGTCGGATGCTGGCAGGCGGTTTGCTAGCTTCTGATGCCGGCGAAGTTTCCCTGTTCCAAATGCTGTATTACATTAAAGCCGGTAATGGTGTCCAGAGTTTACTTGGCGCAAAAGGTGGCGCCCAGCAGGATCGTGTTGTGGGAGGTCCGCAAGCAATCGCTGAAAAAATGGCGGAAGATTATGGGTCAGTCTACTATCAGCAAGTAGTCAAAGAAGTCACGAAAACCGATGAAGGTTACCTTGTGGAAACAAGATCTGGCGAACAATACGCAGCAGCACATGTATTAATTGCCGTACCGCCAACTGTTGCAAATTCGAAAATCACCTTTACACCGGAATTGCCGGTTTGGAAGAAAAAGACCTTACAAAGCATCTTACCAGGCAGTGCCTCGAAGTTCCATGCGGTGTACGAGAAATCTTTCTGGCGGGATGAAGGTCTATCTGGACAACGGAACATGAGTGAAGGGCTGATTATCGAAAGCTTAGATAATTCGCTGGAAGATCAAAAGAAAGGGATTCTGACCTTTTTCGTTTACGGGATCGACTCGATTCAATTAAGCAAGCTGCCGGAAGCTAAAAGAAAAGAACTGCTGATTGAAGAGCTGGTCCATCTTTATGGTGAGCAAGCGAGAAATCCAGAGCACTTTATCACGCAAGACTGGAACGAAGAACCCTTTACCAACGGCTGCTTCTCTGGTCACTTCACACCAGGCGGTTTCATCAAATATGGTGAATTCCTACAATCAGAGGTAGATGGCATTCATTTTGCGGGAACAGAGACTGCAACAATCTGGAACGGCTATTTCGAAGGTGCGGTTCGTTCTGGTGAACGGGAAGCGCAAAAGATTATGGCTAAAAGTGAAAGCAAATCTAAAGAATAAACAAAAGGTCTCGCTGAAAAAGCGGGCCTTTTTGTGCTGGTTTTCGCAACACTCCTAATAAACAGTTCAAAATAATTTATCCTCTAAAAAAAGATTCAAAAAATCTGTCACAATCCCACCATTTTCCTGTCTAATAGAGTAAAGGAGTGATTTGTTATGACCAACGATGATAAAACCAATCAGCTAATTGAAGAAGCAATATCCGGAAACCGTGAATCCTTGGAACTGCTATTAATAGATGTTCAAGACGTGATCTTCAACCTATCTCTCAGAATGCTGGGGATTATCCCTGATGCAGAGGACGCAACGCAAGATATCTTGGCTAAGGTGATGACAAATTTAGCTACGTTTCGTAAGGAAAGCAACTTCAAAACTTGGGTCTATCGGCTTGCCACTAACCATCTGATCGACTATAAGAAATCTCTGTTTTCCAAGTATCCGTTGGACTTTGACTACTATTCTAACGACATAAAAGCTGGTTTTCTGGCGACCAACGATGATTTGATGCAAGGCATTAGTCAAGAAATTTTAGCGCAAGAACTGAAAATGTCTTGTACGAATGTGTTACTACAATGCTTGGACCCGACGACTCGCTGTGTATTCATATTAGGCACCATGTTTAAGGTGGATAGTAGAATAGCAGGTGAGATCTTAACTATGACCCCTGAGAGTTATCGTCAAAAATTATCCAGAGCACGAAAAAAAGTGGGGGAGTTCCTGTCCGCTCATTGTGGATTAACCGAAACGGGCTTTTGTTCCTGTGAAAAGCGGGTAGGCTATGCCATTCAAAATAAGCGCCTGAATCCCAAAAAGCTGGAGTATCAAGACTTGAAAAAGATTAATCCAGAAATATTAGTAGACTATATGGAAACGATCGAGCAGCTGGATGATCTGTCCGCCGTATTTTCCGAACTGCCAGCCTATCAGTCCAATATATCAGCCAAAGAATTTATCGATAAGTTAGTCCATTCTTCAAACATGCACAAAATACGGAACTTTCAAGGAGGAAGCACTCAATGAAATTAGAAAAAACGCTGGAATTCCTAACAATGTTGGAGGCAAATAATTCCCTCGACTGGATGAAAGATCACCGTGAGGAATACCAAGAGGCCAAAAACGAATTTCTGAGATTCCTGCAGGACTTAATTTCTCAGATCGCAGCATTCGATCCCTCCGTAGCTAACTTAGAACCTAAAAGGCTGATGTATCGACTCAACCGCGATACACGATTTAGCCATGACAAATCACCCTACAATCCAGCGTTCAGAGCGCATCTCTCGATTGCCGAAAGAAAGCCAATTCCTGCCGGTTATTATATCTGCATTCGACCCAGCAAATCTTTTCTAGGTGGCGGTGTATTCGCTAGTCAATTTCCTGAAGCCACCACATTGATTAGGGACCACCTACTGACCCATGGCAAAGAGTTTCAAAAAATTATCACTGCCAAGGACTTTACCGATAATTTTGAAGTGACCGGCCAGAAATTAAAAAATGTTCCGCGAGGATATGACAAAGACCATCCACTGGGTGACTATCTGAAACACAAAGCTTGGGCTATCGAATATGTCATGAGTGACCAAGAACTCCTGACGAAAGACCTAACTTTTACGGCAGAAAAATTTCGCCTAATGAAGCCATTGAATAGTTTTCTTAACGATGCCTTGTTAGGTTTCAAGATGCCAGAGCGGTGAAATGTTCCTCGTATCAAGTTTGTGTGGGACCTTTGATGTTTTATCATTGAATCAAAGAATTATTTTTGCATCTGTAAGTAGATTACCGATAGTCATCAGTGGCACTACCTTCTGTGTGACTAGTCTGATAAGTAGCGTATTTAGTGTATTTCTAAAAAGAATAGTAGAAAAGATAAATTTTATAATTCTTACTACTCACTAATCACAGAAGCTATCTGCACCCTATTCAGTTTTCAATGAACGAAGCAACCATCTGCGAAGTGCCCAACCTTTGCAGGTGGTTTGTTTTGTGTGAAGCGAATAATGAACTCGTGGGCGGCTTAATTAAGATTTTTCTTCTGTTTTTCCTGCGCTTTTCGTCGATTTTTTCTACGGAGCATTTGTGAAATCAAGTTGTACGGTTTTGGTTTTGTTTCTTCTTCGGGTGCATCTTCAGGTACTTCGGCGGGTACCTCTGAAACTTCTTTTGGTTTCTCAAGTGAAACCGTCGGTACTTGTGGCAATTCACGGTAACTGCTTTGTGTTTTCAATTCTTCTAATTTCTGTTGATTATCCACTTCCTCGACTTTCTTTTCTTCAGACACTTCAACTTGCTCGGTGACTGGTGTACGATTCAATAACGACTGATTTAAGGTAACTGGTTCGTTGGCATCGCCGAAAAATTCCTCCTTTTCAAAAATCGGTGTTTCAATCGTTTCGACATATTTCGCACTAACAGTTTCTTGGAACAAAGCCACACCGTCTTTTTCAAAGAGATCTAAGGTGGTTAGTAGCTCTAAATTTTCTTTGACTACTTCGGGACTTAAGTCTGTATTTGGGTCCTTCATAATCAGATTGTGTTTCTTTCCAGCATCGTTCAGAAACGTTCCGACTAATTTGATCATTTTGATAACTCCTTTCGTAAGTTTTTAGCATAGAGGGACAGGACAATATGCTAGTAGTCTCAAGGTACCGCCGTTTCTGTCGGACGGAATTGAGCAATGAGTGAGCCAGCGATGGACTTGGCTTTTTCAACGAAATTACGAATCGGGAAGACCCTTGAGCACAATTTTTTCCATTCGGCAGTGTCAAAATATTCTGCAAAGTAATAGAAGAATCGTTTCATAGTTCTGGTCGCTTTAGTTTTCGTAAATAGATATTTCACTAGATCTTGCAAGACCAATGCAAATTCTTCTGCACCTAACTGGTAGCGAACCCGTAAAGCCAGCAATAATTTGATGGTAGTGGCACTATCTTGCGTTTCATCGTAGAATTCCCCGATACGCTGTTCGAGTGTCTCGCGGGTGAGATTGAAGATTTGATAGTCGGTGAATAGTTGTTGTGACATAGTAATTCCTACTTTCTAGTTGTTATTTTCAATCGATCGATTTTTTTTGATTGTATTTTTGATTTTTTATAGGTTGTTTTCTATCTGCGGCCGTTGACTAAAAGATAAACCGTTTTTCCAGAAAAAACAACGTGTCCTTATTTGCAAAAGCCCCCTCTTATTTGCACAGCCAAAATACAGAAATGCGATCATAGCAAATTTTCAAAATTTTTCTATTAGAAAAAAGTGCAAATAAGAGGGGGGTAAAAATATTTAGCGATTTAGTCAAAAAGCGAGCAAAAATGGCCGATGACATGTTTTTATATGCCTCCTGAAGTCAGAGTAAACAAGAGGTATCTATTTGTTTTCTAGTTATTTAAACAAATTTAATCGTTTTCTACTATTTTGCCTGTTGATGAGATACTCTTCCGAAAACTTGGAAGCAGCTCTACTTGTTGGCTGATGCCCTGCCAATCGTTTCCAATTTTTCGCATTCTGTTATTTTCCCTCTGCTTTCTTTTTTTGGTGTTAATCTAATATTTTGTTTTTTTGTCCCGGCCGTTGATTAAAAGATAAATCATTTTTTGCAAAAAGACAAAAACGCTAACGTGCAAAAGACCCCTCTAACGTGCACGTTGAAAATGGGAAAATGTTGATAGATCAATGTTTTTGATTTTTAAGGGTGCACGTTAGAGGGGGGTAAAAAAAGTTAGCAAGAGGGCGAAAAATGGACATAAAAAGCTGCTGAACTGTTTTTCTAGTCTTCTTAATAAGTATAGTGAATAAGCGTTCTCTCCCCTTTTTTTAGTTATTTAAACACTTCTAATCTTTTTCTAATATTATGGGTTGCGATGAGAGTTTCAGTAGAGAGATTGGTCATTGAGCGGTGTTTTTGTTTTGCAGTATAATGAAAGTGAGGTGATCAAGATGGAAACGCATATTCAAGTAGCAGTAGAGAAGATTCAGCAAGCTAAAAGCATTACTTTTTTGACCGGTGCAGGGGTTTCGACGCCTTCGGGAGTGCCGGATTATCGCTCCTTGCAGGGGGTCTATCAAGGCATGGAGGCACCGGAATATTTGTTAAGCATCGATTGTTTAATTCGAGAACCGGAGAAATTCTATAACTTTGTAAAAAAACTCTATCATCCAACAGCTAAGCCCAATGTGATTCATCAGAAAATGGCTCAGCTGGAAAAGCGAAAACCAGTCTGGGTAGTCTCACAAAACATTGATGGCTTACATCAAGCGGCTGGAAGTCAGCACTTGGTGAATTTTCACGGGTCACTGTATGATTGCTTCTGCCGGAAGTGCGGGCAAGCCGTGCCTTGGCAAGAATATCTGGAAAGCGATCGCCATGAAAATTGTGGCGGACAGATTCGTCCAGGGATCGTTTTATATGGGGAAGGATTCACTGAAGATACCTTGAATCAGGCGGTTCAGGCAGTAAAAGTTTCAGATTTGTTAGTAATCGTTGGAACAAGCTTTCAAGTCCATCCGTTTTGTGATTTAATTTATGAGAAGAAGGAAACAGCGGCCGTTTTGGCCATCAATCAGACGCCGATTTATATTCCGGGAAGCTATGATTTTGTGGAAGCAGAAGGCAGTGCTGTTTTTAGAGAAGTTTAGGAGGAACGAGATGGAACGCACAGAAAAAGAAAAAATGATTGCTGGCGAATTGTACTTTGCTGGTGATGCTGAATTAGTGGCTGATCGCAAAGATGCCAGAGAAAAAATGCGCGCAATCAATGGTGAGACTGATAGCGCCCAACGATCACAGTTAGTAAAAAATACGTTCGGTAAGACCGGTAATCAAGTCTATGTAGAGCCGTCAATTTCTTTTGATTATGGCTACAACATTTTAGTAGGAGAAAATTTCTACTGCAATTTTAACAATATTTTTCTGGATATTTGTCCCATTACAATTGGTGATAATTGTATGTTTGGCCCCAATTGTCAGCTTTATGCGGCTACGCATCCGCTTGAGCCGGTAAAACGTAATAGTGGGATGGAATACGGCAAACCGATCACAATTGGTGACAATGTCTGGTTTGGCGGTGGTGTCGTAGTAGCTCCAGGTGTAACTTTAGGGAACAATGTCGTTGTGGCAGCCGGTGCAGTGGTTACGAAATCTTTCCCGGACAATGTAGTACTTGGCGGAAATCCTGCTCGTATTATTAAAACGATCGATGTGGATGGAGAATCTGATCAATTAGCAGAAGCTCGTCGTAAAATTAATTCCATCGATGAACAGCTGGTGGTCTTATTAGAAAAACGGTTGCAGGCGGTCACAGAAGTCACTGCCTATAAAAAAGAACATCAAAAAGATGTACTTGATCAAAGTCGGGAAATGGAAGTCTTGGACAGAGTCACCAGCCAGGTGCAAAACCCGTTATTTAAGGAGACGATTGGGGCGACCTTTGAAGACATCATGAAGCAATCCCGAAATTTTCAATCCAAAGAATTAGGTGAGTAGTATGAAGGATGGAATTAAACGTAGAGAAGCCATTTTAGAAGCATTAGGAGCAACAGAAAAGCCAATTAGTGCCAGCCGTTTCGCCAAAGAATATGGGGTAAGCCGCCAGATTATTGTGGGAGACGTTGCTTTATTAAGAGCTGCTGGTGAAAATATTATTGCTACAGCCCGTGGTTATTTATTGGAGCGCGCCTCGGCTCGTTTAACCAGTAAAATTGCGGTGCAGCACGATAAAAGTCAAGCCGAAGAGGAATTACGGACGATTGTGGCAGCCGGCGGCGAGGTCGTTGACGTCATTGTCGAGCATCCTTTGTATGGGGAATTGATTGGCGGACTGCATATTCGCACGCAGGAAGACGTCGACAATTTCCTAAAAAACTATCGCTCATCGAAGGCAGTCTTTTTATCCGAATTAACCGGCGGGATTCATTTGCATACGATTGCTTATGAAACCAACGAAGATTTTTCAGAGATTACCAAGGCTTTGTCAGATAAAGGGATTATGTACCAAGAAAAAAATTAGCTATATGCAAAAAAGTAGGAATCAAGGAGCGACCTGATTCCTACTTTTTTTGTATATAGCTAGCACAACTCAACTACTGCTGCGAGTTATCTTTCGGATTGCGGCCCCTTTATTTCTAAAACTTCCAAAATCTTCTGCATCTATCTGTATAAGATGGATCGAATAGAGCGTGAGCAATGCGAGTATCATTACCAGTAGAGAAGTCAAACCAAAACGTTGGAAAAAGAGGATGGAAAACAGCGGCCATTTCTTGATTGCAGGAAAAAGAGCAACTAGGGTAAAGAACACAACGATCGGATATTTCGTCAAGTCATACAGTTGGTTTTCGTAGAAGGAGAGGAACAAGCACAGCAGCGATAACAAATAAAGGTGGATCACTGGATACTCTAAGGAGAACACTTGAAAACCAGAATAATCAATCAGGAAATACAATTCTTGGCTCATATCTATATTTCGATACCAAGTCAAAGGAAGTAATAAGGGAATTGACAAGAATAGGAGAATAGGAAAATAGTTTTTGTACTTCATGATGGCACCTCTTTTCTAAAGTCTATGTCTTCACTATAAGTATAAATTGTTGATCAAATATTCACAAACCGGAATGTTTTCAAAAAATAAGGCTATTCAATAACTTTATCTTCTGTCAATTATTAGAAATGCCGAGAGTATTACTAAAATAATACTTGGTGTTTTAATCGCTGAATCAATTAGTGCCGAAGGATTTATTTATCCTTACTAAACTTTTGACAAAATAGTACAATGGGTTAACAAAATCGTGGGATGTAAAATCATCTGGTAACGTATATGATAGATTTGTAAGAGAGTGCCCAATGATGAAAGCGGTTTATTCGTAAGCCGTTTTATTTGTTGAGTATCTTGTGAAAAACAAAACATGAATGGAGGAGTTTTAATGGTAAATCGTATGATCCTGAATGAAACATCTTATTTTGGTAAAGGGGCAATTCATGATATTGTGCCGGAATTTCAAAAGCGCAACTTTAAAAAGGCAGTTGTTATCACTGATAAAGGGCTGATTGAACATAAAGTAGCAACCAAAGTGATCGATCTGTTAGATGCTGCAGCGGTGGACTATGTGGTTTATGATGGTGTGGTGCCAAATCCGACTGTTCAAAATGTGAAGGATGGCGTCGCAGCAGTGAAAGAAGCTGAGGCAGATTGCATGATCGCAATTGGCGGCGGTTCGCCGATTGATGTGGCTAAGGCGATCGGCATCATTGTGACCAACCCTGAATATGCTGATGTTTTAAGTTTAGAAGGACCTGTTGAAACGAAAAATCCATGTTTGCCAATTTTAGCCGTACCAACGACTTCAGGAACCGCAGCTGAAGTAACAATTAACTATGTAATTACCGATGAAGAGAACCATCGGAAGTTTGTTTGTGTCGATCCCCATGATATTCCGGTGGTGGCGTTTATTGATAGTGATATGATGATGGGCATGCCAAAAGCCTTAGCTGCCGCAACGGGGATGGATGCGATGACTCATGCAATAGAAGGATTTATCACAAAAGGTGCTTGGGAATTAACCGATATGCTGCATTTGAAAGCGATCGAAATTGTGGGACGCTCCTTGAGAGATTCTGTGGCGGAAAAACTGGAAGCTAGAGAAGAAATGGCATTAGGACAATATATTGCTGGTATGGGCTTTTCTAATGTTGGCTTAGGCTTGGTTCATGGGATGGCTCATCCGTTGAGTGCTTGGTATGATATTCCTCACGGTGTTGCGTGTGCTTCGCTATTACCAACTGTGATGAAGTTCAACAAAGAATACACTGGCGAAAAATATCGCGATATTGCACGAGTATTGGGTGTTGAAGGTGCTGACACGATGAGCATTGAAGACGCACGAGACGCAGCTTGTGATGCCATTGATCTGTTGAGTAAGGATGTCGGTATTCCGGCGACGATTTCCGAACTAGGTGTGAAAGCTGAAGATATTCCGAAGATTGCGGAAGATGCGTTCCGGGATGTTTGTTCACCAGGTAATCCACGGGATGCGACAGTGGAAGAGATTATTGCGTTGTATCAAAGTTTGATGTAACGAAAAGTAAGGCTAGCTCTGTGAAGGAGCTAGCCTTTTTGCCCCTTTTTATTATATATTTTGAGAACCACCTGCTATGCGGGTAGTTCCAAAGTGCTTCCTTCCAACGAGGTACTAAAAAAAGCCCATTAAAATGATAAACTGATGTTCGTTTCTCGACCGCAACGCAATGAATAAATGATTGGTAAGTAAGTTTACAAAAGATTTTAGCAAAATCAGTATTGACCAGAAAGAGAACAGACTATTGGCAAGGACTTGCAAAGCATCACAATTCCTTGCCTTTCTTGTTTTCTTGTATTCATGAGTCTTTGGAAACAAGAAATGAGGGACCCAATTTGATCAAATCTCGATTGAGAAATTCGTACGTCACTATTCCGTTCTTTTGAATAAACACAGGTAGATATTCCTACCCCCCGACAGAAGCAGGACAAAGAGACAATAGACGATAATGATGATCACATCCGGAATGAATTCCCATAGAACATCTAAAGAAAGACCCATTAATTTGAACAATAGGATGAGTATTCCCGCTAATAAAAGCTGTAGCACTAAAAAGAAGAGACTATTCGGCTTAGCTTTTGAGTTGTATTTTCTGAGGGAAATAAATGTACAAAATAGCGCAAACATTACTAAAAGGACGTTAATAAACAGATGCTTAGCAGTATAAGAAGAAGGTGTCTTTTTTGTCACAGTTACCGATTTTCCCAGCATGAGGGCAACAATGGACTCATTCACTTCCTCCATCATGGGTGTACCCACTAAAAAGTCGCCATAGCTATATAAAATAGATATACCAATGTTTTTTTCCGGAATCAACACGAGTAAACTATTAAAGGTGGGAGTCTTCCCGGTATGGTACAAAATATCGGTTCCATTAATCGTTTTATAAATCCAGCCAAAGCCATAGGTGCCATCATTTTGGAACATTCCTTCTAGAGCCGGATCACTAGTCACTTTTACACCATATTGCTTCACTTGTTCAAGCAGATCATCAGATGATAGGCGGGAATTTAGATATTTCGTTAGGTCATCAGAGTTGGAACATAAGTAACCAGAGGGTGCTTGGATAAAACTATTGCTCTTGGGAATACTAGGATTTATCGCAATTGGTATCCCGTAGAATGAGTTGTAACCCTGAACGATATCTGTTTCCGTTTGATACGTTAAAGCAAAACTGTTTCTCATGTTTAGACTTGGAAAAACTGAGTTCCTCATATATTCCGCAAAGGGCTCACCGGTTACCACCTCAATAATCTCCCCTAATAAATTGTAATTGGTGTTGGCGTATTCAAATTTGCCAAACACTCCAGTGAATGCTGGAACATCGACTTTTTCATTCGCAGCAATTCCACTGGTGTGATTCAATAAATCTAAAACCTTGATTTCTTCAGGCAATCCTCGAGTTGGCAAATAAGTACTCGCTGAATCAGTCAGTTGGAGTCTATTTTGATCTATCAGTTGCTTAATCGCCAGACCAGTAAACGATTTGCTGGCTGAGCCGATGATAAAATTAGACTGCTCGTTGATCCCTTCGCCATATTGATTAGAATAGGTGACCTCGTTATCTTCAGTCACCGCAATCGCCATATTTTGAATCGGAATCGAATCCATTGTAAAATCTGTGTACTCCTTAAGACTAGTAAAGGTTCCATTTTTTGTTGTGCTAGACCGGATCATAGCAAGTGCTGAAAGAATCAAACCGATGATCAAAACCAATAATAAGAATCGTTTGTGTTTAGTAGTCATTTTGCTCTCCTTTTTAATGAATGAACATTATTCACTCAATGTGTAAAAAGTTAGTCCTCTATTGATCGTAGAGGACTAGTAAACACCCAGAAATTTTTTGATAAATTCTTTGTTTATCTCGAAAGTTTGTTGCTCATCTTTTTCAGAGGCTAAGGCGACACCAAATTGGCCAAATAGAAGAAAGGCGGCAGCTTCTTGAATAGAGTTACAATTAATCTCGCCATTTTCCTTTGCCTTCAGCAATCGTTTTTCCATAATCGGAACCAGTGCAGAGAGCAGGCGAAATTCCATTTGAATGTGCAGGGCCAGGTTTTCCGACAGATTGAAGAATTTGTGATAGTAACTTTCGGACTGAGTTTCACCCTTCAATGGACGCAATTGTTCGATTGTTTGGGCTAAGGTCATTGTTTCATCACCTAAGAGCAGTTCAAATTGTTGCACGCCTTGAGAGACGTAATGATCTAAAACCCCATGGTAGATTTCTTCTTTTGAGGAGAAATACCGATAGCATAAACCCTGAGAGACATTCATTCGTTTGGCAATATCCGAAATGGTCGTTTTTTCATAGCCCTTTTCGAAAAAAAGCTGGATAGCCGTATCCAATATTTCTTGTTTTCTTACTTCTGGTTTCTTGGTTACACGAGTCATTTCATCACCTTCTATTTGAAAATAGTATAAACGATGGATTCAACTACGTCAATGAGTGAACTTCATTCACTGGAGAGAGTAATTTATTGAGTTAACAAAGTCCAGAACCGACAAAGGGTAAAATAAATAGCGGTAGCATTAAACTACTGGTACCTTCAATTGTTCTAGAAAGCAATCCTCATAACACGCCAAGTAAGGAAACTGTAAAGTTCACGCCAATCAGCAGACCAGCAACGATACACGACAGGGCTTCATAAACCATCCTTGTTGGCACTAAAACTAAGATTGGGAGAATTGCTCCTCAAGTTTCTTCCAATCTTAGTTTTAGTGTGCCTAAGCTGAGCACATTTTTTGAAGTTTTTTACCAAATATCATATTGGGCATTTTCCAATCGCCAATGGGTCTGTTCCAGGAATTGCCGCAATTGTGCCCCTTGCTTGCTCTTGAACAGTTCTAAAATTTCTTCGTGTTCACGATTGGTGATCAGCAGCAATTCTTTTATCTTTTCCTTTTCGATTCGCGAATAGGCCTTGCCAATAAACATTTTCTTCTTAATCGTGATCTCTTTTCTCAACAAAGCATTCTCACACTTAGCTGTATAGAGCTCATGGAATTGGTGTTGAAGCTCATTGTATTTTGTATACAATTCGTTTTCGATCGCGGAATTCATACTATCAACCAAAAATTTCATTAATGAATAGTCAGCTTCATCAAGCTTGTCTACAGTCAATTCAGCGATCTTCCCATCTAAAACCCCAATCAGCTGATAAAGGTCTTCTACGTCTTTTTCGTTGTAGGTCCGAAGTTTGAACCCTTTCCGCGGGACTCTTTCTAAAATGTCGTCTGAAGCAAGCTGCAGCAAAGCTTCGCGAACCGGGGTCCGGCTAATCCCTAAATTGTCTACTAAATACTGTTCAGTCAGTCGATCATCTCTTTTCAGCTTTCCTAAGGTCAATTGCTCTGAGATGAACTGGTATACTTTATCTTTTGGTTCCATAATCATCCTCCCAGTTCCTATTGTACTACAAAATAAATGCTTTTGGAAAGGCTTGCATTTGCATATTGTATATTGTATACTTTAGTCATAAAATAAAGGAAAGAAGGATGAATAATGTTTAAGAATGTCATTGTTCGTGTCCCATCAAACACGATCTCAGAAGGACTAACTAGTGCCAATGAAGGAAAGCCGGTTTATAGCAAAGCCTTGATGCAGCATGAAAATTATGTAAGCGCTTTGACTAAAACGGGTGTGAATGTGACTGTTTTGGAACCGAAGGATGAATTTCCTGATGCTTGTTTCGTGGAAGATGTTGCCTTATGTACCAGTAAGTGCGCAATTATTACGCGACCTGGAGCTAAAAGCCGCCGAGAAGAAGCGGCGTTACCAGATATGTTGGAAGCGCTTAATAAATTCTATGAGCACATTGAATATATTAAAGAACCTGGAACAATCGAAGCTGGCGATATTATGATGGTGGGGGATCATTTTTATATTGGTCTATCTGAACGTACCAATCAAGCCGGTGCCGATCAAATGATTCAGATTTTAGAAAGCTATGGTTTGTCCGGCCAAGCAGTTGAGATGAAAGAAATGCTGCATTTGAAAACGGGCTTGGCTTATCTAGAAAACAATAATTTATTGGTAGCTGGGGAATTCAAAACGGCACCAGAATTCGAGGAATTCAATAAAATCGAAATTGACATGGATGAAGCTTATGGGGCGAACTGTATTTGGGTGAACGATTACGTGATCGTACCGGAAGGTTATCCGAAAGTTCAAGCAAAAATTGAAGCCTTGGGATACAAGGTATTAGTAGTCGATACTTCTGAGTTTCGTAAAATTGATGGTGGATTAAGCTGTTTATCTCTACGTTTTTAGTTTGGCGTGTAACGTAACGTTTATCCAAGGAGGAATGCTGGAAACTGAGAAACAATTCTTAGCATTCTTCCCTTTTTTACGAATGAGAGGTGAAAAAATTGGAAAGTTCAGAGGAGAAAATCGGTCTTTTTCCGCTAGTCGGCATTATCGTCAGTGCGATTGTCGGTGCGGGAATCTTCAATCTAATGAAAGAAATGGCCAATACGGCTTCGGCAGGTGTAACGATTGTCGGCTGGATTATAGCGGGTGTCGGGATGGGCTCTTTAGCCTTTTGTATGGAGAATTTAAACAACAAACGACCGGATTTGGATTCGGGTATTTTCAGCTATGCGCAAGAGGGATTCGGTGATTATATTGGCTTCAACTCGGTATGGGGCTATTGGATTTCAGTGAATATTGGAAATGTAGCCTTTGGTACGTTGCTATTTAGTGCACTAGGATACTTTTTTCCGGTATTTGGTGATGGTCAAAATGTTTTTTCAATTATTGGGGCTTCAGTCGTTTTATGGATCATTCATTTTATGATTTTGCGAGGACTGGACAAAGCAACCTTGTTAAATGCAGTAGTGATGGTTGCGAAAATGATTCCGATTCTGATTTTTATTGTTTGTATTTTGTTTGCTTTTAATACAGACATCTTTTTTGCGGACTTTTGGGGCAACTTAGCCAGCAATGGCAGCAGTGCTAGTATATTTGAACAATTAAAGGGGACGGTTCTAGTAACGGTCTGGGTCTTTATCGGAATTGAAGGTGCCGTGGTCTTTTCAAGTAGGGCAAAAAAACGCAGTGATGTCGGGAAAGCTACTTTGTTAGGTTTTGCGGCAGTGACGCTGATTTATGCGACAGTCACGGTGTTTTCTTATGGTATTTTGAGTCAGCAGCAGTTACAAGACCTGCCGAATCCAGCGATGGCCTTTGTGTTAGAGCACATTATCGGAAAAACAGGCGCAATTATTGTCAATCTAGGTGTGATTGTTTCGATCTTTGGTGCCTGGATCGCAAATACCCTTTTAGCAGAAGAGGTGGCTTATCAAGCCGGTGTACAGGGATTGTTTCCGAAGATTTTTACTAAAGAAAATGAAAACAATATGCCGATTAATTCAACGATTATCACTAACGTAATTATTCAGGTGATGTTGTTAAGCTTTTTATTCACTGATGAGGCTTATTCGCTGCTTTCACAATTATCTTCTTCAACGATTCTGCTGCCTTATACTTGTGTGGCACTATTTCAAATGAAATTGATTTGGCAATCCAAGGAAAAGGCAACCGTCAAAAATCTGGTGGTCGGGGTGATCGCGACCATTTATATGCTCTGGTTGATTATTGCTTCCGGTTCCACGTTTATCATTTTAACAATTTTGGCTTTGTGTCCAGGAACCATTATGTATATGTATGTGAAGCGGACAAAAGGCGAACGTGTCTTTACCAACTATGAATGGGTCTTTTTTACAATTGTCATTGCGCTTTCCATCTATGGAGTGTTCCAGTTGCCGACACTACTAGCTACATAAAAGTAATACTATAGAAGAAAGAGGTTGAGTTATCATGCCAGTAAATTTACAAGGGAAAAGTTTTCTGAAGCTGTTGGATTTCAGTACCGCTGAAATTCAATACCTGATTGAATTATCGAAGCAATTTAAAAATCTAAAATTAAGTCGGACCCCTCATCGCTATTTGGAAGGGAAAAACATCGTGCTCCTATTTGAAAAAACTTCCACACGAACCCGCTGTTCCTTTGAAGTAGCTGGAATGGATTTAGGAATGGGCGTTACTTATTTAGATCCTGGTTCTTCACAAATGGGGAAAAAAGAAAGCATTGAAGATACGGCCCGTGTTTTGGGACGTTTTTATGATGGTATTGAATACCGAGGATTTTCTCAAGCGTTGGTAGAAGAAATGGCTGAAAAGGCGGGGGTTCCGGTTTGGAATGGGTTGACGGATGCGTTTCATCCAACTCAGATGATTGCTGACATGCTGACGGTGGAGGAGAACTTTGGCTACCTAAAAGGACTCAATTTTACCTTTATGGGGGATGCTCGGAACAATGTCGCCAATTCATTAATGGTGGTTTGTGCTAAATTAGGGATGAATTTTACTGCTTGTGGACCAAAAGAATTGATGCCAGAAGAAGCACTCATTGAAGAATGCCAAAAGATTTGTCACAAAACAGGTGGGACGCTGCGTTTTACCGAAGATCCAAGTGAAGGAGCTAAAAATGCTCACGTAATCTATACAGATATTTGGGTTTCAATGGGAGAGCCGGATTCAGTTTGGGCGGATCGTATTAAGTTGTTGGCACCGTATCAAGTGAACGAGCAGCTGATGGAGCAGGCAGAAAAAGAGGCCATTTTTATGCATTGCCTGCCATCCTTCCATGATCTTGAAACAGAAGTTGGTCAACAGATTCATGAAAAATTTGGTTTGACAGAAATGGAAGTTACCGATGAGGTGTTTGAATCCAGCCGATCAAAGGTTTTTGATGAAGCAGAAAATCGAATGCACACCATCAAAGCTATCATGTATGCTACGTTGAAATAAACTCTTTAATGGAAGGATACTGCGGAACTTATTGCAACAATATTAGTCGTACCTTTCTATAAGAAGACAAAAAGCGATTGAAGATCAGCAGAGGCTGATTTTCAGTCGTTTTTTTAATGTCAGAAAGTAGAAGTTGGTCACAATCGTAAATCTTGTGGCAGCAACTTTAACGGTTTCCCAAGCTAACTTTGTCGGCATTAAGCGAAAATTGGCATAAACTGCCCCACAAGTTTATGCCAATTTTAGTCTTAATGCTTCAAGGTTGAGGAAGTTTACGAAGTCTTTCTAAAAAAAAGTATAGCTTTTCACAATTTATAGCCCCATTGTTTTTCGTCAAATAATCGGTTAGAACAAAGTCAAATCTGGATAGGGATAGTTGCTGGAGAAGTCTATTTAGCAAAGAATGAAAAAAAGTTCACTAATATTAAAAAAAATCATTGACTGAACTTTAGTTTAGTTGTATACTTCATTCATAGGCAAGATGAAAAATATTTCATCCGCTAGCATTTATTTTATTCTTAGTTAGAAATACTGGTTTGGCAACAGGTGAGAAAGATTAAGTTTGTAAAAAAATTTGGAGGCGACGAAATGGAAACGGTATCAGGTGTGTTAATGTTAGTTCTTGTATTATGTGGGATGTCTTTATTTTCTTTTAAAGCACCGCGGGGCAGAAAGGCGTTAGGCGCTCTGTCTGGAGCAGCTTGTGCAACATTTTTACCAGAAGCATTTTTACGGTATGCAGTCGGTGGCGTATTTAATATTGAATATATATCAAACATAGGTGAAGTAATGGGTGGTCTCGGAGGTTTAGCTGCGGGTGCATTAGTACCGCTGGCATTTGGCATCAGCCCAGTCTTTTCAATCATTATGGGAATTTCATTAATCAAGGTTAGTTTGTTACCAGCATTTATTACAGCGTATCTATTATCTTTCCTTATTCGTCAAATCGAAAAACGAGTAACTGAAGGCATTGATTTACTAGTGATTATCTTAGTTATTCCATTAAGTGCAGCGTTAATCGCCGGTTTGATTCAACCAGTTGTTCTAAGTGTTCTAGGAATTATCGGCGGAACCATTTTAAATGCAGTCGAAGGCAATCCTTATGTTATGGCGGCAATCTTAGGAGCAATTATTCCAATCGTTGGTATGACACCGCTAAGTTCAATGGTTCTAACTGCGCTAATCGGGTTGACAGGCGTTCCAATGGCTATCGGCGCGATGACCTGCTACGGTAGTTCATTAGTTAATGCCGTACTATTTAAACGAATGAAGCTAGGTAGTAAATCAACACCATTAGCAGTTGCGATTGAACCATTAACACAGATTGATATTATCAGTTCAAATCCCATTCCAATTTACATGACTAATTTAGTCTCAGGTATTATTAGTGGAATCATTGTTACCTTTTTCGGATTGACTGTTCCAGTAACCGGAATGGCTACACCATGGGCTGGCTTGCTAGTTACCCTTGGCAATAATCCAATTCAAACGACACTACTTGTTGTATTGTTAATCACGATTGTTAGTATTTTGAGCGGACTACTTGGGTCCATCGTATTCAGAAATTACAAAGCGCCCGAGATTGACAATGCCAAAAAATTGGGAAATCCAGAAACCATGGTAACCGAACTGAAAAATTAGCCACAAACGAAGGAGAGTTATATATGAATGCAGTATTAACGCTAGAAAAACCAAAGAAAATAAAGAGTCCGATGAATTATAAAAGTTGTTTTGATGTGATTGGTCCGATCATGATTGGACCATCAAGTTCTCATACAGCAGGTGCATTAGCTATTGGAGCAGCGGCCCGCAAACTATTTGGTGGTACACCAAAAAAGATTTCTATTAAATACTATGAGTCCTTTGCGGATACACATAAGGGACACGGAACAGATTTTGCCATTATCGGTGGGGTTTTAGGGTTTAAAGCCAACGATGCCGGAGTTATTAATTCGATTGCAATAGCAGAAGAACAAGGAATTGAGGTTGAATTCCATGAAATGAGTGAAGAAAGCCCGGTTCAACATGCCAATACAGCTTGTGTGACCTTGAGTGACGACACTCATGAAATCCATTTAACCGGCATCTCTGTCGGCGGTGGAACCATTGAAGTGAAATATATTGAATTAGAAGGCTTTGGCGTTGAATTAAATGGTCCTTTACCAATTTTGATTGTCATCAATGAAGATGAGCGAGAAATGCAAAAATTTAAGGAATCTGATCTTACCATCAATTCGGTTTCCCGCTATGTAAATCACGATGCGGCATTGTTCGCTTTTGATCTGGATACGACGCCAATGGAATCTGTAAAAGACGAGTTGCTTTCGTTGGATGATTCATCACAAATAATTTTATTGTAGGGAGAAATTAAAGATGTATTATTCGATTGCAGAATTTATTGAAGAAGCTGAAGACAGCGGGAAAAGTATTTCCGATTTAATGATTGAGCTGGAAATGGAACGCAGTCAAAAAAGCCGTGAAGAGCTTTTGGACCTGATGGAGCAAAATTTGATCGTGATGGATGCAGCCGTTAAACGTTCGCAAGAAGGCGACGGCGTCTTCTCACCAACGGGTTTAACCGGCGGCGATGCCGTTCGGTTGAAAAATTATCGCGCAAAAGGGAAAACGCTATCAGGTGATCTGATGGTCTCAGCCGTTCAAGCGGCTTTAGGAACAAATGAAGTCAATGCGTCGATGGGCGTTGTTTGTGCGACACCTACAGCTGGAGCCAGCGGGACACTTCCAGGGGTGTTGATGGCGATTAGAGATACCTTGAACTTAACAACTGAACAACAAGTCCGCTTTTTATTTACTAGTTCATTGTTTGGGATGGTCACCGCCAATAATGCCATGATTGCCGGGGCAATCGGTGGATGCCAAGCTGAAGTGGGCAGTGCGTCCGCGATGGCAGCAGCCGCTGCAGTCGAAATGGCCGGCGGAACACCGCAGCAATCCTCTGAAGCATTTGCCATCGCTTTAGGTAATTTGCTGGGACTAGTCTGTGATCCAGTGGCTGGTTTAGTGGAAATTCCTTGTGTAAAGCGAAATGCTATTGGGGCGGGAAATGCTTTGATCGCAGCAGATATGGCTTTAGCAGGAATTGTGAATAAAATTCCGGCAGATGAAGTGCTGGAGGCCATGAACAAAGTGGGTCGTCAATTACCACGATCACTCCGAGAAACAGGACTAGGTGGCTTAGCCGATACAGAAACCGGTCGACGAATGAAAAGAGAAGTGTTTAATCAAGTGAAATTCACATTTCACTAAAAAATAGGGTGTTAAGAAGGTAGGACTATGTTAGATATTAAAAGGATTCGTCAGAATGTAGAAGAAGTAAAAATAAAAATGAGTACTCGTGGCATAGAACCAGCCGTGATCGACTCGTTTTTGGACTTAGATGAAAAGCGTCGGGAATTATTAGTGAAGGTAGAAGAATTGAAGCAGCATCGAAATGCCGTTTCCACGGAAATTGCTGAAATGAAGCGTGATGGCACCGATGCGTCTACTCAATTAGCTGAAATGAAAAAATTAGGCGAGCAGATTAAAAAGCTGGATAAAGAGATTGCGTCTGTTGAAGCAGCCTCTAAAGATATCGCAGAAAACTTACCTAACTTGCCCCATGACAGCGTACCGGTTGGCGAAGATGAAGACGATAATGTGGAAGTCCGTAAATGGGGAAAACCAGTGGAATTCGCTTTTGAAACTAAACCCCATTGGGCACTTGGGGAAGACTTAGACATTTTAGATTTTGAAAGAGGAAGTAAAGTGTCAGGAAGCCGCTTCCTTTATTACAAAGGCTTGGGCGCTCGACTGGAACGGGCCGTTTACAACTTTATGCTGGATCAACATGTGGATAAGCATGGCTATACTGAGATGATTACTCCGTATCTAGTGAACAGTCAATCAATGTTTGGGACGGGGCAGTTTCCTAAATTCAAGGAAGATGTTTTTCAAATTGAAGATAGAGACTTAACCTTGATTCCAACGGCAGAAGTGCCATTGACGAATTATTATAGTCAGGAAATTTTGGATAAGGTTGATTTGCCGATTTACTTTACGGCGATGAGCCCGTCATTTAGATCAGAAGCAGGAAGTGCGGGTAGAGACACTCGCGGCTTGATCCGGCTGCATCAATTCCATAAAGTTGAAATGGTGAAATTCAGCGATGCCGAAAATTCTTATGCTGAATTGGAAAAAATGGTCACAAACGCCGAAAGTCTGTTGCAAAAACTGAACTTGCCTTACCGAATTGTGACTCTCTCAACCGGTGATATGGGCTTTTCAGCTGCGAAAACCTATGATATCGAGGTTTGGATTCCGGCGCAAGATACTTATCGTGAAATCAGTTCCTGCTCAAATTGTGAAGATTTCCAAGCACGTCGTGGGATGATTCGTTACCGTGATGAACGTGGGAAGGTTCACTATGCACATACTTTAAATGGCTCCGGTTTAGCTGTTGGCCGCACGGTAGCTGCCATTTTAGAAAACTACCAAAATGAAGATGGTTCTGTGACTGTTCCAGTTGCATTAGTTCCTTATATGGGCGGAACGACTGAAATTAAGTAAGCAATAATGCTGCAAAAAAGAGATCAAACTCAAATGTGTGAAATATTTGAGTACCCTTTCTATTGTGACGTTTTAGTCGACTTAACAATAGCAAAAGGGGGCTCTTTTTGGTACACTCAACTATGTGAAATATAAAAACACGGAGATTTGTTGGCAGCGCTGACTTTCAGTTAGATCTTCGGTTTGTTATGAGTCGTTCAGACCGAATTAGATAGCGAAGAACGGCAATCGTTTTAAATAAATTCAGGAAATGGAGGGCTTATTTTGGAACCCTATTTACGTTTAAGTGAAGTTGATAAGCAAATACTACAATCTTATACCATGATGTTGGATGGTTTGGGGAATTTTCTAGGGAACTCATGCGAAATTGTTCTCCACAGTTTAGAATATCTGGAAAATTCTGCGATTAAGGTGATTAATGGGCACTTCAGCAATCGGAAACAAGGTGCACCTATTACCAATTTAGCACTAAAAATGCTGGATCAACTAAATGATAGTGAGGATTATTCAGCTATGCCGTACTTTAATAAGAATATAGACGGTGTGAATTTGAAATCCTCCACAATCCCTATTTTGGGGGAGAACAATCGCATTATCGGCTTAATTTGTATTAACATGCACTTAGAGCAGCCGTTGTATGAGTTTTTACATGATCTTTTACCGGCCACTCATCCACTTGAAGCTTCGAACGATTCGAATAATTCTGAGCATTTTTCTGATAATATTGATGACTTAATCATGACGGCCTTAGCAAAAGCCAAACAATCCGTTAAAGCTGATCCAAAAATCTCGAATTTGAATCAAAACAAGGAAATCATCATTCGGTTGTACGATCAAGGTATTTTCAATTTGAAGGATTCAGTCATAAAAGTAGCGAACTCTTTAGATATCTCAAAAAACACGATTTACCTGCATATCCGCAATCACAAAAAAGAAAGCAAAACAGAGTAAAATCGAATCATTTCCATTCCAGCAATTTGTGAAGCAACCCTTCATAAATTGTTTTTTTATTTTAGGGAACTTTTTGGCAGTTTATTTGCTTTAATAGAGTGTAGGGAGAAAATGAAGTCAAAAAAATACTGGAAATCAGAGAAATCTGATTTCCAGTCGCTGTTTATTCAATCACCAACACGCCGTCATCTAAAGTGAACGGTGTTTTTTCATCGATGTGATCATAGAACATGACGCCATTGATGTGATCAATTTCGTGTTGCACGACGATAGCATTGTAGTTTTTCAACCGAACTTTTTGCTTATTACCTTGGGCATCATAGTAAGAAACGGTGATGCGAGCGGCACGTACGACATAACCTGGCACTTCGCGGTCAACGGATAGACAGCCTTCACCTTCACCAAGGCAGGCTTGTTGAACGGAATGGCTCAAGACTTTTGGGTTATACATGACGGTACTAAGGCCTGATTCTGGTTTTTCCGGATCAAGACTAGGCACATGAACAGCAATAATTCGTTTTGAGATATCTAACTGGGGAGCGGCTAATCCGACGCCACCGCGCAGCTGCAATTCTTCCGCTTTGACTGGATCTTGACTATTTTTAAGAAATTCCATCATTTCTTCCCCAAGCTTTACGTCTTCTTCTGTTGGCGGAATCGGCACTTCTTTTGCGACAGCGCGCAAGGTGGGATGTCCTTCCCGAATAATATCATCCATTGTGATCATTAAAAAGGTCTCCTCTCAAAAGGACTCATACATCAAGATAGTTTATCACAAAAGTTGCCCCACGCAAATGGACTGCTTAAATATTGTGATTTTTTAAAGAATCCACAAACAGGTGGGAAATAAGGATTTCTTTGCGCCAAATCTTGCTTTTTTGTCCATAATCGAGTAAAGTATTAAGGTACGCTATGCGCACATTGCCTACTACTTGGTTGGGCGCTTCACCAACGCTTTACTCAGTTGTAGGGAAAAAAAGAGAAAGAGGTGAAAAACATGGCTTTAACACAAGAACGTAAAAACGAAATCATCCAAGATTTTGCTCGCCATGAAGGAGACACTGGTTCTCCAGAAGTACAAATCGCTGTACTAACAGCAGAAATCAACCAATTGAATGAACATGCACGTGTCCACAAAAAAGACCACCATTCATACCGTGGCCTAATGAAAAAAGTTGGTCATCGTCGTAACTTGTTAGCTTACTTACGTAATAATGACGTACAACGTTACCGTGAATTAATCCAACGTCTAGGACTACGTCGTTAATCTTTGCTGAAAGCGAGGTTCCTAGGAATCTCGCTTTTTTTGCCAGTTATGCTTTTCGCAGTATAAAAAGTCTGAACTGCTGTTAAGAATTTTAGCAATAAAACGAACAAGCTGTTTAGCATAATGGTATGCGTACGAAGATCAGTTGAATTTTTACGTAAGGAAAATTCATTCCTTACCAATGAGTTAGCTGCCAGTTATGCTTTTCGCAGTGTCCAACACTTGTACTGCTATTAGTGTTTTTAACATTAACCACGAACAAGCTGTTTAGCACAATGGTATGCGTACGAAGATCCAATGAATTTTTACGTTAGAAAAATTCACCCATCAGTAATGAGTTAGCTGCCAGAATCTAAGGATATCTACAGCCAGCTCACCAAAAAACAAGCCCCTCCACAGTCTGCCGTCACTCTACTAACCAAATGGAAGAAGCGAAATTGTTCGCTGTTTCCATTTGTTTAGTAGCGTCGCAACTGTCAGAGGGAAAAAGGAGAAATTATGTCAGAAAAACAAGTTTTCAAAACCACTTGGGGCGGCCGTCCCTTGCAAGTCGAAGTTGGTCAAATGGCAAAACAAGCCAATGGTGCAGTCTTGGTTCGTTATGGTGACACAGTTGTATTAAGTGCCGCAGTTGCTTCAAAAGATGCACGTGATACTGACTTCTTCCCATTAACCATCAACTACGAAGAAAAAATGTACGCAGTTGGTAAAATCCCTGGCGGTTTCATCAAACGTGAAGGACGCCCAAGTACTGAAGCGACATTGACTGCTCGTTTAATCGACCGTCCAATTCGTCCAATGTTTGCGGATGGTTTCCGTAACGAAGTTCAAGTAACCAACGTTGTTATGAGTGTAGAACAAGACTGCTCACCAGCGATGGCGGCTATGTTTGGTTCATCTTTGGCTTTGGCTATTTCAGATATTCCATTTGACGGCCCAATTGCTGGAGTTGACGTAGGTCGTGTTGATGGCGAATACGTATTGAACCCAACAACAGAACAAAACGAAGCTTCAGACATCAACTTAACGGTTGCTGGCACGAAAAAAGCCATCAACATGGTTGAATCAGGTGCCAAAGAAGTTTCTGAAGAAGATATGTTAGGTGCGTTGATGTTTGGTTTTGAAGCCATTAAAGAAATGGTTGCTTTCCAAGAAGAAATCAAAGCCGCTGTTGGCAAACCTAAAATGGAAGTTAAATTGTTGCAAGTAGACGCTGACTTGAAGAAAGAAATCTTTGGCAGCTACTACGAAACAATGAAAACAGCTGTTATGACCGAAGAAAAATTGGCTCGTGAAGACGAGATCGAAAAAGTCAAAGAAACCGTTAAAGAAGTGTATGCAGAGAAATTTGCCGAACATGAAGATGCCGATCAATTAACCAAAGAAGTAAAACAAATCGCTGAAGATCTTGAAAAAGATGTGGTTCGCGAATTGATTACGATTGATAAAATCCGTCCTGATGGCCGTAAACTAGACGAAATCCGTGCCTTGGATTCTGAAGTTGGCGTATTGCCACGGGTTCACGGTTCTGGTCTATTTACTCGCGGACAAACACAAGCTTTGTCAGTATGTACTTTAGCACCTCTAGGTGAACACCAAATTATTGATGGATTGGGAATTGAAGAGTCTAAACGCTTTATCCATCATTACAACTTCCCACAATTCTCAGTGGGTTCAACGGGTCGGGCGTTTGGTCCAGGTCGTCGTGAAATTGGACACGGAGCTTTAGGTGAACGTGCCTTGTCACAAATCATCCCTAGTGAAGAAGATTTCCCTTACACCATCCGCCTAGTTGCGGAAGTATTGGAATCAAACGGTTCTTCTTCTCAAGCAAGTATTTGTGCTGGAACATTGGCATTGATGGATGCTGGTGTGCCAATTAAAGCGCCAGTTGCCGGTATCGCAATGGGCTTGGTATCTGATGGGGAA
Organism: Enterococcus sp. AZ109; assembly: GCF_051714625.1. Taxonomy (NCBI): domain Bacteria; kingdom Bacillati; phylum Bacillota; class Bacilli; order Lactobacillales; family Enterococcaceae; genus Enterococcus; species Enterococcus sp. AZ109. The sequence goes on along the minus strand of NZ_JBIOSF010000001.1, from coordinate 1,690,877 downwards.
AACTACACCATCTTAACCGATATCCAAGGACTAGAAGATCACTTAGGCGACATGGACTTTAAAGTAGCCGGAACAAAAGACGGCATTACTGCGTTGCAAATGGATATTAAAATCCAAGGAATCACTGAACAAATCTTGACTGAAGCGTTGACTCAAGCGAAAAAAGCGCGCATGGAAATCTTAGAAAACTTAACCAACACATTGGCTGAACCTCGTAAAGAGTTAAGCGAATATGCTCCTAAGATTGAAATGATCAAAATCGACCCTGATAAGATCAAAACCGTTATCGGTAAAGGCGGCGACACCATCAATGGCATCATTGATGAAACTGGCGTAAAAATCGATATCGATCAAGAAGGCCAAGTAAGTATCGCTTCATCAGATGCGGAAATGATCCAAAAAGCGATTAAGATCATCGAAGAATTAACCAAAGAAATCAAAGTCGGCGAAGTTTACCTAGGTAAAGTTGTCCGCATTGAAAAATTCGGTGCCTTCGTGAACTTGATCAAAGGCAAAGACGCATTGGTACACATCTCTCAACTTGCCAACGAACGTGTGAAACAAGTAGAAGATGTTGTTAAAATGGGTGACGAAGTCTTAGTCAAAGTTACTGAGATCGATCGTCAAGGCCGTGTAAATGCTTCACGTAAAGCAATGTTAAAAGACGATGAGGATAAAAAGGAAGAAAAATAGATTTTTCAAATCTGTTCACTTATCCTTTGACAAATGACAAAACTACGCCCATAATACGGATATGTTTTAGGGGAGTAGCGACATAGAGTCTCTATGCTTTTAGATCAACAACTAGTGTAGCAACACTGGTCTAAAAGATAATTTGCCAGACCTAGACAACAGTTCACGCTGTTGTTTAGGTCTTTTTTGTCAGTCCAACTTTTCGCAGTTCGCTTGATAAGATTGTCTAACCTAAAGATACAGACAATCTCCGCTCCGAGCGGTTTAGTTGGATGATATGCGTACGACGATCGGATTCATTTTTCCCGTTCTTGGAAAAATGAATACATTAATTTGGAGCTAGCTGTCAGTTCTGCTTTTCGCAGTTTGCTCAAAGCGAACCATCTAACCTAAAGGTCTAGCTAGTATTTGTTCCAAGCTGTTTAGCAGAATGATATGCGTACGAGAATCAGACTCATTTTTCGTTTTTTTTGAAAAATGAATCCCTTATTTGGAGCTAGCTGCCAGTCCCAGCCCAGCACTATATAAAAGCCTCTAGAAACTTGATCGTGCTACCAAGCAATGTCGAACCTAAAACAATCTGCAACAACCCCTCATTTTTTCCGTCGAAAAATGAGTTTCCATAGATGAGTCATTTGTAAGAGGAGAGTGTAATATGGAAAAAAAGAGTCATGTAAAAAAATTATCGGTCGCAGGACTGTTAGTCGCGATGGGTGTAGTGTACGGCGATATCGGAACGAGTCCGTTGTACGTAATGAAGGCCATCTTGATGGAAAATGGCGGACTTTCTTCTGTTACGAATGACTTTGTTATCGGAGTCGTGTCACTGGTTTTCTGGACAGTGATGCTCTTGACCACCGTAAAATATGTAATTATCGCCTTAAATGCCGATAACCACGGTGAGGGCGGGATTTTCTCTTTATATACATTAGTCCGTAAAGGCGGGAAATATTTGATCATCCCGGCTATGATCGGCGGGGCGGCGTTGCTGGCTGATGGTGTACTGACACCGGCTGTAACAGTTACTACAGCGATTGAAGGCTTGCGAGGCATCCCTGAGTTTTACGCTCGCTTTGGTACTGACCAAAATATCATTGTGATTATTACATTGGTGATTTTGTTGTTTCTATTCTTGATTCAGCGCTTTGGGACGGATTTCGTAGGGAAAGCCTTCGGACCGATTATGTTATTGTGGTTCACTTTTTTAGGTGTTATGGGGTTAATGAATATCCCTTATGATTGGTCAGTAATCCGTGCCTTGAACCCTTATTACGCCATCCAACTATTGTTCAGCCCAGAAAATAAAATGGGTGTCTTTATTTTAGGAAGTATCTTTCTGGCCACAACTGGGGCGGAAGCTTTATATTCCGATATGGGGCATGTAGGCAAAAAGAATATCCGCTTTAGCTGGCCGTACATTTTCAGCTGTCTAATGTTAAATTATGCAGGGCAAGCGGCTTGGATTATTCATGCAAAAGGCAACCCAGTTTATGAAACCATGGAGGACTTAAATCCTTTCTTTCAAATTTTACCGGAAGGCTGGATGGTTTTCGGTGTAATTTTTGCCACGGTTGCTGCAGTGATTGCTTCTCAGGCATTAATTTCCGGATCGTTTACGTTGGTGTCAGAAGCAATCAAATTGAAACTTTTACCAAGAATGCGTATTTTCTATCCCGGTAGTTCGATCGGACAAATGTACATTCCGGCTATCAATTTCATCTTGTGGGCAGCGTGTTCGCTAGTGGTCGTGACTTTTAGAACTTCTAGCCACATGGAAGCAGCATATGGTCTATCAATTACCGTGACCATGTTGATGACGACTTATTTGTTGTATCACTACATGATCCAGCAAAAAGTGTCGAAATTCTTAGCCTATCTAATGGTTATCTTCTTTGGATTTTTGGAAACTTTCTTCTTTATTTCCAGTGTCACCAAGTTCTTCCGCGGTGGGTTTGTTGCAGTGGCGATGGCGCTGGTGATTTTAGGACTGATGTACATTTGGCACCGCAGTAACCAAATCCAGGAAAATACCAGTCAAGAAGTCGATTTCAAGAATTATATGGGACAGCTGCAGGAACTGCACGAGGATGACCGAATTCCTTACTATCAAACCAATGTGGTCTTTTTAGTGCCCAAGCTAGAGGGGGATCAGATTCCACAACAGTTCATTTACTCGATCTTGGACAAACGGGTGAAACGGGCGAAAGTTTACTGGTTTGTCAATGTGGAAGTAACGGATGAACCGTATACAGAAGAATACTCAGTCGATATGATGGGCACCGATTTTATAGTGAAAGTAAAATTGTATTTAGGTTTCCGTGTATCACAAGACGTCAACGTGTATCTCCGTCAGATCATTCACGATTTAATGAAGCAGGGGCGTTTACCTATGCAGCCGCAGCATTATTCTTTGACACCAGGTCGCCAAGTGGGGGATTTTCGTTTCGTGATGATTCAAGAAGAGTTGTCAACGATGACCGAAATCGCAAAATGGGACCGTCAAGTCATGCAGGCACGACTAGCGATCAAGCGTTTGGCCGTCTCACCTGAACGTTGGTTTGGTCTGGAATACAGTGAAGTGGTTTATGAAACCGTCCCTTTGATTGTCGGGCAAACACGCAAGACTTGGTTGAAGGAAAGAACATAAGCCTTGAATATTAGTTGTCCGTACTGTAATCAAGAATTAAAATGAATATTCCAGTAGAAAAAAACGAGATTTTTTTCATAAAATAATTGACTCTTTCTATAAACAAGCGTATTATTTTAAAAAAATAGATGTCATACAAAAGAGTAGTAACATGATTTTTTCTTTTCAGAGAGCTGATGGGGCTGTGAATCAGTAAGGGAAATGATGCGAATGGGCTTTTGGACTGAGGCTTTGAACTAAGTAGGAGCTTCCGGGCACTCCCGTTATAGAGAAAGGCTGTTGCTAGACAGCTGATAAAGAGATGCTTTTTAAGCATATATTGAGGTGGCACCGTGGAATAACCGCCCTCAAGTTGGATATCCGTCTGACTTGGGGGCTTTTTTATGGAATAAAGATGAAATCAGAAACAAGAGAAGTAGTCAGGGCAAGAAAAAGTACAGAAAGCTTCCAGTGATGAGAATGAAGCCTTTTTCACCTGATGAATGGACTTGTTGGCGCATCCTTGAATCACAAGTAGGGGATGACGGGCACTCCCGTTACAGAGGAAGATTGTTGATAGACGATCGATTAGAGATGCTTTTTTGAAGCATGTATTGAGGTGGTACCGCGTGTAAACACGCCCTCAAGCTGGATACACTATCTAGCTTGGGGGCTTTTTCTTTAGTTCGAAATAAAAAAGGAGGAATCATTGATGCTTGAAGAAATTTTAACCGAAGCGCTCATCGATCTTAATTTTCCAGCGGCAACAAGGGAAGAAGCGATGACACGAAGCGGAGAATTATTAGTAGAGAATAACTTAGCAACCCCTGATTATATTAGAGGAATGCTAAAAAATGTCGAAGAAAATGGCACCTATATCGTGATTGCACCCGGAATCGCGCTACCCCATGCTCGCCCAGAGGAAGGGGCTCTTGCGCCGGGGATTAGTATTGTGACCTTGAAAGAACCGGTTGTTTTCGGTCATCCCCAGAATGATCCAGTGAAGCTAGTGATTGGCCTTTGTGCTACCGATCAAGAAACTCACTTGGATGCTTTGGTTGCTTTAGTAGAGCTTTTAGCCCAAGAAGGAATGCTGGAACGCTTTGTTTTAGCGGAGCGAACAGAAGATATTATGGAAATTATCAAAGGAGGAAATGGAAAATGATTAAAGTGGTAACAGTTTGTGGAGCAGGTGTAGGAAGCAGTATGATGATGCGATTATTTGCGCAGCAAATTTTGGATGACGAAAAAATCGAGGCAACAGTGGATGCTTCTGATATCGGATCGGTGGATCCCAATAGCTATGATGTGTTGATTACTACCTCAGATTTCGCGGATACCTTAAGAGAAACCAGTGCTAAAATTATTCGAATCGACAATATGATGGACAAAGCATATTTGAAAGAACAACTATTACAAACGATTAATGGGTAAGGAGGCACAAAGATGTCGGTATTTTTATATATTGTCAATAATGTACTAAGCCAAGCCGTTTTTATTATCGGGATGGTTGTCGTGATCGGAATGGTAGCTCAAAAGAAATCGTGGGATCAGGTGTTACCTAGTACGATAAAAACGATGATTGGTTTTACCATGATTAATGTTGGAGGACAAACTTTAGGTGGGGCATTATTGCCGCTGCAGCTGATGATTTCTAAGATTTTCGACATGCAGACCTTTTCTGCGGATATTGGAGCGACCCAAGCGGAAAGTTTAGCCGATATTGGGACTGAAATGGCGCTGATTTTTGCTTTTGGTTTTTTGATTAACTTATTGTTAGCCCGATTTACCCGCTTTAAATATGTACATTTGTCTGCCCATGTTTCTTTCTTTTTCGCAGGGTTGATTGCGGCATTATTGAAATTTAATACACCTTTATCTTTTGTTGGTATCGTTGTCGTTGGTTCCATTCTTTTAGGTTTGTACATGACGTTTTCTTGTGCTTATGTGGCGGTCTGTATCAAAGGTGTAAAAGGTGGGGAAGGCTTTACTTTGGCGCACTCGAGTTCTTCGGGTTTGCTGGTAGCGACCTTGCTGGCGAAAGCTTTCGGCAATAAAGAGAAGGACCTTGAAGAGCTGAAAATTCCTAAAGAGTTCAACTTTTTACGGGAAATGACGATTGCGTTAACGCTGGTAATGACCGTCTTATTCCTATTAGTTGGTTTGTTCGCAACACCTAGCTGGACGATGGAAAACGTCACGGGTGGACAAGATATCATTGTGTTTTCATTGTTACGAGGCATTGAGTTCGGGATGTGGATCACGGTGATTATTACTGGGGTGCGCATGATGTTATCAGAAATCATTCCGGCCTTTCATGGGATTGCTAATAAAATCATTCCTAATTCTAAACCGGGTTTGGATATTCCGCTGCTGTTTCCCAACTACCCAACTTCTGTAATCGTCGGCTTTTTATGCAGCTTGATTTCTGGCTTGGCAGGGATGTTGTTATTGGGTGCGATCAATTATCCAGTGGTGGTTTTTCCGGCATTGATTCCAACTTTCTTTACGGGAGCGGCAACCGCAATTTTTGGGAATGCTCATGGCGGGCGCAGAGGCGCTATTTTAGGTTCAGTAGCGAATGGTTTTATCCTGATTTTTGGTCAGGCATTGCTGTTGCCAATGGTAGGCAGCTACGCACCAATTATGCGTATCCTAAGTGAAACCGATTATGCCGTCTACGGACCGATCTTAGGTTGGATATTGCAGTTGTTTGGTGGGGCATAGGTAAATTTTTGTATGTCTTCTTTATTTTTTACGAAAAAATTAGGACCGATGAAATTTTTTGATTAGTCCCAGAAATTTTTGCACCGTTTTCTTTTAAATCACACTTTTGAGTGGAACTTTACAGCATAGCTGAAAGTGCCACTCTTTTTTTTGCCTTCGCTGATTTTTGATGTGTCGAAAACGATACACATGTGTCGGATACGACACTTAAGTGCTAAATGCGGTACAAAATGTAATTCTAACTCAAAATTGTATTACAATTAAGGGTGAATTAATAATGAGGGAGGTGTCCTATACGGAATACTGAACAGGGATCATCAAGCTAATTTTAGTTTGAAGAACTAGAGACGAAAGTAAAACAGGAGGAAGGATTATATGGCAGGTATAAGTAGTGATATTGGACAAGCACAGCAAAAAGCGACAGCTTTACGAAGTGCTTCAGAGACTTTGTCAACTTCAGCATCAGTAAACAAAGATACCCAAACAACAGTTGTCGGTAATACGACGGCACACGCAGCGATTGATTCTCTCAGTAGTGCCGCACAAAAAGTAGCCGGTGCTGTCAATAGTGCTTCTGGAAATATTCAAAGTGTTGCGCAGAATTTTCAAGCGATTGATCAGTCTGGAAAGAACTTGTTTAGGAGAAATCTATGATCATTGAGGACAAATTGACCAATATCCGCAAGAAGGAAGGGCAATTACACGACAAACGAAACGAATTGTATTTAGAGCAACGTGAATTTCAGCGGATGCACGAAGCAACTGAAACGCACCTGAGTCAGTCTCAAAAACTTTTCCACGAAGTACGAACCATGTCACAAAAAAATGAGAATCGGCACCTTTTTGGAGATTTGTACAGTGATTTTTCCAAGGATGCGGGAGCAGCGATGATTGCATTTTTTGAAAAACAACGAGAGTTAAAAAGACAAGAACAGCAAATCGCCGAAAAACAAGAAGAATTACTCCGTCAAAAAAGAAACATCCATACTGAAGAGGAGCGAAAAGATGAGCATTGATATGTATGTCGGAAGTTCCCAAGCCCAAGCAGCTAGTGTCCGTGCAATTTGTCGACAGCAAAGACAAGGTTACCAGCAGCTGCAGCAGGCCATCAGCAGTTTTGTTGTCAGCAGTGATCAGCTGCAAGGGAAAACGTATGATTCTGCCAAGCAATATTTTGCCACCGTATTAACACCCTTAGCTAAAGGTGGTATGCTTTTAACAGAAGCAGTCGAGAAGGCCTGCAAGAAGCTTCCAGAAGAATACCAGTCACAAGTAGACAGCGGAGATTTGAAACAATCTGAATTAGAAGAAAAAATTCGACAATTCGAAGCCCACATAGCGACAACAAATGCAATCATTCAGAATTTTTCGAGACTCCCTGAAAACACCGGTGTGTCTAGTGGGATAGAAAGATCCTTGAAAAATGTCTTAAGAACACAAGAAAAAGGCAAGCAAGAATTAGAAAAGAAGCGAAGGAAACTCCTAGAATTCAATGCACGTTCTGCTAGTTTTTTTTCAGAGATCGCCGCATTAGAAGCAGCCGTCAACAAAGGAGCTGAAGTCAGCGGGACTTGTTGGAATAGCAGTACGGGCACATTCATTTTACCTAGTAAGAATAATATGGCTTGGGTTGGAGAAATTAACGGCTATGAAGCACGAGCTAAAAAACGTGCAGAAAAAGAGAAAATAGCGCAATTAGAAAAATACGATGTCTACGCAGTGCCCTGTCGAGATCCAGAAGGAAAGCCAACGGTCATGTGGCTACTAGAAGATCCTAAAACCGGCAGAAAAGTGAACAATCCAGAACTAATTGAATACTTGAATAAAAAAGGAAGCAAACTCGATCCTTCCATGTTCCAAATTCTCACCCTAGATGGATTTGAAGAAAAAGTCGCAGCTAGTTGGCGAGAAGGTGTAGAATATTTCTCCGGTAAAGAATATACTGGATGGCAAAAGGCAGGTATGCAAGGACTCCAAGGTATTCAGGATTTTGCAGAGTCTGACTTTGCAGATGCGCTTCGATTACTGGGATTTGCCTATGGAACGTATCGCATTACTACAGCATCCGGTGTACAGGAAGTAGTTGTAAGCAACCCCAAGGTCACTAAAGTATCGAATAAGAACTTTAAGAATGCGACGTTAGTGAGCGGGAAGAATACGGGGAGTTATACGAAGGTTGGTGTAACAGGGCAAGTTGAGAAAGTCAGTGGGGCTAAATCTTCTGGAGAAGATTTATTTAATTATACAAACAAAGTAAATGAGCATATGGCTAATCCTGATAGAGCAGTTCCAGCTCAAACATTGAAAGAAGCAATCAAAGGTGGTACTCCAATGCCTGATCCAAGAGGGTCTAGCGCAACAATGTATTATAGTGAAATTTATATTAATGGCAAGCAATATAATTTTGAAGTACTTTATGATAAGCCAACAAACACTATTTATCACTTTAAATATGACAGAAGACCATTGGGTCCATTACCAGCAGTCCCAAAACAATAATACTGGAGGAAAACTATTATGACAAAAAAAGAGCAGCTATATTATTTATTAAATGGTCTGAACCATGGGGAAATAGAGATTAACAATTTTACAAATCTGTTTATGAAAATTTTTGATTTAGAAATAGATTATGATGAATTGTCAAAAAGAGAATATAAAGTTTTAGGAAATGTGTCTGATATGTCAGCTAGATTTTCTGATAATGCAGAAGATTTGAAGTTGCCTAATGTGTACTTTAGCGAAAAACAAATTAGAGATGAAGTATCTCATGCTTTAAAAGAACTAACGTAAACCACAATAAAAAAGGCACTTTATCGCAAAACTGGTAATCAAGCGACAAAGTAAGATACAAGCTCACCAATCAAGTTGGCAATAGCTAACAAAAGTCCACTATATTTATCATGCATGTATAAGACAATAAAAAAGATATATGAACCATAAAAAGTTCATATATCTTTTTTCACATGTTAGAATTCTTTCTGGTAAGGAATATACAGGATGGCAAAAGGCAGGTATGCAAGGACTCCAAGGTATTCAGGATTTTGCGGAATCAGACGATGCAGACATGCTTCGCTTAATGGGATTTGCCTATGGAACATATCGCATTACTACAGCATCCGGTGTACAGGAAGTAGTTGTAAGCAATCCCAAGGTCACTAAAGTATCGGATAAGAACTTCAAGAATGCGACGTTGGTTAGTGGGAAGAATACGGGGAGTTATACGAAGGTTAGTGGGAGTAATAATGCGGTTAGTGTAGCAGGGCAAGTTGAGAAAGCCAGTGGGGTTACAGGTACAGTCTGGGATGAAATTAAAGGTACACAACCTCCAAGCGAAGGAACTACAATTCCTAAATCGTTTGAAATAAATGTTAATGGAGAAAAGTTGTGGGTGAATCCAAATGGAACCAAGCACATGGTAGAATATTCAACTCGAAATCTATCTCATGGACAAAAACTTACCGAACAACAATTGTTAAGGAGTTTTCAAGGTGCTGTAGAACAAGCTACCTCTACAGGAATAAAATTTGATACTAAAATAATAATAGATAATTGGGAATTAATATTTAGCCCGGCTAGAGAAGCAGGACAATTACCAGTTATTAAACATGCTGTGTATCTACCTTAACTATGAAAGGAGCAAATTATGAAAATTAAAAGTTATGAAGATAAACTAGTCAAAGATGATATAGAAGTTGACTATTATGTCCCAATCACAGTATCATTTTCAGAAAACGATGATAAGTATAGTTTGGGAGAATTTTATTATTATAGATTTGTTAACGAACATGAATCATTTGTTGAGATTAAAATCAATTCTGTTACACAGAAAATTGTAGAAGTAGTATTCACATCCATCAATGATATTGAAGATTCGAATTTATTTATTGGAGAATATACAGAAAAAAATCCAGTGATCCAAACAGATATTTTTGATGAAAATTCGATCATAACTAAAGAATCTGGGTTTAAAATATCTAGGGAACACAAAAAAATATATTTTAAATTAGATGAAGAAGAGATAGATTCTGTTATGAAAATGTCTAACCATGTATTTTTATTTCTAAATGAAGACAGTGAGATTATCGGCTTAGAGTTTTCTAGCTTTTCAGATAATGAATGGGCAGAACTCAATGAAAGTATAAAATCTACCACTTGATTTAATTTTTAAATGAGAAGAAGATAGGATTTTCACCTGCTATTTTGCTAGATTCTGAGGGTGAAGTAAAAAAAGGTTTGAAAGAACAAATTCAAATACTACAGCAAACGGTAGGCATTTTATGCTAAAAAGGCTTGAGGAACAAGTCAAGGTGATAGCTATTTCGTGAATTCCTCGGGTACTGGACAACATGCCATCTCCAATAAATAAAGTCAATAGCAACGTTAGGAAGACTAACAGGTTATTGACTTTATTTATGGTATTTTTTTTGGAGAGTGTAATTAGTCCATTGTTTACCCTGAGTGAATTTGAAGAAAAAGTCGCAGCTAGTTGGCGAGAAGGTGTAGAGTATTTCTCCGGTAAAGAATATACTGGATGGCAAACGGCAGGTATGCAAGGACTCCAAGGCATTCAGGATTTTGCGGAATCAGACGATGCAGACATGCTTCGCTTAATGGGATTTGCCTATGGAACATATCGTATTACCACAGCATCAGGTGTGCGAGAGGGACGATTTAGTGCCGACAACTGATTCAAATTTTCGTTCAAACACTGTTGTTGCCAATGGTAGGCAGCTACGCACCAATTATGCCGTTTACGAACCAATTATCCTAGCGTACGCTTTGGCGAACGTCGACCACTCCGCACATCCTCATCTGTATTAATATACGCAAACGATCAAGAAACCTATCAAAAGAAAAAAGCCCAAAACCCGCATACGCAGATTTCAGACTTTCGATCCATTAATTCGTTGAAGTAAGTGGTTTGTGCTCTTCTTCTGGCAAACCAAGTTCTTCGGCTTTTTGTTGACGTTCCAATTCTTTTAATTTACGGATGGCTTTTATGGTTGATGGCAACAAAACCGATACCGAACCGATCCAAGCCAATGGTGAAGCAAAAGCCGCACCAGGATAGCCGTACAAGCCAGTTAAGATAATCGCTGCAAAGGAACGCATCAACAGCTCCATAATTCCAGCGAAGGTTGGGACTTTTGCTTGTCCTAATCCTTGCAAGGTGTAGCGTAAGATGAACAGGACAGCTAGAATCACATACAAGACACCGCTAATATTGAAGTAGACTTGAGCCAATTGGAAGACTTGGGTTTCCCCTTTGTCTACAAACAGAGCCACTAAGTAATGACCAAAGAAGATAACCGAGAAGCCAGCTAGCAAGCTGAACAAGATATTCATAATCAAGCTTTGTTTGATCCCAGTTAAGATCCGACCATATTGTCTAGCCCCGAAGTTTTGAGCCGTGAAGGTCGCCATGGTAATCCCAAAGGACATCATCGGTAAAATCGCGAATTGCTCGATCCGGCCAGCCGCAGCTTGAGCAGCAACGACATCTGTACCTAAGCTGTTTAAAGCGGATTGTAAAACAACTGCACCAATTGCAATAATAGAAGATTGGAAGCCCATTGGCAAAGCAGCATTTAAGTGAGTCCGAATTTCTTTTTTATCTAATAGAGCAAAATGTTTCCGACCAATTTGTAGTAGGGGAATACGTTTGCGAATGTACACCAGACACAATAGACTAGCGATTACTTGGGCAATCACAGTAGCGTAACCAGCACCACCGATTCCCATATTAAATTTAGTAATGAAGACGATATCCAGAACCACATTCACGACAACGGCAAGAGCTAAAAAGATTAGCGGCGTACGGCTGTCACCTAGAGCACGAATCATGTTAGACAACAGGTTGAACATCATTGCCGCAAAAATCCCGGCTAAAATAATGGAAATAAACGCTTGGGCTTGATCCAAAATTTCTGGCGGTGTTTGCATAACTAAGAGTAACGGACGTAAAAACAATAGGCTAAGTGCGGTTAAAACGATCGTAACGACGACACTGATGAGTACTGAGGCTGCGAAGCTTTTGCGAACGCCTAATTCATCTTTGGCGCCGAATCGCTGGGAGGTAATGATGGAAAGACCAGAAGTTAATCCTTGGGCGAACCCAATAATCAAAAAGCTGACACTTCCTGTGGCACCGACTGCAGCCAGCGCATCTTTTCCTAGCGTTTGCCCCACGATAATCATATCGATCATATTGTAAAATTGCTGTAAGACATTACCGGCCAACAATGGAATTGTAAAAAATAAAATCAATTTTGCAGGATTTCCGCGTGTAAGTTCTTTCATTCGTTTTTCATTCCTTTCATGAAAATTGCTCACTAGATATTACCACAGAACCTCCACAATGCAAGCGTTAATTTTCAATTCTAAAGATTTCACAAAAAAAGCGTACCCAAAGCAGTTGTAAATGCTTTAAGTACGCCTTTTTGATAGCTAAAGAAACTCATAAGAAAGAATCTCATTTCAGGATATTTAGTTGTGTCCGGCTGCCGAAACTAACTTTGCCTGCACGAAGCGAAAGTTGGCAAACTTGTAGAGCAGTTTAGTTAACTTTTAGACTTATCGCTTCACAGCTGAACAAGTTTGAGCAACCTCTATTATTATCGTTGTCTAATTTCATTAGGAAGCAGAATGGTTTGACGAGTGCCATCATCATACGCATAAACTTCAGTTGGGAATTCGTTCGAGTAGACGAAGGGAAGATCGATATCCATCTCAACTTCGCTGCCTTCTTGAGAGAAGTGCATCGTGACATGCCCTTTTTTATTGATCAGGTCAAATGTCAACATATTGTCTAATGGGATTAAGCCTTTTAAGTCCAAATCAATGATAAACCAAATGCTGTCTATTAATTCACCAGGCAAGCTGGAGACTACACCGACCGAGGCATAACGACTTCTATTTGCATCAAATGTTTCAAACATGTTTTGTCCTCCTTTGCGGAACAGGTCTATTAACTAATTATAGCGTAATTTACTGAACCTTGCCTTTGTAGTGACTTATTGTAAAGCTTTTTAGATGAAAAAACAATCATTTGCTACGGTTAAAAAGGAATTTGTTTTTACCAGAGACTCTGCTACAATCAAAAAGAATCGAACGTTTAAGAGGTGGAATTATGAAAGCAGCACTGCTGAACTATTTAGAAAATCAAACAGCCTTCATTGATTTGAAAGCGGTTAATGAAATCTTTACTGCTACAAAACTGGCGGAGGTTTTTCAAGTCAAGCGCAATACGATTAGTCATTATTTAAATCAGTTAAATGATGAAGGTTTATTAATTAAGGTGAATTCGCGACCCGTCTATTATTTCCATAAAGGAGCTTTTGAGCGCCAGTTTTTCCCGCTAAACCATACATATTATCGCTCCTTTGAGGAGATTAGTAAGGAGCAGCCTTTATTCGATCAACATAAGGATCTGTTCTCATTGCTGATTGGTCACGATAAGAGCTTGAGCCGCAGTGTGGAACAAATCAAAACAGCCTTGGATTATCCCGGAAATGGCTTGCCAGTATTGATTACCGGAGAAAGTGGTACGGGGAAGAGTTTTTTGGTCCAAATCATTTATCAATACTGTCTGGAAAAGGGCTTGATTGAGGAAAATGCGCCTTTTGTTACCTTGAACTGTGCCCAATATGCTAATAATCCCGAACTGCTCACTAGTAATCTCTTTGGTCATGTAAAGGGGGCTTACACCGGAGCGGATCAGGACAAACAAGGGGCATTCGAAGCCGCTGATCAGGGAATCCTGTTTTTAGATGAGGTGCATCGCTTAAATCCTGAAGGGCAGGAGAAGCTCTTCACTTTTCTGGACCAAGGAGTCATTTACCGAATGGGGGATACCAATCATCCGTTGAAAATTAACACTCGCTTGTTTTTCGCTACCACAGAAGACTTGCAGAGCAGCTTTTTAACCACCTTTATTCGCCGGATTCCGATTCAGATCGAACTGCCGACCTTAGCGCAACGGAACCGAACAGAACGCTTGGAGCTGGTCTATTCCTTCTTATTAGAAGAACAGCGGAAATTGCAACGACCCTTGAAAGTCTCGGGACAGGTGTTGCAGCTGTTAGCCAGCGGGACTTGGAATGGCAATATCGGTGAGCTAAAAAATGTCGTGAAGGTAACGGTGGCAAAAGCTTTTTCCGAGCAGAAAGCAGAAGAAGCAATCCAAGTTACTATCTATCATTTGCCAGAAAATAGTTTAAGTACGACCAATCTCACGACACAATCCACCGTGCAGGAAGAAATTGCGATTACTAATCAAGTATCATTGGGACAGTTGGTGGAAAAAGCCCATCCGCAACAGCAGCGGGTGATGAAGACGTTCCAGCGACTTTTAACGGAGTTCCAACAGCAGAACGGTCAACTAGCTGCCTGTGAAGAAAAGTTTAAAAAAGAAGTCGAGGGTCTGTTCGACTTTCTCTTGTTTGAGACCGATCGCCAGCAAAAGCATGAGCTGCTGATCTATTTGACTCAGTATGTGCGCGACACCTTCAACCAAATGGAAAGTGCTTATCAAATTCGTTTCAACGGTAATAGTGTTTACGCCATCAGTTACTATCTGTTCCAACGAGGAAGTAGCCATTGGTACCCGGAAGATCCGGACATCAATCGATTAATCAAAGAACTAGAGCGGCAAGTGGAGCAACGTTATGCTGCCAGCTACCATTATGTCACTCGGATTTTGGAGCTGTGCCGTCCGAAGCTTGATTTGGATGTTTCACCAATGGACAAGGTGTTGTTAACCATTTACTTAAAGAAGACTGACTGGACCAAACTAGCGGGAATTCCCAAGGCGGTGATTGTAGCTCATGGCTATGCGACGGCCAGCAGTATCGCCAGTGTCGCTAATCGCCTGTTAGGAAAGGATATTTTTGAATCCTTCGACATGCCGCTAGATGTAACCCCTCAGCAAATCGCCGAAGAAATATTGAACTACAGCGAGTACAACGATGTTTCAAACGGACTAGTCATTTTGGTAGATATGGGGTCATTGAAGGAAATTTACCAGTATTTTCCTAAACAAATCACCACACCCATTGTTATCATGAATAATGTAACCACTCCTTTAGCAATTGCGATGGGGGAAAATTTACAACAAAAAGGTTCATTGCAGGAATTGGTGCAGCAGACCGCTCAGGCCGCTCCGCTGGACTGGGAGATCATTTATCCGGAGGAGAACAAACTGCAGGTATTGATCACTACTTGCTTTACGGGGATTGGAACAGCCGAACACATTTGCCACTTATTAGAAAAAAGTTTGCCGCCAACCTCTAACTTAAAAATATTGCCTTATGAGTATCATGTATTAAAGGAAAAGAAAGAAGCTGAAACGCTCTTTTCTATGTATGAAGTGTTAGGCATTATTGGAACAGCTGATCCGGAAATCCCGAGTATTCCATATTTATCACTAGAAGAATTGATTTCTGGTGATGAGGAGCAGACCTTGACTCACTGGTTGGCGAAATCTCTAACACCAGAGGAGATTGCTATCTTTAGCGGCAATATTATTCGCAACTTTTCCTTGGAAAAAGTAATTGATTCGGTGACAATCCTGAATACAGACAAGGTGATGGGGGAAATTGAGCTCTTTATGCGGGAGATGGAGAATTTGACGAAATTATCTATCAGTAATGCTAAAAAACTAGCTTTGTATGTACATGTTAGCTGCTTAATTGAACGCTTGATCCGTAATGTTGCGATTGATTCCTATCAAGGCTATGAAGAATTGTATCAGTGTCAAAAAGAAGTCCTTCATCAGATCGAAACGGCCTTTAGTGTCATCGAAAAAGTATATAGTGTCAAAATCCCTGAATCAGAGATTGCCTATATTTACGATATTGTGTTTAGAACCACTGATACATCTGCTGAAATTGAAGATTTTTAAGAAAAGTAGGTCCTTTGCCACTATAGTTGGCACGGGACTTGCTTTTTATATTAATGTAAGCGAGGTGAAGAGCATGACAAGAAAACTTATTTTAGCATCGCATGGAAAATTTGCATCAGGAATATTAAGTTCGTTGCAGCTGATCTGCGGCGCAGACCAAGACATTACCGCTTTGGACTGCTATACAGATGAAGCGTTCGATTTGACGAAAGAGGTACAACAAATTCTGCAGGTCAATGCTGGAGCGGAGTTAATTGTTGTAACGGACGTATTTGGCGGCAGTGTGAACAATGAATTCCTTCATTATATTCATCAGCCGAATTTCTATTTGGTGGCAGGCTTGAATTTACCTTTTTTAATCAGCTTAACGACACGAATGATTGGTTCGAATTCGACAGAAACGATCATTCAGGAAGCTCTAGAAGAAGCGAAGGAAAGTATCCAATTTTGCAACGAAACAATTAAACAAGAATTAGCAGAAGAAGAATTTTAAAAACAGGGGGAACGTATCATGATTTTATTAACCAGAGTGGATCATCGCTTGCTGCACGGCCAAGTAGCCTTTTCTTGGACCCAAACAATCGGGGCTGATTGTATTTTGATCGCCAACGACGATGTACCCAACAATGAGATTCGTAAGACGACGATTAAATTAGCGAAGCCGCAAGGAGTTAAATTAGTGATCAAAAACATCGAGAATTCTATCGCTGCCTTAACTAGTGGGGTTACTGATAAGTACAAATTATTTATTGTCGTTGAATCAATTGCTGACGCATATAAGCTGGCAGAGGCTTATCCAGAAATCAAACGCATCAACTTAGGTGGGATCAAAGCCAAAGATGGCTCTCGCAGCATTGGAAAATCAGTGAACGTTTTGCCGGAGGAAGAGGAATTGTTAAAAGAGCTGGTTGCTAAAGGGATTGACGTGGATATTCAGCAAGTACCATCGGAGAAAAAAGTGAAGGTAACGGAAGTGCTTTAAGAAATGGGGGAGAACAATGGTAGTACAAGCAATCTTACTGGGAATTGTTGCATTTATTGTACAGTCGGAATATGCCATGGGGACATCGTTGCTATCGCGGCCGATTGTCACCGGATTATTTGTCGGAATTGTATTAGGAGATATTAAAACAGGCGTCATTATGGGTGCCACCTTAGAATTAGCATTTATTGGCTCATTTTCAGTCGGCGGTTCGATCCCACCTGACGTAGTAACCGGCGGTGTTTTAGGAACAGCTTTTGCAATTACAGCAGGTGCTGGAACAGAGACTGCCTTATTGTTGGGGTTACCAATTGCGACATTAACCTTGATTTTGAAAAATATTTACTTGGGACTTTTAATTCCAATTATGAACCATAAAGCCGATGACTATGCCGAACAAGGCAATTACAAAGGTGTCGAGCGGATGCACTTGATGGCCGGTTTTGGTTTGTCGCTAATGCTAGGCTTGGTAGTGACCATTTCCTTTATGGTAGGAAGTAAAACAGTAGGGAACTTGTTAAACAGTATCCCAGAATTTGTTCAGCATGGATTGAGCGTTGCTACTGGCTTGATTCCAGCGCTTGGGTTTGCAATGTTGGCACGCTTATTACTAAATAAAAAAGTCGCCCCTTACTTTTTCCTAGGTTTTGCTTTAGCGGCTTACTTGGAAATTCCAGTGACGGGATTAGCGATTTTTGGCGCGATTGTTGCGGTTGTTGTTGTAAATATTATGAACGTTCGGGCAGCTCAACCTGTCCAAGCCACTACCGGGGAGGTAATCGATGATGACGAAGACTTCTAATGAAGAGTTGAAAATCACGAAAAAAGATTTAAATAAAGTATTCTGGCGTTCCTTCCAAATGGAGTTCTCTTGGAACTATGAGCGGCAGATGAACATGGCATATGTCTATGCGATGATTCCGATTTTGAAGAAACTGTATAAAACCAAAGAAACAATGGCTCAAGGTTTGAAACGACATTTGGAATTCTTCAATACGACGCCTCATGTGGTGACCTTGATTTTAGGGATCAATGCGGCAATGGAAGAAGAAAATGCCAACGATCCCAACTTTGACGTATCGGCAATTGACAGTATTAAAACTTCATTGATGGGACCCTTAGCAGGGATTGGCGATTCGCTGTTTTGGGGAACCTTGCGCTTGATCGCTACCGGTGTAGGAACTTCACTGGCAGTTCAGGGAAATGTGTTAGGACCGATCCTGTTTTTGATTATCTTTAATGTCCCTCACCTGCTGTTTCGTTACTTTGCCACTGGATGGGGCTACAAGCTAGGAACAGGCTTTTTGAAGAAAATTCAAGAAAACGGCATGATGGAAAGCTTAACTTTTGGCGCAGCAATTATTGGATTGATGGTTGTTGGTGGGATGACAGCGACCATGATCGATGTAAATATTCCGTTGCAGATCGGTTCTGGTGAAAATGCGGTAACGATTCAAAGTTTGTTTGATGATATTGTTCCGAAAATTTTGTCTCTAGGTGCATTTGGTGCAGTCTTCTATCTATTAAAGAAAGATATGAATCCATTAGTTATTTTAGTCGGAATTGCAGTGGTTGGCATTCTAGGTTCATTTATTGGTATTTTTTAGGAGGGAACGTATGGCAACAATGCTGGATTATATCCACGAAGAAGAAGAAACGCTGCTGCGTATTTTAGATCAGGCGCCAGCGGGAACTGCAGACTTTGCTAAGACGCAAAATATGCTAATTTTAGCCACGGGTTCTTCCTATAATGCTTGTTTGGCAGCTAAGGTAGCAATGGAACAGTTAGGAGATATTACGGTTACCATTGAAGAACCCTATCACTTTCAGCATTATGGAAGACTTTCTTCGGCGGTGGATACCGTAGTGGCAGTTTCTCAAGGTGGGAAAAGTGCTTCGACCATTTACGCGTTAGAAGCCTTAGAAGGACAAGAGTTGTTAACGATTGCCTTAACCAGTAATCTAGATAGTCAGCTGGCGCAGATGTCCGATCAAACCATTGATCTGAACATCGGCATCGAAACAGTTGGCTTTGTTACCAAAGGCTACACAGCAACTGTGCTTCAGTTGATGCTGCTAGGGTTAGCAATTGGTCAGGCTAAAGGCATGGCTGAAGAGAAAAGCCAAGAAGTAAAACAGGAATTACGTCAGTTGATTGAAAAAATCCCTGCGATTATTGCAGCAGCAGAAAACTTTTTTCAAACGCATCAAGCGATTTTCAAACTTTCCGAACGCTTTATTGGGATTGGTTATGGAGCCAATTGGGGGACGGTGAAGGAATTTGAAACGAAGTTCACCGAAACCGTGCGGGAACCTTCGCAAGGATTTGAATTAGAGGCTTACATGCACGGGCCTTACTTAGAGGCAGATAGTCAACATGTCTTATTCTTTGTGGAAACAGAAGATGCCCATGCCCAGCGTGCAGAGATGCTGCGGGAATATATGGCACCAGCGGTTGGACAGACCTTTACGATTACAGCCGGAACAAGTGAAAATGACGCTGTTCTAGGTTTAGAGATCGAAGGTGATCCTGTGCTGGCTTCACTAGTGATGGTGATTCCTTTCCAATTGTTTGCCTGCCGCACAGCAGCTGCTAAAGGGATAGATTTAAGTCAACGGATTTTTGATGATTTTGACGACGTATTAAAAAGTAAATTATAGAGGTGAAACCATGTTAAAGTTTAATGAACAGCAACAAATTGAAGACATTCAAGGAGCGCTAGCGTTACGACCAGAGGTAGAAAAATTGGTGGATGGCATTTGTGAGCGAGGTTATGATGCAATTTACTATCTAGGAATTGGCGGAACGTATGCTTCTGCGATGCAAGCAGTCACTTACATCAATGGCAAAAGTGCGTTACCTGCTTATGTTCAACATGCCGCTGAATATTATACGACCGGCAATCGCCGCTTAACGAAAGATTCGGTAGTTATTCTGTCATCAGTAACCGGCACGACTGAGGAAGTTGTTAAAGCTGTGAAGGAAATCAAACAAACGGGGGCAGTCCTAGTTGGATTTATCGATACACCAGATAGTATTTTAGCTGAACTATGTGATCATGTGGTATCTTATCCTAATCCAGGGACCGAACAATTGAAATTCTTTATGGCAGCCGATCGGTTCATGAAGAATAGTGGAGATTTCGAAGACTACGAAGAATATTACAAAGAGCTAGATGAGCATTTAGCAGTTGGTCTAGTAGAGGCAGAAAAACAAGCCGATGCCTTCGGATTGAAATTTGTAGAAAAACATCGCCATGACCCAATGCATTATTTCATTGGTGCTGGGAATCAATGGGGAGCTGTTTACTCGTATGCGATGTGCTATTGGGAAGAGCAAAGCTGGTTACGTTCCAAATCGATTCATGCAGCAGAATTTTTGCATGGTACCTTGGAAGTAGTAGATGAAACAACACCTGTTACTTTGTTCTTAGGAGAAGACGAACAGCGACCTTTAGCTGAACGAGTAGCCAATCTATTACCACGTATATGTGGAGATTATACCTTTATTGATACGAAAGATTATCCTGTTGCGGGGATTAGTGAAAAATATCGGGGCCGTATCTTATCACCGCTATTAATGCATTGTGTGACCCAACGGATCGATGCCCACATTGAAAAACTAAATTGCCATCCGCTAGATATTCGTCGTTACTATCGTCAATTTGATTATTAAAAAAAGAGCTAGAAAATCTTTCTACAAGATTTTCTAGCTCTTTTAAATTTAGACTTATTCAGCGTCAGTTTCACCAATAACTTCAGGTTCTGCTGCTTCACCAGGTACTTCAAGTTCAGCTGATTCTTCTTGAGCGCCTTGGATCGCCGCTACTTGTTCGTCAGCATCAGTGATAATGGTGTAGTCTGCATGGGCAGCCAAGTCACCAACAGTGATTGATTGGCCAATTTGCAAGTCAGTGATGTCCACTTCAACGTTTTCAGGCAATTTGTCTGGAGTTGCTGAAACGACCATGTTGTACAATGTTTGTGCCAAAGTACCACCAGCTTTTACACCAGCTGCTTCGCCGACTAACACAATTTCAGTTTCTACTTCAGTTGTTTCTGCCATATCTACTGACAAGAATTCAACGTGGGTTAATTCGCGCGTAAATGTTTCAGATTGGTAATCATGAAGCAAAGTATTTACTTTTTTACCATTCAAATCCATTGTGAAGACGGTGTTTGCTCCATTTTCCCGTAATAGACGCATCAATTCGCGGTCATCCACTGAAATAGGTGTGCTTTCTACTTGGTATCCATAAACGATACCAGGGATTTTGCCTTCGTGACGTAGCTTGTTGCGTAGGGAACGGGGACGAGTTGCTCTTTCTTCTACTTTCAATGATACTGCCATAACCAAATTCCTCCTTAAAATGTCACTGACTGCTGGTTTCCAGCCAGATCTCTTAAAGTGACGGGTTATTCTCAGCACGATGGTTTTGCGAAATTACGCAAAAAGACAGTCGCACGCGCAACTGTCTAAAAAAAGTCTAGGTTCAACTTTCTCTACCAGGTCATTACGCTGTGTATGAGAAACCTTTGATTCACTTAGCAGACCGCAGAAATTTACGATCTAATTAAAGACTAACGCTTTTTTTATCAAATTGCAAGGAAAAGCGATTTTAAATGAAAAGACTAAGGTTCATTTTAAACTATTGGAAAGTAGCAGCTTTTCATAATTGTAAGTCTAGTTACAGCAATAGTAACGTGATCCTAGTACGACAAAGCTGAACGCGTTTGTGAAGCTTTTCTTAGTAAAACCATTTTCAAAGCAGGAAAACTGACGAGAATTTGAACTTGTGCTACGGTTTTAAGGAGAGGAGGAATAACGAATGGACACACAACAACCGAAACGAGGGTTCAATTGGAGCTCGCTTATCTTAGGCATTCTATTTATTATCGTTGCTTTACTATCATTTCAAGACCCAATTGGAAATCTGGTAGCGATCGTTATTGTTATTGGCGCTTTCGCTATCATTAAAGGTCTATTTGAAATCTTTGTACGAAACAGAGTCAAAGAGTTGACGGGTTATCAAAGCAAGATGCCGATTGTCATTGGGGTTATTGATATCATTATCGGGGTTTTCCTACTATTTAACATTGGTGCTGGTGTGATTACTTTGCCATTTCTTTTTGCCTTTTGGTTCTTATTCGATTCCATTTTAGGCTTGCTGACAGCTGGCAGTGCCCGCACCTTCAGTAATGGGTACTATTGGTTCACTGTAGTAGTCAACATCATTGGGATTTTACTGGGAATTTATTTATTGTTCAATCCACTATCTTCTGTGTTGACACTAAGCTTTTTAGTAGGTGCTTATTTCATGTTAGTGGGAATTACCGAAATCATCTATGCGTTTCGTTAAATACCAAAGACACAGATTCTCTGATTGAAGAGGGTCTGTATTTTTTTTACTTCCGACAACTGCTTGTTCTAGTGATTGCATTCATTCTGGAATCCAGTATAATGTATCCGACAAGTTAAAGGAGTTTTCAGTGTGCGTTTAGATAAATTAATCGAGACTCGTTTGCAGACGACTCGTAAAGAAATGAAGCGCCTATTCCTCATGAAACGGGTACGGATAGATGATATAGTAGAAATGAATCCGCAGCGCAATGTGGATAGTCAGTTGCATCAGATTGTGGTGGACGGCCAGCAACTGTTTACCGAGCACGTATACTATTTACTGAATAAACCTCGCGGCGCAGTGACCGCAAAGCAAGATGCGCGGTGTCAAACGGTTCTGGAACTAATTGAAGAAGCGGATCGACGGAAAGAGTTATACCCGGTGGGGCGTTTGGATCGTGATACTACCGGTTTGCTTTTACTGACCGATAATGGCCAGTTAGGCTATGATTTACTGCAACCAAAGCAAAAAGTTCATAAGACCTATCGCGCTATCGTGAAGGAAGAGGTAACCCAGCAAGATGTAGCTGCATTTGCTGACGGCATTGTTTTCCACTGGGGCATTGTTTGCCAACCAGCCGACTTAAAAATAATTTCGACCAGTCCCACGGCTTCTGAAGTGGAATTAACTATTCAAGAAGGCAAGTTTCATCAAGTGAAGAAAATGTTCTTAGCTTGCGGGAAAAAAGTGGTTGAGCTAGAGCGCTTGTCAATGGGACCTTTGCGCTTGCCGCCTGAACTTGCCGCAGGCGCTTACCGCTCTTTGACCCAAAGTGAATTACAGCAGTTAAAAAAATACTTTAGATAGAAGGAAAAATGCATGTACAATACGTTATTGTTTGATATTGATGATACCTTGTTGGATTTTCAAGATGCGGAAGAGCAAGCCTTGAACAAGCTCTTTACTGAAATGGGTGTGCCGCTAGATGAAGAGGTAAAGGATGCCTATAAAGAAATGAACCGCAGCTTTTGGCGTGAGCATGAGCAAGGCCGGCTTTCAAGACAAGACTTGCTGAATAAGCGTTTTAGTATCTTTTTTGCCGACTTCGGTAAAACAGTGGATGGTCCTGCGACCGAGGAACGCTACCGCTATTATCTGAACCAAGGCCATACATTAATAAAAGATGGACTTGAGGTTGTGCAGCGATTAAGTCAAAGCAAAGATTTGTATGTAGTAACTAATGGTGTGGCAGCAACCCAGCATCAACGATTGGAACAATCTGGCCTTGCTCCTTACTTCAAGAAATTTTTCATTTCTGAAGAGATGGGTGTACATAAGCCGATGAAGGAATATTTTGATATTGTTTTTGCTGAAATTCCTTCTATTAATAAGGAAGAAACAGTGATTATTGGTGATTCATTGACTTCAGATATTAAGGGCGGTCAGGTTGCTGGCATCGACACGGTGTGGATGAATCCCCACAACAAGCCAGCAGATATTATTCAGCCAACGTATCAAATCAAACAATTAACCGATCTTTACAAGATTTTGCAAGAATTTTGATAAAGCAATAGTAATTACCTTGATTTTCGCTATAATAGGTGTAGCAAAAGACACGAAAGAGGTTGTATTTCATGAAAAGTAAGCCAATTATCATTGGTGTAACAGGTGGTTCCGGTAGTGGAAAAACCAGCGTCAGCCGGGCGATTTACAATAATTTTCCCGATCATTCAATTATGATGCTGGAGCAGGATTCTTATTATAAAGATCAAAGTAATTTAAGCTTCGAGGAACGGTTGGAAACCAACTATGACCATCCTTTCGCTTTTGATACCGATCTATTGATTGAACACGTGCAAAAATTGTTGAATTTTGAGGCGATTGAAAAGCCAGTTTATGATTACGTGGCCCATACCCGCAGCACAGCGGTGGTGGTGCAGGAGCCTAAAGAAGTCATCATCTTAGAAGGTATTCTGATTTTAGAAGACGAACGCCTGCGAGATTTAATGGATATCAAAATTTATGTAGATACCGATGACGATATTCGGATTATTCGCCGGATCAAACGGGATATGGAAGAACGGGGCCGTACCTTGGACTCGGTTATCGAACAGTATTTGTCAGTGGTAAAACCGATGTATCACCAATTTATCGAGCCAACCAAACGCTATGCTGATGTTATTGTGCCAGAAGGCGGCGAAAACCACGTGGCGATAGATCTCTTAACTACTAAGGTGTCCTTCTTTTTAAATCACGAATAGATTATTGCAGCAGGCAGACTCTTCAAAGGGATGTCTGCTTTTTTTATTAGAGCATAAAAAATACCGCTGAAACTTCTTGTTTCAGCGGTATTGCTATTCTTATAAGTAGTATTTTTTCGCTACTGTTAAGTCGTCATTCAATTCATAAACAAGTGGTTGACCTGTTGGGATTTCTAAGTCCATGATATCTTCATCAGAAATACCTTCAATATGTTTAGCCAATGCACGTAATGAATTACCATGAGCGGCTACTAAAACAGTTTTGTTGTCTTTCAAAGCAGGAGCAATTTCGTCTTGCCAGAAAGGAAGTGCGCGTTCTAACGTAACTTTCAAGTTTTCGCCACCAGGGATGTCGCGAGGGTCTAACATTGCATAACGACGTTCTTGTGCAGCTGAACCTTCGTCAGTTGCTTCCATTAATGGAGGCAATACATCGTATGAACGACGCCAGATGTGTACTTGTTCGTCACCGTATTTTTCAGCAGTTTCTTTTTTGTTTAAGCCTTGTAATTTACCATAGTGACGTTCGTTTAAGCGCCAAGATTTAACAGTTGGTACCCAAAGTTGGTCAGATTCTTCTAAAATGTAGTTACAAGTTTTGATGGCACGAGTCAAGACAGAAGTGTAAGCAACGTCAAATTCGATTCCAGCTTCTTTGATTTTACGTCCGCCTTCTTTTGCTTCTTCGACACCTTCTGGAGCTAAATCAACGTCTGCCCATCCAGTAAATTGATTCAATTTGTTCCATTCGCTTAGTCCGTGACGAGAAAAAACTAATTTTGGCATAATATTCTCTCCTTTAGTCCATTTCTGAAATTTTCAATTCCTGATTCATTGTACAATGTTTTCAGTGTTTTTTCCATCGTTTTCGTTTAATAGAAGCGGAATTTAAAGAAAGGAGCCTATTTACCAGGTACAATTAGTTCTTTTGGTCCATCGGGTGTACCGACAACAACCCGTGAAATCATATCGATAAACAATCCATGTTCTACGACGCCTACATAACGATCCAGCTCATCAGCCAGCGCTTTCGGATCTTCGATTACTTCTAATGCCAAGTCAATGATATAGTGACCGCCATCTGTTACTAGTAACTCGCCTTCTGCTGTTTTGCGCCATTTTGGATTGTAGCCTTTTTCTTCAAATAAGCGGAAAATGTTATGGCTGCCAAATGGAACAACTTCAACTGGTAGCGGGAAGTTTCCTAATTTATCCACCATTTTACTTTCATCTACGATCCAGATGCATTCATCTGAATAAGTTGCGACAACTTTTTCAAACAATAGAGCTGCCCCGCCCCCTTTAATTCCTTGGAAGTCGCTGCTGATTTCATCTGCACCATCGATTGTCAAATCTACATGATCTACTTCGTCAATTGCTTTTAAAGGGATGCCTAATTCTTTTGCTTGTTTTTCTGTTGCTGAAGAAGTGACTACGCCGGTAACCTTAAGTCCTTCTTCTTTCATGCGGCGTCCAACTTCTTTTACCATGTAATAAGCAGTTGATCCCGTACCTAATCCAACAACCATCCCATCTTTTACGTATTTCGCGACCTCAATGCCCACTAATTCCTTTAGATTCATCGAAAAATCCCACCTTCGTTTAAGTTACTTCTATTGTAATCGGAACCACTAAAAAAAGATAGTTCTTTTGAGTAAAAAAGACCAAAAAGCGTTCTTCCTATTAAATAAAGAAAGTTTAAGCGAATGAAAATATCTGAAAAAACTTCCAACTGACTGTTGACAGGTAAAACCAACCATGATATGCTATCTGAGGTGCTTTGTGAACAGGTCTCTCAAGTGAGACGTGCTGACTGTGTCAAGGTACGCTTGATAAAGAATGCATAGAGTGCATTATTTTTTATCGCCGAAAAAGAACCACCAGGATGTGTGGTACTAGAAAGCGAATCGAGGAAGGAGGAAACAAGGAATGCCTACAATTAATCAATTAGTACGTAAACCTCGTAAATCAAAGGTGGAAAAATCAGGTTCACCTGCATTGAATAAAGGATATAACAGCTTTAAAAAGGTTCAAACAGACGTTAACTCTCCACAAAAACGTGGGGTATGCACACGTGTGGGTACTATGACACCTAAGAAACCTAACTCTGCATTACGTAAATATGCCCGTGTTCGTTTGTCTAACTTGATCGAAGTAACAGCATATATCCCAGGTATCGGCCATAACTTGCAAGAACACAGCGTTGTGTTATTGCGTGGTGGACGTGTAAAAGACTTACCAGGGGTACGTTACCACATCGTTCGTGGCGCGCTAGATACAGCCGGCGTTAATGATCGTAAACAAAGCCGTTCTAAATACGGTACTAAGAGACCTAAAGCTTAATAACGAACTAGATAAAAGAAAAGACATATTTTCGGAAGGAGGAGTTACGCATGACTCGTAAGGGTGCTGCTATAAAACGCGATGTTTTACCAGATCCTATGTATAACTCAAAGCTAGTAACTCGTTTAATCAACCGTGTAATGGTTGACGGTAAACGTGGGATTGCTTCAAATATCGTTTATAACGCATTTGATACAATCAAAGAATCAACAGGAAATGACCCATTGGAAGTTTTTGAACAAGCAATGGAAAATATTATGCCTGTATTGGAAGTTAAAGCTCGCCGTGTCGGTGGTTCTAACTACCAAGTACCAGTTGAAGTACGTCCAGAACGTCGTACAACACTTGGTTTACGTTGGGTTGTTAACTATGCACGTTCTCGCGGAGAACATACAATGGAAGACCGCTTAGCAAAAGAAATCATGGACGCTGCTAACAACACTGGAGCTTCTGTGAAAAAACGCGAAGATACTCACAAAATGGCTGAAGCCAACCGTGCTTTTGCTCATTATCGTTGGTAAAATCCTCTCTGCATTTGACAACTGTCAGCAGAAAGATATTCGTACGCTTAATTTGATTTAAGAGAGGAGAAACAGAAGAAATGCCAAGAGAATTTTCTCTAGACAACACTCGTAACATTGGTATCATGGCCCACATCGATGCTGGTAAAACGACTGCAACTGAACGTATCTTGTATTACACTGGTAGAATCCACAAGATTGGTGAAACTCATGAAGGAGCTTCACAAATGGACTGGATGGAACAGGAACAAGAACGTGGTATCACTATCACTTCAGCTGCGACTACCGCTGCATGGAAAGGTCATCGTATCAATATCATTGACACACCAGGACACGTGGACTTCACTGTAGAAGTTGAACGTTCATTACGTGTACTAGATGGTGCTGTAACTGTACTGGATGCTCAATCTGGGGTTGAACCTCAAACTGAAACCGTATGGCGTCAAGCAACTACTTATGGTGTGCCACGTATCGTATTTGCTAACAAAATGGATAAAATCGGTGCAGACTTCTTATATTCTGTAGAAACTTTGCATGACCGTTTGAACGCAAATGCTCATCCAATCCAATTACCAATTGGTGCGGAAGATGATTTCACTGGTATCATCGACCTTGTGAAGATGAAAGCTGAAATCTATGCAAATGACTTAGGTACTGAAATCGAAGAAACTGACATTCCTGAAGAGTATCAAGAATTAGCTCAAGAATGGCATGAAAAATTAGTTGAAGCTGTTGCTGAAACTGATGAAGAATTGACGATGAAGTATCTTGAAGGTGAAGAAATCACTGAAGCAGAATTGAAAGAAGGAATCCGTAAAGCAACAGTTAACGTTGAATTCTATCCAGTTCTATGTGGTTCAGCCTTCAAAAACAAAGGGGTTCAATTATTGTTGGATGCCGTTCTTGACTACTTGCCTTCACCATTGGATATTCCTGCAATTAAAGGAATCAATCCTAAGACTGAAGAAGAAGAAGAACGTCCAGCTGACGACAGCGCTCCATTTGCTGCATTAGCATTTAAAGTAATGACAGACCCATTCGTTGGTCGTCTAACTTTCTTCCGTGTGTACTCTGGTGTCTTACAATCAGGTTCATATGTACAAAACGCAACTAAAGGCAAACGTGAACGTGTTGGCCGTATCTTACAGATGCACGCTAACTCACGTTCTGAAATCTCTGAAGTTTACGCTGGAGATATCGCTGCTGCAGTTGGTTTGAAAGATACAACTACCGGGGATACATTGTGTGCTGAAAAATCACCAGTTATCCTTGAGTCAATGGAATTCCCAGAACCAGTTATCCAAGTTGCGATTGAGCCTAAATCAAAAGCAGACCAAGATAAAATGGGTGTTGCCTTGCAAAAACTATCTGAAGAAGATCCTACCTTCCGCGCTGAAACAGACGTGGAAACAGGCGAAACAATCATCGCTGGTATGGGTGAACTTCACTTAGACATTATCGTTGACCGTATGCGTCGCGAATTCAAAGTTGAAGCAAGCGTTGGAGCTCCTCAAGTATCTTACCGTGAAACATTCCGTAAAGGTACTCAAGCAGAAGGTAAGTTCGTACGTCAGTCTGGTGGTAAAGGTCAATACGGTCACGTATGGATCGAATTCGAACCAAACGAAGAAGGCGCAGGCTTTGAATTTGAAAATGCAATCGTCGGTGGGGTTGTCCCTCGTGAATACATTCCAGCTGTTGAAGCAGGTTTGAAAGCATCAATGGACAACGGTGTATTAGCCGGTTACCCTATGGTTGACATTAAAGCAAAACTTTACGATGGATCTTACCATGATGTCGATTCAAATGAAACAGCCTTCCGTGTTGCCGCTTCTATGGCATTACGTGCAGCTGCGAAGAAAGCTGATCCAGCGATCCTTGAACCGATTATGGCAATTGAAGTTGTTATCCCAGAAGATTACTTAGGTGATATTATGGGTCACGTGACTGCACGTCGTGGTCGCGTAGAAGGAATGGATGCTCGTGCCGGCGGCATACAAGTTGTTCGTGCAATGGTTCCATTGGCTGAAATGTTTGGTTATGCAACCACTCTACGTTCAGCAACACAAGGTCGCGGTGTCTTCACTATGACATTTGACCACTATGAAGCTGTTCCAAAAGCAGTTCAAGAAGAAATTATTAAGAAAAACGGCGGAAAATCTGAGTAATTTTTAAATTCTCGGGTAAAATACAGTTGTTTTCCTAAAAGAACTGTATTTTTGGTAACAATTCAGCTAAAATAATAGCGATGATATGGGCTCACGGTGCAAGCGTACCGTGGACCTATCAGATAAAAAACAACTCACTCAGGAGGAACATATTTAAATGGCTAAAGAAAAATTTGACCGTTCAAAACCCCATGTAAACATTGGTACTATCGGACACGTTGACCATGGTAAAACTACTTTAACTGCTGCAATTACAACTGTACTTGCTAAAACTGGCGGCGCGACTGCTATGGATTACGCACAAATCGATGGTGCTCCAGAAGAACGCGAACGTGGAATCACAATCAATACTGCTCACGTTGAGTACGAAACAGCTAACCGTCACTACGCTCACGTTGACTGCCCAGGACACGCGGACTATGTTAAAAACATGATCACCGGTGCTGCACAAATGGACGGAGCTATCTTAGTAGTATCTGCTGCTGATGGCCCTATGCCTCAAACTCGTGAACACATTCTATTGTCTCGCCAAGTTGGCGTACCTTACATCGTTGTTTTCTTAAACAAAGTTGATATGGTTGATGACGAAGAATTACTAGAATTAGTTGAAATGGAAGTTCGTGACCTATTAACAGACTACGATTTCCCAGGCGACGACACTCCAGTTATCGCTGGTTCAGCTTTGAAAGCTTTGGAAGGCGACGCTGCTTACGAAGAAAAAATCGTTGAATTGATGGCAGAAGTTGATTCTTACATCCCAACTCCAGAACGTGACACTGACAAACCATTCATGATGCCAGTCGAAGATGTATTCTCTATCACTGGTCGCGGAACAGTTGCTACTGGCCGTGTTGAACGTGGACAAGTACGCGTTGGTGACGAAGTTGAAATCGTTGGTATCGCTGAAGAAACTGCGAAAACAACTGTTACTGGTGTTGAAATGTTCCGTAAATTGTTGGATTACGCTGAAGCTGGCGACAACATCGGCGCATTGCTACGTGGTGTAGCACGTGAAGATATCCAACGTGGACAAGTATTATCTAAACCAGGTACTATCACTCCACATACAAAATTCTCTGCTGAAGTTTACGTTTTATCAAAAGAAGAAGGCGGACGTCATACTCCATTCTTCACTAACTACCGTCCTCAGTTCTACTTCCGTACAACTGACGTAACTGGTGTAGTTGAATTGCCAGAAGGAACTGAAATGGTTATGCCTGGCGATAACGTAGCAATGGAAGTGGAATTAATCCACCCAATCGCTATCGAAAACGGTACTAAATTCTCAATCCGCGAAGGCGGACGTACAGTTGGTGCCGGCGTCGTTTCAGCAATCAACGCTTAATTCGAACTTACAAAACTTTTTATACATGCATTACCTATACTCGGACGTAAAGGGTCGCTTTCTAGCGGCTCTTTTTTTGTCAGTTCCACTTTTCGTAGTATGTATGGTAAGAAAAAACCTAACAAACGACCAGCCAACAATGCTTCGTGTTGTCTAGTGGAATGATAGACGTACGAGGATAAAACATTTTTTGCGAACTTTGAAAAATGTTTCCTTGAATACGAGTTAGCTGCCATTCGTGCTTTTTGCAGTTTGTTTTGATAGAAATAAGTTTGCTGGTTAACAGCTCAATATAGGACTCGTACTATTTAGCACGATGGTATGCGTACGAAGATCAGGCTTATTTTTCCCGGTCTTGGAAAAATAAATTCCTCAAAATGAGCTAGTTGTCAGTTCCACTTTTCGTAGTATGTATGGTAAGAAAAAAACCTAACAAACGACCAGCCAACAATGCTTCGTGTTGTCTAGTGGAATGATAGACGTACGAGGATAAAACATTTTTCGCGAACTTCGAAAAATGTTTCCTTGAATACGAGTTAGCTGCCATTCGTGCTTTTTGCAGTTTGTTTTGATAGAAATAAGTTTGCTGGTTAACAGCTCAATATAGGACTCGTACTATTTAGCACGCTAGTTGTCAGTTCCACAGTGGTCGCTGTAGTTGATCTGACGGCCTTTCTCCGATCCAAGTCATATAAAAAAGTCGAGTTTCTACTATTATATATGGGTAGTGATAGGCAGACTTATTTTCACGTTTTGAAAAAATTTCTGAAAACTAGCGAATTAACGGGATTTTTATTTAGAAAATCCTTGCAATGGCTGTTCTAATGTAATATAATCATAAAGGTGCTGTTCACAGGAGTGTGAGTGCACTGGGGGGTTCTAATTTGAATCTTCCGGCTTTGAAACGAGAGGTTGCGACACGCCCGGACGCTTTGCCACGAACAGGCGTGACGGAAAATTTTCGTGGAGCTATGTCTACTTTTAAAATAGGCGAAGGAGGGAACAAGATGGCAAAACAAAAAATTCGTATCCGTTTAAAAGCGTATGAACATGGTATTTTAGATCAATCAGCGGATAAAATCGTTGAAACTGCAAAGAGAACTGGAGCTAGTGTATCTGGTCCAATTCCATTACCAACAGAACGCAGTCTTTACACAGTAATCCGTGCGACTCATAAATACAAAGATTCACGCGAACAATTCGAAATGCGTACACACAAACGTCTAATCGACATTGTGAACCCTACACCAAAAACAGTTGATGCTTTAATGAAGCTAGACTTACCAAGCGGTGTAAATATTGAAATCAAACTATAATAAAAAGATGGAGGTGTAATCATGACCAAAGGAATCTTAGGGAAAAAAGTGGGAATGACTCAAATCTTCACAGAGTCTGGTGAATTAATTCCAGTAACTGTTGTCGAAGCAACACCAAACGTTGTTTTGCAAGTGAAAACATTAGAAAACGACGGTTACGAAGCAGTTCAATTAGGTTACCAAGATAAACGTGAAGTTTTGTCTAACAAACCTGCGAAAGGTCATGTTGCAAAAGCAAACACGGCTCCTAAGCGCTTCATTCGAGAATTCAAAGATGTTGAGCTAGGAGACTATGAAGTAGGACAAGAAGTGAAAGTTGATACTTTCCAAGCTGGAGACATCATTGATGTAACCGGAACGACTAAAGGTAAAGGATTCCAAGGCGTTATCAAACGTCACGGACAAAGCCGCGGCCCAATGGCTCACGGATCTCGTTACCACCGTCGTCCTGGATCTATGGGTCCTGTTGCACCGAACCGTGTATTTAAAAATAAAAAATTGGCTGGACGTATGGGCGGCAATCGCGTAACAATTCAAAACCTTGAAGTTGTACGTGTTGACGTTGAACGCAATGTTATCTTAGTTAAAGGTAACGTACCAGGCGCTAAAAAATCATTAATTACAATCAAAGCAGCTGTAAAAGCTAAATAATTGTTATAGGAAAGGAGGAACTAAGGAATGCCGAATGTAGCATTATTTAAACAAGATGGAACTCAAAATGGTGAAATCACTTTAAACGAAGAAATCTTCGGAATCGAACCAAATGAAAGTGTTGTGTTTGATGCAATTATCATGCAACGCGCTTCATTAAGACAAGGAACACACGCTGTTAAAAATCGTAGCGCTGTTCGTGGCGGTGGCCGCAAACCATGGCGTCAAAAAGGTACTGGTCGTGCCCGTCAAGGTTCAATCCGTTCACCACAATGGCGTGGAGGTGGCGTTGTCTTCGGACCTACACCACGTTCATACAGCTACAAACTTCCTAAAAAAGTTCGTCGCTTAGCAATCAAATCTGTTTTATCAGAAAAAGTTGCCGGAAATAACTTGGTTGCTGTTGAAGCTTTAAGCTTTGATGCACCAAAAACAAAAGAATTCAAACAAGTTTTAAGTAACTTGTCAATTGACTCAAAAGTATTGGTTGTTTTAGAAGCAGGTAATGAAGCTGCTGAACGTTCAGCACGTAACTTGCCAAACGTTACTGTTACTACTTCATCAAACGTTACTGTACTTGATGTAGTCGCTAACGAAAAAATCTTAGCAACGCAAACTGCTCTTAACCAAATTGAGGAGGTGCTTGCATAATGGAATTACTAGACGTAATCAAACGCCCTGTGATCACTGAAAAAGCTGTCTTGAAAATGGACGAAAAGAAATACACTTTCGAAGTAGACACTCGCGCGAACAAAACTTTAGTTAAACAAGCTGTTGAAGCTGCGTTTGACGTTAAAGTAAAAAACGTAAACATTCTAAATGCTAAACCAAAAGCGAAACGTATGGGTAAATACACTGGTTTCACTAAAAAACGTCGTAAAGCAATCGTGACGTTAACAGAAGATTCAAAAGAAATCCAAATTTTCGACGCTGCTGAATAAGCACAAGAAATAGCGATTAATATAGGAGGGAAACAGACGTGGCGATTAAAAAGTACAAACCTACCACAAATGGCCGTCGTAACATGACAAGTTCTGACTTCGCTGAGATTACAACTAGCACGCCAGAAAAAACATTGTTAGAGCCATTAAAAAACCATGCCGGTCGTAACAACAACGGTCGCATTACTGTACGTCATCAAGGTGGCGGACATAAACGCCAATACCGTGTCATCGACTTTAAACGTAATAAAGATGATGTAGT
The DNA here is from genome assembly GCF_051714625.1 of Enterococcus sp. AZ109. Lineage (NCBI taxonomy): Bacteria > Bacillati > Bacillota > Bacilli > Lactobacillales > Enterococcaceae > Enterococcus > Enterococcus sp. AZ109. Next base: position 1,656,798 of record NZ_JBIOSF010000001.1, on the reverse strand, counting down.
TGCAACTGTTAAAACGATCGAATACGATCCAAACCGTTCAGCAAACATCGCATTGGTTCATTATACAGACGGAGTGAAAGCTTACATCTTAGCACCTAAAGGCTTAGAAGTTGGCATGACTATCGTTTCTGGATCAAATGCTGATATCAAAATCGGAAACACTTTACCTCTAGAAAACATTCCAGTGGGTACTGTGGTTCATAACATCGAAATGAAACCTGGCAAAGGCGGACAATTAATCCGTTCAGCTGGTACAAGTGCTCAAGTACTTGGTAAAGAAGGAAAATACGTATTAGTTCGTTTGAACTCAGGCGAAGTTCGTATGATCTTAGCAGCATGCCGTGCAACTATTGGTTCTGTTGGTAACGAACAACATGAATTGATCAACATCGGTAAAGCTGGCCGTTCTCGTTGGATGCGTAAACGCCCAACTGTACGTGGTAGCGTAATGAACCCTAACGATCACCCACACGGTGGTGGTGAAGGTAAAGCTCCTATCGGACGTAAAGCTCCAGTATCTCCATGGGGACAACCTGCATTGGGTTACAAAACTCGTAACAAAAAAGCTGCATCAGACAAACTTATCGTACGTCGTCGTAAGAATAAATAGTATCATTGACCATGTGTCGCACATTTTGAGAGGAGGTACACCATGGGTCGTAGTTTGAAAAAAGGACCTTTCGCAGATGAACATTTGATGAAAAAGGTCGAAGCACAACAAGGCGCTGAAAAGAAAAAAGTCATTAAAACTTGGTCTCGTCGTTCAACAATTTTTCCTAATTTCGTAGGATTTACAATTGCTGTTTATGACGGACGTAAACATGTACCAGTTTACATCCAAGAAGATATGGTAGGACATAAATTGGGTGAATTTGCACCAACTAGAACTTATCGTGGCCACGGAGCCGATGATAAGAAAACAAGACGTTAATTTTGAGGGGAGGATATCATCATGGCAGAACAACAAATCACATCAGCTAAAGCAACTGCAAAAACAGTTCGCACGTCTCCTCGTAAAGCACGTTTAGTAATCGATCTTATCAGAGGAAAAAGCGTAGCAGAAGCAATTTCAATTTTAAAGTTCACACCAAACAAATCTGCTGGTATAATTGAAAAAGTTTTAATGTCAGCAGTTGCTAACGCAGAAAACAACTATGACTTAGACGTTGAAACTTTGGTTGTTTCTGAAGCTTTTGTTAACGAAGGACCTACAATGAAACGTTTCCGTCCACGTGCAAAAGGATCAGCTTCACCAATTAACAAACGTACAAGTCACATTACCGTAGTGGTATCAGAAAAATAAGGAGGGATAATCAGTGGGACAAAAAGTTAATCCTATTGGAATGCGTGTAGGCATCATCCGTGATTGGGATGCTAAATGGTATGCCGAAAAAGAGTATGCTGAGTTTCTACACGAAGATTTGAGAATCCGTAAGTTCATCGCAACTAAACTTGCTGATGCCGCTGTGTCAACAGTTGAAATCGAACGCGCTGCAAACCGTGTGAACATTTCAATCCACACAGCTAAGCCTGGTATGGTTATCGGTAAAGGCGGATCTGAAGTTGAAAGCCTAAGAAAAGAATTAAACAAATTAACTGGTAAACGAGTTCACATCAACATCGTAGAAATCAAAAAACCAGATTTAGATGCAAAATTAGTCGGAGAAGGTATTGCACGTCAATTAGAAAACCGTGTAGCTTTCCGTCGCGCACAAAAACAAGCCATCCAACGTACTATGCGTTCTGGCGCTAAAGGAATCAAAACTCAAGTATCTGGTCGTCTAAATGGCGCGGACATCGCTCGTTCAGAAGGATACTCTGAAGGAACTGTTCCTCTTCATACATTGCGTGCCGACATCGACTACGCTTGGGAAGAAGCAAACACAACATACGGAAAACTAGGAGTTAAAGTGTGGATTTATCGTGGAGAAGTTCTTCCAACTAAAAAAAACACTGAGAAAGGAGGGAAATAATCATGTTAGTACCAAAACGTGTGAAACACCGTCGTGAGTTTCGTGGAAAAATGCGCGGAGAAGCTAAAGGCGGAAAAGAAGTAGCATTTGGTGAATATGGTTTACAGGCTGTAGAATCTCACTGGATCACAAACCGTCAAATCGAAGCAGCGCGTATTGCGATGACTCGTTATATGAAACGTGGTGGGAAAGTATGGATTAAAATTTTCCCTCATAAATCTTATACTGCCAAAGCTATTGGGGTACGTATGGGTTCTGGTAAAGGTGCTCCTGAAGGCTGGGTTTCACCAGTTAAACGCGGCAAAATCATGTTTGAAGTTGCCGGTGTTCCTGAAGAAGTTGCCCGCGAAGCATTACGTCTTGCTTCTCACAAATTACCAGTGAAAACTAAGATCGTTAAACGTGAGGAAATGGGTGGTGAATCGAATGAAGGTTAAAGATATCAGAGAATTAACCACTGCCGAAATGCTTGATCAAGAAAAACAATTAAAAGAAGAATTGTTCAATCTTAGATTCCAACTAGCAACAGGTCAATTAGAAAACACTGCACGTATTAAAGAAGTACGTAAATCGATTGCACGCATCAAAACTGTGTTGCGTGAACAAACTGTAAAATAGTGGAAGGAGGCCATTTCAGGTATGTCTGAAAGAAATCAACGTAAAGTTTACCAAGGCCGCGTGGTGTCTGACAAAATGGACAAGACAATTACCGTTGTCGTTGAAACCCAAAAGAACCACCCAATCTATGGCAAACGCATGAAATATTCTAAAAAATATAAAGCTCATGACGAAAACAACGAAGCAAAAATGGGTGATGTTGTGAGAATTATGGAAACTCGTCCATTATCTGCTACTAAGCGATTCCGTTTGTTAGAAATCGTGGAAAAATCAGTGATTATCTAATCACTCAAGAGTTTCAACTGTTTTAAAAATGCCAGCCCTACTTAATAGAAGAGGCATATGACATAAGAACTAAACCTAAGTTTCTCAAAAACTTATTTCTTGAAATTGAGAAGGGATGCCAGTTTCGCTTTTACTAAGTATTCTAGTGAAATGGTATACGTCTCGAAAATAAGATAAGTTTCTTAAGAACTTATTTCCTTGAATTTGAGAAAGGAGGATACACAAGTGATCCAAGCAGAAAGTCGTTTAAAAATCGCGGACAACTCAGGCGCTCGTGAAATTTTAACTATTAAAGTTCTCGGCGGATCTGGTCGCAAAACCGCTAATATCGGTGATGTGATTGTTGCTACGGTTAAACAAGCAACGCCAGGTGGGGTTGTCAAAAAAGGTGAAGTTGTTAAAGCTGTTATCGTTCGTACGAAAACAGGAGCTCGCCGTCCCGATGGTTCATATATCAAATTTGACGAAAACGCAGCAGTTATCATTCGTGATGACAAGAGCCCAAGAGGAACTCGTATCTTCGGTCCTGTTGCTCGCGAATTGCGCGAAGGCAACTTCATGAAGATCGTTTCATTGGCACCGGAAGTATTATAATCGGAAAGTTTCAACCAAAGGAGGTGCGCAACAGTAATGTTCGTTAAAAAAGGCGATAAAGTAAAAGTTATCTCTGGTAAAGACAAAAATAAAGAAGGCGTAATTCTAGAAGTCCTTCCTAAAAAAGATAAAGTCGTTGTTGAAGGCGTCAATGTCGTTAAAAAACACCAAAAACCTTCTCAGACTGCCGCTCAAGGTGGAATTCTGGAATTTGAAGCACCGATTCATGTTTCAAATGTAATGGTTATTGATCCTTCAAACGGAGAAGCAACTCGCGTTGGCTACAAAGTAGTTGACGGAAAAAAAGTCCGTGTTTCTAAGAAAACCGGCGAAGTTTTAGATAAATAATTACAGGAAAGGAGGATCTTATTAGATGAACCGCCTAAGAGAAAAATATTTAAATGAAGTAACCCCATCATTGATGGAAAAATTTAACTATAGTTCAATCATGGAAGTACCTAAAGTTGACAAGATCGTCATCAACATGGGTGTTGGTGATGCGGTATCAAACGCAAAGAACTTGGATAAAGCAGTTGAAGAATTGGCATTGATTTCTGGTCAAAAACCAATTATCACAAAAGCTAAAAAATCAATCGCTGGATTCCGTTTGCGTGAAGGCATGCCGATTGGTGCGAAAGTAACACTACGTGGAGAAAGAATGTATGAGTTCTTAGACAAATTAGTGTCTGTATCTCTTCCACGTGTACGTGACTTCCACGGAATCAGTAAAAAAGCCTTCGATGGCCGCGGTAACTACACTTTGGGTATCAAAGAACAATTGATCTTCCCTGAAGTTGACTATGATTTAGTTGATAAAGTACGCGGAATGGATATCGTTGTTGTTACAACAGCTAACTCTGACGAAGAATCACGCGAATTATTAACACAACTTGGAATGCCATTCCAAAAATAATCAAGGAGGCGAAAAAATTTGGCTAAAAAATCAATGATTGCTAAAAACAAACGCCCTGCTAAGTTCTCAACACAAGAGTATACTCGTTGCGAACGCTGCGGACGTCCACATTCAGTTTATCGTAAATTTCATCTTTGCCGTATTTGCTTCCGCGAACTTGCCTATAAAGGACAAATTCCCGGCGTGAAGAAAGCTAGCTGGTAAAATACAACTCGCATAAAGGAGGTAAACAGTTCAATGGTCATGACAGATCCAATTGCAGATTTTCTAACACGTATTCGTAACGCCAATATGGTTAAACACGAATCACTTGAAGTACCTGCATCAACAATCAAACGTGACATCGCAGAAATCTTAAAACGTGAAGGTTTCATCCGTGATGTTGAATATATCGAAGATGACAAACAAGGCATGATCCGTGTTTTCCTTAAATACGGAAAAAATGACGAACGCGTTATCACAAATCTAAAACGTATCTCTAAACCAGGCTTGCGTGCTTATGTCAAAGCTGACGAAGTACCAAAAGTATTAAACGGTTTAGGTATTGCAATCATCTCTACTTCAGACGGTGTTATCACTGATAAAGAAGCAAGAGCAAAAAACGTCGGCGGCGAAGTATTAGCTTACGTTTGGTAATTTCAAACAATCCATGAGGAGGTGTCTTTAAGTGAGCCGTATTGGTAATAAAATCGTCGTTTTGCCTGCAGGAGTTGAAGTAACTCAAAAAGGAAACGACATTACTGTAAAAGGACCAAAAGGTGAATTAACACGTACGTTTTCTTCTGATATCAACATGAGTATCGAAGGTAACGAAGTAACATTCACTCGTCCTAATGACAGCAAAGAAATGAAAACTATTCACGGAACTACTCGTGCAAACTTCAATAACATGGTTGTTGGTGTTTCCGAAGGTTTCCAAAAAGCATTAGAATTAATCGGGGTTGGGTACCGTGCGCAATTACAAGGTTCAAAACTTGTTTTAAACGTTGGTTACTCACATCCAGTTGAAATTGTAGCTCCAGAAGGAATTACAATCGAAGTTCCTGCAAACACACAAGTAGTGATTAAAGGTTCAAACAAAGAAGTAGTCGGTGAAGTTGCAGCGAAAATTCGCAGCACTCGTCCACCAGAACCTTACAAAGGCAAAGGAATTCGTTATGTTGGCGAATACGTACGCCGTAAAGAAGGTAAAACTGGTAAATAGTAGGCTTGCCCTACATGCGGCCTAGGCCAGCTTAATTTAAGAGGTGACAATTGTGATTACAAAACCAGATAAAAACAAAACACGCCAAAAGCGCCACATGCGTGTACGTAGCAAAATCTCTGGTACTGCTGAGTGCCCACGCTTGAACGTTTTCCGTTCTAACAAAAACATCTACGCGCAAGTAATTGATGACGTAGCGGGTGTAACGCTAGCAAGTGCCTCTACCTTGGATAAAGAAATTTCAGGTGGAAACAAAACTGAACAAGCACAAGAAGTCGGCAAATTAGTCGCTGAACGTGCTTCTGAAAAAGGTATTAAAGTAGTAGTCTTTGACCGTGGTGGATACCTTTACCATGGCCGTGTAGCAGCTTTAGCTCAAGCAGCTCGCGAAAATGGACTAGAATTTTAGGAAAAGGAGGAACACCATTCATGGTTTATATCGATCCAAAACATTTGGAATTAGAAGACCGCGTTGTTGCGATTAACCGTGTAACTAAAGTTGTTAAAGGCGGACGTCGTATGCGTTTTGCAGCCCTAGTTGTTGTCGGTGACAAAAACGGTCATGTAGGCTTTGGTACCGGTAAAGCACAAGAAGTACCTGAAGCAATTCGTAAAGCAATTGAAGATGCGAAGAAAAACCTAGTCGAAGTACCAATGGTAGGAACAACTCTTCCTCACGAAGTTATTGGTGTATTCGGCGGCGGACGTATCTTAATGAAACCTGCCGTAGAAGGTTCTGGGGTTGCCGCTGGTGGACCTGTTCGTGCCGTCTTGGAATTAGCTGGAGTAGCGGATGTTACTTCTAAATCTCTAGGCTCAAACACACCAATCAACGTTGTTCGTGCAACTGTTGAAGGTTTGAAACAATTAAAACGTGCAGAAGAAGTAGCGCAATTGCGCGGCGTTTCTGTAGAAGACTTAGCATAAGGAGGACGGAAATAATGGCTGAATTAAAAATTACTTTAAGACGCAGTGTTATCGGACGTCCTCAAAACCAACGTGATACAGTGAAAGCTCTAGGCTTAGGTAAAATCAACAGCACGGTTGTAAAACCTGCGAACGATGCTATCAAAGGTATGGTTAACACTATTTCACATTTAGTGGACGTAGAAGAAGTCTAGAAATTAGATTTAGATTGTTAAGGAGGTGCCAATTAATGAAACTTCATGAATTAAAACCTGCAGAAGGTTCTCGTAAAGTGCGTAATCGTGTCGGTCGCGGAACATCATCAGGTAACGGTAAAACTTCTGGTCGTGGACAAAAGGGTCAAAACTCTCGTTCAGGTGGAGGCGTACGTTTAGGCTTTGAAGGGGGACAAACTCCTTTATTCCGTCGTTTGCCAAAACGTGGATTTACTAACGTAAACCGCAAGGAATACGCTGTAGTAAACTTAGATGTTCTCAATCGCTTTGAAGATGGAACAGAAGTAACCCCAGTTGTCTTAGTAGAAGCTGGAATCGTTAAAAACGAAAAATCTGGAATCAAAGTATTAGCTAAAGGTTCTCTAGATAAAAAGTTAACAGTTAAAGCGACAAAATTTTCGAAAGCTGCACAAGAAGCAATAGAAGCTGCAGGTGGATCAATCGAGGTGATCTAATGTTTAAACTTTTAAAAGACTCTTTTAAGGTAAAAAACATCCGATCTCGTATTCTATTTACGGTACTTATCCTACTTGTTTTTAGAATCGGTGCTCAAATCACTGTACCTGGTGTAGATGCCAGAGGCTTGCAAGGCTTGAGTGAAATGCCATTTTTCAGAATGTTGAATATGGTCAGCGGCTCAGCTATGCAAAACTTCTCAATCTTCTCTATGGGGGTATCCCCTTATATCACAGCATCCATTGTAATTCAATTATTGCAAATGGATATTGTGCCTAAATTTGTTGAATGGTCCAAGCAAGGGGAAGTAGGACGGAAGAAGTTGAACCAAGCCACTCGTTACTTAACGTTGGTTTTAGCGTTCATCCAATCAGTTTCTATTACCGCAGGGTTTAACTATTTTGCTCAATTTGGCTTCGTGCCAGATAATGATATGCAAACCTTTGTAACTATCGGTGTCATCTTAACGGCTGGTACGATGGTTGTTACTTGGCTAGGTGAACAAATTACGGAAAAAGGAATCGGAAATGGCGTTTCGATGATTATCTTTGCGGGGATCGTTTCACGGTTGCCACAAAGCATCGTAGACATTTACGAAGACTATTTCGTAAATATTGAATCCAGTGAAATTTGGAAATCTGCTATCTTTGTTGTCATATTAGTACTGGCAATGCTATTAATTATTGTCTTTGTTACTTTCTTTCAACAAGCAGAACGAAAAATTCCAATTCAATATACTAAACAAGTTGTTGGAGCACCAACTAGCAGTTATTTGCCATTAAAAGTAAATGCTGCCGGGGTTATTCCGGTTATCTTCGCTAGTTCGTTTATTGCAACACCTAATGCAATACTGCAAGCTTTAGCAAATCGCTATGGCGCAGAGGATTGGTTTGAGGTTTTAAGAAACCTCTTTAGTTATAACACGGTACCAGGTGCAACGATTTATACTGTTCTGATTGTTGCCTTCACCTTCTTCTATGCCTTTGTTCAGGTTAATCCCGAAAAATTGGCAGAGAACTTGCAAAAACAAGGAAGTTATATTCCGCGTGTGCGCCCAGGTAAGGGAACAGAAGAATACGTTTCGCAAATCTTAATGCGTTTAAGTGTAGTTGGTGCGATTTTCTTAGGACTAATTGCCTTAATTCCAATCATTGCTCAAATGGTTTGGGACTTGCCTCAATCGATTGGATTGGGTGGTACCAGCTTGCTGATCGTGGTAGGGGTAGCGTTGGAGACTGCGAAACAGTTAGAAGGACTTATGTTGAAACGACGTTATGTCGGTTTCATGGATGCAGAGTAAGTGGGTTGAGGGGTTCCTCAACACCCTTCTCGCTTCGCATTATAAGGAGGGAAAACAATGAACCTCATCTTAATGGGGCTGCCTGGTGCAGGTAAAGGAACTCAGGCTGAAAGAATTGTAGAAACATACAATATTCCACACATCAGTACTGGTGATATGTTCCGTGAAGCAATTAAAAACGAGACTGAACTCGGATTAAAAGCAAAATCCTTTATGGATGCAGGGAATTTGGTCCCAGACGAAGTAACTAACGGAATCGTGAAAGAACGTCTAGCACAACAGGATACTGATAAAGGTTTCTTGTTAGATGGTTTCCCACGTACGTTGGATCAAGCAGAAGCACTAGCTGCGATGCTTGAAGACTTGAACAAAAAGATCGATGCTGTGATCGAAATTCAAGTTGCTGAATCAGTGTTAGTTGAACGACTAGCAGGACGCTTTATTTGTCGAAATTGTGGAGCGACTTATCATAAGATATTCAATCCTACAAAAGTCGATGGAACCTGTGATCGCTGCGGCGGCCATGAGTTTTATCAACGTGATGATGATAAGCCTGAAACGGTTAAGAATCGTTTAGCTGTGAATGTAAAAGCAAGTGAACCTATCTTAGCTTTCTACAATGAAGCAGGTCTGTTATATCCAGTCGACGGAGATCGAGACATTGATGCCGTATTTGCGGATGTAGAAAAAATCATTGCAAAATAGTTTTTACTACCGACTTGAAAAATGCAGTTTGTCTTGCCAAGTTTAATGTTTTATGATAGAATATGTCAGTCCGACTTCTAACTAGAAGTGAAACTTAAAAATTAAGGTGGGAACTGCAGTTTCCGCCATTTTATCGTGTGAAAATGCGAAACAAAAACAAGGAGGTACTCTGCGTGGCAAAAGATGATATGATCGAAATCGAAGGAACAGTCGTCGAAACTTTGCCGAATGCAATGTTTAAAGTCGAATTGGAAAATGGGCACGAAGTACTTGCACATGTTTCCGGTAAAATTCGGATGCATTATATTCGAATCTTGCCGGGGGATAAAGTAACTGTTGAACTTTCTCCTTATGATCTAAGTCGTGGTCGCATTACCTATCGCTTTAAGTAAATTGTACTCCGTAAAACTTCAGGAGGTATTATCATGAAAGTAAGACCATCAGTAAAACCAATGTGCGAACATTGTAAAGTGATTCGTCGTAACGGACGAGTTATGGTGATTTGCCCAGCAAATCCAAAACACAAACAACGTCAAGGATAATTGGAGGTGTAATTTAATATGGCTCGTATTGCAGGAGTAGATATTCCTCGTGATAAACGCGTAGTAATTTCTTTAACTTATATTTTTGGGATTGGAAATACTACAGCGAAACAAATTTTAGCCGATGCTGGCGTATCTGAAGACATTCGTGTACGTGATTTAACGAACGAACAAACAGACGCTATTCGTGCAGAAATTGATAAATTAAAAGTTGAAGGTGACCTTCGTCGTGAAGTCAACCTAAACATCAAACGCCTGATGGAAATCGGTTCTTACCGTGGAATCCGTCATCGTCGTGGATTACCAACTCGTGGTCAAAACACGAAAAACAATGCGCGCACTCGTAAGGGTCCAGCTCGCGCGATTGCCGGTAGGAAAAAATAATTAGTGAAGGAGGTTAAATCTTCATGGTAGCAAAGAAAGTTAATCGCAAACGTCGTGTGAAGAAGAATATTGAGTCAGGAATTGCTCACATTCATTCGACTTTTAACAATACAATCATCATGATTACTGACACAAACGGTAATGCTCTAGCTTGGTCTTCTGCTGGTTCATTAGGCTTCAAAGGAAGTAAAAAATCTACTCCTTTCGCTGCTCAAATGGCTGCTGAAACAGCTACAAAAGCTGCAATGGAACATGGTTTGAAAAGTGTTGAAGTGACTGTTAAAGGACCTGGTTCTGGTCGTGAAGCAGCAATTCGTTCATTGCAAGCAACAGGTTTGGAAGTAAGCGCAATTCGTGACGTGACTCCAGTACCTCATAATGGATGCCGCCCTCCAAAACGCCGTCGTGTTTAATGAGTGCCCCTCTCACTATGAGTTATACAGGAACGTCATTGAACAAGACACTTTTCGTTTTGAAAGGGGTAAATGATAAGAATGATTGAATTCGAAAAACCAAGAATCACAAAAATTGATGAAGACAGAGATTATGGCAAGTTCGTTGTTGAGCCTCTAGAAAGAGGTTATGGAACTACTTTAGGTAATTCTCTACGTCGTATTCTACTTTCTTCTTTACCTGGTGCTGCTATCACTAATATTCAAATTGACGGCGTACTGCATGAATTCTCTACTGTAAAAGGTGTAAGAGAAGACGTTGTACAAATTATCTTGAATATCAAAGGTTTAGCGTTAAAATTATTCACCGAAGAAGAAAAAACCCTTGAGATCGATATTACTGGACCAGCTACGGTCACTGCCGGCGATATTATCGTTGACAGCGACGTTGAAATCTTGAACAAAGATCTGTACATTTGTACAGTTGCTGAAGGCGCAACATTCCACGCTCGCCTAACAGTAAGACCTGGTCGAGGTTATGTTCAAGCAGACGAAAATAAAAAAGAAGATATGCCTATCGGTGTACTTCCTGTCGATTCTATCTACACACCTGTACGTAAAGTCAACTACCAAGTTGAAAATACACGTGTTGGTCGTAGAGATGATTTTGATAAATTAACGATGGAAATTTGGACAGACGGTTCGATCATTGCACAAGAAGCGTTAAGCTTAGCTGCGAAGATTTTAACTGAACATTTGGACATCTTTGTAAATCTAACAGATGAAGCAAAAAATGCGGAAATCATGGTAGAAAAAGAAGAGACTCAAAAAGAAAAAATGTTGGAAATGACCATCGAAGAACTAGATTTGTCTGTACGTTCATACAACTGTTTGAAACGTGCCGGAATCAATACGGTTCAAGAATTAACGAATAAGTCTGAACCTGAAATGATCAAGGTTCGTAATTTAGGTCGTAAATCACTTGAAGAAGTGAAAGCTAAATTACACGATTTAGGCCTTGGCCTACGTAAAGACGATTAATATTGTTGACAAAGGAGGGAAACCTACGTGAGTTATCGTAAATTAGGACGCACATCTAGCCAACGTAAAGCTATGTTGCGTGACTTAACAACTGACTTAATTATCAACGAACGCATCGTAACGACTGAAGCTCGTGCGAAAGAAATTCGTTCGACAACTGAAAAGATGATTACCTTAGGAAAACGCGGAGATCTTCATGCACGTCGCCAAGCTGCAAGCTTTGTACGTAATGAAACCGCTGGTGTTCGCGAAGTAAACGAAGAAATCGTTGTTGAATCTGCTTTACAAAAGCTATTTAACGACATTGCTCCTCGTTACGCTGAACGTCAAGGTGGATACACTCGTATCTTAAAAACAGAACCTCGTCGCGGCGACAACGCCCCTATGGTTGTTATTGAACTTGTTTAATAATCACTCTTCACTTTAAGATGATTCTTTTAGAGTGTTATGATGTTGGAGAGCAATCTCCGAGTCTAGCTCAGCGCAGCTTCCCAGATTTATCTGGGAAGCATGCACTCATCATAAAGTGTTTTTTTGTACCCTGATTTCCTGTCAAGACATCAAGGTATCAAAAAGCATTTTAAGAAGAACGGATTGAAAAAAGACCATTTTTTTGCTAGTCTTAGAACAGGTTTTGCAGGAAACGAAATATATGTAAATGAAGGGTGCTGTCATGGATCCAATTATTGAGATCAATCAGATTGAATTTAGTTACCAAGAAGATACGCCACCAGCATTAAAAGATGTTTCTTTTACGATAAATAGAGGTGAATGGATCGCCATCGTCGGGCATAATGGTTCAGGTAAATCTACCTTAGCTAAAACGATCAATGGTTTGCAAATGCCGCAAAAGGGCAGTGTGAAGGTTGGTGGGCAACTGCTCTCTGAAGAGTCCGTGTGGGATATTCGACGGATGGTAGGGATGGTTTTTCAAAATCCAGACAATCAATTTGTTGGAGCAACAGTAGAAGATGATGTGGCCTTTGGTTTAGAAAATCAAGGCATTGAACGCAGCGAAATGCAAAAACGAGTAGCGAATGCATTGGAACAAGTAAAAATGACTTCTTTTGCGACGCGTGAACCTGCTCGCTTATCTGGTGGACAAAAGCAGCGGGTAGCAATAGCGGGTGTTGTGGCATTACGACCAGATATCATTATTTTGGATGAAGCGACTAGCATGCTAGATCCTGAAGGCCGAGAAGATGTCATTGCAACAATTCGCCAAATTAAAAATGAAAATGAATTGACCGTTATTTCCATTACGCATGACATTGATGAGGCGGCTAGCGCCAATCGAATTTTAGTCATGCGAGAAGGGCAACTCTATCAAGAGGGAACACCTGAAGAGATTTTTTCAGCTGGTCCTGAACTTGTTACTTTAGGACTTGATTTGCCATTTCCGGAAAAATTAAAAATGGCGCTGAAGAACCGTGGGGTTGATGTCCCAACTACCTATTTGGATGAAGAAGGGATGATGGACTGGTTATGGACATCCGTTTTGAAAAAGTAAGTTATGTTTATCAACCCAATACTCCCTTTGAACAGCGAGCGCTTTTTGACATTGATTTAGCGATTGAAGAAGGATCTTATACAGCATTAGTAGGACATACTGGAAGTGGAAAGTCGACACTTTTGCAGCATTTGAATGCCTTGTTGAAACCGACCGATGGACAAGTGAAAATTGGTGATCGTATAATTACGCCGACCACTGATAATAAAAATCTAAAGCCTGTTCGTAAAAAAGTAGGGATTGTCTTCCAATTTCCTGAAGCACAGCTATTTGAAGAAACCGTTGCTAAAGATATCGCATTTGGTCCTCAAAACTTTGGCGTTAAAGAAGATGAGGCGATGAATCTAGCGGCAGAAATGCTGAGTTTGGTGGGGTTAGATGACAGCTATTTGGAGCGTTCACCTTTTGAATTGTCTGGTGGGCAAATGCGTCGGGTAGCGATTGCTGGAGTATTAGCAATGCAGCCAGAAGTACTCGTCTTAGATGAACCAACAGCTGGATTAGATCCAGCGGGGCGCAAAGAAATGATGGAAATATTCTGGCGTTTGCATAAAGAACGCAATATGACCATCGTTTTGGTCACCCATTTAATGGATGATGTAGCGAACTTTGCTAATTATATGTATGTGTTGGAAAAAGGACAAGTGGTTAATAGTGGAACGCCACAAGCCGTCTTTCAAAATGTTGAATGGTTGAAAGAAAAGCAGCTTGGGGTACCAGCAGCTAGTGCCTTTGCTGAAAAGATGCAAGAAAAAGGGGCACACTTTACTCAGCTGCCTTTGACTGAAACTGAATTAGCCGATTGGATTGTTCGTGAGGCAGGAGGTATTGCCCATGATGAATAAATTAATTTTTGGACGGTATATTCCTGGAGATTCGCTGATTCATCGCTTGGACCCCCGAGCAAAGCTGGTAGCAAGTTTCTATTTTATTGGGATTATCTTTTTAGCCAACAATTGGCAAAGTTATTTGTTTCTTGGAGCGTTCACTTTGTTTGCGGTGATGCTGTCTAAAGTAGATTTGAGCTTTTTTATTCGCGGGGTACGACCACTCATCTGGTTGATTTCGTTTACGGTGATTTTACAGATGCTCTTTACTCGAGGCGGAACGCTCTATTGGTCTTGGGGAATTTTTAGTCTCTCTGAGTATGGGATTCAAAATGGACTATTTATTTTTTGCCGCTTCATTTTGATTATTTTTATGTCCACATTGCTAACGTTAACAACACCACCGTTATCGATGTCAGACGCAATAGAGTCGCTTTTAGGACCTTTTCGTGTGGTACATGTTCCTGTTCATGAAATTGCGTTGATGCTGTCTATCGCGCTGAGGTTCGTTCCTACACTAATGGATGAGACCGAGAAGATCATGAATGCCCAAAGAGCTCGTGGTGTAGACTTTGGTGAAGGTAATTTGATCCAAAAAGTCAAAGCAGTGGTTCCCTTGTTAATTCCGTTATTTGTCAGCAGTTTTAATCGGGCTGAAGATTTGGCAACAGCGATGGAAGCGCGAGGTTATCGTGGTGGTGAAGGTCGTAGTAAGTACCGGATACTGAAATGGTCTGGCCGAGACACAGCAGTAATCGTTGTTTTTCTAATAGTTACTGTGGTGCTAGTCTTTTTCCGTAGTTAAATGTACTAGTAATTGATATAAATAATATCCGAACTATTATTTAGCTGATGCTCTGATTGGTAGGAGCAATACTAAGATGGTTCGGTTTTTTTCATTTTATGAGAATAAATCGCTTTTTAGGAGAGAATTTATGGTTAGATATAAGGCAGTGATTGCCTATGATGGTACGCACTTTCATGGATTTCAGAAGCAGCCGAACGGTCGAACGGTGCAATCAGAAGTAGAGAAAACGTTGCAGAAAATGAACAATGGATTACCGGTAACTATCTTTGGCTCAGGTCGTACAGATGCGGGGGTGCATGCAATCGGTCAGGTGATTCACTTTGATTTTCCTCAGAAGCGTCCGGAAGAACGAATGCGTTTTGCTTTGGATACACAAACACCTGAGGACATTGCGGTGCGCTCAGTTGAGATTGTAACCGAGGATTTTCATGCACGGTATGATGTAGTAGAAAAGACCTATCATTTTAAAGTGCAGATTCAAAAACCGCGTAGTCCTTTCCGACGGTTTTATGCATCTTACTATCCTTACCCGTTGAACTTAGAGAAAATTCAGCAGGCATTGCCTGATTTGTTAGGAACCCATGACTTTACTTCTTTTTGTGCAACTGGGGGCTCAATCGAAGATAAGGTGCGGACGATTTATCAAGCGGACATGGAACTCAGCTCGGACGGTAGTGAGATAACCTTTATTTTTCGCGGCAATGGTTTCTTATACAAGATGATTCGAATCTTGGTTGGAACATTGTTAAAAATCGGCAATGACCGTCTGCCCGTTGATAGTATTCCTAGAATTATTGCTCAGAAGGACCGTAATGCAGCAGGTCCGACTGCGCATCCAGAAGGGTTATACTTAGCTGAAGTAAAATACAAAAAATAATAACAGGGATCAATAGCGATAAAAGCTATTGATTCTTTTTTTTGTACATTCGCACAATAAATTGTCAA
Organism: Enterococcus sp. AZ109; assembly: GCF_051714625.1. Lineage (NCBI taxonomy): Bacteria > Bacillati > Bacillota > Bacilli > Lactobacillales > Enterococcaceae > Enterococcus > Enterococcus sp. AZ109. The sequence goes on along the minus strand of NZ_JBIOSF010000001.1, from coordinate 1,641,159 downwards.
TAAATATGCTTAAAGTCATATTATTTGATAAAAAAAACTAACTCTTGTTACACTATTTGTATATTCAGAAATAGAAAGAGGAGGAATTATTATGAATAGAGGACTTAGAAGATATTGGCAGGTGGACGGAAGAGAAGCAGGATACAATATTTCCTGGGGATCAATTTTTGCCGGAGTTGTAACATTTTTTGCACTTTTATTTACATTTTCATTAATTGGTTCAGCGATTGGTTTTGGTATGGTGGAACCGACATCTAACAACCCATTAGATGGTGTTGGCACCGGTGTGCTGATTTGGACAGTTGTAACGATGGTATTATCATTCTTTGGTGCTGGATTAGTTTCAGGGATTGCGGCTAGAAGAGTTGGTTTGCTTCATGGATTTCTAACTTGGGCTACTAGCGTTTTTGCGTTGATTGCTATTTTGTCATATGTCACGATCGGGGCTTTTTCAGCTGTGGGTTCATTACTAGGCAACGTTACTTCAGCTATTGGAGACGGTGTAGAAACGGTTGCTTCAGGAGCTGGCGATGCTATTACTCAAGGCTTTGAAGATGTATCTGGCAATATTAGTTCTGTCGACACGCAAAATGTCCAAAATGAGGTGGAGGAAGTATTACAGGATACCGATATCCCTGAACTTCAACCAAATTATTTAAGAGATCAATTATCAGCAACTACAGATGAAATTACGGAAGCTGGTAAACAAATCGTAACCAATCCCGACAATTCAGACCAAATCATTAGTGATTTATCCAATCGTTTAGAAGAGCGAGCACAAACAATCGGCGATTCTGTTGATGAGCAAGCAATTGCCAATGCAGTAGAATCTAATACAGATTTGAACCAACAAGAAGCCGAAGAAGCAACGCAAAATATTGTTAACGGCTTGCGCACAGCGTCTGATGAAGCTCAAACACAAGTAGAGAATGCTAGAAACGCATTAAATCAAGCGCAGGATGATTTAGATGATGCGATCCAAGAAGCACGTCAAACAGCCGATGAAGCAGCCACAGCGACTTCGCAAGCCTCTATCTGGGCCTTTGTTGCAATGATCTTAGGTTTAGTGTTAACTGCGGCAGCTGGCTACTTGGGTGCAAACATGGTAAAAGATCCTGTCATTGAAGATAAAATGTAAAAAGGATTGTTGAATAGGTAAAGAGATAAAAGCACGTACGTAGACACTTAACGAGGATACGGCGCTTTCAATCCTCTGGGAAAAAGGCGTAGAACATGATTCTAACGCCTTTTTTCTTGATTCTAACGAGGTCTAGTTTTTTATAATTGGAAAGTTTGTTAAACCAACGTTATCTATGTTGGGCTTCCTTGGCTAATTTTGTCGGATTAAGTGGAAAATTGATAGAAACTTGTGGATCAGTTTATCTCAGTTTTAGTTTCCCAATGTTTAGCAAGTTTGCGAAGTCTTTCTTAGTACATGCCGAAAAAGGAGGAAATGCAATGAAAAGAACGGCACCAGGTAAGTTTTCCGGCGGGTTTATTTTTGCCCCGTCGACAGAAGCGTTTAAAGAGAAGTGGAAGGTTGAACAACGTGAGGTGATCACGTTTATTCCAGAACGGGTATATGTTCCTATGCAGCAGCATATTGGGGCTCCAGCAGAAGCAGTAGTTGAAGTCGGAGATCATGTGATGGCAGGGGATTTGATTGCCGAAGCTGGGGGATTCGTCAGTGCTAATACCCATGCGACGATTTCAGGAACAGTCATAGATATTTTGGATTGGCCGGATAATTCTGGCAGTGAGGTACCTACGATTGTAATTAAAAAAGAAGAAAATGAAGTTCGTGAAGCACCAGAAAAGACGAAAAGTTTTGATCATTTGGATAAAGAGGCGTTGATCGAACGTGTTTCTGACGCTGGTGTTGTTGGTATGGGGGGCGCGACTTTTCCTACCCATGTCAAGTTGACAGTCGATGATGATGTGGAAGTTGAAACAATTGTCCTAAATGGGGCTGAATGTGAACCATTTTTAGAAGCGGATAATCTATTAATGCAAGTAGAAAGTGCCAAAGTATTGACCGGTGCGCGAATTGCCCAAAAGATTTTAGGTGCAAAAAAAGTCATTGTTGCCATTGAAGATGATAAGCCGGATGCTATTAAGAAGATGAAAGAAGCGGCAGCTGATTTTTCTGATGTAACGGTAGAAACGGTTCGTACTAGTTATCCTCAAGGCGGAGAGAAACAGTTGCTGGAAGGTCTGTTAGGCGTAGAAGTGGATTTGGACGGATTGCCGGTAGATTCAGGTGTCTACTTGATGAACGTGGCAACTTCAGCAGCTGTGGCCGATGCGGTGGAAAGACAGGAGCCGCTGATCAATCGTTTTTGCACAGTAACTGGAGATGTGCAAAAGAAGCAAACAGTCTCTTGTCCGATCGGCACTTTGACTGGCGATTTGATTGATTTTTGTGAAGGCTTTGTCGGCGATCCGCGAAAAATTTTTGTGGGTGGACCGATGATGGGACAATCCATTGATACGTTAGAGGTGCCGATTACCAAATCCAGCAATGGTTTGGTTGTGATAAATACAGAGCATGCCATGTATTATGAGGAAAGTCCTTGTATTCGTTGCAATTTATGTGCGGAGGTTTGTCCGATGCGCTTAGAACCGCAAAATCTGGATTTGTTTTATCGTGCGGGAGAATTCAAACGTTGTCAGGATTTGATGGCAGAAGCCTGCATTAATTGTGGTGCTTGCACGTATGTTTGTCCAGCAAGACGTGATTTGGCTAAGAATATCACGGCGGCTGCGGCTAAGATTGAAAAATTACAGGAGGCCTAAGACGATGAAAAATGACGAAAAACAAGTAGATCACGTTTCTGGCAAAAGTGCTGAGATATTTGCCAAAGCGCAAAAAAATGTTCCGCCACCCGAAGCGAATCCGCATATTCGCGGCGATTATACGACTAGAAAAATTATGATGTGGATGATAATTGCTCTGGTTCCGTCAATGTTAGGAGCGGGGTATTATTTCGGTGTTCGGGTGTGGGGATTGTATCTAGTGGCGATCGTTACGGCTCAGTTAAGTGAAATTTTATGGTTTAAGCTATGTAAAAAAGAATTAACGTGGGATCTTAGTGCAGTAGTGACGGCGATTTTATTGACGGCAAATATGCCGCCTTCTGCACCTTGGTATTTTCCGGCAATTGGTTCTGCCTTTGCCATTATTGTTGTGAAAGAATTTTTCGGCGGAATCGGGTTCAATTTTATCAATCCGGCTTTAGGTGGCCGGGCCCTGTTGGTTGGCTTATTCTTTACTGAAATGTTCAAAATCAGTTGGCCAGACCCACCCTTTAATCGAATTAGTCCGGATGTTGTTTCTAGTGCGACGCCTTTAGAAATTTTGAATAGTGGGGGAAGCTTGTCAGGACAAGAGTTGTTTAATACCTTTATCGGAAATATTGGCGGACGTTTAGGTGAGACTAGTACGCTGTTGATTTTAATTGGTGCGGCGATTTTGCTTTACAAGAAGATCATTCATCTGCGAATTCCGCTAACTATGCTAGGAACAATTGCGGTAATTGCCTTTGTCTTTGATGGACAAAACTTTTTCACAGCGGATTTAAATACGGTTTTGGGCTATGTCTTTAGTGGTGGTGCGGTGTTCGGAGCTTTCTTTATGGCCACCGATTATGCGTCGACTCCTTCCACTCGAGCTGGTGAGTATCTGTTCGCCTTTTGTTGTGGTTTGCTGGTGATGGTTTTCCGGTATTACGGTGTGACAGAAGAAGGTGTTAGCTACAGTATTTTGATTATGAACTGCTTAACGCCATTGATTGATTATGTTTTGCGTAATCGGGTGCTAGGTGAAGCAGGCAATCAACTGCTGAACATCAAGTGGAACAAGTAGAAGGAGGGAACAGAAGATGACGATAGCGAATCGGTTGGTATTTTTTATCTGTATTTTGCTTACCTGTTATTGTGCACAGAAATACAAGCAAAAAAGCGTGCCGGCAGAAGGTCCGAGTCCAGTTGCGCGAACTGCCTATAGTGCTGTACTAAATTATCTAGCTTATTGTGTGGCAGGTTTTCTTTTTGCGGTATTGGTGACACAGGTAGGAATTCCGGGAACCGAAAGTGTAATGGAGCTTGTCTATGCTGGCGGAGTTGCGTTAGTGATTAGCGGTATTACGTTATTTGCACCCAAGCATAAAATATTTTTGACTATTGATCTGAAAAAGATGATGGTAGCAGTCGTCTTTTTGTTAAGCACAGCGACTTTTTCACGGATTGAAGCCGTAGACGTGGCTGACTTCATGTACCAAGTGATTATCTACGGTGCGATGTATTTTGTGTTCAGTGTGGCTTATATTGGTGCGTTGGATCGGATGTCAATGGCAACCATCCCCAAGTTTTTAACCGGTGTGCCGATTGGGATTATCACCATGTTTTTAATGTACCTAAGTTTTTCATTCTTTAATGGTGTCTTTTTTGGCTATTTATTTTAATAGAAGGAAGGGTTTTGAATGAGTTTAAAAGATCAAGTAGCCATTGTAACGGGTGGCGCTTCTGGCATGGGGGCAGCCATTGCCGAAACTTTGGCGGCTCAAGGGGCAAAAATAGTTATTGCTGATTTGGATATGAAAGCGGCAGAAGAGTTAGTTGAAAAATTAGAACAAGCAGGTGGCTCGGCTTTAGCAGTGGAAACGGATGTTAGTGACCAAGCAGCACTAGAAAAAATGTTTAAGAAAACAGTAGATGAATTTGGCACCTTGGATATTTTGATTAACAATGCGGGGGTTATGGACGGTCGCGAAGCTGTTCATGATGTCACGGATGAGCTTTGGGAAAAAGTAATGGCGACCAATTTGAACAGTGTATTCTATACGTCACGTTTAGCGTTAGATATCTTTTTAAAAAAAGAAGCGGGTGTCATTTTGAATATCGCATCAGTTGCTGGTTTACATGGTGCTAGAGGTGGTGCAGCCTATACAGCAGCCAAGCATGCGATCGTGGGCCTTACTCGTAATACGGCTTATATGTACGCAAAAAAAGGTATACGAGCGAATGCAATCGCACCTGGAACAATTGATACTGGTATTTTAGATTCCGATTCTTCTGATGATGCTAATGAATTTGGTGAGAAACGTCAAGACTTAGGCAAGGGAACTAATCCCCGTTCAGGAGATCCCGAGGAGATTGCTAAAGCAGCTTTGTTCTTGGTTTCTGACGATGCCAGCTTTGTAAATGGTGATGTCTTAGTAGTCGATGGCGGCTGGACAAGCTATTAGACAAATAAATAGGCACTTAAGATGTCAAAAAGCATCTTAGGTGCCTATTTATTCGTTATTTTTGCAAAGGTATTTGGTTATTAGCTTTGCGCCTTAACCAATAAAGATAAAGAACAAATAATAAAATCGAAACTACAAAGGAAATGGCACCTGGAATAAATCCTTCAGGTGTGTAAGTAAAGGTCACCTTATGTTTCCCCTTTTCGATTGGAATGCTGACAAAGGCATCTTCAAAGGCAGTGATAGCGACTGCTTTTCCATCAACTTTAGCTTTCCAGCCTTCATCGTAAGGAATGGTGGTTACCAGTGTCTGATCTTCATCGGCAGTCACTGTACCAGAGGCGCTATTTTTACCGACGCTCATCGCTACACCATTTTCCTGAATTTTACGACTGGCTAAATGATAATTCACCGTATTTAAAGCGAGAACCTGCGGATTTTGGAAGCTGACAGAGTCAGTTCCATAGAAACTAGCAGTGAAGGTCACGTAGGTTTCCGTTGGATAGTATCCTAAGTCATAGTACTGGCCATTGATGTTGATTTGTGTTTTACGGGTACGGCCATTCACTGTGACACTAGCAGTGGAGCTTTCCAGTTCACCGAAATCATAAGGGAACAAGCTTAAGTACGCTTGGGTATTGGCGGGTACTCGGACTTGCCAGGTCACTTGTTTAGCGACATTATTTTCTTCCTCTGTAATAGTCATGATATTGCCAGTATTAGTAATCAGAGCATTTTCAGTCCCCACCTCTTGAATAGGTAAAAATTGATAATACTGATAATTTTCTTCAGCCAAGGCATTGTATAACTGCGTTTGTGTACCTAAGTTGTCATTTGGTAAGGGTTTAAGGTCCGTTACGTCTTTTGGTGCTGTAAAAGCCAACGGAAGCTGGTAATCATTTTCGTATAAATGATAGTCGCCTTCTTTTCCTACCTGACTAAAGCCATATTTTGCCAAGTCATCGGTTTTAGCAATATTATATTTAATCCCCGTAAAGGAGTCCATTAGCAACGTATTGTTCGGGTAACGAATATTCAAATTAGTTCCTCTTGAACGAAAGCCTAGCTGATCTAGATAGCCAGAAGAGTGGCGATTACGAATCGAAGAGAACATACTGATACCGCTGTAGCCGTAATTGAAAGCATCGTTAGAAGAAACGGGATCGAGATTTTCCAAGCGATAAAAGCTGTCGCTTTCTTCTTTTGTCTGATCTACCAGTGATTTAATGTTAGGGTAAGGATCGGTGTACAGACTGCGGGATGCATAGTTCCAGTCGTTCAAAACACCATGAATCATAGCGTTCCCGTTTACGAAGGCCTCCGTTCCCATTAACAATAAAAATAAAACAGTCATGGTTTTAAGCGGAATCCGCTTGAAGTAGTGTCCCGTCAAAATCAGCGCGTAAAAAGCTAAAAAAGCCAGAGAAACATACAAGGAATAGTTTGCGATATAATCATAGTCTTTGCCCTTCATTCCCCAAAAAATTGAGATAACGGCAATCATCATTAGTAAAATGGCCACTAGCTGAACACTGTTTTCCTGCGTGAGCTTTTCCCATCCCCAAGCGCCTAACGTAATGATCAAGAAAGAGAGCAGATAGGCATAACGGAACAAGAACATATTTGGTGCATGCATTCCGTGCCAAAATAGATTCATTGGTACAATGTAAAAACTGGCGATTAATAAAGCCGCAACAAAGCCATAAAGAACCTTGTTTTTCCAAGGAACCTTTTTGGAGACAAAATAAAACAAACAAAGTGCCAAAGGAAATAGACCAATGTAAATGAAAGGAATCGATCCATACTTCGTGGTATCGTAAACGCCGACCATATTTTTTGCTACAAAGTCCCACCAACCTGTTGCTTCTGTTTTTAATTGAGTGATTTTCGTTAATTCTTCTCCGTTGGTTCGCAAATCAACGATAGCCGGTAAAATCATAATCATCGAAGCAAAACCAGCTAATAGCGAAGTAATACCGTAAGGAACGATACTTTTTTTATAGTATTTCCAGTTGGTCAGCAGGCGAGCCATAAAATAAAGAACTGAAAAGACGCCGATCATAAACCCCATATAAAAGCTGGTTAAAAACAACATTAAATAGGAAACAAAAAGCACAGTCGGTTTTTGTTTGTCCATAATCCGGTTGATCCCTAGGATAACTAATGGCAAGTAAACAAAAGCATCCAGCCACATAATAATTTCCGAATGGGCTGTGGCAAAGGACATTAAAGCATAGCTGGTACTTAGCGCAACCTTTGACCAATCAGGTAATCGGAAGCTTTCTTTTGCATAAAACCAGAAAGCCAATCCTGCTGAACCAATTTTCAATAAAGTGATGACATATAAAGCATCCGGCATATACTGATTAGGAAAGAAAATTACCAAAGGAGTAAAGAACCCTCCCAAGTAATAGGAAACTAGCGAGAGATAGTTCAGCCCCATCGAAGCATTCCAAGTATAAAATAAGCCTTGTTTCCCTAGCAGCATATTTCTAAAGCTGGCATGGAAGTTGGAAAATTGGGAAAAGGCATCACTAGCTAAGATACTTCGGCTAGAGCCAGGATAAATTCCAAGGGTTAAATAAGCAATCATCATTAATATAAAAGGTATTCCAAAGCTGGCTAATAAGTACCAGCGGTTTTCACGAAGATATTTTTTCAAAAGGGTCACCAAATTTCTATCAACTATCAATATATATAGAAGTTTACCATAGATGAAAAGAATTGAAGAAGAAGATCATCCGAAAGAAGTGTTAAAAATTCTTGAAGAAAAAAGCGCAGCAAGCCATCTTGTAGAAAAAAGACAGTTTGCTGCGCTTTTGCTTAGAAAAATAAAAAACCGTTCAGTCGAACGGTTTGGTTGTGTTCGATTAATTTGAATTAAACGCGCTCAACTTTTCCAGATTTCAAAGCACGAGTTGACACCCAAACTTTTTTAGGTTTGCCGTCGATCATTACACGAACTTTTTGTAAATTAGGTTTTACAGTACGTTTTGTTGCATTCATAGCGTGTGAACGGTTGTTACCGCTGCTTGTTTTACGACCAGTGAAATAGCAAACTTTTGCCATGTTTTGTTTCCTCCTTTTGCCTTGATATTGGAGCGCTTCTTTGGCTCATACTAAAATAATTTAGCACAAAAGAAATAAAATAGCAAGTATATTTTCTAAGAAAGATTGACAAGACGGGTTTTTGCAGGTAAATTAGACTCTGTTAGCTCAAAAGTGGAAAAGTTGCAAGTACAATAGTCAGGCTTTTAGTCGAACTTCCTTTTAATTGCATAGGGGCTATGATAAAATATTATAGTAGAAAAAATGGGCAATTAGGCCTATTTAAGGAGGCTAACAATAATGGCTGTGAAGATTAATACCCAAACAGGCATGATCGAAATTTCCAACGATGTCATCGCAACAGTAGTCGGTGGGGCAGTAACCGACGTTTTCGGAATTGTCGGTATGGCAAGCAAAAAACAAATTAAAGACAATATTACTGAAATTTTACGTAAAGAAAACTATTCCCGCGGGGTCGTCGTGCGTCAAGAAGAAAATGGAATCGCGGTTGATGTGTATACTATCGTCAGCTATGGAACAAAAATTTCTGAAGTATCCCGCAACGTACAAGAAAAAGTGAAGTACAATCTTGAAACGTTACTAGGTGTGACAGCCAATTCAGTGAATGTATTTGTCCAAGGTGTACGTGTACTGCCAGATTAGGCAGTGTTCTTAAGGAGGATTATCTAAGTGAAGGTAACAGAAATCAGCGCGAGCCAATTCCAAGAAATGGTAGAGGCTGGCGCTAAACGTCTGCAGAATAATGCAGAATATGTCAACTCATTAAATGTTTTTCCGGTGCCAGACGGCGATACTGGAACCAATATGAATTTATCTATGACCAGTGGTGCAACTGCAGTGGTTAACTCCCCTTCTGAAAAAGTCGGTGAATTAGCAAATGTGTTAGCTAAAGGGTTGTTAATGGGCGCTCGCGGCAATTCAGGTGTCATTTTGTCGCAATTATTCCGTGGTTTTTCTAAAGAAATTCCTGATGTCGTAACGTTAAACGCCCAAGACTTCGCTAAAGCCTTAGTTCATGGTGTTGAGACTGCCTACAAAGCAGTGATGAAACCTGTTGAAGGAACGATTCTAACCGTGTCTCGTGAAGCAGCCAAAGCTGCTGATCGCAAAGCCAAGCAAACCGATGATGTGATTGAAGTATTAGAAGCCGTGGTAAAATACGGAAAACGAGCATTGGATAAAACACCTGAAATGCTGCCAGTTTTAAAAGAAGTCGGCGTAGTGGATAGCGGCGGACAAGGTTTGCTGTTTATTTATGAAGGATTCTTAAGTGCACTAAATGGCGAATATTTCTCTGATGAAGCCTTTGAACCAAGTCCTGCTGAAATGGATGAAATGGTAAATGCTGAGCATCACCGTAGTGTTCAAGGCCATATGGCAACTGAAGACATCAAATTTGGCTACTGTACTGAAATCATGGTGCAGCTAGGTCAAGGTCCGACTGTCGACAGTGAATTCGATTACGATACTTTCCGTAATTATTTAGACGGAATAGGCGACTCTTTATTAGTTGTAAACGATGACGAAATTGTCAAAGTACATGTGCATACTGAACATCCTGGTGAAGTCATGAATTACGGTCAAAAATTTGGTTCATTGGTTAAAATCAAAGTCGATAACATGCGAGTACAGCATGAAACGATTTTGGAGCACGATGAGCAAGTTGCTGAATTTGAAGGAACCGCCAGCACTGAGCGCAAACCTTATGCAGTAATTGCTATTGCAGCAGGTGAAGGCGTAAAAGAACTGTTCAAAAGCTTAGGCGTTTCTTACGTCATCAGTGGCGGACAAACGATGAACCCAAGTACACAAGACATCTTGAAGGCAATCAAGGAAGTTAATGCCGATCAAGTAATTGTATTACCTAACAATAAAAACATCTTTATGGCAGCCGATCAAGCTGCTGAAGTAGCAGATGTTCCAGTTGCTGTTGTACCTAGTAAAACTATTTCTCAAGGAATGACAGCTATGCTGGCTTTCAATGAAGAACATAGCTTAGAAGACAACAAAACTGCCATGTCCGAAATGTTAGAATCAGTCGTCAGTGGACAAATTACGAATGCAATCCGAGATACATCAATCGATGGCGTAGAAATTCACGAAGGTGATTATCTTGGCATGATCGATGGTAAGATTGTCTTATCTGAAGCTGACTTGTTCCAAACGACCTTGGACACCTTAAAACGAATGATCACTGCTGATATTGAGATCATCACTATCATTTATGGTGAAGAAGGTACCAAAACACAAGCCCAACAATTAGCAGAAGCGATCGAATCCATGGATGCTGATTTAGAAGTTGAAATCCACGAAGGAAATCAACCTGTATATCCTTACTTGCTTTCAGCTGAATAAACCAAAGAGGCCGGGATTTCCCGGCCTTTTTTTATCTTAAGTTTTTACGATAGGAGGAATTGTATGACGTTGCAAGATAGTGTCAGTGTTTTACCAGGAGTTGGTCCCAAACGAGCGCAAAATCTTGCGGAGTTAGGCATCCTCACGGTTGAAAACCTGCTAAGCTACTATCCTTTCCGCTATGAAGATATTCAGGAAAAGAATCTGCTGGAAATTAACGACCAGGAAAAAGTTACCCTAAAAGGAGTGGTCGTCTCAGCACCGGTATTAAATCGGTTTGGCTACAAAAAGAGTCGGCTGCAATTTCGCATGATGCAGGATCATGCCGTATTCACGGTTTCCTTCTTTAATCAGCCTTATCTGAAGGATAAAGCTGAAGTAGGTGAAGAAATTGCTGTTTATGGAAAATGGGACGCAAAGCGCAAAGCCTTAACGGGGATGAAAATTCTTGGCGGTAAACAGACTGAAGAGTTTGCACCGATTTATCATGTATCAAAATCAGTCCGACAGAGCACGATAGTTGAGCTGATTAAAGTAGCTTTTGAAAAATACGGCAATGAGATTCCAGAGAATCTACCAGCCTATCTATTGGAAAAATACCGTCTGATTCCACGAAGACAGGCAATGTTTGCGATGCATTTTCCTAAAAATCCTGAAGAAAGTCGACAAGCTAAGCGGCGAGTAGTTTTTGAGGAATTCTTCTTGTTCCAAATGCGCATGCAAGGCTTGAAAAACAGTGAACGCAGTGAGAAGAATGGAATCTCAATTAGATATGACGTGCAGCGCCTGAAAAAATTTACGCAAAGCTTGCCATTTGAGTTAACTGATGCGCAAAAACGAGTAACCAACGAAATCTGTTATGATTTGCGCAGTAAAAAGCACATGCAGCGATTGTTACAAGGAGATGTAGGTAGTGGAAAAACGGTAGTTGCGGCAATTGCGCTGTATGCTACCATGACTGCTGGATTTCAAGGGGCATTGATGGTACCTACAGAAATCTTGGCGCAGCAGCATTTAGAAAGTTTAACCCAGCTCTTTGATCCGTTAGAAGTCAGCATTGCTTTGTTAACGGGCTCTACTAAGACGCGAGAACGTAAAGTTATTTTAGAAGCGCTAGCCAATGGTGAGATCGATGTGATTGTCGGTACTCATGCATTGATTCAAGACAATGTTCAATTTGCTAAGCTAGGATTAGTAATCACCGACGAACAGCATCGTTTCGGTGTTAATCAACGCCGGGTGCTGCGAGAAAAAGGATTGCATCCCGACGTGCTCTTTATGACGGCCACGCCGATTCCGCGAACGTTAGCGATTACGGCTTATGGCGAGATGGATGTCTCGATTATTGATCAAATGCCAGCTGGTCGAATCCCAGTAAAAACTAGTTGGATTAAGCCAAAGCAGTTGGATCATACCTTGGATTGGGCACGGCAAGAGCTCCAACGAGGACACCAAATCTATGTGATTTGTCCCTTAATTGAAGAATCAGAGGCACTGGATGTCCAAAATGCGACTGAAATTTATGAACAGCTAAAAGCCTTTTATGCGCCCGATTACCAAGTGAGTCTGTTGCACGGTAAGATGAAAAATGCTGAAAAAGAAGCAATTATGGAAGAATTTAAGGATAATCGAAGTCAGATATTAGTCTCAACGACTGTAATTGAAGTCGGAGTAAATGTTCCGAATGCTACAGTCATGTTTATTATGGACGCTGAACGTTTCGGCTTGGCCCAATTGCATCAATTAAGAGGGCGAGTAGGACGGGGATCAGAAGCCTCTTATTGTATTTTAGTGGCTAGTCCGAAAAATGAGCTAGGTAAAGAGCGAATGAAGATTATGACGGAAACCAACAACGGTTTTGTCTTAAGTGAGAAGGACTTGGAGCTACGTGGTCCCGGAGAAGTATTTGGCTTCCGTCAATCCGGTTTGCCTCAGTTTATCATTGCTGACTTGGTGAATGACGCCAATGTTCTAGAAGTAGCTCGCGATGAAGCAACCGCTATTTGGCAAGTTGAAAATTGGCAGGTCCAACCGGAATATTCGCCATTGGATCAAGTGATCCAGCCAACACAAAGCGGTGAAACATATTTCGATTAGTGTGCTATACTAAAATAAAAATCAAAGGAGTGATGCTCAAATGAGAATCGCAGTTGATGCGATGGGTGGCGACTTTGCCCCACAAGCAATTGTGGAAGGTGTTATGCTGGCAAAGAAAAATCATCCAGACATTGAGTTCCAATTATACGGAAAAGAAGACGCAATCCGTCAATATATTACCGATGAAACCAATATTACCGTTATTCATACAGATGAAAAAATTAACAGTGATGATGAACCGGTTAAGGCAATTCGCCGTAAAAAAACCGCTTCGATGGTATTGGCAGCTCAAGCAGTTAAAGAAGGCCGAGCTGATGCCATCTTCTCGGCAGGAAATACCGGAGCTTTGTTAGCAGCAGGCTTGTTCATTGTTGGCCGAATTAAAAAAATCGAACGACCTGGTTTAATGTCTACGATGCCTGTTTTAACTGGTGATCTAGGCTTTGATATGTTGGATTTAGGAGCGAATGCTGAAAACAAGCCCGAGCATTTGCACCAATATGCGATCTTAGGTTCTTTTTATGCCAAGCATGTTCGGGGCATTCAAAACCCACGGGTAGGACTTTTGAACAACGGCACAGAAGAAACGAAGGGCAGTGAATTAACTAAGCAAGCATATCAACTGCTGCAAGCTGAAAAAAGCATTAACTTCATTGGTAATGTAGAAGCGCGGGAATTATTAAACGGTGCTGCCGATGTAGTAGTTACAGACGGCTTTACTGGTAACGCAGTATTAAAAACTATTGAAGGAACAGCAATGGGCTTAATGCAATTAATTAAAGGCAGTATTAATGATGCAGGGACTAAAGGGAAATTTGGCGCCTTGTTATTGAAGGATACATTGTACAGTTTGAAGGACAAATTAGATTATTCTTCCCATGGCGGTGCTGTACTATTTGGTCTAAAGGCCCCAGTAATCAAAACGCATGGCTCTACGGGTCCTGAAGCGGTTTCTCACACGATTTCACAAATTCATACGATGCTGGAGACCGATGTTGTGGGTCAATTGGTCCAGTTCTTTGAGTTAGAGCAATAAATGCTCTAAACGTGGAATTTACCGAAAAAGGTAGACAAACCCTTGAAACACCAGTAAAATGTACAATGATCTTCTGGTAGTTGATTTGGAAATGAAGTTAATCGTATGGAGGTGAATGTTGTTGACGCGCGAAGAAGTATTTGGCAAAGTGGCGGAGATAATCTCTAATCATTTTGAATTAGACAAAGAAAAGGTAACACCGGAGTTAAGTATCAAGGACGATTTAAATGCGGACTCAATCAGTATCATGGAATTTATTTTAGAACTAGAAGATGAATTCGGAACAGAAATTTCTGATGACGAAGCAGAAAGAATTGAAACCGTTGGTGCAGCAGTTGATTACATTTTAGAACACCAAGGATAAGAACAAAAGCGCAGAATCGCAGGATTTTGCGTTTTTTTCGTCATCTTTTAAATCAAAGGAGTTGATTGAAATGAAAGCTATTGATATGCATTGCGATACGATCATGAAAATCTATCAGACACCCGCAGCCCATTTGCGGGAAAATGAATTTCAAATTGATCTAAAAAAAATGAAGGAAAGTGGCACGGTTCTACAAAATTTCGCCATGTTTGTTCCTTTAGATGAAGTGGACGATCCTTATCAGGTTTGTCGGGAAATGATCGCCTGCTATAATAAAGAGCTATCTAAGAATAAGGAGCTAATTCGTCCAATTACGACTATGTCTGATTATGAGGCCAATCAACAAAAGGGACGACTGAGTGCTCTGTTGACGATGGAAGAGGGCGCACCTTTGGCTGGGCGCTTAGATCGATTACAGGAGTTCTATGATTTAGGTGTGCGGATGCTGACGTTGACTTGGAATTTTGAAAACGAAATCGGATACCCCAATACAATTTATTGGGACGATGCCCAACAAAAATTAAATGCCATTCAACAAGGACTAACAGAAAAAGGGATTGCTATTGTTCGACGAATGGAAGAGCTAGGGATGATTATTGATGTTTCCCACGGTTCTGATCAGCTAGTACGAGATGTGTTGACTTATACAAAGCGTCCATTTGTGGCGAGTCATTCTAATGCACGGGCGATTTGCAACCATCCACGAAATTTGCCAGATGAGCTGATTCGAGGAATTGCTGAACGTGGGGGTGTGATAGGGATGAATTACTACGAAGCCTTTATTCGACCTGCTGGCAGCCAGCAATCATTGGTGGAAGGTTTGGTAGCTCACATCAAACATGTTATCCAAGTAGGCGGTATCGAGTGTATCGGATTAGGTTCTGATTTTGATGGTATAGAAGAGAATCCTGAATTGGCTGACATTCGTTCTATTCAAAAAATTCAGCATGGGCTGAAGACAGCGGGATTTTCTACAAGTGACATTGAAAAGATTTTTTATCAAAATGTAGAACGTTTATACCGTGAATTGTTAGTTTAATGAAGAACCGTTCGAGAACTTTTTTCGCGAGCGGTTCTTTTATTTGAACACGGCAGCAGCAGTTGTTTTTCAAGTTTTTCTTACTATTATCGCTTCTCGTTTAAAAATCCGTAAAAAAACAGTATAATAGATCGTGATGTAAAACTTTAAAAAAGGAATGTAGCCAATGGATACGCAATTGATCATCGAGTTAAAAGAACGCTATGGCATTGTCTTTCAAGATGTCACGTTACTAGAACAGGCTTTTACCCATTCGTCCTATGTCAATGAGCACCGAAATATGCAGCTTTCTGATAATGAGCGTTTAGAGTTTTTAGGAGATGCAGTATTAGAGCTTCAAGTTTCTCATTATTTATATCGTCAATATCCAGATGTGCCAGAAGGCAAATTAACTAAATTGCGTTCGGCGATTGTTCGGGAGGACAGCTTGTCTAAATTTGCGAAAGAATGTCATTTTGATCAATACGTATTGTTAGGCAAAGGGGAAGAAAACTCTGGCGGCCGCAATCGCGCATCGTTATTATGCGATCTTTTCGAGGCCTTCTTAGGAGCTTTGTATTTGGATCAAGGTTATGAAACAGCCCTTCACTTCATTCAAACAGTTATCTTTCCTAAGATTGAAGCTGGCGAATTCACTCGAGAAATGGATCATAAGACCCGATTGCAGGAAGTTTTGCAAAAAAGTGGGGATGTGACGATCGAGTACCGGTTGGTTAGTGAAGAAGGGCCCGCCCATGAAAGGACCTTTTCGATTGAAGTTTATGTAGACAATCGTTTAATTGGTTCGGGCAAAGGGAAGTCAAAGAAATTAGCAGAACAAGATGCTGCAGCCAAAGCCTTGGCAGCACTTAAAGTATAATTGGAGGTACACCTTTCGTGTATTTGAAACGTATAGAAATAGCCGGATTTAAGTCCTTCGCTGAGCGAACTAAAATTGAATTTGAAACGGGAGTAACAGCGGTCATCGGACCAAATGGCAGTGGCAAAAGCAACATCACTGAAGCCATCCGCTGGGTTCTAGGAGAGCAATCAGCGAAAAGTCTGCGGGGCGGCAAAATGCCGGACATCATTTTTGCCGGCTCTGAAGCAAGAAAACAATTGAATATTGCGGAAGTAACGGTTGTTTTAGATAATACGGATCATTATTTGCCTTTGGATTTTAGCGAAGTCAGTGTTACTCGGCGCTATCGTCGAACGGGAGAAAGTGATTTTTTTATCAACAAGAAAGCCTGCCGCCTAAAAGACATCCAAGAGTTATTCATGGATTCTGGTTTGGGAAAGGAATCATTTTCGATTATTTCTCAAGGGAAGGTAGAAGCAATTTTCAGCAGTAAGCCGGAAGATCGCAGAGGTATCTTTGAAGAAGCTGCCGGTGTTTTGAAGTATAAACAGCGTAAACGTAAAGCAGAACAAAAGTTGTTTGAAACAGAAGACAATTTGAATCGTGTTCAGGACATTATTTACGAATTAGAAGATCAGCTAGTTCCCTTGGCTGCCCAAAGTGAAGCGGCCAAGGAATTTTTAGCGCTAAAGGAACAGTTGACGGAAATGGATGTCAGCTTAACCGTTGCTAAAATCAAAACCAACAAACAAGCTTGGGAAACTGCTTGTCAAGATTTTGAGCAGTTATCGGCAACTGTTGAAGAGCGTTCGGTTTTTATTCGGCAAACGGAAGAAAAACTGGGCACCTTACGGGAAAAGCGCGGTAAGCTGGATGAAAAACTGGAAAATGGACAACAACAATTACTTCATTTAACCGAAGCGCTCAAGCAAACTGAAGGACAAAAGGAACTGTTAAGCGAGCGCTCCAAGAATACTCGAAAAACCAGTGAAGAGTACCAAGCAGCACTAGCTCAGAACGGTGAAAAACAAAAAGCCGTAGAAACGACCATTCAACACTTAGAAAAACAACAGCAGCAAAAAGAAGTCGAAAAAACAGCTTTAGACAAAGAAATTGCTCAATTAACTACAGAAGCAATTAAGTATCAAAAATCCACTAAGGAAGTTTTGGAGGATTTACGCGGTACCTATGTCGAGCTGATGCAAGAGCAAGCCAATGTCAGTAACGAATTAAAATATTTAGATCGTCAATACCATCAAGAAACTGCAAAAAACCAGCAAAGTGTCACTCGCTTTGAAGCCTTGCAAACCCAAGTCAAGGAAATGCAAGAAAAAAGAACAGCCGCCCAAGAACGGGCAGCGTCGGTGGAAAAACAATTAACAACTGAACAGCAAGCCTATCGTCAATTAACCGAAGAGACCACCAAGCAGCAAAAACGCTTAAGTCATGAACAGGGCTTAATGTATGAGTTAATGAATCAAGTTCAACAAGTTCGTGCTCGTAAAAAAAGTTTGCAGGAAATTCAAGAAAACTACAGCGGTTTTTATCAAGGTGTCCGCAGTGTCCTGCAGCAGAAAGAGAAGCTAACTGGTGTTGTGGGTGCGGTAGCAGAATTAATTGAAGTGCCTAAGGATTATGCCTTGGCGATCGAAACGGCTTTAGGAGCGGCTGCCCAACACGTTATCGTGGAGAATGAAGCGGATGCTCGTAAAGGGATCACCTATTTAAGTCAACAGCGCAGTGGTCGTGCAACCTTCTTACCTTTAACCACGATCAAACCTCGTAGTTTGGCTAACCATCACTACCAAGCAGTGAAAGATCATGCGGGGTTTGTGGGAGTGGCTAGCCAACTAGTCTCTTTTGAGTCAAAAGTTTCGACAGTTATGGAGAATTTGCTTGGTGGGATCGTTATCGCCCGCGATTTGGACAGTGCTAACCAATTAGCCAAACAGCTTCACTACCAGGTACGGGTCGTTTCTTTAGAAGGCGATGTGATGAACGCTGGAGGATCAATGACTGGTGGTGCGACTAAGCAAGGAAACCGGGGGAATCTATTCAATCAAGGACATGAATTAGAATCATTAACCAAACGCTACGAAGAATTGACTCGTGATTTAAAGAATAAAGAACAGCAAGTAAAAAAAATCCAACAATCAATCCAAACGCAAACAGCTGAAATCGAAGCGCTGCGAACCAAGGGTGAACAAACTCGGTTGACCTATCAGGAAGCACAAAGTGAACTAGAACGCTTTGCGGTTGATTTAACACGATTAGAAAAAGAACATACGCTGTTTTCTCACGAAGCGAAAGAATTGGAGCGTTTTTTAACCGATTATCAGCAGCAAAAGGCTCAATTAGAAGAGCAGGCTGAGCGTCTACAAGCTGAACAGCAGCGGATTGATCAGGAAATTAAACAGTTAAACCAAGAAAGTGATTTGCTAGAAGAACGTCGGTCAACAATCGCTACCCAACTGAGCCGTTTCCAAGCGGACCGGGCAGTAATGGAAGAACAGCTGAATCATTTGAATCAGCAACAAATCATGCAGCATCAGCAGTTAACCGTTTTGGTGAATGAAATGGACAGTTTGGAAAACCAGTTAATGGCTTTATCCAACGACTCCTCAACACACGAAGAAACGGTAGAAAGTCTGAACCAGCGCTTAGCAGAATTAGAAATCACTCACGAAAAGCTGGTGACACAGCTTGCAGACTGGAAACAGGAACGACAAAAGCTGCAAATGCAGGTGGACAAAGCCGATGGTGAACTAACTTTAGCCAACCGCGAGCAAAAAGATTTGCTAGCTCAACAATCACAAGCGGATGTACAAAAAAACCGCTTGGAATTGCAGCTGGATAATGAATTGGATTATTTGCAGGAAGAATACAGCTTGTCCTTTGTTGCGGCAGAAGAGATGGCAGATATGACGATTGACGTCGGTCCTGCTCAACAGGAAGTGACCCGTTTAAAACAGGCCATCGAAAAATTAGGACCGGTCAATCTAAATGCGATTGAACAATTTGAACAGGTTGAGGAACGCTATGATTTCTTGACTACCCAAAGAGACGATTTATTGTCTGCCAAGGAACAGTTATTTGAGACCATGGATGAAATGGACGATGAGGTAAAATCACGGTTTTATACCACCTTCCAAGCTATTCGTGAGCAGTTCAAAGAAGTATTCCCCAATATGTTTGGCGGAGGACGTGCTGAGCTATTGCTAACCGATCCTAATGATTTATTGAATACGGGGATTGAAATTGAAGCACAGCCTCCTGGTAAGAAGCTACAGAGCTTATCGCTACTTTCAGGTGGCGAACGGGCATTAACAGCAATTGCACTGTTGTTCTCGATTATTCAAGTTCGGCCGGTTCCGTTTTGTGTGCTGGATGAAGTGGAAGCAGCCTTAGATGAGGCGAATGTCTCGCGATTTGGTCGTTACTTAAGCTCATTTGAAGATGACACGCAGTTCATCGTGGTGACTCACCGTAAGGGAACGATGGAAGCGGCTGATGTCTTGTATGGTGTGACTATGCAAGAATCCGGCGTGTCGAAGATTATTTCGGTTCGTCTGGAACAAGTAAATGAAGGTGGGAAATTTGAAACTGGAGAGGAGCTGTCCCATGATAAAATTAGTAGCAATTGATTTAGATGGTACATTATTAACCGATGCTAAAACAATTTCTGATAAAAACAAAGAGGCACTTGCCGAAGCAAAAGCACAGGGGGTTAAAATTGTCATCTGTACTGGACGCCCTTTGATCGCAATTGGCGACTATCTAGAAGAGTTGAATTTAGTTGACGAAGGCGATTATTCTATCACCTTTAATGGTGGGTTAATTCAAAAGAATAATACGGGCGAGCTATTGGGAAAAACGGCGTTAAATTTAGAACAAGTAAAAGATATTTATGACTTGTTTACCCAATTACCTTTACCAATGGATATTTTATCAGATGCTCGTTGTCTGCAATTAGCGACTGCCCCTGAGCACTTATCTCTATATCCAACCATGAATAAAAAAGTAACCTATTTCTCAGCGACGATTGAGGAGTTAACTACAGATGCTCTTTACAACAAAGTAGTTGCTGCTATTGATGTTGACTATTTAGATGAAAAAATAGCTGAGATTCCGGCTGAATATATTGAGCGCTATGAAGTCTGCAAAACACGTCCCAATTTATTAGAGTTTATGCCTAAGGGAGTTACCAAAGCATACGGTTTAAAAGTATTAGGTGAAGAATTAGGCATTGATGCCAGTGAAATGCTGACTTTAGGCGATGAAGCGAATGACCTGCCAATGATCGAATATGCCGGAGTCGGTGTGGCGATGGAAAATGCAACAGATGACGTGAAGGCAGTTGCCAATTACATTACAGGCACCAACCAAGCCGATGGTGTCGCTCAAGCAATTGAAAAATTTGTTTTGAACTAAGGAGGAACACGATGGGATTATTTGATCGAATAAAAAATGCCTTCAAGAGTGAGAAGAAAGAAGAGCAGGAAACACCGGAATCAACTGAATTGCAAGAACCTGAAGCTGAGGATACGGATCATTCAGCTGTTGAGGGTCAAACTGCAATGGCTCCTGAAGAAACATCAGCGGATGACCAAGCAGATAGTGAAGAAGCTGGCGAACCATCGGGATCCCTAGAAATTGAAGAAACAGCTCCAATTGAAGAAGTACCTAAAGAGTCCGTGATTGAAGAAGCGACTCAACCAGAAGAAGTACAATCGGTAGAAATTTTACCAGAATCAGAATTGGAAGCCCCAGTTGCTACAGAAGATGTAATGGAAGAAATTTCAGCACCTGCTGAAACGACTGCTCAAGAAAAGTATGACAAAGGGCTAGAGAAAACACGTAAATCCTTTGGTGATCGCATGAATGAATTATTTGCTCGTTTCCGTCGAGTGGATGAGGAATTCTTTGAAGAGTTGGAAGAAACCTTGATTGGTGCCGATGTCGGGTTTGACACGGCGATCAAATTAACCGAATCTTTGCGTCAAGAAGTAAAACTGAAAAATGCTAAGAAACAATCGCAAATTCAAAATGTGATTATTGAAAAATTAGTAGATATTTATGAAGCTGAAGGTGTTGATGAGAACAATCAATTGAACCTGCAGCCTGAGGGATTATCCATCATTCTATTTGTTGGCGTTAATGGTACTGGAAAAACAACGAGTATCGGAAAATTGGCGAATCAATACAAAAATGAAGGCAAAAGAGTGTTATTGGCAGCAGCAGATACTTTCCGGGCTGGAGCAATCGATCAGCTAGTTGTCTGGGGACAACGTTCTGGAGTAGAGGTCGTTCGTGGCAAAGCCGGCGGTGATCCAGCAGCAGTCGTCTATGATGCAGTAGACAAAGCTAAAAACGAAAACTATGATATTTTGTTGATTGACACAGCTGGACGTTTGCAAAACAAAGTTAACTTAATGAACGAATTGAAGAAAATCAAACGTGTGATTCAACGGGAATATCCGACTGCTCCTCATGAAGTGTTGTTGGTAGTAGATGCAACGACGGGTCAAAATGCTTTATCACAGGCGCGGCAGTTTAAAGAAACCACGGATATAACTGGTTTAGTGCTAACTAAGCTGGATGGTACAGCTAAAGGTGGGATCGTCTTAGCGATTCGCAATGAGTTGCACTTGCCAGTGAAATTAGTCGGTCTGGGTGAAAAAATTGATGACCTGGCAGTCTTTGATCCAAACGACTTTGCTATTGGTTTATTCAAAGGACTATTAAAAGAAGAATAAAAAATAAAGCTTATTCGAACATTTCTAGTTCGAATAAGCTTTTTACATTACTAAGGTTTCAATCAAAAGGACTGTGAGGCAACAGACGATCGCTACTTGAAAAAGATTGCCACGATGCCAAGCGGTTAAACTGCCAGTCAACAAAGCAATTAACCCAGCCCATGGAACTTGTGTAACTTCTAAAATAGCTGGAAACGTCATCACTGCCAACGTAACATAAGGTACATAATGCAGAAATGATTGTACAAAAATATTTTTAATCGGCTTACGGAGAATGGTCAGCGGCAACAGACGAATGCTGTAAGTAACGATAGACATTACCAAAATATAGAGATAAATGTTAGGCATGGATGTTCTCCTCCTTGTTAATAGGGAACAATAGAGCAGCAATAGTGCAGATAACAATTGTCAAGATAATCGTCCGTGTTCCGCTAGATATTGTGGCAAAGAGCGGTACATTCGTTGCGATATAACTAGCAGTAAAGCTAATAAGCACCATCACCCCGATGACTTTACTTTTACGAGTAGGAGGAATGATCACGGCCAAAAACATGCCATATAAAGCGACACTTAATGCACTAACCAGCTGAAGGGGCAAGATGTTTCCAGATACTACGCCAATTGCAGTACCAACTGCCCAACAAGGAGCTGCTGCTGCGACAGCACCATACATATAATAAGGATTCAAGTAACCCGAACGAGAAATCACCAGTCCGAAAAGCTCATCTGTGACATCGAAACTAATAAAAAAGCGATGAATAAACGGCATCTCTGGTGATAGACGTTGGCTAAGGGCACAACCCATCAGTAAATAGCGGGCATTAGTAATTAAAGTTACTAAAGCCAGTTCCAAATAAGAGCTTTTGGCTGCAATAACGACTAAGGCAGCATATTGACCAGCAGAGGCATTGTTCAGCAAACTCATTAAAAAACCTTGAAACGCCGACATCCCAGCATTTCTAACTGTGATACCTAACGAAAAAGCTACCGCAAAATAACCGATCCCAATCGGAATCCCATCTTTGAATCCAGATCTAAAAACGCGCCAGTTAGTAACCGTTTGCAATTCTTTTGCTGGAGGCGCCCAGTCTCTTTCTCTCATCCCGTTAACATCCTTCGTGTCTTTTTTTCGTATTATAGCAAGCCCTTTTACATTAGTAAAACAAATGATTATAATGAACCCATAAGAAAACGTAATGGGGGTGTTGGAATGATTTCTCGCTATATGGTTTTTTGCCAAGTAATTGAAGCAGGCAGCTTCACACAGGCAGCTGAAGACTTGGGTTATTCTCAAAGTGCGATCAGTCAAATTATTAAGGCATTGGAACAAGAACTAGGGACGCTTTTGATTCAGCGTAGAAAAGATGGACTAGCTCTGACAAACGATGGGCATCAATACTTTCCCTATCTACAGGCAATTGCGGTCGCTGAAAAAGCTTTACAGCAGAAAAGACGGGAAATAAATGGCTTAACAGACAGTACCATCCGCATTGGAACCTTTACTAGTGTCAGTCGTACGTTTTTGCCACCATTAATCAAAGCTTTTAAACAACAATACCCCGAAGTGAATTTTGTGATTCGTCAAGGAGAGTATACGAGTATTGCGGAATGGGTACGCAACAATCAGGTTGATTTAGGCTTTGTACATACCACAGCAGTTGAGGACATTGAAATGCAAATATTATATCAGGATGAAATGCAGGCCGTCTTTGCTAAAGGTCATCCTTTGGCAAAAAATAGCACCGTTTCGTTATCACAACTAACCAAAGAGCCGCTAATTCTATTAGATGAAGGAACTTATAGTGTGACCTTAGCTGCCTTCACCGCCAGTGGATTGACTCCGAAAATTGAATATGAGGTATACGATGACTATTCAATCATCGAAATGATTCGCCAGGGATTAGGCTTTTCCATCATGTATCAAAGGGTTCTTGCTGGAATGGAGGAGGAATTAGTGATTCGTCCAATCCAAGAACACCCAGTGCGGACAGTGGCCTTAGCATGGCGGAATTGGGACACGCTTTCTTATGCCTCCCGTACTTTTGCCGAGTTTATTTTGCAGGCTTCAGCTGAAAGAATTAAGTGAGAATCTTTAATTTAAAAAAAGTGGGGAAACAATTTAAGCATTTCCATTCTTTTTCCCCTAAATATTCTATATAATAAGCGTGATGAGGAGGGCTGCACAAATGAGAATCAAAGAAATGATGCGCCAAGAAAAAGTAAAGCCGTGGTTATTACAAGCACGTTTTGGAATAGAGAAAGAAAGTCAGCGAGTGGCTATAGACGGTCAGTTGGCCAAGACCGATCATCCTAGTAAGCTTGGGAATCGTAGCTTTCATCCATATATTCAAACCGATTTTTCGGAAACACAATTAGAGTTAATCACGCCGGTTAGTGATTCTGTGGAGGAAGTTCTAGCTACGTTGACTGCAGTTCATGATGTAGCTCAACGTAGTATGTCAGAAAATGAAATGATGTGGCCATTATCCATGCCGCCAGCTTTGCCTGAAAAAGAAGAGGATATCGTCATCGCTAAATTGGAACGTCATGAAGATGTATTATACCGTCGTTTCTTAGCACGTGAATACGGCAAACGTAAGCAGATGGTCAGTGGGATCCACTTTAACTTTGAATACGGTTGGGACTTAGTAAAGGAGCTGCATCAGGCACAGGATGAATATAGCTGCATTGAAGCCTTTAAAACCGAGCTCTATATGAAAATTGCGCGCAATTTCTTGCGTTATCGCTGGTTGTTAACGTATTTGTTTGGGGCGACTCCTCTTAGTGAAGAGAATTACTTTGTTGATGAAGATCGACCAAATGAACCCGTTCGCAGTATTCGTACCAGTCCGTTTGGTTATGTAAATAAACCAGATGTGAAAGTATCGTATGCCTCTTTGGATCAATATAGCAAAGATTTGGCTGAGAACGTTGCTCAGGGACGCCTATCCGAAGAAAAAGAATTCTATGCACCGATTCGTATGCGCGGCGGAAAAAAAGTGGCGGATTTATTCCACACAGGTATCCGCTATGTAGAGTTGCGTAATATTGACTTGAATCCTTTTGAACGTATTGGGATTAATCAAGAAGCGGTTGAGTTCATTCATTTGTTTATGCTGTACTTGCTGTGGACGGATGAAAAATCTCCGGCAGATGAATGGGTAGAAACAGGAAATAAAATTAATGATGAGGTCTCTTTGGAACATCCTTATCACCAAACAGCTTATATCGAAGAAGGTCGTCGTATTTTTGCCGAAATGCAGGAAATGGTGGAAGAATTAGACCTGCCAGTTGATAATCAGTTAACTAACTATCAAGAATGGTTGGAAAAACCAGAATTAACCTTGGCTGCTCGCTTATTAAAGGCAGATGAAGCAGAAGGTCAAGCGGTTTTAGGACAGCAATTAGGTCGGAAGTATTACAACATAGCCTACGCTCATCCTTACCAATTAGCTGGTTTTGCGGAAATGGAATTATCCACGCAAAATATGTTGTTCGATGCAATCCAAATGGGCTTGGAGTTTGATGTAATGGACCGCAGCGATCAGTTTGTCTTCTTGAAGCATGGAGAGCATAAAGAATATGTGAAAAATGGCAATATGACTAGTAAAGATACCTACATCTCCCCTTTACTGATGGAAAACAAAACGGTGACCAAAATGGTCTTGGATCAAGCTGGGTTCCGCGTACCTCTAGGCGAAACCTTCACCTCTATCGAAAAGGCCCGTAGAGCGTATCCACGTTATGCACAACAAGCCTTTGTAATTAAGCCGAAGTCTACCAATTATGGCTTGGGTATTACTATCTTTAAAGAAGGAGCTTCGTTGGAAGATTACATCGCTGGTTTGAAGATCGCCTTTAAAGAAGATGACTCCGTATTGATCGAGGAATTTATGGAAGGAACTGAGTATCGTTTCTTCGTTATCGACCATCAAGTAAAAGCTGTTCTCTTGCGCATCCCTGCTAATGTTGTAGGAGATGGGGTGAAAACGATCAAGGAACTAGTAGAAGAAAAGAACCAAGATCCATTGCGGGGCACGCATCACCGCTCACCGTTGGAACTGATTCAACTAGGAGATTTGGAAAAATTGATGCTGAAGGAGCAAGGTTTCACAATAAACAGTGTGCCGCCTGCTGAGCAACAGGTTTTCTTACGAGAAAATTCTAATATTTCCACTGGTGGTGACTCCATTGATATTACCGATGAGATGCACGAAAGTTATAAAGAAATTGCCATCGCTGCTGTGGAAGCCTTGGGAGCTGAAATTAGTGGAATTGATTTAATTATTCCTGATAAAGACAAGCCTTACAAAGATGAAAAAGATTACGGAATTATTGAAGCTAACTTCAATCCAGCAATGCACATGCATATCTATCCTTACGCTGGAAAAGGCCGTCGTTTAACACTAGAAGTCTTGCATCTATTGTTCCCAGAATTAAATAAATAAATCTAAGCTCTATGTATCTTTAAGATATGTAGAGCTTTTTTGCCAGTCATGCTTTTTGCAGTATGTTAGGGGCGAATGAAATTCACTAATTATGCACCTAAACATTGATTCGTAACGTTTAGCAAGATGGTATGCGTACGACAATAGAACTCATTTTTCCCGGTCTTGGAAAAATGAAACCCGAAAAAGGAGCTAGCTGCCAGTCATGCTTTTTGCAGTATGTTAGGGGCGAATGAAATTCACTAATTATGCACCTAAACATTGATTCGTAACGTTTAGCAAGATGGTATGATTCACACCCCAAAAGTAAAGATGCGACGCTTCCTAACGTAGTATAATAGAGCTAAGAAATGTAGACAGGGGGCTTCATCATGGCTTTTAGACTAAATTCTTCACAACAACTCTCGTTAAATGATCGATTCCAACAAGCACCCGAGCGGACACAGAAGTTCGTCCTTAAATCTTGGGCCAAGGGATTCGGAGATATTGTTTTTCCTGCCATTTGCGAAGAACGTTTTGCCGTTTTGTATAGTTCAGATCCTGCTTCTTGTCCTAACACACCCGTCAATATTTTAGTTGGCTCATTGTTGTTAAAAGAATTACTACAAATGACGGATGAAGAATTGCTGGAAGCCATTGTTTGTGGCGACCTGCGCTTTCAATACGCGCTGCACACTACTAGTTTTGACGAACAGCCAGTTAGTAAAAATAGTTTCAATCGTTTCCGAAATCGCCTGTATCTTCACCTATTAGAAACCGGCGAAGATTTACTCCAACAAGAAATGGAAGCACTCGCCGAAGTCTTTCTTCAATTTCTTGAGATTGAACCAACAATGAAACGAATGGACAGTCTGATGGTTTCCGCCAATTGTCGCAGAATGTCTCGTCTAGAATTAATGTATCGATGCGTACAAAACCTTGTCAAAGCCATCGAATCTATGAGCGATAGGGATTGTCCAAAAGACCAAATGCACTATCTTGATCCTACCGATGCCAATCAAGTCTTTTACCATGATACTGATCGAGACACCCCGGAAAAACTAGACCAGTTGATTCAAGACGCGGTCTCGTTAAAAGAAGAATTAAACGAAAACTATCACCAGTTACCCGATTACCAACTGTTGTGTCAGGTTCTTGAAGAACAAACTTTCACAGATGATGCTGGTCAAACACAACAAAAACCAGGTCAAGAAATTACGGCATCAAGTATCCAAAATCCTTATGATCCAGAGGCCACCTATCGAAAAAAAGCTGGCAAGCATCATTTTGGCTACGTAGGAAATGTCGTGGAAACTGTTGGTGATAACGGCTCTATCATTTCCCAATATGACTATGCGCGTAATATCAAAGGTGATCAGATCTTTTGTAAAGAAGTTCTAGAGAAACTCGGAGAGGTTCAACAGCGCACAACGCTTATTTCTGACGGAGCATTTGGTAGTGTTCACAATCAACAACAAGCTTCAAAACAAAACATCTGGTTTGTCCCAACAAATCTCTCGGGCCTTCTCCCAGACACGATAAAAGGAGAATTCCAAATCAATGAAGACGGGACAATGTGTTGTCCAGCTGGGCACCTATCCTACAAAAGAAGTTTCCATAAAGACCATAAAGTTTATTGCGGTTGGTTTGATAAAGCGACCTGTGAAGCTTGCCCGCTCTTGGAAACCTGTAAACCAAAATTGCAAAAACAAGCAGCTACAGTAAGACTAACAAAAGAAAAGATTTCACGAGCGCAACATCTAAAATTTATGGAAAGCGAAGAGTTTCAAAAACTCGCTCACTTTAGAAATGGTATTGAAGGTGTTCCGTCGATTTTGCGTCGTCGTT
This sequence comes from Enterococcus sp. AZ109, assembly GCF_051714625.1. NCBI lineage: Bacteria > Bacillati > Bacillota > Bacilli > Lactobacillales > Enterococcaceae > Enterococcus > Enterococcus sp. AZ109. The sequence continues at coordinate 1,613,081 of NZ_JBIOSF010000001.1, read as the reverse complement.
ATCATGTAGACCAGATACCCGTCAGGGGATTCTTGCGCACAAAAATCTGGTTTTCATTTAAGATAGGTGCCATTAACATAAAAAATTTGATAAAAGGAATAACGGATAAGGAAAAACCAGCTCTTTTAGAATCATCTTATAGAATGAAGAATTTTTCCCAGCTCTTTATCACGTTTGTCGGATATATCCCCAAACTGATAAGGTTACAAAAACCGACTTTTGGGGCGTGAATCATGGTATGCGTACGAAGATAAAGACATTTTTTACGGTCCACAAAAAATGACTTCCTTATTTAGAGTTAGCTGCCAGTCATGCTTTTTGTAGTTTAGGAAAAGCTAGAAAGATATTTAGCAAATAATTACTCAAAAATGATAAGAGAAGTTTAGCAAGATGGTATGCGTACGAAGATAAAGACATTTTTTACGGTCCACAAAAATGACTTCCTTATTTAGAGTTAGCTGCCAGTCTTGCTTTTTGCAGTTTAGGGAAAGCTAGAAAGATATTTAGCAAGTAATTACTCATAAACGATACGAGAAGTTTAGCAAGATGGTATGCGTACGAAGATAAAGACATTTTTTACGGTCCACAAAAAATGACTTCCTTTATTTAGAGTTAGCTGCCAGTCTACGAAACTGTGACGAACATTTTATGTTTGTTTTGCTTGGTTGTTCGCAGCAAGTTTCCTGCTAAAATGAAAGCAGGAGGTAGGAAAGATATGGAAAATCAGAAAGAGATTACAATTCAGAAGAATTTACGTTTTTTGCGAACACAGCATAATTACACCTTAGAACAAGCTGCTGAAAAGATCGGAGTGACTCGTCAGGCGATGGCCAAATGGGAGAGCGGGGATTCAATGCCTGATTTAATCAATACCCTAGCTTTGGCTAAGCTGTATAAAGTCACAGTGGATGACTTAATGAGCTTTGATGAGGAAGCCTCAGCGACTAAAATCCCACCTAAAGGTAAGCACATGTTTGGTGTGTTGAAGGTACAAGAGCGCGGACAAATCGTCATACCGAAAGAAGCACGTGATATTTTCAACATTAAGAAAGGAGACAACTTTGTTTTGTTAGGAGATGAAGATCCAGAATCGTTTGGTTTAGCATTAGTTCCTGCTGATTTATTTTTGGGTTTTTCAGAACGAATGAAGGAGGAGATCAAAGAAAGGCGGCAACAGGATGGTAACGATTCTTGAAACAGAGGACTTAACTAAAGCTTACGGCAATTTTAGAGCGTTGGATCAAGTAACAGTTCGTTTAGAGCAAGGTGAGATATATGGTTTGATTGGCCGCAACGGTGCAGGAAAAACGACTTTCATGCGGTTGATTGCGGGATTAAGCTTTCCTACAAAGGGGAAAATTAGACTTTTTGGTCAAATGGTTGGCAAGAAGCCTGCTGCGAATCAAAAAATTGGAGTCATGATTGAGAATCCAGCTTTCATCCACCAGTTAACCGCCAAAGAAGTTCTGTGTTACTTTGCTAAAATGAGAGGCTTGGTTTACAGCGATGTGCAGCTTAATGAGCTATTAACGAAGGTTCACCTAGCCGATACTGGCAAAAAGAAAGCCCAGCAGTTTTCATTAGGTATGAAGCAACGTCTGGGAATTGCGATTGCATTATTAGGCGATCCAGCATTTTTGGTTTTGGATGAGCCAATTAATGGGCTAGACCCTCAAGGAGTAGTGGAGATTCGGGAGCTCTTGCGCTTGTTAGCCACCGAGGGAAAAACGATTCTTTTATCTAGTCACAATCTGCCGGAGCTCTATCAAGTGGCGACTCAGTATATTATTTTAAATCAAGGCAAGGTAGTGAAACAACTAAGCTTATCAGAATTGGAAAAGCAAACTCGGCAATATTTGCGAGTGGCTACCAACCAACCGCAGCGGCTGGCTCAAGTTCTCTCAGAAACAGCAATGATTGGAAATTATGAGATTACCCGTAATGGCGAAGCTAAGCTGTTTCAAGTTAAATCAAAAGAAAAGCTCTTAAAACAGCTGATCGCTGGTGATGTTTGGCCAACTACTTTTGTGGAGCAGGAAGAAAGCTTGGAAAATTATTACTTTTCCTTGATTGGAGGTAGTTAAGATGATGGATTTATTAAGAGCCGATTGGTTCAAGGCTAGGCGTTCTCGCATGTTGTATATGCTCTTCCTGCTGGCTTGCTTCAGTAGCGGGGTGATGTTTTTTATGGCTTATTATGCTGGAAAAACAGAGGATTCCAGCGGTGTAATTAATTTAGCCTCTTTTTTCTCTGATCCTCAGATGGTTTCTTTATTAGGTTGTGTTTTGGCAGGAATTTATGTTTGCCGCGATTTTGAAGAGAAAGTCATGGAGCAGGCCATTGCTAGCAGGAAACGGCGGGGGGAAATCGTTTTAGAGAAAGCGATCATTCTGCTGCTTTTTGTCAATTTATTGTATGTGCCTTACGTTTTAGGGAGTCTTGTCTTAACAACTACGTCGATTGATTTTTCGGCTTATTTACCTACAGTTCTTTTACAGCTGCCAGCAGAAAACCAAAGTCTGGCTGTTGATAGTCAGACAATTACCGGAATAATCAAACTGTTGAGCTTAACCGTGTTCACTATGGCGGCTCAATTAATGATTGCTCTGCCTCTAGTCTTTTTGTTGAAACGACCGGCATCCGTATTGGCGGCATCTTATGGCATATTACTGCTGCTAGGACCGATTGCTTTATTAAACGAAACCACACAAAAGCTTTTATCCTATACACCCTATAGCAAAGACTTGGATCAAATGACTCTTGCCATTAGTAATCACTATTTTTTTCAGCGATTAGCAATTAACTTTGTTTTTATTTTAGTTATGATCTTAATCAGCTATGGGCTCTTTCGAAAAAAAGAGGTAAGATAAAGGTCATTTAAGATCATTTTCCAACCGTTCAGGACATTTATAACAATTTAAGGAGATAGTTTGTTATCCTTTGTCTAATAATGGGTGAGGTGAAATGAAATGAAGGATCAAACAATTAGTTATTTGGTGTTTATGGCACTATTGTTAAATGTTTTCATCCCTCAACCATACTGCTGGATAACGTTAGCTGCCGTAGTGGCGGTGGGAATTGTTTTACTGTGTCTAGCTTTGAAAAATAAAAAGAAATCAAACGTGTAAAAGCAGGTGCCTTCAAGTCAATTGAGCAACTGCTTTTTTTCTTCTTTTCAACTTCAGAAATCATAGGTAGAATAAAGAGGAGGAACGGGGGCGTTTAAGGTGGAAGAAGAAATCAACGCAGTTCTAACTGCTAAAGATACAAAGGAATCATTGCAGCGCTTTAGACAATTGGAGGCTCGCTGTGAAAACAGCAATGAGATGTATCAATATTGGCATCTGTATTTAGCTGGTTTGAAGGGGAAGACTTCCTGTAACCGAGCAAGAAGTTTCAAATTATTGATGAAAACAGTCAAATGGGATCAACAACAGCAGCTAGACCAGCATTTAACGACTATATTAACTATTCTGGAGGATGAAAAGTCGATCACGGTTCGACAATGTATTCCTTATTTGAAGGAATTGCTTACGTTACGTCCTGACTTGGAACCGTTGGTGCTAGATAAATTAGTACAATTAAAGTTAGATAAATACAAGGAAAGTATGCAATGTCTAATTAAGCGTGATATCCAAAATCTATTGAAAGCAGTGAGAGGGTATTCTGTATGACAATATTGTTTAAAGTTGTACTTGGCCTAACAATTGGTTGCTTGGTAGGTATTATTGCAGGAGTTACTCTCAGAAATACTAAATACAAACAAAACCAGGAAACACAACCGTTGAAAGAGCTGCTTAGTAAAATCAACCCATACATTAATAGTGTAACCTTTATTTTGTTAGGAATTGGTTTAATTTGGACGGTTTACTATTTGATTTTAGGAATTGTCGACACCGCGCAAACCGAATATGCTACCAATGTTTCACAGTTAATTGTTTCCGTTTTGACCGTTTTTTCTATCATTGTGGCTTTTTATCAATTTATTCGCGAACGTTAAGAAGGAAGGATAACGATGATTTTTATATTCGGCTGTGTTTTTACTAATTTGGCCATTAGCCGCTTTGCCAGCACTTTATCAAAACAAACAGCAAACTGGCACTTATTTCGTGGGACATTCTCGCTTTTTCGTAATCAAAGAACAACACTATGGCAACGGACTAAATATGAAAAATAAATATGCTTCTGTGGTAAATATAGTATTAGCTGTTTGGCTGATAATTGTGGGCTTAGCTGCGGGATAAGGAGGGAAAAATGATACAGAATATCAATTACTTTACTCGTATAGTTTTTTTAACGTTAGTGATATTTTTGATGGTATGGAGTAGAGGGGAATTCACGATTTATAGTACTGCAGGTTTGAGTCTGTTGCTGTTTTTTTACATGCTGAGTTATGTGTTTGAACAGAAGTGGCGGATGAATCGGTATTGGCAGTTGGGAATTTATTGTGTTTACTGGTTTCTGACGGGAACCTTTTGTTCTTTAGTTCTGGCGAAAAATCCCGCCTCATTGCAAATGCTGGTCTTGTACTTTGGCCTTAGTTTTATCGGTTCAGCTATTTGGTGTGCCGCATTGACTAAGCTGTTCAGGCAGCGTTTTCGAGAAAATTAGATAAATAAATTTGAGTGTCAGCAAGCTGCGGACACTTTTTTTGGTGTGAACATTTGATGGCTAAAAATACAGCTCAGATTGACAACTGATGTATACTGTTATACACTGTTTATGAAGAGAGGGATGTTCAGTGAAACTTATTATTCAGCATTCGTCAATGACACCAATTTATGAGCAGCTAGTGGAACAAATCAAAGCAGCTATTATTCAAGGCGCATTAAAAGAGAATGATCCGCTGCCGTCTGTCCGTTCGTTAGCTAAGGAGTTGAAGATTAGTGCTTTAACTGTTAAGAAGTCTTATGACGCATTAGAACAGGAGGGGCTGATTGCCACAGTTCATGGCAAAGGCAGTTTTGTCCGAGCAGTCAATCCAACGTTGAAGCGTGAAGAGCAGCTGAAAGCAATCCAAGAAGAGTTAGAGACGATTGTCAATAAAGCGCGTTTAGCCGGAATCAGTGATGAAGACCTGCAGGAATTACTAACCATTGTATTGGAGGAATCATGATGCTTACACTAAAAAATGTTCAAAAAACTTATCCGGACTTTAGTTTAAACTGTTCATTGCAGATCGAAGCTGGACAAATTGTTGGTTTGGTGGGGCGCAACGGTGCCGGGAAAAGTACAACCTTTAAGATTGCCTTGGGGCTGATTTCTTGTGAACAGGGAGAAATCACACTCTTTGATAAACCGTTAGAAAAGGTAACTGAGGATGACCGACAAAAGCTGGGGGTATCTTTAGCTGAAGCTGGTTTTAGCGAATACTTGACGATTCAAGACATTGTGCCGATGCTGGATACCTTCTACGAATTGTTTGAAAAGGACTTCTTTGTTAAAAAATGTACTGAATTTCAATTACCTATGAACAAAGCGATTAAAGATTTTTCCACAGGAATGAAAGCACGGCTAAAAGTTTTAATTGCCATTAGTCATCAGGCTTCGCTACTTATTTTGGATGAGCCGACAGCCGGACTGGATGTGATTGCCCGGGAAGAAATTTTGAGTCTGCTGCAAGAGTATCTGGAGCAAGATGAGCGCCGCAGTATCCTGATCAGTTCCCATATTTCAAAGGATTTAGAACAGTTATGCGACTCGCTTTATTTTATTGACCGAGGTCGTATTGTCCTTCACGAAGATACGGATGTACTGCTGGGAGAATACGGCATTCTAAAAATGACAGAAGAGCAATACAGTAAAATCGACAAAGAACACGTGATGGCTCAACAAAAAACTAGCTTCGGTTATCAATGCTTAACCAAACAACGGCAATTCTATTTGGAGAACTATCCAGAAATCGTAGTGGAGAAAACCAGTATTGATGAGATTATTTTGATGATTATGGGGAGGGAAAACCAATGAAAGGATTGTACATTAAAGACCTGCGTTTACTAATGAAGCAAAAAGCTTTCTTATTAGTGTTTATCTTTTTAACTATCTTCAATTCGTTTCAGCTTGATAACAATGCGGTTGTTCCTAGTTTAATGATCTTCTTTCTATCGACATTGGCTTTTACCACGGTTACCTACGATGAGATGGACCATGGATTAACCTTTTTGTTCACATTGCCGATTTCACGAAAGAAGTATGTTGCTGGTAAATATTTGTTGTCAACGGCTATCATTGTCCTAGCTATGCTGCTATCGATCGGGATTGTGCTGGTTATGAATGCAATTAAAAATCAGGTTGTCAATTTTGAACTGTTCAGTTTTACTTTTGGTTTTGTTTTCTTACTTGGGCTTTTATACATGAGTTTAATGCTGCCGATTTATTTCAAATTTGGTGCCGAGAAAAGTCGCTTAATTTTAATTTTAGTCATGGGCGTGATCTTTTTCTTCGTCTTTGCAGGAAGCTACTTGATGCAGAAAATAAACGTTGACATCACGGTTCCACTAAACACAATTATGACTCAACCTTTATGGCTGCTTACAAGTATTAGTATTGTGATCACAGCAGCTGCTGTAGTAATTTCTTACTTGTTATCAGCGAAGATTGTAAAGAAAAAAGAGCTGTAAGTCTTGAAGAGCCGCCCTCATCGCGAGAGCGGCTCTTTTTAGGTTAATACTTTCTGGTTTGAGGCGGCTCGTAAGCTGCGATGAATTCTTCAATTTCCTGAATGGAATGAGCAAAGAGAATTTTTTTACGGTCATTAGCAGATAGGAAGTTTGCTGCCACCATTTTGTCAAAAAAGTCTTGTAGCAGATGATAATAATCATTGGTATCATAAAAGATGCAAGGACTGTCATTTTGACCGACACGTGCTAAGGAAATAGCTTCGCTGATTTCTTCCAAGGTACCAGGACCACCCGGCAAGGCAATACAAACATCTGCGGCTGCGAGCATCTGGTTTTTACGTTCAGCCATGGTTTCAACGACAATCAGTTCGTCCAAATTTGGATGGGCTAATTCACGTTGTTGTAGGAAGGTAGGAATCACGCCAATGACGCTGCCGCCTTTAGCTAAAACGGTATCAGCCATCACCCCCATCAATCCCGCTTTGCCGCCGCCATAAATCAGCCGGTGGTTATTTTCAACAATCCATGTACCTAAAGTTTGAGCGTTTTCGCTATAGACTGGCTCATTACCAACGCTTGCTCCACAATACACAGCTATATTCATAAATATCCTCATTTCTTTTTATTCAGTATTATAGCAGAAGGAAAAAACAAAATGGGCATAAATACTATCAGCAATGGATCAGTGATTTTTAAAAAGAACGAAATTAGTATCAGTATCCGCCTTTTATTCGGGCAAACTTCTTGACGGAAGAAGTCGGGGAAATAGCACAGGCGATCCGCACGATTGAGATCGGTCGTAGTCGACCTGATGAACGGACACCAACGGATCAAGAACAGTGGGATAAGTTGACCGAGGAGCTGGGAGATGTGTTAGGCAATCTGTTTATTCTGGCTGACAAGTACGATAGTTCACTGGAAGCCATTATGGAATGTCATCAAAAGAAATTACTGGAGTGCTATCAGTAAAAGGTGTAAGGAAGTTGTTTGCGTAAAAAATAAGCTATTGAGGCATCTGGCTTCAATAGCTTATTTTCTGAGGTTTTTAATAGTCAAATTCTTTAATTTCAATCGTTTGTTTGGTTTCTTCGATGACGAGACCGGTTTTTTCTTCCCACCATTGCTTCATTTCTTTTTCATAGGTAGCTGGGAATTGCCGAACCAAATCTAATAAGGGAGCGCCTTGAAGGGTAGCATAAGGGAAGTTCAGCGTTAAGTTGTACTTTAATTCGTGCAGCAGACTATAGTACTGAAACATCATATAGTACATTTCTTCTAAATCCTCTTGGGCTAAAACGCGCGGTGCACGATCCAACATAAAGCCAAGACTACGCATCATAAATAGAAAGCCTGGCAATTGCTCTGGGCAAATATCATCGACTTCCTTCAAAATGTCAATATGCAGATCAAGCGCTTGCAATAAATCTTCTTTTAATTGTTTGTAGGTAATCATAGGCGATCCTCCTTTACTTAGTACCTTTAGTATAGCATAATCTTTACGCAGGCTATCTACGAGTTTGGGATTTTTTTGATCCGCATTTAGGAGTAAAATAAAGGGAGATGATTGGATGGGGCGACTGGCGATTATTAGTGATCTTCATGCCGATATTAATCATTTAGCTGAAGCAGAATTGGCTATTTTGTTGGAAACTTTACGAGAACGCAAGATTACTCGACTGCACTTTGCTGGGGATAGTGCCAATCAAATTCAACAGACGCTAGAGATCAATGATTATTTTCGTAAACATGGAATTGAAACAACCTTTAATTTAGGCAATCATGAAATGGGCAGTATTGCGGGCGAAGAAATGATTGAACATTATCCGGACAGTCATTTTTTGAATCTACGCTATTTGCCGTTGAATGAATCAACAGTGCTGTTAGGTGTAAATGGCTGGTATGATTACCAATTTTCTGATTTGAAGGATAAAGAAAAAATTATATCTATGAAAAAATTATATTGGTACGACCGGATTATTCAACGTTCAGGGGATGATCCAGCTGTGAATCAACGTATTTTACAACAGTTGGATCGAGTATTAAAGGAGTTAAGTGAGAAAAATTACCGAGTTATTCTAGCAACTCATTTTGTGCCCCAAGGACAGTTCATCGTGCGTTTAGAAGGACGCTACGAGATCTGGAATAAATTGAACGCCTTTTTAGGTGCAGCATCTTTAGGGAAATTGTTGGACCAATATGATAATATTTCAGATGTTGTATTTGGGCACACTCACCGCCGTTTTGGCGAGCAGCAGATTCATCAGACACGCTATCATTGTCGACCATTGGGCTATTATTACGAGTGGCGCTTAACGCGTAAATTTGTTTTAGAAAATCAGCTAGTGGAAGAGTACAATCCCATGAAACTACGGGGAGTGCTGCGCAGACATCAGGAAGATTTTCAAGCATACAAACGACAACATTTAAAACAAGAATTCCAACAGGCGATGACGGTGATCGCTTATTAAGAAAAGAGGAAATTGGATGGAAAAGATAAAATCTGTGTGGCGAAGCTTCACGCAAGCGACCCCTTTTATTTTGTCCAACACACTAATTATCGTTCCCTATTTGTTGTACATTCATTTAATCAATAGTTCTAAAACAGCAAGTATCTTACCGTTTGTCTTGTTCTATACATTTCGTATGACGGGAGTCTTCTTAATCCGCAGCTTGGAACGTGCAATTGAAAAATACACGTTATTGATTGTGGCGTTGCTTTTAGGAGGCATTGGGTCATTGCTGAGCCTGCTGGGGGCGGTAGCTTTTCCTTTCTTTTTGCTGGGGAGTATTTTTTTAGGCTTAAGTGCCGCCCTATTTCCGCCGGCAAATGTTAGTGTGAATTACTTTGAAAAAGAACAGGGACAATCGAATGCGGGGAAGAAAAATTATTTATTCGGACTACTGCTCATCATTCCTTTGTTTTTAGGTCTGAGCTTGCCTATTGCGGATCAGTTAGTCATTGTTCCTGGGTTATATACACTGTATTTCGTATTTGCATATTCAACGATTCGCCGCTACTCTCATTACGAATTAGATTTCAAAGATCTTTCGGAAAATGTCTTTTCTATGAAAGAATTAGTTTGGTTTGGTCTGTTCTTTGTCGCTATTTTTCTTTTGCGTAGTGGACGTTTGCTGTTCAATGAAGTATATTTGAATGCGGCGATTCTTGTGTTTAGTCTGATTTTCATTCTTTCAGTCTACTGGGTGAAAGTAAAAAAACGAACGTGGCGCTTGCCTTTGTGGGTAAATACATTGACCTTTTATAACGGCATGTGCGGGAATTTTCTAATTTTATTCGGTACGTTTTATACTGCAGCGGTTTATGGGAAAGAAGCACTTTCCTTGTACCTGTTTTTACCGTATTCCCTTGGACTAGTCGCTGCCTTAGTTTTCGGTGGGAAAATGTGCCAAAAAGCTAAGAATCCGCTAAATACGCAATTGTTGGGGATGGGTATCGGCTTAACAATTTTGTTTTATCAGCCGGCTTTTCCCGTGGCTATTGGCATTATGTCTTTTTTCAAGAGCAGCACAAGCAGCTGGTTGAATCGCTGGTATTATCAGCAAGAAACCATTGACAGCGACCGACGGATCATTACTAAGTATGCTACGTCGAATAAAGGGAGTATTACCCATCAATTCATTCTGATGGCTTTGCTTTTGGTTGTGTTAAATGCTGCACAGTTTCCAACAAATGAACTATTTATTTTGCCAAGTCTGCACCAGACCAATCAAGCATTGATCGGCGTAATGAATGTTGTGAAAAATAGTTCTAGCGTATTTATGTTAATATGGCTAGCGGTCATTGGAAGGATGGGTCGACATGCGATTAATCATTGATGGAGATGGCTCTCCGGTAAAGGATACGACAATTGAGGTTGCCAAGCAGTTTGGGCTGGAGGTAGTAATTGTCACTAGCATTGACCATTACTCGACCAAAGAGTATCCTGAATTTGTAAGATTCGTTTATGTGGATCGGGGAATGGATGCGGCAGATTACAAAATTGTTTCCCTGATTCAACCCAAAGATATTTTAATTACGCAGGATTATGGATTGGCTTCATTGACCATTCATAAAGCGGCACATGTCTTGCATCAATCGGGAATGGAGTACACCATGAACAATATTGATGCCTTATTGGGGCAACGTTATATTAGCGGTAAAATGCGACAAGCAAAACAAAGAACCAAAGGACCAAAACCTTATACTGAAGCAGATCGTGAGCAATTTCGCCAAGTCTTGCTTGGGCTAATCAAGAATAAAAATCATTAAGCTTTGTAACATTTGTAAAAAAATTTTTGGGCTTTTCGGTTTTTATGCTAAAATATGGGGGAATCTTAAAAGTAATGGGGGATAAGTACTTGAAGATTATTTTATTATATGGTGGAAAAAGTCCAGAACATGACGTATCCATCTTATCAGCATTTTCAGTAATTTCAGCCGTTTATTTCGATTATTACCAAGTGCAGCTTGTGTACATTGATAAGACGGGTCAATGGGTGAAAGGGCCGTTATTAACACAAGCCCCTGAGTCTGATGAAGCGCTTCGTTTAACTTGGGATCCAACGGGTAGTACCGTAGAAGGCTTTACTGGGCACGTGATTGCATCTGGTGATATTAAAGAAGACGATGCGATTGTTTTTCCCGTGTTGCATGGACCAAATGGCGAAGATGGAACAATCCAAGGATTTTTGGAAGTCCTAGATATGCCATATGTAGGAGCAGGTGTTTTAGCCAGCTCTAGTGCTATGGACAAGATTATGACTAAGTACATCTTGCAGGCAGCAGGCATTCCACAAGTACCTTATGTACCGGTACTGAAAAACGAATGGAAAGAAAATCCGAAGCAGGTTTTCGACAAGTGTGAAGGCACACTGCTGTATCCGATGTTTATTAAGCCAGCCAACATGGGTTCTAGTGTTGGAATTACGCGAGCTGAGAACCGTGAAGAACTGCAAAATGCGTTGAAGGAAGCCTATCGATATGATTCCCGCGCAGTTGTTGAACAAGGGATTGAAGCACGAGAAATTGAGATTGCGATTCTAGGTAATGCGGATGTACGCACGACTTTACCTGGAGAAGTTGTAAAAGAAGTCGCATTTTATGATTACAATGCCAAATATATTGATAACTCAATTACGATGGCTATTCCAGCAGAAGTTCCGGAAGAAGTTAGTAATAAAGCAAGAGAGTATGCAAAATTGGCCTATACAATGCTTGGAGGATCAGGCTTAACTCGCTGTGATTTCTTTTTAACTAACAAAAATGAATTATTCTTAAATGAATTAAATACCATGCCAGGCTTCACTGAGTTTAGCATGTACCCATTACTGTGGGAGAACATGGGCTTGAAGTATGGCGACTTGATTGAGGAATTAATTCAACTAGGTTTAAATCGATACAAGCAACAAGCTAGTTTTGAGTAAGAAACAGATGCAGGGGAAGAAGTAACCGAGGACAATTCAATATTGGCTGTCAATTTGCTTCTTTTATTAACGCTTAGTAGAGAAAGAGTCTGGAGCGATAAACATAGCCAGACTCTTTTTTTAGATAGGAATGGGAGGAACACACACCATGAAATTAACGACATCAATCATCAACAAAGCTGTTCAAGGGGAGTTGCTAGGGACAGAAGAAGTGACAGTCACAGGCGTTGAATTTGATTCGCGTAAAATCAAAGCTGGTGATTTATTTGTGCCGCTTCAGGGCAATGCCGATGGTCATTTGTTTGTTCAAAAGGCAATCGAAAATGGGGCAGTTGCAACGTTTTGGAGCAATGAAGCTATTCAGCCACCGGAAAATATCGTGGTCATTAACGTCTCAGACACGTTGAAAGCTTTTCAAGCATTAGCTAGTTATTATTTGCTAGAAGAAAACCCAGACGTTATTGCGATTACCGGCTCCAATGGCAAAACAACGACTAAAGATATGACGGAAGCTGTCTTGCACCAAAAATTCAAAACCTATAAAACACAAGGAAACTACAATAATGATATAGGTTTGCCTTACACAATCTTACATATGCCAGAAGGAACAGAAAAACTGATTTTAGAAATGGGCATGGATCATGCAGGGGAAATCAGAGTTCTTTCGGAGCTAGCTGAACCGGACGTGGCGGCGATCACGATCATCGGGGAAGCTCATATTGAAAATCTAGGTTCGCGGGCTGGAATTGCGGATGCGAAACTAGAGATAACCAATGGTTTAATTGACGATGGATTATTATTGATTCCAGCCGATGAACCTTTGTTGGCTGAGCGCACAGAAAAGTTGTCACAAAAGCAGCAGACGTTTGGTATTCAAGTGGGTGACATTTCTGCAACGATTATGTCGGAATCAAGAGAAGCCACTTTATTTACGGTTGATGGCAAAGCCTACCAAATTCCTATGCCTGGGAAGTACAATGTGAAAAACGCATTGATTGCCTTAGCAATTGGGCGTTGGTATGGTTTGAGTGATGAAGAAATTTATCAAGGCTTAACCTATGTTGAGATTACGAAAAATCGGACTCAGTGGTTGAAAGCGGCCAACGGTGCAGACATTTTAAGCGATGTATATAATGCCAATCCAACTGCGATGGGGTTAGTCTTGGATACTTTTGCTAAACTACCTACCAACGGTCGTCGTTTAGCCGTTTTGGCAGACATGTTAGAGCTTGGCCCGGAGGCAGCTTCATTGCATCGTAATATGGTAGATCATTTGAACGATCAAGAATTTGCGGCTGTTTATTTGTATGGAGAACAAATGAAGAACTTAGCCGAAGTTATTGCTGTGCGCTATCCACGGTTGGCAGTTCAATCATTTGCTGCGAATGAAAAAATAGCAATGATAGAAGCAATTAAGCGTGAGTTGCAACCAGAAGATAGCATTGTATTAAAGGGAAGTAACGGCATGGGATTGTTGGAAGTTATTGACGCTTTGCAAGCTTAAAAATTGAAACTTGCAGAAAGTAGTTTCATATGCTATAATAAGCTGTTGCCGAGAAATGAAGTAATGATTGAATGAGTCATCCAATAGATTATATAGAGCCCCATAAACCGGGCTTTTTTTTGAGAGATGTTCCTTCCGCCTGACTTCAAGGAGCGGTTTTTCGGTGGTATCACAATAAGCGGCAACTAGGGACGGTTGCAGATTATTGATGGATACAAAGACCTGCACGCTCCACCTGACATAAGTCAACATATACTAGGAGGATATCATTTGAAATTCAAAGAATTACATTTAGCACCAGAACTATTAGCAGCAATCGAACGCGCGGGCTTTGAAGAAGCGACCCCGATTCAAGAACAGACTATTCCTTTAGCGTTAGATGGAAAAGACGTCATTGGACAAGCACAAACAGGAACAGGTAAAACAGCTGCTTTCGGTTTGCCTATGCTGGACAAGATTGACACTAAAAATCAAATTCTGCAGGGCCTTGTCATTGCGCCTACTCGTGAATTAGCTATCCAAACGCAAGAAGAATTGTTCCGTCTAGGTCGTGACAAAAAGATTCGTGTTCAAGCTGTTTATGGTGGTGCTGATATTGGTCGCCAAATCCGCGGCTTGAAAGACCGTCCGCATATCGTAGTGGGTACACCAGGACGTATGTTGGATCATATTAACCGTCACACCCTGAAATTAGAAACTGTCGAAACTTTAGTATTAGATGAAGCTGATGAAATGCTGAACATGGGCTTTTTAGAAGACATCGAAAAAATTATCAGCAAAGTCCCAGCAAATCGTCAGACACTATTATTCTCTGCTACGATGCCTGACGCAATTAAAAAAATCGGTGTCAAATTCATGAACAAGCCAGAACATGTAAAAATCAAAACAACAGAAATGACTGCTGATTTGATTGACCAATACTATGTGAAGGCAAAAGACTTCGAAAAATTTGATGTAATGACTCGTCTATTCGACGTGCAAACACCGGATTTAGCGATCGTCTTTGGTCGTACCAAACGTCGTGTTGACGAATTAGCGCGTGGCTTAGAAGCTCGTGGTTACAAAGCTGAAGGAATCCATGGTGATTTGTCTCAGCAAAAACGGATGAGCGTTTTACGTTCATTCAAAAAAGGTGATTTAGATATTCTAGTTGCCACAGACGTTGCTGCTCGGGGATTAGACATCTCTGGCGTAACTCACGTGTACAACTACGATATCCCACAAGATCCTGAAAGCTATGTCCATCGTATTGGACGTACAGGCCGTGCTGGTAAAGGCGGAATGTCTGTAACCTTTGTTACACCAAACGAAATGGGCTACTTGCATGTCATTGAAAACTTAACTAAAAAACGTATGACTCCATTGCGTCCGCCAACCGAAAAAGAAGCCTTCAAGGGTCAATTAGGTGCGGCAATTGATCAAGTTCATTCACAATTGGATGAAAGTGCTGAAAGCTTGGATAAATACACTGAATCAGCTGCTGAGTTGTTAAAAACTTATTCTCCAGAAGAATTAGCTGCTTTGTTGTTGAAAACAGTAGCGAAAGATCCTTCTGACGCTGCGCCAGTTAAAATTACACCAGAACGCCCATTGCCTTCTAACAAAAAAGGTGGCTTCAATCGAGGCGGCGGCGGTGGTAAACGTGGCGGCGGTAGCAACCGCAATCGCGGCAAAGACGGGAATCGTGACCGCAACAGCAGTCGTGGCGAACGCTCGAACAAAAACAAAAACTACAGTGGGTCTAAACGGACCAACAACCGTAGTAGTGATAAAAAACGTGGGTTTGTCATTCGTTCGAATAATGACTAAATAGAAAAAGAGCAATCTGATTTTGAATCAGGTTGCTCTTTTTTATTTGTGACAATGTACCAATTAAGAATGTGATAGTGTACAGCATCGACTCGCTAAATCTATGATTGAGTACCTAAATAATCTTCTGCTGATGTCGAAAATTTGAATGTGAATTATCCGCATACAATGAAATATTCATTTATAATAGAAATAAATCTCGAGAATATTCGGAATGATAATTCATATTTCGTTATTTTTGTGCTATTCTATTTAGTGTTAAGAAAGGTAATTTGAGTGATAATGAAAATAAACTGATTTTTTGGATAGCTTAAGGTGTTATTAATCGTTCGATAAATTGGCTTTTTCAGTAGGTGTTAGGCGAATTTCTTAAGCAAATATTCTTTTTTTTTGTTCTTTAAAAAAATAATTAGATTTCGAGGTAGACTTTGGTAAAATGGTAATGATATAAAAGAAGGGGTGGGAAAATGATCAGAGGGATTGGTATTGATGCGGTAGAACTAGATCGTATGGCAAAAATTATCGAAACAAAACCGCAATTTGCTGTCCGGGTATTAACGGAAAAAGAACTAGCACTTTTTACTAGCCATTCTCCTCATCGCAAGGTAGAATTTTTAGCAGGAAGGTATGCGTGTAAAGAAGCATTTTCTAAGGCTTGGGGAACTGGAATCGGGGAACTAAGTTTTCAAGAAATGGAGATTCTGCGTGATGAAACCGGCGCACCTTTTTTTAGTCAATCACCATTTAGCGGTAAGGTTTTCGTTACCTTAACACATACAGATACTATAGCTATGGCTCAAGTATTATTAGAAGAATAGAAAGAAGGATTTTTACGTGGTTGTTACGTACCATCGACCAACACGAGCACTTATACATAAAAGAGCAATTGAAGAGAACATAAGACAAGAAATACAGCGTCTGCCAAAAGGGACTGAATTATTTGCGGTGGTAAAGGCGCAGGGATATGGTCATGGCGCTGTTGCGACTGCACAGACCGCATTAGCTGCTGGTGCGACCGGATTTTGTGTTGCAACCTTGGATGAGGCAATTGAGCTAAGAGAAGTAGGGATTGTTGAACCAATCTTAATTTTGAGTGTTGTTTTTCCTAGCTATTTATCTTTAGTGTTGGATTATGATTTGTCCATCACTGTGGCAACTAGAGACTGGTTGTCTGAAGCCCAAGAGATGTTGACCGAAATAGGATCAGATGTCCCTTTGAAGCTGCATATCAAAGCAGATACGGGTATGGGACGCATCGGTTTCTTGACTCCGGAGGAAGTAAAAGCCGCTGCACAGTTTATTAAAAATTCACCTAATATGGTGTGGGAAGGTCTGTTTACTCATTTTTCGACAGCCGATGAAGCGGATACTGCTTATTGGGAATTACAAAACCAGCGCTTTAACAATATAATGGCGGTGCTGGATGAAAAGCCGCATTATGTGCATACTAGTAACAGTGCTACTGCACTATGGCACAAAGATTTTCCAGGTAATATGGTTCGTTATGGTGTAGCGATGTATGGCCTGAATCCTTCGGGACACGCTTTACCTGAAACGTATCCATTAACACCAGCTTTAGAGCTTGTTTCTGAGTTAATCCAAGTAAAAGAATTGGCCAAAGGTGAAGGTATAGGTTATGGGGAAACTTATATCACGTCTGATAATGAATGGATCGGCACCGTGCCGATTGGTTACGCTGATGGCTGGTTAAGAAAAATGCAAGGTTTTTCCGTTTTGGTAGATGGCAATTATTGTGAGATTGTTGGGCGCGTATGTATGGATCAGTTGATGATTCGCTTACCTAAAGAGTATAGCGTTGGAACTCAAGTGACATTAATCGGGAAAAATGGTTCTGCTGAAGTTACAATGCAGGATGTGGCAGACCATTTAGATACGATCCATTACGAAGTAGCTTGTATGATTTCAGAAAGAGTGCCACGAATTTATAAGGAGTAGGAGGAAGTGTCATGGTTAAGCGTGGTGATATTTATTTTGCAGATTTATCCCCAGTAATTGGTTCGGAACAAGGCGGTATTCGTCCGGTTTTAGTCATTCAGAACAACTTGGGAAATCATTTTAGCCCCACAATCATTGTAGCGGCAATCACAGCAAAAATGGCTAAGCCGAAATTACCAACACACATAGGGATTCACGCAAATAAAACAGGTATTGAGAGAGACTCAGTGATTTTATTGGAACAAATCCGTACCATTGACAAGTCGAGATTAAAAGAAAAGGTTTGTCATTTGGATAAGGGAATGATGAGATCAGTGGATGAAGCATTGCGAGTAAGCGTGGGAATCGAGATTGCTTCGTCCGTCGTAGCAACTCAAACAAATTATACATAAGGTGTCTCTTTCAAGACTTAAAAATAAATACATGATTAGGTAGACAATAAGCTAGCTTTTCTGGTATTCTTACTTGTTAGATACTCTCAAGTTTCACAAAGCAGCTGTATACAACAAGGCAAGAGTTCTTTGATAAAGCAGTCAATTAAAGTTATTAGTAGTTAGAGCGAAGCTTTTGTTTACAGATGGTTTAATTCATAGAGAGTGAAGCAGTAAATCTTGGGATTTATTTATCACTCTCTTATTTTTGACAATTTGTGGATGGATTAGTCTAAAAAAGATTGTTTAACCATTATTTGATTTGAATTATTTGTTTTCTGAACTTATTTAAATGCTAATATGAGAAGGAATCAAGTGTAGTAAGGTATAATGATTACGAGAACTTCCTAGCAGCACGTTTGAAAACAAGTCAAAGTAATGATAAGCAGAGGAGGGCTTCCCGTGAAGCACCTATTAAAAACGACGATTCAACGCCGATTATCTATCATTGGAATATTAAGGGATTTCTTTGATTGGCAAGACCCTCAACTGCTGGCTGATTTGTTGGATTGCTCCACCAAAACCATTTTGTCTGATGTTGAAGCAATCAATCATGACTGGCAAGATAAAATTGGCATTGAGTATTCAAGGACGAAAGGGGTTCGTCTAGATGACAGCTTACACAATAAAATTCGCCCTTTAGCCGCAGATATCATGGAAGAATCTGAAAGCTTTCAGTTTTTAGAGCGCGTTTTTTTTCGCCCAAATGAAGATGCAGACTATTGGATTAATGAACTGTTTATTAGTGAAGCTACTTTTTATCGGATGGTTCGTCAGATTGATGATGTGATGGAGAAGCGGGGATTACGCTTAGAGCGCAAGCCTTTTCGGATCACGGCCGAGGATGAACGCTGGGTCCGCATTTTTTATGTCCATCTTTTCCTTGAAAAATATGGGTTGAGTGAATGGCCTTTTAGCTTAGAAAAAAATCGGGTGGTTAATTTTGTTCGTCAGTCTAGTCGAACCTTTGATATTTTGATGAACGATCGTGATACGATGGAATATAGTTTTCTGCTATCGATTATCATTATTCGCTGCTCGCAAGGGTTAATGATCGATGACCAGAAAGTCGAGGAACCTAATGAAGAAATCTTGGTTAAGTTGCAGGAATTATACAATCTTGCGGAAGAAACGGTGGAGAACTCGGAGTATGTAGTGACCAAAACTTGGTATCAAGAAGTGATTCATAGTTTGTTTTTTGATTACTTCATCACAGATAAGCAGCACACGTATGATGACGTGTGTACCGGGATTGAAAAATTTTTGGAACAATTGGTGACAACCTTCAAAATTCCGTTGGAAGAGCTTAATCAAAAGCATATTACCCAGAAAATGTTACGAATTTACCGCGGGTTTTATATCTACCCGTATTCCCGTTCAATGCTTTTTAATGAAGCTGCTTTTTTCAGCCGCGCTGCTCAGCATTATTATCCTCACTTTGCTAAAATGGTTCAGCAACAATTGATTGATTTAGAACAGGAAATGAACTTTCCTTGGTTTAGTCAATTCTATTTTTTAGTCTTGCGTTGCTTGTTTACTGAATGGGGGCAACTGGCACATTACTTAGATGTTCTATCCCCTAAAGTGAGGATCATGATCGTCAGTGATTCTGGACGCCGCCATGGTGAGATGCTGTCAGAATTAATTCAAAGTCGGTTTTATTATCGAGTAGAAATTAGGGTGTACGATGAGTCAATTCTGGAATTAACCCCAGAGAAGATTGATGCCTTTGGCGCCTATGACCTAGTCATTTCCAACTATAGTCTAAAAAATTATCCTTATCAAAATTTGCAAATTATCGATGACTTTTTAACCGAAGTCGATTTTTCAATTGTTAATTCAGTGATTAAGCAGATTCGTTAATAAATGAGAGGGGAAAAGGGAGGCGTGCCTCTCTTTTTCTATTGATTAAAAAGGAGTAGTTACTACCGCCAACATTTCTGTTGCAGCAATGTTGGCTTTGTCAGGCTTCACAGACTAGCTTTGTCGCCTTCAGCGACAATTGGGCAGGACAGATTTGCCCAATTCCAGTTTTAAGGCTGTAAAACTCAACTATTGCCTTAGCAGAGTTAATGTGAGAACAGTTCATAAAAAGCGTAAGCAAGTTTGCGAAGCCTTTCTTAAGCAAGTAGTTAGAATTACCTGCCAGAAACTCATATACTGGTAGTGAAGTGAAAGGACGTGAATGTATGCTGAAGAAGCTGCTGGCAAATGTCGGCGAATACAAAAAAGATAGTTTGTTAACCCCACTATTTACGATGGGGGAAGTATTAATGGATGTCATCATGCCGCTAATTATGGCTAGCCTGATTGACCAAGGAATTCAAAAAAGTGATCAGTCGCTGATTTTACGTTATGGTGGATTGCTGTTTCTTTGTGCCTTATTTGCATTGTTTATGGGGACTTTAGGAGGACGAACAGCTGCGATTGCATCGGCGGGTTTTGCAAAAAATCTGCGTCATCGTTTGTTTGAAAAAGTGCAAGGCTTCTCTTTCTCCAATATTGACCGTTTCTCCAGCTCGAGTTTGATTACTCGTATGACCACTGATGTAACCAATATTCAGAACGCTTACCAAATGATTATTCGAATCCTAGTGCGTTCACCCTTGATTTTGATCTTTTCTTTGATCATGGCATTCCATATCAATCGGAGTCTATCAATGATTTATTTGATTATTGTACCGTTACTTGGAATTGGTTTAGGTCTGATCATTCACTTTGCCTATCCGATTTTTATGAAGGTTTTCCGTACGTATGACCGTCTAAATAATGTCGTTCAAGAGAATCTTCAAGGGATTCGCGTAGTGAAATCTTACATTCGTGAAGAACATGAAGAAGAAAAATTTGGTGAAGTTTCTCAAGCTGTTTACAATAATTTCGCCAAAGCACAACGGATTGTAGCATTCAATATGCCCGTTATGCAAATTGCAATTTATACTTGTATGTTGTTAATTTCTTGGTTAGGTGCGGAATTGATCGTTGAACAGAGCTCGTTAACGACGGGTGAACTGGTTAGTATGTTCAATTACACCATGCAAATCCTTATGAGCTTAATGATGATGTCGATGACTTTTGTCCAATTAATGATCGCTCGAACGTCAGCTGAACGGGTGATCGCTGTCATTGATGAAGAAAGTGATCTGCAAAATGGGGAGAACCCATTAACAGAAATACCTGATGGCTCAGTAGTATTTGAAGATGTGTGCTTCAGCTATCAGGATGATATGGATAAACTGGTGCTGGAAAATGTCGATCTGGCGATTAAGTCTGGCGAAATGGTTGGAATTGTCGGAGGCACCGGGAGTTCTAAATCCAGCTTGGTCCAGTTGATTCCTCGATTATATGACGTGACGCATGGTCAGGTTAAAGTTGGTGGACATGATGTTCGCCAGTACGATCTAGAAGCATTGCGGGATCAAGTAGGTATGGTGCTGCAAAACAATGTCTTGTTTAGTGGGACTATCAACGAAAATCTGCGTTGGGGAAATGAACAAGCCACGGACGAAGAAATTCAAGCCGCCGCTCAGATTGCTCAAGCCGATCCTTTTATTCAAGAGTTTCCTAAAAAATACGAGACAATGATTTCTCAAGGCGGGAACAACGTCTCGGGTGGTCAGAAGCAGCGTTTGACAATTGCCCGTGCCTTGTTGAAGAAACCAAAGATTTTGATTCTAGATGATTCCACCAGTGCGGTAGATACGAAAACCGATCGCGCGATTCGTGAGGGCTTGAAAAAAGCGATTCCGGGTACAACAACGTTTATTATTTCACAGCGTGTTAGTTCTATTCAGGACGCAGATCGAATCATTGTCTTAGATGACGGTAAAATTAATGGGATAGGAACCCATGATGAATTACTGGCAAACAACCAGATTTATCAAGAAGTCTTTAATTCTCAACAGAAAGGATTTGGTGAACATGATTCCGAATAATCGAAAATTTGCTAAATCCAGTCCCACAAAGACTTTAAAGCGTCTGTTGAAAATTATGCTGGAAAAATATAAGCTTCAGCTCTTTATCGTTTTTGTTGCGATCTTAGTTAGTGCCTTTGCCAATGTTCGCGGTTCTTTATTCCTGCAAGTGGTAATTGATGACTATATTACGCCGATGCTGGGGCAGTCAAATCCAGATTTTAGCGGCCTATTAAAGGCCATTATGACAATGGGTTTGATCTACGCCGTGGGAATTGTGGGAACATTGTTTTACAACTTAGTGATGGTAAAAGTTTCTGAAGGCACACAAAAGACTATTCGTGACAACATGTTTACTCACATGGAGAGCTTGCCGTTGCGATACTTTGATGCCAATTCAGACGGTGATATCATGAGTCACTTCACCAATGATACGGATACGTTAAGACAGATGATTTCTCAGAGTATTCCCAATCTGTTGATGGCGTTTGTTACCTTTGTTTCTGTTTTTATTGCGATGTTTTCTATTAGTATTCCGTTGGCTCTTTTCGTGATGTTCTCGGTCTCGTTAATGTTTGTGATGCTGCGCTTTATCTCAAAACGTAGCGGTCGCTATTTTGGCGATCAGCAACGGGATCTGGGTAAGGTGAACGGCTATGTGGAAGAAATGATGCATGGACAAAAAGTCGTGAAAGTCTTTAATCATGAGAAGAAGGCGATTGCGGAATTTGATGCGATCAATGAAAATTTGCGGGAAAGTGCGGCTAAAGCCAATGGAACAGCCAACATGCTGATGCCAATTATGATGAACCTATTGAACATTCAATATGTATTAGTTGCGATTGTCGGCGGTTTGTTTGCAGTGTATGGTGTATCGGCATTAACTGTTGGTATGATCGCTTCGTTCTTACAATTGAGTCGTTCATTGAATGGACCAATCAGTCAAATTTCTCAACAAATCAACTTTGTTATTATGGCTCTAGCCGGTGCTGATCGAATTTTCCAATTACTAGATGAAGAACCCGAAGTAGACGATGGCTATGTAACGCTGGTGAATGTTACCGAAGAAAATGGCCAGTTGGTAGAATCAAAACAACGGACTGGACTGTGGGCATGGAAACATCCGCATGAGGATGGCAGTACGACTTATACTCGCTTGACTGGTGATGTTCGCTTTGAAGATGTGAACTTCGGCTATGATGCAAATAATATGGTCCTACACGACATTAACCTTTATGCAGAACCTGGACAAAAGGTCGCCTTTGTTGGGGCGACAGGTGCAGGAAAAACGACGATTACGAATTTGATCAACCGCTTTTACGATATTCAAGACGGGAAAATCCGTTACGATGGGATCAACGTGAAAAAGATCAAAAAGAATTCGTTACGTCACTCATTAGGGATTGTTCTGCAGGATACGCATTTGTTTACAGGGTCAATTAAAGAAAATATTCGTTATGGTCGTTTAGATGCGACAGATGAAGAAGTATATGAGGCCGCTAAATTGTCTAATGCGGACATGTTTATCCAGCATTTACCAGAAAAATACGAGACAGTGATCACTGGTGATGGGGATGGCTTGTCTCAAGGTCAGCGTCAACTGTTGGCGATTGCCAGAGCAGCGATTGCTGATCCGCCGGTAATGATTATGGATGAAGCAACATCTAGTATCGATACTCGGACCGAAAGTATCGTTCAAACTGGGATGGATCGCTTGATGGAAGGGCGTACGGTATTTGTAATTGCCCATCGCTTGTCTACCATCCAAAACTCAGATGTCATCATGGTAATGGATCACGGACGAATCATCGAACGGGGCGACCATGATAGCTTGCTAGAAGAGCATGGCATGTATTATCAGCTATACACTGGTAAAGTTGAGTTGGATTAAGGCTAGATAGTTTCAAAGCTAGTCATTTTGTATTATTGTTAAGATAGGTAAAGCGGCGAGGTTTCGTGTAAACCTGGCCGCTTTTTTATGTTTGGTTTTCAAAACAGTAAGTTTTTTTTATAGAAAGGATGAGGGAAGATGAAACGATTTGCAATGAAGGAGTATGGTCCAGCAAGAGAGGTCCTGACGGAAATTGATGCCGCACCTCGTGAAATGGATGAGACCCACGTTCGGGTGAAAATCATGGCTTTTGGTGTGAATCCGTATGATGTTCTACTTCGTCAGGGGAAAATGAGCAGCTTTCGTACCTTGAAGTTTCCTTACGTTTTAGGCAATGACGGTGCTGGAATTGTAACGGAAGTCGGATCGCAGGTGGAACATGTAGCGTTGGGGGATCAGGTAATTTTGCATGCAGTTGGCGGGACTTATGGCGAAGAAATCGTTGTTCCGGGTGGGAAAGTTGCTAAAAAGGTTGCGACTGTCAGTTGGGCTGAAGCAGCAGGTGCGGTTACGCCGTGGTTGACTGCATATAACGTAGTTACCCATACACTAGGGGATAAAATTGGCGGAACGATTTTAGTTCAAGGGGCCTCTGGAGCAGTCGGTTCGTTACTAGTACGTCTTTTAAAATATCAAGGAAAAACGGTGTATGCTACAGCTTCGAAAAAGAACGAAGAATTAGTTCGTTCATTAGGCGTGGATGAATTTGCGGCGTATGATCAAGAAGATGTTGGTGTGCGCTTTGAAGAACAGATTGATACTGTGATTGATGCAACCAAGGGAAGCCGAACCGCTGAATCTGGTTTAAAAGCGATGAAAGCTGGCGGTAATTATGTCGTATTGAATGATCTTCCAGAAGATCAATCCAAAGCAGGTAATTATCAGCATTATGCACCATCTAAAGAATATTCAGATTTAGAAGCGCTAGAAGCCTTTAATCAATTATACGAAACGGCGGATCTCCATATTACTATCGCTCAAAAGTATCCTTTTACATTAGAAAGTGTCGTTGAAGCACATGAAGCATTAGAAGGTCATCCGCCTGCTGGTAAGTTCATCGTTGAAAGGGAAGAAAGCAAATGAATCAGAAAAAATGGGAAGTAGTACGGGCTAATTACTCAGCGGAGAAAGAATATATTGAGGATGGCTACTACCGTTTGAGACCAACGGAGGAAGGTTACCAATTGGCTTTCCTTGTTCCAGGAATGTGTGGGGAAACGTTGATCCATCCTGAAATAACCATTGAAATGATTGATGGTGTAGCTACACCGATTCGGTTAATCGATATGGAGAGTACGCCTACGCTGCGTCTAAGTGTGAAAGACGGCGATGGCAAAGAAATTAAGCAACAGACTGAGGCGTTGTTAAACAAGTTTATCGCTGCTAAAAAACTAGTGCTTTAAGCTTTTCTTTACCTTTGATGATTGGAAAGGGATACATTTGTGACAGATCGTCATATGTGTCGTAAAAGTTGATTCCACGCGGTTTCAATAATTGAAAAGAATCAAATTTCCGTGCTAAAGTAAGTGAGTGAAAAAATATAACTAGTGGGTGAAATGAAATGAAACCATTCCAATCAATCAAACATACGTTACAATTATACGCCCTCGATTGGAAGCGAATCGCCAAAAATCCGATTGCAGTTGTGCTGATGCTCGCTTTGATGGTTATTCCCTCCCTTTATGCTTGGTTTAATATTAAAGCGCTGTGGGACCCGTATTCCAATACCGGAGAGCTGCCAATTGCTGTGTATAGTGCGGATGCTGGAGCGTCTTTTCAAGGTAAAGATATTGAGATTGGCGATCAGGTAATTGATAACCTTCATAAAAACAAGCAATTGGGTTGGCAATTCGTCGATTCCAAGGATGAAGTTGTTGAAGGAGTGAAATCAGGAAAATACTACGCAGGGATTTATTTACCTAAAGAATTTTCCGAAGATTTATTAAGCTTTACTTCTGGCGACATTAAGAAACCAAAAATTGAGTATTACTTGAATCAAAAGATTAATGCCATTGCACCAAAAATTACGGATAAGGGAGCCGGCTCCATTCAGCAGGAAATTACGGATGAATTTATCAAAACCGCCAGCTCTACTCTGCTGACAGCCTTTAACGAGATAGGCTACAATATCGATGAAAATCTGGTAAGCATCAACAAGGTGAAGGATTTGATTCTCACCACCAATGATAATTTGGATGAGATCGATCAATACACACAGGAAATTGTAGCGGTCCAAGGCAAACTGCCAGAATTGAAGGAAAAGCTGGCGCAAGCCAATCAGCTGCAAAGTTATTTACCGCAAATTGATGAGTTAGGTCAAAAGCTAGTCACCTTAAATCAAAAATTTCCTGAATTGAAACAGCAGGCTAGTATCATTTTAACTTTGCAACAAAAAATTCCTGAAATTCAACAAGCGGGTCAGCAGCTAGCAACAGTCGACGCTGATTTTGCTTCGATTCAACAAACCTTAACGGATGGGATTGATGAAGCGAAACAAGGGCTGCAAATCATCCAGCAGGTGCAACAAATTCTGCCCGATGTTCAACAACTGGGAAATCAAGCGGATGATTTAGCCACCACTACTAAAAATGGTGCGGAGCAATTGAAAGATGCGGTGCCAAGTATTGCTAACAGTGTCCAAATAACGTTGAGCTCAATTGGACAGGTGGCAACTACGACTTCTTCTATAGCGGATGCAATTAACCAGGCGATTACTGATAATGAGTTGTCCGAGGCTGAACGTGCTAATTTGGAGCAGTTGATCCAAGACTTCATGGATAATGTTAATCGTCAGAAAGATGCGAATACTTCAGTTATTGGTTTCATGCAACAATTGAAGGCACAGGCAGACTCAAATGGTTTAACTGATGCTAGCCAAGCCTTATCAGCGATTATTGACGACTTGAACAGAATTAATTCAGCTCTGGATACCTTGAATCAACGTTTGGGCAGCTTGAAGCAAGCAGTTCATGATAATGATATTGAAGGTTTGCAAGAATACTTAAAAGATTACTTTGGAGAAATTCAACAAGCCGCAAATGAGGTGGCTGATTTAGCTAATGGTATCGATGTACAACAAGTATCTAATACAGTCACATCGGTCCTAGACAAGGTCATCAGCACCATCACGACTGCTCAAGGCGTCTTGAACCAAGCCCAACAAATCGATTTTGCTTCCTTGTTAGCAAACACCCAACAAACCGTTGCCAATGCCATTCCAATTTTGGAAAAGTATCAACAACAAATGCCGGCAATCGGTCAAGAAGTTCATGATGCTAATGTCTTATTAAATGGACATATGGATATGATCGTCAATGGTATTAACACGGGCGCGAGTCTTTACAACAACGAGTTGCCCGTTGTAGAACAGCGTTTGGGCCAAGCTTCTGACTTTATGCAAAATGATTGGCCAGGAGTCAAAAATGATATTAATCAAGGATTAAACATTGCCAATGAAAAAATGCCCGAAGTAGAATCGGCGTTAAATATGGCGACAGATCTAATCCAAAATGACTGGCCAACTTTACGCAGTGGGATTCAAAAAGCGGCTGAAGCGATTAACCAAGGAAACGAAACGATTGATTTAGGCGAAATCGTGAAATTGCTGAAATTAGATGCGCAAAAGGAAAGTAATTTCTTCGCAGAACCCGTCGATCTACAAACGAATACTATGTATCCCATTGAAAATAACGGATCAGCAAGTGCACCATTTTATACTGCGCTCTGTCTGTGGGTAGGTGCCGTTTTGTTTTCAAGTGTAACGACGACTGATTTTTATCTAGATAAAAAAGATCGTGGCAAATACACGAAACGAGAACAATTTGGTGCACGTTTACTCACTTATATGACGATGGGAATAGGCCAAGCGTTGGTGGTTTCTTTAGGGAACTATTTCTTACTAGGAGTTTATGTAAAGAATCCATTTTGGAGTGTCCTATTTGCTCTGTTAGTGGTAGTAGCCTTCACGATGATGGTTTACGTTCTCGTCGCATTGTTTGGGACTGTCGGTAAGGGGATGGCCATTATCATACTGGTCTTGTCTATCTCTGGTGGTGGCGGAAACTACCCCATTCAAGTGTCTGGGAAATTCTTCCAAGCGGTGAATCCTTGGCTGCCCTTTACCCATGCAGTCAATCTATTGCGGGAAAGCGCCGGTGGGATCTACTGGCCTAATGCACAAACAGACATATTGATTATGCTGTTTATCATTGTTTTGTTCGGCGTTATTGGAACATGGGCTTACCCAATCATCCAACCAAAAACAGCGAAGCTAACGAAAGTTTCCCATGAAAGTAAAATCTTCCATTAAGCGAAAGCAGGAGATCACTTTGTTGTGAATTTCCTGCTTTTTTAATTTGATAAATAATTGCAAACGGGTTACTCTTGAGCCCTCTTTTTTGTTTAGCTAGCTTTTAGCAGATTCTAATCAAAACGGGTGTTGACTTTTATTTCAAAGGCGAGTAGTATGGCGATTGCTTGCAGTTATTTGGCGGAAATGATGAAAAAGTATTTCGATTTTTGACGAGTGTTTTGTTCAGTGTTTCGCTAAATTTGTCTAAGCCGAGCAGTTTAGTTGGACGCTTTAGAAAATGGGAATACACTAAGTAGTGAAATAGATAATTAGGGGAAAAATTTAAAACATCCAGTCTAGAAGAATGGTACGTGTACGAAAATCAAAACTAATTTTTCTAGAAAAGTTATTACCTTAAGATCGAGTTAGGAGCTGAAACAAAGTGAATTATTTAAAACGGTTGTTGGTAGGGCGACCTTTAAAATCATCAGAAAATGATGAACAGAGCTTGTCGCGGTTTGCGGCGTTGGCATTATTATCGTCAGATGCCTTGTCATCAGTGGCGTATGGAACGGAACAAATCGTGGTTGTATTAATGACCCTATCGGCTGCGGCAATCTGGTACTCGCTGCCAATTGCAGCGGTGGTCTTAGTATTACTCGCTTCACTGATTTTTTCTTATCGGCAAATCATTCACGCCTATCCTCATGGCGGCGGAGCTTATGTTGTCAGTAGTGAAAATTTAGGGAAAAGTGCGGGACTGATTTCGGGTGGTTCACTGCTGGTTGACTATATGCTAACCGTGGCAGTGTCTGTGTCAGCAGGAGCTGAGGCGATTGCATCAGCGATCCCAGCGTTATATAACCATCGGGTATTGATTGCAGTGGTGATTGTGCTGTTGTTAATGCTGATGAACTTGCGGGGATTGCGAGAATCGGCTGGATTTTTGATGCTGCCTGTTTATTTGTTCATTGCCATTATGACTGTGTTAATTATTGTCGGGTTAGTCAAAATTGTCACTGGAGTTACGCCGATACAGGCGACTGCTCAGGCGGGATCGTTTGTCCCAGGGATCAGTATAGCACTCTTGCTGCGGGCCTTTTCTTCCGGGTCTTCCTCTTTAACTGGGGTAGAAGCAATCAGTAATGCGGTGCCGTTTTTCAAGAAACCACGGGCTAAAAATGCTGCAGGAACCTTAGCAATGATGGGCATTATCCTAGCTTTCTTCTTTACGGGGATTACTTTTTTGAACTATTGGTATGGGATTGTTCCTTCTGAACAGGTGACGGTCTTGTCTCAAGTAGGAGAAGCCGTTTTCGGTAAAGGGATCATGTATTATATTATGCAGTTTGCTACAGCGTTAATCTTAGCCGTGGCAGCCAATACGGGTTTTTCGGCTTTTCCAGTATTAGCGTATAATCTAGCTAAAGATAAATTTTTACCACATCGATACCAAGATCGCGGGGATCGGCTCGGTTATTCTAACGGAATCATCACGTTGGCATTAGGTTCGATTGTCTTGTTGATGATCTTTCAAGGGTCAACCGAACGTTTGATTCCGCTATATTCCGTGGGGGTATTTATTCCCTTTACTTTGTCTCAAACAGGGATGGTGAAAAAGTGGTACAGTGAGGGCGGTCCTTGGTTAAGAAGATCAATTGCCAACATTATTGGTGCTCTGATTTCCTTCTCAATTGTAGTGATCTTGTTTATTTACCGCTTGAATGATATTTGGCCGTTTTTCATCATTATGCCGATCTTGATTTTTGTCTTTTACAAAATCAATCAACACTATAAAAATGTGGCTGAGCAGTTGCGGTTAGCTGAAGAGGTCGAGCTCCATGAATACGATGGGAATGCGGTAATTGTGTTAGTCGGAAACGTGACTCAGGTGAATATTGGCGCGCTCAATTATGCTCGGTCTATCGGGGATTATGTGATCGCCATGCATGTTTCATTGGATGAAAATTCTGAAAAGGAAAAGGAAATCCAGCGGGAATTTAAAGAGAAATTCCCTGACGTACGCTTTTCAGTCGTTCGTTCGCCGTATCGTTCGATTGTCAATCCAGTCGCTCGCTATGTGGATCGAGTAAGTAAGAATTCGAAAAAATACAATTATACGACAACCGTTTTGATACCAGAATTTGTACCTAACAAAGCTTGGAAGCTGTCGCTCCATAACCAGACAGCTTTGCGATTACGATTGCGTTTGTCTTATCGAGACGATATTGTGATTAGTACCTATAATTATCATTTGAAGAAATAAAAGAATCAGGAACGGGAATCTATAAAAGATTTCCCGTTCCTGATTTCTTTATTTACTCGTTTTTGTCGCTGGATCTAAGCGTTTTTCCACTAAGCCTAACAACCAGTCGGTAATGATGGCCATTAAAGCGGTGGGCAAAGCACCTGCTAAGATAATTGCGGTTCCGTCAGTGGCATTGGTTCCGCGGATGATAATATCACCGAGGCCGCCGGCACCAACGAAGGCGCCAATCGCAGTGATCCCAATCGCAACCACGAGGGCATTTCGAATCCCGGCCATAATGACTGAAACTGATAAAGGCAGTTCAATCATATACAAGCGTTGGAAGGAAGTCATTCCCATACCCTTGCCGACATCTAGGGCGTTACGATCGACTTGCCGCATCCCGGTATAGGTGTTTTTAATAATTGGCAGTAATGAGTAAAGAAAGACAGTTAAGATAACGACATTTGCACCTAAGCCTAAGCCTAGCATTAGAATTGAAATCATCGCTAGCGAAGGGATTGTTTGGATAATGTTCGCAATCCGAATCACCCAGTTGGCTAGCTTGTAATGTTTGGAAATAAAGATCCCCACTGGAATTCCCACAATTGCCGCAAACAGCACGCCATAAATTGAAATCAAGAAGTGGCGATAGAATTGTGAGAAGACATAAGTGCCATTCACTTGAAAATACTCAATGAATTGTTGAAATGTATTCATGTTTTCCATTACGCTCACTCTCCTTCAAAGTAGTTGTGCTCTTCTAAAAATTCTTTGGCTACCACTGAAGGTTCCACCAAATCATTGTCGGCACGATAGTTTAATTTTTGCATTTGTTCTGTATCTATGGTTCCGGCTAGTTTTCCTAAGATTTCACGGAGTTCGGGATTTTTATCGAGAACTTCATTGGATGCTACAGATGCGGCATCGTAAGGGGGGAAGAAGTGCAGGTCATCTTCCAACATCACTAAGTCGTAGCTGGCAATTCGTCCGTCGGTGGAATACCCGAGAACAATATCCATCCGCCCAGCATCGACTGCATCGTAAACTAACCCGATTTGCATTGGTAAAATTGAAGAAAACTCAAAGCCATACATTTCCTTAAAGCCGTCGTAGCCATCGCCTTCACGAGTGATCCAAGCAGTATCGACCCCTGCAGTTAATTCACCGGCAACATCCTGCAAATCGCTGACCTTCGTTAAGTTGTATTTTTCAGCCGTGTCTTTTCGTACTAAGAAAACATAAGTATTGTCAAAACCAAATGATGGGAACCAAGTTTGCTGGTAACGTTTTTGAAACTCCTTACTAACCAACTCGAAGGCTTTATCTGGATCATTTTCAGCAGGTAATCCTAGGGTAGCTGTTACGTCTGTCCCCGTATAACGAGCTGCTGAAATGGACGCATTACCGTTCATCATGGCTTGATGATTAATCGTAGTAGTCGCTAAATTATTAATGACCGTCGTATTTAAATCTGTATAATGTTCCACCATCTCGGCCACGATCCCACCTAAAATTTGAGCTTCGGTGGTTACGCCGCCGGTAATTCCCACTGTATCTTCATTGTCATTAGAGGATAATCCAGGGAAGGAACAACTGCTTAGAACAAATAAGGCAAGTCCTAAAATAAGTAATTTGGCTTTTTTCATGAACTATTCCACCTCCTTTCGCAGTGCTTTTGGGGTTAATTTATCTTCCAATAAGCCCAACAAGAAGTCCGATAATAATGCGATAATAATGACAGGAATAGTTCCGGCAAAAATCAATGGCGGTTGGAAATTGTTCAAGCCACTAAAGATCAAATCGCCTAACCCTCCGGCACCGATGTAAGAAGCTAATGTTGCCCAAGCAACTACATAAACCGCTCCTAAACGAATCCCCGCCATAATGGTAGGAATAGCAATTGGAACTTCAACTGAAATAATTGACTGCATATTGGTCATGCCCATACCTTGAGCTACATCGCGGTAGTTGCTGTCCACATTTCGCATCCCAATATAAGTATTCCGTAAAATTGGCAATAAAGAATAAATGAATAGCGCGATAATCGCTGGGACTTTCCCAACCCCAAAGAATGGGATCATTAGAGCCAACAAGGCTAATGAAGGAACCGTTTGCAGGACACTGGCAATTCCAATGATGACATTTGCTACTCGAGGTAAGCGGGTAAGCAAGATGCCTAGCGGAACTGCAAACAAAATCCCAAGAATCAAGGCAAAGGCTGAGATATAAATATGTTCAGCGCTTTTGGTGAGGATTTGTCCGCCGTATTCGTTAATGAATTGCTGCATACTTACGCCTCCCCATTCGTACCAGTAATCGCTCCATTGGCACTAATCACTGTATCTTCCTCACCCCAAAGGGCATCGTAAACGATATCTACCAAAGAAACCCGTGTTAAAATACCGACTAAATGTTTATTATCATCTACTACTGGCACATATTTCACACCGCGTTTCAAAATACGTTGTAAGCTATCTCGTAACAAGGCTGATTCTTTTACATAGAAAACCTTGGTGTTTAAAACATCACCCACGCTAGTTGCTGTTCCACGGCGACGTTCCATTTCAATTGTTTCCACGTCTACAAAGCCTTTTAAGGTGTTGCTGTCGTCAACGACTAATAGCGTATCTACTCGTTTTTCTCGCATTAGACGTACCGCGCTTTGCAAGCTCTTTTCCGGTGTAATGGAAACGGCAGTGTGCATCATAATTTCACCAACTGTAGTGGTATCGGATTTTGCCTGCAACAGGCGATCTTCTCCTAATAGTTCCTCAACGAAATCATTGGCAGGCTCGCGTAGAATGTTTTCAGGCGTATCAAACTGGATCACGTGGCCGCTGTCCATAATGGCTATGCGGTTTGCTAATTTTAGCGCTTCATCCATATCATGGGTAACAAAGACGATGGTTTTTCCTAAGCGTTCTTGTAGATCCTTTACCAAATCCTGTAATGAATCCCGGGTAATCGGATCTAAGGCACCAAAGGGTTCATCCATTAGGATAATGTCTTGGTCAGCGGCTAAGGCACGCACAACACCAATCCGTTGTTGCTGTCCGCCTGATAGTTCATGGGGGTAGCGATCTAACATGTCTCTAGGCAACTCGACTAAATCAATCATACGTTCAGCGGTCTTGTCGCGTTTATTTTGATCTACTTTCAAAAGCTTTTGTACGAGGGTAATATTTTCACGAATGGTCATATGGGGCATTAATCCGATGTTTTGAATCACATAACCAATTTGGCGCCGCAATTCAACTGGATTAATCTGTTGAATGTCCTCACCGTCGATTTTGACGGTACCTTCTGTGGGGTCAATCATGCGATTAATCATCCGCATAGTGGTTGTTTTTCCGCTTCCGCTGGTTCCAATTAAGCAAATGAATTCACCTTTATTGAAAGAAAGGTTGATGTTTTCCACAGCCATTTTATTGCCAGGGTATATTTTTGACACGTTATCAAATTCAATCATAATACTCCACCTTTATGTCCTTTTAGTTATTACTGATATAACTAGTATGCAATAAATAAAGAGAAAAAACAAATTAGGATCGAAAAATATCGTTTGAAGTTGCGATTTGTAATCGGAAAAACACATTAAAAAATAACAAATGAATCTAATTTTTGTCGAGATGATAATTTATAGCGAAGGCTAATTGGGCAAAAGTTATCGGGAAGGTGCATTGGAAAATAAAAAAACAATTACCCATTAAATATGGATAATTGTAGAATGTTGACTAACTTTCGGGGTAAAGGTGATTTTCGATCTCTTTGCGCTGGTCTGCTAAAAAGGGTGGCAAAGCAAAGCTTTCTCCTAGATGGGCTAACTCTTCGTCGATGGTAAAGCCTGGTCCCATCGTAGCAAACTCAACTCGAATGCCGCCAGGTTCACGAATGTACAGACTTTTGAAATAGCCGCGGGAAACGATTTTTTCAATCTGCCAATGCTGTTCTTGGGCTTTTCGGTGTAAGTCGCTTAGCGCTTGGTCGTCTTTCACTGCAAAGGCTACATGGTCAATGCTACCTCGACCCATGTGAGTTTTGTCAGTGGATTCCGAAGCGGAAATTTTCACGAATTCCTGTGGGCTTAGCTGAATCAGACCATTGCTAGTTTGCCAGCCTAGCAGTTGTTGGAAAAATTCACTGGTTTTGACTGGATCAGGTACATGGAAATGAATCGAGCGCAAACCTAGTAATTGTTTAGCGCCAGGAACTTCTGATGCCGCTTGATGATCGTCTGCCAAAGGTGGCTGATCTGTTTCGGTAAAAATCAGCTCTACCCCATCTGGGTCGTGAAAAATCAGCTGCCGCTCTTTTTCAGTAAACGGAATGTCTGCTTGTTGAAGTCGTTCCTTCCAATAAGTGACGCTTCCTTGTGGCAGATTCCATTCTACTTCGGCTAAATAATGATTGTTGTCGTAACGGTGGCCTAGTTTAGGTACCACAAAAAAAGTAATCACTGAACCAGGAGAGCCTTGATAATCGCCATAATAATAATGCAGCATGCGGTGGTTGTCTTGATTAACCGTATTTTTAACAAAGCGCAGCCCCAGTAATTTCGTATAAAAAGTTACATTTTCTTCTCGATGTCTAGTTAATAGTGAAACATGATGATAATAGGTCATGAACCTCACTCCTTACTTTTTATAAGTATAACCCGTTTTAATTAAAAGACAAAGGAACCTGCTTTCCATTAATCAGCCTCCGTGTTAGAATAGCCAAGGATGAGCTGCAAGAGAATATGCAGCAAGTAAATGAACTATATAATAGAAATAAAGGAAGAAAATTATGTTAACAACTGAAGATTTTGATTTTGATTTACCAGAAGAATTGATCGCCCAAACCCCACTGTCCCAACGCGATAGCTCCCGATTATTAATCTTAGATCGTCAAACCGGTGCGATTGAAGACAAGCATTTCCATGATATTATTGATGAACTAGCTCCTGGGGATGCCTTAGTGATGAACGATACCCGGGTCTTGCCTGCGCGTTTATATGGTGAAAAGCCCGAAACGGGGGGCCATTTAGAAGTTCTGCTATTAAATAATACGCAAGCAGACGAATGGGAAACCCTAATTAAACCCGCTCGCCGGGCAAAAGTCGGCACCAAGATTGTCTTTGGCGATGGTCGCTTGAAGGCTGTCGTAAAAGAAGAATTGGAGCATGGTGGCCGGATTGTCGAATTTCACTATGAAGGCATTTTCTTGGAAAACCTAGAATCATTAGGAGAGATGCCTTTACCTCCTTACATCAAGGAGCGCTTAGAAGATCCGGATCGTTACCAGACGGTTTATGCCAAGGAAAATGGCTCAGCTGCCGCACCGACTGCTGGCTTGCACTTCACGCCAGAATTGTTGCAAGCGATTGAAGCAAAAGGTATTAAGCTAGTTTATCTAACGTTGCATGTCGGTCTAGGTACTTTCCGTCCAGTTAGTGTGGATAATATCGCCGAGCACGAGATGCACAGTGAATTTTATCGTCTAACTCAAGAGGCTGCTGACCAGTTGAATGCGATACGAGAAAATGGTGGCAAGATCGTTGCTGTGGGCACCACTTCGATCCGCACCTTAGAAACAATCGGTACCAAATTTAATGGTGAAATTAAAGCGGATAGCGGTTGGACTGATATCTTTATTACCCCAGGCTATGAATTCAAAATCGTCCAAGCCTTTTCAACTAATTTCCATCTGCCAAAATCAACCTTAGTGATGCTGGTGAGTGCGTTTGCGGGTCGTGAAGAGACCTTAGCCGCTTACCATCATGCGATTGAAGAGCGCTACCGCTTCTTTAGTTTCGGCGATGCCATGTTTGTGAAGTAGGTTACTGACGTTCAGGAATTAAGATAGCTAGACCGAGGTTGTGACAGAAGTGTTCAGCTCCGAGAAATAAGCCGCATAATCCGAAAATAGCTTCTCATATTTTTGCGATTATGCGGCTTATTTCGTAAAAGAGCTACTTCAGTCACACCGATTATTCGGTTTTCAGTGGCTGTGACGTTTTATGTCAAAGCCACGGTCTTTTTTTTGTGCTTCAAAAAAGCCGATCCTTCGCTACTTTTCCCGCAGTTCCGTATAATAAACTTATACGAAAACGTTTAGTTGAAAGGATGAAAGTGGCATGGCAATAACCACCGATATTTATTATCACGGAGAAAAAAAGCAGCAGTCTTTCTTTGAAGGCTGGTACCTAAAGCACCAAATAGACCAACATACCTATGCATTTATTCCAGGAATTTCGCTTGAGAAGGACGGAAGCAGACAACCCTTTATCCAAATCATCCACGACGAAAATTCCCATATGATTCAGTTTGACGAAAGTGAATTTTTTGCTGAAGCAGACCGTTTTTATGTGCGGATTGGAAATAATGTGTTTAGCGAAGAGGGGATTTTGCTGGATATTCAGGATGAGCAGGAAAACTTGTCTATTTCTGGTCAAATTACTTACGGTCCATGGGCTCCCATCCAACGCAGCAAATTTTCGCCAAGCATTATGGGGCCTTTTTCTTACTTAAGCTTTATGGAATGTTACCATGGGATTTTAAGTATGACTCATTCGCTTCAGGGTAACCTTAACTGGAATGGGCAAGCAATCGATTTCTCTAGCGGAACCGGTTATATTGAAAAAGATTGGGGAACCTCATTTCCTAAAGCCTACATTTGGTCGCAATCCAATGAATTTCAACAGCAGGATGTTCAGTTTTTCTTTTCACTGGCCGATATTCCCTTTGTTGGGTTTGAGTTTCTAGGCTTGATTTGCGTGGTGGTCATCGATGGGAAGGAATACCGAATTGCGACTTATCATGGTGGGAAAGTGGAGTCCATCACTCGAGAAAAAGGTCAATTAGTTATTCGGCTTAAACAAAAAAATTTAGTGTTAGAACTAGCGGTTGATAGTCAAGCTGGGCACGAGTTGATGGCTCCCAGCCAAGGGGCGATGAACCGAATTATACGTGAAAATGCCAACACAAATTTGAGCATCCGTTTGTATGAACGAGGTAAAACAATATTTGAGGGTGAAGGTCGCATGGCAGGGTTTGAAGAAGTGGGGCAGGTTAGTTCTTTTAACTATTAATGAAGAACTATATGCTGCAAGGAAGTCGAACCTAATCGTAAATAGAAATACTGCTGATTTATCTGCTGTGGTATTTGTAAGACAATTATTTAAAACGTAGAACCGCCTCTTAGGTTCTACGTTTTTTCTTTCTCCTCTAAACGATACTCCCGTGGTGTAACACCTAAATATTCTTTAAAGTGCCGATTAAAGCTCCGCAAAGAATCATATCCTACGTAGGCAGCGATATAAGCAATTTCTAATTTTGTAGCCTTGATTAAGGAAGTAGCATAAGCCATACGGATGTTGACAAGTAGTTCAGCAAAGCTGATAGACAGATCCGCCTGTAGAGTTTGCTTAATGGTATGAGGACTTAAGAACAGACGCTTGGCGGCATCATCCAGCCGAATGTTTTCCTTAAAATGCTCCGCCACAAACAAAATAATTCGCCAAACTGTGTCGGCCTTATCATGAATGGTGGTTTCCTGCGGCAAATTATTTTTCCGATAAGCTTCAGGGGTAGTTCCTTTAAGTTTCTTAAACACACGGTAGAAGGTAGCAGATGACTGATACCCCACATAGCGCTGAATATAAGCAATCGATAATTCGCTAAAAGGCATCATAGCACAGGCATTGCGAATTCGAATCTCGTGCAAATTTCCCATGAAGTTTGTCCCGGTTTTTTGATAGAGCTGATGGTTCAACTGGGCCACCGATAGCTGGAATTTTTCGGCAACTGTTTTAGCTGTTAACGCCTGATTAAAGTACAGATGCATATACTGTAAAGCTTGCCAGATCGGTGTTTGTTCTGGAGCTAACTTTTCCGCCTGTTGAGAAGCTCGTTCGAAATACAAAGAAAGCTTGGTCAATTCTGCGATAATCAAATTGTCGCAATAAATATCTTGCTGCTCCTTTTCTTCCAGAATCTCACTGAAAGATTGCTGCACCTTGGCTTGGTTAGCTGGAGCGATCGTCACGATCGGCGGTAAATTTTCCAAGATATAATAGCTGCTGTAACGCTTCGACAAATCTACATCCACGTACATCAAAACCGAAAGCGGGAAGCGGCAATAAACATACTCAACGGTTTCAGCATGCTTTTCAAGTCCGTGAATATGAAAAGAAAACAAGCGAATCAACGATCCAGTTTCAAAGGGATACTTTCGGCCATTCACGTTTAAATACCCTTGCCCGTTAAGAATATAGATCATTTCAATATAATCGTGAGCATGTAATTCTTCGGAATGAACTAAGCATTTTTTAGCGGACTCAAAAGAGACAGGATGAATGTTTTGTTGATGATACTCAGCTAAAGAATACGTGTGAATATTTTTGTAATCGCGCATGCTGTAGCCTCCTCTCAAACCAAGAATACCATAAATGATAACGCTTTTTTATATAATGACTAGTATTTTGAAAATGAAACCTCATTTTTTGTCCAGAATTACAACAATAGATGTGAGAAAATATTGTTGAATAATTCACAAACTAGGAGGGGTACTATGTTTCCAACATTATTTTCGCCGGTCACTATTCGACAATTGACCTTAAAAAATCGCGCCATCATGCCCGCAATGGGAACCAAATTTCCCAAAGACAATGCCGTCACGCAGCAATTGATTGATTTTCATATAGCTCGGGTTAAAGGTGGTTCAGCCTTAAATATGGTAGAAGTTACCGGCGTACATGCCGGATCGATTCCAAGTCACTATCTATCTTTGGCAGAGGATCGCTTTATTCCTGGAATGAAGGAGTTAACTGCTGCGATTCACGAATACGGTGGGAAAGCTGGTGTTCAATTGTGGCAAGGGAGTATTGCCGTGGCTGCTGACCCAACGTCCCAAGTAATCGTAGCTAGCGACATGCCAGTGTCTCCGGAATTTACCATCCCAGGAGCCAGCAAGGAATTGATTTTAGAATTAATTGACTGTTACCGTGAAGCCGCTCGCCGTGCGGTGGAAGCCGACTTTGATTGTGTTGAAATCCATTTAGGCCATAACTATATTTTGCATTCCTTCTTATCTGGCGGAATCAATCGACGGACCGATGAATACGGCGGAAGTTTGGAAAATCGGGCACGCTTCCCATTAGCCGTGATTGAAGCGGTTCGTTCGGCATTACCTGATACGATGCCTTTGTTTATGCGGATTGATGCGCACGATGACTATTTAGAAAATGGGTTAACGATTGAAGAGGTAATCCAATTTGTCAAATGGGCGAAGGAACGCGGTGTGGATGTAGCCGATGTATCCCGGGGCAACATTATTTCCAGCGGTCTTAAATACGAAGTTCCACCGATCGATATTCCATTTGGTTTCAATATTGACAATGCAGCTCGTATTAAAGAAGAAACTGGCATTATCACAATGGGTGTTGGTCGGGTGAATTATCCAGCATTGGCGGAAGAGATTTTAGCTGCCGATAAGGTGGATCTAATTGGCATTGGTCGAGCTCAGCTATCTGATCCTGAATTTCTAAACAAGGCTCAGGCTGGAAAACTGGAGGATATTGTTTATTGTGTCGGCTGTAATCAAGGTTGCTATGATGCCTGTGAAAGAGCCGATATTCCTCATATTACCTGTTTGAGAAATCCAGCGGTGGGTAAAGAACGGGAATACCAGCTGCTTCCGACAGATGAGAAGAAAAAAGTATTGGTAGCTGGCGGTGGAATGGCCGGCATGGAAGTCGCAACGACCTTGCAGGAACGGGGATTTGACGTGACAGTAGCTGAGGCAGCTAGCCAATTAGGAGGACAATTCCTGCTGGCCGGGATGGCACCACGTAAACAGGAAATGAAAGATGCGGCAGTATCCAAGGGTGAACAGATGCAGCGTGCCGGCGTTGAAGTTCGACTGGACACGCCAGTAACAACCGATCTGTTAGCTGAACTTAAACCAGATGTAGTCATTAATGCAATTGGCGCGCAGCCGTTGATGCCAGCAATTCCAGGCATTGAAGGTAAAAATGTGTACAACTATGTAGAAATTCTACAAAACAAACCGCATTTAGCCGGTAAAACGGTCGTCATTGGTGGTGGATTGGTAGGCCTAGAAGTTGCCGAAACAGTGGCTGAAACGGGTGGTGAAGTTACCGTGATTGAAATGACGGATACGATTGCCAAGGACTTAGGCTCAACCAGAAAAATTACAGTTATGGAGCATTTGTATGCGGATAATGTAGTGACTATGACGGAAACGACCTGTTTAGCGATTACTGACGAAGGCGTACAGGTTATGAAAGACGGTGCTGAAGAAACATTGGTGAGCGACCATGTAGTAGTAGCGATTGGTTCTAAGAGTCGCAGCTTTGACGAAATCGCTGATTACTGTCAGGCACAAGGCTTAGACTATTACGTGATCGGCGATGCCTTGAAACCTCGTCGTGCATTGGAAGCAACTGCAGAAGGTGCGGAATTAGCACGCAGTATTTAATAGAAGGGAGAATAAAGAATGGAAAGAAAAATTGCAATTGTTAGTGGGGCAGCTACAGGAATCGGACGGGCAAGTGCTGTTCGCTTAGCGGAAGATGGTTTTGCGTTAGTGTTGGCAGATTGGAATGAAGCAGAGGGGGAAACAACCTTAGGACTATGTAAAGAAGTCCATGAAGCTGTCGACTTTGTTTTAACCGATATGGGTAAAGAAGCGGAAGTAGAAGCGCTGGTCAAATTTACCATGGACAAATATAGCAAAATCGATTTCTTCTTTAACAATCAAGGCGTTCTCCATATGCCAAAGGATTTTGATGATTTAACAGAAGAAGACATGGATTATGTCCTGCACTCTAACTTCAAAGCTTGTTTCTTTGGGATGAAGCATGTATTGAAGGTGATGAAAAACCAAGGTTATGGTCATATCTTGAATACTGGATCTTCTTCTGGCATTCGACCAGAGACTGGTTTTGGCGTATATTCTGCTACCAAACATGGTGTAGTCGGTATGAGTAAAGTAGCTGCTATGGAATATGCCCGTTACGATGTACGGGTGAACTGTCTATGCCCTGGGGGATTCATTACACCAATGACCATGAAGGTTGGGCAATATATGCAAGAACACCAATATCAACAGCCAAAACCATCGGTTGCTTTATTGGGTCCCGCTAAAATGGGCGACACCAGCGAAATTGTCGGAATGGTTTCATTGCTAGCTTCAGAAAATTCCAGCTATATGACTGGTGCGGTGATTAGTGTCGATGGTGGAAATACGTTGTAATCAGAAAAGGCAACGTAAACTTGTTCAGCTTTGGGAGCAAGACGGCGTTGACATTGCTATCCAGCTTTATCAGACGTAAAAATTTAATACTTTAAGGAAGACTGCTGAGGGTAAAGTTTCAGCAGTCTTTTAAATTTTTATGGCAAAACAATTGCCGCATTTAGGATAGTTTGCCTTTTGGTAAAAGGGGCAAGAATTCTAACCAAATACAAGAAAGTCGTGAATAATTCTCCTGAAATCCTGTATTATCAATAAGTAGAAAGGATTTACTCTCGACATTTTGCTCAAAAAGAAATAGATTGGGTAGAGGAACTCGTTTCATAATACTATATTGTAGGTGAAGATAAGTGGAAATCAACCAAATGATCAAAGACAACAGAACAAAGCATAAGTTAACGCAAGAGCAGCTGGCAGAAAAAATATTTGTTTCCAAGAAGACCATCTCCAACTGGGAAACAGGCAGAACCACTCCAGATATCGACAGCTTGATTCGTTTGGCACGATTGTTCGACTTATCTTTAGACAATATACTATTGGAGGAATCAGCCATCGTGAAAGACATTCGTAGAAAAACCTTACTTAGCAGAACCGTCGTATTGTTCGTCATTCCCGTAGTAGCCAATCTGTTTTTACTTTTTCGCCAATTTTTGCTTTTGTATCAGAGTCAGAATTCGTTTCCCAACCTATTTCTTATCGCTTGCTGCTTATTTACTAACTTAATCCCATTGACCTATTTCTATGTGAAAAGAAGTGAGAAGAAGTACAAGAATCGCTATCTTCCTTATATCGTTGCAGGGGTTGGTTGGGCATTGTTATTCATTTTCATCTGGCTGGCTACAGGTTTATTGTTGAGCTTCTACCGATAACTAACAATAAAAAAAGCCAGGCTCTCGATAAGCCTGGCTTGGTGTTAACTCGGAAGGATTTATTAATCGGATGTTGCTTTTATTCTTTACTGCAAATACATGTAAAGTATCTATTTGAATTTCTTGATGATAAACATAAATCTTGCTTATATTACTTTTTTCACACTATTCAGTTTTACGAAATCGCTATTTCTTACGTATCTGTATTACTTTATCTTGATTCTTTTACTCAACTGCTGATACGCATTCACTATTTATAAAGGAAATACTCTACACATACTTCTTTTACTGCTTCATTGGTGAATCTTGTACTACTTACAACTTTATTGTTTATATTTCTTCTACTAACTATCGAGAAATTCTCCGATTAACAAATGTCCTCCTTCCTTACACCCATATAATAGCATATATTTATCTTTTTGGAAAGCGTTTACACTAAATTATTTTAAAAAATTGGTTTGTTTATTTTTGACCATTTTTCAAGTTGAATCCTTTGAGTTATCGTTAAAAATCATGTTATAGTAAATAGAGAGAGTAGTTTTTTATAACATGAAGGAGGAATAGGATGGAACCATACAAGAAAACGATTGAAGAGATAAAGATGGAATTCACTACTGATTTTGATAACGGTCTTTCCGTACAAGAGGCTGAAGAAAGACTTAAAAATAACGGAAAAAATAAGTTTGAGGAGGCCAAAAAAGAATCGGTTGCCAAAAAGTTTTTCCGTAGCTTGTCCGACTTCACGACCATTATTTTACTAGTAGCTGCAGTCATTTCGTTGTATACAGCAATTGCCACAGATCACGGGGATTATTTTGAAAGTTTCTTAATTATAGCTATTGTTGTAATCAATGCCGTATTGTCGATTGTCCAAGAAGGAAACGCAGAAAAAGCCCTATCTTCTTTACAAGATATGAACAAACAGACCTCGCAAGTCTTACGTAATGGAAAAGTAGAAGAAATTGATGCAGAAGAACTTGTACCAGGAGATGTTGTTCTATTGGAATCGGGCGCATTGATCACGGCGGATGCCCGCATCGTCGAAGATTCCCAACTAAGAGTAGAAGAATCGGGACTAACAGGTGAAAGTGAACCGGTTATGAAAGACGCCATGTATGAAACCCAAGAAGATGATTCTTTGGGTGATCGTCTAAACATGATTTATAAAGGATCAACCGTGGTAAATGGCCGAGGTAAAGCAGTTGTTACCGCAACCGGCATGCAGACTGAGATGGGGAAAATCGCAGATCTGCTAAATCAAGATCACGCCCAAAAAACCCCATTACAGAAACGTCTAAATCAACTAGGAAAACGCATCAGTATCATCGCTTTAATGGCAGCAGCACTAGTCTTCGTTATTGGTGAATTACAAGGAGAACCAGTCCTTGAGATGTTCATCACCTCAGTATCACTAGCGGTTGCCGCTGTACCTGAAACACTAACAGTTATTGTCACCTTGACCCTTGCTTACGGGGTTCAAAAAATGGCCAAGAAAAATGCCATCATTCGAAAATTACCCGCCGTTGAAACATTAGGCTCTGCCGATGTCATTTTGTCTGATAAGACCGGTACTTTAACCCAAAATAGAATGCGTGTCCGTCGCGTATGGACTCGCGGAGATTCCGTGGTTGATACCGAAGAAGGAATGACTGACGAAGCGATGGAAGTGCTAAGTATCGCCGCTCTTAACAGTGATGTTATTGTAGAAAAAGAAGACAACGAATTAGTCATTAAAGGAAATCCAACGGAAGCTGCGATTGTTCGAGCTGTTGAAGAAAACTATCATACTAAAGCAGAGCTGGAAGAAAAATACCCTCGGATTGGTGAAATTCCTTTCGATTCTGATCGGAAAATGATGACGACCGTACATAAACGCGGGAAGAAATACATGTCAGTTACCAAAGGTGCTTTCGATGTTCTGTTGCCTAAATTCCACTATGGTGATGTCGATCAAGCCGCTGTAGTAAATGATCGTTTTGGTAAAAAAGCTTTACGGGTGATCGCTGTCGGTTATGCCATTCATGAGGAAGAACCAAAAGAGATTACTTCTGAAGCGTTGGAAAAAAATCTGCATTTGTTAGGGCTAATCGGGATGATCGATCCACCACGTCCTGAATCTAAATCAGCCATTGCGCGAGCGAAAAAAGCCGGAATCAAGACGGTTATGATCACCGGAGACCATGTGGTTACTGCTGGAGCCATTGCCAAAGAA
The DNA here is from genome assembly GCF_051714625.1 of Enterococcus sp. AZ109. Lineage (NCBI taxonomy): Bacteria > Bacillati > Bacillota > Bacilli > Lactobacillales > Enterococcaceae > Enterococcus > Enterococcus sp. AZ109. The sequence goes on along the minus strand of NZ_JBIOSF010000001.1, from coordinate 1,568,658 downwards.
TTAGGTATTATGGCATCCCGCAAGGAAGCTATTTCCGGCGCTCAGCTTAAAAAAATGTCTGACGAAGAGTTGGATGAACAAGTCCGAGATTTATCCGTTTATGCCCGAGTAACACCAGAAGACAAGATTCGAATTGTAAAAGCTTGGCAGAGAAGTGGTGCCGTAGTTGCTATGACTGGTGATGGGGTCAATGATGCTCCCGCACTAAAAGCCAGTGATGTCGGAGCTGCTATGGGAATCACTGGTACCGATGTAGCCAAAGGTGCTGCTGATATGGTTTTAACCGATGACAACTTTGCGACGATTGTCGATGCAGTAGCTCGTGGCCGTTCGGTCTATCAGAACATTCGTAAAGCAATTAACTTCCTATTAAGCTGTAACATTTCAGAGATATTCATCGTGTTGATTGCCATGCTGTTAGGCTGGGGTGCCCCATTTACCGCTGTTCAGCTATTGTATGTAAACGTGGTGGCTGACGGACTGCCCGGTTTTGCCTTAGGTCGTGAACCTGCTGAAAAAGGGATCATGGACGAAAAACCAATTCCTCATGATGAAGGAATTTTCGCTCGTGGCTTATGGCAAAAGATTGCGTTGAATGCCGGTATCTTTACCATCGTAACCTTAATCGGCTTTTACGTGGGTGCTTTTGTCAACAATGTCAGCCATTGGGTGGCACCAAGTATTGAAGTTGGTCAAACCGTAGCCTTTCTAGTGTTGGCTTACTCATCGATTCTGCATGTCTTTAATGTCCGCAGCAGTAAATCGATTTTCCAAGTAAACTTATTAACGAACAAATCATTGGCACAAATGGCCTTCCTAGCCATTGCTATTACTACGGTGATTGCGTTAGTACCAGTGACACAAGGGTTGTTCAACCTGGTGTCCATCGGATTGACCCATTGGATGGTAGCCATTGTCTTATCACTTGTTCCAATTATCATTAATGAATTAATCAAATTCCACAAAGCACCGGAAATTGATCCAGAAGAAATTTAAACCAATTGGCAAGGGAATCTAATAAAGCTTCTCTTGCTTTTTTTCGATTGTCAATGAACGAAGCAACCATCTGCAAAGTGCCCAACCTTTGCCGGTGGTTTGTTTTGTGTGAAGCGATTCATGCAATTGTGGGCGGCTTAATTGAGATTTTTCTTCTGTTTTTCCTGCGCTTTTCGTCGATTTTTTCTGCGGATCAGTTGTGAGATCAAGTTGTACGGTTTTGGTTTTAGTTTCGTTTCTTCTTCAGGTGTTTCTGCAGGTACCTCTGAAACTTCTTCTTTTGGTTTCTTAAGGGAAACCGGTGGTACGGGTGGCAATTCACGGTAACTGCTTTGTGTTTTCATTTCTTCTAATTTCTGTTGATTATCTACTGCCTCGACTTTCTTTTCTTCCGGTACTTTCACTTGCTCGGCGACTGGCATGCGATTCAATAACGATTGATTCAAAGTAACGGGTTCGCTGGCATCACCGAAAAATTCCTCCTTTTCGAAAATCGGTGTTTCAATCGTTTCGACATATTTCGCACTAACTATTTCTTGAAACAAAGCCACGCCGTCTTTTTCAAACAGATCTAAGGTGGTTAGTAGTTCTAAATTTTCTTTGACTACTTCGGGACTCAAGTCAGTATTCGGGTCTTTCATTATTAAGTTATGTTTCTTTCCAGCATCGTTAAGAAATGTTCCAACTAATTTGATCATTTTGATAACTCCTTTCGTAGGTTTTTAGCATAGAGGGACAGGACAATGTGTTAGCAGTCTCAAGGTACCGCTGTTTCAGACGGACGGAATTGAGCAATGAGTGAGCTAGCGATGGACTTGGCTCTTTCGATGAAATTGCGAATCGGGAAAACCCTTAAGCACAATTTTTTCCATTCGGCAGTGTCAAAATATTCTGCGAAATAATAAAAGAATCGTTTCATAGTTCTGGTCGCTTTAGTTCGTGTAAATAGGTACTTCACTAAATCTTGCAAGACCAATGCAAATTCTTCTGCACCTAGCTGGTAGCGAACCCGTAAAGCCAGCAATAATTTGATGGTAGTGGCACCATCTTGTGTTTCGTCATAGTATTCGCCGATACGCTGTTCAAGTGTTTCGCGAGTGAGATTGAAGATTTGATAGTCAGTAAATGGTTGTTGTGACATAGTAATTCCTACTTTCTAGTTGTTATTTTCAATCGATCGATTTTTTATGATTATATTTTTGATTTTTTATGAGTTGTTTTCTATCTTCGGCCGTTGACTAAAAGATAAATCATTTTTCAAGAAAAGACAAAATCGCTAACGTGCAAAAGACCCCTCTAACGTGCACGTTAAAAATGGGAGAATGTTGATAGATCAATGTTTTTGATTTTTAAGGGTGCACGTTAGAGGGGGGTAAAAAAAGTTAGCGATTTAGTCTCAAAGTAGATAAAAAAGATATCAATACGTTTTTGAAAGACTCTAAAAGGTGTACTGGTGTAATATGTTTTTCCAGTTTTCAACGTTATTTAATCACGGGAGGGTTATTTTGCAGACTTTGACTTGTAAAACGGAAAATCTTCGTTAATTTGAACGTGACATAATGTCTTATTGAAGCGTACTGGGATTGCTTATCAATAGGATCAACGACGATGTATGAGTTCTTCCGAGAACCAGCAGGTGAAATGATCATTGTCTTAACGATGTCGTGAAGGTTTTTGATCTTATGTAAGTAATTCTCCGAATAGCTTGATACTATTTGGCTGTGACATAAAACATCACAGCCACTGAAAACCGCATAATCGGTGTAACTTAAGCAGCTCTTTTTCGGAGCTGAACACTTCTATCATAACCTCTTTTTCGTGCTTTCCTAATCTTAGGAAAAAAGTCAGTTTGTGACGAACCAGCAGACTTCCTATAATGAGAATATAAATAAAGGAAAGTGGTGGAGGAAATGAAAAATATCTTACTGATATGTGGTTCAGGTGCTTCAAGTGGGTTTATGGCAGCAGCAATTAGGAAAGCAGCAAAAAAACGGGGCGTGAGTGTCACTGTGAAAGCTGCCAGCGAGTCCCAGCTGGATGATCGGATTAATGATATCGATTACTTGTTAATTGGTCCGCATTTGTCTTACATGTTAAATGACATTCAAGAGCAGACGAAGGACAAAGCTGTGAAAGCAGCAGTCATTCCTCAGAAGGTTTACGGTGCATTAAACGGTGAGAAAGCCTTAGATTTAATCTTAAGTTTGGAGGACTAGCTAATGGATAAAATTATGCATTTTATGACAGATACGTTTGCTCCAAAAGTAAATAAAGTAGTTAAGAATCCGTGGATCTCAGCGATTCAGGATTCCATCATGATTGCGTTACCGTTAGTATTTGTTGGTTCATTAGTAACGGTGGTTTCCTTGTTAGGCAACATTTTCAGCGGCATGCCGGATTTCTCCATGATCAGCAGCTTCTCATTCGGAATGTATGGGCTGGTGGTAGCCTTCTTGATTCCTTACTATCTAATGGAGAAAAAAGGACATGGTGGTCAGAAGTTAATTTCAGGAGCTACTTCTTTGGTATTATTCATGATGCTTTTGTTCCCAACCATGACTGAAGAGGGTGAGGCGATCTTTATTCTTTCTCGCTTTGGCTCAACTGGGATGTTCTTATCCATTGTAACTGGCTTGTTTGTGTCCTTTGTCATGAATTTAGCGGTTAAAAAATCCTTCTTCAATGAAGATACACCGATTCCCGATTTTGTGGTGGGCTGGTTCAACAGTTTATTGCCAATTACCTTCGTTTTATTGGTCGGTTGGTTGATTACCTTCCAGCTTCAAGTAGATTTTTTCGATGTGATTCTGTTGGTATTTAGTCCGCTGGCAAGTATTGTACGATCTTATCCAGGGTTTGTTTTATCCGTCTTCATTCCGGTATTTTTATATACCTTTGGGATTTCTGGTTGGGTAATGATGCCGGTTATATATCCAGTTTACATGTCAGGATTAGCTGCCAATGCGGAAGCTGTAGCCAACGGTGGTCAGGCTTTGAATATTGCTACCCAAGAGACTTGTTACGCCTTTTCTTCAATGGGAGGAATTGGTACAACCTTGGCACTGTCGGTTATGATGCTGCTATTAAGTAAATCCGCTCAGCTCAAGGCCATCGGAAAAGCGATTATTATCCCGTCGATTTTTAACATTAATGAACCGTTAGTCTTTGGTGCCCCAATTGCTTTCAATCCGTACTTAATGGTACCGATGTGGATTAATAGTATCATTGTTCCCACGATTGCCTATGTAACGATGTCATTAGGATTAGTGAATGTACCTTCTCAAACCTTCTTATTATGGTACATGCCTTATCCGATTACGTCTTATTTAGCAACGCAGGATTGGCGAGCAATTGTCGTATGTGCAGCCATCTTCGCTATCACTTGGTTGATTTTCCTACCGTTCTTCAAAGCTTACGATAATTCATTAGTGAAAGAAGAGGAAAAGGAAGCCTTGGAAGAAGCACAGATGGAAACAGCAGCCCAATAATAAATGAGCAACTAGCAGGAGGTCCCCTATGGAAAAGACAACTTATATAGAAGAAAACGATCAACTGAACCAATTATCCATGAACATTTTAGTTCACGCCGGCAATGCCCGTGATCACTTAGTGCAGGCGTTGGAGAGCTTGGAAAACATGGATTTTGAGAAGGCAAAAAAAGAGGTCAAAGAAGCACGTCAGGAAGTCGTGGTGGCTCATGGCTTGCAGACGGATACGTTGCAGCTGGAAGCATCCGGCGAACAAATTCGCTATTCCACCTTGTTCTGCCATGCCCAAGATACCTTAATGACGGCCCAAAGCGAAATTTTAATTGGGGAACATTTAGTCCGATTATTCGAAGCATTCAGTCAAAAATAGGAGGGAAAATAGCTTGAAAAATTATCAAATGCCAAAGGATTTCTTATGGGGCGGCGCGATTGCCGCCAACCAAGCGGAAGGTGCGTATCAAGTGGATGGCAAAGGTGTAAGTCTAGCCGATTTGCACAAATATTATCCTGATAAAACCAATGACGAAATTGCTGCTGAACAGCACAAAGGCATGTCACTAGCTGATGTGAAGGCGAACATGGTTGATAAGGAAAGCTATTATCCAAAACGTCACGGCATCGACTTTTACCACACGTATGAACAGGATTTAGAATTACTAAGTGAAATGGGCTTTAAGAATTTTCGGACCTCGATCGACTGGACGCGGATTTTCCCGACCGGCGACGAAGAAGCGCCTAATGAAGCCGGACTAGCCTACTACGATCGGTTAATTGATAAGATTGTCTCATTAGGTATGGAGCCGATCATTACCATGCTGCATTACGAAACACCAGTGGCGATCACCTTGAACTATGGTGGCTGGAACAATCGCAAAGTCATTGATTTGTTTGTAAAATATGCGAAGGTTATCCTCGAGCGTTACCAAGACAAGGTGAAGTATTGGATTGTGATCAACCAAGTAAATTTGATTCAATTTGAACCGTTCAATTCGACCGCAATTCCTTACGACACAGTCGATAACTATTTAGAGGCCAGTTACCAAGCGGTACACCATCAATTTGTGGCATGTGCCAAGATCAAGGAATATGCCGAGTCTCTGAATCCTGAACTGATGATTGGGACGATGATGGCAGATTGTACGGCTTACCCGTTCTCTTGCGCACCAGAAGATGTGAATCTGGCTTTGCGTCGTAATCGGATGCAGTACTTCTATACCGATGTGCAATTCCAGGGCGAGTATCCACAGTACGCATTGAACTACTTTGCTGAAAACGGCGTTCACCTTAAAATCACCGAAGAAGATAAGCGGATTTTGAAGAAACACACGATGGATTATCTGGCGATTTCCTACTATTATTCGCAAATGGTAGACTCTTCGAAAAATGATATGAATCTGTTATCACTGACGCCGAATCCGAACCTTAAGGCGAACCCATGGGGCTGGGCGGTCGATCCATTAGGCTTGTACAATTCCTTGTCACAATATTGGGATCGCTACCACAAGTCGATTATTATCGCTGAAAACGGCTTTGGGATGTATGACAAGCTAGAAGACGGTAAGGTGCATGATGATTACCGCATTTCCTATCTGTCCGAGCATATTGCACAGATGAAACACGCAATGTATGACGGGGTAGATGTGATTGCCTATTGTGCATGGGGACCCATCGATATCATCAGCTGCTCTTCCGCTCAAATGGAAAAACGCTACGGCTTCATCTATGTCGATTTAGACAATGAAGGCAACGGCTCTGGCAAACGGATTAAAAAGGACAGCTTTGACTGGTACAAAGAAGTCATTGCCACTAATGGTGAGAAGCTATAAAATCTGGAAAAGTTGGTCCTCGTGATCAACTTTTCTTGGGGGTGAAAATGTGCTGACGGAAAAGGAACAGGAGCTAGTGGATTTTCTGAGCAAAAAGCAGGCTAAGTGGGTCACTTCCAAGGAGCTGGCTGAATATTGCCAGTGCACGACACGAACGATTCGTAATCGGGCAGCCAAGATTAACCAGCAACAGCCAGACCTGATAGTAACGAGTCATTTAGGCTATCAAATCAATCCAGAGGTCAAGCTGACGAAAGAGGGTGTCGAGGATCGCAAGTCCCGGATTTTTTTGGAGCTGTTGAAGCACTCATCTCAGGGGGTGGATGTCTACGACTTGGCTGATAAACTGTTCATCTCTGAATCAACGTTAAAAAACGATATTCAACAGCTGAAAAAAGAGATCACCAATGATGCCATCCAGATCGTCTTTGAACAGGATTTGGTCAAATTAACCGGACCAGAGCGGGCCAAACGCCGCTATTTGATTTCGCTACTGTACAACGAGAGTGATTTGCAAGAGAAACTAAAAAGCAGCATCCAGCAGATGATCGGCTATATTTCACTGGCTGAGTTGCAGCAGACCATCCAGCAGGTATTGGCAGCTCACGCGATACAGATTAATCAGTATTCTTTGAACAATATTGTCCTGCACTATGCGATTAGTATCGAACGCATTCGTCAAGGACACAGTTTAAACAAAGGACCCACTGTCTCCAAGCTTCAGGGAGAAAAGGAGTTTTTGCTAGCAGAGGAAATTAGTGATGCCTTGGCAGACCAATACGATATTCACTTTTCACAAGCCGAGCTGGAGCAATTATCTTTACTCTTTATCGGCATGCAAAATGAGACCCTAACCAACCAAAAAAATCAGGATCTGGCTGCTTTTGTTGATCCTAAAATTATTACTAACTTGCACGATGTTTTAGCAGAGGTTGAGCAGACGTACTTAGTTGAACTGCATGAGGAGGCCTTTTTCAACAAATTGGCGATTCACGTGCAAAGTCTCTATTACCGCTCTCATTATGAATCCTTTACTCGTAATAGCAGTTTGTTAGATATCAAGACCGCCTATCCCTTGACCTATGATTTGGCTGTCTACATTTCTTCGCGAATTCAAGAACGCTTGGCTATTTGGTTTAACGACGATGAAATATCATTTATTGCGTTGCATATTGGTGCTTTTCTGGAAACCAAGAAGCAGGATCGCAGCCAGTTCTTGATACGTTTGGTGGTCAATGATTATCATGACATTGGCGAGACCTTGAAAGAACAGCTGCAAGAAAAGTTTGGCGAGGGTGTCACTATCGTAATGGATCAAAGACAGGCTGCAGACCTAGGAGCTTGTGACCTACTGCTGACAACTGATCGTAAAATCGCTTCTGATCATGCCGGCTCAGTCTTCATTCATCCTTTTTTAACTGCCAAGGATTTGAAAAAGATCGAAAAGCGGATGGAGGCCTTGAAGTCGCAACGGGAGAAGCAGCAGATGTACCAGTCGATTGACTCTTTCATTTTACCAGAACTATTTTTCAATCAGATTGATCCCTCGGCTTTATCACCGGAAGAAATTCGCCAGCAGCTTTGCCAGCGTATGGTGGATCAAGGGTTCGTAGAAGAGTCTTTTCTGCAGCAGGTGGAAAAACGGGAAAAAATGTCACCTACCAGTTTTCCTTCTGGGATTGCTGTGCCCCATTCAGTGGAATTGGAAGCACAACGTAGCGGCGTGGCGATTATGACTCTGCAGGAGCCTTTAATGTGGGCCAATTATCCGATTAAGCTGGTAGCCTTTATTGCCATTAACAAGGAAGAAGCTAATGCCTTCAATGATTTCTTTGAGAAATTTATTGAGATTGTCTCGGAACCAATCAATACAAAACAGCTAAGTATGAGTGAGAATCACGCAGAATTTATCGGAAAGTTGAGAACAATGGTGGAAGCCGATGAGTAAGGTGAGACGGATTATCCAGGTATGTATCGGCACGATGCTGATGGGAATTGGGATTCAAGTGATTGTCACTGCTAATTGTGGAATGGATTCGGTGAGTACGCTGATTGTCGGATTGATGCAGCATACAGCACTGCCTTTTGGTCGTTGGAGTCAGATTATCAGTTTGATATTTTTAGGGATCAGCTTTTTGTATAGCCGGAAAATGCTGGGGATTGGCAGTGTGATTAATACCTTGTTAGTCGGTGAGACAATTCGCTGGGTCGAGCCGGTTATTCAACCGATTCACTGGCTGCAGGATCAGCTGATCGCCTCATTTTTCGGTTTTGTCGTGATGGCTCTTGGCACGGCGCTGTATCTATCCGCAGATTTAGGTTCAGGACCTTTAGAAGGGATGATGTTTTGTGTTTGTAATTTGTTAAAGATTTCACTGCAGCGGGGAAGAGTCCTATTGGATTTCTTGATTGTTTTAGCTGGTGTCTTGTTAGGCAGCTTTATTGGCTGGGGCACGTTGTTTGCCGTCTTTTTGTTGGGGCCGATGATTCAATTGTTTCTGAGTCTAGGCTCGAAAGTTAATCTAAAAATGAACGCAGGCGAACTGTCTTGAGCAGTTCGTCTGTTGGTGGTTCTATTGATTGTAATTGGCTCTTCCATTATCGAATACCGAAAAAAACAGACGAGCAGCCTTCTTAACTTGAAGGTGACTCGTCTGTTAGCATTTATTTACTGTTTGTAATCGAAGCAGGTCACAATGATCTCTTTCAATTCACTGATTAGTGGTTCTTTAGGGTTAGCAGTTGTACATTGGTCTTCGTACGCCAATTCAGCCATGCGGTCTACAGTTGAGTCTAAGACTTCCTGTGTTACGCCTTGTGCTTTCAGATTCATGTCGATGCCTACGCGTACTCCTAGATCGTAAACCGCTGAAATCAATGCTTCAACCAATTCAGCCGTTGTATTACCTTTCAGGCCTAAGAACTTCGCAATGTCAGCGTAGTCAGTATCTGCCCGGAAGAAGTCGTATTTAGGGAACATCGCATGTTTTTGTGGATCTTTGGCATTGTAACGGATGATATGCGGCAATAAAATTGCGTTGGTCCGTCCGTGAGGAATGCCATATTCTCCACCAATCTTATGGGCGACTGAGTGACAAATTCCCAAGAAGGCATTGGCAAACGCCATCCCTGCCATAGCAGATGCGTTGTGCATTTTTTCTCTAGCTTCTGGATCAGCCGTTTTCACGGATGTTTCCAAGTAGTCAAAGACGATCTTGATCGCTTGCAAGCTTAGTCCACGCGTGTAGTCAGATGCCATTACAGATACATAAGACTCAATTGCGTGAGTTAATACATCCATACCAGTATCCGCTGTAATAGAAGCCGGAACAGTTACAACGAATTGTGGGTCAATGATTGCCACATCCGGAGTTAACGCATAATCAGCCAATGGATATTTCACGTGTGTTTCACTGTCGGTGATAACGGCGAATGGTGTAACTTCAGCACCTGTACCAGAAGTGGTTGGGATACAAACCAGATGTGATTTCTCAGGTTTTTGAATACCGTATGTCCGTTTGCGGATATCCAAGAATTTTTGTTTCGCGCCAAAGAAGGAAGTATCTGGGTGCTCGTAGAACATCCACATTCCCTTAGCCGCATCCATTGCCGAACCACCACCGAGACCGATGATTGTATCTGGTTGGAAGTCAACGATGCGTTCTAAACCTTTATAAACAGTATTAGTAGAAGGGTTCGGTTCAACATCTGAGAAGACTTCCACTTTCACGTCGTTGCTGCGGCGATTTAAGACTTCAGTCACGATATCAGCATAACCGAATTGAACCATACCTGGGTCACAGACGATCATTACCCGTGAAACATTTTCCATCTTTGTTAGGTATAATAGTGAGTTCTTTTCAAAGAAAACTTTCGGTGGTAATCTAAACCATTGCATATTTTTTCTCCGTTTCGCGATTGTTTTGACGTTCAACAAATCAAGGGCAGACACGTTATGAGAAACTGAATTCTTACCGTATGATCCACAACCAAGTGTTAATGATGGAACTAATTCGTTGTAGATATCCCCAATACCACCTTCAGAAGATGGGGTATTTACTAAGATACGGCAAGCCTTCATGCGCATACCAAATTGTAATTGTAAATCTTCATCCTCAGAATGAATCACCGCTGTATGGCCTAAACCACCTAAGTCTAACATTGCTTCACATAAGTCAAAGCCATGTTCGGTGCTAGTGGATTTCACCATTGCTAAGACTGGTGATAGTTTTTCACGAGATAAAGGATAATCTGGCCCAACACCGTCTAATTCAGCAATTAACATCTTCGTACCTGCTGGCACTTTAATCCCTGCTTGTTCCGCAATTGCAATTGCTGAGAAACCAACAATCGCTGGATTTACCGCATATTTTCCTTCGTTCATCACCACAGCTTCTAGTTTGCTAAGCTCTGATTTTTTCACGATATAGGCTTGATGTGCTTCAAATTCTTTTTTCACTTCTTCGTAGACTTCTTTATCAACAATTACGGCTTGTTCAGAAGCACAAATCATGCCGCTGTCGAAGGTTTTAGATAAGAACAAATCATTGACTGCGCGCTTAATCATCGCTGTCTTTTCAATATAAGCGGGTACGTTACCTGGTCCTACTCCTAAAGCAGGTTTACCAGTAGAGTAAGCGGATTTCACCATCGCGCCGCCACCAGTCGCAAGGACGATTGCTACACCTGGGTGATTCATCAAGCCTTGGGTTGCATCTAAGGATGGCTGTTCAATCCATTGGATACAGTTTTCCGGTGCGCCCGCTGCTACTGCTGCGTCACGAACAATGCGTGCCGCTTCTGCAGAACATTTTTGTGCAGATGGATGGAAGGCGAAAATAATTGGATTACGTGTTTTGATAGCAATTAAGGATTTGAAAACGGTGGTTGAAGTTGGATTGGTCGTAGGTGTTACCCCGCAAATGACGCCGACTGGCTCTGCCACTTGAATTAAGTGTCTTTGCTTGTCTTCGTGAACAACGCCTACGGTTTTGTCGTGTTTGATATTGTTCCAAATGTACTCTGAAGCATACATGTTTTTGATCGCTTTATCTTCGACGATCCCGCGACCTGTTTCTTCAACAGCCATTTTTGCCAATAACATATGTTTGTCTAATGCTGCCATGGCCATTTCATGAACAATGTGATCGACTTGCTCTTGATCGAAGCTCAACATAGTCTTTAATGCGGCGTTACCCTTTGATGCCAAGTCGTCGATCATTTGTTCCACGTTGATTGTTTCTTTCTTAGCCTTTTCCGTTGATTTAACCATTTGTTTCCTCCTACTTAATATTTTATACAAGCTAATCATAGGGTAAAATAAATGCTTTGTAAACGCTTTCTGAATATATTTTTCTTTTCACAATCGAGTTGAATTTATGAAATAACAGCCAAAAACCCATCTTTTTGTAATCGTTTTCTTATGTATCCCCGTTGAAACGAGCAATAGCAAGGCTTGTTGAGACTTGCTACGCGAGTCTTTGAGTTAAGATAATGAAAATGAGAATTGCTCTCATACAATATTTTTGAATTTCGTCCAAGTTTATGAAAAAGGTAACAAGCTGTTCGATTTAAACTTAATGGTATTTATTAAAATTTAAATGAATCGTTCTTTAGGTTTTACGACAGGGTCTTGAAGAGATGCATAAAAGGTAAACGAGAAGTAAAGAGTGTGATAGAAAGTTGCAAAACCACCTTAAAACCAGTATGATGATACATGTTGTAAATCCATACATATCAAGGAAAGTAGGAAGATAAATGACACAACCTGCGATTTCTTATCGTTTAATAAAAAAAGAAAAACACACTGGGGCACGCCTTGGTGAAATTATTACACCTCATGGCACATTTCCGACGCCCATGTTTATGCCGGTAGGTACATTAGCGACTGTTAAAACAATGTCGCCAGAGGAATTAAAGGAAATGGGTGCTGGTATTATTTTGAGTAATACCTACCATCTATGGCTGCGCCCAGGCGAAGACCTAGTGGCAGAAGCAGGCGGCTTGCACAAATTCATGAACTGGGATCAACCGATTCTAACCGATTCTGGCGGTTTCCAAGTATTCTCTTTAGCCGATATGCGTAATATCGTGGAAGAAGGGGTACATTTTAAAAACCATTTAAATGGATCGAAAATGTTCTTGTCTCCGGAAAAAGCGATTGATATTCAAAATAAATTAGGCTCGGACATCATGATGAGCTTTGACGAATGCCCACCATTTGATGAAAGCTACGATTATGTAAAAAAATCAGTGGAACGTACGTCTCGTTGGGCAGAGCGGGGCTTGAAGGCACATGCTAATCCGGATACGCAGGGTTTATTTGGAATCATTCAAGGGGCTGGCTTTGAAGATTTACGCCGTCAAAGTGCCAAAGATCTTGTCAGCATGGATTTCCCAGGCTACTCTATCGGTGGTTTATCTGTTGGTGAACCTAAGTCTGAAATGAACCGAGTGCTGGAATTCACTACGCCGTTAATTCCAGAAAACAAACCACGTTACTTAATGGGTGTTGGTGCAGCAGATTCTCTAATTGATGGTGTTATTCGCGGTGTTGACATGTTTGACTGCGTCTTGCCAACTCGCATCGCTCGTAACGGTACTACTATGACCTCACAAGGTCGTTTGGTTGTTAAAAATGCCAAATTTGCTCGTGACTTCCGTCCATTGGATGAAAATTGCGATTGCTACACTTGCCGCAACTACAGCCGTGCGTATATTCGTCACTTGATTCACTGTGACGAAACATTTGGGATTCGTTTGACTTCTTATCATAACCTGTACTTCTTGATCAATTTAATGAAGCAAGTTCGTCAGGCAATTATGGATGACAATCTATTGGACTTCCGTGAAGCATTCTTTGAAGCCTATGGTTTTAACAAAGAAAACGCAAAAAGTTTTTAAAAATTGATGTAAACTACTAGTTTAAGTTTGTTATCTTTGTTACAGTAGCTAGTGACTATTAGAATGTGAGGGGAATAAAACATGGGAAACTTTCCAATGATTATCTTGTTGGTGGTTATGATCGGTATGTTCTTTATGATGAACCGTGGCCAAAAGAAAGAACAACAAAAACGTCAAAACTTGTTAGATTCAATGAAGCCAGGTGATAGTGTGGTTACTATCGGCGGTTTACATGGTGTGGTATCTGAAATGAACAGTGCTGAGAAGACAGTAACCTTAGACTGTGAAGGGATTTTCTTGGTCTTTGACCGTGCGTCTATTCGTACAGTAAAGCCAGCAACTCCAGTGAATCCAGCACCCGTTGAAGAAGCTGAAGTAGTAGAACCAGAAATGATTGATCCAGAACCAACTGAAAAAGAAGACTAATTTGTTGATTTTATAAGCAACGAGTAGGCGTAAAAGCCCACTTGCTGCTTATTTTTTTCACCATTTATGGAGGTTGATCAGCTAATGTTGTGAAACATTGAATTAAATAAGACTTGCCATTTTAGTAGAAATATGCTCTCGCCATTTTTGGTAAATGCCACAAAATAGCGCTAAACAGGCACATATGTCAAAGAATAAAAAGGTGTGAAAAAAATCACAAAAAAGTATTTACAAACTCTTGCACCTGTTGTATGATGTGAATGTGAATAAATTAACAAATAATTTTAGGTTATTAGGAGGACTCACATGGCAAAAGCAGTTGAGAAAGAAACAAAGGACACGATCAATGTTGAGCAAATGATCGATGACATGGCAACGAAAGCCAATGTAGCTTTAGATGCAATGGCAGATTTCGACCAAGAAAAAGTTGACCATATCGTTCATGAAATGGCAATGGCAGCCCTAGACAAACACATGATGTTGGCAAAAATGGCAGTTGAAGAAACTGGCCGTGGGATTGTCGAAGATAAAGCAATCAAAAATATGTATGCTTCAGAGTACATCTGGAACAGCATCAAACATGACAAAACTGTTGGTATTATCGGCGAAGACAAACAAAAAGGTTTGATCGAAGTTGCTGGACCTGTCGGTGTTATCTGTGGGGTTGTACCTACAACTAACCCAACTTCAACAACTATTTTTAAAGCGATGATTGCTTTAAAAACAGCAAACCCAATTGTATTCTCATTCCATCCATCTGCACAAAAATGTTCAGTGGAAGCTGCACGTATCGTTCGTGACGCTGCGATTGCTGCTGGAGCTCCTGAAAACTGTATCCAATGGATTGAAACACCATCAATTGAAGCAACTCAAGGCTTGATGAATCACCCAGGCGTTGCGATTGTTTTAGCAACTGGTGGACCAGGCATGGTTAAATCTGCTTACTCTACTGGTAAACCTGCGCTAGGTGTAGGTGCTGGTAATGCGCCTGCTTATATTGAAAAAACAGCGAAAATCAAACGTGCAGTTAACGACTTGTTCGTGTCTAAAACGTTCGATAACGGTATGATTTGTGCCTCTGAACAAGGAATCATCGTTGATAAAGAAATTTACGACGAAGTGAAACGCGAATTCGAAGCACACCAAGCATATGTTGTGAAGAAAAATGAATTGCAAAAATTAGAAGATGCTGTAATGAATGAAGGCAAATATGCAGTAAATCCTGCAATTGTTGGACATTCAGCAATGGATATCGCACAACGTGCTGGCATCCAAGTTCCAGAAGGCACAAAAATGCTGATTGCGGAACTAGATGGCGTTGGCGCAGATTACCCATTATCTCGCGAAAAACTTTCTCCAGTTTTAGCAATGGTTAAAGCAAACAGTCAAGCAGAAGCACTAGATATGTGTCAAGGCATGTTAGAGCTAGGTGGTCTAGGACATACTGCAGTTATCCATACTGAAGATGAAGACTTGCAAGTGAAATTTGGTTTGCGTATGAAAGCTTGCCGTATCTTAGTAAACACTCCTTCTGCTGAAGGTGGTATTGGTGATATCTACAATGAAATGATCCCATCATTGACACTTGGTTGTGGTTCATACGGTAAGAACTCTGTATCTAAGAACGTATCTGCTATTAACTTAATCAATGTTAAAACTATAGCGAAACGGAGAAATAATATGCAATGGTTTAAATTACCACCAAAAATCTTCTTTGAAAAGAACTCTTTATTGTACCTAACTAAAATGCAAAACGTTGAACGCGTTATGTTGGTTTGTGACCCAGGTATGGTTCAATTCGGCTACGCTGACATCGTTCGCGAAGTATTAGGTCGTCGTAAAAATGATGTGAAAGTAGAAGTGTTCTCAGATGTTGAGCCTAACCCTTCAACTAACACAGTTTACAAAGGTCTAGAAATGTTTAACGATTTCCAACCAGATACAGTTATCGCACTAGGCGGCGGTTCTGCAATGGATGCGGCTAAGGGCATGTGGATGTTCTTTGAACACCCAGATACTTCATTCTTTGGCGCAAAACAAAAATTCTTGGATATCCGCAAACGTACGTACAAGATTGCTGATCCTAAGAAAACCCAATTTGTATGTATCCCAACTACTTCTGGTACTGGTTCTGAGGTTACACCGTTTGCCGTTATCACTGATAGCGACACACACGTGAAATACCCATTAGCAGACTACGCATTGACGCCAGATGTAGCAATTGTTGACCCTCAATTTGTTATGACAGTACCACCTTCAGTAACTGCTGATACTGGTATGGACGTATTAACTCACGCAATCGAGTCTTATGTATCTGTAATGGCATCTGACTACACGCGTGGATTGAGCTTGCAAGCAATCAAGATCGTCTTTGAAAATCTTGAAAAATCAGTTAAAACAGCTGATCCAGAAGCTCGGGAAAAAATGCATAACGCATCTGCAATGGCAGGTATGGCGTTTGCCAATGCATTCTTAGGAATTTGTCACTCAATCGCTCATAAGATCGGTGGAGAATACGGCATTCCTCACGGACGTACGAACGCAATTCTATTGACTCATATCATCCGTTACAATGCCAAAGATCCACAAAAACATGCAATGTTCCCTAAATATGACTACTTCCGTGCTGATACAGATTACGCTGACATCGCGAAGTTCTTAGGTCTTAAAGGTAACACAACTGCAGAATTAGTGGATGCATTGATCAAAGCGGTTTACGACTTAGGTACAACAGTTGGTATCGATATGAACTTGAAAGCACAAGGTGTGACTCAAGAAACATTAGATTCAACAGTGGATCGTATGGCTGAATTAGCTTACGAAGACCAATGTACAACTGCTAACCCTAAAGAACCATTAATCAGCGAGCTGAAAGAAATCATCGTGACAGCTTACGATTACAAAGCATAATAAAGTCAGTAAGAAACCGGTCTGAAAAATCAGATCGGTTTCTTTATTTTTTTAAAATTTGATCGCTTCGATTGTCCTAGGACACAAAAAAAGATAGACTGGTGTTAAGAGAAGAAAAGAGGGACAGACGCCAGTGGAAAAGCTAACGCGGGAGATTCGAGAACTCAGCCAAACAAATGCCGAACTAACTTCATTAGGCGAGTTTTTAACCAGTCAAAAACAATTAATGAACAAAAAAGCTGCGCAAATTTTTATCTTAGATTTGCGGGATTATGTAGAAGCAATAGAAGTCGTTACTCAATTAGTGCCAGTGGCCGATGCTGAGGAGCGCGATCCTAGGAAAATCAATAGCTTGCTTACACGAGAATATGAGTTGATTAAGCTAATTCAACGAGATTTCAATCGATTATTGAAAGCGCAGGGTGAAGAGGTACAGCTTTTTGAACGAAATGAAGAAGAAATTAAAGAGCTGGTCCAAAAGTTAGACAAGCTGCACATTTTGAATCAATTTCTTTTACATGATAACTTAGTTTTTCAAGGAATGATTAACACGAAAGAAGCTGCGGGCAACGTGCGTGTAGGAGCAAAAAAGAAAACATTGTGGCAGAAATTGCTACGCAGATAGTATAGTGGTAGGCGTGAATTAAAACGAAGTGAGGGAAAAAATGAAAACAATTGGGTTGTTAGGCGGTATGAGCTGGGAAAGTACGGTAACTTACTATACATTAATCAATCAAGGGATTAATCAGAAGCTAGGTGGGCTGCATTCAGCTAAAATTTTGCTAGCAAGTGTTGAGTTTCAAGAAATTGAAACTTGTCAAGCGCAGGGAGATTGGGAGAAAAGCGGTGAAATTTTAACTGAATATGCGAAAGGATTAGAAGTGGCTGGTGCCGACTTTTTATTGATTTGTACCAATACCATGCACAAGGTGGCACCGCAGATACAGGCGCAGCTAAGTATTCCTATACTGCACATTGCTGATGCAACTATTGAACGGCTGCAGCAAGAGGGGATCACCAAGGTTGGTCTATTAGGTACCAAGTACACGATGACGCAGGAGTTTTATAAAGAACGAATTATTAAACAGGGGATTACAGTCTTAATTCCTGATAAAGAAGATGTCGAGGTGGTTAATAGCATCATCTTTGATGAACTATGCTTAGGTGAGATCAAGGAAGCTTCGAAAGAGCAGTATATAGCGGTGATCGAGAAGCTGCAGGCAGCCGGTGCCCAAGGGATTATTCTTGGCTGTACGGAGATTGGCTTGCTAATCCAGCAGTCAGATGTGAAATTGCCATTATTTGATACCACCGAGATTCATTCTGCGGTAGCGGTGGAAAAAGCTTTAGATGAATAAAAGAGGAAAAACCAATGCTTTGATGAAGCAGCGGTTTTTCCTCTTTTTGAATGGTAAGATTATTACAACTAAAGCGAAAACTGGAAGAAACTTGAAGAGTACTAAGTAAGGACCAGTCAAAATTAGCGCCTACGATCGCTGTATTTTTTGGCAATTTAGCCTAATTTTAATGCTTCAAGCTGAACGAATTTGTTTAGCGTATCGCTAATTTTTGTAAATCAATGCCTCGTAGTTCTGCCCATTCTTTAGGCTTACCAGTGATGATTAGTTGGTTTTTTTGGACATCCTTAGTCGTTGCTTTGCCGGTTAAAGCATACAGCAGTCGCAACTGAGCTTTCCAGTCTTCCACCAGCTCGATCGTTGCGTCGACACCATCAGACATCAGTGTGTTCAGGAGGGTTCCAGAGATTCCTACAGCGTTGGCGCCTAAGCTGATTGCCTTGAAAATATCAAAGGCATTGCGGATGCCGCCCGAAGCCAATAATGTAAGGTCGTTTACAAAAGGTTGTGCTTCCAATAAAGAAATCACAGTTGACTGGCCCCAGTTGTCCAAATAAGATAGCTCATGGTGTTTTCGGCGTGAATTTTCAATTTGGGTAAAGCTGGTACCACCGCGACCGGAGACATCCACCGCTTGGACTCCTAAGTCTATTAGTTTTTGAATCGTCTCATGAGCCATCCCAAAGCCAACTTCCTTCACAATCACCGGTACATCCACTGCTTGAATTGTTGTGCGAATATTGTCTTCCCAAAGTTCAAAGTCATGTTCTCCTTCAGGCATGACCAGTTCTTGGGGCACATTAATATGAATTTGAAAGGCATCCGCCTGCAGTAAATCGATCATTTTTTTGGCATCCGTTGCCGAACGACCAGCGCCCATATTCGCAAGAATCAATCCATCTGGGTTTGTTTCTCGGACAATCGTATATGAATCAGCCACTGACGGATCTTTCAAGGCCGCCGACACTGAACCAGTTGCCATCATTAAGCCAGTTGCTTTGGCAACCATCGCCAACTGCTGGTTAAAGATTTTGGTTTTTTCGCTGCCGCCAGTCATGGCATTAATATAAAAGGGTACCTCTAGCTTAAGTCCTAAAATAGAAGTCGATAAATCAATCTGGTCATCGGAAATCGACACTAACGATTGATGAACGAAGGAGACAGCATCAAAATCGTTTTCTTTTGGTTCGTTTTGCTGTGCTTTGGCTAACAGCAGATGTTCATCTTTGCGATTCATTAATTGATTTCCTCCGTATAATGATAGACGTGTAATGGCAGTGGGGTGATTCCTGCTTTTTCCCAAGAGCTCATTAAAGGTAAAATGCCTGCGCGTTTATCAACAATCACGATTCCGCAATCGCCACCGCCAGCACCTGAAGATTTTGCTGCGCCTTCATATTTTTCTGCCAAGTCATTTAAGATCTTCAGTTGTTGTGTTTCAATTGATACATTGCTAAAAGTAGTCAGCTGATTTAAGAGCGCTCGATTTCTGCGAATCATCGCTTGAATTTCAGCAATGTTTTCCTGTTTGAAGCCGTCAATCATTTGATCGACACAGGCTTTGCTGTCGGCTAAGAATTTTTCGTAGGCGGCCGCTTTTTCTTCTCGTGACTGGTGTACTTGATCCACCAAATCAGAAGTGGAAGCAGGGCTGCCAGTCCAACCGATCAATAAACGCAAATCGTCTGGCGCCTTTAAAGATTCGATCCGCAGACTAGGCCAATCGCTTTCGATGATGGTAGCTAAATTTTCCTGCTCCAACTTTTCCAGCAGCCAGTCATGGTCAAAAGTAGAAAAGGCAATCCAGCCACCATAACAGCTAGCTGCAATATCGCCACATGATCCGTTGCCTTGGACATTCAAGTGAGCTAATGTGGCTAGTTTGAACAGCTCCAACTGAGTTAGCTGCAAATTGTAAAAAGCATTCAAAGCCTTTACGGTAGCTACTGTAACGGCACCGCTGGAACCTAAGCCGTATTTGCGACCGTTGGAATTATCCAATTCACTGGTAACCTTCAAATCGAAGAAAGCCAGTTTTTCCCCTTTTTCCTGAGCATAGCGTTCGGTAAAATGAATAGCTGCTAAGATGTAATGAAAGGGATTATCTCGTATATTTAAGACCAATTCGTTGTTTTGACGCGTCCAACGAACCGGCATATCACTGTATTGAGCCGATTGGATACTGCCGCTTTTTTTAGCAGTTTCAATCGAGACATTAATAAACTGGTCAATTGCTACAATAATGGCGGGATGACCAGCTTCAACTACGGCGTATTCGCCGGCGATATATAATTTGCCAGGAGCTGAAACTTCAATCATGCGTCTTCTTCCTTCATCATTATTTTGATCCCAGGACCCGCATGAGCGGTGATCAATTGTTCGGATGAAAAATAGTCCTGTAATTGCTTAACTAAAGCTACTTCATGTTTTCGTTCCACCAGAATTTTAACATTTGGGCCAGCATCCATGGTGAAGTAACAAGGCAAACCTTCATTACGGAGTTGCCGTACTAAATTCATTGCCCGCATACTCTCAGCTGACCAATAAGTAAAGGGAGGAACTGCTGCTAATGTCGTACCGTGCATTTTTAGAGCGCTGGCTTCGGTAACTTCCCCTAACGCTTGAAAATCTTTTGCTTGGATGGCTGCCCGTGCTTTCGCTAAATCTTGCGGTACAGTTGCTAACCAACCATCATAAAAGGCAGAGGTCTCGACAGTTCGTTGCATGCCATCACGGCTGGAAACATCTTTTTGATGATCGTTTACGACAACAAATACCATGCTTAAGTCTTCTTCAAAGCCGTCTGAAGTGATCGGGACTGCATAAGAGGTTTCATCTGAATCGCCTTTTACCCATTCTGCAAAACCACCATAGACACTGCGACTGGCTGATCCAGATCCACGTCGTGCGAGACGCGATAGTTCTCGTTTATCTAAAGGCAAACCTAAAGCGGCACTAGCTGCACCTGCTAAGGCTGCCAGACCGCTCGCTGAAGAAGCCAGACCAGCTGCTGTCGGGACAAAATTTTGACTGACCACTTTGGCAAATAGCTGACTTTGTGCTCTATTGCGAATTAGATCCAAAAAACGACTAACTTTAGCTGTCGCCTTTTGGTCTTGTAATTGCTGATCTAAGTAAAATTGATCCTCGGTGTATTCCGAAGAAAAAGTAACAGATGTTTCGGTGTAAAAAGCATCCAGTGTTAATGACAAACTATTATTCATTGGTAAGATCAGCTCTTGATCAGCTTTTCCCCAATATTTAATCAATGCGATGTTGGTGTACGCTCGCGCGTGACCCTTATACATGTGCATATACCCCTAACCCTTCGATCCACGTATCTTGTGCACCTGCATCTAGTAAAATCTGCTGCAAGCGCCGACCGCTTTCTTCATTTTCTGCTAATGCAATCATGCACCCGCCACGACCGCCACCAGTCAACTTCGCACCCAACGCGTGATTGATTAAGGCAGTTTCAATTAAGTGGTCCAAGGCATAATTACTTGTTCCTAATGCTTGTAAATGTTCCTGTGCTTGGTTCATGCAAGAACCGAGCATTTCTGGTTGATTCAATAAAATAGCCTGCTGCGCCTGCTTAGTTAATTGTCCTAGCTGACGAATTCGTCGCCCGGTTTCTAGTCGATCCGTATCCATTAAATGGGCCACGTCTTTTACGGCTTTGCGGGTTTGCCCCTTGTGACCAGTATCGGCCACCACTAAAAAGGCGTCCATGTTCAATTGGAAAGGTTGAAAATCCAAGCCTTTTTGATACAGCAGCGGTTCGGTTCCGCTAATCGTTGCAGCATCAATGCCGCTAGGATTACCGTGTGCTACTTTTTCCGCTTGATTTACAAATAATAAGATATCTTCTTGATTTGCAGGTAATTCCAGCCAGTCAAAAAATGCTCGTGTAATCGACACAGCAACGGCCGCACTGGACCCCATCCCTCGTTCAGCCGGAACTGTACTTTCAATTGTTACGTAAAATGGCTTCGAAATGGCAAATTGGCGAATCAGCTGCCATAGCAAAACAGTCACATTTTTCATCGAGTGAGGAGCTTTGGTTAATGGACCATGATAGAAGCTCGATTCAATCCATGATTCATTTCCTTGATGAAAGTGGACGGTAGTAGTGATACCAGTGCCGGAAAAAGGAAAAGCGATCGCCGGTTCACCGTAAACGACAGCATGTTCTCCCATTAAGATGATCTTTCCGCTGGCATGTCCTTGACCAATGGTTTTCATTCGAAAAACTCCTTTTTTACCCTAAAAAAGATTTGACCCTCTGTATTAATCTCTTCCATTTTACTCAGAGTAAACAAACAAGTAAATGAATCCGTCGAAAAGTTTTATAAATTCAACTTTTTTTTAAACATTCATTGACATGTATTACGATGTGTGAGTGAAGCTTTTTTTGTTGACGACACTAGATATTGGGGGTATATTAATGAATGTTGAAAAAAAGTACCACATTTTGTATAAAGTGAGTTGGAGGTAAATGAGTGTGATTGTATTAGCAGGTACCATTGGAGCTGGAAAATCCAGCTTGACTGCGATGTTATCCGAACATCTAGGCAGCCAAGCTTTTTATGAATCAATTGAAGATAACGAGGTATTGCCATTATTTTATGCGAATCCTGAGCAGTATGCCTTTTTACTGCAAATTTATTTTCTAAATAAACGATTTGAAAGTATAAAAAAAGCAATGCAAGATGACAACAACGTGTTAGATCGTTCAATTTATGAAGATTCACTGTTGTTTCATTTGAATGCCGATTTAGGTCGAGCAACTGACACCGAAGTAAAAGTTTATGATGAATTATTAGGCAACATGATGGAAGAATTGCCTTATGCGGCCCACAAGAAACATCCGGATTTATTGGTTCATATCAAAGTTTCTTTTGAAACAATGCTGGATCGAATCGAAAAACGTGGTCGGGAGTATGAACAATTAAGCTTTGATCCAACCCTTTATGATTATTACAAAGAGTTGAATTACCGCTATGATCAATGGTACGAAGACTACAACGAAAGCCCCAAGATTCAAATCGACGGAGACAAACTAAACTTTGTCGAAGATGCCGAAGCACGGGATATTGTACTGCAACTGATTGATGAAAAAATCGCAGAAGTGCAGGCAATTTCAGTGATCTAATTTCGATAATAAAATAGAAGCTCAAAATGCTCGGATAGTATGAGTATTTTGAGCTTTTTGTTTTCAACATGTTTAGGCCATGAATTTTTTCAGCCTTTTTTGTGCAAACTATTTTTGTCTCATTTATAATAGAGATGATAAGGAGGAGAATGCATGGAAGCGCAACAAATATTTAACCAAGGACTGTGTACTTGGATCAATATTGATTCACAGGAACCACAGGAAATTGCCCATCTAAAAGAAACATATCAAATTAGCGATGAAATGCTGACGTACTCTCTGGATAAGAACGAACGTGCTCGGGTAGAATACGACCCGTTGGATCAGGCATTGCTGGTCATCTATAATGTCGCACATTTAGAAAAGATTGATAATCACTACGAAACCAGTCCGATGGCGTTTATTTTGAAGGATCATCATATCTTTACCTTCATTTCTGATAAAACCGAGTATGTAGTTGAGCTAATGAACAATGTGCTAAAGCGCGATTCTCAGCAAAGCACTGCTAGTCTGCTTTTCCATACGCTTTTTTTGGTATCTGACTATTATTTTCCTAATATTGAAGAAGTAAACAGTCAGCGGATTCGGTTGAATAAAAGGCTGCGGGAAAAAACGACCAACAAGAACTTGTTGGAGCTTTCAGATTTGGAGATTGGATTGGTTTATCTTGTAACTGCTACGAAACAAAATGTAGTTCTGTTAGAGCAGATTAAAGCACAGGGCTTATTTTCCAGTTTTACCGACAAGGAAAAAGAAGAACTGGATGATGCCTTGATTGAAGCCAAGCAGGCGGTGGAAATGACACAGCTAGCCAGCGAGATTTTGGATCAGCTTTCCGGTACGTATAACAACCTGTTGAACAATAACCTAAATGATACCATGAAGATTTTGACAATTTGGTCCTTGCTGCTGACGATTCCCACTATTGTGACCGGCTTCTTTGGGATGAATATGCCACTGCCCTTTGAACATTCCGAAGTAGGCTGGATTATTTCGTTGTTTATCAGTCTAGGCTTATCTGTTTGGCTGATCGTGGTGCTTTGG
This sequence comes from Enterococcus sp. AZ109, assembly GCF_051714625.1. Taxonomy (NCBI): domain Bacteria; kingdom Bacillati; phylum Bacillota; class Bacilli; order Lactobacillales; family Enterococcaceae; genus Enterococcus; species Enterococcus sp. AZ109. The sequence goes on along the minus strand of NZ_JBIOSF010000001.1, from coordinate 1,544,552 downwards.
AGAAGAATACGCTAAAAAACCGAGTAGCTGCCTACTCGGTTTCTTTGTCGAAATTTTCATGTAAATCGAACTTTTGATTGTAAAATTTCAAGCCAGTGGTCATCACCCACGCCGCTGCCAATCCCAATAGGCTGCCTAAAACGATTCCTAAGAAGCGGTACTGAATCAGTGAATACAAATATTGCTGCCGTACCAACATGGAAAGCATCAAAGCCATCGGTGTGGTGAAAAATTGGGCAATCGCATAATTGCGCTTAACGAAAAATTCCACGGTTACAAACAAGGCAGTAATCACCAGCAAGGTTTGAAAAACAGTTAAAGGTAGATTCAGCAGTCCGGCTGCAATAACTAGCCCCACCATTGTGCCAAAAATCCGCTGAATATTGCGATGCATCATCGCCCGCAGGTTATCTCCTTGTAGAATAGCTGCACAAGACACCACTAGCCAATAAGGATTCTTCAGCTGGAGTCCCATACTCAAATAAACCGCAAAGAACAAGACACTACTATAGAATAGACTGTCAATAATCACAGCTGGATCATCGTTCAGTCGTTCCTTTAAGCTTCGTTTGGGTTCAATCAATGGTGTCCGTTTATCGAAGAAATGAAGTAGTACGCCCACGGCAACTGCAATACTTACACCAATTAAGAAGTATACGCTCATGACCGGAATTCTATGTAGTGGGATCTGGGTGCTGGCTCCCATAGCAGAAACCATGACGATAAAAAAAGCACCGGGCTTGGCTATGCCGTATAACCGGAAGAAAAGACGGCCGATTAAGCCGACCAAGGCCACAAATAAAGGAGCAGTCCAATGCCAATGGGTAGAAAGCATACCGACAAGGTTGCCGACAGTTAGGAAAGTACCAATTAAGCTTAAGCGAATCAGCAGTTGCTTCAAAGGTAAAGGTTGGTAGTACAAAAAGGTGAAAATCCCTAGCGATCCGAAGCTAGCAATGGCAAGCTGGTCGGTAAAGTAGCCAATAAACAGGACGCTAAGCATACTAAGTCCAGCTCCAATCAGCCGTATGTAGGAATCTTTTGCTTGGTTGTAATGAATCAATTCTCGAAAAAATGGATGTTCCATTCGATCACTTCTTTCTATTTGTATCTATTCAGTTTTACAGGAACATTTTTAGACTTATTCAGTCTTCCTGAGTTAGCTTAGCATAAAAAAGTAAAGAAAACCAAGCGATGTTTTCTGAAAACCAGTATTTTTATAAAAAATGTTTGACTTCTACAGTAATTTTCTGTATACTATAAAAGTTGAGAAATGAAAGCAGAAGCACCCGCTTCTCGCCTTAGTTGATAGATATCACTGGGCTAGATAGTTAATGACTTGTCTATTAGATAAGTACGGCTAAGTTGCGGGTTCATTACGAACTCGTTTTTTTTGTGCCAACTGCGGCTTTTATTTTCTCTCAAAAATCATGGAGGTGAATGACCATAGCAAAGGATATGATGGTTAACGACGGCATTCGTGCTCACGAAGTACGATTGATCGGACAAGATGGCGAACAATTAGGTGTGAAGTCTAAAGCAGAAGCGTTAAGAATTGCTGAACAAGCAAACCTTGATGTTGTTCTTGTAGCTCCCGGTGCTAAACCACCAGTAGCGAAAATTATGGACCACGGTAAGTATCGTTTTGAGATGCAAAAGAAAAATCGTGAAGCTCGTAAAAAGCAAAAAGTTATTAACATTAAAGAAGTCCGCTTAAGCCCGACAATCGACATCAATGACTTTAATACCAAACTTCGTAATGCACGTAAATTCCTAGAAAAAGGCGATAAAGTGAAAGCTTCTATCCGTTTCAAGGGCCGTGCCATTACCCACAAAGAGATTGGTCAGAAAGTTCTTAATCGTTTAGCTGAGGAAACAGATGATATTGCAACTGTTGAACAGAAAGCGAAGATGGACGGACGTAGCATGTTCTTAGTGCTTGCACCGAAAGAGAAGAAAGACTAATAGTCAGCAAAATATTTTGAGGATGCTTGTTCAACTTTTACATTTCATGTAGTTGAACAGTAGGCCAAATGAAATGTAGGAGGAAATTAAAATGCCAAAACAAAAAACACACCGCGGATTAGCAAAACGCGTTAAACGTACTGGTGGTGGCGGATTGAAACGCTTCCGTGCCTTTACAAGTCACCGTTTCCACGGAAAAACTAAAAAACAACGTCGTCAATTGCGTAAAGCACGTATGGTGTCATCAGGCGATTACAAACGTATCCGTCAACAATTAGCTCGCATGAAATAATTGCAGCACCTAGCTTTACAACATTTATTTTAAAATTCAACAGAAACATTAGGAGGAAATATACATGGCACGTGTTAAAGGTGGAACAGTAACTCGTAAACGTCGTAAAAAGACATTAAAACTAGCTAAAGGTTACTACGGTTCTAAACACACTCTATTTAAAACAGCTAAAGAACAAGTAATGAATTCATACAACTACGCATATCGCGATCGTCGTCAGAAAAAACGCGACTTCCGCAAATTGTGGATTGCACGAATCAACGCTGCTGCTCGTATGAACGGTTTAAGCTACTCAAAATTAATGCATGGCTTGAAACTTGCTGGAATCGAAATCAACCGCAAAATGTTAGCTGACTTAGCAGTTAACGATGCGACTGCTTTCACAGCTCTTGCTGACCAAGCGAAAGATTCATTAGCAAAATAGTCTTTCAAAACTTTCATCCCCGCTCAAGTGAGCGGGGATTTTTTGTGTTCGTCTCAAAATACCAGTATAAGTTATCCTTAAATTAACCTTTGAGGTAAATATTAGTATTGTTAGATACTGCAAATAGAGGTATAATTAATTAACCTAAGAGGTAAAGCAGAGGTGGAGACTACTGGAAATTGATTACAAGAACAATAAGTTAAAACGGCAGTGCACTGAGTATTCGGTTTCAGTTCGTGAATTTGGCAAAGATATGGCCACTAAAATTGCTATGAGAATTAATGAAATCGAAGCGGCTGATTCAGTGGAGATGCTGGTACAGTTTTCAATTGGTCGTTGCCATGCTTTGAAAGGTAACCGTAGCGGAGAATTCGCTATGGATCTAGTCCATCCTCATCGTTTAGTTTTCGAAAAGAAAGATGAAACATTGCAAATTGTGCGAATTACATCTATTGAAGACTATCATTAAGGAGGTATTTAGAATGTTGAACAGTAAGAATAATATAGCGATTCCTCCTGGAGCTACAATCAAAGAACAGCTTGAGTATCGAGGAATGGCTCAAAAAGAGTTTGCCGTACGCATGGATATGAGTGAAAAACACATTAGCCGCTTAATAAATGGAAAAGTTGAATTAACATCGGATGTCGCACTGAGATTAGAAAGTGTCTTGGGAGTTCCAGCGAAATTTTGGATTAATTTGGAAGCAAAGTACCGAGAGCAGATCACGCGTGTTGAGGCTGATCTTGAAGCAGAGCAGGAGATAGAAACTGCAGCAAAATTTCCCTATAGCAAATTAGCTTCTTTAGGCTGGGTTCCCAAGACTAGAAGCCCACAGGAAAAAGTGCTTAATTTAAGAGCCTTTTTTGAAGTTGCGAAGCTAACAGCTATTGATAAATTATGTATTCCTGGCATCGCCTATCGAAAAACAGGTGAAAATTCTGTCAGCAACTATTCTTTGGCTGCCTGGGGACAAAAGGCTCGATTGGAAGGTAGAAAAGTTGAAACAGCGCCTATCAATATCGCTAGACTGGAAGCATTCATCCCGCAGATTAGATCTTTCACTGTCTTAGATCCGGCCTTATTTTATGAGGAACTAGTCAGTACGTTAGCTGACTGTGGGATTTCTTTAGTAATATTGCCGCATATTGATGGATCTTTTTTGCACGGTGCATCTTTTGTTGATGGTAAAAAGATTATACTGGGCTTGACTGTTCGTGGAAAAGACGCTGATAAGTTTTGGTTTAGTTTATTTCACGAGTTATTTCATATAATTGATGGACATATAAATCTTCCTGGATATTGTACTCAAGAGGAGGAAGCTGCAGCAGACTTATATGCCACTAATGTTTTGATTGATCCTAAAGAGTTTGAAAAATTCATTGAGGAATCTGATTTTAGCAAAACTAGTATTGTTCATTTTTCTGAAAAAATAGAGATTCTACCAGGAATTGTTTTAGGAAGACTGCAAAAGGAAAATTATGTAAAATACAATCAATACCATGAACTAAAGGTGAAATACGAGATAGCATAATAACTTTTATAAACTTTCATCCCCACTCACTTGAGCGGGGATTTTTTGTATTCTTTTCAAAAGGCTAAGTTAAAAATTGAACAAGAAAGCGTTGACACGTAAAATGGATGATGCTATTATCTTGTTGTAAGTAAGGAAAAAAACTAAGGATGACATCGTAGTCATTTTTAGAGTTATGTGACTGGTCATGCAGGCAGAACTCAGATTGTATACTAAACGTACCGAAAACATCGGTTTGTTTAGTATGTAATCTGAGTTTTTTTTCTGGAAAGGAGTAACTGATGAAAGTAGTCAAAATTTTAAATAATAATATCGCAATAGTTGATAAGGGTGGACATGAATCAATTGTTTACTCACCAGGAATCGCTTTTAAGAAAAAAGCTGGCCAGCGAATCAGTGATTCCGAAGTCGAGAAGACGTACGTCTTGGATTCGAAAGACCGCCTGGAGCATTTCAGCTATTTATTGACGAATTCAGATGACCAAACGATCCATTTGCTAAATGACGTCGTAGCCTATGGAGAATTTGTCACAAAACAAAAAGCCAATGATTATTTGTATTTAGCACTGCTTGATCATCTTACTTTTGCGATTAAACGGGGAGAGAAGGAGCAGTTTATACGTAGTCCGTTAACTTGGGAGGTTCAAAAATTTTATCCTAAGTTTTACGATATCGGCTTGTATGCGATGAAATTAATGCGTAAAACCTTCGACATCGACTTTCCTGACGAGGAAGCCGTTTCGATTGCCTTACACTTTGTCAATATACAAGAAAGTCAGTCATTGCTGGATGAGACACTGGAAAGCATGGAAATATTGCGAGATATTTTGAATATTATCAAGTATCATTTCAATATTTCCTTAGACGAAACATCGATGAATTATATGCGTTTAGTCACTCATTTACAATATTTTATCGAGCGGTTAAGAAAACATGAGGTTTACAGTCAAGATAGTGCTGGACTGTATGACCAAGTAAAGCTTCTATATCCTGAAGCATTCAAAGCAACAGAAAAAATTGATATTTATGTAAAAGGTCGCTTTAATCAATATTTGACTAAAGACGAGTATACCTATTTGATGATCCACATTAATCGTGTAACCGAGAGAAAGGACGAAAAAACATGAAATACCAAGCATTTAACCAACAGATCATTGAGTTAGTTGGTGGAAAAGAGAATATCCAAGCAGTTGTTCACTGCATGACTAGGCTGCGTTTTACATTAAAAGATCGCTCAAAAGCCCAAACGGAAGCGTTGAAAGAAATGGACGGGGTCATTGATGTGGTAAGTAATCAAGTGGCTTACCAAGTGATTGTAGGAACTCATGTAAATGATGTTTATAAAGAATTAGTTAGTATGATTGGGCTGAATCCAGAAAATCAAATAACTGAAAAGAAAGAAAAGAAGAATTTTGTTAAATCTGCTTTAGACGTCGTATCAGAATCGATGACGCCTATCCTCGAACCAATTATCTGTGCGGGATTATTGGCAGCAGTTCTATCAATTGTTTCGTTGACAGGAATTATTTCGCCTGAAAGCTCTACTTATATTATTTTCGATACTTTAAGAGGAGCTGTATTTTATTTCTTACCAATATTTATGGCGATGAGCTGTGCCAAACGTTTGGGAGCAAATCCATATCTGGCAGTGGCTTTAGCAGTAACGATTTTGTCGGATTCGATTAATGGTGCTTCGGGACTGACGATGTTTGGTATTCCATTACCAGAAATTACTTACTCAAATAGTTTTATTCCAATCCTATTTGCTGTTTGGGTAATGGGGTATGTGACCAAATTTGTAAAAGGAATCGTTCCTAGTTCTATGCAATTGTTTCTAACACCAGTATTGGTAATGATTGTAATGCTGCCAGCGACCTTATTAGTTTTTGGCCCGTTAGGTTTTTATCTAGGTGAAGGAATCATCGGCGTGTTCAACTGGTTATTGAATACAGTAGGCAGCTGGTTTGTAATGATGCTATACTCTGCTTTGCAGCCGTTCTTGATTATGCTGGGTGCTGGAAACTTCATCATGCCAGTCGTAGCTTCCTTGATTGCTTCTAACGGATACGATCCTGCCTTTATCACATCATGTACGATTTCTGATATTGCCGTAGGTGGCGCTATGTTAGGTTACTTCTTGCGTACCAAGAACAATAAGCAAAAGCAGTTGTTTGGTACAGTGACTGTGTCTGCGATTTTAGGAATTACTGAACCGGCGATTTATGGGGTGTTTGTCAAATATCGTCGACCGTTCGTAGCTGTAATGATCGGCGGTGGCTTGGGTGGTTTGTTTGCCGGAATTACTGGGGTAAAAGCTTACTCAGTTGCTTGGGGATTGTTTGGACTACCATCTTATATTGGTGAAGGTGACTTTGCCAACCTGTGGTTCATGGTCGCAGCCGTAGCTATTAGTTTCCTTGGTGCGGCAATCGCAGCCTACATGCTAGGGGTGCCAGCAGAAGATGGGGAATCTGTTCAAGAAGTCAAAGAAGTCGACGGAGAAAACAGCAAAATTAGTTTACGATCAATCCCGTTAAAAAGTGTCGTTAAAGGGCAATTAATTCAGTTGTCTGAACTAGATGATAAAGCCTTCTCAAGTGGTGCTTTAGGAAAAGGTGTGGGGATTGTTCCAGAATCAAACGATATTTATTCACCGGTCGATGGTGAGATTACGGTTGTCTTCCCAACCAAACATGCAATTGGAATCAAAGGAAAAAATAATGAAGAAGTTCTGATCCATATTGGGATTAATACGGTAGAATTAGACGGAGCTGGTTTTGACATCTTAGTCGCAGCTGGTGACAAAGTGAGTGCGGGCCAAAAAATAGGAACAGTCGATTTTGCCAGTGTAAAAGAAGCAGGTTACGATCCGACAACAATTGTAGTGGTAACCAATACCAACGAATATTTGGATGTTATTCCTGAAGCCAACAAAGCCGTTTGTGACAGTGATTTAGCTATGAATATCATATTTGAATAGAAACTGAGGTAGAGTATGAAATTAGACGATAATTTTTTATGGGGCGGCAGTATTGCTGCCCATCAATGTGAGGGTGCTTTTCAAGAAGGCGGCAAAGGAATCGGCATCATGGATTTGGTTACTGTGGGAGCATATGGCAAGCCGCGGGAAATTCATCAGCACATGCAAGAAAACAGCCGTTATCCTTCTCATCAAGGGATTGATTTTTACCATCGCTTTAAAGAAGATATTGCATTATTTGCGGAAATGGGATTTAAAGCGTTAAGGATTTCCATCGACTGGTCAAGAATCTATCCAATGGGGGATGAAGCAGAGCCTAACCAAGAGGGTCTAGATTTTTATACTGCTGTGGTAGATGAACTTTTAACGTATGGTATTGAACCAATTGTGACCTTGTATCATTTTGAAATGCCGATTCATTTAGTGACTAAGTACGGTTCGTGGAAGAATCGTAAAGTGGTGGATTTTTATCTGAAATTCTGTGAGACGATGTTTCAAGCATTAAAAGGCAAAGTGAAATATTGGGTGACTTTTAACGAGATGAACCATATTGATCCCCAAACGGAAGCCAGTGACATATTCACTTATATTATTGCTGGCTTGAAGTATTCAGAAATTGAGGATAAAAAGCAGACTTTGGCCGTGATTGGCTACAATATGACCGTTGCTAGTTGTTTAGCAGTAGAAGTGGCTCATCAAGTAGACCCCAACAATCTAGTAGGTTGTGTATTTGGTATTGAACCGGTTTATCCAGTAGATTGTAATCCAGAGAATGTCTTGAGAGCATTCCAGCAAATGGATCGTGATTTTTATCAAATCGATGCCATGTGTAACGGCGAATTTCCTAAGTACAAACTGCAGGAATACCAAGTGATGGGGATTGATTTAACAATTGATGAAGCCGATCAAGCAGCCTTTCGAAATGGCAAATTGGATTTTATCGGAATGAACTACTATGCTTCTTCCGTGGCTGAGTACGAAGGAGCCGAAGATGGCGCCAGCGCTTTATTTGGCGGCCTGCAAAATCCATTCCTGAAAACTAGTAAATGGGGCTGGACGATTGATCCAATCGGCTTGCGCTATCTGCTAAACTACACCTATCGAAAATACGGTTTACCAATCATTATTACAGAAAATGGCTTAGGCGCTGTCGATGAAATCGGTCAAGACGGTCAGATTCATGATGATTACCGGATTGATTATTTAAAAGACCATATTATTGAATTGAAAAAAGCAGTAGAAATTGATCAAGTAGACTGTTTTGGTTACCTATCTTGGGGACCTATCGACTTAGTCAGTGCTACTACTGGCCAAATGAGCAAACGCTATGGCTTTATTCATGTTGATTTAGATGATGAAGGGAAAGGAACTCTTGATCGAAAAAGAAAAGATTCCTTTAACTGGTATCAACAAACGATTAATGAAAATGCTGAAAAATTGGTTTAGAAACCTGTCCCCACTCACTTGAGCGGGGATTTTTTTGTTCATCTATCAAAAATACTGATAACCATGTATCAATAAAAGCTATTATCCAGCAAAAATTTGGCGTGATACAATGTCTTCAATATAAACCTACTATTATATAGAAGAAAAGAGGCGTAGTATGGCAAAAATTGTGAATAATATTCTAGAATTAACTGGAAATACCCCGATTGTAAAATTGAATCATGTCGTGCCGGAAGGAGCCGCTGAGATCTATGCGAAACTGGAATTTTTTAATCCGGCAGGTTCGGTTAAAGACCGTATTGCTCTAGCAATGATCGAGCAAGCCGAAAAAGATGGGCAATTAAAACCCGGTGGAACAATTGTCGAACCAACTTCTGGAAACACAGGTGTGGGCTTAGCTTTTGTGGGAGCCGCTAAAGGATATCATGTAGTGATCGTTTTACCGGATACTTTTTCCATTGAACGCCGCAAGCTGATCCAAGCCTATGGTGCAGAGCTAGTATTGACGCCAGGAGCGGATGGAATGAAAGGGGCTATTGCTAAAGCAAAATCTCTAGCTGAAGAGAATAATTGGTTCTTGCCGCTACAGTTCGATAATGCAGCGAATCCTGCAGTTCATGCAGCCACTACTGGAAAAGAAATCATTGGTGCTTTTGAATCAGAACCTGTGGATGCTTTTGTTGCGGGGGTTGGTACGGGTGGAACGATTACCGGTGCGGGTGCAGCACTCAAAGAAGTTTATCCTGAAATTGGCATTTTTGCCGTCGAGTCGGCTGAATCACCGGTTTTATCTGGTGGTGATCCTAGTCCTCATAAAATTCAAGGCATTTCAGCTGGTTTTATTCCAAGTGTATTGGATACAGACATCTACCAGGAAATCGTTCAAGTATCTAGTGAGGACGCCATCCAAACAGCTCGAACTGTGGGACAAAAAGAAGGGATTTTAGTCGGGATTTCCAGTGGTGCGGCAATTTATGGTGCGATTGAAATAGCGAAACGATTAGGGGCAGGAAAAAAAGTAGTCGTTGTCGTACCAGATAATGGTGAACGTTACCTATCTACGGTTCTTTACGACTTTCCAACTGAATAAAAAAATGCGATGAAAAGAAAAGTACAGTTAAACAATGCAAACAGAGAGCTCTGGTACGCTGGAAAGGAGCAGCATCATTTAATTGGAAAATGGTCTTTGAGCAAGGACAGATGAGAGCAATCAAGTTTGTCACGGGAGTGCCCGTTAGTGCACCTTGGAATGCGCTTTAAGCAAGTTCCAGCAGAGGTTATTGTAGTGATGCAATAATGAAGTTAGGTGGTAACATGGAAGCAAAGCTTTCGTCCTAAGTGTAATGTATACATTTGGGACGAAAGCTTTTTTATTTACCAAAAATTGGAGGATGAAGAAAATGAAAAAAAGAGTTTGGGTAGTATTAGCAGCAATTGTAACGTTAGGTTTGGCTGGTTGTAGTGAAGGCAATAGTACAGAAAACTCAGAAACTTTAGTGGTAGGAACGATGCCTACGCCCCATGGGGAAATCCTAGAACATGTAAAGCCGTTGTTAGCTGAAGAAGGAATAAACTTGGAAATTACCAATTTTGATGACTAAATTTTACCAAATAAAGCCTTAGCTGCAGGGGAAGTGGATGCGAACTATTTCCAACACGTGCCGTTTCTTAATGAAGCAATTGCCGAAAATGATTATGATTTTACTAGTTTAGGTGCAATTCATGTCGAGCCGATGGGACTATATTCTAAGAAAATCCAAGACATGAAAGAATTGTCTGATGGTGCGACAATTATCACATCTAACTCAATACCAGACTGGGGAAGAATCCTGACCATTTTGCAAGACGCTCAGTTGATTACTTTGAAAGAAGGTGTCGATCCAGAAGTAGCGACCTTTGAAGATATCGATCAAAATCCAAAGAATCTGAAATTCAATCACTCGATTGATCCAGCACTTTTAGCAACTACTTATAACAACGAAGAAGGAGATCTAGTAGCGATCAATGCCAATTTTGCTTATGGGATCGGTCTAAATCCAGTGAAGGATGCCCTGTTGTTAGAAGCAGATAACTCGCCTTATGGCAATATCATCGCCGTTCGTTCAGAAGACGCTGAAGATGCCCGAGTGCAAAAGCTAGTAGAAGTTTTACATGAAAAGGAAGTACAAGACTGGATTTTAGAAAAGTGGGACGGTTCTGTGAAGCCAGTAGCAAAATAGCGGAGTGGCACAATGTTTCTTACCGAGACAAAATAGTGCTAAAATTTCTCGAATTATAAACGATTCAGCTGAAATAACTAGTTTAATCCTTAAATCACTAAAAATAACCGACGTTTACGCTGCATAAACGTCGGTTATTTTTATTTTTTTGATCGTTTATGTGCTCATTTTGCTGTTCATGAACAAAGCTTAGATTAGTTTATTTATTATTTTATAATATTTTTGGGAAGTTATGATTTTAGAGTAAAAGGAGGAGGACGTAAATGTGAAAAAGAATAGGATAAAAGTTCTTTCCATGATTGTGCTCATCCTCAGCACTTATTTAATAGGAATTTTTAGTGTAATGCCTGAAAAAGTCTCTGCAGCTGATTCGTTAGATGAATATGTGATTATTAAAAATTTTCGTGCAGAGAAGCATCCAGATGGTGGAACAGAATTAGCAATTTTGGAGGAAATGAAACTTAGCTTTAAATTTGAAATTGATCTGGTGAAAATGGGAGAGAATACACCTAATCTAGGGGACCAATTTAGGGTTAGTATACCTAGTGAAGATTATTTTGATTACTATGATAAAGTAGGAACTCTAAAAAATGAGCAAGGAATATCCGTCTTTAACTATGAAGTAATAGGGAATGAAATAATCTTTACAGTAGCAGAAGGAGGAGACGGAGCCTCAGATTTTCTTAGAGGGGAAATTGAATTAACGGCAAGAGCAAAACGTGCAGGTGAGAAAATTGATAATGGTCAAGGCGGTACAATAACCATCACACCGCCACCAATTCCGCCTGATAATACTACTGGGAACGACGAATACAAAGATTCTGACAAAGACTTTCATAAAGATGGCCGACCAACAGGTACCAATAAAATGTCTTGGTCTGCCAGAGTTAATTATGACAAGTATGGCATCGCGTTCGACGATTTTGGGAAAGATCCCAGTACTGCCGAAGTAGTGGATAGAGAAAATGGTCTTTTAGTAGATCACCTTACAGAAGGTACGCATTTCACTCCAGAATCACTTTATGTAACTGTACCAGTATACATTATTACCTACCCTGAAGAGAAGCCAGCAGGTAGTGGTGATTTTACACCAAAACGAATGGGCGATCGTCAAATAGGAGCCAATTACTTTCTGGATGGTGCTCCCCTAGATCCAATACCGCAAGAAATTCCTTTTTTTGACTTCATTATCGAAGCTGAAGGTGGAAAAAATCCAGATCGCGCGCAGTTTCTACTGTTGGAACAAGAAGAGAACGAGACCTATGAAGCATTTAAAACGAGAGTTCAAAATCACCCCGAGGATTATGGGCGTAGAGCCTACGGAGTCTATAAACATGAAGATAATACCGAAACGGTTCTGATTGCGTTTGGCACCCTGCCAGGAAATAAGTTCTATTACGAAGACTTGAGAGAAACTTATGCAGGCCATCCTAATGCTGATATTCATCTAGCGATTGAACTAGATGCAACGCTGACTCCAAGTCAAAGGACGGATCTTCATAGATTCTACAGCAAGGATGGTCCTTCTAAAGGTGCAATCATGGCGTATGACATTGGTTTTATTGTAGATGTGGATGTACCAGCATATGGTGATGGTTGGTATCACAATGACATAACGTTTGAATTCGATGGCAAGGAGCAACAAGAAGCAGGTGCCGATGTTGATTTTAGAGCTAACTGGGGAGAGGCGGAAGCAGGATTTCTAAACACCAAGAAAATCGTAGAAGGTGAAGAAAACACTGAATTAGCAGAGCCCAGAATCTTTAAGTTCAATATCGTTGATAAAGTCGGAAACATAGTTGCTTATGGTAGAACGGAAGAAGAAGTTACCGTAAAAGGCAAGCCATTCAATACAAAGTTTTACAAAGACGAGAATTATATGCAGCCAATAAATAATATAGATAAAGATTCTCCCGATCATTGGAGTAGTATATTGACGGAGAATGAATGGTACTACATTAAAGAAGTTGATTTAGATGGCTATGAAGTAAGTATTTTGAACTCTAAGGGCGAACAGACCGACCGAATACAATATGTTAAAGGGAAAGAACAGCGTTGGAATTTTGTAGTTAGAAACATCGAGCCATTTAGAGTGGAAGCAGTAAAGAAAATTGTTGGCGAAGGTAAGTTATCCGGTAAAAAGGAATTCAAGTTTGAACTGAGAGACAATCGAACGAACCCACCAACGGTAGCTGCTTATGGAAAAACGACGGTTACGGATAAAAATGTTGAGACGCCAATTAAGTTTTATCTTGATCAAGATTGTACAAAAGAAATTACTAATTGGAAAAAGATGGAAGTTGACGGTCAAGAGCGAACGATATTAGAGAACGGTATCGCTTATGAATTGGTAGAAATAGACGATCAAGGTTATGAAGTTACTTACTCGAATAAAGAACTTCCAAATGGGAGCTACGTTTCGGGAGCTACTGTTACAGCAAATCATACAGATGGCGGAAAGATCGCTTTTCTAGTCGAAAACAAAGACACCTTCCACTTTGGAGCCAATAAAAAAATCGAAGGTACAGGTGATTTGCCAGAAGCGCTAACGTTCGAATTTGAGTTGAAAGATGTTGCAACAGGCAGCATAGTGGCCTATGGCAAAGTAGATGTCGGTGCAAAAGGTACAGATGCGCCCATCGAATTTTTCACCTCAGCAGATTACGCTGCTGCCAATAAAATTACCGACTGGACGGCTGTACTAACTGAAGGAAAGAAATACCGCCTAGAAGAAACCGAGACACACAACTATGCTCCAATTTATTCAGGCGGCAGTGGGGCAGATAAAAATGAATTTACTGTTTCATTTAACAATGATCCGGCAATCACAATTAATACAGAGAATCGAGATACGCTGGATTTCCGTGCTACTAAAGAAGTAACAGGCGAGGGTGTTTTCAAAGAGGAGACCTTCAAATTTGAGCTGCTAGACGGCGAAGATGTAGTCGCGCATGGACGTGCCGAAGTTACTGAGAAAAATTCGGAAGTCGAGATTGACTTCTATACCGATCCAGAGAATGTAGCTACTAAAATCACCGATTGGACTAAGGTTTTGACAGCTGGAAAAACTTATACGTTGAAGGAAGTCGACGATTCCGGTTATGCAGTTTCCTATACCAATCAGGATAGTGAATCAACTAATCAATTTGTTGCTGAGTACACCACTGGAAAAGTTTTCAAGATCAAAGTAACTAATAAACGAGATAAGGTTCCGTTGCCACAAACAGGTGGCGAAGGTTATCAGCAGCAACTCATGCTTGCCAGTGGAATTCTCCTCTTGATTATCTTGACTGCGGGAATTCTCGAATACCGTCGCAGAAAGGTAGGTGCTTAAATTGAAAAAAACATCTATCTTCATGGCAGGACTAGCCATGCTTCTGATGATTGTTGGGCAATGTATTTTTCCTAGCAACGCTTCAGCTGCTGAGATGCAAACTGTTTATCTCCATAAGCAGGTAACCAAAGGTGAAATAACTACAGAAGCAGCAACCGAAGTGAACCAGAACATGTTAACAGAAAAACAAGGGGTTAACGGAGTCGAGTTTACAGTTATTGATATTACTCAGTATGTCCGCAACCATTCTTCGTTTAATGATGCGTTAGAAGAAGCGAAATCGTTAACGAAAGCGGACATAGCGGGGCTTAACCTTGGTGGCTTAGTTCCAGACTATGCAGGGATGATGGTCGCAGCCAAAGGAACAACGCAACGAATGGCTGTACCTGATGCACAAGGACAAACAACCGATATGGATGGTGTTTTGAAATTAAGTCTGGCAAAAAGAACAGCAAATTACGATGCCAGCTACCTAGTTATTGAAACAAACTCTATTGAGTCAGCAAGAGCTAGTGATAATTTGATTTTCCATTTTCCAACTGAGAATGAAGAAGAGGTTATTCATGTCTATTCGAAAAACGATACGACGCTTGAGTTACCTTCGATTGAAAAAACGTTAGCAGAAGATCACCAAGATTTTGCTTATGAAGAATCCATCAATTATGAAGTCAAGGTAAAAGTACCGACACTAATAAGCATGTATCAATCTTTTCAAGTAGTGGATGTGCCTGACCCAGCGTTAACTGTTGATTTAGACTCGTTACAAGTAACTGCCGAAGGAACAACCGTGGCTTCTTCTTGGTATCAAATTGAATCAAAAGATAATGGGTTTGTTCTAAACTTCATTCCTAGCCGACTTGCTCCTTTGAATGGGAAAGAGTTGAAAATTACTTACCGATTAAAACTGTTAGAAGGTGCTTTGCCTGATACGCCATTTTACAACAAGGTGTACCTAAGATATCACAATTCCATTCAGGATGGAGAGCTAGAAAGTACTTCACGTGAAATACTGACAGGCGGCTATCGATTTATCAAAGTCGATGCAAGTAATCAGGATCAACCATTGAAGGATGCGTCATTTGTAATCAAAAATGAGGATGACGAGTACCTCACCACCGATTATGCTTGGAAACAGACCGATACACCAAATGATCAAGAACTATTTAGAATCACCTCTAACCAAGAGGGGACTTTTGAGATAAAAGGATTGGCTTATGGCACTTATTATTTAGAAGAGGTAGTTGCACCAAGCGGCTATCGACTGTTGAATGAGTCAGTCAGTTTCAAAGTTGAAAAAAACACGTATCTAGCAGGAGAACAGCCTGCACCGATGCTGGAGGTTCTAAATAGTAAACTTCCAAACACTGGAACCCCTACACCGGGAACGCCTAAGACAAATGTTGTGAAGACCACGCCAACATCAAAAGTTTCTAGAACGTTACCAACTACGGGAGAACAAGTATCTATCAAAGGAGTGATCGCAGGGAGTCTTATTGTACTATTCGTTCTTATACTTGTTTGGTTTAGGAGAAACAGACAACAAAAAAATACATGATAATGGAGGAGAGAAAAAATAATGAAAAAGAAAATAATGTTGTTTATAGCAACGATTGTAATGGTATTACCGTTAGCGTTAGGATTGGGATCGTCGTTAAAATCAGAAGCGGCTACAGATGGGAATATTGATATCATTTTGCACAAAAAACGTTTCAGCAGTGATCCATCATTAGTTCAGAATACAGGGGAAAGAATCCCGACAATGGATACACAGCCAGGATTTGGTGGCGTAACATTCAATGTTTATGATGCAACAGAAGCATTTTATACAGCATTAAATGGTGGTAGCTCAATGGAAGATGCGTTGACTGCTGTAAAAAACGCTGACTATTCTTCAGCAACAGTAGCAAAAACAGGCGTAACTGCAACAACTGGTTCAGTCGGGGATGTAACATTAGAAAATCTTCCTGCTAAATCAGGTGGAAAAAATGCAGTTTATGTTATTGTCGAAACTGAAATGGCTGGTGTAACAAAAGCTGATAATATGGTAGTCGCATTACCAGTAAAAAACGTAGCTGAAACAGCCGATCTTACTGAAATCCATTTATATCCGAAAAACGTGGTAGCTACAGCTGGCATTGAAGTAGAAAAAGTTTCTAATTTAGACAATGCAACTAAATTGGAAGGTGTAATATTTAATATTCACCGAGGCGGTAAATACAATGAGCCAGGTACAGAATACTTAAGTGGCTTTGACGCTTCTGGAACACCTACATGGTCTACAGTAGCAAGTGAAGCTCACCCATTCGACACAGATGAAAATGGTAAATTTAAAGAAGAACGTTTATTGTACGGCACCTATTATTTAACCGAAATATCATCAGTATCTGGTTATGTGATTCAAAATGGCGCAGTTAACAAACCATTTACTTTGAGCGCTGCTAACACATCTGTATCATTTACCGGCGACGATAATGCCATCAGAAATGATAAACTCGAAGTTACAAAGACTAATACTGGTGGATCAGTAAATGTTGGCGATAAGATCGACTATAAAGTAACATCACAGATTCCAGATGGTATTAGAGACGAAATTGATACTGATGCAGATGGTGTGAATGATGCTCCACGTTATACCAAATATGTGATAACAGATACTCATGGAGTGCACTTGAAATTAGGCAATTTTGCTATAACAGATGGAGCAACACCACCTTTAACGTCACCAGAACATTACACTCTTGATTCAACGAATGTTCCTGGGCAATTTACTGTGACTTTTACACCAGACGGAATTAAAAGATTGACTCCAGGTGCTACTTTGACAATGACTTACCAAATGGAACTATTAAAATCAGTAGCTCCCGGTGAAGAAGTAAACAATACGGCGAAAATCGAAACAGACCATGACACTGACGAAGGTCCTGGTAGCAAAGTCTACACTGGTGGTTATAACTTCATCAAGGTAGATGGTTCAAATGATAAAGCAGCTTTAAAGGGTGCTGAATTCGTTGTCCGCGATGGCAGCGATAAAGCTACTGCGAAATATCTAGTTATAGGTACAAATGGCGAAGTATCTTGGACAACAGTTGCAGATGATGCAACGCCATTTACTTCAAATGAAGATGGTTATGTAACAGTGAGAGGCTTGGCAGATGGCATTTACTACTTACAAGAAACTAAAACACCAACTGACAAGTATGTATTGCTAGAAGAAATGACAAAATTTGAAGTTACTCAAAATTCTTTCAACACAACTAATCCTTTAGCAAATGTTCCTGGAACTACTGAACTTGGAAAACCAGCTGAAGTAATAAACTTACAAGAAGGTAGTCTTCCTTCAACTGGGGGCACTGGTATTTATGTAATGGTAGCTCTTGGATTGGCAGTAATGTCAATTGCTGGCGTATGGTATGTACGTTCACAACGTAAAGAAGCATAATTTATAATTAAATAAACAAGAAGCTTAAGCTTCGATAAGGCAGTAGCGAAGGCAAGCACCATTCGTTACTGCCTTTCTTATTTACTTAAATAAAGAGAAACGAGGAAAGATATGATGGCAAATTCTAAAAAAAAGAAAGAAAAGAAACCTAATTCACTGGCGGTTATGATACAGCGGATCATTATGCTGCTAGTCTTTCTTTTTGGTCTTTCCTTGTTGCTCTATCCTTTCGTCAGCCAAGGCATTGTTGATTACTTGGATCAAAGAACAGTGCAAAAGTATCAGCGGGAAGCCTCTGAGAAAAACGAAGCTGAGATCCAAAAGCTGCAACAAGAAATGGAAGCTCGTAATGAAAAAGCCCGCAAAGAAAATAATCCTGGTGCAGATGGGGAAGCATTTTCAGAAGAACGACGCCAGAAAGAAAAAAAGGCTAAACCGACACTTTCTTACGTGGAAGAACATACAGCAGGAACGATTATTATTCCTGAGATCGATGTAAAACTACCCGTATATGACATAACCAATGATTTCTTTCTATCTAAAGGCGCAACTATTCTTGATGGCACCTCGTCATTAACGGGAGGACCAAGCACTCATTCGGTCATATCTTCCCATCGGGGATTAAAAAAAGCTAAACTGTTTACTGATTTATCTAAACTGAAGGTAAAGGATCAATTTTTCATTGAGGTATTGAATGATACACATGCGTATGAAGTAGATCAAGTGAAGGTGATTGAGCCCACCGAAACGAAGGACCTGTTGATAGTAGACGGGATGGATTACGTCACACTTCTCACCTGCACACCGTATGGGATTAATTCTCACCGCTTATTGGTAAGAGGTCATCGGATACCTTACGTTGAAAGCATGAAAAAAGAAATAGAAAAAGTGGACAAGAATAAAACACGCAATTTTATTTTGCTTGTTACAGGTATCGTTTTAGGAATTCTAGGACTCCTGTATACAATCCATCAAATTATTCGCTTAGGAATGATTGGTCGAAGAAAGTACAAGCTTTCCTTCTATTTAAAAGATATGCAGAATCAACCACTGAAAAATATAACTGTTGAGCTGTTAGGTAAGCGTGGAAAGAATCCAGTCATCCTTGATGGAGAAAAAGTAGTGGCTGTTTCTGATGAAGAGGGGAAAGTCGAGTTTCCACTCCTTTACGGAAAAGTTTACACGTTAGGCGTTATGGATAAAAAACATTTACGGTTTGCCCGTACTAGGGTCAAGCGCATAAAAGACAATTCATTTATTCTAAAGAAACTAATAAAAGGAAGCATCATAGATAAGCATGAAGTAAAGATCCCAGGAGACTTAATAAAATGAAGAATATGTTTAGCAAGCTAGACAGTAAAAAATTCAAACAATGGATGACGAGCAAAAAAGGAAAGTGCATTTTTGTCGGTACTTTCCTTATCATCGGCTGTTTGCTTTTTTTTCGCCCACAATGGGTTTTAAAAGTAAATGGACAAGCTATAACAACAGAAGAATACACTTTTTTTCAGGAAATGTATCCTCTGCTAAGTGAAGAAGAGCTGCAAGCTCGGATTGTTGAAGACAAGGTACAGCTGCAAGAAGCGAAAAAGCTCAAGCTGGAAGTCGTTGATAATCACAAAACGTTAATGAAAGAATTGGAAACGATTAATAAAGAAAACAAAGAAAAGATCAAAAATCAAGAAGTAGTTTACGGACTGAGAGAATACGATCCAGAAACTTTTTACGCCTACTCGTTAAGTAATACCATTAACAAAGTGAAGGAAACAATGCGTAAAGAAATTACTAATAAATCAGTTAAAAACTATTACGAAGAAAATGAAGAGCAGTTTAAAAGTGTCGATTCCAAAGAAATCTACCAAATCCAAGCACCAAAAGAAACCTTGGAAACATTAATGCAAAGTGAATTGAACTTAGAACAACTGGATTCAATCGAAGGGGTTGCCTACAAAGCAATGCCGATCAACGAATCAACGATGAGGGATTGGATTAAGTATCGAAACGAAGAGCTAGGCAGTGTAATGGACCTGTCTGCAAAATCATGGAGTACTATTTTCAGCAGTGAAACTAAAGATTGGGTCTATTACTGCACGGAAACCAAAGAAGGCGAGCTGCAGCCTTTAACTGACGTGGAAGAAAGTATCCGCATTCAGCTGGAAAAAGATTACTACCAAGCGCAATTAACAAAATGGGTGCAAGGAGCAAAAATTGAGCGAAAGGAGTAAAGATGGGGATATGAAAAATAGGGTAATACTATCAATAGTAGGGATATTGTTATTACTTTTTCCACTAATTATCGGACCGTTTCAACAACCTGTGTATGCAGCGGGGATGGTTTATTACGTTGATGCTAATAATGGCGATGATGAGAATCCCGGAACTTCACCGAGTAGTCCGTGGAAAACATTGGATAAACTAGAACAAACAAAATTCCAACCAGGCGACACCATTCGTCTACATGAAGACAGTGTCTTTTCAGATACTTTGTTTTTAGAGGGCCAGGTGAACGGGGAAGGTTCAGAGGATGCCTCGATTATTTTAGAAAGTTACGGGGAAAATGGTGGTAGAGCTACGATAAATGGTGAAGGCAAAGGCTATGTCGAACAAATGGAAGACATGGGAAAGGAATATTACTCGGCAGTAACCTTGTACAATGCCAGCAATTGGACAATTCGAGATTTGGCAATTACGAATCATGGGGATTACGATATGCCTGAGGCGGGCACGCCCAAAACACCGGAAGGTCGGATTGGTGTGTACGTTTTAGCCAAAAATAATGGACTGACTAAAAATATTCATTTAGATAATTTAAAAGTAACTGATGTGAATGGCAGTACTCAAGCCAAAGACTTTGGAAATGGAGGCATCTATTTTACCGTTGGAGGTACAACAGAAGGTGAAATTACGCGCTTTGACAATATTTCAGTAACCAATTGTCATGTAGAAGACGTTACACGAACGGGTATATCTGTAGGGTGTACCGTTTACGAAGGGCTGATGACTGACGAAAGTTTACCAACCACGATTGAACCTGATATGATTCAAAAGTATGGTCATACCAATGTACGGATTGAAAACAACTATGTAAAGGATACCGGCGGAGATGGCATCGTTCCCTTTGATGCGTACAAACCGTTGATTCAGTACAATGTGATAGACGGAGCCAGTAAAAGCCACGAAGATCCTCGCTTAAGTCAGATACCTAAGAATGAATATTGGCAAGTGAATGCGGGAATTTGGCCTTGGTTATGTTATTATCCAACGTTTCAATTTAACGAAGTTGCAAATACAGTCGATAATTATGATGGTGAAGCCTTAGATAGTGATTCAGGAACCGGGACTATCTATCAGTATAACTATACCCATGATAATGAGGGTGGATTTGTGATGATTTGTTCGAACAAGAATTTCGATACGGTTGTTCGTTACAATATCAGTCAAAATGATCGCAAGCATCTGTTCTTGGCATCCAATAATTTAGATCCAAACTACACTCCTAAACCAGAGGAACACGGTATCTCCGAAGAAGAGGTAGCAAAGGTTTACAATAATACGATGTATACAGGTCCGGGGCTAAATGTAACGGTTATGAGTCAAGAAGAACCGGGACAAGTCAGAATGAAAAATAATATTTTCTATAATGAAGGAGATAATGTGACTCCATACTGGCAACCGGCTAACTATGGGGTAGCACATACCGCGACAGTCAAATACGACCATAATTTATATTACGGGTATACCAATGTACCGAATAACGAGGAAAATCCGATTATCGTTAAAAATCCAAATGTGGAATTAACAGGAGCGATTAATAACAATGGTCTTCCTGAACAACCCCCGCATGAGCGACCAGTGAAAGAAGAAGAGTTGGTGGATAAACAAGTAATGGCAGCACCTGGTAACGGTGGTATCGGATTAGCTAGTGTTTCCGGCTATCAGTTAGTAGAAAATTCACCTGCAATTAATCAGGGGATCAGTATTGCTGACAACGGTGGACGTGATTATTTTGGTAATATTTTGTCAGATGGGTACCTAGATATCGGCGCCCATGAATATAGTGGTGAAACACCACCGTTACCGAGTGAGAGTAGTACCTCTTCCACAAGCTCAGGCAAACCAGAAGAAAGCAGTACCTCTTCAACAAGTTCAAGCAAACCGGAAGAAAGCAGCACTTCTTCCACAAGTTCAAGCAAACCAGAAGAAAGCAGTACTTCTTCCACAAGCTCAAGCAAACCAGAGGAAAGTAGTACTTCTTCAACAAGCACAAGCAAGCCAGAGGAAAGTAGTACTTCTTCAACAAGCACAAGCAAGCCAGAGGAAAGCAGCACTTCTTCAACTAGCTCAAGCAAGCCAGAGGAAAGCAGCACTTCTTCCACAAGCTCAAGCAAACCAGAAGAAAGCAGTACCTCTTCCACAAGCACAAGCAAGCCAGAAGAAAGCAGCACTTCTTCCACAAGTTCAAGCAAACCAGAGGAAAGCAGTACTTCTTCCACAAGCACAAGCAAACCAGAAGAAAGCAGTACTTCTTCCACAAGCTCAAGCAAACCAGAGGAAAGTAGTACTTCTTCAACAAGCACAAGCAAGCCAGAGGAAAGTAGTACTTCTTCAACAAGCACAAGCAAGCCAGAGGAAAGCAGCACTTCTTCAACTAGCTCAAGCAAGCCAGAGGAAAGCAGCACTTCTTCCACAAGCTCAAGCAAACCAGAAGAAAGCAGTACCTCTTCCACAAGCACAAGCAAGCCAGAAGAAAGCAGCACTTCTTCCACAAGTTCAAGCAAACCAGAGGAAAGCAGTACTTCTTCCACAAGCACAAGCAAGCCAGAGGAAAGCAGCACTTCTTCCACAAGCACAAGCAAACCGGAAGAAAGCAGTACTTCTTCAACAAGCTCAAGCAAACCAGAGGAAAGTAGTACTTCTTCAACAAGCACAAGCAAACCAGAGGAAAGCAGCACCTCTTCCACTAGTTCAAGCAAACCAGAGGAAAGCAGCACTTCTTCGACAAGCACAAGCAAACCAGAAGAAAGCAGTACTTCTTCAACAAGCACAAGCAAACCAGAGGAAAGCAGTACCTCTTCCACAAGCACAAGCAAGCCAGAAGAAAGCAGCACTTCTTCAACAAGCACAAGCAAGCCAGAGGAAAGCAGTACCTCTTCCACAAGTTCAAGCAAACCAGAGGAAAGCAGCACTTCTTCCACAAGCACAAGCAAACCGGAAGAAAGCAGTACTTCTTCAACAAGCTCAAGCAAACCAGAGGAAAGTAGTACTTCTTCAACAAGCACAAGCAAACCAGAGGAAAGCAGCACCTCTTCCACTAGTTCAAGCAAACCAGAGGAAAGCAGCACTTCTTCGACAAGCACAAGCAAACCAGAAGAAAGCAGTACTTCTTCAACAAGCACAAGCAAACCAGAGGAAAGCAGTACCTCTTCCACAAGCACAAGCAAGCCAGAAGAAAGCAGCACTTCTTCAACAAGCACAAGCAAGCCAGAGGAAAGCAGTACCTCTTCCACAAGTTCAAGCAAACCAGAGGAAAGCAGCACTTCTTCAACAAGCACAAGCAAGCCAGAGGAAAGCAGCACTTCTTCGACAAGCACAAGCAAACCAGAAGAAAGCAGTACTTCTTCAACAAGCACAAGCAAACCAGAGGAAAGCAGTACCTCTTCCACAAGCACAAGCAAGCCAGAAGAAAGCAGCACTTCTTCGACAAGCACAAGCAAGCCAGAAGAAAGCAGCACTTCTTCGACAAGCACAAGCAAGCCAGAAGAAAGCAGCACTTCTTCGACAAGCACAAGCAAGCCAGAGGAAAACAGTACCTCTTCGACAAGCACAAGCAAGCCAGAGGAAAACAGTACCTCTTCGACAAGCACAAGCAAGCCAGAGGAAAACAGCACTTCTTCGACAAGCACAAGCAAGCCAGAAGAAAGCAGCACTTCTTCGACAAGCACAAGCAAGCCAGAAGAAAGCAGCACTTCTTCGACAAGCACAAGCAAGCCAGAAGAAAGCAGCACTTCTTCGACAAGCACAAGCAAGCCAGAAGAAAGCAGCACTTCTTCGACAAGCACAAGCAAGCCAGAGGAAAACAGTACCTCTTCGACAAGCACAAGCAAGCCAGAGGAAAACAGTACCTCTTCGACAAGCACAAGCAAGCCAGAAGAAAGCAGCACTTCTTCGACAAGCACAAGCAAGCCAGAGGAAAACAGTACCTCTTCCACAAGCTCAAGTGAGCCAGAAAAAAGTAATTCTTCAAGTACTGATGTTGAAAATAACAGTTCCAAAGATCAAGTACCAGGTTATCCTAGCGGAAGTTCCGCAGGAGGACCAAACCGACCAAACGGATCAGCAATTGGAGGTCCTAATAGGAATCAAACTAACCAAAACGTAGGAAAAGTACAGACAACTAACAAACAATTACCGAAAACCGGAAACGATGTAAATAGTTTCTTTGTTTGGTTAGGCTTCCTATTGCTGGGTATTAGTGTGTTTATAATGAAAAAAGCAAATAAGGTCAAAATGTAAAATGTGTTTTTTTAATAGCTTAATATGGTATGTACAAACGAACCCCTGCTCAATTTGAGCAGGGTTTTTTTATGTGCCTTGCTTAAGTGTTTTGGATTAATTTTATCAAAAAACCAGATAAACATTATTTGTTGCGTTAAAAAATCTACTATAAAAAAGCTTTATTCAGGAAAAAAAATAATTTTGCAGTCAAAAGAAAGCAGATTTTTTGCCAAAATTTAAGGAAGCGTCTAAGCTGTAAGTAAGCATGCATGTTATCAAAAGTGATGAATTGATAAGAAATGAAACAAAACCGGTTTGTAAATAATTTAGCAAGTGGACTTTTCTGATCAGAAGTTATTGCTGGCAAATGTACAACTGCAGGGTTAGTTCAATAGTTAATGAATTGTTAGAATTTGTAAGTAGTGTTTTATATTGAAGAAAGTGAGTGATAAATATGATTTGGTCATTAATAGTAGGTGGCGTAATTGGAGCAATTGCCGGAGCTATCACTAGTAAAGGAGCTTCAATGGGCATCATCGCAAATGTAGTAGCTGGATTAGTAGGTGCGTGGTTAGGGCAAGCCTTATTTGGGACATGGGGACCTGCTCTAGCGGGAATGGCAATTGTCCCATCGATTATTGGTGCAGTTATTTTAGTAGCCATTGTTTCCTTCTTATTTGGAAGAAACAGATAAGCTTAGTACAAAATTAAATCAGCACGATTACTCAGAGGAGGAATTTTAGGATGTTTTTGCATAAAAAAGAGTTACAGTTTGAGGCAAAACCCGACAAACCAAATCCCATGATTGCCAAATATTTACAAGAATTAATTGGCGGGCAATATGGAGAAATGAGTGTAGCGATGCAATATCTTTTCCAAGGTTGGAGCTGTCGCGGCGAAGAGAAATATAAAGACATGCTAATGGATATTGCTACAGAAGAAATCGGACACGTGGAAATGCTGGCAACTATGGTAGCTCGTCTGTTAGAAGGAGCACCTGTGGAAGACCAAGAAGAAGCAATGAAAAAAGATCCAGCAATCGGAGCAATGATTGCTGGGATGAATCCGCAACAGGCAATCGTAGCTGGGTTGGGACCACGTCCGGCAGATAGTGTTGGCAATCCTTGGAGCGGTGCGTATATTATCGCTAGTGGAAATTTGCTGGCTGATTTTCGTGCCAATCTAAATGCAGAATCACAAGGACGTCTGCAAGTAGCTCGCATTTATGAAATGATTGATGATAAAGGCGTAAAAGATCTTTTGGCAGTCTTATTAGCTCGCGATAGTTATCATCAAAATTTATGGGCAAGTGCGGTCAAAGAACTAGAAGAAAAAGAAGGATCAATTTTAGTCCCTAGTACGTTCCCACGGGAAAAAGAAAGAATGGACATCGCCTATGATTTCTATAATTTCTCTGAGGGTGAAGAAAGTAAAAAAGGCCCATGGGCAAAAGGTGAAGCTTTAGATGGCGAAGGTGAGTACCAATACCACGAAGAGCCAAAAGTGGAAGGGAAAGCACCAAAATTATCTGAAGTGACACCTAGAATGTACGGTACACCGAAAAAATAGAAAAAAAGGCACGAAAATCTGAGCAATTGTTCAAATTCTCGTGCCTTTTTTTTAGAAATTATCTGGTCATCAGAAAGCTGTCATGAAGCAACTGTAGGATCTTATTCTTTTCGACGGTTCCGTCAAGTTTAATTGTTACCCAGTGCTCTTTGTTCATATGATAAGCAGGGAGATAACCATCCAGGTGTTTTAACATAGCAACTAACTCTGGTGGAGCCTTAGCCACTAAAATGTCTACTTTCCCTGTTCCTTTCAAGCCTAGCTGATTGTAATTCACCGACATCACCAAGCCATACCACTTGTTGTTTCTTTTATGACGCAGAACAGCATATTCAGGAAACTTTTCAAAGAGATAGTCAGCCGTCGTGTTAAAGGTAGTAAACGCGTAACTCAAAATCTCTTCTTTTAAAGACATTTAATTACTCCTTTCGATAACTCTAATAGGGGGGCTACAAAAGTTGATTCAGAACATGAGCGATCCCGTCTTCATTATGGGATAGCGTGATTTGATCTGCCGCAGTTTTTAATTCTGGTACGGCATTTTCCATTGCAACGCCAATTCCAGCATAATGGATTAATGAGATGTCATTGTGTCCATCACCAAAAGCAATAACATTCTCTGCCGAAATACCCAAGGGGCTTAAAACAGTATCTAAAGCTTTGGCTTTATCAATCCCTTGAGCAGTGAACTCAAAATAAAAATCAGCAGTAAAGACACAATTTAATGAGTCTTTAAATGGCGCCATCATATGCTGGTGATTGTCCAATAAATAGTCGGGTTCGCCAGCTGTAAGTATTTTACTGATGTCGCTGTCTAAAAAAGCTGCTAGATCATCCATCTCGCACAATTTATAATTGCCGCCGCGAGATTCGTATTCAATGATGTTGATCTTGCTTCCTTTATAAGTAATATCACAGTCATATACGTTGTTAACATACATATAGTCATCTTTATCAATCATTACTTTTACGTCAAATTTTTTCATATGTTCAAGTACGGCTTTACCTTCTTCTAAGGTCATGGATTGGTTGAATAGCTCGTTCTTTGTCTGGCAGTCGATCACCTTCGCACCATTGTAAGATACAAGCAAACCGTTGTATTTTTCCATTTCTAGTTGTTTTGCAAAAGCTAGCATACTGGCTGTTGGGCGACCTGAAGCTAGAATCACTGTGATTCCTCTTTCTTGAGCCTGCATTAAGGCTCTCTTTGTTGCAGGAGTAATTTCTTTTTGATCATTTAGTAAAGTGCCATCGATATCTAGAACAATTGCTTGAATCGTCATGGGTAGTTCTCCTTTTTGCTAAAAGTATAACAAGTAGAAAGAAGAAAATAATAGAAAAAATCTATTTTGAGAAAAGTTTTTCAAAGAGTCTGAGAACAAGCAGAAACCTGAAAAAATTATCTCAATTCCTTATTCATTTTTTGATAGTTTTTGAGTTTGAAGTCGATATTTTTTTCATAGTTGTGATTGAAATAGACAGCGTATAAGGTATCAAACAACATTAATAACGACATCCTAGTGGAAAACGAAGAGACTTTATCATAATGATTTTCAATGGACGCCATAAATAGCTTGTAAGTAGCATGTTTTGCCAAAGGATTGTCTTGAGTAGAGGTAATCAAAATAATGGGTACTTGATTCTCATAAAGGATTTTGACGACAGCATTAAGTGTTTGTCCTCTACCACCGTACGATACGACAATTGCTGCATGGTCTTGCGTACTGTTAGCTGCAGAAAGTCGTTGAATGTAATCCTCTTCAGGAACATTGACCAGTATACCGATTTCCTGCATTTGGAATTTAAAGTTCTGGGCAAAGAAAAGATTGGCAGAAGCCGCATAGATATCAATAGTTTTGGCTTTTAATAATACTTGGCTCACGGTTGCTAAGATATCGGGATCGGAAAAGCGAAGAGTCTCATCAATTGTATGTTGATAGGTTCTACCCAAACTTTCTGTAATTTGAAAAGGCGTGTCTGATTCTAAAATGGGGTAGTCATAGTCAATTTCTTCAAACGATTCAGTATCCCTTAAGGTGGAAGCTAGCTCTAATTTCATTTCACCCATACCATTGAGGTCCAGTTTATTAATTAAGCGATAAACGGTAGCCACCGATACAAAAGCGGCAGCAGCAAGTTCTTTAGGCTTATAGGAAAGTGTCTTTTTAGGGTTTGCTGATATGTAGTCTGCCAAAGCTTTTTCGTTAGTAGTTAAATCTTTGAGCTCAGTTATTCTTGTAAAAAAACTCATCGTTTATTCCCTCCTAATGAGCGATTGTTGAAACATCATTTTTAACAAGTATAGCACGTACTAGTTACGATTTTTATAGAAGCTAAATCTAATGATTAGTCAAATTGAAATGTTTGAATATTCAGTCGATTATGATCCAATACATTCCTTTTCTGAAATTTAACTTTAAACTAGAAAAGCTGCCTTTAAAATTACGGGCTTAGGAGGTGAAAGTTGTTTGTACCGTGCTAAATTTAATACAATTAATAATAAAAAAATGATCATCGGAAAAGGTGCAAACAAAGTACGAGTATGAAAAATATTCACAAAGTTGTTCAGAATTATGGATGGAAGTTGGAAGTGAGTTGGTATCCTTTTGAAGGCGGGTATTTCGTTTATGTAACCCCTTATAAAAGTCAGCCTAGCGACTTCACTGGATTGACTCATTTGCCCAATACTTTGTCATTAGAAGCAAAACAAATGCATCAGTTTATTCAAAAAGAAGGTGCTTGGTTACCAGTTGTGTATGCGGAAACATTAGATGAAGGTGTTCGTAAGCTAGAAAAGAAATTAGAAGGTGTCATTACTAAAGAGTGGCTGGATCATGTCCAACAGGCGTACGATGATATACTGATTCTCTTCAAGAAATCATCAGAAGCTCGTAACAGTATGCAAAAGAAAAATCTTTAGATTAAAACTATATTCTAAAAGACTTGTTAGTAATCGTCTCTTTAGAGGATTGCTAACAAGTCTTTTTCAAAGTGCATTTGCTTAGTCCAGCACCCCATGTTCTGACTCTTGGTATTGGATTAACTTTGGCAACATTACAAGTTGGCAATACTTGGTATCAGTTCATATATGATTATTCAATGATAGCTACAAGGATCCGTACACGAAAACTTTTCAAAAGATGACTGAAAAGTTTTGTCTTATTCAATTATTAATCAAATTAAGCTTTTATTTATTAATATTCTAGGTTTCTCCTTGAATTCTTAGTAGTTGCGTAATTTTTGCGATCTATAGTAGGTACATAAGCAATTTATGTATCTTAGTACAGCTTAAGTTAGTTTATACTTTTGTGGTAAGCGAGCGCGATTGCTGCTATCTGTTTATTCAAATAGAGAGGAAGGGTTTTATGAAACATATTATGTTAAGTTCGAGTCTGCTTGCAACTATCTTTTTCTTTTGGTTAATTCGTAAAGAGATGCACCACGAATTAGCCATATGTGCAATCGATCAGGGAAAAAAGAATCGCTATTATCCGGATTAGTTTTATGAAATGATAATGCCAATAGTTTTCTTTTATAGCAAAAACCGAAATTGACCAATGGTCGATTTCGGTTTTTTGAATACTAATGAAAGTAGTATTTTTAGCGTTATAAAAGCTATTAAAATAATGTTAGGAAACTAGGCTATATAAAACAATTAGCCTAATCCAAAGTTGAGTCGATTTTTTGAAGGCTTTATTGGTAGCAAGACAAAATAATATGAACTGGACAGTCATTTTTTTATAGATAAAAAGTTATCATTTTTAAAATAATTGATTTTTTTCAAGCGTTTAATATACTAATTACATAGAATGTGTCGCTTTTTGAGATGTGTAAGAGGTTTCGATGAGATTGGATAAATTTTTTTTGTTTATTATATTATTTATTTCTTTTAGATGTAACTAGTTGGCAAAAGTATCTATATTCTCCAGTATATTAACTTTTTAGTTTAGACATCTATTTTCTTTGAAGGAAGAAAAACAAGAACGATTGCTCATTGGATAATCAGAAAATAGCTAGATAAAAGATCATTTTCTTAAATGTAAATATCACATTCTTATAATTATTCTATTTTATTAAAGTTTGATTGTCAATTAGAATTCTAAAAAATATTCTTTTATCGATAGTTTTTTTGAAAAATGAGCTTTATGTCTAAAAAAATATGAAAGTACATGGCAGGCGGATAATCGTTTATTTTTTATTCGCCGTCAATTAAGCCGTCAAAATATAAAAGGAGAGAGATCACTTATGGCTCGCAGAGGAGAAAATATTTACAAACGAAAAGATGGACGTTGGGAAGGTCGCTACATAAAAGGACGAACACCAGAAGGGAAAATTCGATATGGCTATGTATATGATCGTTTTTTCAAAAAGTTAAGAAAAAAATTATTATACTATAAAGCACTCTATGCAAATCAAAGTTTAAGAGCAGACTCATTCGAAGGCACCTTGAAAGAATGGCTGAACCAGTGGTTTAAAGAATTGGAAAGTGAACCCATAAAACTAGCTACTCAAGCTAGTTATCAATACAAACTTGAACACTATGTTATACCTTATTTAGGAAACAAAAAATTGGCACAGTTAAACCAAGAAGACATACAACTATTAATTAAGCAATTAAAGCAAAGAAAGTTGTCTATTTCTTCAATTCGTTTAGTCTTACAAATTTTCAAAAGATCACTCCGAGAAGCGGTAGATCTGACTTGGTTAAAAAATTTATTCGATAGTCTTAGATTGCCTAAAGTAGCAAGAAATAAAGTCGCTGCGTTGCCTAAAAAGGAACAAAAAAAAGTTGAACATTCTCTTTTAGAAAAAAAGGTCGAGTTACCAGTGATGATTGCATTAAATACAGGTATGCGGATCGGAGAAATATGCGCATTAAAATGGGAAGACATTGATTTTTCAACGAAAGAAATCGCAGTCAAGCGTACATTACAAAGAATTCCAATCAAAGGGGGTTCATGTAAAACAAAAGTTATCGAAGGATCAGTTAAAAGTGAATCCTCACTACGAGTAATCCCAATTAATCCGACTCTTTTTGCTTTACTGAAAAAAGCAGCTATAGCTAAAAATAGTCCCTATGTTATTGGCAGGAAGCAGCACTATATTGAACCTAGAACATTAAGTTATCAGTTCAAAAAATTCATGAAAAACATGGAACTAAGTAACATTCACTTTCATCAATTACGGCATACCTTTGCGACACGCTTGTTGGAAATAGGAGCAGATGTGGCAACAGTTAGCGCATTATTAGGGCATCGGTCTGCGAAAATGACGTTGGATATTTATGTAGATTCAACGATTGAACAAAGGAAAAAGTGGATTAACGCATTGAGTAAATAATTTAAAAAAAAGAGATATATCCGAAAAAAATCAGCAACAGAAATATGCAAGCGCTTACTTTTTTAGGTAGGCTTTTTTTATTCCCCACTTGTTTCAGTCTTTAAAAATTTTAAGCCGTCACTGTCGCCGTCAAAATCAGAAATTAAGCCCATTATATGAATAGTAGATAAGTTTTTTCTTGGACTTCTTCCTTCAAAGAAAATTGAGTAGCAATATGAACGATAAAGCAGCGTTGCATAGGCGGTCGCTGCTCTAGAGTAGGGGGTGTATATTTTTTGAAGAAAGAAGTTCAGCACTTGATTAAGAAGGCAAGTGTGACCAAAAAACTAAATATTACTTTATGTCTATGGATGCTAGCAGGTTCTAGCATGCCACTTTTTCAAAATTCTGCCTTTGCCGAGACAGAGTCTAGTTCCCAAGCAGAAAATGCTTCGTTGTCAACAATTCAAAGCAATGTCGTAGAAAATGAATTACCTAATTATAACCAATCCGCAGGAATAAAGGAAGAAAAGCCAACTTCTACCACTGAGAAAAGCGAAGAGTCCACATCATTTGTACCTGCAAATAGTGAACCAGATAGGACAACTGAAGAACCAGAAAAGAAAACGCGTGGCTTGACTAGAGCGGCTGCTGACAAGATAACTATCGTTGATACAGGAATTGTTTTAACTAACGACGGAAAATACTTATTAATGGACAACCCAGAAGACTATGTCTCAAACATTTATAACCCTGCAACCGATGTTAAAGAAGAGGGCGAATATGATGCTGACACGATTATTGAAATAGCTAATATAAAAGAATATGGACTAAACCGGTTGTATTCTGAACGTAATCCTTCGGGAAATAATAAAATCCAACAAATTAGAGTAGCTGATGGAACGTTCAGTGAACTAACTATTTTGAGTGATTCAGCTTTGGATATCCAGACTGACTTAGATTATGGGATTAACGTTACTAAACTAATTATTGGTGAATTTGAAGAGCTTGTTTGGAATCCGGTAGATCTGAAAGTCCGCTCGGCGAATATTGGTATTTATACTCGAAATGGAACACGTAATGTTACTGGTAATGTGGATACAGCAGCAAGCCAAGCAGGCATCAGTATAACCAAAGAACAGCCGCCTGCACGGGAAAACTATACAGAAATGGTAGCATTTTACAAAAAACTTGAACTTGAAGATAGCTATGGAGCTTATGAAGCGGAATCAGGTACGAGAATACTCGCTGAAGGCACAAGTTCAACAGGATCAGGAGCAATATTTTACAATTATGAATTAAAAGGTTCAGAATTGATTGCCAAAGCCGGCGATAAGGGGTACGGAATTTTTTCTGGAGAAATGGGGATAGTTGCAAGAAGCGTAGCAGATAGTCACGGGCAAGAAGAGGAGCAATTTTTTGAAGCTCAGTTAAGCGGTACAAGTTCAAGTGGGATTGGTTTATTTGCGGATGGAGTCATTTCAAACTATGGCGGAAAAATTAGTGGAGTTTCCAATACCTCAAATGGAATAGAGGCGCACATGTATGATTCTCATAACGTTTCATATAATGTGAATCATTATCCTTCTGAACTAAGCGGATCAACAAATGCTGGCTTTGGCATTCTCATGAGATATGTTAGTGAGTATAACGGGAGCCTAGAAACGACTCCTGGAGGTATGGAATTGACCTCGGGGAAAGTTGAAGGGCAGTCAGCAGATGGTACAGGTATTTTTTCTGGACAAATTTCTGTAAATGAAAATAGTCAAGAAATTAATATAAGTGGAGCTGCTGCAAGTGGACAAGGGATAGTAACAGGAGCGATGTTTGTTTATTCTTATCAACAGCCGAAACCAAAAGTCTCTATAAGTGGAACTTCAACAGGTGAGTCAGATCGAACGCTTACGACTATTTTAGGGTTGTTAAACTCGGAAGGGACTGAACCAATTGACAAAACACCTGTTTCAGCAGGTATAGTGGCTGTCGGAGGAATTCAAGATGAGGGCCATGATATTTATCTGAGAGGGACAGCTCCGATTGATATTGATGGATCTTACGGAATATACACCCTTGATGGTGTAGAATCAGGGATCCATATTAAAGGTGAAAAAAACGCGGTAATTGAGGCTGAAGGCGATTATGGTATTTATTCTAGCATCTTTAACGTCTCACTTGAACATCCTCTTACAGATATTGAGGGGCTACTAACTATGAATGTGGACGCTCGTTCAGTAGGAGTAAAAACTGAACGTGAATTTTCGGTGTCTAGTAGCCTTGAAGCTGGAACCAATCAAGATTCTAGAATAGACATAAAAGCTTCAGAAGGAAATGGAGTAGATTCCCCAGCTGGTATTAAACTATCATTTATGCAATATAGTGGTGCGGGAATTTATAAAGTACCAGTCAATATTACTGCAGGAAATACAGCAGTAAATACAGCGTTTGATATTGGTTCTAGCTATTATCCTAATGGGATAGAAATTGAAGGGATAGAACTGACAATTTTAGGTGCAAATGTCGGTATCAATGGGAAAAACCACACTAACTACAGTTTCAGAAACAGTAGTTTATCAATTAGCACTGTTAATAATGGAATGGTACTTGAAGCATTAGAAGGTGAAGGGTATATCACTTTTTCAGGAGTTTCTGCAAAAATCGATAGTGGCGAGTATGGATTAAAAATAAAGGCTCTTGAGACATACTTCGACTCGAGTAGCTCACCTGGAGAAACAAGGATTGATGTAACCGCAGAACAATATCCAATTTGGTTGGTTAGCAATGTCGAAGTTAGAAATTCAGAAAAATATGATGAAACAACCTGGGATTCTTACTATGAAGATTTTTTGATTATTGCAACCTCGAAAAGTATTCAGCCAGACAAAGAAAATCATCCATCTTTTTATGTTCAAGATCATGCGATTAATATCGATGGCTATCCGGAAAAAATAAAAATTATCGAAAACTATGAAGCACCAGTATTAACACCATTTAATGCAACACCATCAACACCTTATTCAATCGTGAATAATTTTAATGTAGAGGAGTATGGAAATTACAATTGGGAAGCACTAAGAACGGATACTAATGCACCAGTAGTGATTAATACTAGCCAAATTGCTCAGAATAAATTATTTACAGAAGATCAGGAATACGAGGAAGCAAAACTAACTGCTAAACGTACGAGTCACTTGGCGGATGAACGAATTTTTACTGACGTAGCTAATGTTCAAAATGCTGATCAAATTTTGCATGAAATCAATATGATTGTCCGGCGTGAACAGCAGTATCGAGTTACTTATGAACCAAATGGTGCGGACGGTGGCAACGTACCAATAGATGCAACTCTTTATACGCAAGGGGAATCCGTAAATGTAGCACCTCAGGGTAATTTAAGTAAAACCGATCATCGTTTTATTGGGTGGTTGAACAGTGTAGACCATCAAATCTATCAAAATCCGTTTCTCCCAAGCTCACCAGCTACGTATACGATGGGGCAGTCGGATGTTGTATTCACGGCACAATGGCAATCTGATAGTGTAGTGGAAGAATTGGAGCTGCTGACAAGTCAAATACCAGACAACATAAAATTTGGAAGTCACGAAATCCAACATGGAGCAGATAAAGTTTATTATGCAACAAACAGCGGAGATGATACAGAGAACGCTTCAGCCACCGATTTGACAACCGGAATAATCGGTGTGAAAGACACACGTCTGTCCACAGAGGGGTGGCGTTTAACAATCCAGCAAAAGGAACAATTCAAAACGACGAACAATCAATTGCTGGCAGGAACACAATTAGTGCTTGATGTCGGAATTCCAGATGTTAGTCAAATTACTAGTGGTTCTCCAACTGGGGTGAGTAATCAAGAAGTTGCTTTGACGCCGGGACAATCGCAAGAATTGCTGAGAGCAACCAATGGCCAAGGCAAAGGAATCGTTGAATTGCCAATTAGAAAGTTCGTATTGAAAGTGCCAGGTGCAACTAAAAAATATACCAGTGAATACACAACTCAGATTGAGTGGTTAGTGTCTAATGTACCTTAAACAGCGGAGAGGAGAATTACAAATGAAAAAGTGGCTGCCGAGAGTGTTTGCCTGCCTATTCTTAAGCATATTTGTACTTCTGAATGTTACCTCTGTCGGGTACGCTGCTCAAGAAACGGAAGAGAATAAAAACAGTATGACTGGTAATGTTGGTTTCTATGAGGAAGAGACAACTTCGATTACGAATGAAGATTCTAAGGGCTCGGATCAATCGCCTATATCAAGAGGAGAAACCAAAGATAATCGTAGACTTCCACAAACCGGAAGTATTTTAAAATGGTCCACTGTCGGTTTAGGTCTAGGTGTACTTGCATTTTGTATCATGCTTTATCTAACTAAGTTAGTAAGACATTTAATGTTTTATTATAAAAAAAAATAAGGGAGAGAAAATTATGAAGAAAAGAACATTAGGTTATGTATGCGGAGTTGCGGGAATTTCATTATTAACACTTAGCATAGGTGCGCAATCAGCAAGTGCTGCCCCAACTGCAACGAAAACCACGAATGGAACCATTACGTACACTGAGGGTGGTGTAGTTATCGATGGGGCTAAATTGCCAGATGACTTGAACTTCGGTTCTCATGCAATTCGTAATGATATCGCACAAACTTTCTATGCAACTGATGATGGAACTGATACTGAAAATGCGAATGCTTCAAATTTAACTACTGGAACAGTTGAAGTCACAGATAACCGTAATGCAACAACACATGGTTGGACAGTAAATGTTCAGCAAACAGGACAATTTGCGAATGGATCAAATGTATTAACGGGTTCAGTATTAAGTATGTATGGTGACCCAACCACAGCAATGACACAAGCCGGAGGTGCTAATGGGTTTAATTCTGGTAAATTAGACGTTGCTGTCGGAGCAGATACTGCGGTATTATCAGCACGAACTACTGATACAAATGCAAAACATGTTAGTCTAGATTTAAGCAAATTCAGCTTGATGGTACCAGCAAATGCGCCGAAAACAAATACTACGTACACGTCAGAAATTGTTTGGACGACTTCTAATACACCAGGAGTATAACAGGAAAATAAAGTAAAACTGGCTCAAACATTTCCGTTTTTCAGGTCAATGTTTGAGCCAGTTTTTACGAGAAAAGTAAAAGTGAGGGCAGAGCATGCAAGGAAATAAGTTGACTATTTTTATTGTTACAATCGGGTTACTTTTTTTAGGACTTGTGAATTCGACAGTATCTGAAGCAGCCGAGGGATTGAAATTTGATGTAAAAGCCAATATACCGGAGAATCAATATAATCCAGAGGTGACCTATTTTGATCTCTTAATGCCTACTGGACAAGCACAAGAAATTTCTGTAGCTCTAAAAAATAATACAGATGAAAATGTGACGATTATCCCGCAAATAAATTCTGCTATGACAAATTTTAATGGTGTAGTAGAATACTCGAATTTTAACAACAAGGAGCGGATATATGATGATTCGCTGAAAACAAATATTGAGGATATTATCCAATTAGAAGCCGAAGAAATTTTTTTAGCTCCCCAAGAGGAACGTGATTTAAAAATGACGATTCAAATGCCTGTTGAAGAAGTAGATGGAGTAATCGCAGGAGGTATTTATTTATCCCAAAGAGATGAAACTAGTGAAACAAGTGATAAAGTAGCTGCAGACGAAACATCAACAAATTTAAAGAATCTTTTTGGCTATCAAATTGCTATATTGTTGAGAAACAATGAAAAATTAGTAACACCTGAAGTGGTTTATGAAGGTGCTGAAGCAAATCAAATAAATGCGCGAAATGCAATCTCGCTGAAGACCCGTAATATTTCTCCTACATACATTAATCAAGCAACCTTTAAAGCTGAGGTAAGGCGTGCAGGGTCAGACGAGTCAATAACAAAGGTGAATCAAGAAGATATGCAATTTGCGCCAAATACGATTTTTGATCTATTTGTTCCATTACAAGGTCGCCAGTATGAAGCAGGTGACTACGTATTGACTGGAGCAATCACTTCCGGAAATAACGAGTGGCCAATCAATGAAGAATTCACAGTAACACGTGAGCAAGCGGAAGAATTTAATGAAGCGGACCCAGATGTGGAACCTGAAGACTATACAATGATTATTATTCTGGGTGCTCTAGTAGCGGTGTTTGCCTTAGCAGCTATTTATCTAATCCGAAAAAACAAGCAACAAAAGGCATTATTGAAACAGCTTAGCAACGATAAGGAAGAAGAGTAACTAGAAATGAACGGATATTTGTAAAGGGATAGGTGAGTATGGGAAAAATATTGGTATTAACGAACAATGTTTACGCAGAACAAAGCTTCCAAAGTATGTTACAAGTTTTGAGCCATGAAGTTTATTGTTCAAAAAGTGCGCTAAAAGGATTACCTGCTGAACTGATTACTTATTTCGATATTCTTTTATTAAGTGAAACAATCCCTGATCTAGATGTTCTAGACATACTTTCAACAATGAAAAGTAAAAACAAGTTGATTATACGTAAAATCGATATCCCACTTCCACCAGATGAAAAGGAAGAATGGGTAAAAAATGGAATTGCTGGCTGGCTCTCTCAAAATACGACAATTGAGAAGCTGCGGGAGGAATTGGATGTAATCATTCGTTCAAACAAAAATTACTTTACTAGTATTTCAGCAGTTAAAACAACTTTACCAGGGAAAGTAAAATTTTCTAAAATCGAATACCGGATTATCTGTGCTTTGCTTGAACAGGAAGGATATTTTATGACCAGACCGCAGCTTTGCTTACATTTATGGAATGAACAACCATCAAATTCCCGTCTAGTACAATTATCTACGATGGTGAACAATATTCGGCGGAAAGTTCGTTTAGAAGGAATAGAAGATGATGCAATTAAGACGCTTTGGAACAAAGGCTATCAGCTCTCACCAACGCTAGATTGGGCATCACTTTATCAAAAAATATAAAAAAATGCTGCTAACAGATTTTTAGTTAGCAGCATTTTTCTATTTTAGTATTTCTTTAGTTCAACTTTATCCCGCAAGTGAATGTTTTGTTCATTGTCTTCAATCATTTCAATAACCATTGGTTTGTCCGTTGCGTAAGCTTCAGCCAAGGCTGCATCCAATGCTTCTTTGGAACGAACGCGAGTTGCTTTGATACCGTAGCTTTCGGCCATTTCTTTGTAGCCGATGTAGTCAATATCGACACCTTCTTCTTGTCCGTTATAATCAAGTTCTTGTTGGAATTCAACCATGTTGTATTCCTTATCAACCCAGATTACTTGAACAATGTTTAAGTTGTAGTGAGCAACTGTAGCCAATTCTTGTGAGGAGAACATGAAGCTTC
This sequence comes from Enterococcus sp. AZ109, assembly GCF_051714625.1. Lineage (NCBI taxonomy): Bacteria > Bacillati > Bacillota > Bacilli > Lactobacillales > Enterococcaceae > Enterococcus > Enterococcus sp. AZ109. The sequence continues at coordinate 1,506,183 of NZ_JBIOSF010000001.1, read as the reverse complement.
CGTCACCACCAGAAGACAAAATCTTTTCATCTGGACGAAGGAACGCAGCAGAGATTGCCCATGGAAGACCGACACCTAAGGTTTGTTCACCATCAGACATTAAGAAATGTTTAGGTTGGTAAACATTTAGGTAAGAACCCATCCAAACTTCGTGGCTACCACCATCCATTACGACAGTTGTATCAGGATGTTTGTCGATGACCTTTTGCAATGAATCGACAATTTCTAATGGGTGCAATGCATCATCAGAAGTTGTTTCAGGGACTTGTTTCTTCGCCATCAATTTTTCTTGTAATGTGCGAATCACAGCTTTCCATTCATCGGTAACATCTTGTTCAGACATTGCTTTGGTAATGTTATTTAAGTTTTTGGCAATGTTACCAAGTACTAGTGTGTCAGGGATGTATGTTTCATCCAAGTGATCCACTACTGTATCAATGTCAATCACGGTTTTCTTATCAGCATTCCACACAGAAGCCCAATATTCAACCAAGTTCAAACCTAAAGTAACGACTAAATCACTGTTGTAAACCAGTTCATCGCCGGGTAGATTGTTAAACAAACCGACACGACCAACATAGTTTTCGTTAAATTCACGAGTCAACAGGCCGGTAGCTTCAAAAGTTTCAACAACTGGAATACCTGTTTTTCTTACAAAAGCTTGGATTGCTTCAGCAGCAAGTTCATCCATTGCACGAGCGCCAATGATAATTACTGGGCGTTTAGCTTGTTTGATTTTGTCTACAGCTGTCGAAATGGTTGTTTCATCACTGATTGTGTTGGTTAATTGATCTGCGATTGTGGTAAATTCAAGACCTTCTTTTTCAGTTTCAGCCAACAAAACATTACCAGGAACATCCATAAATACAGCACCAGGATTTCCATTAATACTTGCGATGTAGGCATTGGCTACTTCATCAGCTAGAGCATTTGTGTCTTCAATTTCTTTTGCGTATTTTGTTACAGTTGAATCATTCATGACTCCGGCGATATTAGGGTTTTGTGGATAAGGTGTTAACAATTTTGCTTGAGGCACTTGTCCCGAAATTGCTAAAACAGGATCACCGTCAGAGGTTGCAGTTGCTAACGCTGTCACCAAGTTCAAAGCACCTGGTCCAGAAGTGGTCATTACTACACCAGGTTTCCCTGTGATGCGACCAATCCCTTGTGCCATAAAGCCCGCATTTTGCTCGTGTCTTACAGTCACAACTTCAATTTCATTTTCACGGTTCTTTAAAGCCATCAATAAAGGACCAAGTTTACCACCAGGTAATTGGAAAACATATTTGACGCCATTCTTTATTAATGTATCTACAATTAAATCTGCACCATTCATACTCATAATAAATCTCTCCTAAAATTTTTTTAGCAAGTTTTATTTATTAGGATTACAGATACGCAAAGGAAATAAATTTGACTTACGAGAAGCAATATAATCTCATTTCGGTAATTTGTAAAATAATAACTCTCGCGAATTTTTTCTTGTAATGTTTAGCGAAGAAAATTTAAGCTTCAGGAGTGTGAAGGTAAGTCATATCAAGCGTAACGACGCGGAATTTTCCGAATGAGTTTTCTCACTATTAGATGAAAGCTTAGTAAAATGAGGCATATTTTTATCAAAATTCTAGCCTGGTAGCTTTACAGCAAAGGGGGGCTGTATCAGCTTTTTTAGAAGCCAGGAGCAAATAGTTTACTTTTTGTAAGTAAGAGACTAAGATAACTCCATACCTATCAGGGAGGCGAAATTCTTTGGTAAGAAAAATATACAACTGTAAGGAAGGCTGTTCGGTGGAATCCACCTTGCAAATCATCTCGGGCCGTTGGAAAAGCGTACTGCTGTACCATTTAATCTTTGATGGTGAATTGCGCTACAGTGAACTGCAACGAATGATTCCGGGCATTACCCGCCGCATGCTTTCATTACAATTAAAAGATTTAGAAGCAGATGAACTGGTTGAACGGGAAGTTGTTCAGGAAAAACCGTTAATGGTGGTTTATCGAGTGACTGACTATGGTTACTCCTTGAAGCCGGTCATTGAAATGCTGAATAACTGGGGCGAAGCCTATAATCAGCGCTACGCTGGTCAATTAGAAGAGGAATGCTTAAGCTGCTATTAAGAATTCCACAGGTGAGCGTTCTGATGTATGGAACTGACTATTTTTGTTAAGCTTGTCTGTGAGGAGTGGGTAGCGATGATCGAAAATATCGATAAATTGTATGAACGGTTAGAAGCGAATATGGACAATCGTGTCTGGTGGGATACGGAGAACCCTTGGGAAATTGTCGTAGGGGCAATCTTAGTTCAAAATACCAACTGGAAAAATGTGGATTATTCTTTAGATAATATAAGAGAAGCTATCGGCTTTATTCCAGAGAAGCTTGCAGCTATCGACATACTGGAGCTGCAGGAATTGATTCGTCCTAGCGGTTTTTATAAAAATAAATCGCGAGCGTTAAAGGAAATATTCGCTTGGTTTGAAACCTACAATTTTGACATCACTGCTATCGAGCAAAAAGATTTACCGTCTCTTCGGGATGAACTGTTAAGCATTCGCGGGATCGGTCAAGAAACAGCGGATGTGCTGCTGATATTTGTCTTCAATAAAGTTATTTTTATTGCCGATCGTTATGCGCAGCGAATATTCAATCAGTTAGGTTTAGAGGAAACGCTCAATTATTCAAAGCTGCAAGCCATGATTAAGCTGCCGAATGATTTTACCAATCAACAAGCCCAAAATTTTCACGGGTGGCTGGTTGATTATGGTCAGATTCATTTGAAATCAGAAGAAGCATGGGAAGCTGGTTTTTTAAGTGATTTTGAATTAGAGCTGGTGTAGGCAAGGAAGTATAAATAATTTCCCTAATTTACTTTTTTGTCAGGAAGGTTTAGTCTGTGATCGTTAATGAAACATAACATTAGTTTTTTATAGGAGGATGTACAATGAATAACCCATTTTTAGGTTTACAAGATGTGCCGTCTTTTGATGTCACAAGTAAAGATATTGTTGATGGCGGACTTTCAGATGTAAAATTTATGTCTGGTGATTTCGGTATCGAAGGTGGACAAGATATTTCTCCAGAAGTTAGCTGGTCAGGCGCACCAAGTGATACAAAGAGCTTCGTTGTAACTTTGTATGACCCTGATGCTCCAACTGGTTCAGGTTTCTGGCACTGGGCAGTCTCTAACATCCCTGCTTCAGTCAATGAATTACCACAAGATGCTGGTAACAAAGACAATTCAAAATTGCCTTCAGGTGCGATCCAATTACCAAATGACGCACGTGCGAAAAAATATATCGGTGCTGCTCCTCCCAAAGGACATGGTGTACACCACTACTTCTTAACTGTTTGGGCATTAGATGTTGAAACAGTGGATATTCCTGAAGATTCTACGCCCGCTTTCTTAGGCTTTAACATGTTTGGTCATGTATTGGCTCGCGGCGTATTGAACTTCGAAGTAGAAGTAAAATAAGCTTTATCTCAATTAGAAAGGAAGATGTATGATGAATTATCCTACAGAGAAATTTTTCGGTGAATTAGAACAAGTCCACGCTTTTTACGGCGAAATGCCAACTGGCGTTAGCGTAACAGAAACAGGTCGCATTTTCATCAACTTCCCTGAATGGGGCGACGATGTAAAAGCAACCGTTGCTGAAATCGTTGATGGTGAATTAGTTCCTTACCCAAGCCAAGAAATCAACACCTTTGACCCTGAAAACCCTGAAAAAGGCTTCTTAAGTGTTCAAAGTATCGTTGCTGACGGCGAAGGTACACTATGGGTACTAGATACAGCTGCGCCAAATTTTGATGTTCCTATTAAGGGCGGTGCAAAATTAGTTGCTGTCGATTTAGAAAGCAATTCAATCCGTAAAGTCTATACTTTTTCTAACGATGTGGTACTAGATTCTACCTATTTAAATGATGTACGTATTGACTTGCGTCGTGGTTCTGAAGGAGTCGCTTATATTACTGACTCTTCTATTACTGGACCTGGTGCGTTGATCGTTGTTGATCTTGGCACTGGCGATGCTTTCCGTATTTTAGATGGGACACATTCTACTGCTGTTGATCCTGACTTCGTTTCTAAAGTAGAAGGCGAAATCTTGATGAACCGTGAAGCAGATGGTTCTACTTCTCCGTGGCAAGTAGCTGCTGACGGAATTGCCATCTCACCAGATGGTAAAACCTTGTACTTCAGCCCATTATCAAGTCGTCATCTTTACTCTATCGATACCGATTTGATTTTCGATAAAGACATTGAAGATGAAGAACTTGAAAAACATGTCAAAGACTGGGGCGAAAAGGGTGCTTCAGATGGTATGATTACAGCAGCAGATGGTACTATCTATGCTGGCGACTATGAAAACAATAGTATTCGTGTCATTAATACTGATGGTTCAATGGAAACATTGACTCATGACCCTCGTATTTTATGGCCTGATACTTTATCTATTGGACCAGACGAATACTTGTACTTCAATGCGAACCAATTGCAACGCCAAGCTGGTTTCCATAAAGGTGAAGACTTACGGGAAAAACCTTACAGCTTATTCCGTATTTTCATTGGCAAAGGACCTGCTAAAGTAAAATAATTTTTGAAAATCTTTGACATAAGCTAATTAACTAATGAAATATCCGAACTATAAGATATTGCTCCTACGGTTCCGTAGGTCCTAGTCGCAAAGCTGCGACAATTTGGAGCTTTCATCACTTGTAGTTCGGGTATTTTTATCTAAAATTACCTATGCCACCGATTATTAACGAAGGAGAAGAAAATATGACAGACCAAGCAGAATTACGCAATGAAATTTTGAATGTTTATCAAAAACGTTTTGCTACAAAAGCTTTTGATCCAACTAAGAAAATTGCTGAAGAAGACTGGATGACCATCATGGAAGCAGCTCGGTTATCACCAAGTTCTTTCGGTTATGAACCTTGGAAATTTTTATTAGTGGAAAGTCAAAAAGTTAAAGATGACCTACAAGAAATTGCTTGGGGCGCCCGCAACAGTTTAAATGGTGCCAGTCACTTTTTAATTGTCTTAGCTAGAAAGAATTTGACAGGTAACAGCTCACACGTTAAACATATGGTGGAAGACGTATTTGGAGTTCCTTACTCAGAAACATCACCACAAACGATCTTCTTTAACAACTTCCAAAAAGATGATTTTGGTTTGACAGATGAACGTTCATTATTTGATTGGGCTTCAAAGCAAACTTACATTCCTTTAGCTAACATGATGACTACGGCTGCCTATCTTGGAATTGACAGTGTACCGATTGAAGGCTTCAATAAAGAAGCAGTCGAAAACTATTTATCAGAGAAGAACATCATCGATTTGGATGAATTTGGTGTTTCTTATATGGCAGGTTTCGGCTACCGTGCTCAAGAAGTTCCTGAAAAGAAACGTCAAAACATGTCTGATATATACGATGTGATTAAATAAAAGGCAAAATCTTTTAAAAAAGACCGATTTTGCTTCATAATTAGTACAAAGACAAGGAGGAATTCAGATGTCAGAGAAGAAGTTTATGCACGCAGTTGGATTTTTTGAAGGACTGCCAATTGATGAAGCACAAAGTTTTATGGATGAAAAAGAAATGGTTCCTAATCCTGGACCAAGAGATGTATTAGTAAAAGTAAAGGCAGTTTCGGTGAACCCGGTTGATACTAAATTACGTCAAGATACCATAAAGAGAAATGCTTTACGAGTTTTAGGTTTCGATGCAGTCGGTGAAGTTGTCGGTATCGGAAAAGAAGTTGAAAAGTTTAAAGTTGGCGATCGCGTATTTTATGCCGGAACAACCACACGTGCCGGTAGTAATCAGGAATATCAAGCAGTTGATGAACGGATTGTAGCATTGGCGCCTGAAAACTTATCTGATGAAGAAGCTGCGGCTTTGCCATTAACTTCTTTAACAGCATATGAATTACTTTTTGAAAAGTTCGGTTTGATTCCCGAAGAAAATGCCAACAAAGGTAAAAAAATTCTAGTTATTAATGGAGCTGGTGGTGTTGGTTCAATCTTAAACCAACTAGCACATTGGGCTGGATTAGAAGTCTATGCTACAGCAAGTCCTAAAAACTTCGAATGGTTGGAAAAATTAGGAGTAGATCATCCTATTGACTATCATGATGATTTGAAGGCTAGTTTGCGTGAATTAGGTGTTCATGAAGTTGAGTATATTGCCGTGCTATTCAATATTACTCGTTACCTAGATCAAATTAAACACATGGTAAAACCATTTGGTCATGTTGGGACTATCGTAGGCATTCATGAACCAATTGATATCAGTGACTGGAAAAACTTATCAGTCAGCTTTGATTGGGAGTACATGTTTGCTAAAACAGATCATGATTATAAAATCGAAACCCAAGGTGATGCATTGAAGTTGATTGCTAATTTGGCTAATGAAGGTAAGTTAGTAACGACTTTAAGCAAAGTCTACTCTGATGGCATCAACGCTGCTAATTTGAAACTAGCTACAAAAGATGTTGAAACAGGGCATATGCTTGGTAAAGTCGTCATCAGTGGACCATTTAACGGCGGCGAATAAGTAAAAAAGTTTGCTATTTATTTTACAATTGTAAAATAGATGGCAAACTTTTTTTCTATCTAATTCCTTCAGTCATGATCGAATCGATACATACTTTGATTGCAGTGTTTTTAAAGCACTTCTTTTTCTGACTGATACAGGCACTGTGGTACCATCTTCAAGTATCAGGTTACTGAAATCACGTGATATATGACGAATTGCTTTAGTATTAATTAAAAACCCACGGTGGCAGCGTATAAATCGCTCTTCTAGTTGCTCTTCTAAATGATTCAAGGTTTCTTGATAAATTTGATATTCTTTTTGTTTTGTATGCAGTGAAAGAATATGTCCTTTGTTGGAAGCGATATAAAGAATGTCTTCTATTATAAAAGAAGTTATTTCATTACCTGTATTCAACTTAATTGTTTGACTAGTATCCAATACGCTTAATCGCTGTTCTACTGTTTTTAGACAAGTGTGTACTCGTTCTTGAATATTCACAGCTGGATCTTTAATGATAAAATCTAAAGCTTGCACACGGTACTGGAAGGTCAAAAAACTAAGTTCTGAACGGACAGTGATAAATACAATAAAACCGAAAGGATCAAAATTTCGAATTTCCTGTGCGACAACAAATCCATTACTTATTTCTGCTTCTGCCGCTAAATTGATGTCTAAGAAGTAGATATTCCATTGGTTTTCGCGATCAATACTGGCTAATAATTCTTCTCCAGAAGCAGCTACACTCGCTATTTCTAACTCCCAGTCGGAAAATAAACGATAATTTTTGATTGACTGTACAATTTGATTTCGTTGTTCCAAATGATCTTCTGCAATATAAACTTTAATAGCCATTGATTTACCCCTTCTTGAAAATTAGTGTTTGGCGTACTTCATTTTCCTGTTGTGTTGTTTTCATAGTTACCCAATTACTATGTTTTTGAATGATAGAGCGAACAATCGATAAACCTAAACCACGATTGTCTCCTTTAGTTGAAAAATTATCTTGTTCTAACATCAGATGAATATCTTTGAATTTTGTTGAATTAATAAGAACAAGTACGATAGTCGTTTCATCTTCGATCACAGCTAATCGAACATAAGGATCTGCACTCTCCGCAGCTGCTTCTAAAGCGTTGTCCATCAAAATCCCACAGATACGTGACAAGGATAACTGATCTAGAGGTAGTTCTTGGATCGGTTGTTCAATTTCAATATTAAAAGGAATTCCTTTTTTTGTAGCATCCATAATTTTAGTGAAAATGAGTGTTTTTAATTCTGGAACAGCAATATTTTTTAGTTTAGATACTTCAAGAAAATAATGATAGTCATCCTCGAAGGTTTTTGTGACTGATTCATAGTATTTTTTTAATTCTCGTTCATTGACAGGAGATTGATAAATATAGCCACCTAACGAGATCAGAATATTACTAAAGTCATGGTGGTTTTTTCGAATATTTTTTGTCATGTCTTCTAAGGTATTAATATATTGCGTTAGCTCATATTTCAACTGTTCCTGTTGTGCCAATTTTTGTTTGTTGTAATTGTTTAAAAAGAGTAAGAAAAAAAATAAGCTTACTAGAATGGTCACAGTTACCATTAATGAGGTTCCAAATGGATACATATCATTGACTGGCTCAATAATAAATCGTGCTTGTGGAGCAAGCCACTGAATAAAAGGAATTCCTAAATAGCTTGACGATAAAAAGATGACAGAATTATAACTGAGATGTTCACTTGCCTGTGTTAATGAACTTACCTGTATAAAGATCTGAAATAGCCCTAGAGTAATCAGTGATATCCAAGTAATTAATAAAACTGAAGAAGGTGACTGTTCCATAAATTGACGAGTCCATTGGATAAAACGACGCATCAAAGGAAGAAACAACAAGAAGAATAAAAAATACCAATTTATTACATAAATTGAAAAAATGGGTATATCTGAAAAATTAAGTAAATAGATTCGAATATACTCAAAGAGACTAGCACAAAAAATTGTTATTATTGTAATAACCAACAACTGAAAATGAAGCCAATGATTCCCTCGGTAAAAAATCATGTACACAATGCAAAGCATAACAAATTGAGCTAAAATACTAAAAATATTGTGAACAACCAAAACTTCTTGAAAATATCGTCGAATTAATAAATTAAAAACTAAGCCAAGTAAAAAAGGTGACAGCGTAGCTAGTAGAATGAAGGAACGCGAAATCTGCAATGACAAGCTATATTTAACGGCAACCAAGTAGACAATTAATGCAGGCAATGTTTGTGAAAAGTAAATAATTAGTGCAGTATTCCTTGAAAATAGTTCGGGATAAAAATAGATCATAGTTAACTCCTCGGACGTCTTTTATTGGTAATCGCAGGTTATGATTAAAAAATGACAATATAAGATTAAAAAAAATTCTTTAAAGAACATTATTAAAAGGAGTAGAACTCCATGTTTTTTTCTGAAAACGTTAGCAATTTCAGAAATGAATACTAAAAAATCTTAAATTAACTTTAGATGCAAAGAAATTTAGGTGGAGTTCCTCGGGAAAACGACTTGTTAGTTATTAAAAATGACTGAAATAATCTCCATACATTATATTATAGCAGGTATTTCGATAGAAAATGAGAAAAAAATATTTAAAAAACAACGCTTGTGTAAAATAATCGTAGCTTTTTGATAAAACGGACTACTTTTATGCTGATATAAAGCTATTCGTGCAAGTTATCAGAAAAGTATTTTTGATAATATATAATAAGTTAGAAATAAAAATAATCTTAAAAATTTAAAGAGGTGTCATTATGAAAAATGAAAAGTTACCCCGTTGGTTTTTAGACCTAAAAGAAGAAGAAGTAGTTTTTGTGAAGAATTTTGTTTTATCTTCAGGATCGATTAAGGACTTAGCAGAAATATATTCCATGAGTTATCCCACAATTCGTAAGAGACTAGATAAACTGATTCAAAAAATTCAAGTCAGTGATCGAAAAGACAATGATCACGTGGTACAGCTAATCAATCAGCTAGAAAAAGAAGGGAAAATAGATCAAAAAATAGCACAAGCAGTGGTGACTGAATACAGCAAGTCGTTGAATTGTTTGATTGTTGAATAAAATGATCCGTTAGAATCTCTCAATAAAAGGCTGCCAGTCTAAGACTCGTCAAATGACGAGTCTTTTTATTTGTATTTCAACAAAAAAATCCATAAAAGATGTACTATTTTGAAAAAAATAGAGGTGTTTTAGTCGTTTATGGCAAAAAAACTTAGCAAATTCTTCTTAAAATGAGAAAAAGCGAGCGTTTTATTAGTGAAATTTATCAGAAAAATCTGATAAAAGTTGCGTCTTTGATTGTGAAAAAAATAACTATTTCTATTTTATATTAAATTAACTAGATTAGTGATTTAAAGCTATTTAAAGGACCTGTGCTAACTGTTAGAAATCTATATTGTGAAAATAGATTTCTAACAATTAGCAATGATAGTTGTCTTGCAATACGTATATCATCGTATTTTTTTAGTATAAGAGACTATTGGTGGGAAAAAGATAAATAAGAATACTTTGGTTAAATTTAGTTATTTATTATAATTCGAAAAGTTCAAGTGCAAGAATGTTGTAAGCGGTAGCATCGAAGATATATACTACGATTGTAGGTTATAGAAAACGTTTTCTTTAAGCTTGGTGTTATCTAAATTACTTTAAATAAAGAAGAAAGATAACGGAATATTCAGAAAACGATGACCAGAAAATAGTAATGGAGGAATTAGAATGAGTTCAAAAGTATTGGATCAGTTTCTTGAAACTAATTTGAGGGAACTAAAGGAAAAAGGTTTGTTTAATACCATTGACGTAATTGAGGGCAGTAACGGGCCTGAGATCGTAGTCAACAGACAAAAACTAATAAATTTGGCTTCAAATAACTACTTAGGTTTTGCGACAAGACCAGAATTAATAGCGGCCGATGTAAAGGCTACAGAAGAGTACGGAGCAGGTGCAGGAGCGGTACGTACCATTAACGGCACCTTAGATATTCACCGGCAGTTAGAAGAAAAGATCGCTGAATTCAAAGGAACAGAAGCAGCAATTGCCTTTCAATCAGGCTTTAACTGCAACATGGGTGCTATCTCAGCAGTTATGAAAAAAGGTGATGCAATTCTTTCTGATGAATTAAATCATGCTTCAATTATTGATGGTTGTCGTTTGTCCGGTGCTAAGATCATTCGTGTTAACCATCAAGATATGGAGGATTTAGAAAAGAAAGCGAAGGAAGCAACTGAAAGCGGCGAGTATAGCAAAGTTATGTACATTACTGATGGCGTCTTTTCAATGGATGGGGATGTAGCAAAAATTCCGGAAATCGTTGAAATTTGTGAAAAGTACAATGTCATTACTTACGTAGATGATGCCCATGGTACGGGCGTTATGGGTAAAGGTGCTGGAACTGTCAAACAATTCGGTATGCAGGATCATATTGATTTCCAAATGGGTACGTTATCTAAAGGGATTGGAGTTGTCGGCGGTTATGTCGCTGGAAGTAATGAATTGATTACTTGGTTGAAATCACAAGCCCGCCCATTCCTTTTCTCAACTTCTTTAACACCAGGGGCGGCTGGCGCAGCAATTAAGGCGATTGAGCTGATCCAGACACATCCTGAATATGTAGAAAAACTTTGGGACAATGCCAATTACTTCAAGCAAGAATTAAAACGAATTGGCTATGACATTGGTAAATCTGAAACACCAATTACACCAGTTATTGTGGGAGATGAAAAATTAGCCCAAGAATTTTCTAAGAAATTAATTGAAAACGGTGTCTATGCAAAACCAATTGTTTTCCCAACAGTCCCATTAGGAACTGGTCGGGTACGCAATATGCCTAATGCAGGTCACACAAAAGAAATGCTTGACGATGCCATCAAGATCTATGAAAAAGTCGGCAAAGAACTAGACATTATCAAATAAAAATTACTCAACTATAGAAGGGAAGTTTTTTAGATGGAAAAAGTATTAATCACAGGTGCCTTAGGACAAATTGGATCAGAGTTAACTGAACGTTTACGCCGCGATTTAGGGGGGGAAAATGTCATTGCTACAGATATTCGTAGACCTAATGATAATCCAACGGTGGAAAACGGACAGTTTGAAACTTTAGATGTGCAAGATTACGATAGTTTCTTAGATTTGGCAAAACGTTACGACGTTGATACTATAATTCATCTTGCTGCTTTATTGTCAGCGACCGCAGAACAACGACCTGCCTTTGCTTGGCAGCTGAATATGGGTGGCTTAATGAATGGATTGGAAGTTGCTCGTGAATTGGGTGACGGGATTAAATTCTTCGCACCATCTTCTATTGCAGCTTATGGGCCAGATGCTGAACCTGATAGTACGCCTCAAGATACAGTGATGCATCCTACCACCATGTATGGGGTGACTAAAGTTGCTGGCGAACTATTGGAAAATTATTATCACGATAAATATGGTGTTGATACTCGCTCAGTCCGCTTCCCAGGATTGATTTCCTACAAAGTGGAACCTGGCGGGGGAACAACAGACTACGCAGTTGATATTTTCTATGAAGCATTGAAAAATAAATCTTATACTTCTTTCATCGCTGAAGGAACTTATATGGACATGATGTATATGGATGATGCAATTGATGCGATTATTGATTTAATGAATGCGGATTCAGATCGTTTGGAACACCGCAATGCCTTTAACATAACGGCAATGTCGTTTGCTCCAGAAGAAATTGCAGCGGCCATCCAAAAACGTATCCCTGAGTTTGAAATGAATTATGAAGTTGATCCAGTTCGTCAAAGTATTGCAGAGTCTTGGCCAAACGCTATTGATTGCCAATGTGCTGTTGATGAATGGAACTTTACGCCAAGCTATGATTTAGAACGTATGACCGATGAAATGTTAATGCGTTTGGAGAAAAAGTTTGAGACTGAAGGAATGGTCGCAAAATAGCAAGTAAACGACAAGTAAGAAATGTATTAGGCGGTGATAAGAAAAAGGTAAGTGTTGAGAGATAACACAAACCTTTTTCTGTTCTCCGTGATAAAATGTCTATCCAAGTGAAAAAGCCGCTTTTTAGTTTAGACCGTGCAAGCATTTATTTAATACATAAACAACGGCTTACTTGTTAGAATAATAAAATCTTATGTAAGGGGGAAAAAGCATGGCAACGAATGAACAGGATGTTGTCGCTTCAAAAACAACCCAAGAAGGCGAATTAAAACGAACGATGACCTTCTTCCCAGCGCTATCTACTGTTATGGGAACAGTAATTGGTGCAGGAGTATTCTTCAAAGCAGCCAGCGTTGCTGCAGTAACTGGATCAACCAGCATGCACATGCTGTCCTGGTTCTTAGGAGGACTAATCAGTGTCTGTGCCGGATTAACTGGAGCAGAGCTAGCGGCAGCGATTCCTGAAACAGGGGGAATGCTGCGCTATATTGAACGAGCTTATGGAAAATTTCCAAGTTTCTTACTAGGTTGGGCGCAAGTAATTATTTATTTTCCAGCCAATGTAGCAGCCTTATCCATTATTTTCGCTACTCAGTTTAAAAACCTGTTTGGCTTAGACAATGGAATGATCGTACCAATTGCGATTGTCGCAGCGGCTTCGATTATGTTGATTAACTTCTTAGGCTCTAAAGCCGGCGGTATGTTCCAATCTGTTACGTTAGTTTTCAAACTAATTCCATTAGCCTTAATCGTTATCTTCGGTTTAATGCGAGAAGGCGCAGTGGAAGTCAGCCTGTTCCCAGTTCAAGCGGGTCCTAATGTCGGCGGATTTGCCTCAGCGTTAGGTGCAGGACTATTAGCGACGATGTTTGCTTATGATGGTTGGATTCACGTTGGGAACTTAGCTGGTGAGTTGAAGAAACCAGCCCGAGACTTACCTCGTGCGATTGCTGGTGGTATTCTGGGCATTATGGTGGTTTATTTATTGGTAAACTGGGCTTACTTAAAGACTATGGCGATTCCTGAATTAGCTGGAAACGAAAACGCAGCAATGGAAGTTGCCGGACGAATCTTCGGTGGTATAGGTGGTAAATTAGTTACGATCGGCATTTTGGTTTCCGTTTATGGAACAATTAATGGCTACACCATGACTGGTATGCGTCTGCCTTATACAATGGGGATTGAAAAACAATTACCATTTTCTAAGCAATTAGCAAAACTGAACAAAAACTCGGTTCCTTATATTGCCGGTATTTTGGAGTTAGTGATTGCTGTGGCGATGATGATGGTTGGCGGCTTTGACATGTTAACAGATATGTTAGTCTTTGTAATTTGGATTTTTTATACCTTAGTCTTTATTGCGGTTATTAAGCTAAGAAAAACCGAACCAGATTTGCATCGTCCATATAAGGTTCCGCTGTATCCAGTTATTCCAGCAGTTGCGATTGTCGGAGGCGTGTTTATTTTAGTCATGACCTTGATTAACCAATTCTCGTTAGCAATGGTTGGTTTATTGATTACAGCACTAGGCATTCCTGTTTACTTCTATATGATGAAACGTAATCCACGGTAATAAATACTTTGACATCAGCGGCTGCGGTTGCTGGTGTTTTTTTTTGCCAGTTCCACTTTTCGCAGTGTAAAAAGGGAGAAAGAAATGTTATAAGTAATCACCAAACTATGATTCATGCTGTGTAGTGGAATGGTAAGCGTATGAAGATAAGACTCATTTTTCCTGATTCTGGAAAAATAAATTCCATACTATGAGTTAGCTGCCAGTTCCACTTTTCGCAGTTTATCAAGATAGAAGACAATCCACCAATTATTCCAACTACAAAATGATACGAAATGTCTAGTAGGATGATAGACGTACGAGGATAAAGCCAATTTTCCCAGGCTTGGAAAAATGCTTCCTAAATATGGAGGTAGTTGTAGACATTTATTTCTAGCTGAAAGATAATGAAAGGGGGGCATAAAATGATTTGTCTAAAAGAGTTAGCTGAAGAAATGGATACGCAATTTGAGGAAATTGACACGTTTGTCCATAAGAAAACGGGAGAATTTCTTTATTTGGACACAAATTACTATGATTTAGCTGAAGAAGTAGATATAAAAGAAGCGAATTTAGACAATGAGATGGTTGGGAAAAAGAAACAGTCGTTAAAATTATTGACTATTGGGCGCATTCTGAGGAATAAGCTTCGTTGCCAGATCGCTATGAGATCAATGAGTACGGCACAATGGAGGATTTTATTTACCAATTATCCAGTTCATCCATGTAAAATCGCTTGGAACGAGCAATTTCAGGTAGAGGTGCATTCCGCTATTTTAAGGATACGATTGCTGATTTAGGAATCACTCAAGACTGGTATGATTTTAAAGGACAGGTCTTATTAGAAATTGCCAAGAAATGGTGTGAGGATCAAAAAATACCTTATCAAATGGAAAAAGGTAAATAACAGTAGCATCTTGTTGCGAGAGGGGAGATTTTCTTAAAAAGACAAAAAAGATTGTCGGAACAATCCTAGTCCCAACAACCTTAACTTACTTGTATTCATTTTTAAATGTTTGGATTTGATTCTCTTACTTCAGCTGCACGCGAGATAAGCGGGAAAAAGCGTAAGCAATAGATGGCACAGATACCAACAACTACGTAAATGACTTTAGCAAAAGCTGTTGCTGGACCGCCGGCAATCGCTGCTACTAAATCATACTCGAACAAACCAACTAATAACCAGTTCAAGCCGCCGACAATTAGTAAGCCAAGAGCGATATAGTCTAATGTTTTCATGGATTTTTCCTCCTTTTTCTTAAGATATTTTATATGTTATAGGTTTTATGTAGAGCTTACAAAGATATAGACTCGCCATTTTCTAGTATGAGGAAAGTCTAATTCTAAAATTGCTTTTTATCCAAATGCTAGATGTGAATCGCTATTTCTGATTTGATCTAGGGAAAAAAATCGCCGAATTAAGACTAAAATCAGTAATTCACGAATATTTTAGTGAATTCTCACAAAAATCAGTTGCTTTTTTTGGTTGTAAATTATAAGATATTTCAGAAAGTTATGAAATATTGTTAAGCGGAGGCTGTTATGGGAAATTATTTAGTATTGCAAACGGATTTTGGTTTAGGAGATGGCGCAGTTAGCGCAATGTATGGGGTTGCTCATATGGTAAGTCCAGATATCACCATCAGTGATTTAACCCACGATATCCCTCCATATGATATTTGGGTGGCTTCTTATCGTCTGTATCAAACAGTGAAATATTGGCCGCAAGGGACTGTCTTTGTTTCGGTGGTTGATCCTGGAGTTGGTAGTACGCGACGTAGTATCGTATGTAAAACAAGCTCTGGTCATTACGTGATTACACCAGACAATGGCTCGTTGACTCATATTAAGCACTATGAAGGTATTGAAGAAGTAAGAGCAATCGATGAAGTAAAAAGTCGCTTACCACATTCTGAAGAAAGCCATACGTTCCATGGTCGGGATATTTATGCTTATAATGGTGCACGTTTGGCTAGCGGTGAAATTACCTTTGAAGAACTAGGTAGTGTAGTTTCCAACGATAGTATAGCGGAATTAGAAATTGTCGAAGCTAAGCATGAAGGTCACATTTTAAGTGGAAGTATCGATGTATTGGACGTACGTTTTGGCTCTCTATGGACAAACATACCACTAGACAACTTTAAAGACGAAGGTATTCAGCATGGTGACATGTTGCAAGTATCAATTTTCCATCAAGGTAAAAAGGTTTATCAGAATATCATGCAATTCGCTAAATCGTTTGCGGATGTGAACGTTGGAGAACCGCTAGTATACATCAATTCATTGGTGAATATAGGGGTAGCGGTGAATCAGGATTCTTTTTCTGATTTATACCATATCGGTACGGGAACTGATTGGAAGATTGAATTACGGAAGGCACCAAGGATTATTTTTGAGGAGGAATAAAGTATGAAAAGAGAGTTTTCAGTAAAAACGATTGTAGCCATCGGGATAGGTTCAGCAGTATTTGTAATTCTAGGACGTTTTGTAGTGATTCCGACGGGGATTCCTAATACTAATTTAGAAACGGCATATCCATTTTTAGCCTTAATGTCAGTTATTTACGGACCGATTGCTGGTGCGTTGATTGGTTTGATCGGCCACACTTTAAAAGACTTTACTACTTATGGTAGTGCATGGTGGAGCTGGATCATTTGTTCTGGGGTTATTGGATTAATATTTGGTTTTGTAGGACGGAAAATTGATTTACAGCACGGGATTTTTGGTAAAAAAGAAATTATTTATTTCAATATTTTCCAAGTTTTTTCTAACGCAGTGGTATGGGGATTACTAGCACCAACACTAGATGTTATTATTTACAGTGAACCTGCTAACAAAGTGTATACACAAGGTGTCGTATCTGTAGTTGTAAATGCTTTAGCAGTGGGAATTATTGGTACATTATTAATGAAAGCTTACGCAGCGACACAAACCAAACAGGGAAGTTTGAAAAAAGACTAGCTGTCGCTAGCCGGGTGCCTGGCACTCGGCTTTTCTGCGTTTTATTGCCTAAGGAGAAAAAACATGACAAAACCGATGATTACATTTAAGGATTTTACTTTTCAATACCATAGTCAATCGGAACCAACCTTAAAACAGTTAAATGTCACTATCAATGAGGGCGAAAAAATCTTAGTGGTGGGTCCTTCTGGCAGTGGGAAATCTACGTTTGCGCATTGTATTAATGGGTTGATCCCGAATCAGTATGAGGGATCAATTGAAGGAGAAGTTCTAGTTGATGGCAAGAATATCGCTGGAAGTTCACTTTTTGAATTGTCCTTTAGTACAGGAACTGTTTTACAGGACACGGATGGACAATTTATTGGTTTAACAGTAGCTGAAGATATTGCCTTTGTACTGGAAAACGACGCAGTTTCTCAGTCTGAGATGAAAGAACAGGTAGCACGTTGGGCTGAGGTCGTGGACATTGATGGTCATTTGGACAAACGGCCACAGGATTTATCTGGCGGGCAAAAGCAGCGGGTGTCAATGGCGGGTGTGCTGATTAATGAAGCGCCGATTCTACTGTTTGATGAACCATTGGCTAACCTAGATCCGGCTGCTGGTAAAGAAGCGATCGCGTTGATCGATCGTTTGCACCGAGAATCAAAGGCTACGGTGGTGATTATTGAGCATCGCTTGGAAGATGTTTTGGATCAGCCTGTGGATCGCGTGATTGTTTTTAACGAAGGAGAAATTGTTGCTGATCTAGCCCCCGATGCATTGCTCCGTTCTTCTATTTTGGCAGAAAACGGCATTCGTGAACCCTTGTATGTAACTGCGATGAAATATGCAGAGGTCGACTTGGAGAGAGTCGCTAACCTAGCTAATTTGACTACACTAAGCGGCGCCAATATCAAAGAGAAAATGGTGACTTGGGAGGCGGAGCACTTTGACCTAGCTGCCTCTAAACAAGGTGAACCATTGCTAGAATTATCTGACTTGACCTATCGGTATCGCAAACAAGATCCCTTAGTAATCGATCATTTATCAACGACCATCCATAAGGGGGAACGGATTAGCATAGTTGGCAAAAATGGTGCGGGAAAATCAACCTTGTTCAAAGCGATCTGCGGCTTCATTTCCCCAGATGGCCAAATGCTGTGGAATGGCCAAGATATAACCAAAGAATCGATCAAAGAACGAGCGGACAAGATCGGCTATGTAATGCAAAACCCGAATCAAATGATTTCGAAAAAAATGATTTTTGATGAAGTTGCTTTGGGCTTAGTTTTACGAGGAGTCTCTGAAGCAGCAATCAAGGAAAGAGTAGAACACGCTTTAAAGGTTTGTGGGCTGTATCCTTTTAGAAACTGGCCAATCGCTGCTTTAAGCTATGGTCAGAAGAAACGAGTGACCATTGCCGCTATTCTAGTTTTGGAACCGGAAATGATTATTTTAGATGAACCAACGGCGGGTCAAGATTTCCGCAATTATACGGAAATGATGCGCTTTGTTGAAGAGCTGAACAAATTAGGGAAAACGGTCGTAATGATTACTCACGATATGCATCTAATGCTGGAGTATACGGATCGGGCGTTAGTTATTGGTAAAGGGAATGTATTGATGGATACTACACCGATCGATGTGTTAACTTCACACGAACTGGTTGAACAGTCTTCATTAAAGGAAACTAGCTTATTTACCTTTGCGGAAAAAATCGGCTTGGATGATCCCATTGCGTTTACCCGTAAATTTATTCACTATGATCGGGAGGTGCGTCAAGGATGAACGAACATCAAACGTTAGGGTATCATCCCGATAATACGGTGATCCATCGCTTAAATGCGACCGCCAAGTTAGTTTTCTTATTGCTGGTTTCAATCGCTTGTATGACCACGTACGATACGCGGTATCTGCTAGTCATTAGCATCTTCTCGCTGTTTTTGTTTAAATTAGCCAATATTAAGTGGCACCAAATTTCCTTTGTCATGAAGTTCATTTTCTTCTTCTCTGTCTTGAACTTACTGGCTGTTTATATTTTTGAACCAGAATATGGCGTTCAACTATACGGCAGCCGTCATGTCATTTTAGAAGGTATCGGTCGCTTCACGTTAACTCAAGAGCAGCTTTTCTATTTGTTCAATTTAGTATTGAAATATTTCTGTACGATTCCGTTGGCGTTAGTTTTCTTATTGACTACGAATCCTAGTTCTTTTGCGGCCAGTTTGAACAAGATCGGTTTAAGCTACAAGATCAGCTATGCGGTTTCTTTAGCTCTGCGATATATCCCAGACATTCAAGAGGATTTCTTTAGTATCTCCCAAGCCCAGCAAGCACGGGGCTTCGAAATGTCGAAAAAAGGCAAGCTGACTCAGCGATTAAGAGGAACTGCTCAGATCGTCCTACCGTTGATTTTTTCTAGTTTGGATCGGATTGAAACGATTAGTACCGCAATGGAATTACGACGTTTTGGTCAAAAGAAAAAGCGAACCTGGTATGTCGATCAGCCGTTTTTGGGAAAAGATTATGTATTGATGCTAAGCAGCATAGCATTGTTTGTGGTAAGTTTGCTGTTGTTTAAAGTAAATGGCGGCAGGTTTTATAATCCGTTTTAAAATGAACCTGAAAGTTCAGCTCTGAAAAATAATCCGGATAATTCGAAAATAGCTTCTCATATTTTTCTGACTATCCGGCTCATTTCCAAAAGAGCTGCTTCAGTTACACCGGTGATGCGGTTTTCAGTGGCTGTGCCGTTTTTATGTCACAGCCACAGTTTTCTACTAACTACTAATAGGTACTAAAAAACAGATGAAACGCCTATTTAGCGTCTTCATCTGTTTTTGTCGTGTAGTAGGACATAAATAATTCATGTAAGTCGGGATGCTGCCGTTTTAATTGAATCAAGCGATTGGTTTCGCTGGACATAAAGCAATGCTCGCTGGTTCCGGTAGTAGCGATAGCACCGGTGGCCTGATTGATAAGTTGATACTCAAAGTTTAGGCGTGTACCGGTGTAATTACTAATAGTAGGATGGATAATAATTTCATCACCAAAACGGACCATTTCTTTATACGTGCTGCTGACAGCTAGAACGGGAACCATTACACCAATTTCTTCGATTTTTTCAAAGGGATAACCTAAAAATTCCAACAGATCCACTCGGGCTTCTTCAAACCAGCGGATGTAATTCGAGTGGTGAATAATCCCCATTTTGTCCGTTTCGTAATAAAAAGGTTTCCGAATATACCCTGGATAACGTTTCATGATTCTTTCCTTTCGTTTAGCGCATATTTTTTCATGTAGCGGGGAATCTCGCTGCTGATGGCTGTTGGTAACACGACATAGCGCTCCGCTGCGAGATCGTCACCGATTTTACTATGGAGATAGGCTGCGGCGCCGATAGTCTCGCTGCTGCCGCCGAATTGAGCGACAAACCCAGCGATCATTCCGGCTAACGTATCGCCCATACCGCCAGTAGCCATCGCTGCATTGCCGACTGTATTACGCCAGATAGTTTTCCCGTCATAGATTTCTGTCCGGTGGCTTTTTAGAACAATGGTAGCCCCTAGCTCTTTTTGCTTTTCTTGATTGTTTTCAAGTGTTTGATTCGCTATTTCAAGACCGCTTAGTCGTTGCCATTCCATTTGATGTGGTGTGAAAACAACTTTTTCTGGATAGTTCAAAGTCAGTTTATGGTTAGCAAATGAGGTAATCGCAGAACCATCAATGATGAACCATTGGTGTTTTTGCTGGGCCTTTAGGAGCTGTTTTAAGACCGATAAGAGTGTAACGCTTAGGCCAAAACCGGGGCCAATCAAGACGACATCCGCACTTTTTACTAAGTTAGTTACTAACTCAATATCGGAAAAATCAGCTACCATTGCTTCTGGCAAGCGAGCGTGCAGCGGTGCGTGGTTTTTTTCAAGTGTAACCACGGTAGTTAATCCGGCACCGCTGTTAACACAAGCTTCAGCACTCATCAGAATAGCTCCGCCGTATTGGTTGTTGCCGCCTAGTAAAATAGCCCGTCCGAATGTTCCTTTATGTGAGTTGTCAGGACGGCGCGTAATTACGTCAGTTAAAATGTCTTCGGTTAGATGGTTCAAATAGCTCACCTGCTTTGGTTTTTCTTCTATTATAAAACAACATGAGTCATCTGTGTTAAATAGTCGATTCATTTTGTTTTCAATTTTTAGTCAGAGTGCTATCATAAATAGTATAAACAAGGAGGATGAACGGCCATGACCATCGATTGGAAAAAAGAAGTTACAGCACGAAAAGACGACTTGTTAAAGGATTTAAATGACTTATTACGTATAAATAGTGAGCGTGATGATAGTCAAGCGACCAAAGAAGCTCCTTTTGGTCCAGGTCCAAAGGAAGCCTTAGAAAAAATGTTAGCCATTGCTGAACGTGACGGATTTGCCACAAAGAACGTTGACAATTATGCTGGACACATTGACTTTGGTGAAGGAGACGAGACATTAGGTATTTTTGGACACTTAGACGTAGTACCTGCTGGTGAAGGGTGGGACACTGATCCTTACGAACCAGTTGTGAAGGATGGAAAACTATATGCTCGCGGATCTAGTGATGACAAAGGACCCACTGTTGCAGCTTATTATGCAATGAAAATGATTAAAGAATTGGATCTGCCGGTATCTAAAAAAATCCGCTTCGTTATCGGAACCGATGAAGAAAGCGGCTGGGCCGATATGGATTACTATTTTGAACACGAAGAAAAACCAGACTTTGGTTTCTCACCAGATGCTGAATTCCCGATGATTAACGGGGAAAAAGGAAATGTTACCTTCATTCCTCATTTTGGCGGAACCAATGGTGTTGATTATGTATTAAGCAGCTTCAACGCTGGCTTGCGTGCCAATATGGTACCTGGAAACGCGAAAGCAGTTGTTCAAACACCAGATGAAGCAGCAGCGCAATCTTTGGCCAATGACTTTGCGGATTATGTAGAAAACAATCCGATTGGCGGAACAGCTGAAGTGAACGGCAACGAAGTAACCTTGGAGCTTGTAGGGAAAGCCGCTCACGGTGCCAGCCCACAATCAGGAACCAACGCTGGAACTTTCTTGGCAGTCTTTTTGAACAACTACGAATTTGACGGCGCAGCCAGAGCCTTCATTGACTATTCTGCTACTTACATTCACGAAGATGTTTATGGCAAAAAACTTGGTGTGGCTTACGAAGATGAAGTCATGGGTGAATTAACCATGAATGCTGGGGTATTCCAATTTGAAAACGGCCAAGACGAAGGCAATCAAATCGTCCTGAACTTCCGTTATCCGAAAGGAATTACTGCGGAAGAAATTGAAAAAGCCTTAACGGAGCTGTTCGCTGATAATGCTAAAGTTGTTTTAGATGGTCATCATATGCTTCCTCATTATGTGCCAATGGATGATGAGCTGGTTTCAACCTTAATGAACGTATTTGAAGAGCATACTGGTCTTAAAGGTGAAGAAAAAGTCATCGGTGGTGGAACATTTGGACGCTTATTGGAACGTGGAGTCGCTTATGGGGCACAGTTCCCAGGTTATACTGATACTATGCACCAAGCAAATGAATATATGCCTGTTGAAGATATTCTTAGAGCCACTGCAATTTATGCGGATGCTATCTATCGCTTAGCAAAATAAAAAAAAGACTACGAAAATTCTTTAAAAAGATTTTCGTAGTCTTTTTACATTTTACATAGCTAGACGATCAATCGTCAGGACTGAACCAGTTTTGACATCTGCTAAGAATTCATAAGCAACCAGCTTTCCATCCTCTAACCGAGTAATCCCGCCTTCAACGCCATTCATACGGATGGCAAATTTTCTTAATGGTTTTGTTTCGAAAGAAATCCATGAGCCTTCAATCGGTCCTTCTTCTAGAAAGGACTTTTTAATCTGATTTAGGATTTCATCTGGTGATAAATTTTGCTTTTTCTGATACAAATGACTTCCAGCAATACCCCCAACTAATCCGATCGCTGAA
The DNA here is from genome assembly GCF_051714625.1 of Enterococcus sp. AZ109. NCBI lineage: Bacteria > Bacillati > Bacillota > Bacilli > Lactobacillales > Enterococcaceae > Enterococcus > Enterococcus sp. AZ109. Next base: position 1,483,193 of record NZ_JBIOSF010000001.1, on the reverse strand, counting down.
CCTATGACTATTCCTCGTGAGAAATCTGTTAGCTTGCTCATATGTGTAACCTCCTTAACGTACATTTCCAGTCAATTTTAACATAGATTCTTGAAAAAGGTCTGAATAAATGACAAAATACTTTCTTTCGCAAAACAATTGGAAACGTGTATAATTAAAGTAACTAAAGAAAAGGTCGTGACGCAAATGATTATTCCAAAAAGTATTGAGGAACTAGCAGGCTATGCCGAAAGAGGAAAAAATGTCTTCTTTTTTACTGCAGATTGGTGTGGTGATTGCAGCTTTATTAAACCGCAAATGCCAGAGATTGAGACGGCATTTCCTCAATTTCAATTCATTTTGGTTGATCGAGATAAGTACATAGATGTAGCAGCTGAATGGAATATTTTTGGGATTCCTAGTTTTGTAGTAATTAATGATGGAGAAGAATTAGGTCGTCTAGTGAATAAAAATCGTAAAACAAAAGAGGAGATTATAGGCTTTTTAGAAAAAGTAGAAGGGTAGTGTGTAAAATGATAACACAAAATTATCAACGTATCTTAGTAGGAACTGATGGAAGTGAGCAAGCGATGGAAGCCTTTAAAAAAGCATTAGCGGTAGCTAAGCGTAACAATGGAAAAGTCTATGTGGCTCACGTGTTAGACAATCAAGCTTATAATATCATGGGATATTCTTCTTTAAATGAGAATATTGTTGAGCAACAGACGGCAGACGCAAAGCAGTTGATCACCGACTATCGCAAACAAGCTAAAGAATTGGGTTATGAAGAGGTAGAAGGAATATTAGCGTATGGATCTGCTAAAGAAGCGATGGCTCATAAACTTCCTGAGAAATATGCTATTGATTTGATTATGGTAGGGCAATCTGGTTTGAATGCAGTAGAGCGATTCATGACGGGGAGTGTTGCTAGTTACATTATTAAAGAAGCACCTTGTGATGTGTTAATTGTCCATCCAAGTAAAGAAAAAGCTGGTAACTAGCCAGCTTTTCTTTTTGCCAGTTCCTCTTTTCGCAGTTTATTAAAATTAGTTCGCCAGATTATCAAGCTTTAACTAATAGTGGATCAGAAATGTTTAGGGGAATGGTATGCGTAGGAAGATCAAGTCATTTTTTGGTTCACAAAAAATGACTCCCAATATCGTGAGTTAGCTGCCAGTTCTGTTTTCCCAGTTTATTAAAAAAATTAGTTCGCCAGATTATCAAGCTTTAACTAATAGTGGATCAGAAATGTTTAGGGGAATGGTATGCGCACGAAGATCAAGTCATTTTTTGCGGTTCACAAAAAATGCCCCCCACAATATCGTGAGTTAGCTGCCAGTTCTGTTTTCGCAGTTTATAAGGAAATGACTGTTAAATAAATTTTATACTATGAAAAAAATCTCATGCATTTTTTTGCATTTTTTGTTAAGATACCTAAGGATTAAAGGGAGGTCACAGCATGATTTTTGCTTACAATAAACAAACCATTGGTGATACTTTACTTGTTATTGTTGCCAATGATGAGAACAAAGAAAATCAATCAGAACGTAAAAAGAATGTCGCACGGATTAAAACTGAGGATGGCAAAACCGTTGCTTGGAATTTCTTTGATGTTTCACAGTATGTAACAATCGAAGGAAATGGCCAAGTAGCATTAAGTGACGAGGATATTGAAGTGCTGAATAAGCAATTAGAAATAGCAGGATTCGAAGAACGTTTGGTACCGGACCATGAGCCTAAAATCGTGGTAGGATATGTCAAAACCTGCGTAGACCATCCAGATTCGGATCATTTGCATATTACAGAAACTGAAGTAGACAATGGTGAAGTGTTGCAAATTGTTTGTGGTGCTAGCAATATTACAGCCGGACAAAAAGTCGTTGTAGCAAAACCAGGCGCCATGATGCCAGATGGGTTGATGATTTGGCCAGGCAAGCTGCGGGGTGTAGAAAGTTATGGCATGATTTGTTCAGCCAAGGAATTGCATTTACCAAATGCACCAGAGAAGAAAGGTATTTTAGTTTTAGACGATGATGCAGTTGTCGGTAAAGCATTTTCAGTTGGAAAATAGAAAGTAGCTGGATGAGGGATATTTATTGCCCTTAATTCAGCTACTTTTTTTTGAAGAACTTTTTGTAACAAATCAGCCGTAAGTCTTTTGACAGAAATTCAGATAATCGCTATCCTTGGTAAGAAGAAAGTAAAATTTCAGAAAAATTTTGTATCAAGGAGGGTGAAATGACAACTAAAAAAGTTCTACGTGGACTAGGAAGCTTTTTTGTACCATTCAGTATCATGCTTTTAATCTGGTATTCGCTAGCGATTGCTCCATTTGGTAACAACAATTTATTAGTTAGTGACATCGGCACACAGTATCTAGAGTTCATGAGTTTATTTAAACGTTTTTTCGATGAAGGAATTAGTTTATATTCCTTTTCTAATGGGATTGGTGGTTCGATTGAAGCGCTGAGTGGTTATTATTTAATTAGTCCTTATAATTTGATTTGTCTTTTTTTTAAAGATGAAAATCTTCCAATTGCCCTGATTTGGATCATCACAGCTAAGATTGCTACAATGGGTAGCACAATGTATTTTTATTTAGGTAAGCACTTTAAACAGATCCGTTTTTCAACTATTATTTTTTCGACTTCCTATAGTTTATGCGGCTTTGTAGTAGCTTATAGTTTAAACTTCATGTGGTTGGACGCCTTGATTTTACTGCCATTAGTTACATTAGGGTTAGAGAAACTGTGGCGTAAAGAAACCGGTTCTTTATATGGTATTACTTTGTTTGCGACAATTGGTACTAATTACTATTTAGGATATATGGTCTGCTTATATGCAGTGATCTATAGTATTTATCTTTATTGGCTGGCGAACCCTACTAGAGATGCTTGGCGACTAAAAATATTATGGCAAGAATGGCGTAAATTTTTGATTGTTTCCTTTTTAGCAGGAATTGCAACGAGCTTTATTTTACTACCGTCTTTAGTAGGGATGCTACGAACTGCCAAAACTAATTTCGATCCTCAAAGCTTTGTTTTGGCACCACGTTTTGCTTTCTCAGCATTTGGCGAATTGGGAATTGGTACCTATCAGTTTGAGGCACGGTTGCAACATCTGCCAACTATGTATTCTGGTATTTTGATGATCTTGTTATTTATCAGTTATTTCTTCTGTCAACGAATTAGTATACGTGAGAGAAGAGGTACCATAGTATTAATGTTGGCGCTGTTTCTATCCTTTATTATTCAGCTAGTTAATACAGTCTGGCATATGTTTCAAAGTCCTGCGGGGTTTCCGTATCGGAATGTGTTTATTTTCAGCTTTTTAATTATTCGGTTTGCTTATGCTGCGTGGCTTCAATTGCTGGAACATTCAAATACGGGTGTAATTATTAGAAGATCAGCTTTTTTATTTAGTATTGTACTGTTAGTGGCTCAGGCAAGCTTGAATATGGAAAAGAGCTTAACAGGTCAATGGTTTATCAAAAATGAACTACCCAAGAATTTCACGTATCTTTGGTACAGTATCGCTTTGATTTGGACATACACTGTATTGATTTATTTCCTACAAAAAAGAAATTATCGTTGGTTGCTAGTTCTGATAGCTGGGATTACGTTCTGTGAGTTGGGATTTAATTATCAGCAAGCGCTAAAGGCAGTACCTTTTGGTAGCCAAAAGAACTTTGCTGAATTTTATGATAATCAGAGTGCGCTGATTGATGAGCTTAATGCTTCACCAACTTTATGGCGAATTAACGAAAAAACTGATCAGAAAAGTTCTGGTTTTTCAATTGCTTACAATAGCTATAATGACTCGTTCCTATATAATTTTGCAGATATATCTAGCTATACATCAACTTTGGAAAAAGACGTATTGGATACTTTAGTCGATTTAGGAATTTATTCTCGGAATGTTCGTCGCTTTACTTATGTGGATGAAAACTCAGTGTTAAACCTACTGTTAAATGTTCGTTATTCGATTAAACCACAAGCTATACCGAATCATGTTCTCTTAAAAGAAGCACATGGTATGTATGTATATGAAAACCCTGAAGCATTAGGTATGGGACTGCTCATCGAAAATGATCAAGTGAGACTAAAAAAAGGTAAAGTAATTGAGAATCAAGAAAATATTTTACAATCATTGAAAAAACAAGAAAAGCATTACTTCCAACCGGCAAAAACCGAACCTAGTACAAATTCAAATACACTAAAACTTCAAACCAGTGAAACGGGTGAATTATTTATGTATTTACCTAAAGTTCAATGGAAGAATGTCGATCAATTATTGATTAACGGTAAAAAACACAGCGCAGCAATTGGAATTCAGACCAACCAATTATTTAACTTAGGACATTTCAACGCTGGTGAAACAGTGAAGGTAGAATTAAAAGGTACGAAAGAATTTAACTTCGAGCAAGCAGAGATTGCAACGCTTGAAGATGCAACCTTTAATCAGTTGTTGATAGATAAAAATACTTTAGCTATTGATTTAAAGAGTTACCGTGATGATCAGTTATATGGTGAAGTTACTGTGGATAAGGATAGTCAATCTTTGTACTTATCTATCCCTTATGACAATGCCTGGCAAGTCTATATCGATCAAGAAAAAGTACCAACTCAAAAAGTTTTTGGCAGTTTCTTATCGGTTCGAGTACCAAAAGGTAAGCACCAATTGAGGCTAGTCTATCAACCACAGTCTACAGTTGTTGGTGGAACTGTATCGATCGTAGTCATGATTGGCGTTATCGGGTATTACGTGATTTACAAACCGATAAAGAATAAAAAAGGCAAAGCATCCGACTAAAAGGGTGTTTTGCCTTTTTTTAGGGTCTAATTTTCAGTATAAACTAGCACGAAAAAATGACTGTGACGTTTTACGTCACAGTCACTAAAAACCGCATAATCGGAGCTGAACACTTCTATCACAAGACTATTCAGCTTGTTGTGTGTTGCTGTTGGATTGCTGTAAAGAACTTGCATCTAGTGATAATTCTACATCTACAGTATGTTCTTGATCTTCGCGATAGTAAGTAATTTTTACTGTATCTCCAACTTTATGTTTGTATAACGCAGATTGTAATTCAACACCAGTTGTTACTTCAGTGTCGTCAATTTTAGTAATAACATCATATTGCTGTAAACCAGCACGTTCTGCAGGCGTTGCTGTTTCAACTCTTGCTACAACAACACCTTGTGTTACTGAGCTAGGTACTTTCAAAATTTGCTCTTGCTGTTGGCTTGTTAAGTCAGACAAGTTACGCATAGAGATACCTAGTGCAGGACGGGTTACTTGACCGTTACTTTCTAGCTGGTTGATAACGTTCACTACGTCGTTACTTGGAATTGCAAAGCCAATCCCTTCCACACTCACATTAGATTGTGTCTGAACAATTTTACTAGAGTTGATACCAATTACTTGGCCAGCAATATTCACCAACGGACCACCAGAGTTACCAGGATTAATCGCTGCATCTGTTTGAATAGCATTAATATTTACCGATTGTCCTTCACTTGTTTGACTAACTACTTGACGACCAAGGGATGAAATGATCCCAGCAGTTACGGAGTTAGCATATTGTGAACCAAGTGGAGAACCTAAAGCAATCGCCGGTTCACCAGCCTTCAAACTATCAGAATCACCAAAAGTTGCAGGTGTAATATCTGCTACCTTATCTGATTCAATTCTTAAAACTGCAAGGTCAGTATATGTATCTGTACCAACCAATTCAGCTGTAACTCTCGTTCCATCTGTTAAAAGCACTTCTAAGCCGCTTTGTCCTTCTACTACATGGTTGTTTGTGACAACATAAGCTGTATTGCCTTCACGTTTGTAGATAACGCCAGAACCTTCAGAAGCTTCGACCAAACTACCATCTGTACCGCTCTCTTCTTGTGAGCTGTCACTTCCGCCACCGAAAATATCGGACCAGCTTCCTAAGCCACTTTGTTGTTGCTGTCTCTGTAAATTAACGACTGATACGACTGCTCCTTGAACTTTATCTACTGCTTCAGTGATGTCAGAGTTGGCATCCACTTTCATATTACTCACTTGTGTTTCACCTGCGCTTGGTGATCCGCTGGCTGATTGGCTTGATCCAGCACTAGTTGCTGCATAATAAACACCAAAAACTAAGCCCGCACCTACTATGCCGCCTAACACTCCAACCGCAAATCGTTTAACAAAACTATTCGATTTTTTAGGAGTGGGTTTCATATTGTTTCTTTCCATCATTATTCCTCCATCTTAACTTGAATTTACGTTATATTAAGTATAGTATTTTTATCTAAGGTTAGTCTACTATGCTGTTTTGACTTTTTTATGAAGAAGTTGAGTAATTATTTTTTTAAAAGTGAAAAAACATTGATATTTTTTCCACAGAACCCAAGAAAAAATCGGGGATAACTATGTATAAAACTTTCTAAATGTTATCCACAGCCTTGTGGATAAAGGGGATAACTTTCGATGAAACATATGTTTGTAATTAGAAATATTGCTAAAACAAGCTTTTTACACACAATTTTTGTGGATAAACCTGTGATTAATGTGGATAACTAAGTGGAAAAGAGGGGGAGAAAATGAATATCAAAATTATTACTGTGGGAAAACTTAAGGAAAAGTACTTGGTTCAAGGAATTGCGGAATATACTAAACGTTTGTCAAAGTATGCCAAGATGACAGCTATAGAAGTCCCAGATGAAAAAGCTCCTGAAAAACTAAGCGAAGCCGAAATGGTACAAGTGAAGCAAAAAGAAGGGGAACGCATCTTGGCGAAAATCAAGGAGGGCGAATATGTCTTTGCATTAGCGATTGAAGGAAAAAATCCTACTAGCGAAGAATTTGCCGCTCAATTGGAGCGATTACAAGTGTCTGGTAACAGTCAATTTGTGTTTGTGATTGGTGGGTCTCTGGGATTAAGCAATGAAGTCATGCAACGAAGCAATGCTCAGATTTCCTTTGGGAGGATGACCTACCCACACCAGCTGATGCGCTTGATTTTGGTAGAGCAAATTTACCGGGCGTTTCGGATAAATAAGGGGGAACCTTATCATAAGTGATGCGGTTCTAAAAATTGTAGATTAGGACTTGTTTACAATACCCTTTTGAAATTTGAGAAATAATATCAACGTCTGATATGATAGGGAGAGAATATCTTACGTTGCATTGAAAGAATCGATTGAAAATAAGGAGAAAATTGATGAATAATAATGACCGATTACTACGCTTGAGATATGCGATAGATATCAAGGACACCGATCTTATTAAAGCTTTTGATTTAGGTGGAATCCCGATTACTAAGGATGAGTTGCGAGAAATATTAACCAAAACAGGTCCTTCTGCTCATGATGAAGATAACACTTACTTAAAACCGATCGACAACCTAGAGTTAGATGCATTTTTAAATGGCTTTATCATTCTCAAACGCGGCCCAAAAAAAGATAAGCCAGCAGAAACAACGCAGCCTAAAAACAATGAGGTTAAATATATCAATAATATTTTATTGAAAAAACTGAAGATTGCTTTATTTCTGACTAGTGATGACATGTTAGCAATTCTCGCAGAAGCAGAAGTTTATCCTTCAAAAGGAGAAATGGGCGCTATTTTGCGAAAAGAAGGACATCGAAACTTTAAACCTTGTGGCGATAACTATGCACGAAACTTTTTAAAGGGTTTGGGTTTAGTTTACCGCAAGGAAGAGAATACTAAAATGCGCTAATATTTTTAGCAGGTCTAGCTATATTTGTATGCGATCATTCAGATTACCAAAGTACTTATCGCAATACCGCATCAACTTTAGTTGGATATCATGACATTTACTTTATGGTGAGCATTATTTTTATCCTACAGTTAAATAAAAAAATAGTAGACGGTATGTCAAGATGAACAGCTTCTTGTCATACCGTCTACTTATTACAATAGAAAGATCACATAAAAATCTTTGAACCCAAAGTCTATGAACGCAATTGTTGCAAGGACTGCCAAATTAAGATCAATGTTTATTGGATGTCTGTATCAGGATCGCTTTTTAACAACGGATGATTTAATTGGTCGACTTATGTTCCTATTTCAACGGCAGTAGTTTAAACTATTTCGGTTAAGTGAAGAAAATGACTTTTTTTTGTCCTTTGCTGGATTTTTTTTAATATATCCGTGATTGATTAAGGCATTTATTGCTCAGGTGAAGGTGCTTTGATCTAATTTGACTAGGTCAGAAAAATCACTTTGAGTAATACCAAGATTTGCGTAAAGTTTCAAGGGATAGAAGTGATTGTTTACATTGATATGTGGGAAAGTTAGTTGCTTGTTTAAGTGACTGGTGATTTCGTGATTTAAAAGTGCCAGTTGTTGGATGTATCCAGTGTTTATCAGTATTTTGTAAGATGATCCAACGTTGAATGCAATCATTACTTCTTAATACGTCTTATTCATGAAATATCTCTTCTAAGTCCACAACGAGTTGTAAACGTTCTGCCGGTTTTCCTAAATACTTTCACTGAGGTTTTTTTCTAAGATTACTTTTGAGCAGCCAATAAAGGATTTAATTTCAAACGGCAATGACCATTATCTAGTATGTACTATCGTTAATAATGTTTAATCGTAGCTTAAGTATTAACGGTGTTTTTCTATTGAGAGGGTTAGACGTTTGAGGCACCAAGTCATTTTAACTTGTGGATTGAGTAAAAGTTAACGGCAGGTCCATTATTACAAAGAATGCAATGATGAAATATATTTGTAATGTTTCTTTTATATGGGTGATACATCTCTATGGTAAAATTGCTACTGTTGTTATACCTATATATTTTATAAAATCAGAGCGATAACCGGAGGAATAATTAGTGAAAAAGAGTTTATTATCAGCAGTACTGGTATGTGCGGTAACATTATCCGCAGCACCAAATGTTGCTTTAGCCGATAACTATGATCAACAGATCCAAGAAAAAGACCAAAAGATTAGTGAATTACAAGGGAAACAATCAGGTGTTCAATCACAAATTGATGAGTTAGCAGCTGAGATTGCAACTGTTAGCGCACAAGTGAAAGACTTGGAAGCAAAACAAGAACAATTAAACCAAGATACAATGCAATTACAAGATAAAATTGCAACCTTGAAGGTTCGTATTGCAAAACGTGAAGCTCTTATTGAAGAACAAGCCCGTGACGCACAAGTAAAAGGTCAAGCTACTAACTACGTAAATGCTGTATTAGAAGCTGAGTCTTTATCTGATGTAGTAGGTCGTGTCCAAGCAATGAATACGATGGTTCAAGCAAACAAAACATTAATGGAACAACAAAAAGAAGACAAGCAAGCAGTAGAAGCAAAAGTGAAAGAAAATGAACAAAAGGTTGCGGAACTTGTCGAAAACCAAAAAGAATTAGAAACACAAAAAAATTCAATTGCTAACAAACAAGCTGATTTGAATGTTCTAAAAGCGAATTACGCAGCTGAACAAGCAACAGCTGAACAAGATAAAGCTAAATTGAAAGAACAACAAGAAGCAGCGAAAGCTGAACAAGCACGTATCTTGAAAGAACAACAAGAAGCAGAACAAGCTCGTCAAGCTGAAGAAAAACGTCAAGCTGAAGAAGCAGCAAAAGCTCAAAAAGCTTTTGAAGAATCTCAAGCAAAAGCGGCAGCACAACAAGCCACTGAATCAGCTAGTGCAACCGAAGAAAGTGTAGCTACACCTACTCAGCCAGTGGTTGAGGCACCTGTTGATACAAATTCAACACCAGATACAAATCAAAATAATTCAACACCTGCACCAACACCAACACCAGTTGCAACACCTAGCACTGGTAACAAGGTGAACCATACTGGATCAGGCAACATGTATTCACCTGGCCAATGTACTTGGTATGTGAAATCAGTTGCTCCATGGGCTGGTACTTACTGGGGAAATGGTTGTCAATGGGGAGCATCAGCCGCAGCTGATGGATTCCAAGTAGACGGCTCTCCTGCAGCTGGTTCAATCGTAGTCTTTGCACAAGGCCAATCAGTTGGTACTTGGAATGCAGACGGTGCTTATGGACATGTAGCTTACGTACAATCTTATGATGCTGGTAGCAATACAATCACTATCACTCAAGGTGGAATGGGCTTCTCAACACCAATGGGACCAAATACTGCTACTTTAAGTGCTTCAGGTTTAACTTATATTCATCCATAAAAACAATTACTAAAGCCTTCGAATTCTTCGGAGGCTTTTTTTGCTAGTGCAACTTTTCGCAGTTTGCTAAGTTAGAAAGTAAGAATTAGATTCGTGGCATTTAGTTGGAAGCGTACGAGAATAAAACTTATTCTTCCTGCACTTGAAAAAATGAATCCTTCGTAAAGGGTCAGCTGCCTCAAAATATTTCAACTTGATGACAAAAAGAACATCCTGAAGTATTTTCCATTTGGAAAAAATCCCTTTGTTGATAAAAATTTGCTGATAAGTGGCAGCTATAGTAAAGTGAATGGGTAGACAATTGTATTTTTCTAACAAGAAGGAGGAATTTACTATGAAATTCACCCAATTATCCATCGATACGTTAAAAAGAGCCCAAGAGCGTTTGGAAGAAACGCTGGATCAGATGAGTGTCGAAGAAGCTAATACGATGCCGGCACCTTTGATCAAATCAGTAACTTGGCTGATTTGGCATACGGCCCGCGAGCTGGATTTGCAAATTTCCGATTTGAACAAAACAGAACCCTTGTGGCTGACAGACGGCTGGAGTGGCCGCTTTGCTTTGGATTTGCCAGATGATACCGAAGATTGGCACCACACGCCAGAAGAGGCGGGAAAAGTTGTAGTTACGCACAAAGATATACTGACCGACTACTTAGCTGCCTGCGTAAATCTTACAGTAACCTATTTAGAAGCAGTGGCGGAAGAAAGTATGATGGACATTGTAGATGATCAATGGACACCACCGGTTACCCGACAAGTACGAATTGCCTCTGTGATTGACGATGCCGTGATGCACTCGGGACAGGCAGTTTATACAAGAAGAATGGTGATCGGGAAATAGAGTGAAGACTCACCACCGAAAGATGATAAATTAAAAAACTATTTCAAAACATAGAGGAGCAAATTACAGCAAATGAGAAATATTAAACTGACCATCGAATACGATGGCAAGCGCTACCTGGGCTGGCAACGGCTGGGAGATTCAGATAAGACGATTCAAGGGAAAATTGAGAAGGTTATCAAGCTAATGACCGGAGAAACTATTGAAATCATCGGCTCGGGCAGGACAGATGGCGGCACTCATGCCAGAGGTCAAGTGGCCAATTTCAAGACCACCAGCGAAATGTCCTTAGCTGAAATGCTGGCTTTTTTCAATCGCTATTTACCCCAGGATATTGTGGTTAAAAAGGTGGAGGACGCAGCCGAACGTTTCCATGCTCGCTACAACGCCACCGGAAAACAGTACAGCTATTATGTTTGGAATGCTGAGATTCCTTCAGCTTTTCAGCGTGCGTACAGCTTTTATTATCCGCAGCAGCTGGACCTGGATCGGATGGAGGAAGCCTGCAGCAAACTGATTGGCAAGCATGACTTTATCGGGTTTTCGGCTCTTAAAAAATCAAAAAAGTCAACCGTGCGTACGATTGAAAGCATCAGTATTGAACAAGAAGGCGACCTGCTGCACTTTACTTTTGTGGGAGATGGTTTCCTGCATAAAATGGTGCGTATTATTGTAGGAACCTTGCTGGAAATCGGGGCTGGAGAGATGGACGTCTCGGTGATTGATGAAATATTTGAGAACAAAGTTCGGGAACACGCTGGCGAGACGGTTCCAGCACAGGGCCTGTTCCTGGATGAAGTGTATTATCGTTAATAACAGAAAAAAGATGCCCACGTGAAGTCACGCAGGCATCTTTTTTAACGTAGAGTTGGTTGTGGAACAACGGTGTTTTCTTGTTCACCCGATGACTCTAGAGTTGCATCAGCCGCTCGTTCTTCTGGCGTAGGATTTAAGTTTCTGCGGTTTCTGAAGAATTTTGTTAAAGTCGGCCAAACATAGATGATTGTCAGCAAAATTGCCATCAAAGCAACATCGGGCCAGCCGATACTGTAGCCTGACATGGATTCCCCGGTGAAATCACCGCTGAAAATCAGCGACAAATTATTATTTAAATAGTGGATCACCACAGCGATCCAAATATTGTCGGTTTTCATGTAGACAAAACCAATGAAAATACCCATGGTGATACAAACTACGATTTGATTGGTTACCGAAATCAATCCGTCGGCCGGTGAAGTATAGAAAAAGAAATTCAGCGGCAAATGCCAAATTCCCCAGCCGATCCCCAATAGTAGAACCCCTTTGATCATACCAAACTTTTTCTGTAAAATTGGCTGCAGGAAGTAGCGCCAGCCATATTCTTCACCTAAGTAAGGGGTGAAAACTAAAAAGTAATTTGCCAAAGTGACAAACAGCATTAGCCACGTTTGACCCTGCGAAAAGTTCTCAACTAACGCTGAGAAAGTACCTCCAAGGACAGCGCTGCTTGTCATCAATAAGGTATATAATGCAGCGAATAGAAGAATTAAGCCAAAGGTCAGCTTCCAATTTTTTCCCCGTAAACCAAAGGCAGCTCTACGGTCTTTTTTCGTGACAAAAAAGGCGATCCACAATGCGATAGTACCAACAATCATCACCCAATTTCCGATCATCACTAAACTATCTCCGACAATAAACAATCCCGACAGACTAAGCGCCATCATAATCACTGTCTGAATCAGATAAATCAGGAAAAAAGCTGTCGGAATCAGCTTTTTATGTTGACTGCTGGTTAGCAAAGCAATCATGGCTCCAGCGGCCGGATAATACATATGCGTCAGCGAAAATAGATTCAGGTCTTTATCATTACTATAGCCGTACCACATAAACAGCCCCATAATCACCGGTAAGCCAAATGCAATAGTCAGGAAAATCTTTAACTGTCTGTTCTCGATGCGTGTGTCCATGTTACTCACTCCTTTTTGATTTCTTACTAAAATTTTAGCGGATGTGAGCGGTCTATAGCTGGTTTTGTCTTAAATGACTTGAATTTTGACCTGAACAGAAAAAAGGAGATACATCCTTAACAGACGTATCTCCTTAACATCAACTTGCTTGTACACTGCTGGTAACAACGACATTGACTCCGGTGTCCAGCAGATTTTCAATGGCAACATCGCCGGTCTTAACCGGTGCCTTCAAGCGAACCTGATTGATCTCTTTCATCGCATCTCGCACGAACTGTTTGGGAATTCCGTCAGCGGTTTTCACCGAGCAGCGGACAGATTCGCCGTTTCTGACTACTACAGTAGAAGTTACCACCCGAACAGGATTAGTCGCTTCGGCTTTTCCGTATTTGACACCTTTGTTGCAGCTGTAGCCGGTCACTGCGTAATCGTTGTCTTCATCCACAGTTAGATGACAGCCTTTAGGGCACATAATGCAAATAAAATTTTTCATTACTTTACAACCTCCTCAATTGAGATTTCAATTTCGCCATTTTTGACTTTATCCATGACTTTTTTCGAGAGCTTCATTTTTTCCATCTCACCAGGAACGATGTAGCTTTTCTTCTGTTTGGCGATGACTTCTCCTTGCGAGGTGACGGTGATTTGACTTTCATCAAACACTTTGTTTACCCGGAAGAAGACTTCCACCCGTTTATCGACATTTTCTTGCCGAATTTTTTGGGGTACGACATAGGTTACGTAATTGCCGTTTTTAATTGTCAAGAAATCATCTTGCTCCAGTTCTTGCTGCTGCAGGATGTAGTCAGCTGCGGCAGTTCCGGCGCGGGTACTTTCGGCTGTTACGAAATCGACTAAGTCATGAACGTGAACCACATTGCCACAGGCAAAAATACCCGGAATTGAGGTTTCCATATTTTCATAAACAAAAGCGCCATTAGTCCGGCGATCTAGTTCAATCCCAGCACTGCGGCTAAGCTCGTTTTCCGGCACCAAACCGACAGAAAGCAAGACAGTGTCACATTCAAAGGTTTGTTCTGTACCTGGGATCGGCTGGCGTTTTTCATCAACTTCAGAAACGACAACTTCTTCTACCCGGGTTTTCCCGCGAACTTCGGTAATAGTATGAGAAAGCAACAATGGAATATCATAGTCGTCTAGACATTGAACGATATTTCTCGTCAATCCACCAGAATAAGGCATTACTTCCACACAGGCCAATACTTCAGCACCTTCTAATACCATTCGGCGTGCCATAATCAAACCGATATCACCGGAGCCTAAAATCACCACTTTTTTACCTACCATGTAGCCTTCCATATTCACATAACGCTGAGCAGTTCCAGCGGTGAAGACACCGGCCGGTCGACTGCCGGGGATTCCGATAGCCCCACGAGTCCGCTCGCGACAGCCCATGGCAAAAACAATCGCTTTGCCTTTTAGAATCTGATAACCTTGTTCTTTGTTGACAATATGGACTTCTTTTTCTTCTGTAACATCTAAAACCATCGTGTCCAAATAAACTTTGATAGTGGTGTCTTTCACCATTTCGATAAAACGTCCGGCGTATTCTGGTCCGGTTAATTCTTCTTTAAAATAATGCAGGCCGAAGCCATTGTGGATACATTGATTCAAAATCCCGCCCATTTGGTGATCCCGTTCAATAATCAAGATGTCTTCAACACCTGCTTTATAAGCCGCCATGGCTGCTGCAAGGCCAGCCGGTCCGCCGCCAATCACGATCAAATCATGCATGTTAGATTCCTCCCTTAGTAGCTTCTGCCAAAATATAACTGCCTTCGCGATCCTGTAAAATATCCAGTGGCGACACGCCTAATTCCTCGGATAAAATTTCCACTACCCGTGGGCCACAAAAGCCGCCCTGACAGCGTCCCATCCCAGCATTACATCTGCGCTTAATTCCATCCAGGGAAGCGTTAGGAATAGGAGAATGCACGGCAGCTTTAATTTCACCTTCCGTGATGGTTTCACAGCGGCAAATCACTCGGCCGTAGCTAGGATCTTTTTTGATCAATTCATTTTTTTCTTCAATACTCAGCTCTTGGAAAGTAATTTTTTCCCGAGTCTCGATTGTGTCTTCCTTTTTAGTAAATTTCTGTCCTGCTGATTTCTCCAGCAGCTCAACACCATGAAGCGCAATAGCTGGTGCTGAGGTCAATCCTGGTGACTTGATGCCAGCTAGATCTATAAAACCTGGCGCTGCTTCTTGAATCACAAAATCGTGATTGCTGTTGTTAGCCCGCACACCAGAGAAGTTGCGGATGGATTGACGCAAATTAAGATCAGGCACAGATTTTGCTGCCAGCTCAGCGACTTCTTTTAATCCATCGGGTGTATTACCAATATCCAGACCTGTATCCAGATCAGATTTCAAAACAGCGTGAGAGTTCGGTCCGACAATTAGATTACCGTGGACGGTTGGGCTGATTAATACTCCTTTACCAGCGCTAGAAGGACATTGGAAAATCGTGTGATGAACTACATTGCCTTCTGATTTATCCAACAAATAGTATTCCCCACGCTTCGGTGTAATCTCAAAGTTTGGTTCAGCCACCATGTTGTGGATGTCATCTGAATGAACCCCGGCAGCGTTAAAAACGTATTTGGTTTGGTAAACGCCTTGATTGGTTTCGATCTCATAGCCATCGGTGATTTTGGTGATATTAGCCACGCGATTGTTAAGGGCGATTTCCACGCCGTTTTTCACCGCTGTTTCTGCTAAGGCTAAGCAAAATTCCCACGGATTGACGATCGCCGAACTTGGGGCATGTAGTGCGCCGACTGCTTCGTCTGAAAGGTTTGGTTCCATTGTGGCTAGCTCTTCTTTGTTCAATAGCGCTAAATCAGGTACATTGTTTTGCACGCCACGGTCGTACAGGCTTTTAATGGTGGCTAAGTCTTCTTCAGAAAAGGCGACAACTAATGAACCTACCTGATTGTAGTGAACGTCCAGCTTCTCGCACAGTTCCTTAGCGTAGGCTGCGCCTTCCACATTTAACTTCGCCATCAGGCTACCGGGTGTCGGGTCAAAGCCGGCGTGCAAAATCGCACTGTTAGCTTTGGTTGCTCCTTCGCTGACATCGTTTTCGGCTTCTAAGACTAGGGTTTTTAGTTGATATTTGCTTAATTCATAGGCAGTTGCGGCTCCAACAATTCCGCAACCGATGATAATTACATCGTACATAAAGGTTCCTCCTCGTATCAATCTGACAAACTAGGGCACAAAAAAAGAGTATAGTGAACAGACGCCAATGTTTGTTGACGTTTGCTGCTATACTCTTTTGGTCTCTAGCACATGTTTAGTTAACTGTATTATAACACCTTTGTAAGCGCCTAACAATGACTAAATGGACCAAACTTCTTCTTTTGTGGTAGATACTGCTAAACTGCCGGCTCCCAAAGCCCCCATGACGTCTTCTTTGTCACGAATCAAGCCGCCAACAATCAAAGGTTTCCGGGATTGCTTAATCAGGTCCTTGATGATTTTGGGCGAAACACTAGGCAGCACCTCCACTATATCTGCCTCGGTATGGTTTAATTGGCGCTCAACATTTTCTAAAGCCGAAGAGTCCAGCAGGAAAAAACGCTGGATCGCCAGCAAGTGGTGCCTTTTCGCATGACGAACAATCGCAGATTTGGTAGAAATAATGCCGTCAAAGGAAGTGCAAGTCTTGATATAATCAATCGCCGTTTCATCTGAGGACAGTCCTTTAACCAAATCAGCATGCAAAATGGCGATTTTACCGCTTTTTTTTATTTTCTCCGACAGCTCGGCCAGCTGCATGAGATGGGATTGCAGAACAAAAACAACCTCCACGTCGGTCAGCAGCGCCTTGGCTAGCTCAGCTTCACTTTTAACAGCAGCAATCACTGGTGCCAGCTCTAATTTTTCATACAAGTCATGGGTATTCATAATCAACACTCGCTTTTTTCCCTAAGTATTTGTGATCTCATCTAATTTTATCATAGATTGATAATAGGAAAGAGCGGAGTTTTTGTTAAGGCAAAATCTTGCAATCGACAACTATATGAAAATTAGATTAAAAATCTCGGACAATTTTTCCTTCTATTATAGTATAATCGTACTAACAAAGAATGAGGAGTGGTATGAATGGCAAAAGTAGCAATTGTAGGTTATGGAAATTTAGGACGTGGTGTAGAACGTTCATTAAAACAAAATTCAGATATGGAATTAATTGGAGTTTTTACCAGACGCTCTCCTGAAAGCGTTTCGACTGAAGGTGCGACTGCTTATCATATGGATGATCTGTTAAGTAAAAAGTCTGAGATTGATGTGTGTATTTTATGTGGCGGTTCAGCAACTGATTTGCCAGTCCAAACACCAGAAATCACTAAAAACTTTAATACGATCGACAGCTTTGACACCCATGCAAAGATTCCAGAACATTTTGCAAATGTAGATCAGGTAGCTAAGGAAAATCAGACCGTTTCAATTATTTCTACTGGCTGGGACCCAGGTTTGTTCAGCTTGAACCGCTTGTACGCCCAAAGTATTTTACCAACTGGAGAAACTACTACTTTTTGGGGTAAAGGAGTTAGTCAAGGCCATTCGGATGCTTTACGCAGAATCGAGGGCGTGGCGGATGCGACACAATATACAATTCCAAACACTGAAATAATCGAGAAACTAAAAGCTGGCGAAAAGCTGGAATTAAGCACGCGGGACAAACACTTTCGTCAATGTTTCGTTGTACTAGAAGAAGGCGCTGACGAAGCAGCTATCAAAGAAGAAATTGTTACCATGCCTAATTACTTCTCAGATTACGATACCGAAGTGAATTTTATCTCCCAAGATGAATTGAACCGCGACCACAAAGCAATGCCTCATGGTGGAACAGTTCTGCATACAGGAACCACTGGGGAAGATACCAATCAAGTGATTGAGTACAGTTTACAATTAGAAAGTAATCCAGAATTCACGGCCAGTGTGCTGGTTGCTTATGCTAGAGCGTGTGTTCGTTTGGCGGCTGAAAAGCAGTTTGGTGCCTTTACCGTATTAGACATTGCACCGAAATACTTATCGCCATTAGATGATGCAACGTTGCGAAAAGAATTGCTTTAAACTAAAAAGTTCGACTTTTCGAAAGAGGGAAGAGTCGAACTTTTTTCTATACACACCAATCGACAATAAAGCCGCCAATTACTTTGCAATAATCTACAAGCTGCTGGTAAGCAACACTTTCATTTGTGCTGTGGGCTTGCAGCAATTCACCAGGACCGTAGATGACTGCTGGGATGTTGTAATAATCAAACCAGCCGCCATCAGTTACAGTAGTCGACATATTCACCACTGGCAACTGGCCTAAATGAGCTGCGTGGTTCTCCGATAATAATTCCATAGCCGAGTGCTCTGCATCTAATTCTAATGGTGGGAAAACTTCCCCTTTGTCTTCCAGCATAGATTCACCACCCCATTTAAAAGAAGGTAGGTTATCTTTTAGCCAAGGATCAGCCTTAGCAGTAGCGATAATATGTTCTTCAATTTCTTGAATCACTTCTTCAACTGTTTCGTTGGGATAAAAATGAACGGTGATCCATAGTTTGGCTTCGTTAGCAATAAATGCCGGGTGGATCCCACCTTCAATATACGCCGGATTAATCGTATTAGTACCAGGCGGGAAACCTGGATACGATTTAGTAATTCCCCAATAGCGTTCCAATTTTTGTAGCGACTCGATGATCAGAGCCATTTTTTCTACCATGCTAGCCGCCTTTAATCCGCCACCAGTATGCACCATAGAGATACGATTGCCATCATGATAAGTTTCAGGACTTTCCAAAATGATCCAGCCAGTAATTACCCCGCCTTGCCCTTGGAAATGCAAATCTGTCGTATCGCCGACGATTGCAAAGTCAGCTGTCGTACCATCTTTAAGCAGCTGCTTAGTACCTGCTTCACCTGCCTCTTCGCCAACGACCGATTGGAAACATAGACCACCGTTCAGTTGGGCGTCTAGGCGATTTAGTAAACGGAATAAATAAAGAAAACAAGCAACGGCACCTTTCATGTCACTAACGCCGCGACCATAAAGTCGATCTTCTTTTTTCTCCAGCATGAAAGGATCGGTATCCCATTTATCGCCGTCATCGACAGACGCCACATCCACATGGCCATTTAGTATTAGTCGATGCGTGTCATTTTTAAGGGGGGCTTTTTCCTTGCGGATCCCATAGATCAAAAGGTCGTTTTCGTAAAAGGTTTTTTGAGTGACCTCAAAACCAGAACTGACTAATTCACTGCTGATGAATTCTTGCAAGGCAACTGTGTTGCGGGCCGGTGGCGAAATGGTTTTGAATGCGATCAGATCACTTAGCAATTTAATCAATTCGTCTTGATGTTGATCAATTGCCGCTAATAAACGCTTCTTTAAATACTCCATAATGTCCTCTTTTCTTCTTTTTTATTTTAATCATTTTATCATAAAATTACTTCTTGCCGGATATTTGTCGAGAAGCATTTATTTTGCTAATTTTACAATCCTTCATTAGAATTTAAAATAAGATAACATTTGTTATTTATAGTTGGAAGGAAGCGAATGCAGAGAAGAAAGGAAGATTACATGATTGATTTGAAAGAAAAAGTAGTTGTCATTACCGGAGCAACCGGCGGTATCGGCGCAGCCACCGCAAAGCTTTTAGCTAAAGAAGGGGCTAAAATTGTGCTAAGCGACATCAATGAGGATGCCTTAAAGGAAGAAGAACAGACCTTGAAAGATGAAGGCGGAGAAGTTAGTTACATCGTAGCCGACGTCACAAAAATAAGTGAGTTAGAAAGCTTAGTCCAAGAAACCTTGTCCAGACATGACAAGATTGACGTGTTCTTTAGTAACGCTGGGCTGCTGCTGTCTGAAGATAAGGTCCACGAAAGTGACAGCGAGGAGATTAGCGATCTGATCGATGTGAATGTTAAAGGTGTGATCAACGGCGTGTTGGCTATTTTGCCATATTTCAAAGAGCAAGATGCCGGGCATATCGTTTCAACCGCCTCGATTGCTTCGCATATGGTGCAGCCACAAACTGTCGCCTACTCAGCCACTAAACATGCGGTACGCATTATGATGGAAGGCTTAAAGAAGGAAGAAGCCGAAACGAAAATCCGTTTTACTACCATTTCACCGGGCGTTGTCGACACGGATATGGGTGAAGGCCTGGTTGATGACACGACCGATCGTTTCACCGCATTAGATCCCAAATCAATTGCCGAAGGGATTTTGTTTGCCCTCACGCGAGATGAAGAAGTCAATATACGGGAAATGATCATCAGTCCAACGAAGTCGCCTGATTAATTGAAAACTAGCTAACCAGTTTGTCTTAAGGATAAGCTGGTTTTTCCCGTTTAGGAAGCAAAACAAACCAGTTGGGAAATCCCGCAATAATCCGCTTCTTTATTTAGTATGCTTAATCCATAGAAAACAACAACAAATAAGGGAGCGATTAATCATGGCAAAAGTGACAAAAGTATTGGAATCATTAAGAAAATTAGGCGTGGAGCCGCTGGATGACAGCTGTATCGTTGTACAATATGCCGCACCAAACTTAAGCGAAAAAGTCGCCCGTTTTTTAATTAAAGCAGAACCTTATTATGTATTGCAGATTTGTGAAGAAGATGTAGTTTTAGCACCAATAAGCTGGACTGGAATGGTGAAGGAGCAACAAGAACCTTTGAAAATCCCCATCAGCACGATCCAATCAGTGAAGGTTGAAGAATCAGGCTTTAACTATCTGATTTCTCTTAAATTAGAAGATGGAAATGTGGATCTGATGGCTCAACAAAAAGAATTATCAATCTTTAGATATAGCGGGGCTGTTTCAGTGGAGAATTTCTGGGGAACTAAAAACTGGCATTCCAACAATTTGGATGGCACCTTGAAACAATTGGAAAGTTTAGGAGCAAAATAAATACACAGAAAGCACGGCTGAAAAAAGCTGTGCTTTTTTAGCGTTTAAGCTTCCCACCACATTGACATAAGTAGATAATCTACCTATAAAAAGAGGTGATCCAGATGATTGATAAAGGACTTGTGTCAGGCAGTACCACGTTGTTACTTTTGAGTTTGTTGGCAGACAAAGACATGTACGGCTACGAAATGATCGAAACCTTGGCTCGACGCTCGGAAAATGTATTCGAACTAAAAACCGGCACTCTCTATCCCTTACTCCACCAGCTAGTGAAGGCGGGGCATCTCACTAGCTACGAAACCGAAGTCAACGGTAAAAAGCGCAAATACTACCAACTCACATCCAGCGGACGCGTTTTTCTAGCAGATAAAGTACAAGAATGGGAGACCTACTCCCAGACGGTTTCCGGCATCATTGGAGGTGTCAGCTATGGACACTAAAGACTACTTAAAAAAACTATCCAAACAAATCAGTGTCACCAGCGCTCTCAAAGAAATTCTCCAAGAATACGCTGATCACATTGAGGATCACAAAGAAGCGTTAATGAAACGCGGCCTAAGTGAAGAGGCTGCATTAACCGAAGTCCTGCAGCAGCTAGGCAATCCTGTCAGCACCGGCCGGCAATTAAACAAAATCCATCGACGGGGAATTGAGTGGCGCATGACCGGCTACTTTCTGCTCTGTGCCTCCTTAATCAACCTAGTGCCTTATGCTTTCGGCTATGGTCGAACCGGCGCTTCTGCACCTGATTTTATCCTGTATGCCATTTTCGGTATTCTCGCTGCCAGCGGCTTTTTCCTTTCCTTCATTGAAAAATACACCGACTCTGATTTGTTTTACGCCTGGGCGGAAAATTGGGACGGCGGCGGACTGTCAAACAGCGGGCTGATTCTAGCCATTGCGATTTTCCCAATCACCGGGTCGTTTCAGTTCAAGCTTTTCTGGATTGGACTGATTGCCGTTCTTTTGACGATACAGCGCTACATTATCGCGGTATTTCGTGACCGTAAAGAGCAAAGACTGCTCTGGGAAATCGGAGTAGCTGTCTCGGATATATCATATAAAGGAACAGGTGTAGTAGGTGGCAAGAAGATTCGTCTGAAAAGCAATAGCGATGTAATCAAAAAAGATGCCCCTTTTATCATCGTAGGCCTAGATGGATTTAAACCAATCGCTATAGCTATATAGAAAATGAGCAGACTGCTTAATAAAAGTAGTCTGTTTTTTAGACGTCTACAAACAGTAAATTTAACGTATTACCAGAATCGTGGTAAGGTGAAAAATAGAAGGATGTAAGGAGGAATAATGAATGACAATACCAACAAAAACATTAAATGACGGACACATTTTACCAACTTTAGGTTTGGGAACAGTCGCAATCCGTGGGGACAAGGGCATGGATAAGATTGTTACTGCCATTCAAAATGGTTATCGTCTGATTGACTCATCAACTAATTATGATAATGAAGGGATCGTGGGAGAAGCTATTCGACGCTCGGGTGTACCGCGTGCCGATCTTTTTGTTACTTCAAAATTACCAGGGAAATACCACAAATATGATGATGCGTTACTAATGATTCAAGAATCACTGCGTCGTATGGGCTTAGAGTATTTCGACTTGTACTTGATTCATTGGCCATTACCAAAACGCGATCATTACGTGGAAGCTTGGGAAGCCTTGATTACAGCACAAAAAATGGGCTTGATCCGTTCAATTGGTGTATCCAACTTTGAACCAGACCATCTGGACCGCATTATCAAAGAAACAGGTGTCACTCCTGCTGTTAATCAAATTGAAATTCATCCTTATTGGGTCCAAGAGGAACGTTTGGCTGAAAATAAAAAACGCGGCATCGTTACCGAAGCTTGGAGTCCTTTAGGTAGGGGCACTGTGTCATTAGAAGAAGATGTCCTGCAAAAACTAGCGGAAAAATACGATAAGACACCCGGTCAAATTGTTGTACGTTGGCATTTGGACCGTGGGATTTTACCGGTTGTAAAATCCAGCAATCCGCAGCATCAACGAGATAATCTAGATGTTTTTGACTTCCACTTAACTGAAGATGAAATTGCTTCAATTAACCAATTGAACAAACCAGACGGTCGTGTTGATGGACAAGACCCCAACGAATACGAAGAGTTTGAATAGAAGACAAACCAAACCCGCTCAATATTACATTGAGCGGGTTTTGAATTAGCCATTCATCAAGAAATCAAAGATATTCCAGCCTTCAGATGTCTGACCTTTATACATTTCTGTAAAGCCGCATTGGGAGCAGCTGATAGTATAGAATTTTTTGTTTTGCACATCAAAGATTTTGGCAAAGTTCCCACCCGTTGCCTGGAATTGGTCCATTTCATAATGTTGATTCCCACATTTTTCACATACATATTGTTTCTTTTCCATTTTATTTATCCCCTTTTTTAACTAATGTTTACTACTCCTATAGCATAGCAATTTTTTGGCGGAAAAACATACTCCTAAAGCCGGATTTTTAGCTGTATCTGGGGATTATCTTTGGGGGAAATTGCTGGATTAGCAGTCTACTTGTCCTGTTTGATATATAATATTCTTAAAGACATACCATAGGAGGGCAGCCAATGAACTATTTAGCTAAACGTACTAAAATAGAAGAAGTAAGTCCTTATCTAGAAGCTGGCGAATATATGATGGATAATCAGGAAGCTCGCGTCGCCTTTCAACCAACAGAAAAAAATCATCCCATTGTTGCTGGAATGTATGACAGCAATACAATCGATCGAGCACAGCCGATTATAATTAAAGACGATTCACCTAAAAAATTCCCAGGAAGAATTCTGTGGTTTTGCAGCAATGGCGACATCAAAATTTTTTCAGATAAACAGGTATTGATTCTTTGTAGCGCCAAAGAACATTACCAACAAAAATTCCAGCATTACAAAACCTTTTCACCATTTTTCCAGATGCCAAAATTGTTGAGCCATGACGTAGAAAAATACATATTAACTGAGGAATTGATTGAGTTTCGTAGTAAAAGGGAGCAAGATGACACTCTTATCCTAAGCACCATTTATCGGGATTACCGGAATTATTTCACGAACAAACAAGCAACGGTTGTATTCCGTTCAATTAATGAATTGTTAACTACCAGCACAAATGCGAGTCATAAACCGGATTTTGAGGATTTGTTAAACCGGATTGATTCCAGGTTTCTTGAGATGGAATTCCCGTTTTTGCCACTCCACGGAGACTTGTGGACTGACAATCTGCTGTTAGCAAAATCAGATGACCAAGTTTGGTACATTGACTGGGATACTGCGGGGGAATATTTTTTTCTATTCGATTTCTTCAAATTCATGTGGAATGAGTTGGATGTCCATGATAATCGCAGCTATTATGAACACTATTTAAATGGGATTTTCGATGACCAGTTCACCGGGTTGTTCGCTATCTTCAACTTAGAATTTCAACCAGCTCATAAGCAAGACTATCTGTTACTTTTCTTTTTGAACTTTATGCTAGACGAAGGCGCAGTTCCTTATGAAGTGAAATTGATGGAATTGGCTGATTTCCAATGTAAAATCCTAGATTATTACGGAGCAGCGAAATAATCTAGCAGAGCAATAAGATTTTTTTGTGAGCCTAGCGCCAATCCCTGAATACTTATTCAGGGGGTTTTTCTTTTATCCCAAAATAGCTTTGTATATAAAATCAACCAACATGCGACAAAGTCAACTATCACTCTATTTCATATCCTATCACAGACATGATACACTTAATAGTAACAACTATAATGCAAAGGAAGATTACTATGAAAGCTGTGGAGATAGAACACCTAACCAAAAAATTTGGCACCAATCAATTAGCTGTTAGCGATGTGACACTCTCCATCAAGGAGGGGGAAGTCTTCGGTTTTTTAGGCCCAAACGGAGCGGGGAAAACGACTACCATTAAACTGCTAAATGGTATGCTGCAGCCGACTTCTGGACAAATGCACGTTTTCGGAAAAGACCCTACCAAAGATCCGGCGTTAATTCATCAATTCGCAGGTGTGTTGACTGAACGTGCAGCGATGTATGACCAGTTAACTGGTATGGAGAATCTGCTGTTCTATGGAGAAGTCTTTGGTCTGTCTAAAGAAGACAGTCGCAGGCGAGGAATGGACTTATTGGATCGGTTGGAATTAAGCTATGCAGCGGATCGGAAATTGACTTCTTATTCTACTGGGATGCGTCAGCGGTTATCTTTGGCACGAGCGATGATTCATCAGCCAAAAGTTCTTTTTTTGGATGAACCTACCAGTGGCTTAGACCCTGAAAGTGTCTTAAACGTAAATCAACTGATTCAAGATTTAGCCAAGAACCAAGGTGTTACCATCTTCCTATGCACTCACCAGCTACGTTACGCTCAAGAAATCTGCACCAGTTATGGCTTGATGGATCAGGGGAAATTGTTAGCAACCGGGACACTGGAAAGTTTACGTCAACGAGTTTCTAAAGGTTTAATAGTAGAAATCAAAGCCAATAAAATCACCTCAGGCTTGCCATCTAAGCTAATGGGTAACGGACGCTTTCAATTTACCCTGTCAGATATACAAGAAATTCCTGAATTAGTACGAAAAATTGTCCAATCCGGTTCTGATATCTACGGCGTAACCGCTAAACAACTTTCACTGGAAGAAATATACTTTGCGTTGTTAGAAGAAGGAGGAGCGGATTATGATTAATTCTAAGCAAAAAGCCATCGTTAAAAAAGACGTGCAAGGAATTATTGCGAATAAACGCTATTTTTATATGCTCTTGCTGATGCCGCTCCTATTTTCTGTGGTACTTCCTAGTATATTTATCCTAATTTCCTTGCTGGCACCAGATAGTTCACGGGATTTTGAGCAGTTGTTGACTATGCTGCCGGAGGAATTAAAGACAGGAGACGTTGCTGTCAGTATTGTCCAATTGATTTTTACTTCGATCCTGCCGATATTTTTCTTGATGATACCGATTATGACCTCATCGGTGATGGCAGCTAGTTCATTTGTCGGTGAAAAGGAAAAGAATACGCTGGAAACACTTTTTTATTCACCACTAACTGTGAAACAAATTTTTCAAGCGAAGGTTTATTCGTCGTTACTAATGAGTCTAGTAATTACTGGCGTTTCTTTTTTGATCATGCTGCTAACCGTTCAACTGGAAGTCTTTTTCTTCAAAGGAACTTTGTTGTCGGTGGAGCTGACCTGGTTGTTCGTCTTAGTTCTACTAGTGCCAGCGATTACCTTGATTTCCATCACGCTGATTGTCAAAGGCTCAGCCAAATCGCAGACGATGGAGGAAGCGCAGCAGAAATCGGCTTTCCTAATCTTGCCGTTGGTTGTTTTTATGATTGGTCAGTTTACAGGGTTATTTCTTTTGAATGCCTGGATCATGCTAGCTGTGGGGGTTGCTCTTGGCGGTGCCGCCATTGCTTTATTGCAGGGATCTATGCGCAGTTTTACTTACGAAATGCTGTTAAAATGAAGTAGCTTGGTTTGGGATTTTCATCCTGAATCAGGCTTCTTTTGTAATAGCAGAGTTTTTTATTTTACTTGATTGATAAAAGTTCATGATATATCAAGCCAGTCATAACAAAATTTTTATCCGAATCTTGATTAAATTTTTTCTTTTGGATTCTCTCTATTTTTTAATCTTTCCCTTCTGTATAATAGGGTTGGAAATAAAGGAGTGGTATGGTGTCTAAGATTTTAATTATAGAAGACAATAGCGATATTAATGAAATTTTACAAGGCTTATTGCGGGAGGAGCATGAGGTGTTTCCGGCTTTTTCCGGCACGGAGGGTTTGATGGTGTTTCGCTATGAGGCGATTGATTTGGTGCTGCTGGATATTATGCTGCCGGGGAAAAGCGGGGATCAGGTGTTAGCAGAGATTCGTCAAACCAGCAGTGTGCCAGTGATCATCATCACGGCACTGGGAGATAAGAAAACTGTCAGTGATTACTTGATGAATGGAGCCAATGATTATATTACCAAACCTTTTGACTTGGATGAGGTCCATGCTCGTGTTATGGTACAACTGCGAAATCGGTCGGCAGTGGAGCCTGAAAAAAGTAAGCTGACCTATAAGAACATTAGATTAGATGCAGACAGCTTTACCATTAACTCTGCGGAGAATTCGTTGCGTTTAGGAAAAAAGGAATTTGATATTTTGAAGACTTTAATGAGCCGACCTAAACAGATTTTTACCAAAGAACAATTGTATGAGCAGGTTTGGCAGGAAAGTTATCTACCCGGGGACAATACCTTGAACACTCACCTAAGTAATTTGCGGAAGAAAATCAATCAGTTGGATAGTGAGAATGAATATATCGAAACAATCTGGTCGGTGGGTGTGAAGCTGGCAGGTGATCAATGATTTACCTAGCAATATTCAGTATGCTAGCTGCACTTTTTTTAGCTTACCGCTACTTGGCTTTGCGATTAAGCCTGCGTAAGTTGGTAAAAGAGATTGAAGCAAAGCGAATCAGTCAAACTAATGTAGTGCTAACCAATCCGGAGCATCAAGTGGCTTTGAACCCTTTGATCCACGGGGTGAATCAAGTCTTTAACGAGTTGCAGGAGATTCGAATTATGAGCCAGCAGGAGAAGAATACCTTAGATCTGGCGATTCACAATATTACCCACGATATTCGGACACCATTGACGATTGCTAGTGGTTTTACTCAAAATTTACTGAAGGAAGTTCCAGAGCAACAAGAGAAACTGACGAAAATCCAAAAGAACCTAACTACTGTTTCCCAGCGAGTGGAAGTTTTGCTGGAGTATCAAGATTTGTTGGAGTCCAATGTACAGCCGCAATTCCAGCAGTTAGATCTTTCTTTGATTTTGAAAGAGAATTTGCTTCACTATTACAGCAGCTTAACGGAGCAAAACTTTGAAGCTGAGGTGGATATTGAAGAAGGCGTGCTGATCGATAGCGATCCTGAGATATTACAGCGAATCTTCCAAAATATTTTCAGCAATATTCTAAAGCACGGGGAAAAGCAGCTATCGGTGAAGCTTTCCAACGATGATAAGTGGGTCTACGTGCAGATTCAAAACCAGAGTCAGCAAGAAATTAAGAATCTGGATAAGCTGACCAGCCGGTTCTACTCGGAGAACATGTCAGAGACTGAGAAGTCTTCCGGGTTAGGGCTTTATATTACCAAGGAACTAGTGGAGCTGACGCAAGGCTATTTGACGATGGCGTATCAGAGCCAGCAGTTTTGCTTGGAGATCAGCTGGCGTTTGGCCAGAGGCTAAAAACGATCGACTCCGTAACGGGAATCGATCATTTTTTCTAAATGTCTCTTTTTCTAAAAGTCGCCACCGATACGGTGCAACAAATGAAGATAACCACAAAACAAGTCACCGCCACTTTTACCCAATAGTAGTCGGGAACGTTCAACCAAGCTGCATCGATATTTCCCTGGAAGCTAAGGTAACGGAAGACTTCCACTTCATTGTTAATGATACTTACGATCGAGATAACAACCGGCAGCAGAACCACCGTCAGAACCGCTGAAATATTGGAGAAGGTTAGGAACAATACTAGTAAGCCAAAGGCGAAGATCCCTTGTACAGAGATAAACTGGATGAGTATTGCTCGGAACAAATTCTCAAAATAGTCAGATCCAAATGTGCCGACACCACTTTTAAGAGAAGCAGAGATGAAGGTGCTACCGTAATAAAAGACAAACTGCATCAGCGACATAACCAAGAAGACAACATATTTTGAGAAGAAAAACTTCCCTCTGGATACACCTGATGTGATCAGATTCTTTAGGGTTTTGCGGGATAAGTCATAGCCGATGGTCATGACAAAAATTGGTAGACAGAAATAGATTAAGAAACTGGCCATGGTGGACATTGAGACCACCGTATTAGCACCGGACCATTGTGCTTGCTTGACTTGATCCTGCAAGCTATTTAGCATTTCATTGTTGCTGCCGACTGTTGCTAATCCTTCTGTTAGTACGGATAAAACGACTACGGTAATTAAAACAAATTGTGTGATGTAAAAACCTTTTGAATGAAATAAACGATAAAAGTCTGCTCGAATAGTGTTAACCATGATGAATGTCCTCCTTGTTTCCACCGACTAATTCAGTGAAATAATCCTCTAAGTTTTGTTTTGCGTGATAAATGCCGTCAATGCCAATCCGTTCTTCCACTAAAGCTTGAACGATATGATTCACTTGATTGGAATCGCCGAAAATATGCATGGTGTCGTTATCGACAACCTTCAAGACATATTGCAGGCTATCCTGCAGCAGCTGGCTGGCTTGTGCGATTTGTTTGGTTTGCAGGACGATGTACTCGTCATTGATCTGATCGAATTCTTCCTTGGAAATTTCCTTAACCAGCTGGCCGTTATTGATAATGCCAAAGCGAGTGGCAACATAATAAAGCTCAGTCAAGATATGACTGGAAATGATAATCGTCATGCCCCGTTCTTCGTTTAAGCGTTTGACTAAGCGACGAAATTCTACAATTGCGATTGGATCTAAGCCGTTGATGGGCTCATCTAGGATTAAGAAATCTGGACGAGTCAGGATAGCAATCCCGATTCCCAGCTTTTGCTTCATCCCTAGTGAGAAGTTTTTGTATTTCTTTTTGCCAGTATCTTTCAAATCTACCAGCTCCAAGGTTTCTTCAACGACTTGTTTGGCATTTACGATGCCCCGTAATTTACAATAGTAGGTTAAGTTTTGTTTGGCAGTCAGCTGATCGTAAGCTGAAGGTGTCTCAATCACAGCCCCGGTCCGTTTTAGGCCGTTGGTCCATTCCTTGTCAGTAGAAGAACCGAACAAAGCGATGGTTCCATTTGTTGGTGCAATCAGGCGAGTGATGGATTTTAGCAGCGTGGTTTTCCCAGCGCCGTTTCGTCCGATCAAGCCGTAAATTTCCCCTTTGCAAATTTCTAGTGAAACATTTTTTAAAGCAAATTGTTGTTTGTACTTTTTATTTAAACGATTAACAGTTAAGATGGTTTCCATGATTTACAGCTCCTTTTTTGTGTTTGTCAGTCGGTTGATTTTTTCGTTATGTTTTGCTGACTTACTATATTTACTACTTTACCCCTTCTTCTTCAGATAACTCTCAACCAATTCTAAAATGTTTCTAAAGTTATTGAGAACATGAAAAAAGACTAGCAATACACTAGTCTTTAGTGAGGCTGATTTAGTTTGCAAGCAGTTTCTCTAACAAAATACGATGCAATCAAGTGCAATCCTAGGCTTAATGCTAACATTCCTGGCACCCATGGAAGGATTAACGTTAGCATTGCTGGAATGACTAAGCCGATGATGACACAGCCGGCTGCGATATTGATAATGGCTGAGGCAGCGACTTTGCTCAAACGGTTTAGCTTGGGATTGTTCCAAATACAAGGATAAAAGATCGTGAAGACGGCTGCGATGATAGCGGCACTGGCTAAAGCAACGGCCACATAAGAGAAGCGAAGATTTTTTCTTTCTATTAAAACGAAGATACCCATCAACCAACCGAAAGCTCCTAAAACGGATTTTGTGAATGCTGTTTGATGTATTTTCATGTTTGATTCCTCCAAATTTGTTTGTTGTTTTTCTATAAACTGACTATAGCACGGGAAAAACAACCGGAATATCAAATTTGGCTTTGTTGCAAGAAAAGTAGGTTTGTTGCAGTATCACTTGAAAATTAAACATCCGCAATCAAAACCAGCAGCGAAAATTCGTCGTCGGTTTGAGTAATCTCCAGGGTGCCATCGTAGTTCTCTACAATTTCCCGGACGTTGGCCAGACCGAAGCCGTGATTCTTTTTATCAGGCTTGGTGGTGAGGATTTTGCCATCGTTCATCACCAGTCGTTCTTCGGTAGAGTTGACAATCTCATAGCTGAAGTAGCCTTTGTGGTAGCGGGCCTTCACGGAGAGCTTGCGCTGAGCGACTTCTGGAATTTTCACGGCTGCTTCGATGGCATTGTCTAAAGTATTGGCAAAAATGGTACATAGACTGATGTCATCAATACCTACCCAGTCGCTGATGTCGATGTTAAAGAAGCAGTCGATCTCATTTTGCAGAGCCAGCTGATACTTGGAATTCAGCACATTGTTCACCAGTGAATTTTTACAAAATGCGCGGGTCTGACCGGTATAGACGGTGGAAAGATCGGCAAAATATTCCTTAGCTTGATCCACCTGATTGCCCTCCAGATAATTTCCCACCACACTTAAGTGATTGTTTAGATCATGCTTCAGCTTGCGAACCTCCAGCTGGTTTTTTTCCAGTTGGGTGTAATAATCCTCCTGCAGCCGCAAGTTTTTATTTTCCAGGTCCTTTTTAACCGAATCGGTTAAATAACCGGTTAAATATTGAATGCCGATACTAGTGAGGGCAATGGCCAGCATCGCCGGAAAGGTCTGCCAACCATCATTGTTGGGTGCAAAAATGACCACAAAGATGATTCCCACTAACGGTCCTAATGAAACAAGATTAATAATGCTCCACATGGAAGGAGCCAGCACCTTCTTGGCATCGGTTATCCTTTTTTTAAACTGGTGATAAACGGTATACCACAGAGGAATCCGCAAGAAATTAAAAAAGAGATGCAGTCCGGCATCGATGAGCAGGGTCTGGCTAGTTAGATGGAAAATCCGTAAGCCCAGCTCCTCAAAGACAAAATTGCTGGAAATAACCAGCGGCAGCAAAATAAAAATAGCTCCCAGCTTCCGTTGATACGAGCCCTTAAAGCCCAGTAAAACCGTCAATGAAAACAGGATCAGGAGCCCTAATACATTAACTATGTCCTTAGGAAAAATGACCGTCAGCATTACCCCATACAGCATAAAATAAACCACCAGCTTGAGAACAAGATGGTTCCGTACTGGCGCAAAGCAGGAAACAGTTTGATAAAAGAAATAGGTAGGTACAATAATGACGAGATTATTTAAAATGGTTGCAAGGGTTTTAAGTGTAAACATAAGGTTACTCCAATAGTAGTTTGGCAAAGGCGACTTGCAAAGTTTGTTTATGGGTCCGGCTTAAGGGCAGCATTTGTCCGGTACATAAGACATGCTCTGAACTAACTTCATCTACAAAATTAATGTTGACCAAATAGCGGTTGTGGATGCGAATAAAGCACTCGGGCATTTCCTCCTCGATCTCATTCAGCTTGCCGTAAAAGGTAAAAGTCTCCTCTTCAGTTTGCACATGAATCTTCCGGCGCTCACTCCAAAAGTAGCGAATATCCCGCAGCAGCAGACGTTTTTGACTGCCTTTATGCTTCACTGAAAAGGATTGCTCGGCCTCTTCCGACAGTTCAGCCAGGGCTGAATCCAGCACTTCCAGAATTTTTTGTTCTTTGTAAGGCTTCAAAATATAGTTTAAGGCCTTCACTTCATAGCCTTGGAAAACATAATCAGGGTGCGAAGTCACGAAAATCAGCAGCGTCTCCGGTGCGTGTTTCCGCAACAATCGGGCGGTTTCCATGCCGTTCAATTGACCCATTTCAATATCCATAAATAAGATGTCAATACTGACAGCACTAAGTCCAGCTAGCAAGGCTTCGCCGTTCTCAAATTCCTGCAGCTGATACTCCAGCCCCTTTAATTGCAGCGAACGTTCAACGACTCTGCGCAATTCGTTCCGCTGTTTTTGTTCATCATCGCAAATCGTTACTCGAATCATCGAACCCCTCCTTTTTGGGTGAGACTTCACAACGCCGGCATGTTCGCTGGTTTGTGAGTTCTTTCTTATTATTCTATCATAAAACACTAACAAAACTTTACAAAAATCAGGTCAAAGTTTACATCTGAGTGTCTGTTTTGCTGATGCAAATTCTTCTATCATTAAGGTAAAGATAGAGCTGCAAAAATGAGGAGGAGTTATTATGTTACAAGTTAAGCACTTATATAAAAGCTACCAAAGCGGGAATGTCACTTATGAAGTGTTAAAGGATGTTTCGTTCACGATTCGTAAAGGGGAATTTGTTGGGATTATGGGATCGTCCGGTAGCGGGAAAACGACCTTACTGAATTGTATTTCTTGTTTTATTCCTTATGAAAAAGGCGAGATTTTGTTAAATGGTACGAAGATCGCAGCACTAAAAGAGGAACAGATGGCCGAAGTTCGTAATGAAAAACTGGGCTTTGTCTTCCAAGACTTTATGTTGCTAGATGGTTTAACAATTTTTGAAAATGTTTGTCTACCAAAAATCATTAAAAATGCTCCATATAAGAAAATGGAAACTCGGGCAAAGAAGCTGCTAGATATGTTTGGGATTAGTGAAGTTGGTGACAAATATCCGGTAGAAATATCAGGTGGTCAAAAACAGCGGACGGCAGTTGCCAGAGCATTAATGAACAATCCATTGTTGATTTTGGCCGATGAGCCAACTGGGAATCTGGACAGCAAATCAAGTGCAGCAGTTATTAACGCTTTTTCCGAGGCAAAGCTAGAACTGGGCGCAACCATCTGTATGGTTACCCATGATAGTTTTTCAGCCAGCTATTGCGATCGGGTAATCGTGATGAAAGACGGCAATATTTTTAAGGAAATGGTACGCTCGGGTGAACCGACAGTCTTTCATGATGAGCTGTTGTTAGTATTGAAAGAGTTGAATGGGGGCGAAAACCATGAACATGGATAAAGTTTTCAATAAGCTGCGACGTTATAATCGCAGCAACTACGTTCAGTTAGTTTTTTGTTTAGGCTTTGCGGTCCTTTTGATTACCTCCTATGCGGCAACCCTTTTTAGTCCCACCGTTCAAAAGGTCTTACCGCCGGGCGGAGATTCTCGCAAGCAGATTTATATGATTTTTGCGATTGCCTTAATCGGCTGTTTGATGTTCGCAATTTATGCGACCGGATTATTTTTTAAATACAAAAGTCGTGAGACGGGCGTATTCTTAGCGTTGGGTGCTTCTAAAAGAGTATTGGCGAAAACTTTTTATAAAGAGCTGGCAAAAATATGGGCAGCTTGCAGCTTTTGTGGAATTATTTTAGGGAATATTACCTCATTTGTTGTGTGGCAGTTGTTCCGTTTATTAGTTATTGATACGGAGCAGATGGCGTATCAGTTTGCCCTAACAGGTTCGATTATTGGCGTACTATTTGCTTTAGCGCTTGGGCTTTGCATCTTGGTAATGGCTTGTGTATTTATGAAACGCAGTAATCTAATGGATATCTTAAATGATCAGCGGAAAAACGAACCAATTCAAGAGGTGACGAAGTTTTACGGTTTAACTGGATTGGTTATGACAGTCGTTGGGCTCTTGCTAGGTTATGTTGTTCCATCGATTACAGCCAATAACTTCAACATGCAAATGCCGGCGATTTGGAGTGCTACTTACTTGATTTCGATTGTGGGGATTTATCGTCTAGTGACTTATTTGATTTCTCATCACGAACGAGGGAGACGACCGCAAAAATACTACAAAAACATTATTCCCTTCAGTATGATGAAGTCGCAGGGGAAACAAACAGTGCGCAACATGTGTGTCATGGCTTTACTAGTATTGGCAAGTCTCTTCGCATTATTTTATGTGCCGATGAATTCCACTATGTTCTGGGATATTGACGACAGCCCGGTGGATTTTTCCATACCTTATCCAGCTTCAATCAATCAAGTGGACCAAGCGGATATCCAGCGTTTAGCCGATGAGCATGATGTGGAGGTAACGAATTATACGGAAGTGAATTTTCCTCAGCTGCTTATCAGTGGGATCGAACGTGACTGGACGGACGATGGCGAATTAATCGAAGACTATCACGAAAAATTCAAATACGGTGAATTCATTAGTGCTACCGAGTATGAAAAAATTACAGGGGAGAAGCTGACTGTGCCACAAGGTGGTTATTACACTGTGGTTAATGGTCCAGAAGGTTTTTGGTCAAAGTTCGATGACATGGATCAAGTGACTAATCCGGTGACCGATGAAACCTTCAAGCTTAGTTTTGCTGGATCGCAACTGAATAGACAACTGTATTTTGCGGGTGCGCCCCGTTATGTTTTAAACGATACTGATTTTGCTCAAATTGCAGCGGATTTGCCGGTGGAACATCAATTAAAGCAAGTAATGTTCAATGTAACAGAATCTGATGCAAAACAGGCTTTTGCTCAAGCTGTTTTCAGTGAATTTATTGCTAAGGCACCGGCAGAAATGGCTCGAGTAACTGGGTATGATGACTACCAAGCGGAACAAGCACAGCTTACTAATGAATCTCACGATGGGGATATGCCGATCGAACTTTATCCCGATAATCCCGACTTGATGAGTTATTGGAAATACTATCCAACCATCAAAACGATTGTTAAGCAAAACTTTTTGCGGGATCAGGCAGTGTTCTTCTTACTATTTATCTACGTTGCGACGATTTGTCTGGCAGCTGTGGGTATTATTGCTTACACCCGCAGTATTACGATTGCCATTAATAACCGACAGCTCTTTGATGATTTAACCAAGCTGGGGGCAAATAACCAGTACATTCGTAGAACGATTAACTCTCAATTGACGAAGATTTTTGTTTATCCGACCGTGATTGGAGCGGTGGCGATGCTGCTGTTCACTGTATTGATTTTCTGGGGCAATGACCGGACAATTGTTGGTTCAGAAAGGATCGCTTTTGGAATTGATGTCTTGATAACGGGTGTAGTGTGCATCTACATTTTCCTTATCTATCGCTACTCTTATAAGCGAATGAGGAAGCTTCTGCAAGTATAAATAAAGGAAAATTTTGGTTGGCCGCCGTTGAGATGTTCTTGTCTTAATAGCGGTCAGCTTGTATGATTGAAGCAAACGATTAACAAAGGAGAAGCGATGTTTGTTTTCGAGATGCAATTAGCCAAGACGATGCCTAAAATCGGTTACCCTTATGAAGTGTTGGCGATTCAAGCGATTCTTAAACAAGACGGCCGATTGCCATTCACGGCACCGGTCACTTTTTTGTCCGGCGACAACGGCACTGGTAAGTCGACTATTCTAGAAGCGATTGCGGTAGCTTATGGGATTAACCCAGAAGGCGGTAGTCAGAATTTCAATTTTTCTACCGTGGAGAGTCATTCTGAATTGCACGAGCATGTCCGCTTAATTCGTAAAGGTGATATTCCGCAGACAAAGTTCTTTTTGCGTTCGGAAACCTATTATAATGTGGCTTCTGAATTAGAGGAGTTGGGGCGTGATTTGATTCAGGGATCGCTAGCCCATGCTTCTTATGGACATCAGCCGCTACATACCCGCTCCCACGGAGAAGGTTTATTGGCAATTATTGAAAATCGCTTTGGAGATCAAGGTTTTTATCTATTGGATGAGCCGGAAGCGGGATTGGCTACTAGTCGGCAATTCGCCCTGTTGCAGGAGATGCACCGCTTGGTCAAGGGCGGTGCGCAAATTATTATTGCCACCCATTCACCGATTATTATGTCCTATCCTAATTCGGTGATCTATCAATTTTCTAAAGAGGGAATTGAAGAGCTTCCGCTGGAGGAAACGATGGCTTACAAAGAGACGAAGCTGTTTTATGATGATTATCAGCGGATGTTGCATTATCTGTTGGAGGAGTAACATAAGCAAGATTGTGTAAACGCACTCCGTGTTGTGAAAACTGATACTTTATACAAATGAAAAGAGGCTATGACGGTTTATGTCACAGCCTCTTTCGTCTATTCTGCGATCATATTTGTTTCTACATAATGATCGTAAAGCATTTCCAAGAATTGAATCTCTGTAACATTTTGATAAGGAAGGACATAGAAATTAGTCACTTGGAAGATGCTTATTAAGTTCCAGAAAAAGAAGGAACAGCGTAGAATCAGAAATTCAACTTTGTAGCCGTACATGATTTCACGACTCAAAGTAATGGCTTCTGATGCAGTTAAGTCGGGATTTTTTTCTAATAAAAAGTTCGTCATCGCATAAGCGGCGCTCTTAATAATACCAGGAATAACAAAAAGCAATGACCATAAAAAAGTATAAATAGCAATTAATACATTGGCTTTTAAAATTCTGTTTTTTTGTGCTCTTACAAAGTAAGAAAAAATCTTCACACCATCCGCTCGTTGCCCTCTCAAGGTATGAATCGCACACCACTGTAAAACAGCACTGAATAAAGCGGAAATTAAGAAGATAACAACAATCGCTAAAATCATCAAAAGGAACCATAAAAAGCGTGAAAATCCTGCATAGGGATTCATGTATCCATAGTTTGAATACCCATAGCCATAGTCATACCCATACCCGTAAAGCAAATTAGTCAGCAAGCTATAGAAACCGCCTGCCATGAACCGCAAGGAAGCAAGTCGTAATAGAAAATTGGCTATGAATTGTGCTACAAGGAATAAGATAATTGTTTTACACCATTCACCGTATCTGCCAGATAATTTTTCTTGCGCCCGTAACTTTATTTCAGCGCGCGTGATGTTCATTCCTTCGGCTTTTTCAAGCTGCAATTCAAATTCATCATCGGTTTTCATTTGGTTGATGCGATTGGCTAACCGCACATCCAATGGCTCATCACTCGCTGGTGTTCCGTTTGTTAAGTTAAATCCACATTTAGGACAAAACTTTGCATCTGTGTTTAACTCCGTGCCGCAATTTGGACAATATTTCATTTTCTCCACCCTAACTAGTTTATTTACTCCTGTTTACTCACCTAAGCTCCGTTTCCCTTCCGTTTCTAACAATAACAAAAAAGGTTGGAAAAATAAATAGGTGTTAATTTGTATAAGCTAAGTATTATTGATATAATCACATTAGTCAATAAATTTTAAAAGGAAAAACAAATTGAGAAAATCTAATCGAAAAAAACAGCAGAAAATCAGACAGCGATGGGCACTAATATTTGGTATCTTATTTTTGGTGACTTGCTTTATCACTTTTTCTACCATGAAGCTGATGAAGGGGAGACAGGTACAAAGAGCTGTCACGGCTCAATCAGTCAAAAAAGAAGTAGTTGATGAAACTAGCCAAACGAGTCAAGAGACGAGTGAAACGTCTTCCGTTCAAAGTGAATCAGTCGAGAGTACAGTCGAGAGTACAGTAAGTACGGAATCTTCTAGTGCAACACCAGAACCAAAAGCCGAAATTTTAGATGATTCAGGGTTGCTTGCTAATGCAGCTCAGGTCAGTTATGGGGTTTATTATTTTAGTGATGATGCCTATATTTCTAACCAAAATTCGATTTCGACGCCATCTGCTAGTGTCATAAAGGTTTTCATTATGTCTTATATACTTGAAAACAATCTGGATATGCAAACAATGGTTAATGGTGAGCCGCTAGGTGAATTGACCAGACGGATGATCCAAAATAGTGATAACAGTGCAACCAATGCCATTATCGATCAAGTTGGAATGGACCAGTTGAACAGTTATTTCCAAAGTTCTGGGTATATGGACACGCAACTCCAACGAAAAATGCTGGATGAGCAAGCCATAAGTATGGGAAAAGAAAACTACACATCCTTAAATGATACCATGGCGTTTTTAAAGAAGGTCTATCAGAACAAGGAAACGTATCCGTATGCATCAATGCTTGAATTGATGCAAGGGCAACAAATTAGAACGAAGATTCCAAGTAAATTACCAGCAGATATATCAGTAGCGAATAAAACAGGGGAACTTTCAGGGGTAGAAAATGACATCGGGCTAGTTTTAGCCGGAGATGAACCATTTGCTATTGTCGTTCTTTCCAATGGTGTAATCAGCAGTGAGGGTATGCGTAATGCGATTGGAGATTTTACATTAATTGCTTTGAGATAATCTGATCTGGGTATAAGGATGAACTAGTGAGAAAAGGGAGTGGTATAAATGAAATATTGTCCAAACTGTGGAGCAGAGAATCAAAAAAATGCAGGATTTTGCGAGCAATGTGGATACAAATTTACTTCACTTACAGAAGAAAGCACTGCAACAAATCATAGTCAAACAGATATACCAGAGGTGGCAACACCTGTTAGGCAAGCAACTCGAGCGAAGCAAACCAGCAAAGTTCCTTGGATCATTGGAATCGTGGTGCTCTTGGGAGTCTTAGTTGGCGGCGGAATCTTTTTTGCTTCTTACGGGAATAATAACAGCACGGCGCCTGCATCCTCGCGGTCAACAACGCTATCATCGCGGGACTCTTCTACTGAGGAAACAACAGAGACGTCTGAGGTAGATGAAGAAGAGCTTTCTCAATACGATCAAGTAATAAAAGAGGCCAAAGAACTGACTATTAATGGTGACTACCGTGGTTCTTCATTAAAGCTGGCTTCAATCCCAGTTAGTGATCTTTCTAAAGACGAATTTAGCGTGATTCGAGAAGCCGTACAAGATTTAACTCAAGAAAATAATGTCGGCATCCAAGATGAGAAGAAAAAAGAAATGAATAGTCAAGGGAATGGAAATGTAGCTACGCCAAGTGTTTCAAATGGTGGTTTTGCTGGTGATCTTGCTAAGTGGGCGAACACTTATACCTTCTATTATTCTCAAGGCGGCCAAAAACAAAGCTCATTAACTATTGCTGCCAATGGTGGAGTGACTCAGAATAATTACGATGGCACGCAGTATTTCGGGAAAGCAACGATTGCTGGCGCAAGTGGCAGCATCTTAAGTTATGAAACCAATGCGTTGTATCCAAATACAATGCCTAATACAAAATCTATTCGCCCAGACGTACAAATCAATGTTCAGTGGGATGTTGGCGGAACACAGACGTTCTATGGATACCTTTCCTATTCTTCTCGCTTAGCGTTGACAGATGGAATTGCTAAAGGTTCCGGTGTAAATGAGGTTTGGATTTCTTATTAAGCATAATAGAAATAAGACAAGTCTTTCCAAAAAGATTTGTCTTATTTTTTTGCCATAAACTGCAATAAATGGCTCAGGGAGCTACTATAAGTTGACAGCTAATTAAAATGCACGTATAATTCAATTAATATTTTAATTGTGAATATTTTCACTAATGATTTGTTTGTGCTGAATAAGTGGTTTTTCACTTTTAAAAATAGGGCAAAATTAGGAGTGGTAGTAATGGAGAAACTAGTACTTGCAACAGAAGAAATTTTTTTAGTCCCTACTGATGCGAAACAATGTATGGATACGCAATGCCTAAAGCTGGTGGAATATTTGAGGCGAAGGAATTTTGAAACAGGGTTGGTTTTGTTAAGTGAGGAAACAGTACCTGACGAAACGGTTCAAGAAACCTTGAATTTCTACATACCAGCCCAAGAAGTTTTTCGAAACCGTTCATTTAACCAAAGCACCAAATATTTTATCGATAATTCAGCAGAACGACTAGAAAAAGCAGCAGACCAAGGCTTTATACCGGTTTTAATTACTGAAAGACAAGCAACACCGAGTTTTACCTGCCAGGCTTTTCCTTCGATCTCAGACTTTCATCTGTCATTAATTCGAGCAAATTTTGAAACTGAGTAAACGATCGGCCAAAAAAGTTAGATGAAGCAGAATATCTGCTAAATCTAACTTTTTTTGTTTGACTTAACGTTCAGGTTAACTGCTATAGTGAAAGAACTGAAGCGAAAAAATAGAAAAGAGGAATGCTAAATGAAGGAAATGATGAATAAATCACCTGAACTGTTTATCTCACTGGCTGAAGTGAGTGAGCTGGCTGCTCAGTTTTTCGATGGCAAAAGTTATTTGCATGAGCTAGTGAATGATCCAAGGATTGATATAGGGATCGCAAATGTTGTCCATGATGCCGGGAGTCGAACCCATTGGCATGTACATAAACAGGGGTACCAGGTCTTGTTAGTCAAAAAAGGCAGCGGATTGTATCAAGAAGAAGGCAAAGCCATTCAGACACTCAAAACAGGGGATACCGTCGTGACTCATCAAGGTATTAAACACTGGCATGGAGCTCAAAGAAATAGCTGGTGTGAGTATGTAGCGATCACTAAGGGGACTGTCGAATGGTTAGAATCATCAGCTGAAGCATAAACGGGGTCTTTTTTAGTTTTGGAAAAACGGTTGCTAGATTTGCTAGGTAGAATATTCTAATTTTGGCAAGGATACGCAATTGTCATTGGGTAGTGGAAGGATCATGGAAGATCGGCGGGCTCATGTCTATGCAGATAGATAATAAAGGGAAAAGCCCAGCATATCAAGGTTGCAACGGAGCGTTGAGTAGAAAAAAGTAACTTCAACAGATTTGTGAGCGGGGAAAGCTTTCTTTGTTTTTCTAAGATCGGTTATAATTAAAGCGAAGGAGGGATAGCGATGTTGAGAATTGGTTCACAGCTAAAGTATTTTCGAGAAAAGAATAAATTGACCCAAAAGCAAGTGGCAAACATTCTGCATGTCACGCCTCAAACCATTTCAAAATGGGAATTGGATAAAAGCTATCCTGCCATTGATCAATTAGTCGAGTTGAGCAAACTTTATAAAGCCAGTGTAGATAAATTAATCGGACGAGCAAAACCTAGTATTCTTGATTATTTCGCAGATGCCCAGAACTTCAGAAATTACTATGGTATTCCTAATGTGAAGGAGGATGAACAGAGTGATTGATAAAGTGAATAAAGCTATTTTGATTCTTTACAATGTTTGTGGAGTTTCATTAGTAGTTCTTGCCGCAGCAGGGATGACTCCGCCGGTTGGCTGGCTACCTCGCCCACTAATAATACTCGGAATAATTCCATTTATCCTGCTCCTGATAGCGCATTTAACCCGTTACATGATGAAGCGAAATAGTAAAACAGCAAAATAGAAAAAAAGAAACTTCTGATCAGGTGTTGCAGTGTGATCAAAAGTTTCTTTTTTAGGTTAAACGATTGTTTCTATTATAAAAAAAAATAGGATGTTTTAAAAGGTAATTACTATTATGATAATTCTGAATGAGCCAATATAATTCGTGAAATATGGTAAAATAGAATTAAAGATTACATAAAATAGCAAAGTATTTAGCGAATATCGCTGGATAATTGTTCGATATGCGAAAAAATAATTTTGATTAAAAGAATTTATTAGCAAATAAGGGTAATTATTTTTGCGTAGTGGCCATTTTATTGTTAAGAATTGAAAGAAGGAGTGGTATCACATGATAGATCGATTAAAAGAGCATCGTTACAAAATTGCTGTGGTAGTTAGTTTGTCTATTTTGGCTTTTTCTTTCTTGGTTGTATTAACTTATTCTAAATTCCATGCGACATTTGCGACCGATGAT
Organism: Enterococcus sp. AZ109; assembly: GCF_051714625.1. Lineage (NCBI taxonomy): Bacteria > Bacillati > Bacillota > Bacilli > Lactobacillales > Enterococcaceae > Enterococcus > Enterococcus sp. AZ109. The sequence goes on along the minus strand of NZ_JBIOSF010000001.1, from coordinate 1,441,162 downwards.
TCAGCTCGGGTGGCCTTTTTTCTGGGCGATCGGTTTAAAACAGTAAATTTATTAGACGAAGAGATTGCACCTGGTGAAACGAAAGAAATACCGATTGAAGTTTCTAATTGGAAGGGGACGCAAAGGATCGAGACTTCGATGCGCTATATTATTAATTTAGAAGAGATGGGTTCTTTGCCGCTAACGTATACATTGACCAAAAGTAACCAATCCATCGACTTCACAAGTAAGCAAGTGGAAGGGACCATGTCAGTTGGTTCTGCTCAAACAGAAAACTATCTATTAAAAATAAGTTGGCCAGAGGATTTCAAGGATGCAAGCCATGCGAATGAATTAAAGGCTGTCCGTTTAAAACTCCAAGCAGAGCAGATAGATTAGGTGAGACCAATGAAAAAAATAGTGAAAAAAAACAATAGAATGATACAGATCCTAGTGGGGGGTGTCTTCCTTGCAAGTCTCTTTTTGTTTGGGACTCATAATTGGGGAAAATATGTATCCAGACAAGTCAAAGACGAACCAGTTAAAGCAGTTGAAATGTTTTTTACTAGTGATTTGTTAAAAGCGGCGAGTAGTTCAACTGACGAATACGATTATATTGTTTCTGAATGGGAACCAGGAGAGACAATTAAGTTTGAACTAAGAAATTATCCCGACAGTCAGCGGTTTACAAATCGACCTATTCACTACACAGTGAGCACCGATTATTCTGGCACGACCTTTCGCAATGAAGAAGGACCCATCAATTCAACAACTGGTAAAACCGATTCGTTGATTCTCCCAGCGTCAGATACCAAAGAAAACCACAGGGAGACGACGATTGAGATTGAATTAGACAGAAATTTCTTAGACGGTGTCGATAGCAGAATTGTTACCGTCACTGCTCAAGCTTCGAAACCTTATGTGCAGGAAATTACCGCTAAATTCCGAGTCGAAAAAGCAGCGACTGGGTTCAAGGTAGCCGTTAAGGATGCGCAAGATAGTCCGTTTGTTAGAGTGTCCGTTACTGCAGAAGAAAGTAGAAATCTTATGCTGATTTGGGACGATGGACAAGTAGTACCAGACCAAACGAATCCGCTTTTTTATGAAAAAGTGATCAATAATTATTCTGGAGCGAACACCGATCCTTATACGAAAGAGATTTCGCTGGGAACGATCAACGATACTGGAGCAATCGACTTTTATTTAATGAAATACAATGAAGACAGCGAATACGGTACTGGTGCTAACCAAATTAATTATGAACAGGCATTTAAGGTAATAGACGTACAAGGGGGTGGCTAAATTGAAACAAATGAAGAAAAGGATGGTTCTTTTTTTGGTGTGCCTTTTAGTCATCTTACCGGTTGTCAGTGGCGCAACATTGCTTATTGAACCCGTAGCAGCTGCTGAAACTGAGACTGTGGATGCTTCAGCACGTTTAGGGGACAAGTCGTCATTGCCAACAGATCAGCAAGTGGGAGCTACGGGAGCATCCACGGCGCAGCCTAACATAGAAGCGGTAGAAGAGCTTGATGAAGTACCGGCAACAAGTGATCCGGTTGAGTCGTCGGAAGAAGTAGTGGATGATGAGAATCAGATGCAAGAGGAGGCACCGGAGGATTCCTCTTTAGTACAGCAACAAACTCAAACATCTGCTGATTCAGTAAGAAATGCCAGCGAAGCGTTTCATTCTTATGTTCAAGGTGTGGGAGCAACAGAAGTTTACCTTCGAGACGAAAGTGCGGCAGAGGCTGCAACGGTTGATTGGAGAGTATTAAGAAATGAAGGCTATCAGTTACTGATACAGTTGAATAATTATCAACCGACAAGCACTATTTCCAATCGACAAATAAAGGTGGAAATTCCTAGAGGTGTGCTAGTTAGAAAGGATCACCTGAATAATCTTGTAAATACTACGAGTAGTATTTACAGCTACACTGTTGATGGAGTGGACGAGACCGCTACCTACCAGCTTGATACAAATTTTAACCGAACACTTTTTGTCGATCCTGTGAATGGGACTGATCCTTATTCACAAGAGTATATTACTGGAGCAACAGTTAGTTTCGAGATTTCGCCTTTAATAGATACGTTGGGAATCATAATAAATCTTCTACCTAACTACGAAGACGGAACGACGAATAGTCCGAATTTTTGGACAGGCGTTTCAGGAGACAGCTTAACTCGAAACCAGCCGCTAAAAGTGCAATTAGTGGAGGACGAACAACCGGTGAAAACGTTACTAATGGATGATTTTATCATCCCTAGTACCGCAGAATTAGTAACGATCACCCGCGGACCGGATGCAAGTACAACGACTCCTGGCCCCCAGACGTTAGATGAAGAGTTACAGTTAATCATGCAGACGCGGGTCCGAAATAATACTGAAAATGCTAGTAACAATGCTTACTACATGAGTAATAGTTCCTATCAGGCATATTTACCTTATAAGGAGATAAGTACCGGACAGTACTTATCAGCAACTTTGATACCCGAAAAGATGGATGCTTGGATTGCGAGGATTACCTCGAGTACGTCGAATGGTGGGGTACCTGTCTTAAAATATTCTGCTGAAACATTGGCAGATGGAAGAGTCGTTGTGACGTACTCTTTTGTGGATGATACGCAAGAGTATTTAGTGAGCGCCTTGAATTTAGAGATGCATTACCGGTTGCCGAGCCAACCGAATGCTGCAGGTCAGGCCTTTGCTGTAGGGGAACAGATTCTGTATACTCGCCCTAATTTAGGTTGGACAATGCGGAACTATACCTATGATGAAGACGGAAATCGTTCGATGGAAGACAATAAAGTTGTACCGCTTTCTGATTCTACTCAGGGTATTACCATCACTTCAGGCGATGCATTTAAATTTGAATTTCACAGCCGAGCCAACCCATATTCCACAATTTCGACTGCTGGAACAGACGTATCTGCTTTATTAGGCTATGCATTGTTGCGAAATGAGACCCCAGCTGAGGGGAAAGCGCAAGTTACTTATCAATTTGATACGACGAATGCATGGGAATATGGTGTTACGACCGTGCAATATTGGACGGTCAATTCAACTTATGGCGGAAGTCTGGCTGCTTCACGCAACTATACGTATGGGTTCAATTTTGTCCTGCAAAAAAAGGGTGATCCTGCCGGCAATGGTTTAGTTCGTGGTACGTATGATTTAACACCGAGTCAAGCCTATCAGGGCATTCAAATTAGTCGAACAGACGGCAGCAAACGGAACCTGCTAGGTTATGGTACGAATGAGCGATACTATTACTATGTGAATCGAGAAATGTTAGCAAATGGGACGTTCACTAGTGAGGTCCCCGCCGATTTTGATATCAAGGATTACTATATCAAAGAACTGTCTTACGAATTGGAGGTTAGTTCGTCTTATATCAGCGGCGATAAAGACCGACCCAGAGAATCGGGTGGACAATTTTATGGGCATACCTTCGTGAATGCTGGAACTTCTGGCAAAGCAAGGTTTGAGATAACACCGGCTGCTGGATATAATGGCAATACTTTAAGCGGTGAAGTTAGGACAACTCTAATTGATCGAACTTCAAACGGTTCAGATGTGGGATTGTTTTTGGATGATTCAACTAAAAAAATGACCATTACTGATGAAAATAATAAGCTGCTTAAAGAATCAACAGACAGTGTAGATGTGGGAAAAGAAGTAACCGTATCTGCTAGTGCACTCTCCTGCTTTTATCCGTATGCGGCAACTAGCTATGCGCCTAACCCGGTTTTCTTAATTCGAACGCCCATTGACTTGGATTTAAATCGGGGGTCTATCCAGTTGGAACAAGAGGGGCAACAGCTTGACTTTACCATTGATGATCCGGTGAGGTTAGCAGATGGGAGTAATCTCTATTATGTAAAACCGACTAATAGTAAAGGGATGGGCTATTTCACTGAAGCGCGTGAATTAGTGGGTGGCCCGATAAATATAAGCTATAAAATGAAAGTGAACATTAGTGCCAGATCAGAAGCGATTGCCTATCGAGAATTGTTATTTGTCGCAGATCAAAAGTACGCTTCCTATTTAGGCGGAAGCTATGGGAATTATTTTGTAGACGACGCGTGGGGGATTGGTTCAAGCTTAAGTGCGGATAAGACTAGATTTTATTCAACAGGTGGTGTTACTAAACTGGCATCAACTAGGCTAGGAAGCGTCTTTAACACCAATCCTCCCAAACTAGATTTTCACTACGATTCACAAGAGGGGACTAGACTCTCAAGCAATGTTCAAGATCCAGAAAACCCAACTTCTGGTGGTATATTGGATAAGGAGTCAACTGTTTTTTCAGCTAGTTTTGATTTTAAAAATATTAGCCAAGCGGGTTACGTTGACAACAGTGGGCGGTTTATCTTTTATCTGCCGATTGCTAAAAAGGGCGTAACCGCAGAATGGGCAGATCCCGACCAGCTCCAAGAGTTTTCATTAACATTAAAAGAAAAATTGACTATTACTTCTTCACAAGAAGTGAATTATCAAGTCGGATATTCAATGGATACCGATAAGAAATTTAATAATAATCAATCAAACTTTGACGGTGATAATACCTACGCTAGTTACGAGGATTACAGAAGCGTCGAAAATAATTTGGATAAAGTCACTATGATTAAAGTTATTGCCCAGCCAAATGAAGCAACAGGTATCAGGATTCCCTTTGGTGAAGAGATGACGGCGACTATGTCTTTAGGGTACAGCCCAAGTAACGAGCAAGCCTTTTATGATCTTACTGGCGAGAAAACATCATGGAAAGCGTATGTCTCACAGACTTATACGATGGGGGGAGCAAGAAATGAGTTTCCTGGCACTTCTGTAGAAAAAACCATGCGTATTCGTTACCGTCCTGAAAGACGGACGATTAATTTGTGGGCGTACAATGAATCGGACTATCCGGATGGGGGAAATAAGACGGATACAGTAACTTTACCCAACTTTGTTAATCGGTTTAATGTGCAGTTGAATGCCTTAACTGATGCGAATTTTACCAATGTGAATTTAGCATCAATTACTGATATTAAGAGTAATGCAGAGAGTTCGACGAGTTACGGAAATACCACGTTTGGCTTTTTGAATGGACTCAATGTAGCAGATATTGAAAATGAAGCTGATCCAGCCTTGAAGGATCTCATTCTCGCTATGAATAGTGGGAATTTGGCACTAGGGGAAACGGCGGCGACAAATAGTTTGAGCTATCGAATTTACAATGCAAATAACATTAATGATACATTAGAGTCAAGGCAAGTCAGACTAGTTTACACCTCCAAAGATAGTGATGATATTGAATTTGAAGTGGTGTTGAACATTAATCGACGCATAACTTTGATTAAAGCTAAGACAGCCTTAATGGCCGGCAAGGTTTATCGGGAATTTACTCATACAGCCGATAATCCGAACACGACGTTGGAAAATGGGGCATTTACTCTTCAATATGCGTTTGATGAGCATGCTTCAGAACGATGGCCTGACAATCCAGCCGAGGATGACATTTATTTAAAATTTACTCCGGTAACTGCTACAGATCAATTAAAAAGTTCACTGCCAGCTGGGGACACTATTTTGATGAAGATTCAGTCCACCGAGACCAACGTACCTCCAGAATACTATTATTATAAAAATGAGTCTGCTAGTGAACAAACGAAGATTCCTTTAACTCAGTTTAAAAAAATGGGAACCAATGCTTCTGACAATGAATTCTTAACACTGGCGATGATTGAAGCGCATAGCAAAAAAGCTGAGTATTTGTCCTATCTATTCATTTTTAATTTTGCCAATAAAGATACGGCGATTGCTGCGACTGACTCAATTGGTTTAGTTTTCGACTTTGGCGAGGATTGGGAAACGAATTATCAACCCTTCAAGATTGAGAACAAACGCAGGATTGAAAATCGTTCACCAGCATTAGATGCGGGTACTTACGAAGAACATGAGCCGATTCAATTAAAGGGAACGCTAGGACTCAGTGATGTTGCAACAGCGGTGGATAGCTACAATGAAAACAAATCGTTAGCATTGAGTCTGGCACTGTATGAAAAAGGAACCGACAATCAAATCGACTGGCCGCAAGGCGTATTGCTGCGAGATATGCGGGATGCTAGTAACCCGCAACGTTTGATTCGACCAAAAAATGTCGAGGGTGAACTGCAATTTGTCTATGAAGTAGGAGCGATCTCAAGTCTCACCGAGATGCCTTACCAGTTGGCCATCTATACTGAGGCTCAGTCGATAGCGGCAACTAAAGAATACGAGGTTCAAGTTACTGCATTAAGAGACCACTCGGGCACACATCCGTTAATGGGGGAAGTGCTGGCACAAGACAAGCTAGCTTTTCAAGTTGTCCCTGCTAAGCAAAATGGTTTGAGAGTACAGTCTCTTGCAAAGGATCGTTTAGTATATAACAGAAGCAGTGATCAACAAGCGGCGATTACTTTCAGTGCAGAAAATATTGAAAAAATTGTTCCGGTTCTTCAGGTAAAAGTAGGGCAAGGATATATCAATATGGCTAACTGGTCGGATGTCGTTGTAAATGATTTAAGCAATTTAACAATTGATCCAGCGATCACTAATCCCTTTAATCTCCAATTCAGAGACCAGCTGGACGAAAGCCTCAACGGCGAATATCGAATCGTTTTTAATGCTTATGAGCAAGACAGTGACGTGGAGCCACTTTATGAACTAGCGTGGACCTTCCTCATTTGGGACCCGCCAAGCTAGAATGGACGCTAGGTGATTTAGAAAAGGAATAATTTATCCTTCACGAAAAGGGTAAATTATTCCTTTTTGTTGCATTTGCAACAAAAATGCGATAAAGTAACTAACAACGACTGATTAAGAGGGTGAAGAAATGGCGGATGTGTTGAGAGAGATTGGCATGATTGCACGAGCTTTAGATTCTATCAGTAATAGTGAGTTTAAAGAGATGGACTTGAATCGGGGGCAGTATTTGTATTTGGTACGAATTTGTGAGAATCCTGGGATTATCCAAGAGCAGCTGGCGGAGCTGATCAAGGTAGATCGTACAACGATTTCTCGAGCGATTAAGCGCTTGGAAGAAAAGGGCTTCATTGATCGCTTGGCAGATGACACAAACAAGAAAATCAAGCACCTTTACGCAACGGAGAAAGGCCAAGAGGTTTATCCTCACATCATTAGGGAAAATGAGTATTCGAATCAGACAGCATTAGCAGGACTAACGGTGGCAGAAATTCAGCAGCTGGAAAATTATTTGAATAAGGTACGAGAAAATGTCAGTGCTGATTGGGAATTTGTAAAAAAAGGCAATAAACGGGTGTACTAGCTAAGGAGGATGAATGGAATGAGTAAAGTAGTCATTGATGCAGCATTTTGGGCGTTGTTTCCCAAAGGACAAATAAATGTGTTAGTTGTTAATGGTGTCGATAATCACTATCAAACGGGACAAGAGGATGCATTGAAGGAGTTGTTAAGCCAAGCAGCAGAAGAGGCGCAACAATTTGTACAAAAGGACCCAATCAGTGAAAATGATGTGGTGGTCCAGTGGCGAAAGGCTTTCAGCCAGTTTAAAACGAAGAAGGGGGCACGTTCTTCAATTGAAGCGCTGTTGAAGCGGGCGAAGCAAGGACACGAATTTCAGCCGATCAATCCTTTAGTTGATGTGTATAACAGCATTTCTTTGAAGTACGGGGTTCCTTGCGGAGGAGAGGATCTGGAAAAAGTGCAAGGAGATTTGCATTTAGGACAAGCCAAGGGTGGCGAGTCATTCTTTCCACTGGGGGCAGAAAAAGATGCACCGGCACTTGAAGGAGAGATTATTTACTACGATGACGAAGGGGCAGTTTGTCGGTGTCTTAACTGGCGGGAAGCCCAGCGAACGATGCTGACAGAAGATACTCAAAATGCGGTCTTTTTCATTGAAGGAATTAATCAGGAGCAGGCTGCTTTCGGGAATGAAGCAGCTGCTGAATTGAAAAAATTACTTGAAAACTATTTTGGCGTGACTGTTGAAATGACGCAACTAACCAAAGAAAATTCGACGTTTCAAATTTAGGCTGTCGTTTGAGGCAGCTTGGTTGTCATCTATGAAAAAAGCGTAAATTTTCCACCATTGGAATGCTTACAATACCAATGTTAACGATGGCTGGCTTTTCAAACTTGCTTAATGCTCTAGAGCTGAGTGAGGGTTGCAAAGCCTTTTTTATTGCGTAAGAAAAAGCCTTAGAAATCGTTAAAAAGTGCTAATTTGATAGAAAAAAGCAATTCGTTGCGTATAATAGGTGGGGATTTACTGCCAAATGGGCGGAAAGGATTTTTAGATATGAAGCTATTATTATGCGAAGATGAAGATAAAATGCGGGAATTGCTGAAACGCTTTTTGGAAAATGAAGGCTATCAGGTGGTGGAGGCCCGTGATGGGGAAGAGGCGCTGGAGAAATTTTATGAAGAGAAGTTTGATTTGGCGATTTTAGACTGGATGATGCCAAAAGTGAACGGACTGGAAGCGGCTCAGGCGATGAAGCGAGAGCGCAACATTAAAATTTTAATGCTGACGGCGAAAAATATGCCAGAAGATGAAGTGGAGGCTTTGGTAGCTGGAGTCGATGATTATCTGGCTAAACCGTTTCATGCAAAGGTATTGCTGGTGCGGGTGGCAAAATTATTAGGTGTGATTAAGCAGGATATCAAGCAACCCCTAGTGTTCGTGCCTAATGAAAAACGGGTGCTATTGCATGACCAAGAATTGGCATTGACCAAACGAGAATATGATATGCTGTACTATCTGTACCAAAATCAAGGGCAGGCGTTGACGCGAGAACAAATTTTACTATCGGTTTGGGGTTTGGATCACGAAAATGATGAAAGGACCGTAGATAGTTTTATCCGCATCTTACGGGATAAGCTGGGAAAAGAATTTATCCAGACGGTTTACGGCACGGGGTATCGTTTTGAATTACCAAAAAAGTAGTTTAACCCGCAGCTTTATTCAACGAGTGGGGATCATTTTTGTTGTGATTGTTGTGTTTTTTACCCTTTTTTATCGCTGGGGCTTTCCTACCTACTACTATTGGAAAATGGAGCAGCCGGTCAAAGAGGCACATCAGTTAATTCAAAAAGGACAAAAAGAGCAGCTGGCTGAAGATATCGTGGTGGTGTCCTTGGATCGCGACGGTTTTAATTCGGAGGATGAATTGAATGCGGACTTGACTTTCCAGTTGAGCCAAGCGGGGGTTTCGTTGAATCGTTTTTGGGTGGATGCTACCACGCTCGACGCGGCGGAGTCGGGTCGCTCGGTGCAACGATTGTACAATCAGTCCAAGCAACGAAATGATTTCTATGCGATTTTCTTTGTGGAAGGTCAGCAGCTTTATTTGATTGGTACCAGTATTCCAGACTTTCAGGCGGCGATTCGGACCTTGATGCCGATTTTAGTGGCGACGACGATTTTATTTTTAATCTTGTTGTTTGGCTTGATTATTTTGCTGGTACGCAACCAGATTATTAAACCGATTGGGCGTTTGGAGCAGGCGACGCGGAATATTTCTAATCTAAACTTTGCTGGTTCGGATATTCAAGAGGATAATGAATTGGGCAGTTTAAGCCAGTCGATTAATTATATGAAACGCTCGCTGCAGCAGCATGAAATCGAGATGCTGGAACGTAACGATCAATTAAAGGCTTTTTCTTCTAATTTGGCCCACGAACTGAAAACGCCACTTTCGGTGATGCAGCTATTAGTGGATGGTGAGCAGATGGGCTTAGAGAATCCGACCTTTTTGCAAGACATTGATCAGCAACTAGCTGATATGAATGAACTGGTCACGCATATTTTGGTCTATAGCCAGCAAATGAAAGAGGATGTTCAGCTGGAGCCAGTGGAAATTCAAGGGTTGGTGGAAAAGGAATTGAAACAGCAGCAGCTGATTGATCCGAGATTTCAAGTCACCCTTGAGATCGAGCCTTGCCAGCTGGAAACGAATCAGCAGCTGATGGGAATGATTTTGCTGAATCTGCTGACTAATGGAATGAAATACAGCTTGGACCAGCAGATGACTGTAACAGGAGAAAAGCATGGCGACTTCTACCAACTAGCCTTCCAAAATAAAGCTACGGAGATGTCTTATCAACAATTCTCTCAATTGACCGAGCCTTTTGTAGTGGGAGAGGCTTCCCGCAACAATCATTTATCTGGGACCGGCTTGGGATTGTCGATTGTGCAGCAGTCCTTAAGAACGTTAGGTGGCGAATTAAGCCTTCGTCAGGAAAATGGCTATTTTATCGCAGGTGTGACCTTGCCTGTTAAGGGGAAAGCAGCTTCTTAATTGAGGCTGCTTTTTTGTCACTCCTACTTTTCGCAGTTTATGAAGATAGAAGACATTCCACCAATTATTCCAACTACAAAATAATACGAAACGTCTAGTAGGATGATATGCGTACGAAAATAAGACTCATTTTTCCTGGTCTTGGAAAAATGAATCCCCTAATGGGAGGTAGCTGCCAGTCTTGCTTTTCGCAGTTTATGAAGATAGAAGACATTCCACCAATTATTCCAACTACAAAATAATACGAAACGTCTAGTAGGATGATATGCGTACGACGATCAGACTGATTTTTCCTGGTCTTGGAAAAATCAATTCCTCAAAAGAGTTCGCTGTGTGCAAATGAAAACTTGATACTTCTTTTGAATTTTGCACAAGTTTTGCATAATTGTTTTGTATTCTTCTGTTTGTAGATGAAATGTGTTGTGAATCAGCAACAACGAAACAGGAGGAATAATACATGAACAATAAAACGAAAAAGAAACTAATCATCGGCAGTTTAGCTGCCGCCTTGCTTTTTTCGGGGGGAACTTTAGCAGCTTTGGCTGCGCATCAAAAAAAGCATGGACAGGCGGATTCGACTCCGGTGGCCTTAAAATTTGACGCAAAAAAAGTAGTAAAAGAAGACGAGAAATACAGTATCAAGGATTTTGATTTTGAGATTGATCCTGAGACCTTCCAAATTACCTTGCGTTCAAAAGGACATGAGTTCACTTTTTCCGGTAATCAAGGCGCCGCTGTAGCAAACGTTAAAAAATCAAAGGATGCCATTTCCTGGGCCTACCCAGATAAAGGCATTCAAGTGAAGGTAGAAAAACAAGACGATCATTTACAAGTTGAAATGACCCCGCAATCAGATGAGGTAGAAGAAATTGATTTTCCGAAGATTCAAGGGGACACCTATTATTTACCGATTGGTGAAGGGAAAAGCATTCCAGCCGATAATGCTAGCTGGCAAAGCTATTTCCAAGAAAATGACGCATTGGATTTAAATGAAAGTTTCTCTATGTCTTTTCTATCAGCGGTGCAGGATAATACTGCGGCAACTGTTGTGATGGAAGACAACTTTAACAAAGAGTTGGAAGAAGATACGACAACACCGACGCTTGATTTTCAATTGAAGACTTCGCTGAATCGCTTCAACCGGAAAGATGCGCAAAAGTACGATATTTACTTGTCCGACAATGATCCAGTGGCAGTAGCGAAGCTTTATCAAAAGAACCGGATTGAGAACAAGCAATTTACTTCATTGGCAGATAAGGCAAAAACCACGCCAGAAGTAAACAAGCTGATCGGCGCACCCCACATCTATTTCTGGCAAAGTCGGATTTTAACGACGGATGATGTGAAGTGGCAAAAGTTGCAAAAAGAGGATCATCAGAAATTATATCAGCATGTGGGTGATTTGCTGGAGCGCTATTCAGAAGATGGTCGTACCGAGTTTGATAATGCGATTGCCGCATTGAACAACGGAGAAGCTTACAAATATGAAAAGAATACCGTCCTAACGGGGCTGAACACCGTTTTGGCTTATCCTGATTTTTACGATACAGAAGTCCTTCCGGCGTTGAATCAAAAGGATCAGGAATACTTGGAAAAAACTAAGGATGACATGCCGACGGAAAAACGCTTTGCCATTAACAAGCAGTTGTTGAAGGGTGAATTGAAAGACAGTACCGTGGCGTTGGATCAGTGGGGACAAAGTACTAGTTCTGAGGTGATGAATGATATGAAAGCTAGCGGGATCAACCATGCGTGGATCGGTCTAGCAAATTGGAATCAAGGCTTAATTAATCCACAATTTGTTCAAACTGCCAAAAAAGATGGCTATTTGATCGGGCCTTATGATTCGTATCAATCGATTCACGAAACGCCATCAATTGATTGGAACACAGCCGGTTTTAAGAACAATGAAGATGTTTATAACAACAAAACCATCATGAAGCCATCTGGAGAGTATGTTTCTGGCTTCTTAGGCAAAGGTCGCAAGGTGAACCAAACCTTGATCGATGATGAATGGCAGTATCGTATGAAATCAACGACTTCTAAGGAAGTTCCTTTTAATACGTGGTTCTTAGATACTGATGCGGCGGGGGAAATTTATAATGACTTCAGTCCCGAGCACCTAACTTCAATGACGGAAGATGTTCAAGCACGCCTGAAACGCGCAGCTGGAATGGCGGAAAAAGGTCTAGTGATCGGGACTGAAACGGGAAATGATTACTTTAATCAAGGGATGGTATTTGCTCATGGCTTGGAAACCCCAGTGATTGCTTGGAGTGATCCCGATATGCGGGAAAACAAAGAAAGTCCGTATTATGTCGGTGGCTATGCAGCATTAGGTGACGACATTCCTGAGCGTTATTCAAAACAGGTACCAATTAAGGACGAATACAAAGCTACTACGATTGATCCAGTTTACAGCCTACCCTTGTACAAATTGGTCTACAACGAATCCGTGATTACTACTCATCACTGGGAATGGGACAGTTACAAAATTCAAGACGAAGTGCAAAATCGCCGCTTGAAGGAATATTTGTACAATGTGCCGCCATTGGTGCATTTGGATGCAGCGACTTGGAACGAGCGTAAACAGGACCTAGTAACCAACGGCAAAAACTGGGAAACTTTCCAAAAAGCAGCGATTAACCAAGAAATGACCGACTTCAATTATTTAACCGAAGATAAATTGGTGCAAGAAACCAATTACGGCAAGGACTTGTCGGTCATAGCCAATTTTTCTGATCAGGCGCAAACTGTAAATGGTGAAACATTGCAACCTCATACCGCTTTAATTACCAATCACGGCAAGCAAACGGTGATTGAAAATCAATAAATCAAAGAAAGCAGGGAAGACATGCTGAAAAAAATTTTATTAGGGATTGTGTTGCTCCTGCTGTTTGTGCCGGTTTATGCCTTTAAGATTGAACCGAATCTGGCGATTGTTCACCGCCTGCATCTAGGGGATCAGTCGAAGCCAGAGGAATTAAAAGTGGTTCAGCTTTCCGATATTCAAGTGTCGGAAAGCTATGCTACTAACCGTTTGGACAAGGTAATTCGTAAGGTCAATAAGGAAAATCCTGACATTATCGTTTTTACTGGCGATTTGTTTGACAACTATTCCCAATACAATCACGAGCAGGAAATTATCAACAAACTAAGTGAGATGAAGGCAACAATCGGCAAGTATGCGGTTTGGGGCAATCACGATTATGGCGGCGGGGCTTCACGAGTGTATGAACAGGTGATGAATGCAGCGAACTTCGAAGTGTTGAAAAATGCCGGAGAGACCATCTCGCTGGCAAATGGCAAGCAGGTCTTTATTGGTGGACTGGATGATTCCTTGTTGGGCAACCCCTCCATCGATGAGGCGCTAGCTTATCGTCAAGGCTATGATTATTCGATTATGCTGACCCACGAACCGGATGTGGCAGATGGCTTTATCGGAACCAATACACAATTGATTCTAGCTGGTCACAGTCATGGCGGACAGGTACGCCTGCCTTTTGTGGAAGTCAAAAATGTCTTGGCAGAAAAGTATGTGCGGGGACTGTATGAGCTAAGCGATCATACCCAACTGTACGTCAATACTGGACTGGGAACGACTAAGATCCATGCCCGCATGGGGGTGCCGCCGGAGATTTCGGTGTTTCAATTACATTTTTAGAAGGAAGATCACTGACTCGCAAGTTGAGTCGGTGATTTTTTGATAAGTCAAAAGGGCACTTTTCCATAATGATAAATTTCGTTACAGCAACACTGCTCGTCCTACGGGAATTTTTGCTTTTGTAAAGCTTACCTTAAAAAAATGCTAGCAAACACAAAAGAAAACTATATAATAGAAGCAATTAAAATGAGGAGGGATTAGTTGTTGGATATTCAGGAGTTAAAACAAAAGATGCATTCAGGGGAAGTCTATTTTGAAACAGAGGAATTAATGGCGGAACAGGCGATCTATCGCGATTTGCTGTTCCAGTTCAATCACACACTGCCAAGTAAACAAGCAGAAAAAGCTGAATTGCTGAAGAAGTTGCTCGGTTCTTTTGGGGAGGCTTCTTATATCGAACAGCCGTTGCATGCTAATTGGGGAAAAAATACTTATTTTGGTGCACGTGTGTATGCGAATTCTAGTCTAACTTTAGTGGATGATACAAGAATCGAGATCCAAGATGATGTAATGATGGGGCCGAATGTTACGCTATGTGCAGGCACTCATCCTTTGGACCCAGAGTTAAGACGCAAAAATGCGCAATATAATTTGCCAGTTGTCATTGAGAAAAATGTCTGGATCGGTGCAGGGACAATCGTTTTACCTGGGGTCACAATTGGTGAAAATTCCGTGATCGGCGCAGGCAGCTTAGTTACTAAGGATATTCCTAAAAATGTATTGGCCTTTGGTTCGCCCTGCAAAGTTATGCGCACAATCGAAAGTGGCTGTGACATAAAACGTCACAGCCACTGAAAACCGCATAACTAGTGTAACTGAAGCAGCTCTTTGAGAAATACGCCGAATAATTGTAAAAAATATGGGCAGCTATTATTCGGCGTATTTCTCGGAGCTGAACACTTCTTATACGAAAATAAAACCTGCAAAAAAGCAAAAAAAGGCTCTTCTCCTCTGTTTGAGGCGAACGCTCACTTTGGTTTAGACCACTTGTAACTCGTACAATGTCTTCTTATTCAAATAGTTTTCTCCAAGTTCACGATAATGACACTTCTCTTTAATGACTTTATAAATCAGCCGAATCATTAGGTGCACCACGGCAATAATGGCTTTCTTCTTTCCGCTATTTTTCTGTATCCTCAGGAAAAAGGATTTCATTCGATTTCGTTTTCCTTTCGATATTCCCAGCGCCCCCTGGGATAGTACTCTTTTCAAATAGCGGTTTCCTTTCGGAACTTTTCCACCCTTATTTTTTCCTGCACTTTCATGATTTCCTGGACAGACACCCGCCCAAGAAGCAAGGTGCTTGGAAGAAGGAAAAGTCTCCATATCGATGCCACATTCTGCAATGATGACTGCAGCCGTTGTCTGATCAATGCCTGGAATCTCATCTAATCGATCTGCGATCTCCTGAAAAGGGATCATATACGTATGAATAGTCTCTTCGACACGAGCAATTTGTGCTTCGATATGCTCAATTTGGGTTAGATGCAGTTCCAGCATAAATCGAGAATGAGGCGACATAAATCCATCCATTGCTTCTTTCAACTCGGGTACTTTTCCACGTAAGGTCGTCTTTACAACAGCTAAAATATTCTCTGTCGTTAAGGCGGTCTGGTTAATCAGTAAGCGGAGTAGCCCTCGTCCAGATTCTCCATAGATATCTTTCATTACACTCGCTAGTTTAATTCCCGATTTTTGTAGAACCATATGGCCTCGATTTTTTTCTCGATTCAAGTCCGAAATCAATCGTTTCCGATAACGGGTGACATCTCGCAGTTCTTGAATCGCATCGGGTGGAACGAAACTATGGGGTACAACCCCTAACCGAGTAAGACGGGCAAGCCATTCGGCATCCTTCATATCCGTCTTTTTACCAGGAATTGTTTTAACACGTTGTGGATTTGCCAATCGCAACTCAAAATTATTTTGGAGAATCCGCCACACACAGTGCCAATAAACGCCAGTACTTTCCATACTGACATGAGTGACACCAAAAGAATCTAACCAGTCGGAAAGGAACAGCAGTTCTTTGGTCGTCGTTCCAAACGCTTTTAGATGTTTTTTTGGGCGTTTTTTTCCATCAACGGTTTGGAGAACACAAGCAACGATTTCTTTTGAATGAATATCTAAACCAGCACAACAATCTAAAACAACATCATTCATTCCAATGAACCTCCTTGAAAATAATCACAAAAGAGGGTACTCTATTCATAGAAACGTTCTATTTTTATACACGGGTTGAATGCCAATGATTTGTGCAAACATGAATAGAATGGGTTCAGTTTGTCACACAAGGTCTTGGAGAAAAACCTCAGAGAAGTGTCGACCTCTTTCCTCTCTTGTCATTTTTATTATGACAGGAAGTAGGAATGAGGTCGACACTTTTTTTCATTCAGTTTTGTGGCGCTTGCGCCATGGAGGTATGTCACAACCGCTTCAGCGAGCAGGAATAAAGGTTTACACGAAACTGCATGCGGCGCAAAAAGATTAGCATAATCCCCGCCCTGAAAATCCTTTAAACTAAGAATGGAAGCACTATTCAAACGCATGAACACGGTGTTCAAAAATATAGTTGCCGACTTTGGTAGAAATTTGCCGCCAATCTCTACGATCAATGGAATCACCTAATAAGTAGATGCGTTTGATATGCGGTGACAGATCAGTGACTGGTGCATCCGTGATAACAATGTCGCAGTCCTCTAGATGATTCTTTTGCAGCTTGACTTGTTGCGGCGAGTAAAATTGCTCGATCTGGGCGATAATATCTTCGCTCACATAGTAATCTTTCGTATAATTTACCCCGATAATTATTGGTTTAACGGGTTTGTACCGAACATAGATATGAAATAACGCTTCTACAATCCATGTAATGTTTTCTTGCCCGTCCAGTTTGGGCAGTAAATGTTGGTGATCGGCTCTAAAGTCTAAATAAAACTGCTGAATCTCTTCGCGAATCTGATAAAAATTTTTTTGATCCTTGTACAAACTGTAAGAAGGCATCGGCGTACTAGGTTGCGTTTCACAAAGGTACTCATTGTAAAGTTTGTTACGCAATAAATTTAAAATGTGCATGTTGCGTCGTTCCTCAGGAAGGAAAATCATAAAGTGTTGACAAAATGCTGTCAGCAAGCGCTCGGAAAATTCAAAGGAAGTGAAATTTCCTTTGCGCAAAATATCATACTGGTGCTGTGATTCTTCCCGACTGGAAACCTTAGTGATAGCTAACCGACTCAATACATTAATGATGATCCGTTGCTCTTGACTGAGATCTGCACAGGGCTTCAAAATATCAATGACTGGATCTTGAAATATTTGGGTAGTCTGGTGTTTCTGAATTTCTTCACGAATGCTCTGAATTGACGTGTAAGGATAATTGTTTGTACAAATAAGCAACAGCTTATATAACTTGCACAATAAACCACCATTTAGACTCTGCAGGACATCTTTTTTAACTAATTTATTCAGCAAAGGTTCTTTTTGCTCTGGGTCTGCCTCGAAGGGAAGACGGGTACTAGAGAAAATCGACCAATGGACATCTAAAATACAATATAATATTTGAAATTCTGTACCAATCATTTGCTTCTCCCCATCACTTGAGAAACGAATGCCAATGCCGTATAGTTGTAAGAAAGCATTGATATCCTTCATCCGAGAATAGATATATGACGGACTGAAGCTCGTTGCTTGACTCAATTTCAACACCGAATTTACTTGACGTGTGAAAAGAGCCACACCAATTCGGTAATTTGTTGCTTGTTCGCAATAGTGACCAAACAGCAGATGGAATTGATAGGTGAAGTCTTCGTCGGAGCAATACAAGCGGATCAATCCTTTTTGATTGACCAATTCAAGGCTGCTGTTCACGGCAAGGATGTCTTCCTTAATTTCTCTCAAGTAGCGCAGAAAATTGGTGGTACTGACATCAAATTTGGTGGCCAAGTAATGGCTATTGTAATATTGCTGATTCTTTAGCAAAAATTGAATGATTTCAATTTTTTTAACCGCTTGCTTTGGCAAAAGAAATTTTTGAACCGCTTCTTGAGTTTGCATGCTCATCTAACCTCACTTTTCAATTAATTGTATGAATATATAGTTTAATATAACATATTATCTTGAAAAATAAGGCTGCGACCCCTTGCATGCGACAGCCTCATTTTTTAATATAAGTTTTTTAACATAAAAAGATCTGAAGGAGTGATCAAAATGATTCAAATATTGTCCGATCCAGGTTGCCCCAACTGCCGAAAAGTCAAAAAACTGTTGCAAATGAATAACGTAAACTTTGAGTCCTACAACTTGCAAACGGAAGCAATTAAGCAAGAAACGCTAATGACCATTTTAAAGCTTGTGGATGACATCGATGAGATTCTTACAGTAGGTTCTCCAATCTATAATGAATTGGAGTTGGATTATTCCAAGCTTACACCGGAGGAATTACTGGGCGTTCTAAGAAGCTTTCCCGACTTGATCAATCGCCCGATCTTATTTGACGGACAGCATTTGTGTGTCGGCTATAATCCTGAAAAGCTGGAGGCTTTAGGGGTGAAGGCGGATGTGTTTTAGGCAGAAAAAAAGAAAGTAACCGCCTTTTTTGTGAGAGCGGTTACTTTTTTGTCAACTCGTCGGATCAATAATCTCCACTAAGCGGAAGGTATTATTCGTAAATTCAAATTTCAATATCCAACAGTTTCCTAAGCGACCTTCATGGGTTAAATCACTGGTATGGGACCAAGCACGCATAAATTGACGACAGGATGCTCCGTGGGAGACCATTAGCACATTCTGATGTGTTTCTTTTTGCATCAGCTCTAAGATGGTGTTAGAGATTCTCTGTCTAAAGTCAGCTTCTGATTCGCCACCAAATCCTGCGAAGTAATCCCCGTAAGGAAGCGGCGGATTCAGGTATTCGTGCTCACCCTCCAGCTTGCCAAAATTCCATTCCTTTAACCCTTTGACTCTTTTATAAGGCAGATCAGTGACCAGCTCCAGGGTATCCGCCGCTCGTTCAGAGGTGGAAGCGTAGGCGCTCTCCAGGGTGATGTGATTGTCTCTGAAATAGCGAGCGGCCATTTTCGCCTGTTCTTTTCCCAGCTCGGTCAGAGGCGAGTCGCACCAGCCTTGGATTTTTTTCTGCTGGTTAAACAAGGTTTGGCCGTGGCGCATTAAATACAGTGTTTTTGTCATGAGATCCCTCCATTGATTATCTTCCCTTTAAGTGTACCCTATGGAGTGGACTTAAGGGCAATAATTTTTGATTTTCTCTGATAAGACCGGGCTGTTTGTGGTATATTCTAAGAAATACCCGCGATGAAGGTCGTTGCTTGAAAGGAAGAAAGAGATGAAAATTGAACCATTTAAAGTCGAGCTGTGGATGAACGAACACGAGGAAAAGGCCGTTTATAATACCGGCGAAACCTGTGTCGATTCCATCAGCATGGAAGAGCTGTTTGAACTGGCGGAGATCAATAAAGAGGAAAAGCTGACGGAATTGATGCAAAAGCGTTTAACCTACGGACACATTTTCGGCAATCCGGTGTTTAAACAAGGGATCGCTTCCTTATATAAAGAAATCGATCCAGAACAAGTGCTAACCACTCATGGGGCAATTGGGGCGAATCACTTAGTTTTGTATTCTATGATCGAGCCAGAGGACGAAGTGGTGGCAGTGTTGCCCACTTATCAGCAGCTGTACTCGATTCCCGAATCCTTTAGAGCAACGGTGAAACGACATACCTTGAGTCCAGAAAACAACTTTTTACCAGATTTGGCGGAGGTTCGCCAGCTGGTTTCCGAGAAAACCAAAATGATCATCATCAACAATCCTAACAATCCGGCTGGTTCATTGATGGATGAAGGGATGCTGAAGGAAATCGTGGCGATCGCTGAATCGGTAGGGGCTTATGTCTTATCCGATGAAACTTATCGCGGCTTGACCCAAGCAGAAGAGGACAGCCCGTCAATCGCCGACTTGTATGATAAAGGGATAAGCGTCAGCAGTATGTCCAAGGTCTTTTCGTTGGCTGGTCTGCGTCTAGGCTGGATCGCGACTAGAAATCCGGAAGTCATCGAGGAATGCAGCTTGCATCGGGACCACAATACTATCAGCTGCGGCATGCTGGATGAAGAATTAGCTGGCATTGCTTTAGCCCATAAAGACAAAATTTTAGACCGCAACAAAAAAATCGTGCGGGACAATCTAAAAATATTAGACGAATGGGTTCAAAAAGAAAAACATATTAGCTATGTGAAGCCGCAAGCCGGCACGGTTACTTTATTGTATTATGATTTTGACCGTTCCAGTCGGGAATTGTGTATCGATTTGATTGATAATCATGGGCTGCTGTTTACCCCTGGTGATTGTTTTGAGTTTGAGCAGTGTATTCGGATTGGCTATGCCTGCAAGACGGAAGAACTGATTGCCGGCTTGAATAAGTTTTCGGAATACTTGGCAACGATATAAGAAAAAGGCGCAATCCTCAAGGTGAGGATTGTGCCTTTTTAGATGGGCAATACACTGTAGATAACAAAACCTAGACAAAGGAGAACGATAAATCCGGTAAACCATTTGAAATGGACCAGCATGGCAATATATTCGCGAATCAACGCCGAGGGCAGGAAGTAAAAGGCGGTGGGTGCACCAACACCATCGGCTTTCAACCCTGCTTTTCTAGCGTAGATCGCTCCCCGCAATACGTGGTAATTATTGGTGGAGAAAAGAACCGATGGTGTACCGGCTTTTTGCCAATGCTGGGCAATGACTTCTTTTGAGAACTTCATGTTTTCCAGCGTGGTGGTGGACCGATCTTCCACTAAGATACGGTCGGCAGGCACACCTTGGGACAGCAAATATTTTCTCATGGCAAAGGCTTCTGACACCGGTTCGTCGGCACCTTGTCCGCCGCTTACGACGATGTAAGCATCTTGATTCTTGTGATAGTATTCCAGTCCTTTATCCAAACGGCTTTTTAATAAGGGAGGCACTTCTTCACTGCGAATGCCGGAGCCTAGGACAATAATATAGTCGACTTGTTTTTTCACCGGCAGCATTTGATACATCCAGGAATAGAACAAGTAACAGGCAAATAAAACCACCAGCAGCAGATCCAGCAATAGCAAAGCCAGCAGTAAATTATGAAACCATAAGGGCAAGGGGCCGTTCCCCATAACAACTAGATATAGGAACAACGGAACAGCAATCAGTACATTCAAGCCTAAAAGAGCGGACAGCTTGGCTGTGAAGCTGCGGCCTTCTTTGGTGTTCATGGTTCGGGTATTGAAAATAAAGCCTAAAACAACCGCTAAGAAAATCAGCGGAACCAAACCATAAACAATACCAAGGGTAGCCATTCCGCCAATTTCTGAGGAATTAGCCAAACGAGTCAGCACCTCTGCTAAACCAAGCAGTACCAGCAGCATCCCACTAAAAGCGAATAGCAGCCCGCCGAACATACTCCGTCTTTCTTTTACCAATACCGCTCCGCCTAAAGCTAAGAGGGCTAAACAAACAAACGTAACAAACATTTTTTCTCCTTTTTCTTTCCGATGAAGCTAAGGATAGCATGAATCGGTAAAATTCTCCCGTATCTTGATTAGTAGGAAGTCCCCAGAATCATTGCTAGTAAAGCAATGGCCCATAAATGCAGGGGATAATAGACGTAAAACAAGTATTTCGCCCAAGGACTGCTGCTGCCTTTTTCGCCATTGTATAAATGAAGGATGGGAATCACGGTGATAAACATCCAGGAAGAATTAAAGCCTAAGTTCAGCCAAAATTCCCGACTAGTTTGTGATTGCAAAATCGGTGACAGGTCAAACAGTACCAATAAAACCAGAGCGAACAGTACATAGAGAAAATCCCGTTTGATCCAATTGTTTTTAGTAAAGTAAGTAATCAGGATAAAGGGCAAGACCACGATGCCGCCTTCAGTCAGCAATGATCCGGCTAACAGCAAGACTAGGAAGACCAAGCCCAGCAGCAGCTTTTTAGGAGTCGTCAATTTTTGCTGAAGCAGTTCAATCAGATAGAGCAGAGTAGCACCCACAGCTAAGGTTAGGAAAATATTGTTGTGAACCTGAACCGGGCCTTGCAGCAGATGATTGATGACAAAGTTTCCTGCCAGCATCACCAATGCCCAGCCATACAAGCGGCCAATGTAGCCTTTTTGATTTCGCGTATAATGGAAGCCTTCTACCAGCATATAGCCGAAGAAGACCGCCACGCAGCGGGTCAATGCATGGAAGAAGGTTGCCCATTCTCCAGAAATAAAGGGGGCGATATGATCGAAGGTCATTAGACCCATCATAGCAATTTTCAGTTGATTTCGGTTAAACATTCTTAGTACCTCATTTTCTATTGGTTGTCAGGATTGTACATCTGTTGGATCTTCAAGTCTTTGTAATCGGTAATCGCTTTTGAGGCATCTTCATCGGATCTGATTGCCGCCACATGAATTGTTGGTGCAGTTTGGAATTTTTGATAATCAGCCGCATCCGTGACTAAAATGTGAGAAACGAACATGGAGGAATCACCCAATACGACATATTCCGTCTGTTTAGGAGTGACAATTGCCCCAGTATCATCGGTGATGGTGATCGCCGAATCCTTGGAAAACAGCAGCGGAAGCTGGTCAGGCAATTGCAGCAGCGGCTCAAACAGGAAGGTATCCTTCTTCGTAGTTACTTTATTCAATGCCTTTAAAGTAGTCAATTTTTCCGCTTCTTCTTTAGATAGAACCAATAGATGATTGTCATCCTGCCATTTTCCTTCCACTTGCACTTTCTTAGCGTCCTTGTCCAGCTTCGCCAGCTTGTTATCTATTTTTTGCTTGTCGTAATCCAATACGATGATTCCGTGAACCGGTTTGTGTCGGAAGGTCTCGTAGGCAAAAAAGCCTCCTCCGATGATTGCTGCTAAAAAACCAATTGTTGCGAGTAACTTCTTCATATATTTTCCTCTTTCTATGGTTGCATTTTTCAATCCTGTTATTAGGCAAAAAAGTTGAGCTGTCGGATTGGCGGCAACTCACAACCCTATTCTAGGGGAGAAGGGATGTGAGCGACATCGAATCAGCTATAAACGAACTTACAATATCGTCATGCTTCAAAATTGTTTGGTTTCTTGAATAATCACCTAACGTTTTTGTTAGATGGATGACTGCTGGAACGATGGTAGCGAAGACTGAGAGGGCGTATTCTTAAGGAACCAGTTAGGGGGGATGAAATGAAAAAAATGAAACCAAAATCAAAACTATATCAAATCGTGACACTTATACTTTCAGAAATTGCTGACCGCTTGATGTTTTAATAGATGCTACATATAAATGAAACAGGACACTTGGCAAAAGCTAAGTGTCTATTTTTACGTCTTTTAACAAAAGGTTCTTGCCACGCTCACGGATGATAGGCATAATAAAGGGATAAAGTGGAAGGATTAGGGATTAGGGGTATGGATAATCAGAAAAACACTAAGTTAAATTTACAATATATTAGTATGCAGATGCCTTATTGGATGGGCTACTCGGTTTTAGGAACATTCACGTCGGTCTTTCTGCTTTCCCGTGATTTCAACAATGGGCAAATTGGCTGGGTGCTGGCGCTGGCAAATCTGGTAGCGTCGTTGCTGCAACCATTCATTGCCTCATTTGCTGATCGGATGAAGAAGCTGACCTTGTCCCATTTGGCGGCGATCATGGCGGCGTGTATTATTGGGTTCTCCTTCATACTAATCGTGCTGCCGCGGCAATTTTTACCAGTAGCACTGATTTATATTTTGCTGTATACTAGTTTGATTTTGCTGCAGCCGATTACGATTGCCATTGGCACGTTTTTTATCAGTCGCGGCTATGCGTTGAACTTCGGGGTGGCACGAGGGTTGGGTTCCTTGGCATTTGCCGGAGCTTCAGCGGTGACCGGTTTTTTGATTGAACGCTTTTCTGCCAATGTGATTTTGTATTTGATGATGGGAATTTTTCTTTTGTTTATCGGAGCGACGGTCTGGATTGATACCCGCAAAAAAGACGGGAAATATTCGGCTTCGATTATCGATACTGGGGAAATGGAGCTGGAATTGCCGGACCCCAGTAGCTTACCGGTTTTTATGAGGAAGTATAAACGCTTCATGGTATTGCTGATAGGAGTGTCGATGTTGTTTGTCTTTCATAATATCGGCAACAGCTATATGTATCAAATCATGGCGCCTTTAGGTGGTAGCGAAGGCAGTGTGGGCTCGTCACTTTCGGTTGCGGCATTAAGCGAACTGCCGACGATGTTTTTGTTTTCCTGGCTACTGACACGCTTTCGCTGCAAATCCTTGATGCGAACCGCCGCTTTCTTTTTCACGGTCAAGGCGGTACTGATTTTATTTGCCAATAACATAGCTATGATAAATGTCGCCCAAAGCCTGCAAATGGTTGGGTTTGCCCTGCACACGACGGCTTCGGTTTATTACACCAATAAAATTATTCCCCAAGAGGATTTGGTCAAAGGCCAGACCTTGATGGCGACAGCTAACACTATCGGTGGGATTGCCGGATCATTTCTAGGCGGACAACTGCTGAACTTCTTTTCAGTACAAGCCATGCTAGTGGTGGGAACATTCATTTCAGCCACGGGAACGCTCATCGTTTTTATGGCTGCGGAAGACTAAAGAGACGCAACGATCTAAAAAATCGTTGCGCCTTTTTTAGTCTAGTCCTAAGAATTGCGAGGTACCTTCATTTTGTTTGTTCATAATCTCAGCTAAGACCGATGCATCAAAGGAACCATCTTCTCGGCTGGAATAGGTGTTAATTCTTAGCGTATAGTCTTCCAGCTGATAGTCAGTCAAACGATCCTGCAAAGTCGCAACCTCCGAGTCAGTCAGCTCCGTCCCCACTAAATCTAAGTGCAGCTCTTTAGGTGCGGTGTTTATCTCCTGTGCCAAAACAAAATGGTCGGCTAACTCGGTTTCGCTAAATTTCTTGGCACGATACTCATTAAAGGTAGTATCCACTGTAGAGTAAACAAAAAAGCCGCCAATCACTAAAAAGGGCAAAACAAATAATGCAAATTTCCCTAAGTTTCGTTTTTCAAACGCACCGTAGTTTAACAGCCAGACGACGATGAACACGGCTAAACAAATCAAGAAAACGTTGATTAAAAACAACTTGACTGAATCCCATGCCATGGAGAAATTCCCATTGGAGAGACTGTACCCTGTAACACATAAGGGAAGGATCAAGGAAGTTCCAATCGATACACCGACAACCACATTATTGTCTTTCGCACGTGTTTTCGACAACGCCAAGGCGGTTCCACCAAGAAGTGCAACTAAAATATCCCAAATGGTTGCGGAAGTTCGTGAAGTGATCTCTGGGGTGGGCTCTTTAATTGGAGTCAGAAAAAAGAACAAAAAGGAAATCCCTAAAATAATGGCAAACTGTAGCAGGAAAATAAGCGTGCCACGTTTTGCCATAGCTAAACGAGAAAAGCCCAGACCAAAGCCGATGCCGCCAATGCCTGACATCAAAGGTGAGATGAGCATTGCCCCGATAATCGTAGTTGTGGAATTATAATTCAAACCGACGGAAGCCATCAAGGTGGCACAGACTAAAATAGCATAAACTAATACAGTTTGATTCATGTCGTTATCAATATTATCGATTAGCTGTTCTTTGGATATGAAATCAGGTTTTAGATTCATGAGAAAAACTCCTTTGCTTCTGATACTTCTATTTTCTAATCAATTCGCTTTTTTGACAAAGAAAAGGCTTTCTTTCTACAGCAGATTATTCGCCTAATTTTACGAATGCGAGTACACTGGATTTATCAGAAAGGGTGGATAACATGACAAGCTATGAAAAACGTACCGAGGACCATCTGCTTTCGCCAGAGAATACTGTGCTGACAGTAATTGACTACCAGCCAACCCAAATTAACTCCATTAATTCGATGAATCGTTCGGAACTGATTCGCAATACCGAAATCGTGATCGAACTAGCCAAGCTATATAATATTCCGATTGTCTTATCAACCGTAAACGTTGAAAAAGGTTGGAACACCGATACGATTCCTGTATTAAAAAAAGCTGCAGGAGAAGGAATAAAATCCTATGATCGCAGCTCGATTAATGCGTGGGAGGACAAAGAATACAACGAAGCGATTAAAGCAACGGGGCGCAAAAAAATCTTGATTGTGGCATTATGGACCGAAGCCTGTTTAACGTTTCCAACACTTGATGCTTTAAAAGAAGGCTATGAAGTTTATCCGATTGTCGATGCCGTAGGAGGTACGTCATTAATTGCCCATGAGACAGCATTGCGCCGGGTAGAGCAAGCAGGTGCGCAATTAACTTCGATTGCTCAATTGGCTTGTGAGCTGCAGCGAGATTGGAATCGGGAAGCAACCGTGGATGGCTTTGATGAGCTGTTAACCAAATTTGGTGCTTTTTCTAATTTAAGATAAGCGGTGGAGCCGTATCCTGACAAAAGGATGCGGCTTTTTTTCGTTCTTTGGGAGATATTGATGGTAATAGTAGTTAAACGACAGTCAAAAGTTGGAGGAAGTTCTCCCGTATTTTTTTGTCTCTTTTTTTATTTTCTCGAAACCGAAAATAAAAAAGTCTGGAAAACAGCGGTTATTTTGCCTGCTATACTTCGTCTTGTAAGATATGAAAAGAGGTGTACAAGCAATGCAGAATGAGTTTACGAATCCTTTCTCGTGACCTAGGAGGTGGTAAGAAAATAAAAGAAAAGGAAGTAGTATGATGGATAAAAAACAGTTATCTTTATTTGGTTTTTTTGCCTTAACAGCTTCAATGGTTTTGACTGTTTATGAGTATCCAACCTTTGCGACTTCACAATTACACTTAGTTTTCTTTCTGTTACTGGGTGGTATCTTGTGGTTTTTGCCAGTGGCTTTATGTGCAGCGGAAATGGCAACGGTAGAAGGTTGGAAGGATGGCGGGATTTTTAGCTGGGTCAGTCAGACCTTAGGTGAGCGTTTTGGCTTTGCGGCCATTTTTTTCCAATGGTTTCAAATCACCGTTGGATTTATTACAATGATTTACTTTATTTTAGGGGCATTGTCGTATGTGCTTAACTTCCCCGCACTAAACACGGACCCCTTTATCAAATATATTGGTGTGCTGGTCATTTTCTGGGGACTGACATTTTCTCAGTTAGGAGGGACCAAGCGTACCGCTAAAATTGCGAAGGCTGGCTTTGTGATTGGGATTGTGATCCCATCGATTGTCTTGTTTGGTTTGGCAGCGGCATACTTTATCGGCGGTAATCCGATTCAAATGGCGATTAATGCGCAGGCCTTTATTCCGGATTTCTCACAATTGTCCACATTGGTTGTCTTTGTTTCCTTTATTTTGGCTTACATGGGGGTTGAAGCATCCGCCTCCCACATCAATGAGCTGGAAAATCCGCAAAAAAATTATCCATTAGCGATGTTTTTGTTGGTTATCTTGGCGATTGCCTTAGATGCAATTGGGGGATTTTCCGTTGCGGCAGTAATTCCACAAAAGGAACTATCGCTAAGTGCGGGTGTGATCCAAACCTTTGAATCCTTGATTTTACACTTTAACAGTCATTTACGTTGGTTAGTCAAAGTCATTGCTTTAATGATAGCCTTTGGTGTGATGGGGGAAGTTAGTTCATGGGTAGTGGGTCCTTCAAGAGGGATGTTTACGGCAGCGCAACGAGGACTGCTTCCAGCCTTCTTCCGCAAGACCAATAAACACGGAGTCCCTGTTCCGCTTATTATGATACAAGGGATCATCGTAACTATTTGGGGAGCTGTATTGACCTTTGGTGGTGGCGGCAACAATTTGTCCTTCTTAGTGGCAATTTCTCTGACGGTGGTCATTTACTTGGTAGGCTATTTATTGTTTTTCATCGGTTACTTTGTGCTAGTTTATAAAAAGAAAGAGCTGAAACGAACCTACAACGTACCGGGAAAAACTATCGGTAAAACAATTATTGGCGGCCTTGGTTTTATCTTATCAGTGTTTGCTCTGCTGATTTCATTTGTTCCACCGGCATCTATTGCGGCCAACGAACATCGTACCTATCAAATTATTTTACTGATCAGCTTTATCGTAACGGTTCTTTTGCCTTTTATCATTTACGAATTGCACGATAAAAAAGCCCACAAAGGCATCGAGGAGCCAACTCATATGAAGGCAATGGATGTGAACCCAGCAGTTTATCCGGCTGCCCGAGGGGAACATCATATTATTCAAAAAGATGAACATACATTGAAACATTAGGAGGAATTTATTATGTTATACGGAAAAGAAGACCAAGAAGAAGCAAGCTATTTAGAACCTATTTTTGGTTCAGCCAGTGAAGATGTTGACTTGCCTAAATATAAGTTAAACAAAGAATCAATTGAACCACGAATTGCCTATCAATTGGTGCAAGACGAAATGTTGGATGAAGGAAATGCCCGACTAAACTTGGCTACTTTCTGTCAAACTTATATGGAACCAGAAGCAGTTAAATTAATGAGTCAAACCTTAGAAAAAAATGCGATTGATAAATCAGAATACCCTCGTACAACTGAAATCGAAAACCGTTGCGTGAATATGATTGCTGATTTGTGGCATGCTTCAAATGAAGAGAAATTCATGGGAACTTCAACCATTGGTTCTTCGGAAGCCTGCATGCTAGGCGGCATGGCGATGAAGTTTGCTTGGCGCAAACGGGCAGAAAAACTAGGTTTAAATGTCCAAGCCAAAAAACCTAATCTAGTGATCTCCTCTGGTTACCAAGTTTGTTGGGAAAAATTCTGTGTATACTGGGATGTTGAAATGCGGGAAGTACCTATGGACAAAGACCACATGTCAATTAACTTGGATACCGTGATGGACTATGTAGATGAATATACCATTGGAATTGTCGGAATTATGGGCATTACTTACACTGGTCGCTACGATGACATCAAAGGATTAAATGATTTAGTGGAAGCCTACAACAAGACAACCGACTACAAAGTCTACATTCATGTCGATGCAGCTTCCGGTGGTTTCTATGCACCCTTTATTGAACCGGATTTAGTCTGGGATTTCCAATTAAAAAATGTTATCTCCATCAATGCTTCTGGACATAAATACGGCCTTGTTTATCCAGGTGTTGGCTGGGTACTATGGCGTGACCAACAATACTTGCCAGAAGAATTAATCTTTAAAGTCAGCTACTTAGGCGGCGAAATGCCCACAATGGCGATTAACTTCTCCCATAGCGCGGCTCAATTAATCGGTCAATACTACAATTTTGTCCGTTACGGTTTTGATGGTTATCGTGATATTCACCAAAGAACCCATGACGTAGCGGTTTTCTTAGCTAAAGAAATCGAAAAGACCGGTTTATTTGAACTTATCAACGATGGCGCTCAATTGCCACTGGTTTGCTACAAGCTAAAAGAAGATCCTAATCGTGAATGGACACTGTACGATTTGTCTGATCGTCTGTTGATGAAAGGCTGGCAAGTTCCAGCTTATCCAT
Source organism: Enterococcus sp. AZ109 (assembly GCF_051714625.1). Taxonomy (NCBI): domain Bacteria; kingdom Bacillati; phylum Bacillota; class Bacilli; order Lactobacillales; family Enterococcaceae; genus Enterococcus; species Enterococcus sp. AZ109. The sequence continues at coordinate 1,411,717 of NZ_JBIOSF010000001.1, read as the reverse complement.
TACCAAAAGATTTGGACCAACTGATTATCCAACGCTTGGTGGTTCGGGCTGACTTCGGTATGAATATGGCTTGTGATTATGTTCAAGACATGCATCAAGCAATTGAAGAATTGAATCAAGCACACCTCGTTTATCACAAAAAACAGGAAGTGAAAACGTACGGCTTTACTCATTAATTAGCCTTGGTTGCGTTGACTTTTGGAGTCGATAAACGCTTTGCAGAGTGTTTGTCGACTTTCTTACTTCTAAAAAGTCTATTTTCGCTTGTTCCTTTTCCGATCCTTTTTCTTGCCCGTCATCGGTAGTTGCTGTTTGCCATTGTTTTTCTTAGGTAACCTGCCAGTCAGTCGTTTCTTGACGTCGTCTAAGGTGAGTCCCGGTTTCTTTTTCATCGGTTTTGATCCGGTATCTGGCGGCGAAGACTTAGCGTTAACGGGCGTATTTTCGTTAGCAGCATCGTCAGTGATAGACACGGTTTCAGGCACAAGATTAGTGGTTTCAGTCACGGCTTCCAGCTGAACAGACTCCTGCCAATTAGCGGCTGGATCTTCGTCATCTAGGGTATTGAAGCGAGGGTTAGTTTCCGTGATCTCCGCTTTGATTACTTGGGCAAAACGGCGCACGCCCTCTTTTTTGAATAAGGATAAAGAGGTCAAAATTTTCAACAGGTCATAGCATTGTTGGGAAGTCAGTGCCGGATCGACATTGCTTAAGGTCCAGCCGTGTCTTTTGCCATTTTCGTCAGTAAAGACGGAGACTAAACTTGCTTTGGTTTCCACTGGGCGACTTGTAGAATACAAAAATGGTTTCAATTTTTCGATATGTGCGCGGGTATTTTGGGTTAAACGCAGAAATTCAGCATTGGTTTTAAACAGACGGGTAGTGACGGTTTGCCATTCTTCGGGTGTGAAATAGTCAGCGAAATAGACACACAAATGGCGTACCGAGCGGAGTTCACGCGGATGACTTGTCAAAAACAACGAGCAAATTAGTTCTTTGGCAAAGAAAGAAAAGTCAGCGGTGCATAGCGCATTTCTTACTAATACAGCTACGGCACACTGGATAATGTAGGGACTGTCTTGCGTTTGATCAAAAAAATACTGAAAGCGGGCCGCAAGGGATTCAACACCCATCGTGTAGATTTGGCGCTGCGAAAGTGGTTTTGTGGTCATAGTCAGGACTCCTTATTATTTTATTGGAGAAGGCCTGTTCATGGATCATCCTTGATCGTACGAGACATGTTAAGGCCCAATACTCTATGTAAACGTTTTACAATTAATTGATTAACGTTATTGTAATTGAAAAATAACTATAAATCAAGTGTATGTTTAATTTAATTGTCATCTAAATCTTTAAAAAACACTCGTTGTTTTATTTAAAAGTCGAATAGCGGAGAAATGAAAGATTGCAGTGTTGGGATTTTGTAGAGGTAATAGCTATTAAAAAAATATCACATAAGTTATTTTAATCAGGTGTTTTTAGCCAATTAGACAAAAAAACAAGCATCCATGCAAAGCATAAATGCTTGTCGTCACAAAGTCAGCTGTTTGTCTTAAGTTCTTCAGCGTGAAGCTTTGTAGGATAAATCTCTTGATTCAATTGTGCAATAATCGGTTGAATGGTCTGAAAAGTAATAGGATAAATCAGGGTATTTTCGCTGCCTAGATCTTCCTGATACAACGAGTTGTCACACAAAATGATACGTTTAGCACAAAAGAACGTGTCGTCGACCACTTCAGTCAGTTTGGTACAAATCATGTTGCTGATACTAAAATGCTCACTTAATAATGCTTCCAGTTGTTGATAATAGTACAAAAATCTAAAATCAGAAGGTGCAACAATGAATACCTCAATGGCTTTTTTCGGTAATTTTTCTTCTAGTAAGCTTAAGCTAATTACCAGCCTGCGAATAAGATTATCGTTCCAACGAAGAGTCAGCTGATTTTCACTGATCCAATCATCTAATACCTGACTGACCTGCTGATGCAGCCTTTTTTGCTTGGTAGTTAGTAAATAGATTTTCTCTGGTTGAAAAATTTGTGTATCTGCCCAAGTGGAACGAATAAAGGGAAGGAAGGCCTTCTCGAATAAAAGCTGATCAGTTTCGCTCAAGGACAAAAGTGCCACAAGTTTCTGGCTAAGTTCGGCAACTAAGGGGTTAGCCAGTACGTGATTTTGGTAGACAACATCGTAATCCTTTTGCAAAAGCTCTAAATTACTGCACAAGTAATTGCGGGAATTAAACAATGAGTAAAGATACAAGCGCTCATCTTCTGTATGACATAAGGAAAAAGGGAGCTGTTGGAGTCCTTTTTCAATCAATTGGTACAGTGGTGTACGCTGCGCTTGCTTTTTCTCTTGCTGAGTAAATGAAATCGGATAAGCGTTTCCTCGTTGCAGACCGATGGCAATACCTAGAAGAATCAGCTGTTTTTCTTCCTCTGGATAGTAGCGGGAAAAAAAGTGACTCTCAACGTAATCCATTAACTGCCGACTGGTTTGTCGAATGGGTTGATTTAGTTGTGTCAGTTCAGTCTGGTTAGTGTACTGAACGACTGACAGTAGTAAATAGCGATAATCCTTTTCAGGAATCATAACAGTGCCATCGGTCTTCAAATAACCGAGTTCGGCAAAGAAACTCTTTAATTCCGTGCGTAAATTATATACTTTGCTTAAAGAGATAAAGGTTGTTTCAGCTATCGTTCCCCAATTACGTTCGCCCGCTAAATACTGACCTAGAATGGATAAAAAATAAGAGCGTTGATAAATTGTTTGGGTAAGGGATAGTCTAGAATAGGTAGAATCAAATACCACGGTATAACGATTTCTAGCTTTGCTTGTGGAAACAATTTGAGGTTCTAGTAGATCAATGATTGTTTCTAAATCGTTTGTAACGGTGCTCGGGCAAACCTCTAGTTGTTCTGCTATCTCGTGAAGTTGAATCGTTTTTTTGTCATATAGCTGTTCACAAAGATAAACTTGTCGGAAAAGATTTCGTTCAAGATAGTTTTCCAGCATACAAATCCTCCTAGTTAATATGGTTCACAAGTTAATTATAAACCCGTTGTGAAAATTCCGAGGGTAATGAACCGTTTTCCTTGTTAGGACTAGTCATATTTTTAGAAAAGGATTTAAAATAATTTGTTTTTCTTCTTAATAAAGCACTAAAAATAATTATTGACCTGTCTAATGCTTTTTAAAATTCCCATTTTTCAGGCAACAAGCTTTAAATAGATAACGAATAGTCCCCTTAAAAGAAACGATAAGTATAATGAGAAAAAGTGGCTGTGACATAAAAACGTCACAGCCACTGAAAACCGAATAATCGGTGCGACTGAAGTAGCTCTTTTACAAAATAAGCCGCATAATCGCAAAAATATGAGAAGCTATTTTCGGATTATGCGGCTTATTTCTCGGAGCTGAACACTTCTTATACGAAAATAAAACCTGCAAAAAAGCAAAAAAAGGCTCTTCTCCTCTGTTTGAGGCGAACGCTCACTTTGGTTTAGACCACTTGTAACTCGTACAATGTCTTCTTATTCAAATAGTTTTCTCCAAGTTCACGATAATGACACTTCTCTTTAATGACTTTATAAATCAGCCGAATCATTAGGTGCACCACGGCAATAATGGCTTTCTTCTTTCCGCTATTTTTCTGTATCCTCAGGAAAAAGGATTTCATTCGATTTCGTTTTCCTTTCGATATTCCCAGCGCCCCCTGGGATAGTACTCTTTTCAAATAGCGGTTTCCTTTCGGAACTTTTCCACCCTTATTTTTTCCTGCACTTTCATGATTTCCTGGACAGACACCCGCCCAAGAAGCAAGGTGCTTGGAAGAAGGAAAAGTCTCCATATCGATGCCACATTCTGCAATGATGACTGCAGCCGTTGTCTGATCAATGCCTGGAATCTCATCTAATCGATCTGCGATCTCCTGAAAAGGGATCATATACGTATGAATAGTCTCTTCGACACGAGCAATTTGTGCTTCGATATGCTCAATTTGGGTTAGATGCAGTTCCAGCATAAATCGAGAATGAGGCGACATAAATCCATCCATTGCTTCTTTCAACTCGGGTACTTTTCCACGTAAGGTCGTCTTTACAACAGCTAAAATATTCTCTGTCGTTAAGGCGGTCTGGTTAATCAGTAAGCGGAGTAGCCCTCGTCCAGATTCTCCATAGATATCTTTCATTACACTCGCTAGTTTAATTCCCGATTTTTGTAGAACCATATGGCCTCGATTTTTTTCTCGATTCAAGTCCGAAATCAATCGTTTCCGATAACGGGTGACATCTCGCAGTTCTTGAATCGCATCGGGTGGAACGAAACTATGGGGTACAACCCCTAACCGAGTAAGACGGGCAAGCCATTCGGCATCCTTCATATCCGTCTTTTTACCAGGAATTGTTTTAACACGTTGTGGATTTGCCAATCGCAACTCAAAATTATTTTGGAGAATCCGCCACACACAGTGCCAATAAACGCCAGTACTTTCCATACTGACATGAGTGACACCAAAAGAATCTAACCAGTCGGAAAGGAACAGCAGTTCTTTGGTCGTCGTTCCAAACGCTTTTAGATGTTTTTTTGGGCGTTTTTTTCCATCAACGGTTTGGAGAACACAAGCAACGATTTCTTTTGAATGAATATCTAAACCAGCACAACAATCTAAAACAACATCATTCATTCCAATGAACCTCCTTGAAAATAATCACAAAAGAGGGTACTCTATTCATAGAAACGTTCTATTTTTATACACGGGTTGAATGCCAATGATTTGTGCAAACATGAATAGAATGGGTTCAGTTTGTCACACAAGGTCTTGGAGAAAAACCTCAGAGAAGTGTCGACCTCTTTCCTCTCTTGTCATTTTTATTATGACAGGAAGTAGGAATGAGGTCGACACTTTTTTTCATTCAGTTTTGTGGCGCTTGCGCCATGGAGGTATGTCACAACCTCATTGCTTAAATGGTTAAACTCATGTCAATATGGGGGATGTTGTCCTCTAAATAAATATCAGATACCACTTTGAAACCAAATGACTCATAAAATTTTCGCAAATAAGCTTGTGCTGAAATCGTGATCGGCTTTTCTGGGAATCGTTGCTGTATTTCTTCCAGTACCCGTTGAACCAGTTGCTGCCCCAACTTTTGCTTACGAGCAGACTGGACGACTAAGACCCGACCAAAGGTTACACAATCTCCCCGATTGATGATTCGAGCGTAAGCTTTTAAACCAGTTTCGTCAGACAGACAAACGTGCAAGGCAGTTTTATCCTCTTCGTCAGCTTCTTGGTAAGGACACTCTTGTTCTACGACAAATACTGCTACTCGTTCAATTAATATAGCCAGCAGCTCTTCGGCGGTTAAATCCTTGGTTTCTTTAATTTGAAAAATCATTTTGAGAAAACTCCTTTTACGCTTTTTAAAAAAGGTACGTAACTATTATAGCAATTAACGAACTATTTGCCATTGTTTTTGCTAATTCCTTCGCTAATCCATGTTTTTTTGATATTTTTTTCTGGCTGTTTGACTAGTTTTAAAATACTTTTGTATCAAGGTTTAAACGTGATTTCATTCACATAAATCAGTGCAATTTCTGAGTTGTCTTAAATTTTTTTAATTAAAACGCTTGACAATTAGAATAAACACATCTAGAATTAACCCAATCTTAAAAAACAGTTTGGAGCGATTGATATGATTAAAAATATTAATACACAACTGAATACTTATTACTTTAGCTATTTTAGATAGGTTTGTGTTCATGCACTCATGGATGCAAACGGACAACCAGTTTGTATCTATGATGGCTAAAGAAGTTTGAGATGACTTTCGCCACGTAGATGAATTTATCTATAGTGGCTTTTTCTTTACCCAATTTTCGGGAGCAGAAGACTCATTGTAGATTTTTCATCTACAATGAGTCTTTTTTGTTACTTTGGCGAACAAATTCACGAAAAATCAGGAGGTAAGGTATGGAAAAAGCAATTTCGGGACAAACTAGATTGGCTGGTTTATATGCATTGCCAGCTAGACACAGCTTTTCGCCAACGATGCATACGACATCGTTTCGCGAGTTAGGAATTGATGCCGTCTATCTTAGCTTTGATGTGCAGCCTGAGACGTTGGGCCGTTCGATTCAAGCGATTTGCGATTTAGAAATGCTCGGCGTGAATCTTTCAATGCCTCACAAAATGGCAGCTGTGGAACACATGGATGAATTAAGTCAGGCGGCTCGTCTGATTGGTGCGATTAACACCATTGTTAACCAAGACGGTAAATTAATCGGACATACAACCGATGGGATAGGTTGTTTGGAAAGCTTGAAGGAACATAACTTGACAGTAGTAGACAAGAAAGTAACGATCTTAGGTGCTGGTGGTGCGGCAACTGCGATTATTACCCAGGCTGCTCTAGACGGTGCCAAGGCAATTGATGTCTTTAATATTCAAGATTCCTTCTATCAAACCATCGAACCAAAATTAAAACGAATCGAAGAAGAAACGAATTGCCACTTAACCCTTTATGATCTGCAGGATGAAGAGCAATTGAGTCGTTCGTTAGCTGACAGTGATCTACTAATCAATGGAACAAACGTTGGAATGGACCCCGATCCAGAGCAAATGCCCATTCCAAACGCTGATCTGCTGAGAAGTGATTTACCAGTCTTTGATGTCATTTATCACCCGGCACAAACAGCTCTGCTTAAAGCAGCTGAAGCTAAAGGAGCTATCGCAATTAACGGCTTAGGGATGTTGCTTCATCAAGGAGCGGCTGCCTTTAAACTATGGACAGATCAAGATATGCCAGTAGAAATTATTCGACCGTTGTTAGCAGCGGAAATTCTAAAATAGGAGAGTGGATGAAATGATTTTAATTATGAAGCAAGAGGTAACTGAAAGCGAATTGTTGCCGATTATCAATAAAATAAAAGAAAAAGGGTTAGGCGTACAAGTAAATCATGGAAAAGATCGGATTGTTTTAGGACTATTGGGAGATCCAGAAATTCTTCAGACCGTGTCATTCCAGCGGTACCCATCAGTTGATCGGGTAGTGCCAATCACTAACAGCTACAAGCTGACTTCCCGTGAGTTCCATCCACAAAACACGGTGGTAGATGTAGATGGTGTCAAGATTGGTGATGGCAGCTTCGTAACAATGGCAGGTCCTTGTTCCGTTGAAGGAGAAGAGCAAATCATGGAAGCAGCGAGAATGGCTAAGGCTGGCGGAGCAAAAATTCTTCGTGGGGGTGCCTACAAGCCACGTACTTCACCTTACGCTTTCCAAGGATTAGGGGAAGATGGATTGATCATGATGCGTAAAGCTGCCGATGCTCATGGCTTAAAAGTCATCACTGAGGTCATGGATGAAGCCCACATTGATGTAGTTGCTCAATACGCCGATGTCATTCAAATTGGGGCCCGCAACATGCAAAACTTCCGTTTATTAGAAGCAGTTGGTAAAACCGGCAAACCAATCGGCTTAAAACGTGGCATTTCCGGTACGATTGAAGAATGGTTGAATGCAGCCGAATACATTGCGGTGCAGCAAAATTTCAACATCTTATTCATTGAACGCGGCATTCGCACTTACGAACGAGCGACTCGAAACACGCTGGATCTAAGTGCTGTCCCATTAATTAAAAAGTTGAGCCATTTCCCAGTCATCGTGGACCCGAGCCACGGTACAGGAATCTGGGATTTGGTTTCACCAATGGCTCGAGCGGGTGTTGCCAGCGGAGCTGACGGAATGATCGTCGAAATCCATCCTGATCCAATTAATGCATGGTCAGATGGGGATCAATCCTTGAACGAAAAGAATTACCTGCAAATGATGAAGGAAGTACAAGTATTAACTGAAGCAATGCAACAAATTAATGAATTATCGAAGGAGGAAATCGTATGCTAAATATCAACTTACCTAGCAAAAGCTATGAAATTCTTGTCCAAAAAGATGCCTTAAAAAAAATCGGCAGCTGGACAGGCGAACTTTGGACCCAACGAAAAATTGCCCTAATCAGTGACTCTAACGTGTTTCCTCTTTACGGGGAAACCGTGATGCAATACTTAGGTATTCAAGGCTACGAGGTTCATCCTTACGTAGTTGACGCTGGCGAGAAAAGTAAATCACTGGCAACTGCCAATGAGATTTACGATTTCCTAACAGCTCACGATTTCAGTCGGAGTGATTCATTAATCGGCTTAGGGGGAGGCGTAATCGGTGATTTAACCGGATTTGTCGCTTCAACTTACATGCGTGGGTTGTCCTTCATCCAAGTGCCTACCTCATTGTTGGCACAAGTTGATTCCAGTATCGGAGGAAAAACCGGTGTGAATTGCGAAAAAGCCAAAAACTTAATCGGTACCTTCGCTCAACCAGATGGCGTACTGATTGATCCAAATACGTTAAAAACATTACCGGAAAGAAGACTGTCTGAAGGGATGGCGGAAGTGATCAAATGTGCCCTCATTCAAGATAAAAATTTATGGAAGCAATTACGTCATTTAACTAAGCTAGACGATATCATGGCCCAGAGCGAAAGCATCATCCAAAAAGCCCTAAAGGTCAAAAAGACTTTAGTGGAAAGAGACGAATTCGATCAGGCAGATCGCCTGCTACTGAACTTCGGCCATACAATCGGCCATGGGTTAGAAGCGAGTGAAAATTACGAAATGATCAGCCATGGGGAGGCTGTTTCGCTGGGGATGGTCCAAATGACCCGAGGTGCTGAAAAAAAGGCTTATGCAGAAGTCAGCTAACTGAAGAAATCATACAAATGGTGGAGAAGTTTCAGTTGCCTTCTGCCTATACACCTTGGAATCCGGATAAAATTTACCAAGCAATTTTACATGATAAAAAGGTTCGCGGAGACAAGATTCATATTGTACTTGTAGAGGATATCGGGAAGAGTCAAATCCATACCGTTCCTCTGCCTGAATTAAAAGAATACTTACTAGCATAAAAAATGATCATAAAAAAAGGAGCAAAACACAATGGAATCTATTATTTTAATCGGCTTTATGGGCGCAGGAAAAACAACAATCAGTCATGAGGTAGCGAATTTATTAAATTGTCAACGAGTGGACATGGACGATGTATTAGTTGAACGTATCGGCTCCATCAGTCAATACTTCGAAAAACACGGCGAAGCCTCTTTCCGTGAGCATGAAACAAAATTGTTAAAAGAAGCCATCACTCAAAAGTCGGTCATCGCAACTGGTGGTGGGGTAATCATGCAGGAAGAAAATCAACAAGTATTAGCGGACAAAAAAGTGATTTACTTAAAAGCTGACCCTGAGATCTTAATTGACCGTATTCGCAATGATGAAGAAAATATTCGTCCTAATGCAGCCAATAAAAACGACAGTGAGATCAAGCAATTGTTCCACTCGAGAGAAAGATTCTACGAACAATTAGCAAAAATTACCGTGGACACCTCCAATCGCTGTCCGCAAGAAATCGCACAAGAAATTGTTCAGCACCTTGCTTAGTCTTATCTGGTACAAAATGTGTTAAACTGTGGGTAAGAAAAAAACATGCGCACGGCATGATTGAAAGGAGCGAGGAACGATGATTGCCCACAAAAGAGAGGAACTCCATGTAATAGCCAACCAATAATTTCAATTACATGGAGGAAATGAAAATGACAAACAATATTTATGACAACGAAGAATTTTTTGAAAGCTACAGCCAAATGGAACGTAGTAAAAAAGGCTTGGATGGTGCGGGTGAATGGCAGACGTTAAAAGAGCTGTTACCAGATTTTAAAGACAAGACTGTCCTTGATTTAGGCTGCGGATATGGCTGGCATTGTATCTATGCTGCGGAGCATGGGGCTAAAGCTGTTACAGGAGTGGATATCTCTGAGAAAATGTTGGAAGTAGCCAGACAGCAGACCCCTTATGACAATGTTACCTACTTGCAAGAAGGCATAGAAGAAGCTTCTTTTACAGCTGACCAATTTGACGTAGTGATCAGTTCTTTAGCGTTTCATTACATCCCCTCATTTGAGGTAGTGGCAAAAAATGTTCATGCCTATTTAAAAACAGGTGGACAATTTATTTTTTCAGTGGAACATCCGGTGTTTACCGCTTATGGCACTCAGGATTGGTACTATGATGAAACTGGTGAAATCGCTCATTTTCCGGTGGATAATTACTTTTATGAAGGCAAGCGTTCCGCTCATTTCTTAGGCAGTGAGGTCACGAAATACCATAAAACCTTGACCACCTATTTAGACGGTTTGTTGACGAATGGTTTCACCATTGATCGAATCGTTGAGCCGACACCGCCGGAGAATATGCTGGATATCCCGGGGATGAAAGATGAATTTAGACGACCAATGATGCTGATTGTTTCAGCAACCAATTCAAAATAAGATTCCAGACCCTATCAGAGAAAATGCTGATAGGGTCTCTTTTGTAGTGCTGTTTTCAATTGTAGGAACGAGTGAAAAATCGATACGATAGCAAAAAGATGTGCTTATTGTTCTTCGACAGACTGATTGTTTTGTGTTTTTCCTAGCTGAATCCAGTAAAGGCAAACTGTTTGTCCAGCATCATTCATTTTTTCTTCGATCAACACCCCACTATTTTGCTCAATCGTTCGGATAGAACCAAGATTATCAGCGTGACATCCCAGCATTACCTCAGATAGCCCCAATATTTCAGCATATCCTAACCCCAGATTTAATATCTCTGTCGCATAACCTTTCCGCCGTTCTGTTGGCCGAACCGCATAACCGATGTGTCCAGCGTAGTTGCGTAAAAGTGGATGGTCAATGTGATGACGAATATCAATAATGCCAATAATCTTGTGGTCACTTTTGCGCAGAGCAAAGAAGACCGTAGACGGCACCCAATTTGACTGACGAGTTTCTTCACTACGACTATTTCGAGTGTACACTAACCAGTCTTGATAATTCATCTGATCCAACAAACCACTACCAGGATTACTGGCTCATCCTGATCAAAAAATTCTTGCTTAAAAGTGAGGACTGCTTTTTCTAAACAGGTTTCCGGTAATACCAAAACTAATTCTTCCAATTCAATATCTCCTTAATCTAGTTTTCCTTAGTTTAGCACAATAAGTAGGATAGTAAATAGGTCGCCTTCGTTTTAATTGTTATTTATTTTGAAATTCCGTGGTCTTTTATAATTTGTTATCGAATACCTATTATTGAGTTTTGGGGATTATGAATGAAATGAATAGTTATTGTTATGATTTTTGTGATGAGGGCTTTTATCTCATTTGCCCTGGCATAATAGATTTTTTTCTAATGCTAACTTAGTGCTAATCGAAAGTATCCAATGAGCATCACTCTGGTTTTTCTGATGTGAAAATAGATTTCCTTATTTTATAAAATATATAATCGTTCTTTTATCTTTTCTTCATTGTTATTAAGAAAGAGTAAATTCAAGGGGGAATTTCGGTTTTTGGTTGCAACTTAGTCCTGCCTAAGAGTAAGATGAGGTCGTGAAAATAAAATAGCAACAACCTTGTTAGGTGAGGCTCCTATACAAACACAAGCTATTGCTCAGAAACATCGAAAGATGCCAACGGGTAAAACAGGAATTGTCGGATTAAGGCTTTTCAAAAATAGCTAAGACCCAGGTCTTTACGTTGTATAGTGCTAAAACTCGGACGATGAGATGACGCTTGGTCAGAATTCTTGTTCGAAAAGGTTTCTGACCTTTTTTGTATGGATTCTAAAAAGTATAAATAACCGCTCGTGTTCACCTAATAGTTGTTAAAGGAGGTGAAACGATGCAGCAGATAAAAAAGATCGATTGGTGGATTTTAGGACCGTATGCTGTCCTGAGCACAATCGGTCTTTTAGAGGTTTACAGTGCCAGTTCTTATCGTCTAATGATTGCTGGTGAAAATCCACAGAGCTTGTTCTATCGGCAACTAATTTTTATGGGATTAAGCTGGTTGGTTATTGCTCTAACATTCTCCATCAAGCTGTCGCATTTTTTAACGCTGCGAATGGCTCAGCTATTGTTAGGTTGTTCGGCACTGTTGCTTCTATTGGTAAAAGTTCATTTATTTGGCGTAACTGTTAATGGTGCGCAACGCTGGGTTTCTATTTTTGGCATCCAGTTTCAGCCATCTGAGCTTGCCAATATCGCGTTGATTTTTTATTTAAGCTACTATTTCCGCAATCCGTTGCAGACAAAGCAAGAATTACGGGCACCAATCTTCGTTACGCTGTTTCTGATGCTCTTAATTCTGGTTCAGCCTAAGGTAGCAGGAGCTGTCTTGATTTTGGTTATTGCGGGGGTTTTATTTTGGTCATCAGCGATAGCCGTTGATATTGGTCTGATCTTAGGGGTGGGTGCGGTTATTCTAATGAGTGCTGTTTCTGGAATTGTCCTGCTCTTGGGTAAGTTCCAATTATTGCCTCACCTTTTTCAACATGTGTATGAGCGGATTGCGGTCGCAGGTAACCCGTTTGCAGATATCAATGGTGTGGGTTATCAAATGAGTAATTCTTACTATGCTCTGTATAACGGAGGGTTCTTCGGGCGGGGTATCGGCAACAGTATCACGAAAAATGGCTATTTACCGGAAGCTGAAACGGATTTTATCTTTTCCATCATCGTTGAGGAATTGGGACTCATTGTAGCTATCGGAATTTTGTTTTTGTTATTTCTGATATGCTTACGCTTATTCCAAATAAGTACCCGTTGTGAAAATCATCAAGCGGCGTTGGTTTTATTAGGAATCGGCACATTGCTATTGGCACAAACGAGCATTAATATTGCCAGCATATTGGGGCTTATTCCGATGACTGGGATTCCTTTGCCCTTCATTAGTTATGGTGGAACCAGTTATTTGATTCTTTCTTTCTGTATCGGGATTGCCTTGAATATTTCAGCAAAGGAGGTGCCCTATGCTAAGAAGAAAAGAATGGAATGATGCGTTGCTGCTGCCGATTTTTTTATTCCTGCTGCTGAGCATTTGGGTGCAATATCAGACAGCTGTGCTAGAAGGGAAATTGGTACAACCGATTGTAGTTAAGCAGCTGATCTTTAGTGGGTTAGCATTAGCCACTTTGCTAACAGCTCGTCGCTTACCTTTTTCGTTTCTCGTGAAATATGCACCGCTATGGTATGGACTTTCGCTAGGAGTCATGGTGCTGCTGCAGTGGTATTATGACCCAGCCATGTTTGAATTAACAGGAACCAAACGCTGGCTGAGAATCGGACCGCTAACGCTGCAGCCCTCTGAAATGATGAAAATTACCTTTATCTTAATGCTGGTCCATTGCACCTTACATTATGAGCAGAGAACCCAAAATCGAACGTGGCAGTCTGACTGGCGCTATATGCAAAAAAGCTTGTTGCTTGCTTTACCGACCTTTCTTTTAATGTTTTTGCAGCGGGATTTTGGCACGAGTCTGGTATTCGTCTGCATTTTAGGAGCACTGTTTATTATTGCGGGAGTTAATAAGCGGATTTTATTTTGCTTAGCAGGTTTATTGGCTGTGCTAGGCAGCTGCTTGCTGCTTTTCGTTTTCACTGAATGGGGAAGAGCGATTCTAAAAGTTTTGCATTTCAAGGAATACCAGCTAAATCGGATTGAAGCATGGGTAGACCCTCAAAAATATCAGGACTCTATCTCGTTTCAACAGGTTCGCAGTATGCTGGCGATCGCTACCGGTGGATTTACTGGAAAAGCTGGCGATGCCGCCTGGGTCTATGTCCCAGTCAGAGAGTCTGATATGATTTTTACCGTTATTGGTGAAAAATTTGGCTTTATCGGCAGCAGCGGCGTCCTATTTTTGTACGTGTACCTATTTTATCAACTGTTGGTGGCAGGAATGCAAACCAATAAACGAGCTGCGCTTTATTTTTCGGTAGGGCTGGTTTTTTCGCTGGTGTTTCAAACGGTGGAAAATATCGGGGCAGCTATTGGAATGTTGCCGTTGACAGGGATTCCGTTACCCTTTTTGAGTCAAGGAGGGACATCTTTAATTACCGTATGTTTGGGGCTAGGAATCGTTTTAGGAATGGAAAAAAGCGGGCCGAAGAGTTGCCGCTCATTCGACCCGCAAACAAAAGGGATAGACTGAGAAATTCTCAGCTTGAATTAGCATAAAGGATCGTCTGCGAATTTTCAAGCGAGCGTTTCTCTTCAATAGAAAGGAACAACAAATGAATAAACGACAGACAGCGATCATTATTATACTCACGCTTTTAGTGGCAGTAGTAGGGTTTACTTCCTTTGAGTTTATCCACGGTTTTTCGACTGAAAAGCAGACGAAGCCAACGAAAGACTCTTCAGCTCTGCCGGTACCTGAGGGCATCCCCTCAGTTATTAATGTTGTATTAGTTGGCTCCGATGCACGACCAGATGACAAGAGTGGTCGTTCAGACAGTCTGATGATCGCTCAATACAATCGTGAGACTAAGCAGCCTAAGCTAGTCTCCATCATGCGAGATTCTTACGTGGAAATTCCCGGATATGATAAGGACAAGATTAACGCCGCCTACTTTTATGGCGGAATCCCCTTGCTGGAAGAAACCTTAAAGCAAAATTTTTCGGTGGAACCGCCGTATTATATCAGTATGACTTTTGACAAGTTTGTCGATTGTATCAATGAACTCTTCCCCAAAGGAGTCACTCTAGATGCCCAGGAGTCCTTTGAATTAGACGGAGTGGAAATTAATAAAGGGAAACAGCAGATGGATGGCAATACGTTATTGCAGTACGCTCGCTACCGTGGGGATGGGGAAGGAGACTTCGGTCGGATCAAGCGGCAACAACAAGTAGTGGAAGCCTTGAGCCAACAAGCTAAAGAAGTCACAACTCTCCTAAAATTGCCAAAAACAATTGGTAAACTAATGGGGAGTATTGAAACGAATCTACCAAACAAAGTCCTACTTGCTTGTGGATTAGATTTTATTAAAGGGGAGCAGCAATCGCTTAAAACGCTCTCGATACCGGTAGAAGGTAGCTGGAACTACAATGATGATACGCCTTCTGGTAGTGTGCTAGAGCTAGAATTGGAACAAAATCAGCAAGCTATTTCAGCGTTTTTGCATTAAAAAGAGGTTATGACGTTTTATGTCACAGCCTCTTTCTTTTTGTTAACGAGGACTAATACGAAGCTTGATTTATAAGGTAATCCCGCAATTTTTCTCAATTTCAGCTACAAAATACTCTTCCAACTCGGCGGAAAGAGGGCCACGTTTGCCGTCGCCGATGGTTTCGCCATCAATCGCTGTGACAGGCGTTACTTCTGCCATAATGCTGGAAATAAAGACTTCGTCGGCATTTTTAAGCTCGTCTACTGAAAAAATCCGTTCCTCAATCGCAATATCATTTTCTTTTGCCAGCTTTAAAATAGTCTGACGGGTAATTCCGTTTAAAATTAAATTGTCAGCAGGATGGGTAATCAACGTGCGGTCTTTTATGATAGAGACATTGGAATGAGAGCATTCAGTTACATGATTCTCATCGCGATACAAAATAGCTTCGTCGGCGCCCGCTTTGGCCGCCTGATTTTTTGCCATGATGTTACCTAACAGATTCAAACTCTTAATATCACAATGCAACCAGCGATCATCTACCGCTGTAACAGCAGTAATCCCTTTTTCGAAAGCGGCCGGATCACGAGGAGCAGCCATGGAAGTCGCCATTAAGACGGCTTTTGTTTCTGGCAAATACACATGATTTCGTGGCGCTTGTGTTCCACGAGAGACCTGCAAATAAACAACCCCGCTGTCTAGTTGGTTCGCTTCAAGCATGGCATACAGCTGCTCTTCCAATTCATCCTTTGTATAAGGAATCTCCAAATCAATTAATTTAGCGCTCCGGTACAAACGAGCCATATGTTCATCGAAGGTAAACATTTTTCCATGATATACGCGAATGCCTTCATAAATGCCATCACCAAATTGATAACCGCGGTCTTCAATATCTACCTTGGCTTCCTCACGTTCAACTAATTGACCATTTAATACAACTTTCATCCTTATCCCTACTTCCCTTTTTTGATAATTCGTGCTAATTCTGAACCAAGTACACAAACAATTAAGGCTAAGCCAATAAAGCCGCTAAACGGGTAAATCGTTCCGACTAGCTGACCGAAAGGCAATTGGCCGCCGATTAAACATGCAAAAACTAAGACAAAAATTAAAATCCGATATTTTTTTTGATCGGCCTGTTCGCCCAAAATGGCATTGGCAGTCGTCCAAATCATAGGAGCCGCCGTACTAAAAATTTCTCCTAATAAGATAAAAGAGAAAAACAAAGAAACAGCTGGTGAAATTTGTTCCGCTAAGAACAGTACCGGGACTTCCAAGGTAACAGCCTCATTGTAATAACCTAACAGCGCAATATTTAACACTAAAGCCGCTAGCATCAAAGCCACTCCTCCACAAATGCCGCCCAGAATCGCTTCTTTTTTTGAACTAGCCGTTTTCCCTAAAGCTGCCACAAAGGGGATGCCACAACCGATATTATAGCTGACAAACAAAACACTGGCGCCTAGCCAATAATTTCTAGAGTTACCAAAGCCATAAGCCACATTGGTAGCCTGATCCATCTGCTGACTTAATACTGAAAGATCCAGCGGATGACGAATAATTGTAACGACTCCAATAAAAATCGTGAAGAAAATCGTTAAAGGACCCAAGTAGCCGATGACATCGACTAGACGGCGTAAGCCAAACATCGTAGAAACCAATACTAGTAAAGACATTCCCACGGTTCCAATCAAACTAGGCAGATTAAAATACTGCTCAAAGGTCGCACCAGCTCCAGAAATCATGATCACCGCTACGGCGAAACAAAAAGCTGGAGTAAAAAATTGCATGAATTTTCCGAAAATCCGACCACAAAAATGCCGAAACGGATCAACTTTCTCTTTACGCGTAACAAATCCATACTTCATCACAATCAACCCGACTAAGGAAAAAAGTGCCATGCTGATCAACGTGCCAATAATACTCATTTGACCATAAGCCGTAAAGAATTGGACAATTTCTTGACCACTAGCAAAACCTGAACCAATAAAGAACGCAATAATCGCACCTGACATTTTGAAAATTGATAAAAAACTAACTTTTTGCTGTTTAGAAGTCACCGTTTGTATCCACCCCTTTAATTAAAATTTATTCATATTTATATAATCATAATTTAACCAAAAGGAAAGGTCAATGACAAGTGACAAATAACCCGGTTTAATAGCAATCTACGTGTTTCTTCTATAGAAACGGGCGAGAGTCACACTCACGATCGGCAGTAAAAAACGAAGCGAGCGATCATCGCTGATCCTAACTTCGTTTTTAACTCACTCCTTCAATTCCCGCTGACTGGTTTTCCGCGATTCTTCTAACGTAATCGAATTTCCTACCTTAAAAGTATAATTGCGAATATAATTTTTTGAAAAATAGCCAGCGTACAAAATATTCAATAAAAACAGAATCGATTCTTCAGTGGAGAAGTTGCTGATCTTTTTGAACAGCCGTTCTCTGGAGGAAATGGTTAAAACGGTTGGAATTTCTTTACGAATATAATTATCCCCTTCGCTAGTTAAACCAATCAGCATCACGCCATTTTTCTTCATGACCGAAATAAAGCGCATCGGTTCTCTGCCAGCATCATTTCCCGAATAGGAGACAATAATCGCCGCATCTTTTTTCGTCAAAGAATGGGAGATCATCCCGATTTCACCACTTTGTATCACATCGATACTGCGTCCGAGCGTCGCCATCTTGCGGCGAAAAACCTCCCCCAGCAAATTGTTGGGACTAACGCCTAATAAGACGATGCGTTGGGCTTTCAATAAAATGGCTACCGCATCATCCAACATGTTTTCATCGATGAGATCGGCAGTATCTTGAATACTTTCTATTTGAATCGTCGCAATTTTTTGGATAATTTCCCCATAAGAGTCATCCTGCTCAAAAGGAATATTGGGATCGATATTGGAATAATGTTTTTCTTCATAATGGATTTCTTCGATCAACGCTTGGAAAAAATCTTTCCAGCCGGCAAAGCCCAGCGATTTGCCAAAACGGACTAACGCCGACTTTGATGAGAAGGACTCTTTGGCAATCTTTTCCATCGAATAGCTTTGAATGTCTTTCTTATGCTCCAGCAGCAGCTCGGCAATTTGCTGTTTGGAATCTCTTTGGGTGATCGTATATTCTTCGATCCTTTGAAGCAGCTTCATCGCAACAGGCTCCTTTCATCATCACTTATTAAGGCTAGTATAGCAAAAAAGTTTCAACTAGTTTCACTAATTCTATTAGAAATAAAGGAAAAGGTGAAACTGTGGACCAGGTTCCCTCGAAATCATTGAAAGCGGATACCAGTGACCTTATATTAAGAGTACGAAGCGCGCAGGAAAATATAAGGAGTGAAAGAAATGTCCGGTAAATATGAAAAACTAGCAAAAGAAATTATCCAACTTGTTGGTGGGAAAGAAAATGTGAAAAATCTGATCCATTGTCAAACTCGCTTGCGATTTGACTTAGCTGACACAACGAAAGCTGCCAAAGAGCAATTAGGTCAATTAGACGGTGTCGCAGGTGTGATTGACAGCGGCGGTCAATTCCAAGTTGTCATTGGTACCCATGTCAGCGAAGTCTATGAAGATGTTAAAGCTCAGTTAGGTGAATTAGAAGAAGTCGTTGATACCGGTGACGGCAAAAAGAAAAACTTTTTAACCTTGGGGATCGAATTCATTTCTACCTCATTTAGTCCAATTATTCCCGCCATGAGTGGTGCTGGGATGATCAAAGCACTTTTAGCCTTACTTGTCTTATTCGATCTTGTTTCTAACGAAAGCCAAACTTACTACATTGTTAATTTTATGGCAGACGCAGTGTTTTATTTCTTGCCCTTTTTCCTAGCTAATACCGCTGCCCGAAAATTAAAATGTAACCCTTACTTAGCGATGGCCTTAGCCGGTGTTCTATTGCATCCGAACTTTGCGGCAATGATCGCAGAAGGCAATCCAGTCGAATTATTCGCAATGCCCGTTCGTCTAGTCGGCTACGGCGCAAGTGTTATTCCGATTCTATTGATTGTCATTGTCCAGTCCTTTATTGAAAAATTCTTCAACCGTATCATTCCAAATGCCGTGAAGATTGTTTTTGTTCCAATGTTTACTATCCTGATAACCGGGATCGTCGCTTTGGTTGCGGTTGGACCATTAGGCTCATACGTAGGTGAATTTATCGCAGCCGGCTTTAACGGCATTCGCGCAGTTGCACCATGGGCACCAGCAGTAATCGTCGGTACACTGTTGCCGATTATGGTAATGTTTGGGATTCATACAAGTATTGGACCATTGGACGTTATTCAATTAACTTCCGTTGGTTATGCCAACATTTTTGGACCAGGTGCAATGGTTTCAAATATCGCTACCGGGATTGCTTCCTTGGTTGCCAGCCGCAGAACCAAAGTGCAAAAAGAACAGCAAGTGGCTGTTTCTGCTGGAATTACAGCATTAATGGGAATTACGGAACCAGCCTTGTACGGGGTAGCTTTACCGAAAAAATATCCCTTGATCGGAACTATGATTGGTGGCGGATTAGGCGGACTATACGCCGGTGTTAGTGGAGCCTCTCGTTTTGCGACCGGCTCATCTGGTTTACCAGCGATTCCTTTGTACATTGGGGAAGATATCTCTAACTTAATCAACATTTTGATCGCGATTGTTATTACGATGGTTACGACAGCGATTGCTACCTACCTATTAAGTCTACGTTTTGAAAAAGGCGAAGAAGTTCAAGAAAAAACCACCAATTCAGTGATTGAAGTCGATTCAATTTTAATCAACAGTCCAATTAACGGCGAAATGATGCCCTTGTCTGAAGTGAAAGACGAAGCCTTCTCAACCGGTATGCTGGGACAAGGGGTAGCCTTTGAACCAACCGAAGGAAAAATTGTCGCACCTTTTGATGGGGAAGTAGTTAGCTTATTCCCAACGAAACATGCAATTGGCTTACGTTGTGAAAATGGTGTGGAATTATTGATTCACGTAGGATTGAATACTGTAGAACTAAACGGTAAATACTTTGACGCGTTAGTTGCCCAAGGAGACAAAGTAACGCGCGGACAAACATTGCTAACCTTTGACTTAGACAAGATTCGGGCAGAAGGCTACACTACCCAAACACCGGTAGTAGTGACCAATACCGCCAACTATAAAGAAGTAAAATTAGACAGCTTAGGATTGAAAAATATCGACAACGTCATGTTAACGATTCAAGTATAGAGGAGCGAAAAAACTATGGGATTACCAGATAACTTTTTGTGGGGCGGCGCCACTGCTGCCAATCAAGTAGAAGGCGGCGTATTAGAAGGCGGCCGAGGTTTAGCCAATATTGATGTACTGCCCTGCGGTCCAGATCGTAAAAAAATCGCAGCCGGCACAATGAAAATGTTAGAGTGGCAGGAGAATTATTTCTATCCTGCCAAACGCTCCATTGATATGTGCCACCGTTACATGGAAGACATCAAGCTGTTTGCCGAAATGGGCTTCAAGGTTTATCGGATGTCGTTGTCTTGGTCACGGATTTTTCCAAATGGCGATGATCAAGAGCCAAATGAAGCAGGGTTAGTTTTTTACGAAGAGATTTTCAAAGAACTGCGAAAATACAACATCGAACCATTAGTTACGATTGCCCACTTTGATGTGCCTTTGCATTTAATCAAAGAATACGGCTCTTGGCGCAATCGTAAGATGATTGATTTTTACGCTCGCTATGCCGAAACGGTTTTGAAACGCTACAAAGGTTTGGTTAACTATTGGTTGACCATCAATGAAATCAATATTTTACTGCATCAGCCCTTTGTCGGCGGCGGAATTGTCTTTGAAGAAGGGGAAAATCACGAAGAGGTCAAATACCAAGCGGCCCATCATCAGCTGGTGGCTAGTGCCATTGCTACGAAACTGGCTCATGAGATCGATCCGAAAAATCAAGTAGGCTGTATGCTGGCTGGTGGTAATCACTATCCGTATACCTGTCGCCCAGAAGACTACAAAGAAGCAATTGACCGAGATCGAGAAGGCTATTTCTTCATCGACGTGCAAGCTCGTGGGAAATACCCGAATTATGCCTTGAAGAAATTCGAACGGGAAGGCTTAAACATTGTGATTGAGCCAGAGGATGTAGAAATCTTGGCATCTGCACCAGTGGACTTTGTTTCCTTCTCTTACTATTCTTCACGGACGGTCAGTGCCCATTCCGAAGATTACGAACAAACCACTGGGAACATTTTCGCTACGATTAAAAACCCGAACTTGGCCTCTAGTGAATGGGGTTGGCAAATTGATCCGATGGGGTTAAGAAATGCTTTGAATCAAATGTATGATCGCTACCAAAAACCTTTATTTATCGTAGAAAATGGCTTAGGGGCCATCGATCAACCGGATGAAAATGGCTTTGTGGATGATGAGTACCGCATTAACTACTTGCGTCAGCACATCGAAGCCTTCACTGATGCGGTGGAAATCGATGGGATTGAACTTTTAGGCTATACGACTTGGGGCTGTGTGGACTTAGTTGCAGCTAGTACTGGACAAATGAGTAAACGCTACGGCTTTATCCATGTGGATTGCGACGATGAAGGAAACGGCACTTTGGAACGAACTAAGAAAAAATCCTTCTACTGGTATAAAAAAGTCATTGAAACCAATGGCGAAGATTTAACCAGTGACAATTTAGCAATACCTGAAAAACAAGCAGTTGGTTAAAGGAATCTATACTCGGTGGAAGAATAAACTTTCACCGAGTATAGATTTTTTCTATTGACTTAGAGTTTACTCGAAGGCGTAGACTAGGCTTATCAAAAGAAAAGAGGAATGTACATGGACTACGTAAAATTTGGCAATACCGGTATGGAGGTTTCCCAGCTTTGTTTAGGTGCGATGGGATTCGGTGATCCTGATAGCGGGTTTCACGAGTGGGCGTTACGAGAAGACGAAAGTCGCCCAGTGATCAAAAAAGCGCTGGACTTAGGTATTAACTTTTTCGATACCGCCAATATTTATTCTTATGGTGAGAGCGAACGGATTTTAGGAACGGTGTTGAAGGAATATGCCAACAGTGATGAAATCGTCGTGGCGACGAAACTATTTTCTACCATGAAAAAAGCCCCCAACAGCGGAGGTCTATCCCGTAAAGCTATCTTCCATGAAATCGATCAAAGTCTAGAACGTTTGCAAATGGATTATGTGGATCTATACATCATTCACCGTTGGGATTATAATACCCCGATCGAAGAAACAATGGAAGCTCTTCATGACCTAGTAAAATCAGGCAAAGTTCGGTACATTGGTGCATCAGCGATGTATGCGTGGCAATTTTCCAAAGCTCAAGCAGTCGCTGATAAAAATGGTTGGACCAAATTTGTTTCGATGCAAAATCACTTAAACCTATTGTATCGAGAAGAAGAACGAGAAATGCTGCCGCTATGCGAAGATCAAAAAGTCGCCGTAACCCCTTATAGTCCGTTAGCAGCCGGTCGTTTAACCCGAGATTGGGAAGCCACCACCAAACGTTTCTTAACTGATACGGTCGCAAAATCAAAATACGACAAAACCGCTGATCAGGACAAACAGATCGTTGAGCGGGTGGCAGAAATTGCCGAAAAACGTCAAGTCAAACGGGCACAGGTTGCCTTAGCATGGCTTTTGCAAAAAGAAGCAGTGGTGGCACCAATCATCGGTGCCACCAAAGAGAGCCACTTACTGGATGCTCTACCAGCATTAGAGCTAAAGCTAACCGCTGAGGAAGTACGATACTTAGAAGAACCTTATTTACCTCACCAAGTTGTCGGTGCCATCTAAGCCAAACGATTTTGCGAAGCCTTTTCTAAATAATTCGTGCTACTATTATAATAGTAGAAAAACGAAAAGAGGCAGAGTATGGAGATTCGATTGTTGCGCTACTTTTGGACAGTAGCCGAAGAAAAAAATATATCAAAGGCGGCGAAGCTGTTGAATATCACCCAGCCTACCTTGAGCCGCCAAATTAAAGAACTAGAAGAAACTACCGGCGTTCCCTTATTCCATCGGGAGCGCAATCAGCTGTCTTTGACAGAAGAAGGTCTTTTTTTAAAGGAACGAGCCGAAGAAATATTGATGCTCAATGATAAGCTGGAGCAGACTTTTTTGGATAACCAGAAGAAGCAATTAAGCGGCACCTTTTCCATTGGCTGTGTCGAGGCAGATAATTCCGACACGTTATCCATGATGATCGAAGAATTAATCAGCGATTATCCGCAGGTACGCTTTAATCTAGTAACCGGAACCAGCGACGATATTTTGGATCGGTTGGACAAAGGAATTTTGGACTTGGCTCTTTTGTTGGAGCCGACGGATATGAATAATTTTGAAACTTTAGTGCTTCCTCGTAAGGAAAAATGGGGACTGCTAGTGTCTAATGAAACCTTCTTGGCACAAAAAGCAACCATCACTCCAGCTGACTTGAAGGGTATTCCAGTTTTGAGCTCCAACCGCAAGGAAGTTAAGGAGCTGATTGCCCGCTGGCTGGGAACCCCTTTTGAGGATCTGAATGTGGTAGGTACCTACAATTTGATCTTTAATATTTTTTCTTTAGTGGAAAATCAGGTAGGATCGGCTTTAGCCATCGAAGGTGCCACAGCCTATCGCAACACGCAGCAATTCAAGTTCGTTCCTTTAGAGCCGGAGTTAGCCACCCATTGCCTGCTAGTTTGGAAACGCCGCATCCACACACCCGTAGTAGAAGAACTGATTCAACGCTTCAAACATGCCTTCCAGGCATAGTGCTATGATTTAATAAGCATTAGACGAATACCTCAATCGGCTGTAGGATGAAACTATCATCTTACAGCTTTTTCTTATAAGGGAGGTGCACAGTACACCATGCAAGCAGTCATCTATTTTTCGCGACGGGGTGAAAACTTCGTCAACGGAAAAATTCAAGAATTAACCGTAGGCAACACCGAAGCAGCGGCTAAAAAAATTGCCGCAGAGCTAGGCTGTGATTTATTTGAAATTCAACCTGCCGAACCTTATCCTAAAAACTATCAAGAAGCAACCAAGGTGGCCGAACGTGAACAACAGCAGCAGGCCATCGTTGCCTATTCGATTCTAGACTTAGATTTAAGCCAGTACCAGACCATCCTTTTGGGCTATCCCAACTGGTGGGGCGGTCTCCCGCAAATTGTTCGTTCATTTTTAACGGACAATGACTGGACAGGCAAAACTATTTACCCTTTTTGTACTCACGAAGGTAGTGGTCTTGGCAGCAGTGAACAGGAATTACGTCAGCTTTGCCCGACAGCAGTCGTTGCAGTCGGTTTGCCAATTCGCGGATCTCGCGTTGATCGTGCAGACAAAGCCATCAACAATTGGCTAATCAACGAAAAATAATGGAGGAATTATAATGGCAAAACACGAAGAAGTAAAAAACGGAGTTATCTTTCCAATCGGTGAAAAAAATGATGCTTATGCGCAATATTTTATTGGACAAAGTTATCTAAAATTATTAGTCGCAGATCATGACGTTAGTGTTGGTGTAGGAAACGTTACTTTCGAACCAGGCTGCCGCAATAACTGGCACATTCACCATGATGGCTTCCAATTATTACTAGTAACTGGCGGCGAAGGTTGGTACCAAGAAGATGGCAAGTCCGCACAATTTTTAACTGCCGGCGACGTAATCGTCACCCACGATGGTGTAAAACATTGGCACGGTGCTGCAAAAGACAGTTGGTTTGAACACATCGCTATTACAGCTGGCAGACCAGAATGGTTAGAACCAGTAACTGACGAAATTTACGACCAACTTGAAGGAGGAAAATAATCATGGCAAAACAAACAGCAGGAAGAGACAACTTAGGCGAATTTGCCCCACAATTTGCAGCATTAAACGATGATGTGTTATTTGGAGAAGTCTGGGATCGGGAAGAGCAATTATCTGCCCATGACCGCAGCATGATTACTTGTTCAGCTCTGATGGCAATGGGTGCCCCTCAACTAGAAGCTCACTTAAATATTGCCAAACAAAATGGTGTAACTAAAGACGAAATCGTAGAATTAATTACGCATCTAGCCTTCTACGCTGGGTGGCCTAAAGCTTGGTCTGCTTTCAACATGGCAAAAGAAATCTTCGGTGAATAAATTCAGAAAATGTGGCGCTTCGGTGCCGCATTTTTCTATGCATCATTAGTGTTGTTCGACTTTTCAAACTTGAACAATTTTTTAGGAGGAACTATGCATAAATTAACTAAAACAGCCTTACTATCAGTCTCGCTGCTGGTCGTATCAGGCGGAGCGATTGCTGGTAACATCCCGGCAATTATGGCGAATTATCCCACAGTCAACGGCACCTTAGTTGAACTATTAACGACGATCCCATCGCTTTTTATTATCTTAACCATTCTCGTTAGCCATAAAATCGCTCGCCGAATCGGGTACAAACAAACAGTACAGCTAGGTATTTTTCTAGTCTTTATCGCTGGAATTTTACCGGTATTCACGCAATCATTCCTCCTGCTTTTTCTAAGTCGAATTGTTTTTGGTGTTGGAATTGGTTTGTTTAATCCACTATTGTACTCGTTAGCCGGAAACTTATATAAAGGCAGAGACTTGGCAAATGTGATTGGCTTACAGAGCTCCTTCGAAGGAATCGGCGGAATGCTGATTACATTCTCTGTGGGACAATTACTGATGGTAAATTGGCGGGTATCCTTTTTAGCCTACGGAATTGCTTTACCAGTCCTGTTGTTATTTACATTCTTTGTACCAGCGGTCGAACCAGTAATCCCGCAAAAAAATACAGAAACACCAAAGGCAAAAATTAGTTCAGCGGTTTGGGGCTATGTGGGTCTGTTGATTCTGGTAGTGACCGTCTACATGTCAGTAACGGTAAAAATCACTTCATTGTTATTAGCTAAAGGAATCGGTGGCGCAACAGCCGGTAGCAATTTGATTGCCTTAGTGGGCTTAGGTGCCATGGTAGCTGGAATCATTTTCGGTCATTTAGTAATTGTCACGAAACGATGGACACTATCGCTGGCTTTCGTGGGTTTAGCATTATCCATGTTCTTGACAGCCTTTGCTCCTAACATAATCGTAGCGGCAGTAGCGGCGATCCTTTGCGGTCTATCATTCCGTACCTTCATTCCATATCTATTTAATGAAGTAAATCAACAGTCTGACAATGCGGAAAAAAGTACCTCACTTCTGCTGATGGCCTTCAATTTAGGAGCGGCATTTGCACCAATTACGATTGCTTTATTCCAACAAATGCTACCTGTATTGAATCAAAGCGGCTTGTTTATCGGCGAAGGAATCCTAATGCTGGTCTTAGCTGCAGGGGCATCTCTTGTTAACAGTAAAAAAATGAAAATAGTACAAACTGAAAATTAGTAATCGGCAGCACTGTCTGTTTTATCAAAAATAAAAATCCTTGGTCAGTAGATCGAACAATTGCGTTCATCACTATCTGATCAAGGATTTTTTGAATATAAAGAAAGTACACGTTTTTCAAAAATAGTAATTTTTTTAAACGAATGCTAACGGTGTCTGGCTGCACAAACGAGCTTTGTCGACACTAAGCGAAAATTGAAAAGCAGTTTGTCGCGAGTTTAGTCTTACTGCCTATTGATGCAAAAGAGGGATGCTCTCGCTAAAAAGAGTCTCTTTTTCAGCTGAAATACCTGAATCAGTGATTAACCAATCCGCTTCGCTTAACTTATAGAAACCATAAAAATCTTTTTTTCCTAATTTGTAGTGGTCGGCGATGATGAACTTTTCTTCGGCGATATTAAGTGCGTATTTTTGAGTTAGACCTTCATCTTCATTAGAGGTGAAAATCGTCGTTTGGCTCAAACCATTTACACCGATGAAGCTTTTTTGAACATGGATACTTGAAATGAAGTCATTAGCAATTGTGCCGACAAAAGCACCAGTTTTACTACGGTAAGCACCACCAATAAGAATAAGATCGAAACGAGTGTCATGCTTGAATTTATTGAAAACATGGATAGAGTTTGTGACTATTTTTGCGTAGTCTACGGTTAGGTAATCGTAAACAAGTTCAATGGTTGTTCCAGGACCTAAAAAGACAGTTTCTCCAGTAAGGATATGATCAGCGATAGTTTGGGCAATTTCGGATTTTTCCGTAAGATGAATATTTTTCTTTTCTCGGTGACTCAATTCAATTGAAGTTAGTTCATCCTTATCCAACATTTTGGCGCCGCCATGTATCCGAATGATTAATCCCTTGTCCTCTAATTCTTGAAAGTCTCTTCGAACAGTCATGTCAGCTACTTGAAGCTTTTCAGTAATGTCAGTCACTTTAACTATTTTCTTTTTTGTCAGCAGTTCTAATAGAATTTTTTGACGTTCTTCCTTTAGCATCTGTCTATACTCCCTTTATGTTAAGTGTCGTTTTGTTCATATGTGTTTGTTTTAATCATAAATTGATTGGTGATATTTGTCAAATAGCGTTCTTTTTTACGGAAATTAGTTGACAAGAGCTGGAATGCGGGCTATTATATGTTTGTAAAGAACAAAAACAAACACTATCGAACAAAAAAGACGAGTGGGGAACTAAAAGGAGGAAGAACAATGAACAAAGAAGAAGCAGCAATGGTAGGCTTTGAAGTGGTGGCGTTCGCAGGAGAGGCAAGATCAAAACTAATGGAAGCGCTTGATGAGGCGGAACAAGGGAATTTTGATCGGGCGGATCAGTTGGTTGAAGAAGCTCACGCAAGTTTAATGGAGGCACACAAATCGCAAACGCAGATGTTGGCAGCTGAGGCTAGTGGGGAGAACATTGAAGTTGGCTTTATTATGGTTCATGCCCAGGACCACTTAATGACCACCATGTTACTGAAAGATACAATTAAACACCTGTTCAATATTTACAAAAAATCTTAATTCAAAGGAGTTAATTGAAAATGAAAGCAATTGTTGGTCAAATTGAAAAAATGAAGCCTTTTTTTGAGAAGATTTCGAATAATCCCTATCTAAGAGCGATCCGTGATGGATTCATCAGCTTAATCCCAGTAATTCTTTTTTCTAGCTTTTTTATCTTGGTTGCTTACGTTCCGAATGCTTTTGGCTTCCACTGGGACACGTCAATTGAAACAATATTAATGAAGGCTTATAACGGGTCAATGGGACTTTTAGGCTTATTGATGTCTGCCACAGTAACTAAAAGCTTGACGGAGAACTTTAACAATAAGCTACCAAAAACAAATCAGATCAATAGCACGTCAACTATGATTGCCGCAATTATTGGCTTTGTTATTATCGGTGTTGATCCGATTGAAGGTGGATTTTCTTCAGGATTTATGGGAACGAAGGGGCTCTTAACGGCTTTCGTTGTTGGCTTCATTGTTCCAAATGTTTATCGCTTCTGTGTAAAAAACAATATTACGGTAAAAATGCCGGAAGAAGTCCCTGGAAATATTTCGCAAACGTTTAAAGATCTTATTCCAATTACATTGTCCACGGTCTTCTTTTGGTTGTTTGATTTAGGTTTCCGTAGTTTGGCTGGTGCTGGTTTTTCAGAGAAAGTAATCGAAGTTTTCCAACCAATTTTCAGCGCTGCTGATGGGTACTTTGGTTTAGCACTAATCTTTGGTGCAATGGCATTCTTCTGGTTTGTGGGAATTCACGGACCATCAATTGTCGAACCAGCTGTTTCAGCTATTTATATCACCAACGTAGAAATGAATATGCATATGTATCAAGCAGGAGAACATGCGCCTAAAATCTTATCTCAAGGTATTCAGTATTTCGTAGCAACTTTAGGTGGAACGGGTGCGACACTAGTGATCACGTTGATGTTTGCCTTTTTAGCAAGATCCAAACAATTGAAAACTATCGGTAGAGCGTCTTCCATTCCAGTCCTATTTGGTGTAAATGAACCCATGCTGTTTGGTGCACCAATTGTATTGAACCCAATGTTCTTTATTCCATTCATTTTGGCACCGATTGCCAATGTCTGGTTGTTTAAATTCTTTGTTGATTTCTTAGGAATGAATGGCTTCATTTACAATCTTCCTTGGACAACCCCTGGACCAATTGGCTTAATTATGGGGACCGGTTTTGCCGGGTTATCCATCGTATTAATGGTTGTTTTGCTAGTGGTTGACTTTGTAATCTACTTCCCGTTCTTCAAAGCCTATGATAATGAACTAGTGGCAAAAGAAACTACGGATGCGCAGGTTGCAGTAGCAACAACTGTAGAAGAAAACTTAGTTGCTGAAGAAGTCGCTTCAGTAATGAAGGAAGTCGGAGACAAAAAGAACGTTTTAGTCCTTTGTGCTAATGGGGCAACGAGCTCAATGTTAGCTAATGCAATCAAAAAAGGTGCCAAAGCAAAAGAGGTAGATGTTGACTCCACCGCAATGGCTTATGGCCAGCACAAAGATTTGATTGGTGATTTTGATTTAATCGTATTAGCTCCTCAAATGGCATCAATGTTAAAAGAACTAAAAGAAGATGCCAAAGGAAAAGGTACCAAAGCCGTTTCAACAACTGGTGCTGAATATGTTGCTTTAGCTAAGGCGCCAGAACAAGCCATCAACTTTGTTTTTGAAAGCTTGGCATAGGAGGATATTGTATGAATAAGTTTCCAGAGAATTTCATTTTTGGAGCGGCTACCGCTGCTTACCAGGCAGAAGGAGCAATCAATGAGGGCAATAGAGGAAAAAACTATTGGGATGACTATTTAGCTGAACAAGGCGTTTTCGATCCTAGCAGAGCAAGTGATTTCTATCATAAGTTTCCAGAGGATTTAGCGTTGTGTGAAAAATTCGGTGTTAATGGTATTCGTATTTCAATTGCTTGGACAAGAATTTTTCCTGCGGGTGTAGGGGAGATTGATCCTGTTGGAGTAGATTTTTATCATCGCTTGATAGACGAGTGTTTAGCTAAAGGAGTAGAACCATTTGTCACGTTACATCATTTCGATACGCCACTTCCTTTATTCAAAAAAGGGGATTGGCTTTCAGAAGAAATGATGGCTGCCTATGTTAAATTTGCAGAATTTTGTTTTGCAGAATATGGGGACAAAGTTAAGTACTGGATTACCATCAATGAACCGTGGTCTGTAGTAGCAGGTCAGTACATTATTGGACACTTCCCACCAAACCTGCACTACGATCTGCCAAAGGCTATTCAATCAATGCACAACATGATGGTAGCCCATGCTCGGGTGGTAAAAGCATTCAAGCAAGGGAAGTACGCTGGCGAAATCGGTGTGGTCCACATTCTAGAATCTAAATACCCGATTTCCTCTTCGGTTGAAGATAAACAAGCCGCTTTGAAAGAACACGTCTTAGCCAATCAATTTTTATTGGATGCAACGTTCAAGGGCGCCTATTCAGAGGATACTTGGCAAATTATTTCGGGCATCTTAGCAGAAAATAACGGGCAGCTAAAAACCTCCACCCAAGATTTTGAAGAGTTGGCGTTTGCTGCCAAACAGATCGATTTTATGGGAATTAACTATTATGCCAGCCATTTCTTACAAGCATATATGGGTGAATCACAAATCCATCATAATGGCACTGGCGAAAAAGGCAGTAGTGTATTTGCATTAAAAGGAGTTGGCGAACGAGTAAACAATCCTGACGTGCCAACAACTGATTGGGATTGGCCAATTTTCCCTCAAGGTTTGGAAGACATGTTGGTTTTTGTAAAAGATCGCTACCCTGATTACCATAAACTATATGTAACTGAAAACGGAATGGGAGACAAGGATCTTTTAGTTGAGGGAACAGTCAATGACCAAGCGCGGATCGACTATGTTCGACTCCATCTGCAGGCTATTTTGAATGCAGTTGAAAAAGGCGTAAAGGTGGACGGGTACTTTATTTGGTCCTTGATGGATGTCTTCTCTTGGACAAATGGTTACACTAAACGGTACGGCCTATTCTATGTCGATTTTGAAACCCAAGCACGCTATCCTAAAAAGAGTGCTTATTGGTATCAAGAAATAAGTAAAAACGGGGTTCTTAAGTAAGAAATAGCGTAGAAAATAGATCCAGCATGAAATTCTTAGGGATTTTTTGCTGGGTCTTTTTGTAAATAATAAGTTGATAGCAGGCTGTATTTCGACTGATTACTGAAAAAAGCAAGATTTTGGTCGTTGAAAACTTGATCTTGTTAAATCAGAAAAAACACATTAAAAAATCATGTGGAACATATGAGTTAACAATGCTAAACTAAAGTATATTTATTGAAGGAAAGTGGTTGAAGTATGGTACCAATTTATATTTGTGACGATGTCAAAGAAACCCGAGAGTACTTAGAAAAAATCATTTCCAACTTAATAATGATTCATGCCTATGATATGGAAATTGTTTTAGTGACCGGTGATCCATTGGAAGTGCTTGAGCATCGCCGAAATCACAGCTTACGATCGATTTATTTTTTTGATGTTGATTTGAAGCACGATACATATAATGGCTTTTCGCTAGCCAAGGAAATTCGCGAGACCGATACCCGAGGCTTTTTAATTTTTGTGACGACCCATGAAGAGCTGATTTTTGAAACCTTTAAATACCGCTTGGAAGCCATGAGCTACTTGTATAAGGATGTACCGGAAAAATTAAATGAACAACTGAAGGAATGTTTACAGGAAATTCATCACTTATTGACGAAAGAAGTTGGCGAGGATCAAGCTTATTACACCGTGAAGGTCGCCGATGCAAGCTATCAGTTACCTTTAGATAGTATTCTGTTTTTTGAAACAGTCGGTGCCCATCGTGTGGTTTTACATACCGAAAGCCGACTATTGGAATTTCGCGGCGAATTGAAGAAAATTGAGCAGCAGCTTTCCGAGGATTTTATCAAGATTCACCGCTCCTATCTAGTTCAAAAGAGCAAAATCCACCAGATCAATTATGCCGATAATACCGTCATTATGGAAAACGGGTCTGTTTGTCTAATGTCTAGAGGCGGTCGGAAGCTGTTGAAGGAATTATTTGAGGGGAATGCAGGATGAACGAAGGTTTAACTATAATTGTTTTCAATACTATTACATTTTTAATCACTTTCATCTTAGAGTATGAGTTGGTTTACTTAGTCTTTAAAGAAAAACGAAAAAGGCGTTTTACTTGGTTAATGTATGCAGGATTATCCTTATTTGTCACATTATTAATGTATTTCACAAGTGCCCTGCCACTAGGTATCTATCTTGTCCTCTCTTCTATTATGAACACTGCCTTGTCTCTTTGGTTACATAATTATATCTTCAAGGTAGTCGATTGGCGAGTGATCTTTTTCTTAGGTATATTTAACACAATTCTTCTCTTGCCGATGATGGACATCTGTATAGCCTTACTGAATTTGACTTTTTCAACCCTCTCGCCAATCGCAATGAGTCTATTATGCAATGTGCTGACCTGTCTATTTCTGATGGGGCTGTATTATCTTCTTTCGAAAACGAGAATGTTTTTTGTACTACCACAGATTGCACGTTTTCCTAAGCTAGCCTTAGTTATCGCATTGGTAATCAGCACACTAAATATAATTATCGAACTAGTCAATCATCTTTTCTTTTTAAATAACTCTTCTGCTACTCGGATGATTTTTTATGTATCCAGCTATGTTCTATTAATTGCTGTTTATGGCTTCTTAATCCGGGAATACCTACGAGACAATCGTCTACGGGAATCTGAGGCGTTGGTCTTACAGCAACAAATTTATTTGCAAAAACTAGAAGCAATTCAAATGGATCTTCGGAAAATCCATCACGATTACAAGAATGTAGCCACGGGACTTTACGCCAAAATGGAATCCGGCGATGTCGCCGATGCCCAAGCATATATCAGCACGAAAATGCTGCAAATGGATAAGGAGATCCGCTTAGACCTGCAGCAAATGAACCAGTTAACGAACATTGAAGTCATCGAACTAAAAACCTTAATCATGGCTAAAGTCATGCAGGCCGAAAAAGCCAACGTTCAACTGATCATTGAAGTTATGGAACCGGTCAAGGAGATTCCAATGGAAATATCTGATTTACTCCGATGCGGGGGAATCTTGCTTGATAATGCGATTGAAGCTGCCGCTGCGGAACATCAAAAACAAGTCACGGTTGTCCTCTTAAAAGAAAACGGAAAATTAACCTTCATGGTGAAAAATCCGGTGAGCCAGCCAGTTGATTTGCAGCGAATATGGACCAATGATTATTCCACTAAAGGCAAAAACCGAGGACTAGGCTTAGCCAATTTAAAAGAAATAACTCATCGCTACCCTGAAGTTTGGTTAGAAACCCGCGTAGAAAAACAAGAGTTCATTCAACTGATGACCTTTAAGCTAAGCTGAAGACAGAAACCTGCCAAAAAAGACAGGTTTCTGTCTTTTTTGGACGCAGTGAACTATTTCAGGCCAAAGCTATTTATAGTTAGTCTAATAACTAAATGGAGGGGAGCGCCCTATGACAGAAGAACTATTAAAACTCAGGCACATCTCAAAAGTCTTTGTTAATAATCATGCCTTGAAGGATATCAATATGATCCTTTCTGCCGGCGAAATTTTAGGTTTCTTAGGACCATCAGGTGCCGGCAAGACCACTACCATCAAAATTGTTACTGGGCAAATGGTTCAAAGTACTGGCGAAGCCTTTATTTTAGGCAGTGATACCCGCAAAATCACCGAGAAAATTTACGAAAAAATCGGGATTGTCACCGATACCAGCGGGATTTATGAAGAATTTACCGTCTATGAGAACCTATTACTATTTGCGCAATTATTGAATGTCCCAAAAGAGCGGGTGGACGTTTTACTAAATCGGGTTGGTTTGGCGGAGCAGAAAAAGCAACTAGCCGGCAAACTATCCAAGGGGCAAACCCAGCGTTTGGTTTTGGCTCGGGCGGTCTTGCATCAGCCTAAGGTATTGTTTTTAGATGAGCCGACTTCGGGACTTGATCCAACCACTGCTTGCGATATTCATCGTCTACTTTTAGAACTGAAGGAAGCAGGCATGGGGATCTTCTTAACGACCCACAACATGGAGGAAGCCACTCGATTGTGTGATCATGTGGCCTTGTTAAACGATGGTCGAATTGTCGAGTTTGGCACCCCGCAGGAAATTTGCTTGCGCTACAATTCCGAGAAGAAATACCGGGTTTTACTAAGCTCAAAAGAAGAAGTCACATTGACCCATACGAAAGAAAACACCAAGAAACTTACCGAGTGGCTGACTGGTGATTTGGTGGAATCGATTCATACCTGTGAACCAACCTTAGAAAATGTCTTTTTAACTGTGACCGGAAGGGGATTGAACTAATGAGCTTATCTCTTAACAAAGTTACCGTCTTGACACGATTTAAGTGCAAAGAATTGTTTCGCAATAAAACCTTTCTGATTACTGGCAGTATGGTACCGCTCTTGACGTTATTGATGCGCTTTGTTTATCAAAATATCTTAGATGGCGAAGCGATGCCGCCGATGATGCTGGCGTTGGTATTAAATTTAGGATTATTGATGAATCTGACCAGCGTTTCCATGATGATGCCAGCGACAATGCTAGCAAAGGAAAAAGAGAAGAACACGTTGCGAACCTTAATGACTTCTTCGGTCAATGGTGGGGAATATTTTGTCAGCGCGGTGATCCCATCGTTTGCGGTGTCCATCGTGATTAATTTACTGGTATTAGTTTTAAGTGGACTTGATCGCAGCCATCTTTCCTTAGGTTTGTATATAGTAGTGACTTCGCTGGCTAGTTTGACTAGCTGTGTATTAGGAATGTTGATTGGATTATTCGCTAAAAATCAAATGGCCTCAAGTAATTTATGTGCGGTGTTCATTTTAGTCTTGATGCTGGTTCCAATGTTTGGTAATCTTGTCGGCAGTTTCCAAAAAGTCAGTGAATTTTTGTATACCGGCATTGTTGGCAATATGGTGACCGCTTTTGCTGAAGGTAGTAATCAGGGCTTAACGCTGCAAAGCTGGTTGGTACTGATTATTGAACTACTGATTATCACAGGACTATTTATTGTCAATTACCGCAAAAATGGCTTTGAACGAAACTGAGTAGCTATCTGATAGTTAATTATTTTTACTAAAAAGACTTTTCAAGCTGCCCTAAACTATGATAGGTTGTGTAATGAAACATGGTCTAGGGGAGGACAAGTGATGACAAATTATTTAGTCGTCGGTAGTGGGTTGTTCGGTGCTGTTTTTGCCAGTCAAATGGCAGAAAGAGGCCATCAAGTAACAGTGCTGGAGAAACGGGCCCATCTTGCCGGCAATATCTATACCAAAGAAATCGAAGGCATTCAGGTTCATCAATATGGTGCCCATATTTTTCATACATCGAATAAGAAAATTTGGGATTTTGTGAATCAATATGCCCAATTCAACCGTTTTACCAATGCGCCAGTGGCGTTAAGTAAAGGCAAGCTGTACAATTTGCCTTTTAATATGAACACCTTTTATGCACTATGGGGCTTGCGGACACCGGCTGAGGTAAAAGAAAAAATTGCTCAGCAAAGCCAACTGCCCCACAACAAAGAACCACAAAATCTAGAAGAACAAGCGATTTCGCTAGTGGGCACCGACATTTACGAAACCTTAATCAAAGAATACACCGAGAAACAATGGGGACAGCCCTGTTCAGAACTGCCGGCGTTTATTATTCGCCGATTACCTGTACGCTTGACTTTTGATAACAATTATTTCAACGACTTATATCAAGGGATTCCGGTGGGAGGCTATACTCAGATTGTTGAGAAAATGCTGGATCATCCCAACATTCAAGTTCAGTTGAACACTGACTTTATGCAAAACAAAGAACAATGGCTGAAAAACTATGAGAAGATTATTTATACCGGTATGATTGATGAATATTATGACTACCAGTATGGAGAATTGGATTACCGTTCGTTGTCTTTTGAACACGAGACATTAGACACGGATAACTTCCAGGGAAATGCGGTCATTAATTATATTGATAAAACCGTACCCTACACACGAATCATTGAACACAAGCATTTCGAATATGGAACACAGGGAAAAACGATTATTACTAAAGAATATCCAAGAACTTGGCAAAAAGGTGAGGAACCTTATTATCCAGTGAACAACGAAAAAAATCTGCAAACCTATCAGCAATACAAAGCATTAGCTGACCAGGACCAGCAAGTAATTTTTGGTGGACGTTTAGGCATGTACCGTTACTTCGACATGCACCAGGTGATTGAAGAGGCGTTAAATTTAGTCTCAAAAGAAGGATAAAAAAATCCAGCGAATTTTTTTCGCTGGATTTTTTAAGTAATAGGCAATAAGACTTTCAAAGAGAACCAATTATTTTCGTGACTGATGGTCATCGTCCCATTATATTTATTGGCAACATAATAAATACTCTTCAAGCCATACCCGTGATATTCTTTGTCATCCTTAGTTGTTTGAGGCAAACCATTTTCAAAGGAAAGGTCATCATCACTATAATTATTCAGTAAAAACAATACAAAACCGGCTTTTTGTTCCACACGTAATTTGATTAGACGTTTGTCTCTATTGGCATTTTTTAGTGTAGATTCAATCGCATTATCCAACGCATTTCCCAACAAACTGCAAAGATCCATCGTTTCAATAAAATCCAATAACTTTCCATCCACAATACAAGTAAAGGTAATCTTGTTTTGAATACAAAAGCTGTTTTTTCTTGTTAAGATAACGTCCATGATCGCATTGCCAGTTTTGACTGAGGCCTGATACTGGGTGAGGTCTTTTTTTAATTGATGGACATATTCCTTTCGCTTATCCGGTTCAGGTTCCATTTCAATGATGTCTAATTGGTGCTTTAAGTCATGGAACTTTTGACTGACCAGGGCATTGCTTTCACGAAAGGCTTCGTATTGCTCATATTGCGACTGCAAAACATTGTTGATCGATGAAAGCTCATTTCTCAGATAAATATCGTAGCGCATACTTTCTTGAATATACAAAATCAATAACCCGCATAGATTAATAAACGTGCGGAAAATGAAAATCGACTGGACATCCCCCGCAACCAAAAACGTTTGGTAAAACATAAATCCCATATTGCTCACGGTGAAAATGATAACGGCAGAAAGTGCCGCAATAACAACTTCCCGCTTCTTTATGTTCTTTAAGACCGCCTGATGAGGACTTCTTTTTTCAAAAACGTAATACAATAACGACAAAAATATGTACATTGTAAGCATAAATAGTACCGTAACCGCCATATTCTCAGTTGATCTTAAGAAAAGCAGGCAGTATAACTGCCAAGAAACTGAGGCGATAAATTCAGCAAAAATAAAGGCCTTACACAAGTTATAAAAATAACTGAAATTAGAGGCATCTACAGCAATAAATAAAGTCAGCAGCATCCACAACACATTTAAAAACATCCCCGGGATCCAAAAAAGCAAAGGCCAAGTACCTACAAATAATTGTAAGACAATTTGACCAAGTCCCATGAAAGGTAAAAGCAACAGTGCCTCTTTTTTCCAAGTCGATTTATCAAATTGAGCAATCACAAAAAGGCAGGCAATCCACTCAGCAAGTGCCGTATAAAAACGCGGAATATTTGGTAACACTTCGTTCATTTAGAGTCCTCCACTTCCTAAATAGTTGGTCAAAGCTGTTAAAAAATCTTTTTTCCGTGGACGGCTGATTCGCAAATCGAATCTGCCGACATGTGCGGTATTCCCGTCGATTGCGCGAACATGCTTCAAATTGACTAAATAACAATTATTGCACCGAAAGAAGTGTTTGTCTTTTAGTTCAGTTTCAGTATTTTTCATCGAACCTAAAAGGGAATACACTTGGTCATTGGTATAAAAATATAGATAGTGTCCTTCACATTCAACATAAATTAAATCCTCCAGAAGGATCTTACGGATTCCCGAATTTGTTTTAATAGTAATAGTTTCATGTTTTTTATTCGATAATTTTTCAATAATCTTTTTAAAATGTTCACTAAAGTTGAAATAAGTTAAAGGTTTTAATAAAAAGTCCTCAGCATTAACGGCATAACCATCAATCGCAAACTGAACGTAATTTGTGAGAAAAATAATCACTACGTTCGGATCGATCGCTCGAATTTTTTTTGCAGTGGTCATCCCATCCATTATCGGCATTTCTACATCAAAATAAATAACATCAAATTCCCCGTGATACCTCTCGATTATTTCAATCCCATCGTTAAAAGGGGTGATAGTAACAGGTATACCATTTTCAACTGTATAGCGATTAACAAGTGAAATAAAGCAATTCTGTTGCTGAATATCATCTTCCACAATAGCGATTTTCATGTAATAAACCTCCTCTAACATCAATCTACACCAATTTATTATAACTGTTGCTATTGCTAAAGCAAGCTTCTTTTTGCAAAATAATGACTAGCCGCCTACCAAAAAAGCAGGTTATGAATAAAAAGCAGCAAAGTATGAACAGACTGTTTGATACCGCTTCCTTAAATGATAAAGTGACCTCATAAATCGAAAAGGTGAAGAGTATGCTAAAGAATAAAACAATAATCGACAAGCTAACTGTAGAACAAAAAGCTTCTCTAATGTCAGGAAAGAGCACGTGGGAATCGCAAGATATTCCAGAAGTAGTACCAGCGATTTTTATGTCGGATGGTCCTCACGGATTAAGAAAGCAAATGGGAGAAGCAGACCACTTAGGCTTAAATGAAAGCCTGCCAGCAACCTGTTTTCCGACAGCTGCGACCTTAGCCAACAGCTGGGATGAGGGATTGGTTTATCAAGTAGGTAAATGTATTGGTGAAGAAGCGAAAGCTTTAGGAGTACATGTCGTATTAGGACCAGGTTTAAACATTAAGCGCAATCCTAAATGCGGTAGAAATTTTGAATATTATAGTGAAGATCCTTATTTAGCCGGTAAGCTAGCGGCTTCCAGCATCCGCGGAATCCAGGCCAACGGGACAATCGCAAGTCCGAAACACTTTGCTGCTAACAGTCAGGAATATCGCCGGATGGCTTCGGATTCTATTGTTGACGAGCGAACGTTACGGGAAATTTATACCACTAACTTTGAGATTGCTGTCAAAGAAGGGCAGCCTAAATCAATCATGTCCTCCTACAATTTAGTAAACGGAGCTTATGCCAATGAAGATTCCTATTTACTGCGGGACATCTTGAAGGATGAATGGGGCTTTAAAGGCTTTGTAGTATCCGACTGGGGCGGGGACAATGATCATACGGCTGGTGTGAAAAACGGCAGTCACTTAGCAATGCCAACTTTAGGCAAAAATGGCACGTTGGAGTTGATTGAATCAGTCAAAAACGGCAAGCTGGATGAAGCGGTTTTAGATCAACGGGTGGATGAATTTTTAACAGTAGTTAACTCAGTGGATGTGTCACCAGCTGACGGAACGATTGATTGGACCCAGCACCACGAAGTAGCCAAAAAAGCCGCAATGGAAAGCGTCGTCTTGTTGAAAAATGAGGACAATGTATTGCCGTTGGATAAAACGAAGAAAGTCGCAGTTATTGGGGATTTTGCCCAAACGCCTCGTTACCAAGGAGCAGGATCTTCTGTTGTAAATGCTAAGAATTTAGAAACAACCTTAGATGTCATTGGAAACTATCCGTTGACAGTTTCTGGTTTTGCTAAAGGCTATGAACGTGGCGGCAGAAGTAACGATCAATTAGTGAACGAAGCCTTAGCTTTAGCCAAAAAGAGCGACGTAATTTTACTTTATGCAGGATTGGATGAAATTCTGGAAAGTGAAGGAATGGACCGTACAACGATTGATATGCCGAAAAATCAACTTGCCTTAATCCAAGAGTTGGCTGAAACAGGAAAGCCAATCATCGTTGCTTTATCAGCTGGTTCAGTCGTGGAATGCTCTTGGGAAAATAAAGTTCAAGGGATTTTACATGGCTATCTTGGTGGAGAAGCCGGAGCCAGCGCCATGCTAGAAGTCATTTGTGGGCAGCATAATCCAAGTGGGAAATTAAACGAAACCTATCCGCTTACTTATCAAGATGTTCCTTTTGGCAAAGAGTTCCCAGCTAAAGGCCGCTATGCTTACTACAAAGAAGGAATTTATGTCGGGTATCGCTACTATGATACCGCGAAAAAAGCGGTTCGCTATCCCTTTGGTTATGGCTTAAGCTACTCCAGCTTCCAGTATAGTGACTTACAGATAACAAAAACAGGTATAAAAGCGGTGATTACCAATACCAGTGAAACGGCTGGTGCGGAGATCGTTCAGCTATATGTAAGTAATCCATCTTCTACATTGCTACGACCAGAAAAAGAGCTGAAGGGTTTTACTAAAGTCTTTCTACAACCCAAAGAAAGTCAAACCATCGAGATCGCTTTCGACGACAAGACTTTCCGCTACTATGATGTGAAAAGCAGATCATGGAAGACAGAAGCCGGCGAATACAAAATCATGCTAGCTAGTTCTGTACAAGACATTCGGTTGGAAGGTCAATTGCAAGTAGAGGGAACCAAACCAGAAAGCACACTTCTACAGCCAAAATATCAACGTGTTGCACTTGAAGAGGTCACATTAGAAGATTTCGCAGAACTATATGGAAAGCAGCTTCCTCATGAAGAAGCTACCGGTCAGCGACTGCTGGACCGAACAAGTATTATAGCTGAAATGAGTCAGGCGAAAAATCCTTTGGCCCGCCTCGTTCATCGGATTATTCGCAGCTTGCTGAAAAGAAGTGAGAAAAAAGGCAAACCAGATCTGAACCTATTGTTTATATCTAACATGCCGTTTAGAGCGATTGCTAAAATGACCAACGGTATGGTCAGCCTTGCAATGGTTGATGAAATGCTTGTAATGGTTAATGGGCACTTTTTCAAAGGCTTTGCTGGATTAATCAAACAATTCTTCCAAAATCGGAAGCTTCAGAAATCAAATTAGGATAGGAGGTCTACCATGAAACAAAGTGAGTCAAGCAATAAACTGGTGCAGACAGTTAAAGGGTTTAAAAATGATCACCCAGATCTGTACGAATTCATTTTATTTAATATTATGAGCAATGTTGCCACAATTACGAATTTCGTTGTGCTGTGGGTAAGTACCGGAGTTCTCTTTTCGAGCTTAAGTGATATTCCGTTTAACTGGTTTATCTTTAACTACGGAACTGAGCAAGGTGGTTTAGGTGGTTTCTTAAGTTTCTTAACGGCATATATCTGTGCTCAAATCGTCAACTTCATTGTTCAACGAAAAGTAGTCTTTTCTGCGACAGTGGATGTGAAAAAAGTGTTACCTTGGTACATTGCTACGGTAACTGTTGCTGGGCTAATCTCAGTTTGGCTACCGCCTTACGTGATCGCACAGTTATCTCCATATATTGGTAAATTTGCCCCAACTGTCGCAAATATTGTCAACATTGTGATTCAAGTTCTGATAAACTATCCAATGATGAAATTCAAAATAATGAAGAAAGAAAATTGATCATGAAAATACTTAGTTTAATTGTTCCTTGCTATAACTCAGCAGATTATATGGAACGTTGCATTAACTCCTTATTGTTGGGTAGAGAAGAAGTAGAAATCATTATCGTTAATGATGGGTCCACTGACCGAACGGCCGAAATTGCTGAACACTATGCCGATCAATTTCCCAAGGTTGTGAAAGCTGTTCATCAAGAAAATGGTGGACATGGTCAAGCAATTAATACGGGAATCGAGCATGCAACAGGCCAATACGTAAAGGTAGTTGATAGTGATGACTGGTTAGATGCGAATGCCTATCATCAGGTGTTGGAAATGCTCAATGAAGCAATCCAAAAAAATCACTCAATTGATATGCTGATCAGTAACTACGTTTACGAAAAACAGGGTGTGAAGAATAAAAAAGTTATCTCTTATGAATCCTTTTTACCAGTAAATGAGAAGTTCTCTTGGGAGGACGTCCGGTTTCCGTTAGGGAAATAT
Source organism: Enterococcus sp. AZ109 (assembly GCF_051714625.1). Lineage (NCBI taxonomy): Bacteria > Bacillati > Bacillota > Bacilli > Lactobacillales > Enterococcaceae > Enterococcus > Enterococcus sp. AZ109. The sequence continues at coordinate 1,369,834 of NZ_JBIOSF010000001.1, read as the reverse complement.
TTACTCATGCATTCGGTCATTTATCGTTTAGACATTCTAAAGGAGCTTTCTCTAAAATTACCACAACATACGTTTTATGTGGATAACTTGTATATTTTTCAGCCGCTCCCATTAGTAAAAAATATGTACTACTTAGATGTGGACTTATATCGTTATTTTATTGGCAGAGATGACCAATCGGTGAATGAACAAGTAATGATTCAGCGGATCGATCAGCAATTAGCTGTTAACAAGCGAATGGTCAGCTTTTATTCGGATACAAAGGTAGAAAATGAAAGCTTGTTAAAATACATGCAACGCTATGTAGAAATTATTACGACGGTTTCTTCGATCTTTCTAATCAAAGAGGGTTCACCTGACAGCATGTTGAAAAAGCAGGAATTATGGCAGTTCATCCGTGAGAGTGATCCTGTCTTATACAAGAGATTACGTAGAGGACTGTTTGGGCTCGGTGTGAATCTTCCAGGGAAGCTAGGGCGAAAAACAGCTATTGGCGCTTATCGAATTGCCAAAAGATTTTATGGGTTTAATTAGGGTTCAACGCTTGTTTTCAACTGGTTTTAATCAGTTGGAAACAAGTTATGAATAAATAGCAACAAGATATGAAATAGTTATTTCATTGTCTATTTAGGTTGCTATACTATGCCTTGTAAAGGGTTACATATCGTTTTCAACTTGAGATAAACCGGTGTATCTCAAGTGGGGGAAATAGGGGTATCAGCTTTGCAAGCTAATTTTTCATAATATGGAAGGGGATACAAATGAAAAAGTATCGTAAGCTATTAATACCGCTTGTAATTGTGTTAGCAATTGCAGGTTTTGCAGCATTTTATCTAAACAAATTAAGTCAAGACGGCGTTTTGAACATGGCAGATGTCTATGCAACGATTCAAAAAGTATCGGTTTACTTAATTCCAGCAGCCGTTTTACTCGTACTTATCATTATTGCTCTTATCGTCTTTAGAAATAAAGATTGGAAATTCAAATTCTGGCTAAAAGGCGAGTCTTTAGTAATCATGCTGATTGCTATCATGCTGACTGTAAATACCATTATCTTTGGTCCAATGTCTAATTTATTCAACTTGAATTATGCTAGCTTAAATGATGTTAGTGCAGCAACCTTAGAAAAAAATGGTGAGCTAACGAAAGAAATTGCCAATGAAGGAACGGTTCTATTAAAAAACACCGATAACTATCTGCCACTTGAAGATACAGAGAACTTAAACGTATTTGGTTGGGCTTCAACCAATCCGGTTTATGGTGGTACTGGATCAGGAAATGTGGATACAAGTAATGCCACAACTATTTTAAGTGGATTAGAAGAAGCCGGTTTTAGTCTAAATGATCAATTATCTGATTTTTACTCAGACTATCGCACCGATCGTCCAGAAGTTGGCATGTGGGCGCAAGATTGGACGTTAGTTGAGCCTAAAAGCAGCGATTATTCAGATAAACTGATTGACGATGCAAAAGAATTCTCCAATACTGCCTTAATTGTTATCTCTCGTGTAGGTGGCGAAGGTGCTGACCTGCCAACTAACATGAAGGGTGAAGGCATCACATATGAAGGAAATGACGGCGATTTTGAAGACGGCGACCATTATCTTCAGTTATCAAAAACTGAACGAGACATGGTGGACCTAGTTACGGATAATTTTGAAGATGTTATTGTTTTAGTTAACTCCTCCAATGCGATGGAGCTTGGCTGGTTAAACGACTATGACAATATCAAAGGTGCTTTATGGATGGCTGGTCCTGGTGCGACTGGATTTTCTGCTTTAGGTGATATCTTAAAAGGGGAAGTAAACCCATCAGGTAAAACAGTGGATACCTTTGTTTATGACCTGCAACAAACACCAACTTGGAACAACTTTGGTGATTTCTCTTATGATGACAGCAAATATAAATTCATTGATTACGTTGAAAATATCTATGTAGGCTACAAGTTCTATGAAACATACTATCAAGACAACGAAGAAGGCTACTCACAAGCCGTTCAATACCCATTAGGTTATGGACTAAGCTACACGACCTTTGAACAAACAATGGGTGACTTGAGAACGGAAAGTGACGGCACGATCACCTTTGACGTAACTGTTCGAAACACTGGTGATGTTGCTGGTAAAGATGTCGTGCAAGTTTACTTCACTCCGCCATATCAAGATGGGGGCATTGAAAAAGCAGCTACGAACGTCTTAACCTTTGAAAAGACTGACGAAATCGCACCAGGTGAAAGTCAAACGTTGACTGTCTCTTTCAATCAAGAAGACATGGCATCATTTGATAACCAAGATGCACAAGCGTACGTTTTAGAAGAAGGCGAATATACGATTGCGCTGAAAGAAAATGCTCATGAGTCATTGGATAGTAAAGTCTTTACTTTAGGCCAAACAATTACTTATGACGCAGATAACAAACGTAGTACAGATGAGGTAGTAGCAACAAACCAATTTACTGACTTTGCCACTGGTGAAGTGGACTACTTAAGCCGTGCGGACAACTTTGCAAACTACGAAGAAACAACTGCAAGACCTGAAAGTCGTCAACTAACTGACTTAGAAAAAGACGGTCTAACCAACGCTGACGATTATGAAATTGTCAACGATGATGAAGACGAAATGCCTAAAACAGGTGAAAAGAATGGGATGGAATTAAATGATTTAGTGGGTCTAGACTTCGATGATGCGCAATGGGAAACCTTGCTAGATCAAATGACAGTCAAAGACATGAGCAACCTGATCACTTATGGTGGGTACCAAACAGTGGCTGCTAAATCAGTCGGCAAACTGCAAACCTATGATTTCGATGGTCCCGCAGGTATCAGCAGTTTCTTTGTTCAAGCCAAAGGCACAGCCTTCCCAACAGCAACAATGATTGCTGCAACTTGGAACAAAGAACTAGCGAAGGATCGTGGCGAAGCAGTCGGTGAAGAAGCTGCCGAAATCGGTATTTCTGGCTGGTATGGTCCAGCAATGAACATTCATAGAAGTGCTTTTTCTGGCCGTAACTTTGAGTATTACTCTGAGGATGGCGTGATTTCAGGTGTTATGGCAGCAAACGAAATTGCTGGTGCGAAATCTAAAGGCGTTTACTCTTACATGAAACATTTTGCTTTAAACGATCAAGAGACTAACCGTACGGATCTATTGTTAACTTGGTCTACTGAGCAAGCAATTCGTGAAGTATACTTGAAACCATTTGAAATGGCAGTTAAAGACGGCGGTGCTAATGCAGCAATGTCAGCCTTCAACTACATTGGCAATCAATGGGCTGGTGGAAGCTCAACCTTACTTAATACTGTATTACGTGATGAGTGGGGCTTTGACGGATTTGTCTTAACAGATTACTTTGGCGGATATGGTTACATGGATGCAGACAAAGCGATCCGTAACGGAAATGACATGATGCTTTCAACTACAGGTGAAACCGGCGCTGGACTTGATGATACAGAAAGTGCTACTGCTGTTCAGGCGATGAGAACAGCGGCTCACAATATTCTGTACACAGTGGTTAACAGCCGCGAGTACGAGAATTATGAATCAGCTTCACAATGGATGCCTTGGCAGCAAACAGCGATTAAAGTCAACATTGCTGTTGGTGTAGGAATCGTTGCGATCCAAGCGCTAATCATCTACTTATACAGAAGAAAAGCTCGTAACACGGTAAAATAGTAAAAACTGAGACTACTATATCAAAGCTTAAGAATAGTTAATCGGATGATCCGCTTACCAGTAAGGTGACAGCGGATCATCCGATTTTTTTGTACTAAAATGCAAATTTCGTAAAAAAAGTGTTTACAATAGAACAAGTTTCTGATTATAATGATTATAAAGTAACGAGAACAGCAAACTTAGTATTTACCGTTTTATCATTCGGTTTTTTCAATTAAGGAGCGCTATTCTCAATATAAAACAGGAGGAATTTACTAATGTCATTAATCGGAAAGCAAGTAGAAGAGTTTCAAGCAAATGCGTATCATCAAGGAGAATTTATCGAGGTTTCTCAAGAAAATTTAATGGGTAAATGGAGTATTGTTTGTTTTTATCCAGCTGATTTTACGTTTGTTTGTCCAACTGAATTGGAAGATTTACAAGAACAATATGGAAAATTAAAAGAGTTAGGCGTAGAAGTTTACTCTTGTTCAACAGATACCCACTTTACACATAAAGCTTGGCACGATACTTCAGATGCGATTGGCAAAATTGAGTACACAATGATCGGTGATCCTTCTCATCATATTTCACGTATTTTCGACGTATTAGATGAAGAATCTGGTTTAGCACAACGGGGCACCTTCATTATCGATCCAGACGGAATCGTGCAAGCGATGGAAATCAATGCAGACGGTATCGGCCGCGATGCAAGTACCTTAGTAGACAAAATCCGTGCGGCGCAATACGTTCGCACTCATCCAGGTGAAGTTTGTCCTGCTAAATGGAAAGAAGACGGCGAAACATTGAAACCAAGCTTCGACCTAGTTGGCAAAATTTAAGGAGCGACTTTATGTTAGATAATGAAACGAAAGCACAATTAAAGCAATATTTAGAACTATTAGAGTCAGATGTCATTTTCACAGCCAGCCTGTCAGATGACGAAAACTCAACCAAAGTTGCTGAATTTCTAAACGAGGTAGCAGAAATGACTCCTCGTATCACAGTGGAAAAAGCGGACTTGTCTCGTACACCCAGCTTTGAAATTAATCCTTCAGGCTCAGAAAAAAGCGGCATCGCATTTGCTGGACTACCAATGGGGCATGAGTTCACTTCATTTATCTTAGCTTTGCTGCAGGTTAGCGGACGGGCACCAAAAGTAGATGAAAAGATTATTAAACAAATTCAAACAATCAGCAAAACCCTACATTTTGAGACGTATGTCAGCTTAACTTGTCACAATTGTCCGGATGTGGTTCAAGCCTTAAATATCATGTCTGTGGTGAATCCAAACATTTCTCATACCATGATTGAAGGCGGTATGTTCCAAAAAGAAATCGACGAAAAAGAAGTAATGGCTGTTCCAACAGTCTTTCTAGACGGTGAAGAGTTTAGCAGCGGGCGTACGACGATTGAACAATTGATCGAAAAAGTAGCTGGACCAATGGATGCCGAAGAATTTGCGGAAAAAGAACCTTTTGATGTCTTAGTCGTTGGCGGTGGACCTGCTGGTGCTAGTGCAGCGATCTATGCCGCACGTAAGGGAATTAAAACCGGCATGGTTGTTGAGACCTTTGGTGGTCAAGTACTTGAGACACTAGGGATTGAAAACGTTATTGGTACACCTTATGTTGAAGGCCCACAATTAATGCGTCAAGTGGAAGAACATGTGAATCAATACGGCGTTGATATAATGAAAGGTCAACGGGCAAAAGCCATCCGTAAAGGGGAATGGATTGAAGTTGAGCTGGAAAACGGCGCGCAATTAAAATCAAAAACGGCAATTCTTTCTACCGGTGCTCGCTGGCGTGCGATTAATGTGCCTGGAGAAAAAGAATTCAAAAACAAAGGAATCGCGTATTGCCCACATTGTGACGGCCCCTTATTTAAAGGCAAAGATGTTGCAGTAGTCGGCGGCGGAAACTCCGGGATTGAAGCAGCGATTGACTTAGCAGGACTGTCTAAACATGTTTATGTAGTAGAATTTTTACCTGAGTTAAAAGCAGATAAAGTCTTGCAGGATAAATTGTATCAATTGGATAACGTAACTGTGATTACTAATGCTGCGACAAAGGAAATTACCGGTTCTAGTCATGTTGAAGCAATTACTTACACTGATCGGGGAACGAATCAAGAGCATACCTTAGACGTTGAAGGTGTCTTCATTTTGATCGGCTTAATGCCTAATACCGAATGGTTGAAGGATTCTGTTGCTTTGACTGATCGTGGTGAAATCTTAGTTGATAAGCACGGTGCTACTAACGTAGAGGGAATCTTTGCGGCAGGAGACTGCACAGACAGTGCCTACAAGCAGATCATCATCTCGATGGGATCTGGCGCTACGGCTGCATTAGGTGCCTTTGATTACACCATTCGGAATGAATTTCCAGCAAAATAAAAATGACAAAAAAGCTGCGAATTTCGCAGCTTTTTTGCGTTGAGGGATATATCGTTAGAGATTAGGCTAAGCTTTGTTTTTCTAATTCCATGAACACTAACATTTTTGCCATTTCCTTAGCAGCCGTACGACGGATTTTACGTGGGACGAATTGATGAATCTCATCTTCATTGTAACCTACTTGTAGGCGCAACGAGTCTAAAATAATTGGACGACGTAACAAACCAGGATACTTTTCAATCAACGCAATTAATTCATTGGTTGATAGACTATCAAAATCAATATTAAGCTTCTCATAGATTTTCGAGCGGGTTGAAATAATTTCTTCGGTACCAGCCTCAGTTAATGAAAGGATTTCTCTAATTTCATTAGCGTCTAATGGGTTTGAAAAAATATTGCGTTCTTCAAATGGAAGACCTTTCGCTTGTAACCAGGCTCTCGCTTTTCTACATGACGTACAACTCGGGGAAATATACAATTTAATCATTTAATGTCCTGCCTTTCTGAAGTTGGGAAATTTATTATATAAATAACTAGAATTATCTTACACACACTACGTTACAGTAAATTTTATCATTTGTGAAATTTTTGAATTAAATAAGTGGCTAAAATATACTTATTCTAATTTGTAATCTAGATTAAAAAAACATGAAAGGAATGTAATTTTATATTGTAATTCGAGTTAAAAAGGCTATTTGTGGGGATTTTTCTAATCTTTTCACTTAAAGTGTATAACTAGCGGGGGGAGTAGCAGCGGTTTCAATCAAAAAATTCTTAAGAATCGAAAAAACTGATTTAATTGATTTTTTCACTTTTCTTCATAAAAAAAGTTGAATTAGAAAATTGTCCTAAAGTAAAATTGAAGCAGTTTCTTCCTATATATATACAGCTATTTCATAAAATTACAGAAAATGATTAGACTGATATAATTTTTTGCGACAGTAATCCTAAGCAACAACCCTTATTTATTCATTTTAGAAAAATTTATTCATCTCGGAATATAGAAAAAGATCGGATCGCTACCAACTATCTGGCAACAACTCAATCAAAAATCAACGTTTTATGAGTCTACGAAAAATTAACGACAGCCCAAACCACAGAACAAGACTAATCACAATTGTAATTAGCCAACCCGAAGCATTGTTTTCTAGTGGCAAGGGCATATTCATACCAAAAAATCCAGTTATAATAGTAGGAATGGTCAGTAATACAGACAAAACAGTTAAGATCCGCATGGTATCATTCAGATTATTATTTAAGATATTGTTGTAGGTTCTGGAAAGCTGATGCAAAATTTCCGAAGACAAATTTGTCATTTCGACTAGCTGTTTGGCTTCAATTAACGCATCATCTAGCTGCTCTTTTTCTGAATCGGATAGTTGTTTATAAATTGCATGTGCTTTTATTTGCTCCAGTAATACGACATTTTGTTTTGATGCCGAAATGAAAAAGACAATCCCGGTTTCTAAATCAGATAAAGCCAGTAGATTTTGTTTCGTTGCTTTCTCTTTTAACTTGCTGCTTACTTTGGTGCGGTCACGATTCATTTCCTCAACGAAAGGAAAGAAGGCATCAGTGATAATAAAAAGACTTGTAAACAAAAATTCGAAAATGGTCATTGAGGGGAATTTTTCGAGATAATTTTGCATTTCAAAAAAAAGGTATTGATTCCTTTTATTAGTCACCGTGATAAGTATCTGATCTTTAATAATAAAGGTCATGGGTATGGTTTCATAATGATTATCAATTTTCAACCGATTAGGGACATTGTAAATCAAAACGAACGTTCCAGCAGCTTTATCATAATCCAGATGGGCACGTTCATTTTGGTCTAATGAATATTCTACAGCTTCTTTGTCTATTTGATATTCAGTATATAGCTGAGCAACTTCAGCCTTATCTTCAGTAGTAAGATTGATCCATGTATTTTGATTATGGTTAAACGTTATTTTGGTTTGCATCAGTATCCTCATTTCTATCTCAGCAAGTTCGCTTCATTTTATCTTTTATTTGGTAAAATAGAAAGTACCCGCTGTTTTCACTTCCGATTGAAAAAAGATGAATGTGTAATTAGCAAATTCCTGTTATTATAGAAGCAAATGAAATTGATGATAAAAATAGGGGTGAACCCATTGTTAAAAGACGAACGACAAAAGGCGATTATGGATTTATTAGAAGCCACAGGTACAGTGAAAGTGAGTGATATCATTAAACAATTGTCTATATCTGATATGACTGCTCGCCGCGACTTAGGTGAATTAGAAAATCAAGGGTTGTTAGAACGAGTCCATGGTGGTGCCCGACTAAAGAATTACATCCGTAGCCATGAGCTTACTCATCGTGAGAAGCAGATTATGCACATCGAAGAAAAACAGGCAATTGCCCGCAAAGCGGTGGAGATGATTCAAGAAGACGAAACGATTTTTTTAGGTCCGGGAACAACAATAGAGCTGTTAGCTGAGCTGATTACTATCCAATCTGTGCGGATTGTTACTAATTGTTGGCCTGTTTTCCAACAATTAAGTAAAGAAAATAGTTTACGAAAAGTCTATTTGTTAGGTGGAGAAATGCGTAGCACCACTCAGGCCTTTTTTGGTGAAATCACTAACAAGAATTTGATGGATATGCATTTTCACAAAGCCTTTTTCAGCTGTAATGCACTTTATGAGCAAGATATTATGACTTCCACCTTTGAAGAAGGACAAACCCAAGCGATTGCCTTGGATAACTCCGTTGAAAAATATCTACTTGCCGACCATTCGAAAGTTGGTCAAAAGGATTTTTATTCCTATTATCACTTAAAAGATGTAACAGCTGTTATTACGAATCAAGAGGCCAGTGAAGCCTATACCCGAATCGAAAAGGAAGAAATCCTTTTAGCTCAATAGTGTACCTGATCAAAGAAGTGGTTGTGACGTTTTATGTCACAACTACTTCTTTTTTTTATGTGGAAAGAAAAGAATTTTTTACAATTGAAAAAGTTATAACGACAATGTTTCTGATGTCTGGCTTCACAAACTAGTTTTGTCAACACTAAGCGAGTTTGCGAAGCCTTTCTTATAGTAATCTCTGTTTGTTTTTGGTTGCTATATCCGGTTAAAAAACCTTTTTTAGTCAGCATGCAAACACTAACAAACTTATTTAAACAAAAAACAGTTGAAAAATGTTTGTTTTTGTTCTATTATGGTTGTATAGATCAGGACATACAGCTGGGAACAAACATTATCGATCAATCAAAATAATAAGCACTAGTGAGATGTGACGGCTACCAACAATATATGACCGTCATCAACTAAATTCCATAAAGGAGGAAGCAACATGCGTGTAGTAATTGGATCGGATCAAGAGGGAATGGTATTAAAAGAGTTCATTAAAGAAAATTTGAGTAAAGAAGGTCACGAGGTCGTCGACAAAAGTGAAAAAGCTTCTAAAGATTTTGTGGAATCTACTTTATCAATTGCCCAAGACCTGTTAGAAAACGAAGACAGCTTAGGGATTGCAATTGACGGCTATGGTGCCGGCAGCTTTATGGCGGCAGTCAAGGTCAAGGGAATGGTGGCAGCAGAGGTTTCTGACGAGCGTACTGCTTATATGACAAGAGAGCACAACAATTCACGGATGATTACACTAGGATCAAAAATCGTTGGTTGTGAGCTAGCTTTAAACATCGCTAAAGAATTTCTAGCAGCAAATTACGATGGCGGGCGTCATCAGGTTCGCGTAGATATGCTAAATAAAATGGCTTAAGAGAGGACGGAAAAAGAATGAAAATTGCACTAGGATGCGACCACATTGTAACAGACACAAAAATTGCCGTATCAGATTTTTTGAAATCAAAAGGACACGAAGTATTGGATGTTGGAACCTATGACTTTACGCGAACTCATTACCCGATTTTTGGTAAAAAAGTTGGAGAAGCAGTAGTAAGTGGTAACGCAGATTTAGGCGTATGTCTGTGTGGAACGGGTGTTGGAATCAATAATGCGGTAAACAAGGTTCCTGGCGTGCGTGGGGCATTAGTTCGTGACATGACAACGGCGATTTATTCCAAAGAACAATTAAATGCCAACGTGATTGGCTTTGGTGCTCGGATTACTGGCGAGTTTTTAATTTGCGACATTATCGAAGCTTTTATTAACGCAGAGTACAAAGAAGATGAAACCAATAAAGAATGGATTGCCAAAATTGATCATATTGCACAGGCAGCTGAGGAACAGTTCTCTGAAAACTTTTTCGATGAGTTTATTGAAAAATGGGATAGAGGAGAATACCACGACTAAGGAGACAAAAAAATGATAGTGACCATTACCATGAATCCTTCGATTGATATCTCCTATCCGTTAGCAATCCTTCAGCTAGATACTGTGAATCGTCTAAGCACTGTTAGCAAAACAGCAGGTGGCAAGGGGTTGAATGTTACTCGCGTCTTGAAGCAATTAGGGCACGAGGTCATTGCTAGCGGACTATTGGGCGGCTACATTGGTGAGGGAATCAAAACTGAATTAGAGACAGCTGGGATTGCGCAACAATTTTCGCCAATCGCTGGAAACACGAGGAATTGTATCGCCATCTTACACGAGGGCCATCAAACGGAAATTCTCGAAAGCGGACCGGTCATTTCAGCAGATGAAGCCGAGCAATTTTTAGAGTTATTAGACAGCTTGATCGAAAAAGCCGATGTATTGACTATTTCCGGTAGTTTGCCGCAGGGGCTGCCAGCCGATTTCTATGTTGAAATTATCAAACGCTCGAATCTGGCAAACAAGCCTGTGGTACTAGATTGTTCTGGGGAAGCGTTGCAACAAGTATTGGAGAGTTCGCACAAACCTTACTTGATCAAACCCAATCGTGAAGAGTTGTCTGACTTAATAGGACAACCTATGGAAAATAAAGCAAGTATTAAAGCAGCCTTACAAACTAACTTATTTGCTGGTATCGAATGGGTAATCGTTTCGCTAGGTGCTCATGGAGCAATCGCTAAACATCATAATACTTTTTATCAAGTAACAATTCCTAAAATAGACGTAGTCAATCCAGTAGGATCGGGTGATTCGACGATTGCCGGATTTGCTGCTGCGATTGCAGAACAGGCAACGGCGGAGGAATTACTGAAAATGGGAAATACGTTAGGCATGTTAAATGCGCAGGAACAAACAACTGGAGCTGTTAATTTAGCCAACTATCAATCACTTTTTCAACAAATACAACTAACTAAATTCTAGAAAGCAGGTAAATCATGAACGAAACAAAAAGAAATTATCTGAAGCAGTTAAGCAATGACCAAGGAATCATCGGCGCTTTAGCTATCGACCAGCGGGGTGCACTGAAAAAGATGATCACAAAATCCAAGGGTTCTGATGCAACAGACGAAGAAATTATCGAGTTTAAGCAGCTCGTTTCCGAAGAATTAACACCTTATGCGTCAGCTATTTTGTTAGATCCAGAATATGGCTTGCCTGCTGCTGAAAGTCGCGATGAGAATGCCGGCTTATTGCTAGCTTATGAAAAGACAGGCTATGATGCTTCAACACCGGGACGTTTACCAGATATCTTATCGGTTTGGTCGGTGAAACGCTTAAAAGAAGCGGGGGCAGATGCGTGTAAATTCTTACTTTATTACGATGTGGATGAAGCGCAAGAGATTAATGAACAGAAAAAAGTCTTTATGGAGCGAATTGGTTTGGAATGCGCAGCTGAAGAATTGCCTTTCTTTTTAGAACTCGTTTCCTACGATGCCAAAAATGCTGACAGCAATTCTCGGGATTATGCCCAGGTAAAACCTCATAAAGTCATCGACATGATGAAAGAATTCTCTGATGCTCGTTACGGAGTGGATGTGTTGAAAGTCGAAGTACCTGTTAATATGAACTATGTAGAAGGGTACACGGATGAAGAACCTGTTTATACAAAAGAGCAGGCAGCGGCTTACTTCAAAGAGCAATCAGAAGCAACGGAGTTACCATTTATCTTTCTAAGTGCCGGAGTGAGTGCTGACTTGTTCCAAGAAACCCTGCGCTTTGCTAAGAGTAGCGGTTCTACATTCAACGGTGTTCTATGTGGAAGAGCCACTTGGGCTAATGGTGTCGAACCTTACATCCTTCAAGGGAAAGATGCTGCTCGTGAATGGTTGCGGACACAAGGACGCCAAAATATCGAAGGATTAAATGCAATCCTTAGTGAAACGGCTACACCCGTTGATCTCAAATAACAAAAAAACACCTTTCAAAGGTGTTTTTTTTGTTATTTAAATACTATTATTTTAGACATGGCAATTTTTAATGGAATAATATAGTAGCTTGTAGAGTAGATTTTAAATAAATAGCTAATCATATTTTAATCAGCTTGTTAGCTTTCGGTATATGTTATTGATAATGAACTGACTTGTTCACCCAAACACAATGTTGTCTTGACAAGGTTTTGGGGACTGTTATAATTATTACACAAAGTAGCCGGTGAAAATTCTGAATTAAATTTTTTTAGAAAGATTAGAAAGCGCATACACATCTAATGTTAAATTAAAGAATGACGAGTGTGGGGAGACAATTATTTTATGGAAGAAGAATTGTTACGTGTAGATCAGCTGACTGTTCAGTTCAAAACCTATAACGGCACAGTGACAGCTATCGATAACTTAGATCTTCAATTAAATACAAATGAAACATTAGGAATCGTTGGTGAAAGTGGGAGTGGGAAAAGTGTGACCTCCCTTAGTATTATGGGCTTGTTAGATGAAGATACCTCTTCAGTAACTGGTCATGCTTTTTTTAAAGGAAAAGATCTGATTAATATGCCGGAAAAAGAGAAGCAGCATTATCGGGGAAACCAATTGGCCATGATCTTTCAAGAGCCGATGACCTCTTTAAACCCGCTACATAAATGCGGCAAGCAAATTATGGAGTCCGTGCTGATTCATGAAAAGATCAGCAAAGAAGAAGCCAAAGCTAAGGCGATTGATTTGCTGCAACTAGTGGGAATTCCAGCACCTGAGCAGCGTTTTAACGAATATCCTCACCAAATGTCCGGAGGGATGCGTCAGCGGATTATGATTGCAATGGCTTTAGCCTGTGATCCTCAGTTATTGATAGCTGATGAACCGACGACAGCCTTGGACGTGACGATTCAAGCACAAATTCTAGAGTTATTAAAAGACTTGAAGGAAAAATTGAAAATGGGCATTATCATGATTACCCATGACCTGGGGGTAGTTTCCGAGGTCTGTGATCGGGTAGTGGTAATGTATACTGGTAAAATTGTTGAACAAGGCAGCATTCGAGATATTTTAGATGAGCCGATGCACCCGTATACCGAAGGCTTGATTGCAGCTATTCCGAAGATGCAGGAACAAAAGGAACCGCTAAATAGTATTGATGGCGTAGTTCCACGGTTAGATGATATGCCGAAAGGCTGCAGTTTTCATCCGAGGTGTCCGTATGCAATGGACATTTGTAAAGAAAAACGTCCAGCATTATCTGAAGCTGCAGAAGGTCGCAAAGTTCGTTGCTTTAAATATTCTTCTGCTGTGGAAGCTGAGGTGAGCCGATAAGATGGAAGTAAAAGAACCGATAGTCGTGTTAAAAAATGTAAAAAAATATTTTGATATTCGTGACAGCAAAGGACAAAAAGGCACCTTAAAGGCAGTCGATGATGTCTCTTTTGCGATCAAAAAAGGGGAAACGTTTGGACTAGTTGGTGAAAGTGGTTGCGGAAAAAGTACGTTAGGGAAAACCCTGCTCAATTTATTTCCGATCACTGACGGTACGATCTACATTGAAGGACTGGATGTCACCAAGCTGAAAAGTCGTAAAGAAAAGGTTGAATTCGGTTCTAGGGTTCAACTGGTGTTTCAAGATCCATCGGCTTGCTTGAATCCAAGAAATCGGATCGGAGCAATCTTAGCTGAACCGTTCAAAATTCACCATAAAAAAGACATGTCCAAACAAGAAATCGATCGAAAAATTGATGAGCTATTAACAATGGTTGGCTTAGCACCTGAGTATAAGCATCGATATCCCCACGAAATGTCGGGAGGACAAAAGCAGCGGATTGGAATTGCTCGCGCATTAGCATTAAATCCTGAAGTCATTATTTGTGATGAACCAGTCTCTGCCTTGGATGTATCGATTCAGGCACAAGTCATTAATTTACTAGAAGAGCTGCAGGAAAAAATGAATCTAACTTATTTGTTTATTTCTCATGATTTAGGGGTTGTGTATCACATGTGTGATCGGATTGCCGTGATGTACTTGGGAAATATTGTTGAATTGGCAGATAAGAAGGCGCTATATGAGGACACCTTGCATCCATATACGCAAGCCTTGATTTCGGCGGCACCGACGATTGATCTGGAGAAAAAAGATCGAATCGTGCTGAAAGGTGATGTACCTAGCCCGTCTAATCCGCCTAAAGGCTGCAAGTTCCATACGCGGTGTCCTTATGCGATGCCAGTTTGTGAAGCAGAGAATCCACCATTAACTGAAGTAAAAGACAATCACTTTGTGGCTTGTCATTTATGTAAACAACCAAACACTGAGGGAGGAAATGGGATATGAAAAAGCATCGAAAGGTCGTACTGGGGTTACTAAGCGCATTAGTATTGTTGTTGACGGCTTGCGGCGGAGGCGGAGAGACAGATGATTCAGGGGGAGGTTCTAGTAGTGGCAGTGGAAATGGCGACAATACGCTAATTGTTGGAATGGACTCAGACTTGAAAACCTTGGACCCGGCACACGGTTACGAAGTGTACGGCAACATGATTTATTATGCTCTTTATGACAATTTATATCGCACCTATGACACATCTACTCCCGAGCCTTCACTAGCTGTAGAGCATGAATTGGATGATACTCAAACTGTTTACACCTTTAAGTTGAAAGAAGGCGTAAAATTCTCCAGCGGGAATGATTTAACCTCTAAAGACGTGGCTTTTAGTATTAATCGGACAAAGAACTTGAAGAGTAATACTAGTCCTATAACTGAAAATGTGAAAAGCGTCGAAGCACCAGAGGATCATACAGTAGTGATCACCCTGAATGAACCCGATGCAGCCTTCTTAGTAAAGCTTGCCAACAACGCATTTGCGGTTCTTGATTCCGAGGTGGTCAAAGAGCATGGCGGAACCGATGCGGAAGATGCAGCCACTGCTGATACAGCCGAAGAATGGTTAAACCAAAATTCAGCAGGTTCTGGTGCGTATGTCTTAAGCGAATGGAAACAAAATGTCGAAGTTGTTTTAGACCGCAATGAAGAATATTGGGGCGAAGTGAAGAACGACAAAGTTATCTGTAAAGAAATTCCTGATGTAAATACGCAAATCCAAAACTTGAAGCAAGGAGACATTGATATTGCTTTAGGTATTGGGGTGGATAATGCTTCACAACTGGAAGGTCAAGACGGGGTTGAATTAAGTAACTATACTGGAACATCCACGACTTTCTTATTAATGAATGATGATCCGGAAGTCGGCGGACCGATGGCTGATCCAAAAGTTCAAGAGGCTGTTCGTTTGGCGATCAACTACAAGGAATTGTTGGAAATTTGTGGTGACAAAGCAGTCTTGCCATTAAATATTGTACCGCAGGGCTTTACTGGAGCATTGGAAAAAGAAACTGACTTTATGGATTTAGATGAAGCCAAGAAATTGATGGAAGAAGCTGGCTTTGCAGACGGTTTTGACGTGAAATTCACCGTAGCTAACTTTGATACAGAAGGTATGTCTTGGACAACCATCGGTCAAAAAATCAAAGATGACCTAAGCAAAATCGGCATCAATGCGGAGATCGAAACTTCGGAAATCGGGGTAGTCATTGATTCTTACCGTGAAGGAAAAGAAGCCTTCCTATTAATGCATTGGCACCCTGATTACATGGATATTAACAACCAGTTAGCCTTCTTACCAGGTGAAACCATTGGGGAACGTGCAAACTGGGAAGATCCATCTGACGGCAAGATTGGCGAGCTGCAAAAAACGATTGAAACAGAATCTGATGAAGACAAACGGGCAGCAGCTTCTGAGGAATTACAAGAATTGATTGCTCACGATATGCCGTATGCTCTTTTGGTTCAACATCCGAAGGTATTAGCATATCGCAGTAATTTAGATGGCGTAAACTACTACGAAGTTCAAAAAATCAACTTCCAGGATGTCGCTATCAACTAATTTAGACGCAAGGAGCAAAATCACATGAGGAATATGGCAAGGTTTTTATTGCGGCGCTTAGTGTTTGTCTGCTTTCTGATCGTTGGGATTTCCTTCTTGGTATTTATGATCTCCCATTTGGTTCCCAGTGATCCAATCGCATCAAACATGAGTACCCACGCAATGAGTGATCCTGAAGCCGTGGCTGCCTACCGGGCGAGATGGGGACTGGATAAGCCGCTGATGCAGCAGTACTTTATCTATCTGGGTAATCTGCTCAGAGGTGATTTGGGTACATCAATCCGTACCGGAAATCCGGTACTAAGTGACTTGAAGCAGTTCTTCCCGGCTACTTTGGAGCTGTCGATTATGGCGATGCTGATTGCGGTCCTGTTTGGGATTACTTTTGGGGTATTATCAGCGGTTTATCGGAATAAACCATTGGATTATGCCGTTCGAACGATCTCCATTAGCGGGGTATCTATTCCGAATTTCTGGTTCGCTCTGGTGATGCTTTTGCTCTTTTATTCGAAATGGCACTTGTTCCCAGGCGGCGGACGGATTAACTCGCGGATGTCTGCGCCAAGTGGTGGGACGGGATTGTATGTATTAGATGGAATTGTCAGTGGGGATTGGGCATTAGTAAGTGATGCCCTCTCCCATCTAATTTTACCGGCGATCGTTTTAGGTTTCTTTACGATGGGTCTGATTTCACGCCAGACACGTTCTAATTTGCTGGAAGTAACTTCCATGGATTATATTCGAACAGCGAAAGCAAAAGGCTTATCTCAAGGACGGATTATCATGCGTCATGCGTTAGGAAATGCCTTGATTCCCGTGATTACAGTTATGGGGATGGGCTTTAGTAATCTGTTAGGCGGAATGGTGTTTGTTGAGAAAATTTTCTCTTGGCCGGGGATTGGTCAATATGCTTATCTATCAGCAACTACTTTGGATTTCCCGGCAATTTGTGGCGTTTCTTTGTTAATTGCCATGATTAATGTCATCCTCAATCTTTTGATCGATATCCTTTATGGTGTGATCGATCCGAGAGTGAGGTATAGCTGATGAAACGATTTTTAAAGCAAAAAAACTTTCTATTTAAACTAGGAATTGTCATTTGTGTTGGCTGGATGTTGGCAGCCTTGCTGTCACCTTATCTAGTCCCGCAAGATCCAATCGCTCAAGATATGACCGCCCGTTTCCAAGCGCCTGGTTCCGGTCATTTTCTAGGAACTGATGAGTTGGGACGAGATGTGTTTTCACGGGTTTTGGTAGGTAGTCGTGTATCGATTGCAGCTGGACTGGTGACCGTCTGTATCACGATTGTTGTGGGAACAATTTACGGCGGAATCGCCGGTTACGTTGGTGGCATAGTGGATGATATCATGATGCGGGTAGCTGAATTGATCAATGCCTTCCCGCCGCTGATTTTGGCGATGGTGATTGCTTCGGCTTTAGGGCCAAGTATTTCCAACTCGGTATTTGCCATGACCATTATTTGGTGGCCCAACTACGCCCGACTGATGCGTAGTTTGGTGATTACCTTGAAGGAGAATGAGTATATCGTAGCTTCACGGGTCTTAGGTGCCAGTCATTTGCGGATTTTAGTCAAAGAAATTGTGCCTAATGCACTAGGCTCTTTGCTGGTAATGGCTACGCTGGATATCGGAAATGCGATTGTGACCTTCTCTGGTTTGAGTTTCTTAGGATTAGGGACCCAACCGCCAACGCCGGAATGGGGATCGATGGTTTCAGATGGGGTGAACAACATGAACTACTGGTGGATGTCCACCTTCCCAGGACTAGCGATCTTCTCCATGTCCATCGGAGCGAACTTTGTCGGTGACGGCTTGCGGGATTACCTAGATCCAAAACTGAAAAACAAATAAACGAAGAAGAAATAGGGGCAGCTCTATTTCTTTTTCTATGCCAAAAAACAAATGAGACAGCTAGTTGTCCTATTAGGTGTGCTAAGATTTTTATAAGGAGTAAAGGTCATGCAAATTGAACGTTTGATCCAACTAATTTTTTACTTAATTGATCATAAGCAAGTGACTGCCAAAGAACTAGCTGCATTTTTCGGCGTGTCGACGCGAACGATTTATCGGGATATCAATACTTTAACCCTTGCAGGTATTCCTGTTGTGACGACCAAAGGTACCTGTGGAGGCATCTCTTTATTAGATGGGTACACGCTGGATCGTTCGTTGTTGACCAAAGAGGAGCAGCAAAATATTTACCAAGGGCTGCAAATCTTGCAAGCGACTAAGTTTCCTACTAGCGAGTTGGCTTTAAGTAAAATTGGTACAGTATTTAGAGAGGCGTTACAGCCGAAATGGTTGGAAGTGGATTTCTCTTTTTGGGGGAGTGACGCGAGTGAAAAAATTAAAATTTCAGATTTGCAAATAGCGATTTTAAGCAAACGGGTCATCGCATTTGACTATTTCAATTCTGAAATGGAAACATCCCGACGAGCCATTGAACCGTTGCGCTTAGTGTTCAAATCCCATGCTTGGTATATTATCGGTTACTGTCAAGTAAAGCAGGAAATAAGAACATTTCGCCTTTCAAGAATTAAAAAGTTGCAGGTAAGGCTCGAAACCTTTCAACGTGATCTGCCAAAAGACTATTCTTTAAGCGCACAAAAATCGGAAGAACAGTTGCCGGCTCTAAAGCTGCGGTTTTCTTCCAAAGCTGTTCATCGACTATACGATGAATTTTCTGAAGAGCAATTGATTATCGAAGAAGATGGCAGTTATGTGGTTTCGTTTCAAGCCGAATTAAATAATTGGCTGGTTAATTACTTGCTGTCTTTTGGGCCGCAGGTAGAGGTACTTGAACCCGAACTACTTCGAGCCAAGTTAAAGGAACAAGCTTTGAAAATTTCTGAACTATATTAATAAGGAGTTGAACGTTGTGAGTAAATGGGTGTATGCCATGTTTATCGAAAAAACGAAAATGTATAATCGCTTAACAAAGGCGGAGGTTGAAAAGCATGTTGAAAATTTAAAGCGACTGGATGAGGCAGGAAAACTGGAATTCTGTGGCGTCTTCAAAGGATATCCAGGTGTAGCTGGTATGCTGCTGCTTAAAACGGAAAGCTACGAAGAAGCCGAAGAACTTTGTAAACAAGAGCCGCTAGTAGTTGGCGGTTATGCCAAATATAAGCTAAAAGCCTTGCAGGTGGCAGATAAAGAAAATAATTATTTGTTAGGAAATTAGGAGGGGAAGAGATGTTAAATGAAGAAAGCACTTTGTATGTCCGAACGGATTACAAACTTGATGACCGAGAAGTCAGCGAAGAAGTAGCGATGGCTTCGATGGCGTATCTCCAGCAAATGGCAAAAGAACGGTATCTCTTAGCCGGAGTGTTTGGCAATCTGGAAGCCGAAGAAGTGGATGGAGCCATGCTTCTTTTTGCAGCAAACGATCTTGAAGAAGCCGAACGGATTTCTGATGAGGACCCGATTATTAAAGACGGATACTATCGCTATGAACTTCAGCGTTGGAACTTGGTGGTGTACCCCTCAAATAGCTAAAAAAGAAGGAATAAGGAATCCTGCTTCCCAAAGTTAGAACAATGGAGAGCAGGATACAACTTATCCCTTCTTTTTGTATACAGGTGCTTCAAAAGTAAAAGGTGTTTCCTTCAGCCATTCAGCTAACTGTTGGCCCAGATCCGCAGCCATTTCAAACGAAGCATCGATTTGTTCTTTGTTGATGCCATTCACGTGAACGCCAGAAGTGATGACGCAATTACCAGAAAGACAAGGTGAAATGATGTCCAGTATCTTTTCGGCTAATACATCATCTTTGTGGAAACGACCGCTGTGACTTTCAAAGCGAATCGTCTCAATTTGCTTATTGGACCAGGTAGTAACCGTACCAATATGATGAGTATCGCCACCGACTAAGGTAATTAAAAGGTCTGCGCCAATTAGCTTTGCTTCGGCGGACATGGTAAAGTCGGCTGCTTGCGCATATACTTGTTGTTGATGCATGTTATTCGTCCTTCCAGCGTCCCGACAAATGATTTTCAATCTTCAAGGCATCCAGCAGCTTCATGGTCTGATGGTGAACCAAATCTTGAATCGTCTGGGGTTGATTATAAAAAGCTGGAATTGGCGGGATGATTTGGACCCCCATTTTAGCCAGCTTGGTCAGATTTTCCAAGTGAATGGCGTGAAGCGGGGTTTCCCGTGGAACTAGAATCAGCTTTCTTTGTTCTTTCAGCGTAACGTCGGCAGCACGAGTAATCAAATTATCTGCTAGCCCCATAGCAATCGCTCCCACGGTCCGCATGCTGGTTGGGACAATCACCATCGCATCAACTAAAAATGAACCACTGGCAATCGATGCCCCCAGATCTTTCACCGAATAATGGTAGTCCAGCAGGTCGTACACTTCTGCTAAGGTCATGTCGGTTTCAATTTTTAGATTTTCTTTCGCCCAATCGCTGATTACCCCGTGGGTTTCGATTTCTGGATAGTTCTTCAATTCCTTTAATAAATCCAGCGCATAAATTGTTCCTGAAGCTCCGGTGATGCCAATAACGATCCGTCTTTTTTTCATTTTAGCCACTACTTTCTTACTTCAGATATTTTTCCCAATCGCTGACTTCTTTAAATTGAGCCCGTACAAATTTATCCTTTAGATCGAAAGGAACCGTACCATCTAAAATTGTTTTGGCACTCATCCCACGAAAACGAATCACTCCTGGGTTGTATTCGGGAATTTCAGAGGGGTCTAATGGGTGATTCCGCATTCCTGGTAAAACAATGATGTCTTTGTCACCTTGGAAACGGGTGTTCAGCGTCCACATTACATCGTTCATATCAAAAATATCGACATCGTCATCGACTAAAATCACCGTTTTTAATTCTTTAAAGGCTGACAGGGCTAAAATGGCTGCTTGCCGTTGAATCCCTTCGTCGGCTTCTCGTTCTTTGCGAATTTGCAGAATGCTCATCAACTTACCACCACCTGCTGGAGGATTATAAACATTGACGACTTTTCCTGGAATGGCTTTTTCTACCAAATCTAAAATGCTCGCTTCGGTTGGAATCCCGGCCATTGAGACATGTTCTTCACTAGGTCCAATCGTTGTTTGCATAATTGGATTATCTTTGCGATGGGTAATCGC
Source organism: Enterococcus sp. AZ109 (assembly GCF_051714625.1). Taxonomy (NCBI): domain Bacteria; kingdom Bacillati; phylum Bacillota; class Bacilli; order Lactobacillales; family Enterococcaceae; genus Enterococcus; species Enterococcus sp. AZ109. The sequence continues at coordinate 1,348,505 of NZ_JBIOSF010000001.1, read as the reverse complement.
TTTGACTTTTACCACATTCACTGCGGGATTGGCATCTCCATTATAGCCAGGAAATTCAGGCATTGCATGGCCAGTATTCGTATGCAAATCTTCTTGCATCCGTTCGTTAGGCAAGATTTCGGCTTCAATAATAAATTCCGAACGAGCAATTCCAACTTCATCAACGGTTAAACTATCTACTAACTGAACGGGTTGATTCCTTAAAGCACCGGCAATCCACAACTCGTTATAGCCAAGTGGAGTAGTCGGTGGTTCAAAGGTTGTTCCAATAGAGATTGCCGGATCAAGTCCAATATTGATGGTAATAGGCATTGGTTTGTTCAATTTTTCGTATTGTTCTTGGAAATGTCCGATGTGACGACCACCAGGCATTACGTACATGCCAATCGTATCTTCATCTTCTAAAACCATTCGGTGAATCGTTACATCGCTCATCGTTTTATCGGGATCTGAACCTAAAACAACCCCCATCGTAATATACGGACCGGCATCCATTGGTGTATTAGTAGGGGCGGGCAAAATTTTGCGAATATCAAAGCCTTCATCTGTAGCTAAATGAACCACTTCCTGAGCTGGCGCTTCGGCTTTAGATACTTTCACTGGTTTGATGGGATTGGCGACAGATTCTTTTAATAATCTACCTAAATGACGGTAATCGTAATTTAAAATTTTCCCAACTCGTTTGCGGCTAGCCATGATACCAATTGTTACCCGCATGTCTGGAAAGCCCTTAACATTGTTAAACATCATCGTTGGTCCTTCTTGGGTAGGGCGCATAACGGTACCGCCTGATCCGATGTAACGATAGACGCCAGCTAATTCTGAATCTGGGTCAACTTCCACATCCGTTTCGTGGTAGGCACCCGGTTCATTTTTCAATTCTTCCAGCACTTTTCTTAAATCGTACAACTCTTCTTGGCTCATGAAAGTTCCTCCTTTAAATAAAACGCTTCTATCCCATTGTATTCGCCTGTGTGAGCGAAATACAAATCGTATTTCAAAAAGAAGCATTCCGATTTGGAATACTTCTTGATGATTAGTTAGTTACTGATCGCCAGAAGTCATCGTTGATAGTACTATGAGCACCTTTTGTACGAACGAAACAAAGCTGGCTAGTTTTATTTGGGGTAACGGGCGTATAAGTGACATTTTCTGGTAATTTGTCTTTAATCGTTTTTTCCATTAATAAAGAAATGCCTAAGTCGCTAGCTACCATATTTAAGATCAAATCAATCCGTGAGCCGCCATAATTATTCTCTGGTACAAAGCCAGCTTGCTGACAAAGCTGATGAAGGGGTGTTAAAAGTCCGGTTTCTTGTCCTAATAACAAAAATGCTTCCTTTTGTAACATCTCCAAAGCTAGCTGCTTTTCATCTGCCAAGGGGTGTGTTTTAGGCAATACAGCAACGAAACGATCTTCATCAACAACTTTGTATTCAAACGAATGCTCTGGTAGTTGAAATAAACGAGTGAAAAACAGGCTATTCTCGTCCAAAAAGTCAACTGAAGACAGGGACTGGTTTTCGGTTTCCTTCAATTGAAGCAACACAGCTGGATTTTCTCTACGAAAGTCAGCAATTTTTTCTAAAGCGGGATAATTGATTAGCGTAGGAATCGTATAAATTGTTAGAAACTGCTGATTTTTATGACTAATTTCCGTCGCTTTTTCCCGCATGATAGCCACTTGTTGAACAATGGTCTGAGCATGTGGCAGTAACTCATGTCCCGCTTCCGTTAAGATAATTTGCCGCTTTGAGCGATTGAACAACTGGACGCCCAATTCTTTTTCAAGCGCCAAAATGTGTTTGGAAATATTTCCTTGGGTCGTATAGGTTTCTTCAGCAACCTTGGAATAATTTAAGTGATGTGCTAGCTGAGTAAAGGTTTCAAGTTTTTGAATGTCCATAAGCAGAACCTCTTTTTATCGTTAGGTCTATTATAAAGGATGTTGCCCATTTTAGCAGAAAAACTTTGACTGTATAACATAAAAAACTGCTTCGGAAGAATCATCCGAAACAGTTTAATCACTTAGTCCTTTTTCACTTTTCTGTTTGACAAAATAGAAAGGAATAGGAAGATACAGGCTGCACCAATTGTGGTAAAGAGACTTGAAACTTTTTCATTTGTTTGTGGTAGGGAAGCCTTTTTCACTTCCACTGGCTCAATTTTGACGATTTCTGCCCCTTTTGCCGGCGCAGGCGTACTGGTTAAAGCTGTGACTTTAGCTTCTTCTTTAGCTGGAACAGTAGTAGGTACTTCCTGCTCGACAGGCGTTGATGGTTCCGGCGTAACGCCTTCAATCACGACTGGTGCTTGGTATGAGTAATCAAAAACAGCGCCGGTTTCTCGGTATTGATTGAAGCGAATGTCAAAATTAGAAATGTCTTTGTAAGTATAAGTGATCCAGTGATTGACGTTGTTGTTAGTGGAGCTGTCATTATTTATTTCACCAATTTTGATATAACCATTATGTGACTTGTAGTAAAGGTTATTACCTTTAGTTACATAAAAATTTTGCAGGTTGTTGTTGTCGAAAATATCAATGCTTTGGTTTAGATCAATATCGGTAAAATTGAAAAAGCCCGAAACATTCACAGCGTTGGCTGTTAAGTTGTCTAAGAAAGAATAGCCCATTAACACATCACTGATTCCCCGCATCGTGATGCCGTTGGTTTTGCGAATTGAAATGGTTGGCTGATAACGGCTACCGGTAAATACTGTCCAATCTTTTACTGTAACCTTCATGTCTATTACTTTTCCATTATAGGTACCGACATTTTTGTAAGTAACCGTGATTGTACCCGGCGCAGCAGTGTCCAATTGGAAGACAAATTGGTAACTGTTTTCTGAATAGGTTGCACCACCAGCATCTACCAGAATATCGTCAAGGTTGTCAAAATTAGGCATAAAGTTGTATTCAGCAGAAATTTTGGCATTTTCATCAGTAATCGCTTTTTCGTGATCTGTAATTTTTCCATCATTGTCGTTTGCCAAGGGGAAAGTAGCTGCTCGAGTTTGTGGTTCTTCTACAGTCGGAGCTGAAGCGACTGAACCTGCGGCAGCAGGCACTTCTGGTGTAGCAACTGTTTCTGCTGCTACTGGTTCGGTCACTGAATCTGTCGCTGTCGGCTGTTCCACCGGAGTTACTTGGGCAGGAACAACTGCTGCTTCTGGAGCGACAGGTTGCTCTACATCAGTCACGGGGAACTCACTAACAACGGCTGGGCTTTCAACAAATTCAGTTGTTACTACGCTGGGAGCAGGCATTTCTGGCGTTGCTTCGCTAGCGAAGGCTGAAGTCGGAAAGATAGCCACACCTAACATGGCTACCGAAAATAAGTACACGCTTTTTTTGATCATAATATCCTCCTTTATAAACATAATTTTTCATGTATGATTATAACATATTTGGAGTATGTTTTGAGCGTTTGATTAATTTTATCTTCGGAAATTCTAGGTTAATTCATTTATATTTAACGATTTTGCAAAAGGAAAATTATTAAATGTACGTGCGAGATAATTAAATAAATAGATTTGAAGAATATTGATATGTAGTAAGGGCTAGAGGTATTTTGTTGGATGAAATCAAACTCAATAGATAAAAAAACGCATTCTATTTCGAAGAATATAAAAAAAGCTAGAAAACTGTGGCTTATCAGCTTTCTAGCAAATTGGTTTCTAGGTCTGTTTTATATTTTTCGTATAACCCTTGAATTTGGGTCCGCTTCTTAATATCTAATTTGATAAAGATATTGTGAACATGCGTTTTGACTGTTCCGACTGAAAGAAACAGTTCATCGGCAATTTCTTGATTTTGTTTATGGTCAAGTAGTAGTCGGAAAATTTCCGTTTCTCGTTGGGTGAACTGATAGGTTTCACAGAATTGCTCAAAGCAGCGCTCCTGATGCTCCTCTTCGGATACTTCTTCAGTAGTTAGCTGCGAATGAAGTCGTAAGAAAAAGTCTATTCCCATGCCACAAACAAGAATCGAAAAAATATCTTCACAGAGGTTTCGGTTATTAATTTTGATATTTAACGAACTGTACTGATCAATGTTAAAAATGACGAACGTATCCTCAATCAAAATGGCAATACTAGCAATAATCGCTAAAAGAGCAATTCGTTTCAAATACTTCACAGCCAGCGGCGAAAGATCAATTGCTTTTCGGTATTTATGCCAAGCGTAGCAACCTACGTAAAATAAAAAGAGCTGATTTGGCAAATAATACAGCCAAACTTTAAAGGCAGAATTTGCTAATAAGGGGGTTGAGAGCATCCAAACAGCCAACAGAATCAATAAACCTTTCTGGTAAGGCCTAATCTTATCCTTAGCCAGCAACGAAACAATCCATAGAGAACAAAAGGCGTTCACCACAAAGATGACCGTCTTAATAGCGGGAACACTCATGAATGTCTGGTTATATTGATGGGCAAAGGTATTAAAAAATTCAGTCATGTAAATGATGATGTTGTCAAAGATAAAAAAAGACAAGTAGACAGAAAAAGCAAGATAGATCTTACGTTTTTCTCTTAGATAAAATATCAACGACCCCGACATGGTAATCGTGTACAGAACAATCAAAATGATATTATATATAAAAATTGCAATCATTAATGAAACCCCTTCCGAAAAATATTGCTCTTTGAATGGCTCATTCGTTTTCTTTTAATGATTATATCACTTTTTCCTGAAGATTATGAAGATATTCAAGTAAACTATCTTCTAAACTTTTCTAAACTTTTGAATGTAATCGGTTTATATTGCTAATAAACCCTTGTTATATCAAGGGTTTTGATAATGATAGCGTTTACATCTATAAGATTATCGTAAACCCTTACATTAATTGGTACATTATGGATGCAAAGCAAACGAAAAACAAATTAGGAGGAATCATCATGGCAAAACGCGACTTTATTACAACTGAAAATTATACGAAGGAGGAAATCTTATACATCGTAGATTTATCATTGAAAATCAAGAAGGCAATCAAAAACGGATTCTATCCACCTCTATTAAAAGACAAAACATTAGGAATGATCTTCCAGCAATCATCTACTCGTACTCGAGTTTCATTTGAAACAGCAATGACGCAATTAGGCGGACATGCCCAATATTTAGCACCAGGACAAATCCAATTAGGTGGACACGAAACAATTGAAGATACTAGCCGTGTACTTTCTCGTTTAGTAGATATCTTAATGGCTCGGGTAGAACGTCACCATAATGTAGACGACTTGGCAACAAACGCTACTATCCCTGTTATCAACGGAATGTCAGATTACAATCACCCAACTCAAGAAGTCGGCGATTTAACTACTATGGTAGAACATTTACCAGAAGGCAAGAAAATTGAAGATTGTAAAGTAGCCTTCATTGGTGATGCAACTCAAGTATGTTTCTCACTAGGTTTAGTTACAACTAAAATTGGTATGGATTTTGTTCAATTCGGACCAGAAGGTTTCCAATTAAACGATGACCACAAAGCGAAATTAGAAGCAAACTGCAAAGTATCTGGCGGAACTTATACTGTGACAGACGATATCGAAGCAATCGTTGGCGCAGACTTCGTTTACACAGATGTATGGTACGGTTTGTATGAAGCAGAATTATCAGAAGAAGAACGGATGAATGTCTTCTATCCTAAATACCAAGTAAATCAAGAATTAATGGATAAAGCTGGCAAAAATGCAAAATTCATGCATTGCCTACCTGCAACTCGTGGGGAAGAAGTAACAGACGAAGTAATGGATGGACCTAACTCAATCTGTTTCGATGAAGCGGAAAACCGTTTGACTTCAATCCGCGGCTTGTTAGTTTACTTGATGAACGATTACGCAGAAAAGAACCCAATCGATGTAGCTGACACAGCTAAAGCAAAAGCAGAATTAGAATTATTCTTAAACAAACCACTGTAAATCAGCGTAGGAATGGAAATAACTCTGCTAATTTAATCAGCTAAGGCTTATTTCCATCAGATGGTTGAGGCATTTGCCTCAACCATTCCTTCCATTATAGAAAGGAAGAGAAAAAATGGAACAAAAGAAAAAATTTAGCTTGATGAGTGCCATTCTTTCCGTTATCTGTGTGGTATTCGTAGCGGAAGCCGCTGCACCCGTTGCGGCAATTGGGAACTCCCAGTTCTTCTGGTGGATATTCCTGCTAATTGCCTTCTTATTACCTTATGGACTAATTTCATCTGAACTAGGAACAACTTATATTGGTGATGGCGGTATTTATGACTGGGTTACCAAAGCTTATGGTCACCGTTGGGGAGCACGTGTTTCTTGGTATTATTGGATTAACTTCCCATTATGGTTAGCCTCATTAGCCGTTATGTGTCCAGAACTCTTAACAACAATCACGGGGATCGATTTTCCAACGATTCCAGCGATATTAATTCAACTAGCCTTTATTTGGATCGTTGTGTGGATTAGTTTTTATCCAGTTGCCGACAGTGTTTGGATTTTGAATGGCGCAGCCGTTATCAAAATGGTTTTAGCAGTATTGATTGGTGGTTTAGGTCTGTATGTTGCCTTTACACGAGGAATGGCCAACGAATTTACCGTTCAATCGATGTTACCATCATTTGACTTACACAGCTTATCTTTTATCTCTGTAATTATTTTCAACTTACTTGGCTTTGAAGTTATCTGTACCTTTGCAGATGACATGGAAAACCCTAAGAAACAAATTCCACAATCGATTGTGGCTGCCGGTATCGTAATTGCGGCTATTTACATCTTCTCAGCCTTTGGTATTGGGGTAGCTATCCCAACTGACCAAATCAGTACTGGTAGTGGGATGATGGACAGCTTCAAACTATTGACAGGCTCGACTGACGGGTGGTTTATTATCTTAATGGCCTTCTTCTTCCTATTAACATTATTCGGGAATATGATCTCATGGTCTCTAGGAGTAAACAACACCGCTTGTTACGCAGCCGAAAATGGCGACATGCCAAAATTCTTTGGCAAACGTAGTCAGAAAAATGAAATGCCAATTGGTACTGCTTTGATGAATGGTATCGTCGCATCAGTAGTGGTTGTCATTGCACCAATTTTACCAAACCAAGATTTATTCTGGGCGTTCTTCTCATTGAACTTGGTAATGTTCCTATTATCTTATGTACCAGTATTTCCAGCTTTTTACAAATTACGTCAAATTGATCCTGATACCCCACGACCATTTAAAGTGGGCGGCGGCAACGGATTTTTGAAATTGTTAGTGATTGCCCCTATGCTGATGATTCTTATTTCATTGGTCTTCACAGCGATCCCGTTGCAGTTTGATGCTGCATCATTAACGGAGCAGTTGCCGATTACCATCGGAGCAATCGTGTTTATTCTATTTGGTGAAGGAATCATTATTTTCAAAAAAATAACTAAAGAAGGAGCCGATAATAATGGCTAAAAGAATCGAGAAGACAACACCAAAACAAGACGGGTTTAGAATGCCTGCAGAGTACGAACCACAAGAAAAAGTATGGATGATTTGGCCTGAGCGTCCAGATAATTGGCGCGATGGAGGCAAACCAGTACAAGAAGCATTTACAGAGGTTGCTAAAGCAATCAGTCGCTTCACTCCAATGAACGTGGTAGTATCTCAGCAACAATTCCAAAACTGTCGTCGTCAATTACCACCAGAAATTACGGTTTATGAAATGTCTAATAACGATGCGTGGATCCGCGACTGTGGACCAACCTTCTTAATCAATGATAAAGGTGAATTACGTGCCGCTGACTGGGAATTCAATGCTTGGGGCGGACTAGTTGATGGCCTGTACTTCCCATGGGATCAAGATGACTTAGTTGCTCAAAAGGTATGTGAAATCGAACATGTCGATTCTTATCGTACGACTGGCTTCGTATTAGAAGGTGGATCATTCCACGTGGATGGCGAAGGAACTGTAATGACAACTGAAATGTGTCTATTAAGTGAAGGGCGCAATCCTCATATGTCTCGTGAAGAAATCGAAAAAATGTTGTGTGACTACTTGAACTGTGAAAAAGTTCTTTGGGTGAAAGATGGTATTGACCCTGAAGAAACTAATGGACATATTGATGACGTAGCTTGCTTCGTTCGTCCTGGCGAAGTGGCATGTATCTATACAGAAGATGAAAACAGCCCATTCTACGAAGCAGCACAAGATGCTTACAAACGCTTATCAGAAATGACTGATGCGAAAGGTCGCGAATTAAAAGTACACAAACTATGCTGCCCAATCGAAACAGTAACAATCGATGGCAACTTCAAGATTGACTATGTAGAAGGAACTATGCCTCGTGAAGATGGCGACATCTGTATCGCTTCTTACATGAACTTCTTGATTACTAACGATGGTGTTATCGTTCCACAATACGGCGATGAAAATGATGCGTTGGCTCTTGAACAAGTGAAAGAAATGTTCCCAGACAAAGAAATCGTTGGCGTTAACACTGTTGAAGTTGTATACGGTGGCGGAAATATTCACTGTATCACTCAACAACAACCAAAACGATAATAACTAATGAGGTTGTGACAGAAGTGTTCAGCTCTGAGAAACAAGCCGGATAATCCGAAAATAGCTGCTCATATTTTTGTGATTATTCGGCTTGTTTCCGAAAGAGTTACTTCAGTTACACCGATTATGCGGTTCTCAGTGGCTGTGACGTTTTATGTAACAGCTACACAATCTCCAGTTAAAGTTGTCCGGCTTCACAAACCTTAACGAGTTTGAGAAGTCTTTCTTGAAAGAAATCTAATAGAAATGAGGGTTCACATGTCGAAAATTGTTATCGCTTTAGGCGGAAATGCTCTAGGTAACTCCGCAAATGAACAATTAACCAAAGCTGAGCTTGCAGCACAGTCAATTGCTGATTTAATTATTGCCGGTCACCATGTAGTAATTGCTCACGGAAACGGTCCACAGGTTGGCCAAATCCGTTTAGCTTTTGAAAATATTGGTGGCGACGATCCGGAAAAAGTTATGCCATTCCCAGAATGTACGGCGATGAGTCAAGGCTACATAGGCTATCATTTACAACAAGCTATTGACGAAGAATTAGTGGCTCGCGGATTAAATGATGTACCAGTAGTCTCTATGCTTACTCAAGTAGTAGTTGATCCAGAAGATCCTGCGTTTGAAAATCCTACTAAACCAATCGGCGGTTATTACGATGAAGAAACTGCTAAAAAAATCATGGATGAAACTGGCGACGTGTACAAGGAAGATGCTGGACGTGGGTGGCGTCGAGTGGTTCCTTCACCAAAACCAATGGACATTTACGAAAAAGTTAGCTTGCAAACCTTAGTTGACGCTGGTCAAGTCGTTATTGCCTGTGGCGGTGGCGGTATCCCGGTTGTTTATCGTGGCAAACGCTACGAAGGAGTAGACGCCGTAATTGATAAGGACTTTGCAGCTTCTAAAATGGCAGCGTTGATCGATGCTGATATCTTCATTATCTTAACAGCAGTTGATCATGTCTTTGTTAACTTTGGTAAAGAAAACCAAGAAGCTTTGGTAGATACAACAGTTGAAAAAATGAAAGAGTATATTAAAGAAGATCAGTTTGCTCCAGGGAGTATGTTGCCAAAAGTTGAGGCAGCGATTGACTTTGCTGAATCAAAAGCCGGCCGCAAATCAATTATCGCTTCATTGGAACAAGCATCTGAAGCTGTTGTAGGAAAAAGTGGTACTATCGTACAACAGTAATAAATTATTGCCTATTGACCAAAAGCCCGTTCAATGAAAACCGTTGAGCGGGCTTTTTTTGCCAGTTCCACTTTTCACAGTTTATTTGAGTTGTTCATCAAATAGGCAATTTTAAACTAGTCTCAGACAGAACTGTTTAGTGGAATGGTACGCGTACGAAAATAAGACTGATTTTTCACGTTTTTGGAAAAATCAATCCCATTAAAAAGAGGTAGCTGCGAGTCCAACTTTTCGCAGTTTGTAAAGGTAGAAGGAGACATGACAGTAAAAAATCTATAAATAGACTCGAGCAGTGTAGTTGGATCGTATGCGTACGAAGATAGAACTCATTTTTCTGGGTTTTAGAAAAATGAATACCTCAAAAAAGAGGTAGCTGCGAGTCCAACTTTTCGCAGTTTGTAAAGGTAGAAGGAGACATGATAGTAAAAAATCTATAAATAGACTCGAGCAGTGTAGTTGGATCGTATGCGTACGAAAAATCAATTCCGATACAGCATTGTCAACGAGATCTAACTTCACAAACTGACTCTATCGGTATTGAGTGAGTTTGTGCAGCTTTTCGTGTGACCTTACTATTTTGTTAGTTTGTTTACAGTTGATTCGATGTCGAAAAAACTGATCCTGCTATAGACTAAGCCCAGAAAGTTATTTTGGAGGAAGAAAATGAAGAAAAAGAAAAAGATTATCATTGCTAGTATAGCGGGTTTAGTCATTGCTGGAGTCGGGATTTTTGCACTACGATCAGGCAATCAAGAGCCACAATACAGTGCCTATACAGTAAAAACAGCAGATCCTTTGCAGCTTAAAGGAAAAGTCGAACCAATTCAAAAGCAATTGTATTTTTTAGATAGTACGAAAGGCGTCATTCAAAATATTCCAGTAACTAATGGACAAGAGGTTACTGCAGGAACACCTTTAATCGAATATCAAAATGACACTGCCCAAAACGAATTAGTTACCCAGCAGCATGCCATTAATAAAAGCACACTCGATGCTTCGCAGGCAGAACAAACCGTGGCTTCTGGTGAACGTCAAGTCCAAACGATTACCAATCAAATAACTGATACGCAAAATAAGATTGCTGCTGCTCAAGTTCCCGAAGAAAAAGCAGCGTTAAACGAACAATTGAGACAGCAACAAGCTGACCTGCAATCGGCGAATGATCAGCTGAGCCAGGCTCGATTCGCTGTTCAAGGTGCTTACGAAGATGTGCAAGCAGCGAAAGATGTATTGACAAATCAACAACAACAAGCGTCAACTTCTGTCGTTGCTGAAAGCGATGGGATCGTTTCTGTCGATGAAAAGGGCAAAGCTTCCCCAGAGGTTCCAGTAGTAACAGTTTCTAGTAAGGGGAAACAAATTAAAGGAACCGTCACAGAATACGATCTAGATAAACTAGTGCCTGGGCAAACGGTTGAAGTGTCAACGATTGGTGACAATAAACAAGCGGAAGGCAAAATAAAAAGTATTTCTTCTAGCGCCATCCCTGCCAGCAATGACAATAACAACGTTGCTTCTTACGAATTTATTGTCGAAGGAGAGTTCCCTTGGGCAGATGACTTATCCACGGTCATTACTTTGAAACAAGATCAATTGCTTTTACCTGATGCAGCAGTTATGAAGAAGGGTGATAAGCAATATGTCTACAAGTACATCAGTGGCAAAGTGAAACAAACGGAAATCCAAACGCAAGATATTGGCGGGCGTAAGGTGGTAACAGCCGGGCTAAAAGCCAAAGATAAAATTATTGAAAATCCCGACAGTGCCTTAAAAGATGGGGAAACAATTCAGGTGAGTGCAAATGATTAAATTGGAACATATCTATAAATTTTATGAAACGGGTGGAACTAAGTTAAATGTCTTAGATGATATCAATTTTTCCATCGATGCCGGTGAATTCGTGGCTATTATGGGACCTTCCGGCTCAGGGAAATCAACACTGATTAACTTGCTAGGGTTTATCGACCGCAGTTTTGACGGTCACTACTATTTTAAAGGCCGTGAGATTGCTGAGTTCAAAGACGAAGAATTATCAGAAATTCGCAATCAGTCGGTCGGATTTGTTTTCCAAAACTTCAGTTTAATTGAAAATTTGACCGTTGCTGAAAATGTTGAATTGCCTCTTTTATACAATGGTGCCAAGCACAATGAAACACAAAAAAAGGTAAAAGCTGCCTTAGCAAGAGTGGGTTTAGCGGATAAGTTGAATCAGCTGCCTAAACAATTATCTGGTGGACAACAACAGCGGGTGGCAATTGCTCGTGCACTGATTAATCAGCCTAGTTTTATCATTGCTGATGAACCAACCGGAGCTTTAGATACCCAAACAACCGATGAAATCATGCAATTGTTCAAACAGCTAAATGAAGAAGGCGTGACCATTATTTTAGTCACCCATGATCCAGAAACTGTCATTTATTGTGATCGACTATTAAAAATCAGAGATGGCAAAATGCTGGAAGAGGTGTTACAGGCATGAGAAAATATATTCTTTGGCGAACCGCCTTTCGTTCGATATTTAAGAATAAACGTCGCAGCTTACTAACGATGTTCGGGATTATTATCGGGATCGCCGCGGTTATCACAATTGTTGCTCTAGGTAATGGCTTCAAACGCAATATTCTCTCAACGACAGCAGGAGTGGACGAAAGCGGTCAAACACAATATATCAACATTAAGTACAACGATTTTGAAAATTTGGTCAATAATGATACGGGTATCTCACAAACCGACAAAAGCATGGTAGAGAATCTACCAGAAGTGAAAGAAGTAGTTTATTATAAAGCAATGAAAACGGAAAGTAATCCTTCGGTTGATTTTTATGATAAAAATACTAAGTTCAATATGACAGTCAAAGCAACAAAACAAACAGATCTACCGCTTCTAGCGGGTCGTCAATTAAATTTAGCCGATAATGATGGTTTAAATAAGGTAGTTGTTTTGGACGAAGTAGTCGCTAAGCAGGTCTATGGTTCAGTAGAAAATGCGTTGCAAAAAGGCTTTGAACTAAAAGGTCAAGTATTCACGGTTGTTGGTGTCTCTGCTAATACTTCAGGAGAAATTGGTCCGCAAAATTATGAACCATTGGCCTTTTTTCCTAAAAAAACGTATACCCATTATCTAGGAAAAGAAGAAGACCATTCTACATTAGCAATTAAATTTACACCTAAAACCGATCAAACAACTGCGATGAGTAAAATTCTTAAACAGTTGAATGTTAACGGTGAAAGCCGTCAATTGGGGGAATATCAAAGCTATGATCCAGCTTCTGAAATCAAACAGTTAGGTTCTATGTTGGATCAAATGACGATGTTCATTAGTGCTGTCGCTGCTATTTCGCTGTTTATTGCGGGTGTCGGTGTCATGAATATGATGTATATTTCAGTCTCTGAACGGACCAAAGAAATCGGTATCCGCCGAGCATTAGGTGCAAATGCCAAATCAATTAAGCAACAATTTCTTTTCGAAGGGATCGTTTTAACCTTAACAGGTGGTGTAATTGGCTATGTGGTAGGCATTCTGATTGCCTATGGTGCTTCCTTCGCTTTGCCTTTTTCAGTTCGACCTGATCTGACAACTGTGTTGATTTCAGTCGGAACTTCGGTTTTGATTGGGGTATGCTTCAGTTATTTACCTGCTTCAGCAGCGGCAAAAAAGGAACTAATCGATATTTTGAAGTAGACTTCTGTTTCCAGCAGAGGTCTTTTTTAATGGAATTCTCCGGGTTCTCCCAAGCTAAAAGAAGGTCACATCCTTGCCATAAAAGGCTTCAAACCAGACTTTTAAGCAGACATGTAGTAGACTCAAGATGAAATATAAGGAGGGGCTGCTTATGCCGAAAAATCGAATCGAAGCTTTTACCGATGCAGTCATTGCAATCGTTATGACGTTATTAGTATTGGAATTGCATGAACCAAACGGGGATACCTTCTTGGCTTTTGAAGGCAATGCCCACCAATTTGTCATCTATTTAGTCAGCTTTATCTCGCTGGCAATTTATTGGAACAATCATCATCACCTGTTTCATATGGTAAAAAAAGTAGATGGTTTGGTTTTGTGGATGAACAATTTATTAATCTTAATGATGACCTTGTTTCCTTATGTGACAGTTTGGGTGACCGACTATCCTACTTCACTGGTACCACAACTTTTTTATGGATTAGTTATTTTAGGTGCCGATGTCGCTTATTATCTTTTGGGGTTGGCTTTAGTCCGCTGCAATGGTAAGGATTCAGCTATTGGTAGACTATTCAGCCATTATACAAAAATGTGGATTACTATCGGATTGAATATAGTAGCCTTACTGGCTGGTTGGTTGATTCATCCATTGCTAGTCATTGGTATCAATGGTGTGATGTTGCTTTTATGGTTCATTCCTGAAAAACAGTTAGAGAAATACGCAAACTGAAATAGTCATAAATTCACAAATAAAAACGCTTGGTTGATGCAAACCAAGCGTTTTATTTTGAAAATTTCACTTTATCCTCTATGCTTAATATATAAGAACGAAGGAGGAAGAAGAATGGAAATTCAAAATCTAGTAGATAAAGACATGAAAAAAGAAGTAACTGAAAGTGTTAAAGAAGCACATGAGGCTGCCGGTGGTAAATCAGAAGACATCAAAAAAGACGAGAACAAAGTAGAAGATCAACAAACAAAAGCACCTGATGTGAAAAATGATCAAGACGGTAAAAAAGATTCAGATGGTAAAACAGCCCAAAAAGAAAAAGCTATTGAAGCTAAAAAAGATAATCAAAATAACAAAGAAGAAAAATCAGACAACAAGAAAGAAGAGAAAGATATGAGTAAAGAAGATATGAACAAAGAAAACAAAGACATGAAGAAAGACGCTGACAAAAAAGAAACTAAATCAGCTGACAACCAAGATATTGAAAACATCCGTGGTGAAGTAGAATATGATGATTCAGTCATCAAAAAGATTATTGCTGTTGCCCTAGATAGCGTAGACGGTCTGTTAAATGTTGATGGTGGCTTCTTCTCAAACACTGCTAAGAAAATCAGTAACAATGCAGATGATACAGCCGGTATCGAAACAGAAGTTGGCAAAAAACAAGTGGCGATCGATATGGATGTTGTCGTAGAATTCGGCAAAGATATCCAAGAAATCTTCGAAAACTTGAAACAGGTCGTTGCTAAAGAAGTTAAACAAATGACAGGTCTTGATGTGATCGAAGTGAACTTAAAAGTTGTCGATATTAAGACAAAAGAAGAACATGAAAAAGATAAAGAAACGTTACAAGACAAAGCTTCTGAACAAGCAGACGATGCCAAAAAATATGTAGATGAAAAACGCGAAGAAAACGCTGAAGATAAAGATGAAAAAGACAAAGAAAAAGACGAAAAAGAAAAAGATGAAGAAAAACCACGTGTCGAATAATTAAATGTTACTAAAGCCGGATCAGTTGTGATCCGGCTTTTTTTGATAGTTCCAACAAAGCTGAGTGGATTTATAGATAGTCTCACTGCGTTAAAGCATAAAATTTTGAGGATCGACTTTTGTCGTACCAATATTGTCTCGGATGCGTTTTAAGGAATCTGTATTTTGATCATAGTTATGGTGCATGACATTTGTATAGATTGCATCCATGACATTCAAATAGCCAATCCGGGAAGAAAGAGCTTCAGTTCGAAACCGGCTTTCTTCAGTGACTACAATAATCGCCTCATCGGATAAGGTAGTTAATTCAGAACCGCCATTACCAGTAAGTGTGATCATTTTAGCATCAGTTTTCTTCACTTGTCGTGCTAAATTAATCGATTCTTTTGTTTGCCCAGAGTGGGAAAAGATAAAGACGCAATCTTCATTTGTCAATTTAGTCACAAAACTAAGCTGCATATGGTAATCGAATATGTAGTTGCAGCGATATTTTGTTCGTATAAATTTATGAAAGCTATCAAAGGCAACAATTGTAGATCCCCCTTGCCCAAAAAAGTGCAAGGTCTTGGCAGAATAAATCAAGGCTAAAACACTATCAAGCAGCTCTTCTGTAATGAAATGAGTCGAATTGCTTAAGGAATGCAGATTGGACTGCAAAACTTTTTTGGCAATATCAAAGCTGGAGTCCTCTGAGGTAATATTATCGTCACCAGTGGACGGGTTAATCGGTTGAAAGTTAGGTTGATAATTGGAATTACGAGCAACATCAATTTTAAATTCTTGAAAGCCATTGTAGCCGATCCGTTTAACAAATTGGTAGACGGATGATTGGGAGACACCAATTTCACTCGCTAGTTCATCTAGTGTTTTATTAGCGAGTGTTTCTTCAGCATGGACTAAATAGTTTGCAATTTTTTGCTCCGTATCACTAAGTTTAGGCTTTTTTACTCGGATACGTTGGTCTAAATAATGATTTTTCATACGTGTTCCCTCCATTCAAAACTGCTTACGAGTTAGATAAGCGGTTACATAATAAACAATCCCCAAAGATCTTATGATTATTATAGTAAAGTGGTCTCTAAAAAACAATTCAACAAAAAAGAGATAGAAGTCTATACATCTTTTAGTAAAAGGACTCTCAATTGGAGATAGCTAGGTTAAACTAAAATAAATAATCTTTATTCAAAAGCTGAAAACTTCATATTAAATAAGAATAGTTGTGTAAAGAACGGTATCTATTCAAAGCTTATAAAGTGATAGAAAATCTGGAAGAATAAAGATAACTTAATAAGTAGATGGCTCGCTTTTGTTAAAAAAATTTCTTTTTCAGTTTTCATCAATGTTGTAAAAAACTTATTATGAAAGGAACCGTTTTCTTTTGTTGGATAAATATGCCATACATTACTCATTTTTATAATATAGTGAAGAGCTGAAAAATGAGATCATTAAAATGATAGCGTTATCATAGGTGCAATTATTTTTACAGTAACGATAAGCCAGATAGAATAACACCTAAAAAAAATGGTCAATAAAAAATAATTTTTATTAAGTGTAAGAGTTTACAATTTTTTCTTTTTAGGATACTATTTGAGTATAGCAGAAAGGCAGGTGAAATGAAAATATGAAGATAGGATTTGTTGGACTTGGCAAAATGGGTTTGAACATGGCGTTAAATGTAAAGGACAAACAGTGGGACGTTATTGGATTTGATGCAAGCAACAGTGCACGGGAAAAGGCAGAAGCAGAAAACATTCAGACGGTTGATTCAATTGCAGCGTTGCTGGCAGCACTAGATGAACGTAAAGTTGTTTTCTTGAGTACGCCAGCAGGGAAGATTACTAACTCATTAGTGTTAGATTTAACGAAAGCGCTTAATGAAGGCGATGTCATTATTGATAGTGGGAATTCAAACTTCCATGATAGTCTTGCTAACTACAAAGTAGCAAAGGACCAAGGAATTTACTTTATTGATTGTGGAACTTCTGGCGGTATGGAAGGTGCTAGGAACGGCGCTTGCCTGATGGTAGGCGGTGATGAGGAAGCAGTAAAAGCAGTCGAACCTTTCTTCAAGGATCTGGCTTGTGAGGATGGGTATTTATATTCAGGTAAAGCAGGATCGGGTCATTATTTGAAAATGGTTCATAACGGTATTGAATATGCCATGATGCAAGCAATTGGAGAAGGGTTCCATCTATTAGAGGCTTCAGAGTATGACTTTGATTTAGAGAAAGTTGCTAAAGTTTGGAACCATGGTTCGGTAATCGAAGCAAAATTAATGGAATTAGCTGAACAATCATTTGCTAAAGATCCACATTTAGCTGAAATCAAAGGTGAAGTGGATGCCAGCGGTGAAGCCAAATGGACAATCGAAGAGGCGCTGTCCCGAAACATTCCAGTACCAACTATTGCATTATCCTTATTCGTTCGTAATGAAAGTAAAATTCCAGACAGCTTCTCTAACAAAGTTGTCGCATCATTAAGACATGGTTTTGGTGGTCACGCTGTCGTAAAGAGCAATTAAAGGGGCTTAAAAATGTCAAAGTATAAGATAGCAGTTGTTAACTCAAGTAGTTTTGGTCAAGTCTTCCCTGAGCACATTCAACGTTTGGAGAAAATTGGACCGGTTAAGCATTTTACAGTTGATGGTGAAATTCAAGGTCGGGAATTAGCAGAAATACTTCAGGGGTATAACATTATTATTGCCAGTGTCACGCCATTTTTTACTCAAGAATTTTTTGATCATAAGGATGAACTTATTTTAATTACCCGACATGGCATTGGTTATAACAATGTAGATACTCAAGCAGCTAAAAAACACAACACAATTGTCACAATTATTCCAGCTTTAGTCGAAAGAGATGCCGTGGCTGAGAACAATGTTACCAATCTGATGGCTATTTTACGAAAAACCGTAGAGGCCCATCAACGGGTAAAGGCTGATCGTTGGGAAGACCGAGCAGAATTTGTTGGTCGGACCTTATTCAACAAAACAGTCGGCGTAATTGGTGTTGGAAATACTGGAAGCTGTGTCGTAGAAATTTTGCGCAATGGTTTTCGTTGTAATGTATTAGCTTATGACCCTTACAAATCCGAACTGCACATTAAAAGTCACGGTGCTAAGAAAGTGGAGCTGGATGAATTGCTTCAATCATCCGATATCATCTGTCTATGTGCCAATTTAACCGAAGAAAATTATCATATGATTTCCGATAAAGAAATCAGCCAAATGAAGGATCATGTATACATCTCTAACAGTGCCCGAGGTGCCTTAGTAGACGAAAAGGCAATTGTAAACGGTTTAGAATCCGGCAAGATCGCAGGTTTTGCTACCGATGTGCTGGAAGAAGAACCGGGACGCAAGGATCATCCATATCTAGTATTTCCAAATGTGGTAATGACACCACATACGTCGGCTTATACGATGGAATGTTTGGAAGAAATGGGAAAGAAATGTGTGCGCGATGTTGAAGATATTGCCAAAGGTCAGTTGCCGGAACGAGCTGTTCAACCTATCAGTGACTATCTTAAGTAGACAGGGAGAAATGCACGATGTTAGAAGGTATGAAGGTTAAGGTTGGTCCTCAATTTTATCAGTATCAGGTAGGAGCCTTTGAAATGGTCCCTACTTTGTTGGATGAATATGGAGCCAAAAAGGTATTAATCGTACACGGGACGATCTCGTGGGAAAAGGCTCAGCCTAGACTGAATTTTTTGCAGGATGATCGTTATGAATTTACTTATCACCAGTACACAGGTGAGTGCAGTTATTATGGTGCTGATCTGATTGGTGAGATTGTTAAAAAAGAGCAAATTGATTTCGTTATTGGTGTTGGTGGCGGGAAGTTGACTGATTTAGTTGGTTATGCAGCCCATAAATACAATGTGAATTTTGGAGTCATTCCAACTCTGTCTAGTAACTGTGCGCCATGGACACCGCTTTCGGTTATGTACAAAGAAAGTGGTGAATCAGAAGGAAAGAGCGAACATTTCTTGCGTCAGGCTTGTTTTTTCATCACCGATCCTGAGTTGGTGATCGATTCACCAGTCAATTATTTTGTTGCTGGTTTAGCTGACACGTTGGCAAAATGGTATGAGTCAGAAGCAATTTTGGCACAAGATCATTTAAAGAACGAACCATTCTTGCAAATGGCAGGTTACACCGCCAAGTTGTGTGAAGAAGCAATTACTCGAGATTCGGCAAAAGCAATTCAAGACATGAAAAATCAGGAATTATCCGATGAATTTGTTCGTTTGTCAGAAATTATTTTTGCGGTCGCAGGTTTAGTTGGTGGTTTGGGTGATAAGTATGCCCGCAATGCCGCTGCTCACGCGATGCATGATGCTATGAGTAAATACATTCCAGAATGTCATCGTTATTTGCATGGCGAGAAGGTAGCTTACGGCATCTTCTATCAACTAGCAATTGAAGAAAAGTGGGATGTCATCGATCAGCTGATGCCATTTTATCAGGAACTAAATTTACCGATGTCATTGCATCAAATGGGTATTTATCCTGAAGATGAAGCAGTGATTGATCAGTTAGTGGAATTCATTGATTCCAAAGAGAAAGTTCACTTGATTCCTTTGCCGATCACCAAAGAAATGCTAAAAACATCCATTGAAAAGTTAGAAAACTATATTAATTAAAGCGTTAAAAGGAGGACATATGGAAACTTTAAGTGTAATGCAGAGCTTGTTAATTGCTTTATGGGTTGCTGCGGTTATGTCGAGATGGCTAGGAGGCGGGGCAACTTTAACCCTGCGATTCTCGCCATTAATGACTGGATTGTTTGTTGGGGTTGTAATGGGAAATGTACCCCAAGCAATGATCGTAACAGCTTCCTTACAAATGATTTACATGGGGGTATTCTCACCCGGTGGGTCAATGCCGGCAGAACCATCGATTGCTGCAGCAATTGCCGTACCGGTAGCGTTGTTGGGGAACCTACAACCAGAAGCAGCGATTGCTGTAGCCGTACCGGTTGGACTTTTAGGAAGTTATCTGTATCAATTTAGATTCTTTATCAACACATTCTTAGGTAAATATACCGATAAAGCGGTAGATGATCTAAATCCTAGAGCGATTGCTCGTTCTATTATTACCTATCCAACAATTGCATCATTCCTATTGTTTGTACCGTTAGTATTTGTTGCCTTATTCTTAGGTGCACCAGTTATTGCTGATGTCATCACTGCATTAGAAGGTACTGTTGTAATCCACGTATTAGAAGTTGTTGGTGGTGGTTTGGCAGCCATTGGGATTGCTACAACGGTTTATGTTATTGGTCGAAAAGATTACATGGTCTTCTTCTTCCTTGCTTACTTCATGAGTGTTGTCTTCAAATCATTGGAAATAACCATGGTTACTTACGCTGTCTTTGGGGTAATTATTGCGTTAATCTTTGTACAGTCACAAAAAGGCAAAGTTGTACAAGCCTCAGGTGACAGTGGCGGATCAGGAAGTACCGCGACATTTGATGATGACGACGATGACTATGACGATGGATTTTAATCGATAAGGAGGGAATACTATGACAGAGACAACTACTGCAAATAAATTAGCACCAGAAGAAATTACGAAAAAAGACGTTACGAAAGCATATCTTCGCTGGCATTTTGCCAATGAAATTCCGCATTCTTTCGAACGTTATTTGGCACCATCTTTGCTGTATGCCATGATGCCGATTTTACGCAAACTATACAAAGACGATGATAAACTAAAAGCCGCTTACAAACGGCAGCTGCTTTTCTTCAACACACAGCTTAGCTGGGGTGGTGGGGTCATCACAGGTTTGATGTCTTCCATGGAGCAACAGCGGGCTGAAGAAGAATACGAAGAAAAAGAAATTATGATGCAAGATGATCTGATGTACAATACGAAAGCCGGTCTGATGGGTGCCTTGGCAGGGATTGGGGATGCGATTGACTCTGGTACTGTTCAATATATCTTTATTGCGATTGCTATTCCTTGGGCTCAAGAAGGTAGTGCACTAGGTGCCTTGTTCCCATTCGTATGTTTTGCTTTATATCAAGTAATCTTAGGTGTGTTTTTCGCGCAACAAGCCTTCTCAATGGGACGCAATGCTACTGGTTTGATGCAAAGTACCGGGGTTCAGTCAGCGATTGAAACCTTGTCCGTACTTGGTTTATTTATGATGGGAATTCTAGCCGGAAACTATGTAAAAGTTGCTTCAACCCTGAAATTTAGTCTTTCTGGACGAGAGTTCGTCGTGCAGGAAATTTTGGATCAGATTGTTCCAGGAATCTTGCCATTGGCCGTTGTAATGGGCGTTTACTGGTTCTATACCAAGAAAGGCCTGAAGGTAACCCAAGCATTGCTTTGGTTAACCGCCATCTTAATTGTATTAGCAGCTGTAGGAATTTTATAAACTAGAAAAGGAAGTGACCCGTAATGGGAGTTGTAAACTTAGCACGTGTCGATGAGCGTTTGATTCATGGACAGGTAATGATGACATTATCACAAAAGAGCGGAGTAAATTCGATTTTCGTCGTGGATGAAGTCGTTGCCAAAGACAAATTTATGCGAGACTTGTACAAGAGTGCCGGCAGCCGTACCGGACAAAAAACGATTGTAATCACGCCAGAAAAAGCCAAATTTTACTGGGATGAATACAGCTTCAAAGACTATAACTGTATTTTAATTACTAAAACAGTCAGTGTTATCTATGATTTAGTGACACATGGACTACCAATGAAGGAATTAAACATTGGCGGGATTGCCCAAAAAGATCCAGAAAAAGATATTTTAGTAACCAAATCCGTTTATTTGAATAAAGAAGACGCTGTAAAACTAAAAGATCTGAATGAAAATTATGGTGTGGAAGATATTTACTTCCAAGCAACACCATCCGCACCAAAATCATCTTTAAAAGATGTTCTAGGTCAGTTCGGGTTGTAAATTTTCACAGAGTAAACAATGTGAGGCTTCACAAACTAGCTTTGTGCAGCCTTTCTAGTAGGACCAAAACGTGGGGAAGTGAAGCATAATGGAACAAAACATGGAACAAAATGAGAAGTTTAGCGATTGGCTGTTTCGCTATCAGTATGTTTATCGTGTACGGCGGACAACTAAACAAAAACGCCGCTTCATCACTGCTTTAGCAACTGATATTGCCAAAATGCGTGAAGATATTCAAATCATTGAATACAATCGCAATAAAAAATATGTTGCTAATAATGTATACGTGGGCGACATTAAAAAGGCCGATCGAATTATTTGTACCTATTATGATACACCGCCGCAAAGTTTTGGTCCTTATCATTTATTTGATCGTAAGAAACAAAGTAAAGGAACTACTGGTTTTATTCTAGTAAGTGCCTTAATTACTTTGTTGGCTGGACTGATCGCAACATTGGCTTATATGCGGATTGCACCGAATGCTTTTGATCTATCAGCACCCAGCACGATTATCGCTGCGCTTTTCTTTGGCGGATATTTCTTCTTATTAAGTAAGGTAGCGAAAGGCTTATCGAATCGCAATACACTGATTCGTAATACTTCCTCTATCTTGGCTTTGCTGCAACTAATTGATGAAGTGAAGAATAAAAAAGTGGTTTTTGCCTTTCTAGATGAAGGAGCTTATGGAGAAGTTGGACTGGATGTCATGCAGGAATCGACCAAGCCTTCCGCAAAAATCTTCTTTTTAGATTCAGTTGGTGCTCATACAGATCTTCATTTTATTGGTAAAGGGATTTCGTCAGAGAGACTGCAGCAGTTGGACATTCAGCCACATCTAGGGAAAAGTTCGATCAACTATTTATTTGGTGCAACTGTTTCCGAGGATACAGATTATGTGCTGGAAAAAGATGAATTGAAACAAAAAACGTTGAACTTGGCGAATGTAGAAAAAATCATTCAGCTATTTGACTAAGGCATTAAAAACGAGGAGGACAATTCATGTTAGGAATCGTCATTGCAACACATGGTAAATTAAGCGACGGACTCAAAGATTCAGCTGAAGTAATCATTGGCGCAACCAACAATATTGCTACAGTGAATTTGAATCAAGGAGACGACGTACAGGAATTAGGCACCAAAATCAAAACAGCAATTGAAGAAGTGAATCAAGGTGAAGGAGTCATTGTACTGGTGGACTTAGTAAGTGCCAGCCCGTATAACCAGTCAGTATTGACAGTTAACAGCTTAGATGCTGAGCTGCAAGAATCGATCTACATCATTGGCGGCGCTAATCTGCCAATGTTACTAGAAACGATTAACCATCAAATTTTGAGTACACCGGTGGAACAAACGGCCCAAGCAATCATTAATCAAGGTTCAGATAGCCTGAGCATGTGGCATGTATCGCAGGTAGATGTATCGGATGACGAAGACGAGGACGATTTTTAAGAAATGGGGGAAGGTATATA
This sequence comes from Enterococcus sp. AZ109, assembly GCF_051714625.1. Taxonomy (NCBI): domain Bacteria; kingdom Bacillati; phylum Bacillota; class Bacilli; order Lactobacillales; family Enterococcaceae; genus Enterococcus; species Enterococcus sp. AZ109. The sequence continues at coordinate 1,325,027 of NZ_JBIOSF010000001.1, read as the reverse complement.
ATGAAATGGGGCTTTAGATGGTATGGCGAGAAAGGTGATTCCATTCCATTAAACAACGTGCGACAAATTCCTGGTATGGATGGAATTATCGGCACATTGCTAAACAAACTACCGGGCGATGTCTGGGAAGTAAACGAAATACAAGAGTTGAAGGATTCGATTGAAAAAGAAAACTTAGCATTGCTGGGAATTGAGAGTGTCGCGATTCATGATGCAATCAAAGCTGGGACTGATGAGCGCGATAAATACATCGATAACTATATTCAAACGATCAAAAATTTATCCGCTTGTGATGTTCACATGATCTGTTACAGTTTCAAACCAATTTTTGGCTGGGCTAAAACTACTTTGAATTATGAAAATGAAGATGGCAGCTATTCGTTGGTTTATGATCAGTCAGTGGTAGACAATATGGAGCCTAGCGACATGTATAAACTAATCCATAGTCAGTCTAAAGGTTTCAAATTACCTGGCTGGGAAGAAGAACGCCTGAATAAATTCAAGAGCTTGATGGATACTTATGAAGGTGTCACAAAAGAAAAATTATTTGAAAATTTAGAATATTTCTTGAAAAAGATTATTCCGGTCTGTGAGGAAATGGACGTTAAGATGGCGATTCACCCGGATGATCCGCCTTGGGAAATCTTCGACCTGCCGCGGATTACTAAAAACTTGGATGACTTGAAAAAAATCCTGAACATTGTTGATTCACCTTATAATGGGCTAACATTTTGCACAGGGTCCCTCGGGGCTGACCCAAACAATGATCTTGTTGAAATGGTTCGTGAAATTGGTCACAGAATTAACTTCGTTCACTTCCGTAATGTTGGTTTTATGGGAGAACGTAAATTTAAAGAAACGGCTCATTTAAGTACAGAAGGTTCACTAGATATGTATGCCATCATGAAAGCATTAGTGGATGTTGGCTTTGACGGACCAATTCGACCTGACCACGGACGAACTGTATGGGGCGAAGTAGCAATGCCTGGTTATGGCTTATACGATCGGGCAATGGGTATTTCTTACATGCAAGGTCTTCACGAAGCGATCATCAAAGCAAAAGACGCAGAATAATTATTTTGCAGGAAAGTGAGATGGAATATGTTAGCAAATATGGAGCATGCGCTTTATCAACAAATTGCTGAAACAAAATTATTGCCGCTTTATACAGCGACGGATTTAACGTGCTTGCCACGCTTGGAAGAAGTTCTTGTGAAAAATGAAGTCCGTTTTATTGAAGTGACTTTCCGCAGCGAATTAGCAGCAGATGCGATCAAACAATTGGCAGCTTCGGGTGAATTAATCGTGGGAGCTGGGACTGTTCGAACCTTGGCAGAAGCCGAAATCGCCGTAGAAAATGGGGCAAAATTTATTGTCTCACCAGCGATTGTGCCTGAGGTAATTGACTACTGCATCAAAGGTGATATTCCAGTATTTCCGGGAACAGCAACCCCTGGAGATATTCAACGAGCGTTAGAATACGGGATTAAAGTCGTGAAGTTTTTCCCAGCGGATATCTATGGCGGCTTAAAGGCGATCAAAGCATTAAGTGGACCTTTCTATGACGTGAAGTTCTTGCCAACGGGTGGAATTAATGCCGAGAACTTTATAGAATATTTGGCCGACGAGCATGTGATCGGTGTGGGTGGTTCCTTCATCATCTCAGAGACAATCCTGAAAAAAGATGATGGAAAAAGTGCTGATGAAGCATTAAGTGCCTTGGTCGAAGCAATAAAAAAAGCATAAAATAGCTAGTTAGACGAACTTGGTCATAGGATCAGGTTCGTTTTTATTTGATACAAGTTGTTTTCTTCAATCTATGATTGCAAAATTACAGGAAAAGAGGCAGAATGTTAAGGAGTACGGTGAAGCAAAAGTTGATAGGAGGCGCTCGAATGAGCCAAAATAAACTGAAAATCGTTATCTTTGATATGGATGGCTTATTAGTAAATACAGAAGTTGTTTATCGCGATGGGTGGCAATATGCTACAAAGCAGCATGGCGTTGATTTACCGGAAGATATGTTCCAAGGATGGGTAGGAAAAGGCTATCATGAAACAACTGAAGCTTTAGTCGAGTTAACAAAAGATCGGCAATTAGTTCAAGCTATTCGCAAAACACGCGAAGAATACTTTCGCCAAGAGCTAGCGGAGGGGCGCGTTGTACCTAAGCCTTACGCTAAAGAAGCTCTGCAGGCCGCAAAAGAGAAATACACGGTTGCCTTAGCGACTTCTACCATGAAGGAAAGAGCGCAAAAAGTGATGAAAGCCTTAGAATTCTGGCAATACATCGATTATCCAGTTTTTGGCGATGAGGTTGAAAAGCTAAAGCCCGCCCCAGATTTATATTTGGAAGCTTTAAAAAGAGCGGGCTTTTCAGCAGCAGAAGGTGTAGCTGTTGAAGATTCGATCACTGGGAGTCAAGCCGCTGAAAATGCAGGTTTGCCTGTGCTAATGGTTCCTGATGCTAATTTTGATTTGGACGTAGAAAAAGTTCCAGCTGGTGTGGTTCAACGGGGAGAAGATTTACGAATTGTGCTGGATTATTTGGAAAAGCATTGACAGAAAGAGACAGTAATTATAAGATACTAGGTAATTACTAATCTTATTTTAATAGTGAGCGTTGAGAAGAAGAGTAATGCTAGCAAGAAATGTAGAGAGTCTCTGGTTGGTGAAAAGAGATATTCAAGCTAGCATGAAGATGGTCTTTGAGCATCAGACACTGTGGGAGCAATCTTTAAGTGCTGCGGGTTCGCCCGATATCGCGACAAGCTATCGATAACTCTATCCGTAGCTGTGAGGCTTGTTTTTACAAGTAAAAAAAGGTGGTACCACGATACTTAGTTTGTAATCGTCCTTGGTTTAGCATTTCATATGCAAATCAGGGGCGTTTTTTTTATTTAAAAAAGGGAGTGAAGTAAATGGTTTTGAAAGAAAATTTACCGCAAACAACAGTAGCTGTTTTAGGTGGAGGAGCAGCTGGGAAAGCGGTAGCGGCTGATTGCGTATTAGGTGGGAACAAAGTAAATATTTGTGATTTGCCAGGATTTTTTGCGACAACTTTGGCAACAGTTGAACGGACAGGAATTAACATAACCGGAAAACAAAACAGTAAATACGGTTTTAAACGCTCGGGCAATGCTAAGTTTGAAAAAATTACTGACAGTGTAGCTGAATGTGTCAAAGGCTGTCAGTTGATTATTGTAGCTGTACCTTCGATTGCCCACGATGCATTTTTTGAAGAACTAGTTCCTGTTTTGGAGGAGGGTATGATTATTCATATTATCCCTGACAATTTTGGATCCTTGAAATTACGTAAGAAAATGCGGGAAATGAATTGTACGAAGCAAGTGGTCATTGGTGGCTGGTCCAGTGCTCCTTATGGCGCGCGGGTAGTAAAAGAAGGCGGCGTAATGACTTCAGAAATCGGCTTGATCTACCGAGCGATTACTTTGCGGGGTGCCAGCTTGCCTTCGACGGATCAAGAAGTCTTTTTGGAAAGTACCAATCAATTAGGTTGTTTCGATGCAATTACTGAAGGCGATGGTCCCACTAGTGGAAAAACTGTTCTGGATGTTGGCTTTAGTAATGTGAATCCTGTTTTACATTGCCCAGGAACGATTCTAGGTGTCGGTGTGATGGAAAACTGGGGCCGAGTGTTTGGCGGTAATGATAAATCGACTTACTCGATCTACTCTCATGCTTATTGTGAATCGATTTCTGAAGTCCAATATGCCTTTTACTTGGAGGAGGTTGCTTTAGCTGAGGCCATTGGTGTAGATTTGCAGCGTTTCCCGAAAAAGAACTTCTTATCACGAACCAGCATTTTAGGACCTGAATACATGGGCGATGATTGTATCGTGCCTTTTGATGAGCAATACGAAATGGCGATTGGTACCGGCCCTTTTAGTATTCACGATCGCTACATCACCGAGGATATTCCGGTAGGATGCCATATTTATCATGAGTTAGGCAAGAAATTCGGAGTAGAAACCAAAGTGATCGACAGCATGATTACACTAGCATCAGTGATGACTGGTCGTGATTTCTTAAAAGAAGGACTGACCTTAGAAGATTTAGGAATCGGTCATTTGGAAAAAGCAGAATTATTGGATTATTTAGAAAGCGGTAAGCTATAAGGAGGTCTTGATAATGGATTGGAAAGGTACCTTGAACGGGCTTCAGGATTTACAGGGAATTCATCACGTTCCGGCTATTCCTTTTGCTGGCTATGGGATCGGGATTATTGCTGTGGATTTGAAGTATCCAAAGTTACCAGGAAATGTAGCGAATGCTACAACATTTTCGTTTCCAGTTTTGTATGAAGTAGTGGCATTTGAGATTGAACAGCTTTTTGCCGGAGCCGCTGAGATTGAAGCACAGATTGTTGCGGCGGCCAGGAAATTAGAAAAAGCTGGGGTTCGGGCGATCGTAGGGGCCTGTGGTTATTTCGGACATTTTCAACAAGTGGTGGCTGACTCAGTCGATATTCCAGTTTTTTTGTCTAGTATCAGTCAAGTTCCTTTGATTAAACTGAGCTTGAAAAAATCTCAGAAAATCTTGACACTGGTTGCTAGTGGTGAAGATGTCACATCAGAATTTTTCCAACAGTCAGGGGCTGATTTAGCGGATTGTGTGATTTGTGAGATTGGTTCATTGAAAAGTTTTGCACCGATACGCTGGGGAAAAACTGAACTGGATAATCAGCAGCTAATCAAAGATTTAGTGGGAACTGTTAACGAACAGTTGGCAGCAAATCCTGCGATTGGTGCCGTGCTGCTGGAATGCAGCGACTTGCCGCCTTATGCTTGTGGGATTCAACAAGCAACCGGTTTAGCCGTGTTTGACTTCATTACCCTGATTAATTGGGTTTACACAGCGGTGGTTCAGCGACCTTATTATGGATATTTTTAAGCCAAAGGAGGTTGTGACATAAAACGTCACAACCTCCTTTAGGTCGTTCTTCCTTGAATCAATTTAACCGGTAAGACATAATGCTGTTCTAGTTTTTTATCGGGACTGGTAATCCGCTGAATCAGCAAATCCACTAGTAAATCGGCAAAATCAGAAATTGGCTGAGCAATCGTAGACAGCTGTGGGAAATAATTTTGGACGAATTTGGTACCATCGTAGCCAATCAACTTCAAATCTTCTGGAATCGAAATCTGCATTTCCTGACAAATGTTATAAACCAAAACTGCTGTTAGGTCATCGGTACAAAAGAGGCTGTCCAAGTCCTCGTTTTCCAGAATCCGTTTGATTTCCAAGGTTTTTAACGCCATCGAACTAGCGCGCGAGTCAATTGTGAAGATTCGTGGCTCCAGTTGTTTTTCTTGCAGCAGCTTTTCGTAGCCTTCTAGACGACCATTGGTGGGTGAGCTTGATTTTAAACTACCAGTGAGAATGCCTATTTTCCGGCAGCCTCGTAAATAAAGATTCTCCGCTGCTAAATAGCCGCCGCGATAGTTATCGCTGCCGATAATGGGGATACTTTTTGCTAAATATCGGTCAAAAGAGACAATTGGCAGGCCGATATCTTCGTATTCCTTAATGCCTAAATTGTGGGCACCAGCAATGATACCGTCCACTCGATTGGCAGAAAGCATATTAATATAGGCCCGTTCTTTTTCTTTATTATTGGCACTATTACAGAGAATCGTCTTATAGCCTTGCTCAAATAAGGTAGTTTCAAGTTTATCTACTAATTCACCGAAAAATGGATTGGAAACAGTCGGGAAAATGACGCCGATCAGCTGTGTATTTTTTCCCTGCAGTGAGCGGGCCAAGGAATTGGGTTGGTAGTTCAATTCCTTCATGGCCGCATGAACCTTGTCAATCGTCTTTTGGCTAAGAGAGCCATAGTTATTAATGACTCTTGAGACAGTTGTAGGGGAAACCCCGGCTTTTTCGGCGACATCGGTTAATTTGATTGCCATCGTTTGTGCTCCTTAATCGTTTATCATTTTGCGCAAACGCCAACAGTTGCCTGAATAAGTACCGGAAGCTCCTTCAAGGAATAGACCATTTTCTCCTTCTTGTGGAAATACCCGCGCAGTTACGACTTTTTGACCATCGTTGATAAAGATCTCGCAGACAGAATGATCGACGAAAATCTGTAAATTCAAGGCTTGATGCTTTTCGATAGAAAAACTGCGGGTGGTTCCGTATTCTTGGGCGAAAGGGAGGCCAGCGTTTGAGCGATCTACCTTAATCATACCATTTTTTACATCAAAATCGATCACCAATGAGTGATTCAATTCTTGATCGGCAAATAGATGTAACTTGCCTTGGCTGTCTGCTGAAAGCTCTAGCATGATTTCGTAACTATTGTCTGTCTCATCAAGCAAAGCAGTAGGCTGCTGGGTCAAAGTCCCTGCTAAATCTTGTTGCTCTTGACGCAAATCGGCTTGTTCTGCCACTGGTGTTTGGTACAGTTGACCATTTTTGACGGTTAGTTCTTTGATGATACTTAGACAATGAGCCCAGCTTTCTTGATCACTAGGGTATTCAATTTCTGGCAAGCCCACCCAGCTGACTGCCAAAGCGCGACCATCAGGAGCATTGAAAGCTTGGGTTGCATAAACGTCAAAGCCTTCGTCTAGATTTTGCAACTGACTTGGATTGGTTAATGCTAGTTTCTCTGAGTCAAAGTTATCAGCCGTGATGTAAGAATTAGGGTAGATATTTTGGTAAGGACTGATTTTAGGATCTAAGCCTTGCGGACAAAATAGTAAAACTGGTGTATCGTCAATAAATACTAAGTTAGGACATTCCACCATGAAGCCCATCGACTGATCAGTAAAAGCTAACTCTCCTTTAAATTCCAACGTATCCAGACTTTCTCCAACGTAAGCCAAAACAGTACCTTCCAATTTTTCTCTTTGGGCACCAATTAACACCCAATATTTTTCTTCATAAATAAAAACCTGTGGATCACGAAATTCATGGGTATATCCTGTTGGCGGTGCTGGGATAAAAGGTTTCTCCGCCTTAGTGATTTCACCTTCTTGATTCATATATGCCAGCATTTGATAAGACTGCCGTTGCCATTGTTGGTCACGGACATTTCCCGTATAAGCTAAGACTAATTTATCATCCACCACAATTGCCGAACCCGAGTAAACTCCGTGGCTGTCATAAGACGCATCTGGTAAAAGCGCCAAACCCTCAGGCTGCCAATCCACCAAATTTTCCGAAGTTAACTGATACCAAGATTTGATGCCATGAACGGCGCCCATTGGATAAGCTTGATAGAACAAATGCCATTTCCCATTGTAATAAGAAAAGCCATTAGGATCATTTAGCAGCCCACTTTCTGGCTGAATGTGATAGTTCAATTGCCATTGAGAGTTGCGGACATTTTCGATTAATACTTGTTGATAGTGTTCATCCCACTGATGATAAGGTCGGTAGCGTAACTCATCCGTCCATTCTTTGATTATATCCATAATTGATTTCCCCTTTTAGAAAACGTATTCCTCGTTATAAAGATACTGCATAAAAACCAAAATGTCAAACGTTCGTCATGAATCGAAAGCTATATGTATGAAGTTTTATAGTGATTTTAAGAAAATAGGAAAATAAATTTGATAAACGTTTGACATTATGGGTAAATCTTTGTATGATAAGGATGGAAAAAGCGATTACATGGAGAGGAGCTTAAAAATGAATCACAAAAAAGTAGCAGAAGAAGTCAATAAAGCAGTCGGCGAGGGCAATATTCAGGCGGCCGCTCATTGTGCCACACGGTTACGATTGGTATTGAAAGATCCAAGTAAGGTAGACCATGCAGCCTTAGACAACAACGAGGATGTAAAAGGAACCTTCGAAGCTAACGGGCAGTTCCAAATTATTATTGGACCTGGTGATGTAAACAATGTTTATGCCGAGCTAGTCAAGATAACCAACGTAAAAGAAGCCTCGACCGAAGATTTGAAAGCGGTGGCGGCAGAAGGCAAGAAGCAAAATCCCGTGATGGCCTTCATTAAAGTGTTGTCAGATATTTTTGTTCCGATTGTCCCAGCTTTAGTTGCCGGCGGTTTGTTGATGGCTATCAACAATGTATTAACTTCACCTAATTTGTTTGGTCCGCAATCGGTTGTTGAAATGTTTCCTAACTTTGCCGATGTTGCCAGCATTATCAATCTGTTGTCATCTGCACCATTTGCTTTCTTGCCAATTTTAGTTGGGTTCTCAGCTACCAGAAGGTTTGGGGGAAATGCTTATTTAGGAGCTGCCATTGGAATGGTGATGGTTATGCCTGATTTAGTTAATGGATACGGCGTAGCTAATGCCATCACAGAAGGCACCATGCCTTACTGGAATATCTTTGGTTTGGAAGTTGCTCAAGCAGGTTACCAAGGATCAGTATTACCAGTATTAGTGGTTTCTTGGATTTTAGCGACATTAGAGAAGTTTTTCCACAAGAAAATTCCGGCAGCGTTTGATTATACCTTTACACCAATGTTAGCTATTATTATTACTGGATTTTTGACATTTATCATTGTCGGACCAATCATGCGCACTGTCTCAGACGGCTTAACGGATGGATTAGTTTGGTTGTATGAAACCACTGGAGCTGTCGGACTAGGGGTGTTCGGTCTGTTTTATTCACCAATTGTGATTACTGGGTTGCACCAAAGCTTCCCGGCAATTGAGACGACACTGTTAGCCGATGTTGCCCGAACCGGTGGATCATTTATCTTCCCAGTAGCTTCCATGGCCAATATTGCGCAAGGGGCCGCAACTTTAGCCATCTTTACCTTAACGAATAACAAAAAACAAAAAAGCTTAGCTTCATCTGCAAGTATTTCGGCGCTATTAGGTATTACTGAACCGGCAATTTTTGGGATTAACTTAAAAATGAAATTCCCGTTTGTCTGTGCCATGATCGCTTCCGGCGTTGCCTGTGTATCACTAGGAATCTTCCATGTATTATCAGTGGCAATGGGGCCTGCCAGTGTGATCGGCTTTATCTCGATTGCCCCCGCATCAATCCCTTACTTTATGATTAGTGCTGTAATCAGCTTTGTTTTAGGGTTTGGTTTAACTCTTGCTTATGGCAAAAAGAAAATGGAAGTTCCGGTTACAGAAGCCGAGGATGGACAAGCAGCGGTAGAAATTAATGAAAATCCAGATCAAGTAATTACCGCTAAGGATGAAGTGCTATCTGCAGTAATTTCAGGTAAAGTTGTTCCATTGAGCCAAGTGAATGATCCAGTCTTCTCTACTGAAATGATGGGTAAAGGTGTGGCAATCATCCCAGAGGATAACCAACTCTTTGCACCAGCGGATGGTGTATTGACGGTGATGTACGATTCAAAACATGCGTACGGTATTCAAACAGATGATGGAGCAGAAGTCTTGATTCATGTCGGTATTGATACAGTTAATTTGGCGGGTGAATTCTTTACGACGAATAAAAAGCGCGGTGAACGGGTGAAAAAGGGTGAATTATTAGGTACCTTTGATCGTGAAGCAATTAAGAAAGCTGGTTACGATGATACGGTGATGATCTTAATTACCAACTCAGCTGCTTATAGCGAAGTCAGTGTTTTAGACAAACTGACAGTTGCCGCGGGTGATGATTTAGTTGCCGTGAGTGAAGCCTATGCCTAATCCGTGGTGGCAAGAAGCAGTCATTTACCAAGTATATCCTCGCAGTTTTCAAGACAGCAATCAGGATGGTATTGGTGATTTACAGGGAATTATCCAGAGGCTAGATTATCTAGCCTTTTTGGGTATCGATGCGCTCTGGTTAAGTCCGGTTTATCGTTCACCGAATGATGATAATGGTTACGACATCAGTGATTACGAAGCGATCGGTCCTGAATATGGCACGATGGCTGATATGGATCAATTAATCAACGAAGCGAAAAAGCGCGAAATCAAAATTGTGATGGATCTGGTAGTTAATCATACGTCTGATGAGCATCCGTGGTTTCAAGCAGCTTTACAAGGAAAAGACAATCCTTACCACGATTTCTACGTGTGGCGTAAAGGAATAAATGGTCAGCCGCCGAATGAGTTGCAGTCGAATTTTAGTGGTTCGGCCTGGACTTACGTACCTGAGCTGGGTAAATATTATTTACATCTGCATTCTAAAAAGCAGCCAGATTTAAATTGGGAAAATCCTCGGATGAAACAAGCGATTTGGGATATGATGAATTTCTGGCTAGATAAGGGGATCGGTGGATTTCGTTTAGATGTGATTGATTTGATCGGTAAAGAACCTGATAAAGGTATTACTAAAAATGGTCCGAAGCTGCATCAGTTGTTGCAGAAAATGAACCAGCAAACTTTTGGGAATTATGATGTGGTTACTGTTGGGGAAACTTGGGGAGCAACACCAGAAATTGCTGAATTATATTCTGGAGCAGATCGTAATGAACTGTCGATGGTTTTCCAGTTTGAACCGATTAATTTAGACAAACAAGCGGGTAAAAGAAAATGGGATTTAAAGCCGCTGAATCCTCAAGAGCTTCACGAAGTTTTTTCTAAATGGCAAATTGAACTAGATCAAAAGGGTTGGAATTCCTTATTCTGGAATAATCATGATCTGCCGCGGATTATTTCGCGCTGGGGTGACGACTCACCAGAATTTCGTACTTTAAGTGGTAAGATGCTGGCAATCTATCTGCATTTCATGAAGGGGACGCCATACATCTATCAAGGAGAAGAGATCGGAATGATCAATTATCCGATTAAAGATATTCAAGAGGTCGATGATATTGAAAGCATCCGCATGTACAATCAGCGGCTGGCTGAGGGTTATCCAGTGGAAGAATTAATTGCTTCTATTAATGCAAAAGGCCGAGACAATGCTCGGCATCCGATGCAATGGAATCAAGAGAAAAATGCCGGTTTTTCCGAAGCTGAGCCTTGGCTTCCCGTCCATCCGGCTTCCGCGACAATTAACGTTGAAGCGGCATTAGCCGATAAAGAATCGCTTTTTTATACGTATCAAAAATTGATTCAGCAGCGGAAAAACAGTCCGCTGATCATTCACGGCGAGTACCAGGTGGTGGAAACCAACAACCCTTATGTCCTGGCTTATCAACGTTTCAATAAACAAGAAAAATTATTAGTTGTAGTGAATTTTTCTAAAGAAGAACAAGACTATTCACTGGCTGAAGACTGGTCGGATGGAGAACCACTGATTCAAAACTATTCTGAACAGTCTGAGCGATGGAGAAAGCTGGCTCCTTATGAAGCATTTGCTGTGAAGCGTAATAAATAAGAAAAGGGTCGTGACCGAAGTGTTCAGCTCCGAGAAATAAGCTGCTTCAGTTACACCGATTATGAGGGTTTCATTGGCTGTGACGTTTCATGTCACAGCCTCATCTTTATCCTCAAACCTTTTTCCAATGGAAGAGCAAGGTTGCGAAATCTTCTTTAATTCGTGGGATCGTAATACCGGCATGATTCAATTCCGCACCCGAAATTTTTTGACCAGTGGTTAGGTCTTGATAGATCGCTTGCTCTTCTAAATAGCGAGTTTTCAACTGATGAATGGGAACAGCCGGACGTGCCAAGCCATTAAAGTAAATTACCGCCGCTTCCTCTTCAGTTACAAACAACCACGCAGTCGCAAAGAAATCATTGGCTGGCTGCAGCCGGTAAAAACGACCAAATTGGAAAAGTGAACGGTGCGCTTTATAAAAAGCGATTTGTTCGGCAATATTCGTTTGTTCATCGGCTGGCAAATTGGTTAAATCTAGTTCATAGCCGAGGTTTCCGCTCATGGCAATCAGGCCACGTGTTTGTAACGGCGTAATCCGACCAACCTGATGATTAGGCACGGGCGAAACGTGAGCACCCATCATAACTGGAGGATACAAATAGCTGTAGCCATATTGAATTTGACTGCGGCATAAAGCATCTGAATTATCACTAGTCCAAGTTTGCGGCATGTAGTACATCATGCCTGGATCGAAGCGACCGCCACCGCTAGAGCAGTTTTCAAATAAACAAGCTGGAAACTGACTGGTGATGGTTTCTAAGATCCGATACAGTCCTAACACATAGCGATGGTGAATCTCTTTTTGTTGGGAAGCAGGAAAGGCCAGGCTGCCGACTTCAGTTAAATGTCGGTTCATGTCCCATTTAATATAATCAATTTTCCCAGTTGCTAAATAGCCGCTTAACATGTCAATTAAGTAATCCTGCACATCTCGGCGACTCAAATCTAAAACTAATTGGCGCCGGCCTTCTGTCATAGGATAAGCTGGAACTTGTAAGACCCAGTCAGGATGCGCTTCAAACAGCCGACTGTTTTTAGAGATCATCTCTGGCTCAAACCAAAGGCCAAATTGCAGCTCTTTTTGATGAATCTTATCCGCCAGCCCAGCAATTCCTTGAGGCAGTTTTTCAGTATTCTCCTGCCAATCGCCTAAAGAAGAGGCATCATCATTGCGTTGACCAAACCAGCCATCGTCTAAAACAAAAAGTTCAATACCAGTTTCTTTGGCTAAATCCGCTTGTGCCAATAACTCTTTTTCGTGGAAATCAAAATAGTTGGCTTCCCAAGTATTCAGTAAAACAGGTCGTTGCTTTTTTTGCCAGGTAGGAGGAACTAACTTGTTTTGATAAATCCGATGGAAGGTTTGGGACATGCCATTTAGTCCATCAGTTGAGTAATTCAATACGACTTCAGGTGTTTGAAAGATCTCTGTCGACTTGAGACACCATTCGAAGGTTTCTGGTTGAATCCCTAGCTGGACTCGGCTAGAACCATATTGCTCTACTTCTACTTGGGCAGTAAAATTCCCGCTATAGATTAAATGGAAAGCAAAGACTTCTCCGTGAAATTCAGTTGTAGAAGGTTCTACTAATGCTAGAAATGGTTGGTGCTGCGGACTGCTGGTGCCACGGGAGCTTTCAATTTTTTGGATGCCTGAATGCAGCGGCTGACGAGCGATGTTGGCCTCATTCGTGTGGGCCCCATTTAGGGTAATCAGGTCAAAATCCGTTCTTGGTAAATCCATCAGCATGGAGCCGGCGTTTTCTAAGTATACCGATTGTGTGCCGTGATTTAGGTAACGAACGCTGCGGGTAATAACCGGGTACTCTTCATAAAGAGAGTAGACCAGAATCATTTCCAGCGATTGTATTTCATCATATAAGGAAATTTCCAAAGTGGTTACTTGACCATTCCGTAAGCTAGGAAGACCGTTTAATGGTTTTTTTTCGGAAGTAATTTGGTGCTCACGATAAAAGAAATTTGTAAGATTGGCGCCATTTGTTGAACGAATTTGATAATTGCTGATGCGATGATCACCAGTTCCTTGGCTACTGGTTTCCATTGGCAATGAATTTAGCGAAAATTTGCGATCAGTCGGATCAGGATTCGTCGCAAAGCCGCGGTCAATTTCTTGAAGAGAATTGCTGCCGGCATAAAAGGGTAGTGACTTGCCAAAGTAGCGATGGGTAAGATATTTATCTTTTTCGATGCCAATGACATAACTGAGCTGATCATTTTTCAAGTGGAAACATTGTTTTTCTGAGTCGAATAAAATAGGCATGAAATCTGCTCCCTTCTTCTGTATACTGTAAGCATAAGCAATCAATCGCTTTCAAACAAGAAGAAATAATTTTAACGAAGAGGTAAAAAATTGCAAAACTACTTTTTTCGCAGCTACTATTATCTAGAGCACCACTCGTTACCTTATTTAAAGGGAATCGGTATCGGTCACGGCGGGAAAGACTATTATTGGGACGGCAAGAATCGTAAAGATGATCTGGTTATTTTGCAGTATACTTTGGCAGGCAAAGGAACCTTTGAAATTTCGGGACAAGCAACGATTCAACAGACCGATGACTTTTTTCTAGCTGAAATTCCCAGCGATTGCTGTTATTATGGACAAGAGGATTGGCAGTTTTTGTATGTGGAATTTTCCAAAGAGATCATTCCTTGGTTTTTTCCGGTTAATCAAAGTCATGCGAAGGCTTCAGCCTGTTTCAGACAGCAGCTAATGGCACTGGCTTCTCGGTTAAAAGAGCAGTCTGAGTTGGATTTTTTTGAAAATACACAGCTGGCTTATCAGTTAATTGTGGACTTAAAGCAGGAATTACTAACGAAAAAGCAAGAAAAGCATCCGACTGCTGAAAAAATCAAAAGTTACCTGGAAGCCCATTATCAGGAAGCGATCGGCTTAAGCAATATTGAAGAGCAATTTCAGTTTTCTAAATACAAATGCATTCGACTATTTGAAGAGGCGTATGATATACCACCAATGGCTTATTTAACAAGGTATCGTGTCATGTGCTCTTTATCTTTGTTAACAGAAGGGAAGCAGACGATTCACGAAATTGCTCAACAAGTAGGCTTTGCTAATGGCAATTATTTTGCTAAAGTATTTAAAAAGGAGCTGGGCCAATCTCCCAGTGAGTATCAAAAAAGCAAGCAGGTATTTAAAACAGAATAGTTTTTAATAGAAAAATTAATGCATAAAAAGGGAGCGATAACATGGTATATGGATCAATCGAAGCAGGCGGGACTAAATTTGTCTGTGCAATCGGCGACGCAGAGTTAAACATCAACAAACGGGTGAGTTTTCCAACCACTACACCAGAAGAAACGATGAAGTTAGTCATTGAGTTCTTCCAGGAGTACAAAGATGACTTGGAAAGCATCGGGATTGGTTCTTTTGGCCCGATTGATATTCATCGGGATTCACCGACTTATGGCTATATTACTTCTACGCCTAAATTGGCTTGGCAGAATTATGATTTTGTCGGCACATTGAAGAAAGTTTTTGATGTACCAATGGCTTGGACAACGGACGTAAACGCAGCTTGCTATGGAGAATATATTGCTGGAGCTGGACAAGGTTTTTCTAGTGTTGTTTACTATACTGTCGGCACTGGTGTTGGCGGCGGCGCATTGCAAGATGGCGTATTCGTGGAAGGCTTTAGTCATCCAGAAATGGGACATATGTTGGTACGTAATCATCCTGATGATTCATTTGAAGGGAATTGCCCATTCCATAAAACTTGCTTAGAAGGCATGGCAGCAGGACCTGCCATTCAAAAACGTGCCGGTAAAAAAGGGCAAGAATTAGCTGAGGATGATCCAAACTGGGATATCGAGGCTTACTATTTAGCTCAATGTGCCTATAACACTACTTTGATGCTTGCGCCAGACAAAATCATTTTGGGCGGCGGTGTGATGAAGCAAAAACAATTACTTGGTAAAGTCTATCAGGCTTTTGATCAATTAATGAATGGCTATGTCAAAACACCAAAACTGGAAGAATATATTGTAACTCCAGAACTTGGTGATAATGCCGGAACCATCGGCTGTTTGGCTTTGGCTAGAGAAAGTAAATTACATTCTTAAGATTATTTGGTCGATGGGCGTTGTTAATAGCAACGTCTATTGGCTTTTACTTCAAAAATGAGAGGGATGAACAAATGGATAAGCAGCAGGTCATTCAAGATGAAAAAGAAGTGGTTTTTAAAGAATTTACTCATGAACTTGGTTACAAAATCGCTCAACGAATTATTGAAAAGGTTCAAGCAAGCAAATTAAAACCAGTTGGTGTTCGGATTATTTTAGATGATCTAGTGATCTTCCAATATCTTATGGATGGAAAAAATGAAAGCAATTGGTTAAAACGGAAAGAAAAGACCGTTTTGGATAGTGGGCATTCGTCACTTTATGTATTTTTCCATCAAGATGACTATACTGGTTGGATTGATGATGAGCAGTACGCCGTTTGTGGTGGCGGTTTTCCTATCATTATTGAGGGGAAAGTTCGTGGCGTCATCGGTGTTTCCGGCTTGAAGCACGATGAGGATCATATGCTTTTGACAGAGACAGTTAGAGAGTTTATTTAGACAAAAAAAGGATCAAGCGCAGCTTCTTAACGGCTGGGGTTGATCCTTTTTTCTTAACGGTTGAGGTTTCGCAGACTAGCTTTGTGGGCACTAAGTAAAACCGTTCATGTATTAGTAGCACTTGGAACACGGGGTCAGCCCTCGTGCTTGTGCTTCTTCTAGTGTTGCCGGGGTGTAAGTACCATTGCCGCATTTGTGAGTATGGTACTTACTGCCTGTGGGAGTTACATAAACCGTTTCACTTTGAGCAGGTTGAGCGATCTGTTGCGCCTGAGCTTCAGCAGCGGCGGCAGCCTCTTGGGCAAGCCTGGCTTCCTCCGCTTTTCGCTGGGCTTCTGCCTGTTCAGCAGCGACCCGTTCCTCTTCGGCCTTTTTAGCCGCTTCTGCTTGTTCAGCAGCAATGCGTTCTTCTTCGGCTTTTTTTGCTTCCTCTTTTTCTTTTTCCTCTTTTTTAGCTACTTCTTCAGCTTCCTTAGATTTTTTAGTGGCCGCGGCTTTTTCTTTTTCAAAAGAATCGCCTGATTTTTCTAAGGAAGAAACAGTTTTCGAAAGTTCTTTGTTTGCTTTTTCCAATGATTCAATCGTATGGGATTGCTCGGTAATCGTTTCTTCACTGCTGCCAGTTCCACAACCGGCAAGACTTAAACCTAAAGATAAAACTAGAGCTAATTTCACTAACCTTTTCATTTTTCTCCCTCTTTTCTCCGAATTTTTTCTTGCTTTTGAATAGACTCTCCTTTTTTTGCGTATATTAAATAATATGGCTATTCCCCAATAGCGCTCTTACTAAAATAATACTATATATTTTGTCGCCAAGACAGAGGGTGTAACCTTCATTTTTAGGTATTACTCGTAACGGAAAGTGATTTTTTTAAAATTAATCACACAAATACCAATTAGACAGTTTAAGCTTTTTTTTGTATGATCATTTTAGAGAGATGGGGAAGAGGAACCAAAAATGAAAAAAAGCGCAAAGGAAAAAGTTTATGATTGTTTGATCCAGCTGAATCAAAGCTATGGCGCAGTTACCGCTGAAAAAGTAGCAGAACAGTTAAGTATTTCTCGGCAAAATGCTAGTCACTACTTATCTCGCTTATTGGAAGAGAAAGCGGTTGCTAAAATTCCGGGGAAGCCTGTTCGTTGGGAGGCCTATTTGACGGAGCACTCTGGGGTGGGTATCCAGCAGTCAAATGTTTTTCAACGAGTGATTGGGTATGATGGCAGTCTAAAGGAAGCCATTCAGCAATGTATTGCCGCTGTGAAGTATCCACCGAATGGGTTGAGCATTTTAATTACGGGCGATACTGGTGTCGGGAAAAGCTTTTTGGCAAAGTTGATTCATGAATATGCAGTGGAACAAAGTATTCTCAGGGAGGAAGCACCTTTTGTCGTCCTAAATTGTGCAGATTACGCAGATAATCCTGAGTTGCTGGCAGCTACATTATTTGGTTATAAAAAAGGGGCCTTTACCGGTGCCGAAAAAGATACGCAAGGCCTTTTGGCGGCTGCCGATACTGGTTACCTATTCTTGGATGAAGTTCATCGCTTATCAAAAGAGAATCAGGAAAAACTATTTTTGTTCATGGATTCCGGTAATTACCGCCCGATTGGTGAGAATCAGGTCTGGTCAACAGCCAAAGTCCGCTTTATTTTTGCTACTACTGAAAAAAAAGAAGAGTATTTGTTAGATACTTTCGCCCGTCGGATTCAGTTATTGGTGGAACTACCGCCTTTTTACAGCCGACCTTTGATGGAAAAGCTGTACATGATTGAAGCCTTCTTCTACCAAGAAGCGAAAATTATTCAGCGGGATATTTTATTGACTAAAGAAGCTTTGTCATTATTGATCCAGCATGACTTTACAGGGAATATTGGTGGGTTAAAAAATAGCATAAAAATCAGCTGTGCGAATGTCTTTAGTCGTGAGCTGGGTCCAATGTTGCGGATTTCAGAAAAAGAAATTGCTCAGCTGTTGGAGCTCCCTCATTTGAGCAACGAGCTGCTGTTTCATGAAGATATTGTGATTGATTGGCAAAAGGAATTAACCTATTCTGCTGAGGGCTTTACTTATGAGCAGCCACTTCGAAGAATTATTAAAAATATTAGCCAGAGCGTCGAACTGAATGAAGGACAACTGAAAAAAGATGTACAGGAGTTGTTATCACAAGTGAATCAAGCAGCCACGACTAAGTTACAAAAATTATTGTCTAATACCTACCTATATTTGTGGGAACAAATTATTATTAAGAAATATGGGTTAGTAAAAAGCGGAGCAGCCGGAAAAATCAGCAGCGGTTTTTTCACACAGCTTCTTTACTGGGAGGATGACTTGCAAGAGATAATCAAGCTTGTAATGAAACGCTATCCTAGGTCGTCTCATGTGGCTGAACAATTCATCGCGGAATTGCCCAAACAAACCTTTCAAGAGCGCCAACAACTATTGTTGATCCTAATTGTCATTTTAGCGGATTATGTAGATGAAAAAATCGAACTAAAAGGTTTGTTGCTGGCTCACGGTGAAAGTACCGCTAGTAGTATACAGTCTGTGGTAAATCAATTATGCGGCAACTATGTGTTCGAAGCTTTAGACATGCCAGTAGAAAGCAATGTTTCAGAAATTATCCAACGGACAAAAGAATTTGTTCATCGTCAAGTGAACACTGACAGTTTAGTATTAATTGTAGACATGGGTTCGTTGAATCAAATCTATACACAGATTAAGCATGACTTAAAAGGGGAACTTCTGCTAATAAATAATTTAACCACCTCGATTGCGTTGGATATTGGGTTGAAGATGTCTATAAATGCTCCGTTTGATCGAATTGCCGAAGACGCTACCGAAAAATACTCCATCAATGTGCAATACTTTGAAGGGTTTGCTCAAAAGAACAATATCATCATTTCGTGTATGTCTGGTTTAGGGATTTCAGATAAACTGAAAGAGATTTTTCGTGACCATCTTTCTGCTAGTAATTTGGAAGTTTTTACTAAGGAGTACAAAGAACTAAAAGCCTTGATAGACCAAAACGAGGAGAATTACTTCAGCAAAACTAAGCTGGTCATCACCACCTCAGACTTACCTAAGTCTTTTTCAATTGATAACATTAACATTTATAATGTACTTAGCGAAAAAGGCAGTAAGCAATTAGAAGAATTACTGAGTGAGGAAATGAACCCGCTAGAATTTCAACGCCTGATCGAGGAGCTAATTAAGTTTTTCTCCTTTGAAGGGATTGCTGACCGCTTAACCTTCTTGAATCCCACTTTGGTCATGGGGGAAGTAGAATCGGCAGTGGCTAAATATGAAAATTACTATCAGTTCAAGCTGCATGGGAAGGTGAAATTGAACTTGTACATGCATACTGCACTGATGATTGAGCGTTTGTTTTTGGCTAGGACCGAAAAAACTGAAGACACACTGCCGGAAATGTCTAAAGAGGCTGAGAAGTTCCATTATGTTTCCCACAGTATTTTTCAATCGATGGAGATGAAATTCAATTTTAAAGTAACAGCCTATGAAATCTCCTTGCTGTATGAGTTACTAGGACCATTTATTCAAAAGTAAGTGTCTAAAGATGTGTCTAATCGGATTTTTTGAGATTAGACACATCTTTTTTTGGTAGAAAAAGCCTATAAAATCAACGGGTTGAAAAGTTGGCACGCTAATTGCTTTATATAAAAGTGTAAAGTAGCGGAAAGGAAATAAGCAGATGAAAAAACTATTAATTGCCTCACATGGTGATTTAGCACAAGGGATGCTTAGCAGCATCCAGGTTATTACCGGTACTACTGCGGGTATTACAACAATTAATGCCTATAAAGAAGGTGTCGATTTAAATGAAGAATTGACAAATTTTATTAACAGCTTGGAAAAAGCAGATGAAGTCTTTGTCTTTACTGATTTATATGGCGGCAGCGTCAATCAAAAAATTACCGAACGTTTTTTGTTGGAAAATTTAGCCATTCGGATTATCAGCGGGTTTAATTTCCCAGTGATTTTAGAAATTCTGTTGGGACCTGATCAAGTGACGACAAGTATGTTAGAGGAAATGATTGAAAAATCCCGTCGAGAATTGCAGATAAACGTGTTGCATCCCCAGGTGATTGTAGAAGACAGTGATGAAGATTTTTTCAATTAAGAACAAAAGGAGGAAATAAAATGATTACAGCAGTACGAATAGATGAACGATTGATTCATGGACAGGTGGCAATGACTTGGACGAAGACCTTGAAATTAGATGGTTTGGTGGTAGCTAGTGACGAAGCGGCTGAAAATGATATCCAAAAGATGACGTTAAAAATGGCAGCTCCTGCCGATGTAAAAACGATTATTAAATCAGTTGATGGCGCGATTCAATTGTTGCAAAATCCACGTTCGCAGGAGATGCGGTTGATGGTTTTAGTTCCTACCGTAAAAGATGCTGTTAAGCTGGCCAAAGCCTTTCCTAATGAAATAGAACTCATGAATGTTGGGAATGCAGGAAAGATGACACCTCCTTCTCCAGATAAAAAGCTGCTGACTAAAGAAGTCATGCTGACACCGGAGGAAATTAGTGCATTAGAGGAATTAATTGCACTGTATCCAGAAACAGTTTTTCAAGGCACACCTGCAATGGAAAAACGCTTAGCTAGTGATGTTTTAGCAAATTAAAAAAGGAGAGATCGGATTATGTATGATGCTTTTGTAGTAGCACTCGCAGTTTTTGTTGGCGTTGCGGGGCATGAGATGTTTGGAATGTCCATGTTGAGTCGGCCAATTGTCGTAGCACCTTTAGTTGGCGCCTTAATGGGGGATGTTCAGACGGGGTTAATTGTCGGGGCGGCCTTAGAAGCAATTTTCATGGGTGTAGTAAATATCGGTATTTCCAGTACCGCCGAACCTTCATTAGCTGCAGGTCTAGCTACCGCTTTTGCTATCAAGATGGGTGGTAATGTAGATGCGGTTATTCCCTTAGTTTTCCCTTTGGCTGTTTTAGGATTACAACTAATGAATATGATTTTCTCTTTTGTCTGTGGTCCAATGGCCGCCAAATTCTTTACATTGGCTAAAGATAATAATCAAAAAGGGATTATCTCTCTCCACTACTTCATGTGGTTTGTTCATTACGCGTTATATGCTCTTATTCCCTTCTTTGCAGTATTATTTGGTGCTGATGTTGTGAAGGCTGTTTTAGATAATATTCCAGAAGTAATTATGAATGGTTTAACGGTTGCAGGTAACTTGTTACCTGCTGTAGGGATGGCGATGTTGCTACGGATGCTTTGGAGCAAATCAATCGCAGTTTGGTTCTTCCTTGGTGTGGTATTGATGGCATACTTTGAACTACCTTTAATCGCTATAGCTGTTATTGGAACTATTATCGCAATTGTTATTGCTCAAAGAGATATGCAAATGAAGAAGACACCAGTGGCACCTCAAGCGACCGCAGTTGGAGCAGCAGTAATTGATGAGGAAGAGGAGGAATTTTTCCAATGAAATTAGGACAAACGATTACTAAAGAAGAGAAAAAGCTTGTAAGAAAAATGTTTTGGCGCTCGATGACGATGTATGCTTCTGTAAATCCAGTTATCATGGGCGGTGGGGGTTTTGCCTACTCTATGATGCCTTTTATCAATCACTTTTACCATGACGAACAGGAAAAAACTGCAGCTTTAGAGCGGCATTCCCAGTATTTCTCTACAACAATCCCTTGTGCCTCTTTCATTATTGGCATTGCGGCATCGATGGAGAAGGAGAATTCAGAAAAAAGCGGGTTTGATGTGGAAAGTATTAATGCCATTAAGACCAGCTTGATGGGTCCACTGGCTGGAATTGGTGACTCGTTGTTCTGGGGAGTATGGCGAGTCGTTTCTGCGGGGCTAGCGATTAACTTAGCAAATGCTGGTAACATTTTCGCACCAATTATCTTTTTAATAATGTTCAACATTCCTAATTTTGGCATGCGGTACTATGGTGGTATTCTAGGCTATTCACTTGGATCAAAATATATCGAAAAAATGTATGCAAACGGCTTAATTGAGATTTTGACAAAGGCAGCCAGTATTTTAGGGTTGATTATGGTTGGGGCTATGACCATTAATATGGTAAATTTTACGACGATTTTGACCTTCTCCATGAAAGGAGAAGAAATCATGAATGTCCAAGAAGTATTGGACAGTATTTTTAAGGGGATTATTCCTTTGGCAGTTACACTGGGTTGCTTTAAGCTGCTAAACAATAAAGTGGGCGTAATCAAAATTATCTTCGGAATGGTTGTTTTAGGAATTGTGCTTTCTTTCCTAGGAATTGCTTAAAACTAATTGAGGTGGTGTGGCTGTGACATAAAACGTCACAGTCGCAGAAAACCGTATAATCGATGTAACTGAAGTAGTTATTCTCGAAGCTGAACACTTCTGTCATAACCACGTTTTTTCACTAAAGGAGAACTCTTTTATGCTTACAACAGAAACGAATCCTTACTTCCACTTGCGCATCGATAACGGACAATACACGACTAAAAATGAAGTAAGTTATTACCGCAACAAACTGCCAGATGAGGGGTTATCCTTTGATGTGTCCAACCAAAAAGTTCTGGCCAATTTGAATGTCTTCGGCAATTTGAAAGCCTTGACCTTTTACCAGCAAAACTTTTTAACGGAGGAGAAGCCGGGGGTTTGGGTGAATAAGCAGTTGACGCAAACGAGCAAGGTTTCATTTGAGCTGATGGTGAATGGACAGCCATATTCCTTAGAGAACGACGAACATCGTATCATTGCTGACGTTATGGACAATATCAATCCCCGCTTTGTCCATGAGTATTCGAAATTTCGCTTAACAGTCGTACCTTTTTGTCCAATTGTTAAGCAGGTACGCTTAAGCTGTCTGGTTTATTATTTCGTGTTGGAAAATACCTGCGGGGAGACCTTGAAGGTGCGCTTTCTGCCCCCTAAACTGTATCAAGAAAAATATTCTGACCAGCAAAATGTATTGATTTACAGCCAGCAATTAGCAGAGGTAGAAATTAAACCGCAAGAGAAAACCACCGCTGCTAGTGCCTTGTCTGATCCCAATTGCTATGAAGAAGGTGCTTGCTTTGAGAAGGCGAACATAGCTGACTGGCTTGAAGAAACCTTGGACTATTTCCGAAGTCGTTTTGGCAAGCTGACACTGCCGGATAAGTATATGGCTAGTTTATTTCAGCGGGCAATTTATCAAAGTTTTTCAGCTTTCGCTCTGAATAAAGAAAAGCAACTAGTAGGTAGTAATTGGGGCAGCTATCCAGCTACCAAGCGAATTTGGAATAAGGACATGTATTATACCTCTTTGCCTTTCTTATTTTTTGATCAGGAGTTAATGGAGCAGACGATTTTATGGTTTCAACAATATGCAATCAAATTCCCAGGATCAAAATTTCCCGGAGGGGTCATCCATTCAGCTAGTAATGCGTTGGCTCCCCTGTTGTTAGCTAGCTTGTATCTGGACTATTATGGTTCAGCTTTTTTTGAAGAAAATCCAGAAATTTTGGAAAAAGGTCAGCAGACAGTGGAAGCGTTGCTGGCTGCTCGGGAGGATCAAGAAAAATATCTGATTCATTCTGTTTGGCTCAGCGATGCCTATGCTTTGGGCCGGTATCATACAGGAACCAATATTTGTTTTTGGAAAGCTTGCGAAGGATTGGCAAAGCTTTATCAGTGTAAAGGGGACCTTAAATCATCTGCTGATTATTTAGCAATTGCCGAAAAAATCAAAGCTGATATTTTGAGTTTTTTGACCATTGAAGGGCCCTATGGTTGTCAATTTTTAGAAGGTGCTGACGTAAAGAATCAAATTTATACCTCTGTTGAGCAGTACCAGCAGCCAATTCTTGAGCAGGGATTGATTTTTTTGGATGCAGTAATTGAAGAAGGGAAAATTAATTTGATGATGCATGATGGAGAGGAATCAGATACGACTTTGGCAGCTTTTTATGGGTTTCAGCCGATTGATGATCCCTTGTATCAAAATAGTATGCGCTTTGCAGGGAGTAAAGAGAATCCCACTTATAGTGGAATTGTCGAAGGGATTACTTGGGGGCTGGAATCAGGTGCCACTTTTCCTGGGTATACCACGATGTTGATGAGTGGTTCTTTACAGGCTAGTTTGTTTGAAGAAAAACTAGACGTGCTGAAAAAGCTGGCAGACTTAGACGGCTCTTGGTGGTGGTGGCCTTATCCGTTAAAGCCACAACGAGGTCAAGTTGTGCGGGACTTTGGTTGCGGGAAGTGTGGCTGGGCCTCAGGTATTTTTGTTAGCTTGTTTGTGACTCATTATTTAGGGTTAAGCTTGAAAGAAGGTACCTTAATTTTTGCACCTATGGATGGGTTAACGGCATTTACTTGGGAAAACTTTAGGTTGGGAGACAAGTATCTGAGTATCTATTGGGAGAAAGAAGGGGTAACCTTAATCAACCACCGGAGTAAACCGCTGAAAGTCAGACTGCAGGGCAGCTATTTTGCAAAAGATGTGGAGTATGTGGTCAGTAATCAGCTGATAAGTGAAAGGATGAGATAAATGAGTCTATTAAATGAGATTACTCAGTATAAAAAAAGCCAAAGTCGAGCGATTACACCGGAAAATCCAACCGGCGAAAAAGGTAAGGCTGCGATGCAGTCAAGTTCGCTGGGGCCTAGCCGAAAAGGAAAAGGGGCAATTCCTTTAAAAAGTGGAGAAGAAACTGTAATTGCTCAAATCACTGGGCCTGGTATTATTCGTCATATGTGGATGACTATCCGCGATAGAACGGAATTTGGCAGCTTTGTTTTACGTGATTTGATTTTACGGATTTATTGGGATGATGAGGAATTTCCTGCGGTGGAAAGTCCTCTAGGGGATTTCTTTTGTAATGGGTTCGGGCAGCGCTGTGATGTGAATTCATTACCAATTGTGGTGAATCCAACCGGGGGATTTAACTCCTATTTTGAGATGCCTTTTCAGTCCTCAGCTAAAGTTACGATTGAAAATCAACATCCGAAAGACATGACCTCTTTCTTTTATACAATTAATTATGCTTTAGTTGATGAGCTGGTGGAAAATACCATGTACTTTCATGCCAATTGGCGCCGTGAGCGAATCACACAGTATCAACAGGACTATCAATTAATCAGCGGCTTGAAAGGATCGGGCTATTATGTGGGCACCTATTTAGCTTTGACTAGTTTGGAACGATATTGGTGGGGGGAAGGTGAATTCAAATTCTATATTGATGGCGATTCAGAATACCCCACGGTTACCTCTACGGGCACTGAAGATTATTTTGGCGGGGCTTGGGCTTTTCATGAGTTTGATGAATTTGGACGGCCCCATGCGAAAAACTATTGTACCCCATTTTTAGGTTATCCATATCAATCCAATCGAGACACTACCAGAGAACGCTTTGAGACGGGGAAGCTGAATGCCGTACATGCTTTTGGGGATGATGGGTTACCCTGTCACGGGTTGTATCGTTGGCATTTGCAAGATCCGATCGTGTTTAACCAAGAGTTAACTGTCACTTTGCAGCAGATCGGCAATGATGATGTTCAGTTGTTTGAACGACAAGATGATGTAGCCACGGTTGCTTATTGGTATTCAAAAGAACCGGCTGGGCAAGGTGTCCCTATGTTGAGTCGACGGGAGCGTTTGCCAAGGTAGCAGAGGAAATATTGTCTAGCTCTTACAAGAGTAGTAATAATCGTAAAATGAAGCCTAAGCTTAAAAATCAAAAATCGAAAAGACTAGCTTGAGGGCTAGTTTTTTCGATTTTTTTGCTGAATAGGTTAGAAAGTAGAAAGGTATGAATAACGTTAAAGTCGCCCAGCTTCAAAAAACTAGCTTTGCCAGCCTTGAAGGAGAATTTCAGGAAACTGGGGAAGCAATTTAGCCGACTGTCAGTTTTAGTCCGCCAAAGCTGAAGGCATCCGCAAAGCCTTTCTTACAATAGATGAATGAAAATTGTCTTTTATTGAAGATATTCACAAATTCTTCAATAAAAAGCCACAGTCAAAGGAAAAGCTTTAGATACTATTTTAGAAAGAAGGAATGAACGGAGCAAAAGAAAGGAAGTCGGGCAATGAGAGTCTTGATGATCGAAGATAATATTGAATTGGCAACTACAGTAAAGGCCGGACTGGAGCGAGAAAATGTTTCGGTGGATGTAGCCCATACAGGAGCGGTCGGTGAAGAGAAGGCCTTTGTGAATTTATATGATGCGATTTTATTGGATTTGAATTTGCCGGATAAGGATGGCTTGGCTATCTTGAATTTTCTTAGGGAATCAGCAGTGGAGACACCGATCATTATTATTACGGCTCGCGATGAGATTCAGGAACGGGCAAAAGGTTTAGACTTTGGAGCGGATGATTATTTAGTAAAGCCATTTGAGCTGCTTGAGCTAACGGCGAGATTGCGGGCAATTATTCGTCGATTTCATGGAAGGACAACACCGCAGATTACAATTGGTGAGCTTGTAGTGAACCCGGTGTGCCGTCAGGTGATCTATGGGACAAAGCCGATTGAACTGAAGCCGAAGGAATTTGATATTTTATTGTGTATTGCGGAGAATTATCCAGCGATTGTCTCGGTAGCTAAGATTGCGGAACTGGTTTATGACGAAGATTTTGATCCTTTTTCTTCAGTATTGCGGGTACATATGGCGCGTTTGAAGAAGAAGCTGGCGGATGCTGCAGGCAAAGAACTGTTGAAAAATATTCGGGCGAAGGGGTATCAATTATGCGATTGAACTTTAAGATGACCTTGACGATGCTGGTCTTTTCGTTGCTGGTGACAGGCGTTTTAATTGTCAGCTTTGTTTTAATGCGCAGTAATATTTTGCAAATGAATGTCGCAAGTTCTTTAGGCGACACTTTTTTTGTGCATAATATTCAGCAAGCTAATGTAGAAGTTTCTTCGGCAGCTGATTATGACATTATGGGTCAGGCGGTCACTAGTGAAACGCTGGATAATTTATATATGAATGAGTATTTTAAATATTTACCAACGGTGGCATTGGTCGTTTGCAGTATTATTTTGCTGCTGACTTTTTTTCTGTGGGCGGTGCTGAAGCGGATTTACCAAGGTCAGGTATTGGCGATTACTCATGATCTAAATTTTATTGAGCAGTTGAGTACCGGTAGTGTGAAGGATGAGGCGGTTTCTAGTGCGTTTACTAATTTGAAACAGAAATTTGACGGGCATCTTAGCGACTACAAGCGTTTGAACAGCTATTTAACCCATGAACAAAAAAATGCAATTGCGATTTTACGGACCAATCTTGAGCTGGAGGCAGCAGAGTCAGCGAATCTTCAGGTGTTGGATCGGCTGACTGATAGTATCGATGATATTTTGACCTTGTCTAATAATCAAGGAGATCTAACGGATGAACTGGTGGATGTAGCGATGATCGGGGCTGAGGTATGTGATTTGTACAAAAAGAATTATCCGAAGCTGTTTTTTACTTTTGACGAAGAAAAGCCGACCTTGATTTACGGCAAGGACCGCTGGATTTATCGGGCGATTTCTAACTTAGTAGATAATGCGATTAAGTATGGCGAAGGAAAGCCGATCGTTGTTTCAGTTGAAAATCACAATGGCAGTATTTTATTAAAAGTAGCGGACCAAGGTTCGGGTATTCCCCAAAAACGGCAGTCGGAAATTTTTTCTCATCGTTACCGGATTCAAGGATTAAAACAAGACGGTTATGGAATTGGATTGTCGGTTGTGATGCATGTCTGCAGCTTGTGTCAGGGTTTCGTTTATTTGGAAAGTGAGGAAAATCAGGGGTCAACTTTTTATTTGACCTTTCCTAGTGTGGAATAGTTAACACAGAGTTAACAATTGGTTTGCTAGTATACAGAAGTGGAGGAGAAAAAGTGAGAAGCATCATCAAACATGCATGGTTAAATCTTAAGCGGAACAAGCGAAATGATCTATTTGTCGGTTTGCTTTTCTTTTTCATTCTGGTGGGGTTCTTTTTCCTGCTGCAAGTGTACACTGCAACAAATTACTCACTAGCAGAATTGAAAAAGCAAACAGATGCCATCGTAACTATTGAGCCAGATTATAATGTCGAACAGCAGGCAGCAAATTTGAAAGAAGCGGATTACCAGCAATTGAAGCACTTGTCTTATGTCAAAAACAGTCAATTATCTGGTTATACAGCCGTAGCAATCGAGAATATTGATGCAGCCAATTCTCCAGAGCTGCAAGGGACGATCACCTACTCGGATCCAACCTTTGTCAGTCCGGCAGATAATGCCCGAACGAGTCTAACCGTCTTAGATGACGATTCATTGACGAAGCTTTTGGGGGATGGCGCTGTGGACAAGCTGGAAGGCGAGTTGCCTTTTGAAGAGGGAACTTGTCTGGTGACCCAACCATTTGCCGATGCCAATCAATTAAAGCTTGCAGATGAGCTGATCATTGGTGATAAAAAGCTGACGATTGTAGGTATTATAAAGTCAACGGAGGAAAAACAGCAAGGAATGTTTGCCGCAGTCTTTGTCAATCTGACGACCTTTGAGTATTTAGGTGACGTTGCTGAAGATGCCTTCTTGACGCTGACGCTTCAATTAGATCAGTCCAAAAATGTGACTGATTTGCGGCAGGAACTAAAGCAACTGTCCGCCTTCAATGGATACCAAGTACAAAGCGGTCAGCTTTTCCTACAAGGCTTTGAAACCTTTAGTAACCGCAATGAATTTTGGTTAAATGCAACAGTAGTGGGAAGTTTGATTACCTTGTTCTTGCTAGGGGCTGGCTATTGGCAGTTCTTCAAACAACGCAGATCCGATACGTATGCGCTACGTTTAATGGGGATTCAGCCAAAGCACTTATTGCTCAGTAATTTGCTGGAAATCACGTTAATTGCTTTGATTTGTTGGACGTTAGCACGTACAGCAGCCAGCTTTTTTAGTGGAGCGGTGGCGCAAAAATGGGTGAGTCGTTTGGCACAAGCGAGCAAGGAGCAGTTTCCGCTGTTGGACTTGAAGCAAGTGGCAATTGATACTGGTGAACTGCGGCGACTGGTGTGGGCAAGCAGCAGAGTCAAACTGTTGCTAGGTGTCTATCTGACTAGTTTTTTACTGGTTATTGTAACCTTAACGAGTCGTCTGTTGTATGTTTTTGGCCATTATTCTTTCCGCTTGGGGAGGTATTCAAGGAAATGAGACGACTATTCGTAGAAAATGCCAGTTATCAAATAAATAAGCCCAAGGTCTCCATTATCAATCAGGTGACAGCAACGTTTCTACCGGGTAGGGTCTATCATATTTTGGGTGGACCACAGTCTGGGAAAAGTACATGGTTGTCATTACTTGCCGGCCTTGAAGTCTGTACGTCTGGGGCAATTTATTTTGATGGAACGGATTTGGCTGCAATTGATCGGGAAATGTATCGGGCAAAAAAGGTAGTGTGCTTGTTTGAGAACGGTAATTTAGTCAATGATACACCGTTAGCAAATTTGGAGCTGGCAGCCTTACTGGCAGGATGCTCTGTGAAAAGCAGTGAGCTGGAGAACGTTCTTTTAGCTGTTGGACTCACACCGCAGCAAATCAAAATGCCCATCACACGGCTTTCGAAAAAGGTACAGCAACTAGTTTACTGCGCCAAAGTCATGTCTAGCCCAGCAAAGCTGGTCTTGATAGATGAGCCGGATCAATTATTTTCGGAATGGCTGGAGACCGACTTGCTGCAAAAGCTGACGAATTTTTGCCGAAAAAATGCGAAATGCCTGATCATCGCTTCGCAAGGGAAACAAACAATCAAATTTGCTGATGAACTCTGGGGGTTGAATGGGGGCAAACTATTATTTATCAAAGAACAGCAAATAGATTAGCAAGAACGGTTCTTTGATCGAAAGGACATAAAAAATGAATTATTGGAATCGAGCATGGTATAGTGTCAGCCGTCGAAAGGGCAAATCGTTGATTCTTTTTGCCGTAATTTTTGTTTTAGGAAATGTGATTGCCGGCGCCATCGCCATCCAACAATCCACTGGAAACGTCGAGAAAAAAATGAAGCAGCAATTAGGGGCAACCGTTACTGCTGAGGTTGATTTTGATAAGCTGATGGAAGAAAGCGACTCGATGGCGGCGATCCAAGCACCTGATCCTTTGAAGGAAGAAACAGTCAAAGAGATTGGCAAGTCTCGCTATGTAAAGGACTTTGACTATAGCTATTCTGGTTATCTAACCTTAGGTGATTTTAAAAGCTATCAGCTTGAAGCGAACGATAATGTTTCTTATAGTGTCAATGGCAGTATGAATGTGCTGACGCTAAAGGGGACTAATAAAGAAGAGCCCGCTGATTTCACTAACAAAAAAATCAAATTAGTCGATGGCAAGCTGCCTTCTAAGGAAGAATTAGACAGTGGTCTGCCAGTAGCGGTTATCTCAAAAAAAGTTGCTGATGAGAATGGCTTGAGTGTCGGTGATCAAATGGTTTTAGATACTACTGTGGTTTCCCAAAAAGAAGACGGTAGCTCAGAGTCTCAAGAAGCTTTGAAGCACTCGGTAAAGATTGTCGGCTTGTTTGAACCGGTGAAGTTAGAGGAAAAGAAAGAGGACGGCAAAGGTGGCGGGCTTGAGCAGCAATTCATGGAAATGGACCAATTCAATACGGTCTATATGTCGAATAAACTGGTTCAGTCAATTAATCAAGCGGAGTTTGAAAAAGGTAAAGAACTTGATCCTGCAGCTTTTGAAGATGCGGACGATCGAGAATTAATTACGCCGGTTTATAATTTGAAATCACCAGATGATGTAGACGCTTTTAAAGAAGAAATGAGCGCTTTATTGCCGGAAGGTTATAAAGCAACGGCTTCAACAGATGAGTTTGACAAGGTTGGGGGCAGTGTGAAGAAGCTCTCTACTATCTCAGGTTACGTAGTTGTTCTAGCTATTGCGGCTTCCTTATTGATTATATCCTTAGTCGTAGTACTGTTTTTACGAGATCGTAAGCACGAATGGGGCATCTATTTATCCTTAGGCGAAAAACGAAAGAAGATCATGAAACAGGTAGTGTTAGAACTATTGCTGATTAGCCTAGTCGCCATGTGCTTATCTTTAGTCACCGGTAATATTTTAGGGAAAATGATCTCCGAATCGCTGGTGTCCAGTGATGCGTTGGCTGAGGCACAAAATGCAGCGAATCAAATGCTGGTATTTGGCGGCCAAAGCTTAGGTCCGACTTTGACCACCGATGACATAATAAGTAATTATGAAGTCACTTTCTCCTTGACCTATATTGTTACGTTTTTAATCGCCGGATTAGCCACCGTACTTTTGGCAGCTGTTTTACCGTTGACGTATGTGATGCGCTTGAATCCCAAGAAAATTATGATGTAGGAGGAGAACAAGATGGCTATTTTACAAGCAAAAAATGTCAGCTACTTTTATCAAGATGGAGATCAAAAACGCATTATTCTTAAAAATACCTCGATTAATTTTGAACAAGGTCAATTTTATACGATTTTAGGCGAATCAGGTTCGGGTAAGACGACGTTTCTTTCCCTCATTAGTGCCTTAGACGAACCTAAAGAAGGTCAGATTCTTTACAAAGATCAAAATATTCGCAGTATCGGCTATGAAGAATACCGGCGAGACGATATTAGCATTATTTTCCAAAATTACAATTTAGTCCCGTATTTAACTGCCCTGGAAAATGTTTTGGTGGCGATGAATATTACCGATAATACCCTGCCTAGTGAGCAAAAGGAAGTTGCTTATAATTTGCTGGATTATATTGGGATTACTCAAACAAAGGCCGATCGCTTGGTCACGCAGCTTTCCGGCGGGGAACAGCAACGAGTGGCGATTGCACGCGCACTATCAACGAATGTGGATATTATCTTAGCCGATGAGCCCACCGGAAATTTGGACGAGGAAATGGAGCAGGAAATTGTTGATATTTTTAGTGACTTAGCGTTTACCCACAATAAGTGTGTGATTGTCGTGACACACTCGAAGGAAATTGCCAAGCAAT
Organism: Enterococcus sp. AZ109; assembly: GCF_051714625.1. Lineage (NCBI taxonomy): Bacteria > Bacillati > Bacillota > Bacilli > Lactobacillales > Enterococcaceae > Enterococcus > Enterococcus sp. AZ109. The sequence goes on along the minus strand of NZ_JBIOSF010000001.1, from coordinate 1,293,212 downwards.
CAGACAAAACCTTCTACCTAAAACAAGGCGAGCTGGTTGCCTATGAGTGATTTTCTATCTAATTTTAATCAGGACAATTACCAAAAAGACCCCAAAAAGCAGCGGGATAAGAAATCACCAGTAAAAAAAGAGCCACCTGAAGTTGAGCCTGAAACACTTAAGACTCCTCGGCAAGAAAGCCGCCGTCAAAAAACTGAGCTGACAGAGGTAGATGAATCCTATCAAGGAAAACAGCAGCGAAAAAAACGGCGGGTGATTTTCGGTGTGATTGCGTTAACGATTCTATGTTTGGTGGTTTATTATCAAATAAGCCATGTGAAGATGCCAAATTTTACAGATAAAGAATTGTCTGAAGCACGGGTGTGGGCGACTGAAAATAAGCTGCAGGTGGAGACAAAACAGGAATATTCATTGGAAAAGTCAGCTAATACAGTCTTAAAGCAGTCGGTTAAAGCCGGTAGTCGGGTAAAAAAAGGCGCTACAATCCGCCTAACCACCAGTAAAGGTCCTGATCCCGAGCAACAAATTAAATTGCCGGATTTTTCTGCCATGAGTAAACAGGAGGCAGAAAACTGGATAGATAAAAACCAAGCCACCAACCTTTCGTTAATTGAAGAATACAGTGACGAAGTGGAGAAGAATCATTACCTGCGTTTTGAAATTGCGAATGCAGAAGTCACCCAACAGAATTATCGCCGCAAGGATGCTGCCAAGGTGTTTTATTCAAAAGGCAAAGAGACTTATAAAAAGGATATTACAGTGCCAGATTTTGTGCGAAAAACTCGTGGTGAAGTGGAAACCTGGGCGCGCAATAATGAGATTGCAATGACTTATGAAGAGAGCACATCAAATGATATCCCCGCTGACGGTATTATTTCTCAAAGTATTGCAACCAACGAGAAAATTGCCAAAAAGGATGCCATGACGGTGGTTGTTTCATTGGGCAAAGGGTTCCCTGTTCCAAACTTTGCTGAATACAGTTTAGAGGATGCGGCAAATGCAGTAGAAGGTGTGCAAGTCCAAGCCAAAGGTGTATACACCAATGATTTACCTTATGGACAGTTAGTTTCACAAAGTGTAGCTGCCGGTACGGTTTTAAATGCCAAGGATGATTTAAGAGTACAGGTTCTTTATTCTTTGGGGCAACCTTATTTGAAGGACTTGAGAGGAACTACGGTGGAAGGGGATTTGCAAAAATATTTTTACGAGGAGTTTCAATCTAAAGGAGCCAATATCAACTATGTCATTCGTCACGTTGATTCTGATCAGCCCAAAGGAACAGTGATTGGCATGAGTACTCACAGTGTCTATTTACCACTGGAGTATACGGTTTCGATTGACATCAGCTTGGGTAATTTGGGTTCGGCACCTACGAGTTTTCCAACTAATCAGCAAGGTAGCGGAAATGATCTGTCCGATGCGCATGCTAATGAATAGAGGTCTGATTGCAGGTATTTATACCTGCAATTTTTTGTTTTAATAGTTAAAAATTGCTTGTTAAATTGTTGTATATTGCAGCAACAAAATTATTTCTTATGAAATTTTTTTGGTAATTATCAAGAGAGGGATCTTTTTGTCTTTTTATTGTTTTTTCTCTATTTTATAAGAATATTTTAGTTATAATGAAAGAAAACAAAGGAGGAAATCTTTGGGGAATAAGTATAAGATTTTTGAAAAGTGTATTAGTACAGTTATTGATATCTTGCTGGGGCTCTTAATTATTGTCGTTTTGATCGTAATGGGAGAAGCAATCTTTACAATCATTACTCATGTTATTCCACTGGCTACAATGGAAGAGTTGTCTGTATTAATTGAAGAGGTGGCTACTTTATTCATTTTGCTGGAAATTATTTTGATGCTGCTGCGCTATGTTAAGGAAGGGCATCATATTCCAGTACGTTATTTGATTTTAATCAGTATCACAGCTATTTTACGAGAATTACTTTTGGCTCAAGGAGATGGGGTCGAGTCGTTTTTCTTAGCAATTTCCATTTTGGTTTTGGTTATTGTTTTGTTTGTTTTAGAAAGAGTAAAAGCCTTCCACAAATCCGATGAAGAGGACTTGTAAAAGGCTAGTTAACTAGCTGTCAGACGCTTCTTTTATTAAAGGAATGGCAATAACAAAGGAAGTGCCGGCATTAGAGCTAGTAACTGAAAGCGGCCAATCGTTCTTTTTGACGATGGATGAGACAATAAACAGTCCTAAGCCAGTTCCGCCGCTAGCAGTTTTGGTCGTAAAGAAGGGTGTAAATATTTTGTCTTCGATTTCTTTAGAGATACCCGGGCCGTTATCGGTAATTTGAATTAAGGCAAACTGTTTATCCCGGTAGACAACCGATTGCTCTTGGAATTCTTTAGCCTCATGCTTATCTGCCAGTTTAACCAATACATTGATTTCAGTATTGATTTGTCGGGCTTGATAGGCATTGGTTAATAAGTTGTACAAAATGACATGAAGCTCCTCTTTTTCAAAGTAACCAAAGCCAGTATCTTGTCCTTCAAATCGTAGTTTCACCGTTCGTGGAATCAAGATACGCATAGTTTCAATTGCTTCAGAAACGGCTGCTGTAATATTTACTTTTTCTTTGGTATTTGATGCAACTTTAGAAAATCGCAAGACGTTGGAGGAAAGTTTTTGTCCTCGTTGTGCTGCGTGGTATACTTCATTCAGATCAGAAACTAATTCATCGTTGCCTTGGTGTTCTTCGATCATTAATTGTAAATTGCCAATCATTGGTGTTAAGAAATTATTCATATCATGAACAATCGAAGTTGTTAACAAGCCGATGGTTTCTAGTTTGGATTCCTGCAGCATGCTTTTTTCTAAGGAATGCCGTTCGTCCATTAGTTTCTGGCGTTCAAGTAGACGAAGGTTTTCCATATAGCTTTGATTGCGGCGGGCGTAATTACGCATGCTGACTGCCATCAACAAGACGATAGCTAACAACATGCAGAGCAAGCCGAGTATAATCATACTTTCTTGTAAGGCGGTGCCGTTACGTTCGTAAAAGTCTAAGTTAGTAGCAACAACCCATCTCGCTTCACCAACGGTAATCCATTTATAAGCAGCCAATTTGAGCACACGTGGCGGGGGATCTTGATCCCACCAATAGGAGTAATAGCTCATAGTGCCTTCTGAATTAGCCAATTGTGTTTCTTCTAAATGTTCTAGATCGGAGTAATCAAAATCAGGATATTCTCTTTGGCGGTCTTCAATAATGGACCAACTGATCTGTTCGCTGGAAGGATGCATGACTACCTTCATCGCCTGATCCTTAATCATCGTGTAGCCATTAAGCTGATCGTCAGAATCTAAGGTAGCCAGATAAAGCTTTTCAAGATCCAAAGGCAACACTAAAAGGGCAGTTGGTTGATTTTGGCTGTCGGTTATCAAGCGATAAAGATTTAAATAAGAGCGGTTTTCGTGAAAGTAGCTATCGCCATTTTGATTCACCGTGCCTTGAAGCGCCTCTTCAAAGGAGCTGTCTTTTTTTATAAAGCTGGGTAATTCAGGTTGTGAAACCATCTGGCGGTCTGCAAAAGCCATACCGCTCAGCATATTGCCCTCTAAATCCAATAAGTACACCCCAGCAACGGCTGAAGCCCGCTTGCTTAGACTCTTTTCTAGTTGTTGCGTCTGGGTTAAGGTTAAGGGCGCATCATCGTCAGTAAAAACATTGGAGGCATAATCTTCCAATGACAGGGAGTAAGTTTCAATTTCAAGTTTTAAAATATCGATGGCAAGATCGTTTATTTTTACTAGCTGATCAGACCCCATTTTTAATGCATGTTTTTGCGTACTACGATAGGTGGTCGCCGTCACGACAATGCCGATAATCGTTAAGACAAGTATGCTGATCAAGCTAATACTTAACCACTTATTTGAAGGTTTGTTCATAATGATCCTTTCCGTAAATAAGGTAATAAGTCAAGCAACAGGAGGAACGACTGTGAGAAACGAAAAGATTTTGGTTGTAGATGATGATCCAGCTATCCGGCGACTAATCTGGAAATCATTGCAAGCGACAGGTATTTTAATTTATCAAAGCGACTCAGTGGAAAAAACGATTGATATCATGAGTCGAGTAAAATTTGATCTCTTCATTTTAGACATTAGTCTAGAACACGAAAATGACGGCTATCACTTAGCTCAGTTGATTCGTGAAGAAGATCTGGTGGTACCGATCATTTTCCTTAGCGGTAAGAAAAAGGAAGAAGATATCATTACAGGCTTAGAAGTAGGTGCTGATCATTATATTACCAAACCATTTTCACCTAATTTATTAAAAGCCCAAGTAGTAGCTACTTTGGATCGGGGAAAAGTTCTTAGAAACCAAAAGATTGTCGAGGAAACCAATGAAATTGTCGAAGGTGATTTCCGTTATGACAAGGGTCGCTATCAATTATTTAAAAAAGACCAGCCGATTAAGCTGTCTTCCAAAGAAATTAAATTAATGCAATTTTTTATGGAAAATCCCGACCAAGTATTTACCAAGGAACAAATTTATCATAGCGTTTGGGGTGCTGGCGAGCTAGATGCTAACACCATCATGGTCTTCATCAATCATTTGCGTAACAAGATTGAAGATGACCCTAAAAATGCGAAATATATCAAAACGATCTGGGGCTTGGGTTATACATTTTTGCCTAAAGGGGAATGAATTAGACCTTCTAGCTCAGCAAAATAGATCCCTAATGCCAGCAGATCAGCCGCTCCACCAGGGCTAAGGTGGCGCTTTGTTAATAGTATATCATAAGAGATTAATTCATTGAGCAGGTCTTCTTCAGAAAGATTTGCTTGATGAATTTTTTTGCATTCTTTTTGCACGAGCTCCAGGGCTTCAAAGCCACCGCGATGAAGCAAGTTATTGTCTTCGATCTCACTCATTAAATAAACCAAACTACGCAAAAGCAAAAGCTGAGGTTCTTCTTCTTTATTGGCTCGTATAAAGGGCAACAGTTGTTCAGCTAAGCTAGGATACCCTTCGGCCGCTTCGCCACGAATCCCAGTAATACCTTTTTCTAAATACAAACGTTCCCCATAGGTTAAGTGCTCTTTCTCATGCAACCCGTCAAAATCCTTTTGAATCAGGTGTTTAGTCATCTCACCGGCTAACTGTAAAATGGACTGGGTGTCCGATTCACTAAAAGGCAGAGACAACTGAGGATTTTTTTTCGCATGTTTGCCAGTTGCGCCTAACAAAACAGCAAAGGAAAAATTAGCTCCTTTATGGGTGTTAACGCCATTGGTAGCCTCTAGCATGGCTTTTTCAGCTTGACTTCCCGCATGACGTAACTGATCAAAAAGGGTGATTAAGTCACCCGTATGCTGATAGCCCAATTCGAAATACTGTTGGAAATAAGGAGTTAAGCTATCGATACTTTTTATAAAGGTAGAAAAGTCCATATCATGATGGGCACCATTGGTCTTTTGATCAACTAGCCCCGGCTTAGGTGTCAATGAAACCTCCAGCCATAGCGCTTGTTTGGCATATTCAGTGATTGATGAAGCTAAATCAGTCAATTTTTCGCCGCTCCATTTCTTTTAAAATAAATTGCAATGAGCGTTCTAAATGCTCGTGGGTAATTAAGGTAATTTGTTCAATATTGTTGGTGCGCATACCACGGTAAATCAACCAATGCTCATCCAAGGCCAGTACTCGGCGATCAGAGGAACGAATGGCGATGTCGCGGAAATAAACGAGATAAGCTTGTAAATTTAGTACAATTGACTTCAGACGAGGCATTTGACTTTTTTCATAAATAAAGGCATTGAAGTCAGAAAAATTCTGCAGGACTTCATCCACCTTGTCTTCTTTGTTTAGTTGTTCACCGTGTTCCAGCAACGCTTTTAGCTCCGCAAAGTCTTCATCAGTCATACATTCCATGGCTTTAATGGTAGCCAAGGTATCCAGTGATTTACGAATGTCGTAGATTTCATAGGCATCCTTGATACTGATTCCTTTTACTACAACACCAACACGGGGAACATGCTCCACCAATTGCTCATTCACTAACTGTGTCATCGCATAACGAATCGGGGTACGGCTAATATTTAATACCTCAGAAAATTCTTTTTCGTTGATACGAGAACCAGCAGGAATTTCACCTAAAATAATTGTTTTTCTAAAGGCCTCATAGATTAGAACTTTTAGTGTCTTGTTCTGGGTCAGATCCAAATTTTTTCGTATTGCATCTACATAAGGGCTCATAGTGTTTTCTCCTTTTTCAGTACGGGTAAAAAATTAAAAGCAAGGCCAATAAATGGCCTTGCTAGCTTTTGTTTATTGAGGGATGTAAAGCGGCATGTAGCCAAATACCACAAGGGTAACAACGAAGATAATGAAAATACCTAGTGCATATTTAGCTGCTTCTTTTTGCCATTGACCCATGTCTAATCCAGTTAGACGTAATAGCAAGTAAATGAATGCTACTAATGGACTCAATAAGTGGAATGCTTGTCCCATCAATGAAGCTAAAGCCATTTGCATATTTGTAAAGCCGTAAGAACGACCTGCTTCTGCTAAGACTGGCAATACACCGAAGTAGAAGCCGTCATTAGAGATGAAGAAGGTACCTGGTGCTGAGATGATTGCGATAACAAGACCCCAGAAACCAGCAAGCTGTTTAGGAATAATAGTTGTAAAGCTGTTAGCTAAAGCAGTAGCCATACCAGAGCCTTGGAACAAGCCCATGAATACGCCGGCTGCGAATACTAAGATAACTACTTGTACTGCATCGCCGCCGTTTGCGCCGATACGTGCTGATTGATGTTTCAACACTGGGTAGTTTACCATTAAAGCGATACATGTGCCAACTAAGAACAACAATAATGGAGGAAGACCAATAGGCTCATAGAATGATCCGGCAACTAGCCAAGCAATCAAGCCGATTGTCAAGATTCCATTAAAGATGAAGTTTTTCGGACGACGAATTTCTAATGTTTCTGGGTCAGTAACAGTTGTCATTGCATCGATTTCAGCGTCAGATAATTCTGTCACACCTAAACGATCGCGTTCTTGTTTACCCATACGACGAGCAACGAAGAAGATGACATATAGTAATGAAAGAACCATACCTGGTGCTAAGTAGCTTAAGATGTCTGCGTCTACTTCCAATACAGCCATTGCCCGAGCAGTAGGTCCGCCCCATGGCAACAAGTTCATGATTGTGTTTTGCAAGATGATCAAGACACCCAAGTTCATCATTTTCATGTTTAACTTCTTATAAATAGGAATAAAAGCTGAACAACAAATTAACGTTGTTGTAGTTCCGTCACCATTTAATGAAACGGCGGCAGCAACAACTGAAGTTGCCATCAACACTTTCATTGGATCGCCTTTAGCGAAATGGATCATTTTCTTAGTGATCGGATCGAATAATCCAGCATCCAACATAATAGAGAAATATAAAATGGCAAAAAGCAACATAATCCCTGTAGTAGATGTGGTACTGATTCCTTCTAATACGAAGTCTCCGATATTTCCTTCTTCGGCAACTCCCGCCACCATAGCAATCAAAGTAAAGATCAATGGAACGATTACTAATGATGTAAATGGTGACATTTTCTTTTTCATGATTACGAACATAAATACGATAATCATTAAGTAAGATAGTACTGTTAATAACATAAATTCCCTTCCTTTCTCATAATGAAACGATAACCCTCTTTTTTTGAAAACGGTAACAAACTCTGTCGATAATAGTTGAAATAATTCTATTACAATATCCTGAACGTTATTTTTCGACAAATCTGTAATCGCTTTACGGGTCTAATGATAATCAAATCACAAGCAACAAAAAAGGGGCAAGTGGCGAAAAGAACAGAAAAAAAACAATTGAGGTCTAAATGTCTTAGCGATTACTTAACAAGATATTAACAGAATCTTAATTGCTCGGAAACGTTGATTTATCAAGGTTTCTGGAGGGTTTCTGTCATTTTCGGTCTTTTAGGAACAATGAAAGAACAATAATTTGGAAGTTTGCACTACCCAACAGGGCAAGAAATCATTTACTCTTAACTCAAGCAAAGAAATACCAGAAAGGAGATTGCCGTGTCTATATTCGATAAGTTTTTTAAAAGGACGCAAGACAGCCAAGAGAGCTCGGTGGATGTAAAACCTCCCATTAAAAGTGTTGAAATAAAAGATAACGCTAATTGGGAAGAATTACCAGCACATGTTGAAGCAGACGCTAAAGATTATGAATTAGTAAGTGTTATTGCTACAGCAATTGCAACAGGGGATCAGCCTGAAAGTCAATTTGTCGTCAAAAAGATTATGAAACGAAATCCAGAAGCACAACTGGTATCTGTAATTGCTGCAAGTCTTGCGGCTGGTAGTAGCGAAGATAGTCAGCTGAGCATACGAAAAATTTCTAAAAGACAATAATTAGGAGGAAAATCATGTTACGCAAGTTTAAGATCGCAATTGATGGAAACGAGTATTTAGTAGAAATGGAAGAAATCGGTGGCGTACCACAACCAGCAGCACCAGTTGCTCCGGCACCAGTTGCAGCACCGGTACAAGCAGAAGCACCCGCAGCAGCGCCTGCACCTGAAGCACCAGCCGCTCCGGCACCAGCTGCAGCAGCAGGAGCTGACGCATTAACTGCTCCAATGCCAGGAACTATTTTGAAGATTTTAGTAAACCAAGGTGATGCAGTGAAGCAAAACCAACCATTAATGATTTTAGAAGCAATGAAAATGGAAAATGAAATTGTTGCTAACAACGACGGAACAGTTACTGGTATCCACGTAACACAAGGTCAAGTAGTTAATCCAGGTGAAGCATTAATCACTGTTGGATAAAAAGACATTTTAAATAGTAGAAAGAGGAAGTGAAATTTTTTGGAAACATTGATTGAAGGAGTTATCGGCATGGGCCAAGAGCCCGGTCGTATTGTGATGATGATCATCGGAGGAATTCTGATGTATCTAGGGATCAAAAAAGAATACGAACCAACCTTGCTGGTACCGATGGGACTAGGAACAATTTTAGTAAACTTTCCTGACTCCGGTGTATTAAGCGCCGCAGGAGAGCCTGGACCGTTTCAGGTATTGTTCGACATGGGGATTAGTACAGAATTATTCCCGCTGCTATTGTTTATTGGGATTGGCGCAATGATCGACTTTGGTCCATTACTGCAAAATCCATTTCTATTGTTGTTCGGAGCTGCGGCTCAATTTGGGATTTTCTTTACTATCATCGTAGCTGTCTTGTTAGGCTTTGACATTAACGATGCAGCGTCAATCGGAATTATCGGTGCTGCCGATGGTCCGACATCAATCTTCGTTGCCAACACCCTGCAATCTAAATACATGGGGGCAATCATGGTAGCAGCTTACTCTTACATGGCTTTGGTTCCAATTATTCAGCCTATAGCAATTAAAGCTGTTACGACGAAGAAAGAACGTCAAATTAAAATGAGTTACCGTGCTGGTGAAATTTCACAAACAGCGAAAATCTTGTTCCCAGTAGTTATTTCAGTCGTAGCCGGTTTGATCGCACCTGTATCCTTACCGTTAGTTGGTTTCTTAATGTTCGGGAACCTACTAAGAGAATGTGGTGTGTTAGAACGTCTATCATTAACTGCGCAAAACGAATTGGTAAACATTATCAGTATCCTATTAGGTCTTTCAATTTCAGTTAAGATGCAATACGAAGAGTTCTTACAAGTTGACACATTGATGGTTATCGGACTAGGATTAGTTGCCTTCGTAATGGATTCAGTAGGTGGCGTATTGTTCGCTAAATTCTTGAACCTGTTCCGTAAAGAAAAAATCAATCCAATGATTGGTGCAGCTGGTATTTCAGCATTCCCAATGTCTAGTCGGGTAATTCAAAAGATGGCTACTGAAGAAGATCCTCAGAACTTTATCTTGATGCATGCTGCTGGAGCGAACGTTTCAGGACAGATTGCTTCAGTTATTGCCGGCGGTCTGTTGTTAGCCTTGTTAGTTTAGGAAGGAGAAAAAGATGTCAGCTGATTTATTAACGTCATTAGAATTATTAGTATTCGGTTGGGGCGGCGTATTTATCGTTATCTTGATCATTTACTTAGCCTCTCAATTATTAGCAAAGATGTTCCCAGTCAAAAAATAAAGAAGGGATCTTACAATGTTTGAATTAAAAAGAATCTGGTTAGATAAAGATAAAAAAATGTTTCAGCAGTGGGCAAAACTGATGGAACGTTCAGGACTAAGTTCTAAAGAGAACACCGAGTATACTGTGGGTGTTCTTAATGAAGGTGAATTAATTGCTTCGGGCTCTTATGAAAAGAACATTATCAAATGCTTAGCTGTAGACAAAGAATATCAGTCAGAAAACTTATTAACTCAAATAATGATCCATTTGATGGAACGGATGCGGGAAAAAGATGAAACCCATTATTTCTTGTATACCAAGCCTAGTGAATCGAAAATTTTTCATTCACTAGGGTTCCATACCATTGTTGAAAATGAGTCTGTGCTCTTTACTGAGCAGGGATCACCTAATATTTATGACTATCAGGAACTTTTGAAAGAGCATAAACATACGGGTGTTGCTAGCAGTATCGTAATGAATGCAAATCCGTTCACCAAAGGTCACCAGTATTTAGTAGAAACAGCCGCTAAAAAAAGTGACCATGTGTATGTCTTCGTTTTATCAGAAAATCGTTCAGAATTTTCTACCGAAGATCGCATGAACATGGTGAAACTAGGGGTTAGTCATTTACCGAATGTAACGGTGCTGCCAAGCCGAGATTACATGGTTTCAACCGCAACCTTTCCAACGTACTTTCTAAAAGAGCATGCACCATTAGATGTAGCAAAAACGCAAGCATCGATTGATGCGCAATTGTTCAAAGAAAAAATTGCTCCGATTTTAAATATCCGTTATCGTTTTGTAGGAGAAGAACCGTTTTCGCCTGTAACAGAAGTGTACAACCGATCATTGCAAACTGTTTTCGCTGACGACTTGAAACTAGAAATCGTTCCGCGAAAAGAAGTTGAAGAAGTTGCAATTAGTGCAACAAATGTTCGCAAGGCCTTGCAGGAAAAAGATGTCGAGTTACTAGCTCATCTTGTTCCTCAAACAACCTATGACTATTTGAAAAAATTAAAGAAAATAGAGGTGGAGTTAAGTGGAAATTACTAAGAGTGCTGTAGCAGGTACAGTTGAATCAAGCGATATTATGATTACATTGGACCCAAGCGATGGACAAACGATTGAGATTGAATTAGACAGCAGTGTCGAAAAACAATTTGGCGATCAAATCCGTAAAGTCATCAAAGAAACATTGGAAAAATTAGAAATTACTTCGGCTAAAGTAGTGGCTGTTGATAAAGGTGCATTGGATTGTACGGTTCAAGCCAGAACCGTTACTGCGGCTTATCGAGCTGCAGATCAAACAGACTACAATTGGAAGGAGATTGACTCATGGAACGTTTAAGAAGAACAATGATGTTTGTACCAGGTGCTAACGCAGCGATGCTGAGAGATGCGCCTTTATACGGAGCAGATTCAATTATGTTTGACTTGGAAGATGCTGTTTCTTTAAAAGAAAAAGATTCTTCACGGACCTTGGTCCATTTTGCTTTAAAAACTTTCGATTACAGTCAAGTAGAAACCGTAGTTCGTATTAACGGCTTGGATACTGTGGGCGCTTTAGATATTGAAGCAATGGTATTAGCTGGCGTAGATGTGATCCGTTTACCAAAAACAGAAACAGCTCAAGATATTGTTGATGTTGATGAAGTGATTACGCAAGTTGAAAAAGACAATGGGATTGAAGTAGGTACGACTAAAATGATGGCTGCCATCGAGTCTGCTGAAGGAACATTGAATGCTCGCGAGATCGCGATTGCCTCAGACCGTTTAATTGGTATCGCTTTAGGGGCGGAAGATTACGTAACAAACATGAAAACACGTCGTTATCCCGACGGACAAGAATTATTCTTTGCCCGCAGCATGATCTTACATGCCGCTCGTGCAGCTGGGATTGCAGCGATTGATACGGTTTATTCGGATGTAGAAAATACTGAAGGCTTCCAAAACGAAGTTCGTTTAATTAAACAATTAGGCTTCGATGGAAAATCGGTCATCAACCCGCGTCAAATTCCATTGGTGAATAATATCTATGCACCAACTGAAAAAGAAATTCAAAATGCCAAAGAAGTTATTTGGGCAATCCGCGAAGCTGAATCTAAAGGTTCTGGTGTTATTTCCTTGAATGGTAAAATGATTGATAAACCAATCGTTGAACGGGCAGAACGAGTAATTGCGTTAGCGAAAGCTGCGAAATTAATAACCGAGGAGGACATTTAATTATGGTAATGAATAAAGTTAATCGTGATATTCCTCAGGTCTATGCTGATCAATATGGCGTATACGAAGGCGAACTTGCTAACATCAATGCGTATCAAGAGGCTAGCCGACACATCCAGCCAAAACGTCCACGTGATCAAAAATTAGTGGGCAGCTTACGTGAAGCAATTGAAAAAACTGGTTTGAAAGACGGCATGACGATTTCTTTCCACCATCATTTCCGTGAAGGCGATCATGTAATGAACATGGTTATGCAAGAAATTGCTGATATGGGAATTAAAAATCTTTCTATCGCACCAAGCTCAATTGCCAATGTCCATGAACCGTTAATTAAACATATTAAAAACGGTGTAGTAACCAATATTACTTCTAGTGGTTTGCGTGACAAAGTTGGGGCAGCTATTTCTGAAGGCATTATGGAAAATCCAGTTGTTATCCGTTCTCATGGTGGACGTGCCCGTGCCGTTGCGGCTGGCGACATCCACATCGATGTAGCTTTCTTAGGCGCACCAAGTTCAGATTCTTATGGGAATGCGAACGGAACAGTTGGTAAGGCAACCTGTGGTTCTTTAGGTTATGCGATGGTTGATGCAAAATATGCGGATCAAGTCGTAATTATTACCGATACATTGGTGCCATTCCCGAATACACCAATCAGCATTCCACAAACCGATGTGGACTTTGTAGTAGAAGTGGATTCAATTGGAGATCCTAAAGGGATTGCCAAAGGGGCAACACGTTTTACTAAAAATCCAAAAGAATTATTGATTGCTGAATATGCAGCTAAAGTAATTACTGGCTCTCCTTATTATAAAGAAGGCTTCTCTTTCCAAACTGGTACAGGTGGTGCTTCCCTAGCTGTTTCGCGTTTCTTACGTGAAGCAATGATTAAAGATGGTATTAAAGCCAGCTTTGCGCTAGGCGGAATCACTAATGCTATGGTTGAGTTATTAGAAGAAGGCTTAGTTGAAAAGATTATCGATGTCCAAGATTTCGATCATCCATCAGCAATTTCTTTAGGCAAAAATGCTCAGCATTATGAAATTGATGCCAATATGTATGCTTCACCATTAAGCAAAGGATCATTTATCAATCAGCTGGATACCGCAATTTTATCCGCTTTGGAAATCGATACTAACTTCAATATTAACGTAATGACAGGTTCAGACGGCGTGATTCGTGGCGCTTCTGGTGGTCACTCTGATACAAGTATGGCCTGCAAGATGAGCTTAGTTATCTCACCTTTAGTTCGTGGAAGAATTCCAACAGTTGTTGAAGAAGTAAACACGGTGATCACACCTGGCGATAGTATTGATGTCGTTATTACCGAAGTAGGTATTGCAATCAATCCAAAACGTCAAGATCTAATTGATCATTTCAAAGAATTAGACGTGCCTCAATACACGATCGAAGAATTAAAAGAGAAAGCCTACAGTATCGTTGGGACTCCCGAACCTATCGAATACGGTGATAAAGTTGTAGCGCTGATCGAATACCGGGATGGGACGATTATTGATGTTGTCAAAAACGTCTAAAGAATTATTTGACGGACCAGAAATTACCTTAGAAGAAATGCTTGAAAGCCGTGAAGAACGAGCAGCGATGCAAAAGGAACTGCTTCACGCAGATAACCAAAGTGCGTTGCTTTGCGCTACGATGAATATACCTGGTTCAGTGAAAACCTCCATGAAGTTAGAGGAAGTATTTAGAACAATTACTGAAGCCATTGAACAAGAATTAACAGGCATTTCACCTAATGCAAATCTTTATTGGGAAAAGAATACTGGTCTTGAATACTATTTGCTGCTGCCGATGTCACCACAAGAACTAAAGGCGAAAATGGTTCAAATTGAAGAAACCCATCCCTTTGGACGATTGGTCGATTTAGATGTTCTTTGGCAGGAAGCAGAAGAAATGAAGAGTATCAGTCGGGAAGCGCTCGGTTTTGCACCGCGTCGCTGCTTCATTTGCGATAAAAACGCAAAAGAATGCGGTCGGGCAAGAACACACTCAATATCAGAGATGCACCAAGCAATCACCCAGATTGTTGAAAAGGAAGAGGAGCTGAACAATGGCTAAAAAGATCCAGTTTACAGAAACAGTTTTACGCGATGGTCAACAAAGCCAGATCGCCACTCGCATGCCGACTGCAGATATGCTGCCGATTTTAAAAACGTTAGACGAAGCAGGCTACCATGCACTAGAAATGTGGGGAGGAGCAACGTTTGACTCATGTATTCGTTTCTTAAACGAAGACCCTTGGGAAAGACTACGCTTAATCCGTAAAGAAGTTAAAAATACCAAATTACAAATGCTGTTACGTGGCCAAAACTTACTAGGCTATAAAAACTATGCTGATGATGTCGTTCGTGAATTTGTTGAAAAATCGATTCAAAATGGGATTGATATCATCCGGGTATTTGATGCCTTAAATGATACCCGTAACTTGAAAACAGCGGTTCTTGCAGCAAAAGAAGCGGGTGGACACTGTCAAACAGCGATTTCTTATACAACAAGTGATATCCATACAGTGGATTACTTTGTTAAATTAGCAAAAGAAATGGCAACTATGGGTGCAGATTCTATTTGTATCAAAGATATGGCGGGTGTTTTAACACCACAAACTGGTTTTGAACTAGTTACCCGTATCAAAGATAGTATTGACTTGCCTTTAGAAGTTCATACACATGCAACTAGCGGAATTTCTGAAATGACTTATTTGAAAGTCGCAGAAGCTGGAGCTGACATTATCGACACAGCAATTTCTTCTTTCTCAAGCGGTACGAGCCAACCAGCAACTGAATCAATGGCTTTAGCTTTAGAAGAAATGGGCTTTGATACAGGCTTGAAGATGGATAAAGTGAGTGAAATTGCTGATTACTTCAATCCAATTCGTGACCGTTTTAGAGAAGAAGGTATCTTGAATCCTAAGATTAAGGATATTGAACCTAAAACTTTGATCTATCAAGTACCTGGCGGAATGCTGTCAAACCTGCTTAGCCAATTAACGGAGCAAGGTATGCAAGACAAGTACGAAGAAGTACTTAGTGAAGTACCAAAAGTTCGGGCTGACTTAGGTTACCCGCCATTGGTAACACCGTTATCACAAATGGTAGGTACGCAGTCCTTAATGAACGTGATCTCAAAAGAACGCTACAAACTAGTACCTTCTGAAATCAAAGATTATGTTCGCGGGTTATATGGTCGCCCACCAGCACCAGTTGACGCAGCGATTCAAGAAAAAATTATCGGGGATGAAGAAGTTGTAACGGTACGTCCGGCTGATTTAATCGACCCTCAACTTCCTGGATTCAAAGAGGAAATTAAAGAGTACGCAAAATCAGATGAAGATGTATTGATGTACGCCTTATTCCCACAACAAGCAAAAGATTTCCTTGGCCGCAGAGAAGACAAGTTCTATGATGTTCCACTTCAAACGGTTCAAGTGGCAATCGATATTCCGTAAGACCAACCAAACTCCTTATACAAGAATTAGAATAAAAAAGAAGAAACAGCCCTCTGACAGCTGTTTCTTCTTTTTTTGTTGTTAGCAACATTTTCCGAAATGACCTTAATTAGGGCAAAGCTAAACAACAGATGGCGGGAACCTTCTGCTATAATAAAACTGAAAGCAGGGGAAGACGATGGACTTTAATGAACTAAAAAAGCAACTTTGGGAAGAAAATGAGATCGAGCAGGAACAACGAATTGAAGGCTACAATGTCAACGATCAACATCTGCCCTACGAAGAGGAAGCGATCCCTAAGATGCCAGGAGAGTCCTTTTTTAAGGAAGGCAACATCTTCATTAACAAGCACCATCGCTACTCTGAGATGCCAGCCCATACCCACGAATTTGTGGAGTTTAATTATATGTTGTCCGGCAGCTGTGTGCAGTATGTCAACGATAAGCGAATTGAATTACAGGAAGGCGAAATTTTGTTGATGGATAAGGATATCGTCCAGCGAATTGACGCATTAGATGAGAATGATATTCTGATCAATATTTTGCTGAAGGGGGATTCCATCACCACTGAGATTGTGGTGAACATGGTGAAATCCAATGGCTTGGTGAATGAATTCTTGATGAATGCCTCCAATGATTACGGTAGTCACGATGCCTTTATCCATTTTCATTGCGGCAATAATCAGGAGGTACAAGCAATTGTTCGGCGGATGATGCTGGAATATTTTAGTAAAGAAAATTATTACATGCGGGCGATGAATTTATGGCTCTCCTTACTGATGATCGAGTTAACTCGAGCCATTGAAGAAGATAGCTTGGAACAATCCAGTGAGCGGGATGAGGAAATTTTGAATATCCTGCGTTACATTGAAGCCAATTATGCCACGTTGACGCTAACAAAATTATCCCAGCACTTCGGGTATAACTCCAACTACATCAGCAATAAATTAAAGAAGGCAACCGGCCGTTCTTTTCAAGAATTAATCAACTCGCTGCGCTACCAAACTGCTCTTGAATTAATGGAGGAAACGGATAAAAGCATCGAGGAAATTTCCTATGAATTAGGCTTTGAAACCGTCCCTTCCTTGTATAAGTTGTTTGCTAAATATACAGATAAGACACCAAAAGAGCTGAAAATAAGCATTTTAGAAAAAAGAAAAAATTAGTAACAAATAGAAGGGCTCAATAGAGAGCGCTTCTATTTTTTTGTCTTGATCTGTGAAATGGATAAGAAACGTATGGGATTTTGCAATGGCTGAAAAGTGGTTATGCGCTTACAATTCAAGTAGTTAATAAATAGCTACTACGAAAAATAAGGAGAGTGTTAAACCGTGAGTAAAGCAAAAAGCTCAACATTAGTGAAGGAATATTCACCATTAGCAACAGCCGCGGGTATCGGTTCAATGTTAGGTTCAGGTTGTATTGTCGGATTATCGGCAACGATTCCCGTCTGGCAACGAGGGTTGGACTTGACCGCTGGGCAAGTCGGTATTATTTCAGGAGGCTTAACCTTTGCGATTGCCTTTGGATCATTATTTGCCGGCCAAATTTCAAAAGGCTTTGGTCTGATCAGATCATTTAACTGGTTGAATTTGTTTTATGCCATTGGTGCTGGTGTGTGTATTTTATCCAACAGTTTCGCGATGTTGTTAGCAGGTGTGATTGTGATGGGAATTGCTTCAGGGGCGGACTTGCCAATTAGTTTAACCGTCGTATCCCATGATGCACCCGATGAAAATACATCGGCTCAGCTAGTTTCATCCACTCAAATCTTTTGGCAAATTGGGGTATTTATTTCTTATATCTGTTCCTTCTTACTTTCAGGAATTGAAGGCGTCTTAGGCGCACGAATCGTCTTTGGTATTTTATTCGCATTTGCACTAATCACTTGGTTATGGCGTTCATTGTCACAAAAATTCAAACGATTCCACGAAGAAGGTGCGGCTCGTCAGTTGGCGCAAAAAGCAACGCAAAGTACCACGCAAGAAGTTTCCTTCAAAACCGTTTTGTTTGGTACTAATAAAAATAAATACTTAGGTTTCTTCGCAGCTATCCTCATCTTCTACGTATGTTGGAACCTTTTGGCAAACACCTGGGGTCAATTCCAGACGTATGCCTTAACTAACGCTGGCGCAAGCCAAACACAAGCAACTGGATTAGGAATTGTCTTGAACATTGTCTCATTAGCAACAACCATCGTCTTTGCCTCAGTTGCTGGTGGAAAATACCGTAACAAAGCCTTCTTCATTGGTGCCTTCGTCCAATTTGCAGCGATGATGGGAATGGCGTTAATCGGCGGCGGTGCTGGTTTTATTGCTCTAGCCATTACGATTGCTTTCTACAACTTCGGTAACCCGTTGGCAGGCGAAGCGATCTACAAAGTATGGACGCAAGAATCGTTTCCATCTGAGGTTCGTGCTTCATTGCAAGGTTTCATTAATGGCTTTTCTCGGATGTGCTGTGGCTTGTTCGCTTTCGTTACACCGTTTTTAGTCGCACCTGACCGGATTCAGACTTCGATGTACGGCTTTGCTGGAATTGTTTTACTGGCAACGATTGCCGGAGTGATCATGATGCGCTTGCAGAAAAAACATGGTGTCGGTGATCAACCTACTGAAGAACCAAAATTAAAAGACGCAACTGTTTAATAGACAATTGAAGAAATCTCCGGTCAGGAGATTTCTTCTCCACTAATGGAGGGAAAATAAATGGCATTCACATTTCAAATTAACGATGACGTGGTATGGAATCACGACGAAAAATTATTAGCTAAAGCGCAAAGTAATACACCAGATTTAATTCAAACAACTATTACACCGGCTGCAATTGCCGAAATTGTAGCTGACGAAAAAAGTGTCAACGGTTTCAAGTCAGTGGTTAGTGATAAGCATATCGCAAATTTAGCAGACTACACACTTGGTCGTGATGAAAGCATGGTCTTAGATTTAGGCGATCATTATGTTGGAAAATTTTCAGTCGATATTGATTCAGTCGGTTCACCGATGGATGCACCTTTATATATCCGGTTAAAATTTGCCGAAATTCCAGCCGAAATCTCAGCCGAATCGGCGGACTACGATGGTTGGTTATCGCGCTCATGGATTCAAGAAGAGTTCGTGCATATCGATGTCTTACCAATGACTTTGGAAATGCCTCGTCGCTATAGCTGCCGGTATATCGAATTAAGTGTCATTGATACTTCGCCTAAATGGAAAGCTAGCTTTAGTAATCCGAAATTTGTCGCTGAAAGCAGTGTCTCAATGGACCAGCTGCCAAAACCAGTAATCAAAGATAAAGAATTGGAAGCAATTTATAATATTTCAGTCAAGACGTTGCAAGATTGTATGCAGACGGTTTTTGAGGACGGTCCAAAGCGGGATCGTCGTTTATGGATTGGTGATTTACGCTTGCAGGCTTTGGCTAACTATTATACGTTTGATGATCTGGCATTAACTAAGCGCTGTTTGTATCTTTTCGGTGGGATGACTACTGAAGAAGGTAAAATTCCAGCGAATGTTTTTACTGCGCCTAAATTGACACCCGATGATACCTTCTTATTTGATTACAGTCTCTTCTTTGCAACAATTCTTTTTGATTATGTGGAACACACTCAAGATCAGGAAGTCTTACAGGATTTATATCCGGCTGCGAAAAAAGAAATTGATTTAGCGCTGCAGCAAGTCGATGAGCAGGGGCGTCTAGTTCTGACCGAAGATTGGCCAGTGTTTATTGATTGGTCCAATGAGTTTGATAAGGCGACTGCTGGTCAAGCAGTAATGATTTATGCCTTGAAACGATTCATTCAATTAGCTGAGAAGATGAACGATGCCAAATTAACTCACTATCAAGAAGTCTGTGATCAACTAGCCAGCTTTGCTAAAACCGCTTTATATAATGAAGAAAAACAACAATTCATCATTGAAACAAGTGGTGAAATGAATGTAGCCAGCCAAGTCTGGATGGTCTTAGCCGAAGTGATGGATGAGGACACCAACAAGAAAATTATGGAAACTACTGTTGCAGAACAGTTCCCAATTACAGGTATTGCTACACCATATATGTATCATCATGTAGTAGAAGCGTTGTTTGTGGCCGGCTTATCCGATGCCGCTGTTCAATTGATGAAGGATTACTGGGGCACCATGATTGAAATGGGGGCAGATACCTTCTGGGAAGCCTTCAAACCTGAAGAACCAAACTTCTCACCTTATGGCAGTCCCATCATCAGCAGCTACTGTCATGCTTGGAGCTGTACACCGGCTTACTTGATTAAAAAGTATTTAGCAGACTAAAAAAAAGCGATCAGTCATGTTCGGCTTCGCAAACGATTCAACAAGACGTACTTGTGAAGCCGATTTAACAGAAAAGGGGAAAGAGGATGGAATCTTTGAAAATGGAGACACAGGCAGATAAACCAATCTCAAAATGGCAGCAACGGATCGGCTATGGCGTTTCCGACTTAGCTTGTAATTTAATTTGGCAGATGATTTCTTTGTATTTGTTGTTTTTCTACACGGATATTATGCAGTTAAGTGCTTCAGCAATTAGCTTAATGTTTGTACTGACCCGTTTCATTGATGGCATCACCGATCTTTTGGTGGGTTATTTGATTGACCATACCCATACTCGTTGGGGGAAATCGCGTCCGTACTTTCTCTTCGGTGCGATTCCCTTCGCTCTGTTTGCCTTCTTGTGCTTTAGCGTACCGGATATTTCTGCCAACGGAAAATTGATTTATGCTTACATTACTTATTTTGGCTTATCCTTAGCTTACACGATCGTTAATGTACCGATGGCTTCGATTTTGCCAAGCTTGACTAACGATACGGAAGAACGGACGGCCTTATCAACCTCCAGAAAATTCTTTGGCTTCTTAGGAGCAACAGTGGTCAGTTCTACGGCTTTAGTTTTAGTCAACCATTTTGGGGGTGAGAATCAGGCACTAGGCTTTCGCATTGTTATGGCCATCTTTGGGGTGATCGGCTGTCTGTTGTTTTTCTTCACCTTCTTCAGTGTTCGGGAAACGACTACTTTGCAGTCGTCGAAGGCATCGGTGAAGGAAATTTTCTTCAGCTTAAAGCAAAACAAACCGTGGTTGATTTTCGCCGTAAATATTGTATTTATGTGGACCGGCTTCTTTATTCAAACGAGTGCATTGGTTTATTACTATACCGTAGTGGTGGGCAGTCAAGCGCTATCCATTTCGGTAGCTACGATCATGTCGATTGTGCCTATGGTAGCCAACTTCTTCGTCCCGTTTTTGGCTAGACGTTTAGGTAAGCGCAATCTTTATATCACGGCTTCGGTGGTTCAAGCAATTGGAATTGTTATTATCTTGATTGGAAATGTAACCCATTTCGTCATTTTAGCAGGGGCAGTTGTTTCGGCGATGGGGTATGGTGTGAAGGAAAGTATTTACTTCTCGATGCAGGCTGATCCAGTCGATTATGGTGAGTGGAAAACGGGGGTCAATGTGTCTGGTTCCCTTTCAGCAATTAACGGTTTCTTAGGAAAAGTCGCTCAAGCCTTTTCTGGCGGGATCGCAGGTGCTTTACTGGCTTGGGGAAATTATACACCAGGTGCGACTGTCCAAAGTCCGCAAGCAGAACTGGCGATTCGGGCAATGTATGGCTATATTCCTTTGCTGCTGATCATTGGTTCAATTATCACGATGCTTTTCTATCAATTGGATCGCATCTACCCGCAAATCAAACAGGAATTGGAAGCAAGAAAAGCATAAATAAACAAGGGCATTCTCTGATGAAAGTTTAGAGGATGCTCATTTTTTTCGTAAAAAGGGTCTTGCTTAGTTATAATAAAGCCAGAGTCAGAAATTTTTGTGAACGAAGGTGGTATCAAGATGTCACTGAAAGAAAAAGTTATCGCTGAAAGTCAGCGTTTAGGCATTGATAAAATTGGCTTTGCTTCGGCCGAGCCATTTACAGAATTAGCGGCGTCCTTACAGGAACAAAAGGCACGAGGCTATACCTCGGGCTTTGAACATCCTGTGATTGAAGAGCGGATTTATCCGGAAAGAACCTTTGAACATCCTCAAACCATTATTTCGATTGCCTTAGCTTATCCAACCAAAGCGAAAGAGTCGGTCCCAAAGGATGAAAAACGGGGAATGTTTGCCCGCGCATCTTGGGGGATTGATTACCACGATATTTTGCGGGACCGGCTGCAAAAGCTGATCGCCTTCATCCAAGCAGAAGCGGAGACTCTGCAGCAGCAGGAAAGCTGGCGCTTTGCTCCACAGGTCGATACTGGTGAATTAATCGATGTCTCGGTAGCTCAACGGGCTGGACTAGGTTTTATTGGACGTAATGGATTACTGATTACCGAGGAGTTTGGCTCGTTTGTCTATTTAGGGGAAATTATTACCAACATTGAATTTGAAGTGGATGAACCCGTTGCTTTTGGTTGTGGGGAGTGCATGCGGTGTATTAAAGGCTGTCCTACTAACGCTTTATTAGGTGATGGTCGGATGAATGCGCAGCGATGCCTATCCTATCAGACACAAACAAAAGGGATGATGCCCGAAGAATACCGTAAAAAGATGCGTAATGTCATCTACGGCTGTGATATTTGTCAGCTAGTTTGTCCCTATAATCAAGGCAAAGACGCCCACTTCCATGAAGAGATGGAACCGGAGATCGATACTGTCTATCCTAAATTAAAGCCAATGCTTAACCTATCAAATAAAGAATTTAACAATCAATTTGGTCATTTGGCTGGGTCATGGCGCGGTAAAAAACCGTTACAACGTAATGCTATCATCGCATTAGCCAATCTAGGTGATCGCTCAGCGTTGCCAGCATTATACGAAATCGCTCAAAAAGATGTTCGTCCCGTGATTCGCGGAACTGCTGCTTGGGCAATCGGTCGTTTAGGTAAAAAAGAAGCTGAAAAATGGTTGACACAATTAAAAGAATTACAAGATCTAGAGCAAGATGAAGAAGCTTTGTTGGAAATTAAAAAGGCGATCGAACAGTTGTCATAGGTAATAAGCACCTTGTTGAAAGTAGACTGCGCTCGATAATAGTCTTAAAATTAATGAGTTTTCTGAAGCTGCGTGCGTAAGCCTTTTTTAGGGCATATTCTATTTTTTTAGTCTGGTAAAGGCTTTTTTCAACCATGCAAAAAAAATTAAACGAGTGAAAGTCTAGTTCAATTAAAAAGGTTTTTATCTATAGATGTATTAGCGAGTCATCCTAGTCGACAAACCCTAAATAGAGGTGTTTGTAGGCTTTTTTTAGGGCTCCTTTATTTCCGCTTGTTCCTTTTCCGATCCTTTTTCTTGCCCGTCATCGGTGGTTGCTGTTTGCCATTGTTTTTCTTAGGTAACCTGCCAGTTAGTCGTTTCTTGACATCTTCTAAGGTGAGTCTCGGTTTCTTTTTCACCGGCTGTGTTCCAGTATCTGGCGGCGAAGACTTAGAGTGAACGGGATTATTGTCGCTAGCGGCATCGTCAATGATAGACACGGTTTCAGGCACAAGCTCAGTGGTTTCAGTTACGGCTTCCAGTTGAACCGACTCCTGCCAATCAGCGGCCGGATCTTCGTCATCTAAGGTGTTGAATCGTGGGTTGGTTTCCGTGATCTCCGCTTTGATTACTTGGGCAAAACGGCGCACGCCCTCTTTTTTAAATAAGGATAAAGAGGTCAAAATTTTCAACAGGTCATAGCATTGCTGGGAAGTCAGTGCTGGATCGACATTGCTTAAGGTCCAGCCGTGTCTTTTGCCATTTTCGTCAGTAAAGACGGAGACTAAACTTGCTTTTGTTTCCACTGGGCGACTTGTAGAATACAAAAATGGCTTCAATTTTTCGATATGTGTGCGGGTATTTTGGGTTAAACGCAGAAATTCAGCGTTGGTTTTAAACAGACGGGTAGTGACGGTTTGCCATTCTTCTGGCGTGAAATAGTCAGTGAAATAGACACACAAATGGCGTACCGGACGGAGCTGGTCAGGATGACTTGTCAAAAACAACGAGCAAATTAGTTCTTTGGCAAAGAAAGAAAAGTCAGCGGTGCATAGCGCATTTCTTACTAATACAGCTACGGCACACTGGATAATGTAGGGACTGTCTTGCGTTTGATCAAAAAAATGCTGAAAGCGGGCTGCAAGGGATTCGACACCCATCGTGTAAATCTGGCGCTGCGAAAGTGGTTTTATGGTCATAGTCAGGACTCCTTATAATTTATTTTATTGGTGAAGACTTGGCCATGAGTCCGCTTTTATTGTAAGGGGTCATACTAAGCCTTGAATTCTATGTAAACGTTTTACAAATAAATGATTAACGTTATTGTAATCTAAAGTTAATTGAGAATCAAGTGTACTTTTCATTTATTTTTCTTTTTCTCGTTAAAAAAACACTCGTTATTTATTTAATTCTTAGAGGGATATAGGGGAAATAATCAACATAATAACGTTTTGTGGTGGATGCCTTAAATGCATGGATATTTTATCTGTTATTTTAAAATGACAGATTGTTGTCATTGTAGCAATAACTAGCTTTGTTTACTTGATAGTTGCAGCATTGCGCATAATTCTTTGTACTCTTAACTAAGAGGACGCAGTACAAATGAGGGCCGGACAACGAAACTGCACAAAGAAAATAGGTGCGTATAGGAAAATGAATCAAGTGTAGTGATAATAATTAGCGGTAAATTAGATAGGGAAATATTCTCCCACAATTTTTCCCGCACCTTTCGCTAAACTTCTGGTATGATGATATTAAATCAACACCTTTATAGTTGAAGGCTGTGACAAACGATAAATAACAAGCTAAAATACAAGGAATTGGAGTAATCGTGATGGAGTCAATCGAAGACTTTTTACTACGTTATCAAAAGAAATGGACATGTGATTTTTTAGGAATAGCGTTGAATGTAGCATCTGGTGATACGCCAAAAGAAATCCGCTGGGTTCACGTGGTGGGCAACCGTAGTGAAGCTTACAAAAATATTCGCTTGCAGGTTGGTCGTGGGATCGCTGGAATGGTATGGAAAACAGCGCGTATGCAGTTAGATGAGCATATTTTCGATCAACCGGACAAGTTGATCGAATACCCGATCGCTCGAATCGAAAAGTTGCAGACTGCTTTGGCTGCTCCAGTGATGAATAATGCTGAAGTGTATGCTATTTTAATGAGTGGCTATCGCGACAATCATCAGTATACCCCACTAGAAAAAGCCCAATTGGGAGCGGCTGCCAGTGAGCTTAGTCAATTATTAAGGAAGTGATCAACCTTTGCTTCAAATGAATGAGGCGCTTTTTGTTCAACTACAAGAAGCGGTTTGGCTTTTGGATAGCGAGATCCAAGTGATGGCTAAAACAAGAAAAGCCCAAGAAATAGAAGAAAATTATCAATTAAATCTGCAAACGGTCATCGATATTAGTCGAGGACAAGGCTGTGCGTTGCATAGTACAAAAGCAGAGTGCTTAATGTGTCCTTTAGAAGGGAAATTATCTCCTTTAGGCTTCCCCTTTGTTTTGCTGACAAAAGATGGCAGCAGTGAGGAGTTTTGGGGAAGAGTCGACCATACTGCCGATCAGCTGATTCTGCAAATTCAAAATCAGACGGCTGCGGATACGCCGGAATCATTGTTTGAGTATATTAACAATGTCCGAGAGCTTGAACGTAAAAAAATTGCCCAAGATCTCCATGATGGAATCGCTCAGAGTATTTATGGCTTGATGTTAGAGACTCGAGGGTTAAAATGGGTTCCAGAGGCAGAAAAGCCTGCCAAAATGCGCGACTTGGATCGCCATTTCTCGGAAGTTTTAACCGAGGTGAAGAATTTAGCTGGAGAGCTGCGTCCGATGGCAATTGATGAGTTTGGGCTAGTTCAAGCCCTGGAACAGTTTATCGAACGAACCACCGAAATGACTGGCTTTGAAATCGAGCTGGTCGTGACCGGCGAAAAGCAGCCGTTAACTGAAGCAATTCGGATTGCTATTTATCGGATTATTCAAGAAGCAGTCACCAATGCGATGAAATATTCTGGTGAAAATACCATTTATCTGTCTTTGGATTTTACCGAGGAGTTGCTGGTAGTACGGATTCAAGACGAAGGAGCAGGATTTGATCTTGCCAAACAAAAAAGCGGGTTTGGCTTAGTGAACATGAAAGAACGAGCCCATGCTATCGGTAGTCAGTTAGTTATTCACTCACAGCGTGGACAAGGGACGGTCATTCAAATGCAAGTACCGCTAAAGAGAGGGCTGAAACATAAATGAATATTTTAATAGCTGACGACCATGCCATGATCAGAAATGCATTGGCCTTTTTGATTAATGCACAGTCAGATATGGAAGTTGTAGCGGATGCGGCTGACGGCCATGAAGTATTTATGACTGTAGAAAATCAGCCAATTGATCTGGTGCTGATTGACATTAGCATGCCTCCTGGCGAAAACGGCTTATTGACCACGAAGCGTTTGAAGGAAGCTTTTCCGACAGTGAAGGTACTTGTTTTAACGATGCATGACGAACGTTCTTATGTCCGGGAAGCTTTGGAGGCAGGAGCGGACGGTTTCTTATTGAAAACGGCAAATGATGAAACACTGAT
Source organism: Enterococcus sp. AZ109 (assembly GCF_051714625.1). Taxonomy (NCBI): domain Bacteria; kingdom Bacillati; phylum Bacillota; class Bacilli; order Lactobacillales; family Enterococcaceae; genus Enterococcus; species Enterococcus sp. AZ109. The sequence goes on along the minus strand of NZ_JBIOSF010000001.1, from coordinate 1,266,863 downwards.
CGAAGCAATTCGCCAGGTGCATCAAGGGAAACGATTTTATGATGGCTACACTGAACAGGCATTAAGCGAGATTGCGTTGGAAAAAGAAGACCCATTGTATGCTAGTCTTTCAAAACGAGAAAAAGAGATTTTGCCATTGATTGCCCTTGGTTACAACAATAAGCAAATCGCCGAGCGGTTGTTTATCTCAGTAAAAACGGTGGAAGTCCACAAGGCCAATGTCCGAAAGAAATTACAGCTGGAAAGCTACGCCAGTCTGTTGCAATACAGTTTGAAACATCATTTGATTGATTTTTAGGAGGAGAAGGATGAAAGGAATCGTATTTGTTTTACACGGGCGAAAAAATAGACTGTCCACAACGAATATGTCGTTAATTGAAAAGCTGGCACCTCGCTTAATCGGTCCGTATGAGATTGGCTTATTAGAAGGCGAGCAGCAAACGTTAGAAGCTGCCATTCATGCTTTACTGAGTAAACAAGTGGAAGAGATTGTCTTTCTCCCCATTTTATTATTTCCAGCCACCCATGCGAAAGAAGACTTACCGCAACGTGCCGCAGCCTTGCTAAAAGACAAGCTTCCCTATCGAATTTTAGAAACGTTAGGGACTACCCAAGCAGTCAGCACCTTCCTTATTCAACAGGTAAAGCAAGCAAACCTTGCGACGAGGGAGATACTATTAATCGCTCACGGGACACCCCACTATGAAGTACCCTATCAGCAGCTTTGTGAGGTAGCTGAGAAAGTTAGCGTTGCGACAAATCAAAAGGTTTATCCTGCTCATTATCACGGAGAGCATCTCTACCAAGACATTTTAGCGCAGCATCCTGAGCCCTTGCTTATTCAGCGCTTATTTTTAACAGAGGGCTATCTGGCGAAGAAAATTACCGATGAAATTCAGACACTGCGGGGAACGATAGATGAACTATTACCGACTTTACAAGATCAGCCAGCGTTAGAAGAAGCAATCCTTGAACGCTTAGGAGCAGCGTCATGTATCCAATCTTAGTAAATCTTAGCCAATTGTCGGTAGTCGTCATAGGCGGCGGGAAAATAGCTACTAGAAAGGTCAAAGGCTTGGTAAAAGAAGGTGGCAAGCCGACAGTGATCGCACCAGAAATCAGTGAAGCGCTGAAACGGATGGCCAAAGCTGGGGAAGTTCGTTTGCAGCAACGGAACTTTCAAGCTGGGGATACGAAAGACGCGCAAATGGTCTTTATTTGTACCAATAACGAAGCCGTGAACCAACAGATTTTACAGGAAACGACGTCACAGCAATTAGTGAACGATACTACCAACCAAAGCCGCAGCAATTTTTTTAACATGGTGTTTGTGAAAGAAAAAGATCTCGGTCTGGCGATTACCACAGGGGGAAAATCACCCGAGACTGCCAAAAAAGTAAAGACCGCCGTTCAAGACTTTCTCAAGTCGTTAGTTAATAGCTAACGGCTTTTTCTTTGTGCAAAAAAGAACGAACCAGTAATACATGTTGTTTTTTCTTAGTTTTTTGCACAGCTTTCTTCACTTATAGGGGATTCCCTAATATAAAACAACAGGTAATTCCTTTATTGTGATGTCATGAACAAACAATAAGCAGGCCGAGGTGGAAGGAAATGAACGAACGTTTAGTTGTCATTGGTAATGGGATGGCGGGAATTCGAACCGTTGAAGAAATTTTAGAGCGTGATCCTGAGCGCTACGTAATTACGGTTATTGGAAATGAAGAATATCCGAATTATAACCGCATCATGCTATCCAATGTACTGCAAAAGAAAATGACCGTGGATGAAATCATCACAAATCCATTGGAATGGTATGCAGAAAATCAAATTGTTTTAATTAATAATAACCCAGCAGTAGGGATTGATACGGAGTTAAAGATCGTCACCACTGAATCTGGTGAGACCGTTCCTTACGACAAATTAATCATGGCAACTGGCTCACATCCTTTCATTTTACCGATCCCAGGAGCGGATAAAGAAGGAGTCGTGGCCTTCCGAACGATTGATGATACGGCAGAAATGCTAACTGCGGCTGCAACATACAAAAAAGCGGTCGTCATTGGTGGCGGGCTTTTAGGTCTGGAAGCAGCAAAAGGCTTGCAAGAGCAAGGCATGGATGTCACCGTGGTCCATTTAGCCAAGTGGCTGATGGAAACCCAATTAGATGAAAAAGCCGGCAAGCTTCTTCAGGCTGAATTAGAAGATCAAGGATTGAAATTCCTAATGGAACACAGTACCCAAGAAATCCTAGGGGATCAGCGAGTAACCGGCATGCGTTTTTCAAACGACACTGAGATTGACACCGACTTGATTGTCATGTCGATTGGGATTCGCCCAGCCGTTGAGTTGGCGCGGGAAATCGGGCTAACAGTTAATCGTGGGATTGTTGTTAATGACTACATGGAAACAAGCTTACCTGATATTTATGGTGTCGGGGAATGTGTGGAACATAACGGCGTCTGTTATGGACTGGTGGCACCCTTATTTGAGCAAGGCAAAATCTTAGCCGACGTCTTAACCGATCAAGCAGAAGTAAAGGCGTATCAAGGGTCCAAAACATTTACTTCCCTGAAAGTGTCCGGTGCAGACTTGTATTCGGCAGGAAACATTTTAAACACAGAAGGCATGGATAGTATCGAAGCCTTTGACAGTGCTTCTCGAAAATATAAAAAAATCTTCTTGAAGGATGGTAAAATTCAAGGGATCGTTTTATATGGCGACACCGATGACGGCAGCCGCTATTACAACATGATGAAAAAAGGACAAACGATTGAAGAGTTGCAATCGATTGCTGTCTTACAGGCAATTGGCGAAGGTGCCGGCATGGGACAAGACGTCATCGAGTGGGAAGATGATGAGACGGTCTGTGGTTGTAACGGCGTGGAAAAGGGCAAGATTTTACAAGCCATTCGTGAAAAAGGCTTGTCCAGTGTGGCAGAAGTAGGCAAAGTGACCAAAGCGGGAACTTCTTGTGGGAAGTGTAAGCCGCAGGTACAAACCTTGTTGGAATACGAACTAGGGGATGCAGTCACTACAGCTACGGGAATCTGTCCCTGTACCGATCTGAATCGTGACCAAGTCGTTACCCAAATTTACGCGAAACACTTAACCAGTACGTCAGAAGTCTTTGAAGCCTTAGACTGGCGTAATGCAGAAGGCTGCTCAAAATGTCGTCCAGCCGTTAATTTTTATCTGAATGTCGCTTGGCCCCAAGAACACGAGGATGAAAGAGATTCCCGAGTTGCCAACGAACGGATGCACGCCAACATTCAAAAAGATGGAACGTTCTCAGTCGTACCAAGAATGCGCGGCGGACAAACATCGCCTCAGCAATTAATGAAACTGGCTCAAGTAGCTGAACGTTATGATGTGCCATTAGTCAAAGTGACCGGCTCACAACGGATCGGACTATATGGTGTGAAAAAAGAGGATCTACCGAAAATCTGGGAAGAGCTGGACATGGTTGCAGCACAGGCTTATGGAAAAGTCTTTCGTTCGGTGAAAACCTGTGTCGGCCAAAGCTTCTGCCGTTTTGGTACCCAAAAAACAATGGAGCTAGGTGTGCGAATTGAAGAGAACTTTGAATATATCGATACGCCTCACAAGTTCAAAGTCGGTGTATCTGGGTGTCCCCGCAGCTGTGTAGAGTCTGCCGTAAAGGACTTCGGCATTATCGGCGTGGAAAATGGCTTCCAAATTATGATCGGCGGAAATGGCGGGACAGAATTGGTGGAAGCCCAGCATTTAGTGACGGTGGAGACCGAAGACGAAGTGATCGATTTGTGCGGAGCGATGTTGCAATATTATCGTGAAACCGGCATTTATGGCGAACGTACAGCACCGTGGGTAGAACGAATGGGCTTTGAAAATGTTAAAACCGTCTTGCTAGATGCAGATAAACGTAAAGAACTGTGGGATAGCTTGAACAAAGCAATTACTGCCAAAGGTCGCATGGATTCATGGGGACCAATTACGAAAGACGTTGATTTACGGGAAAAAATGTACACAATTGAAAAACCAGAACTAATAGGAGCGGGGAAATAATATGAAAGTACTAGCAACTAAACAATCAAAATTGATGCCAAGAGTTGGTCGCTCGGTGATGATTAATGATAAAAAAATTGCCATCTTTCAACTGACTGATGGTCGGATTTTCGCAATTGAAGACCATTGTCCGCTAACCAATGCACCTGTTCTAGAAGGTATTGTTTCTGGTGAATATTTGTATGAGCCGATGCGTGACTACAAAATATCGCTAGTCGATGGCATGATTCAAGAGCCAGACGAAGGACAACTGAAGGTTTATCCAGTTGAAGTGATCGACGATGACATATTTATTGAGGTGTAGCAATGATTTCATTTGTGGGTGCCGGTCCTGGTGATATGGAACTACTGACGGTCAAAGGCCAGCGTCGATTGCAGGAGGCGGATGCAGTAATTTATGATCGCTTGGTGAATCCTTTACTGCTGTTCCACTGTCAAAAGGATTGTCAGCTGATTTATGTAGGAAAAACTCCTTATCAGCCAACTATGAAGCAAGAAGCAATCAACCAATTATTGGTTGAAACGCACCAAAAATACCACCGGATTGTCCGCTTAAAAGGCGGCGATCCGGTGATCTTTGGCCGTTTGACGGAAGAACTAGCGGCAATCACTGCGGCAGGAATTGATTTTGAAATTGTCCCAGGGATTACTTCTGCCAGCGCAACAGCCGCTTACAATGGTATCTCACTAACCGAACGGGGAACGGCACGTTCGGTTACTTTTATGACCGGTCATCTCAAGAATAATGATCCCCAAGCTTTTCCAGTTTTGGAGCAAGAGCAAACGATCTGTTTGTATATGGGAATGGAAGATTTAGCCCAATTTGTTGCCCATTTGCTGCAACAGGGCTTTGATCCCAAAACCAAGGCAGCAGTAATTAGCTGGGGAACCTATGGGCGGCAACAAAAAGTCACAAGTACCTTAGCTGAACTAGCTGTGCAGGTAAAAGTAGCCGGAATCAAAAATCCGGCGATTGTGTTGATCGGAGCAGCCGTATTAGGACAGGAACAATTTAGCTGGTTTGATCAGCTGCCTAACTTCGGCAAGCGGCAGCTGTTAGTTGCCACAAGACCGCCAAACATTGAGGAGCTGGTCAGTTATACTAGCCAAGGGGCAGATATCTGGTGGCATCAAGTAGGCGAAGAAAGAGACCAGCGCTTTGATGAAATTAGCGAACGTTACTTATCAGAGCAATCATTTTGTCAAATTTTGTTCATGGATGAGCAGGCAAAAGATGTTTATAAACGGAATGACTGTCCGTTTGGCTAAAAATGCAGACGGTTAGATAAAAAGGAGTAATTCATATGTCATTATCACCTAAGGAATTAGTCGATGAAGCAATTGCTCGTGGGAAAGCCAAAGCGAATTACAGCTTTTTGACAACTGCAGTATTAGGAATCATGGCCGGTATATTTATCGGCTTAGCCGGTGTTGCGATGATCCGAACAATGGGTTCAATGCCCAAAGAATGGGGCACTTTCGTCAATTTAACGGGGGCTCTAATTTTTCCCTTTGGTTTGATCTGCTTACTGTTGGTTGGAGGAGAGTTGGTTACTGGAAATATGCTGTCAGTCAGCATGGCGCTGTATGCTAAGGAAATCACCCTGAAGCAATGGGGACGCAATATGTTTTTAGTCACCTTGTTCAATTTAGTCGGTGCGGTGGCAGTAGCGGTTTTCTTCGGGTATTTTTCCAATACCTTACAAGGTGCATTTGTAGAACGGACGATTGCCGTGGCTCAAGGCCGTACGGCAGATGCTCCGTTGCAAGCTTTTCTATCAGGAATCGCCTGTAACATTTTAGTTTGTACCGGTGTGTATATGAACATGGCCGCTCGCGATTTTGTCGGTAAAATGTTCGGCACGTTACTGCCGGTGGCAGGTTTTGTCATTGCAGGTTATCAGCACGTAGTAGCAAACATGTTTTTGATTGCTGCAGGTATTTTGGCTGGCGGAGCGACAATTGGTGAATTTGTGGAAAATATGGTGTTTGTTTGGTCGGGAAATCTGGTGGGCGGCGGCGTAATTTTAGCTGGCATGTATTTCCTAGCTTTTAAAGTAGGAATGAAGCCCGCCCCAAAAGAATTGGAAAAGACCGATAGCTCGACGATAATCGTAGAAGAATAAATAGATAGAGGAAAATCATGAAAACCTTAAGAGTAGGCACCCGCAAAAGTCCATTAGCCATGAAACAAACCCAACTAGTGGTGGAACAATTAAACCAGCTGTATCCCATCGAGATTGAAATTGTTGGCCTTTCCACCAAAGGGGACCGAATGCCTCATGCGCCTTTAACCCAGATCGGCGGCAAAGGTGTTTTCGTCAAAGAAGTCGAATACCATTTGCAGCAAAAAACGATTGATTTTGCGGTTCACAGCTTAAAGGATTTACCCGCTCGACTGCCAGAAGATCTTGTGCTGGCCGCAACGCCTAAACGGGCGATGCCCTATGATTGCCTGATTCTAAAAGAACCAGATACGTTGTCACAAGAGCGTCCATTAGTGATCGGCACGAGCAGTATTCGCCGCAGCAAGCAAATCAGCCAGCTCTATCCTCACGCAGAAATTGTACCGATTCGCGGTAAAATAGAAACACGGTTGAAAAAGATGGTCACCCAACAAATGGATGGAACCATCCTCGCTTGCGCTGGACTGGAACGAATGAACTACTTTGCGCAGTTGCCTTCTTACCGTATATTGACCCCAGAAGAATGTGTGCCAGCAGTCGGGCAAGGAATTCTAGGCATCGAATGTCGAAAAGAAGACCATGAACTGCAGCAGCTGTTGGCTTTACTAACAGATAAAGACACGTGGCTAGCGGCTCAAGCGGAGCGCTATTTTCTGCGGCAAATGAACGGAGATTGTGAGATTCCCATCGGTGCCTATGCCAACAAAATAGTTGACGGATGGGAATTTTACGGCTTTTTGGCTGAAGACTTAGAAGCAACAGGCCGCAAGCTTCGGCTGACAGGTGGCGATCCGCTATCGTTAGCCAAACAAGCGATCCAACAGCTAATGCCAGCAAGACAATATTGTTAACATTGCTTGCAATGCGCTTAACAATTGTGAAAAATCTGTACTTTCTGACCTATAAAAAAGCCGTGAAAAACGTCGGCTTTAAGGTAAAGTAATCATTCAAGCTATTGCTGTCATTAGGCAGTGATAGCTTTTTTTGAATAAAAAAAGAACCAGGAATAAACCTGATTCTGTCATAATTTATTGAATGCTTAGCTTAACGCAGCTTTTGCATTCATTTGTACTTTTTGTAAAACCATCCGTGAAAATGGTCCAACGATCAACAGCTGTAATGGTAATGCTGCGATGAAGTTCATTCTCCAAGCAGTTAAATAGTCAGATAAAACATGGCTAGTAATACCAATTTCCATAATGACACCGAACATTGACATGAAAGTAACCATTCCTAAAACCATCAAGCTTGAAATTGCAATAATTGCTTGCCATTTCTTCTCGCGATTGATTGGTAATTTGAAGGCCAATTTTTTAGCATAAACTCCTACGACAAATACATCCAAAATGAATGCAACGACAAATCCTGGAACCAAACCAACTAATAGGGCACTAAGAGTAAAGTGTTGGTGAATCAGCAAGTTGTACGCGCTCATCCCCAATACCATTAAAAAGCACATTAATGTAGTAAAGATCATTCCTTCTTTTTTGTTTGTTGGCAAATAAATCCACTCCTTTTTCTTGATACATTGGTTACCATACCACAGATAAATTTTTGGCGTAAGCATTATTTTCAGAAAGTTTCACTTTTTATTTTATTGTTTATGGATGGGCGCTTTAAAGCGGTATAATAGCTCTTTTTTTTTGAAACATGTTCGAAAATTCATGATAAACTGCAAGTAACAAACAAAAGTGAGGCGAAGAAAATGAATGTGATCGTAATAGGACCAAAAGGCAAGATGGGACGACTGATTACTCAAATAGCAGCACAGCGAGAAGAGATGACGTTAGTCGCTGGGGTAGGACCAGCAGGTAGAGACTATATTGGTGATGACTTGGGAAAAGTTGCCGGTGTGGGGTCGGATTTGGATGTTCCTGTTGTAGATGATTTATCTAAAGTTATTGACCAATGCGATGTGCTGATTGATTTTTCCACGCGAGAAATGAGCCTAGAGGTACTGAACTTAGCTCTGCAGCACAAAAAAGCACTGGTTTGCGGCACCACCGGTTTTTCTACCGAAGAAATGGCGCAGTTCCGTCAGGCTGGTCAAACGATTCCAATGCTGTATGCAGCTAATACTTCAAAATTGGTCAACGTGATGAGTCGGTTGCTGGAAATTGCTGCGACAGCTATTGGCAACGAAACAGATATTGAAATCGTGGAAATGCACGATCGCTGGAAAAAGGATGCTCCAAGTGGAACTTCAAAGGAATTAGGTGAGGTGATCGCCCAAGCACGCGGTCAAGAGTTAACAGATATGGCTGTGTTTGGTCGTGAAGGGGAGAGTTTACGGCAAGAAAATACGATTGGTTACCATTCAATGCGAATGGGCGACTATCCTAGCAGCCACATCGTCACTTTCGGTGGTTTTGGTGAACGGTTGGAAATTAGTCACCATAGCTACAACTTCAAATGCTTTGCCAGTGGTGCCTGTGATTGCGTTGCCTATGTGGTGAAGCAACCGCCCGGGTATTATTCAGTCAAAGAAGCCCTCACTTTTTAAAACAAAAAAGCGAGTCCTTTAATGGGCTAAAGGACCCGCTTATTTTTAATTATCTTGTTCCTGTTCTAATACATCACCCATTTGGGCATCGATTTTTATTTCAGTTTCATTGTTGCCGTCTTTTAGCTTCACTTCCCAATAGGTCGTACCTGAATCTTCTTTTAATTCAAATTCTTCGATAGAACCTTGAGCGTTAGACTGGGCAACGTCAGCAATTTGATCAACACTCAAAATACCATCTACTTGCAAAGTATCGTGTTGTTCATTTTGGTCGTCGTTGTCTAAGTCCTCATCTCTCTGCCGTACAACTTCATTGGATTGAGCATTGAGACTTAACTCATATTCCTTCGAATTATCCACGCCTTCGATTTTGTAGACAGGATCACCTTGTCTACGTTCCAAAGAGATACTCGTTATATCAGTATTCGGAAAAGTTTCCTGATAACGCTGGATCGCATCCTCAGTGGACATCGACAAACCAACTAGACTAGTAGCTGATTGGGACGAGCTGGACGTACTAGACGAACCGGAAGTACTGCTGCTGTCGCTGTTCTGAGAGGTTGAACTGCTAGTGGAACTACTGCTCGTTTCGACAGTAGACACCGAACTAGTGAAACTGGTTGATGCTGAGGGTTCTGAATTATCGGGATTGGAGCAGCCTGCTAAGGCCAAAGCAGATAGTAAAAATGTGGTCAATAGAACTTTTTTCATAATGAACCTCCTAATTTTTGACTTCTCATCAATTGATAAGGCTTACAAAAAGATTCTAGCAAAATTTGCCAGCATTGTTAATTTATATGCACTCTTAAGGAAGGATAGCGTTGATGCCGAATTTCTATTATACTATTTAAGTGAAAGTGGGTGGGGGTTATTAAAAGAAAAGGGATTATGTTTGCCTCGTTGGCAGCTTCATTTTGGGCAATCTCTGGAATGCAAGGGCAATCTTTGTTCACGAACTATCAATTTCAGGCAGATTGGCTAGTATCGGTACGTTTATTTTTTTCAGGAATTATTTTATTAGCTTTAGCCAAGTTATGGAAAAAGGAGAATATTTTCGCACCTTTTAAACGAAAAAAGGATTTAGCAGCCCTGCTGATCTTTTCCGTCTTTGGCATGTTTGCGGTGCAGTTGACCTATTTTAAGACAATTGAAGCCAGCAATGCCTCGTTTGGTACAATTATTCAATACACCGGTCCTTTTTTTGTGATCTTGTATGAGTCATTTAAGCGGCGAAAAGTACCATCACCGCTGACCATTGGCTTGCTTTTTACCACAGCTTTAGGCGTGGTATTTATTGCGACTAAAGGAGAATTTACTAATTTATCGATTTCTCCTGCGGCATTGGTATGGGGAATCGGTTCGGCGGTTTCATTGGCTTTTTACTCCTTGCAGCCCAGAGGACTATTGACAACCTATGGCAGCTTTGTAACGGTTGGCTGGGGAATGCTCTTTGGCAGTGTTTTTTCGAACTTATTACAGCCGATGTGGAAAACGGAAGGGATTATTACACCTGCTTCTGTGGTGTCGATCTTTTTCGTAGTGACAATTGGAACTGCTCTGGCTTTTCTCTTATATTTGTCTAGCTTACACTACATTAGTTCCAGCCTAGCTAGTACGCTTACGGCTTTTGAACCTTTGTTAGCAACGGTCTTTTCAATCATCATTTTTCAATTGCCCTTGACTCTGTTTGAAGTGGCAGGTTTTTTATTAGTGTTGGGATCAATTTTACTTATCCAAAAGAAATTATAACGGACAGCAGCTTGTCCGTTTTTTTGTCATGGTATAATTAAGTTATAAAAAATTGGAGGAGATGGGATGGAAAAACGGGGGTTTAGGGGCGGCATTGATCTACATCAGGATCAAGCGCTGCATCTAAGAGGGATCGATGATTACAAACGTGTAGAAAGAATTTATCCAAAAAGAGTTTATATTCCCGTCCAGCAGCATATTGGCGGTGTGCCGGAAGTAATTGTAGACGTAGGTGATGAAGTCTATCTAGGTCAAACAATTGCTAAAATGGATGGTGGTTTAGGGGCCAGGGCTCATGCTAGTGTTTCAGGAAAGGTCGTAGGAATTCGGGAAATTGACCAAGGACAAGGAAAAGAAATGTTGTGCGTGGTCATCGAAAATGATTTCGAAGAACGCCTCAAAGAAGAACACCACGAGCCAATTGAAGAATTGGATCGGGAAACGATTGTTCAGCGGGTGGAAGCCGCTGGCGTAGTGGGCTTGGGTGGTGCAACATTTCCTAGTCACGTAAAATTGAATCCACGAGAAGAAATCCATACTTGTATTTTTAACGGGGCCGAGTGCGAACCGCTATTGATGGCGGATGCTGCGTTGATGGCGACGCAAGGAGAAAAGCTTTTGAAAGGTTGCAAAGTCGTCATGAAGGCAGTGGATGCTAAAGAAGGGATTATTGCAATTGAGGACGATAAACAGGAAGCTATCCAAGTGATGCGGGAATGGTGCAAGGATGAACCTGATATTTCGGTGAGAGAGGTGCCTTCGATTTATCCTCAAGGCAGCACAGAAATGCTGTTCAAAACGATTACTGATCGAGAACACCCCTATGGCGGATCGACACGGGATGTAGGGTATTTAATTATTAATGTAGCGACTACCGTGGCGGTTTATGAAGCAATTGAACCAGGAATCCCTCTAAGTCATCGGATTTGTTCAGTGGTCGGCGACGTAATGAAGCAAAAAAATGTCTATTTTCCAATGGGGACGATCATTGAAGAAGTGATTGAATTTTGCGGTGGTTTCGATGGTCGTCCGTCGAAAATTCTCACTGGCGGTTTTATGATGGGAAAAACAGTGGATACCTTGAATGCTTCTCTGACCAAATCAGCCAATGGCTTGATTGTCATCAATGAAACCCATGATGAAGATAGGAAACCTAGTTCTTGTATTAAATGTGCTCGCTGTGTGGGGGTATGCCCAATTGGCTTGTTGCCTCTTCAATTGGAAAAGAACTATTTAAAAGAAAATTGGGCACGAATGGAAAAACTACATGTGGAAAGCTGTATTAATTGCGGCTGCTGTACCTACATTTGCCCAGCTAGACGTCATTTGGCAGAACACATTGTTGCTGGTCAGAAAGTGATAAAAGAGAGGAAGGCGAACTAATGGAGCAGAATCGTTCGTTTCAAGATTTTCGTAGTGAGCGCTATCCCATGATGGAAGCTTCGCCTCATTTGCTGTTCTGGGAGAAGACGGATCGTATCATGAAGCTCGTGGTGTTAGCTTTGTTACCGAGTGTACTTGCTTCGATCGTCTTTTTTGGTTGGCGTTCCTTATTGTTGTATGTCATTTCGATCGTGACGTGTGTGACCTGTGAAATCCTCTGGTGTAAAATTCGCCAACACGCTGTACCTAAAGATTTTTCAGCAGTAGTAACTGGGGTACTTTTAGCCATGAGTATACCAGCCAGTGTGCCGCTATGGTACCCAGCAGTTGGTGGGGCGATCGGGATTGTTTTAGCCAAGGAGCTGTTCGGCGGAATCGGACGGAATTTGCTAAATCCGGCTTTAACAGGACGAGCGGTTTTACGATTAGTCTTTGCCCAAGAAATGTCCGCCAATGTTCAGCCACAGCCCTTCTTTTCACCCAATGGACTCGATGTCGTTTCTTCTGCCACGCCGTTGATGACAGCCAATGCTGGGGAAAGCTTGTCCAGCAGCCAGATGATTGATAGTCTGACAGGACTAATTGCCGGTAAGAATGCGGAAACGACAGCAATTTTATTACTATTAGGTGGTTTGTTTTTACTTTATAAACGAGTGATAAGCTGGCATATCCCTTTATGTATGATCGCAACAGTAGCACTAGTAGCGTTTATTGCCAGTCAAGGGGATTTGACGATCGTCTTTGCTCATGTCTTCGGTGGGGCTACGATGCTAGGCGCCTTTTTTATGGCGACTGATTACAGTACTTCGCCAACTACACCAAGAGGTGAAATTATTTATGGTGTATGCTGCGGATTATTACTGATGGCTTGGCGTTTGTTTACATCGATGCCAGAAGGGATGACCTTCATTTTATTAATTATGAATTGCTTTGTGCCTTTGATTGATTACTTAATTATTCCAAAAGTCTATGGTGAGAAAACGAGAAACTAATATTTTTGCAGCGGTTTAGTTAGCTACTAAATTGCTGCAATTTTTTTGTAAGTTCAAATACCTATTACTCGCTTTTTTAGCAAAAAAACGGGTATGATAAGAAGAGAAGGATTGAGGGAGGAAGAAAATGGAAACGTATCAGTTAAGAGATGGATTAATTGTTCCAAAGGTTGGTTTTGGTACTTACAAGTTAAATGGATTAGCAGGGGTAAACACGATGGTGCAAGCCTTGTCTAATGGCTACCGTTTACTAGACTCAGCCTTTAACTATGAAAATGAAGGAGCTGTAGGAGAAGCAGTTCGCCGTTCCGAGGTTCCTCGTTCAGAAATTATCGTGACCTCGAAGCTTCCAGGGCGTCATCATGCCTACGATGAAGCGATTGTGACAATTCAAGAGTCCTTGTTGCGGGCTGGTCTAGATTATTACGATTTGTACTTGATTCATTGGCCGAATCCGATAGAAGATCGCTACGTGGAAGCTTGGCAGGCACTGATCGATGCGCAGCGATTTGGGTTAGTTCGCTCAATTGGTGTTTCTAACTTTTTACCAGAACACTTAGAACGTCTAGAGCAAGAAACCGGTGTATTGCCTGTGATTAACCAAGTGGAATTGCACCCTTTCTTTAACCAAGAAGAACAACGTGCTTACAATGCGCAACGAGGGATTTTAACCCAAGACTGGAGTCCTTTAGGTCGGGCCAGCGAAATTTTGAATAATGAAGTATTGTCAGAGATTGCCCATAAGTATAACCGCAATGTAGGTCAAATTATTTTACGCTGGGAAATTCAATTAGACACAATGCCAATTCCTAAAGCCTCCAGCACCATGCGACAATTAGGCAACTTAGATATTTTTGACTTTTCACTGACTGACGAAGAAATGACAACCATCAATCATTTGTCAAAACCAGAAGGTCGCCTAAAGAACCAAAATCCGGCAGAATATCAAGAATTCTAAAAAAGCCCTCGCAAGGAGGACTTTTAGCTAGCATACCAATCGACAAATAACTGAAGCAAGGAAAAAGCAAGACTGGCAAGAACAATTAGAATACTCATGATGATGTGGATTCGTTTCTTGATAACTAGTATGGCAACAAATTCCCGTAAAAAAGCGTTAGGTAAATAATACTTGGCGGTTTTCGCACCGATTCCATCTGCCTTCAAGCCAACCTGCTTGGCATACATGGCGGCTCGGAAGATATGGTAGTTGTTGGAGGTGAAGATCGCTCGGTAGCCATCCGGTTTTTCCCGCATCATAATGTCTTTACTAAAGCGCATGTTTTCCAAGGTTGTAGTAGAATGGGTTTCGATCAGAATTTCTTTTTCGGGAATGCCCTGATCCAGCGCATAGTTTTTCATAGCGACCGATTCAGGTACTTTCTCATCAGACCCTTGACCACCAGACATTAACAACTGCGGCGGCGACAAGGTTTTACGGCTTTGCATGTGGTAAAAGGCAATCGCTCGATCAATCCGTCTGGCTAACAACGGAGAAACACGTTCGCCATTGATAAGACCGGCGCCTAAGACAATTACGTAATCTTGATCTGGCTTCGGATCATTCAGTTGGTAAATCAAGGAGATCGATAAGAAGTTCCAAAACACCAGAAACAAATAAAGCAGGATCAGTGTAGGAATAAACAGTAACGGTCTGGACCAGTCGGGTACTAGGTCAAGGCCTACTCTTCGGATGACCGTAGCACCGATGACACCCATGGCTAAGATTAAGGTTAGTAAATTAGCCAGCGAATGCGATTCCCGCTTAAAAACCAAGTAGCTGTTCCAAAGCAGAAAAATAACCAACGCATAAATACCAAAGGCAAGCACCAGAAGGCCCAAAATACCCAGAACAACTAAAATACCAATGGTAATCAAGGAAATCGATGTATAAGATAAGACCCCTAGATAGACAAACAAGCTGACTAAGAACAGATTAAACAACCAGCCGTTACGCAACCGTGCTTTGTCTCTGAAATAAAAAAAATGAAACAAAAAGTAAAAGCCAAGAGGAATAACTAGATAAATGGTCTGCGCTTGAATTTCGATAATTAAACAATACAAAGACAAAAGACCACCGGTTAAAAATAGATTTTTACGAAGTCGTTCCTCCTGATCAGCTTTACTTATCCAAACGTTCAATAAAATGATACTTACTAAATAGACAATAAGTGCACTAACATCTCTGGCTATGAACATCCCACCACCTCTTTCATAGTCAGTATATCAAATTATGGTAGAAAAATTGCCAAAGAAGCATAGAAAGCCAAGAACAAATTAGGAGGAATATTTATGGATATTAAAGGAATCAATCGAATCCATTCACCAAATTTTTGCGTTATTGGGAAAGAAGGGCGCGGGCTTGCAGAAGAATCAAGTTCTTGGGTCCCCTTATTATGGGATCAAATGAACCAGCATTTTGAAGAAGTTGCCGGACTTATCAACGCAACTGATATGGATCAACTGCATTTATGGGGACTAATGAGTGATGGTGAAAACTGGTTAGAGCCGTGGCAAAAGGAAGGACGCTATTTAGCAGGGGTTCAAGTGCCAATTGATGCTGTACCCCCGATTGATTGGATTCGTTGGGAGATTCCAGCGATGACCTATTTAACGATCAAAGCGGACGCTGAACGCATTGATGAAGCTACTCAATTGATGCTGGGGCAGGTCTTTCCATTAGAAAAAGTCGAATTAGCAGGTGCTGTTCAGGAACATTATTTACCAAGTTTTTCCGAAGGTGAAGTTGAACTGTATTTTCCAATTCGAACGATTCAGTAAATAAGTAAGGACCGAGTAGATCAATTATTTTGATCTACTCGGTCCTTTTACACTTATTGAAACAATCCTAGAAATTTCCGCCAAGTAATTAAAAAAATATTAGCTTTCTCCACTGCTTGACTAGTGACTACATTGGCACTAGGCGCTTCGTTAGGATCTAGGTAGCCTAGATCGTCTTGGTTTAATCGTACAGAAGTCGTTCCAAGTTTTTCCCCTTTACGAACCGGGGCAATTAACTCGCCATTACTTAGCAACGTTTGATCTAGCTGTGTTTCCACTGTTACTTGGTTTATGTCCATGTCTTGGCGAACCCAGACCGGCACTTCACCGTTATTTTCCAAGCTGACTTGTTCTTCCTTCCCATCAACAACAGGCAATTCTGTAGTATCAGATAGGGGATAGTTTGCGAAATCAATTGTTTGTTGATGCCAGTTGTCAAAACAATAATCCATTAATCTGCTGGTTTCTGTAAAACGTGCACCAGCATCAGTTTCTTGGTTCGTCGCATTCAACACCACAGTAATGATTCGTCGACCGTCTCGTTCGATGGTTCCCGCAAAACAGGCGCCAGCTTTTTCAGTTGTTCCCGTCTTTAAGCCATCAACCCCTTCTTTGGTGTAAGGCATATCAGGAAGCATCAGATTAGAGTTTCTCATTTCTACTGGCGATTCAGAAGCTGCATCAAACTGTGCAGCTGGAACTTTCGATGTCTCTAAATATTCAGGAAAATCAGTAATTAGGTGACGGGCAATAATTGCCACGCTGCGGGCAGACATCATATTTTCGTCGTCTTCGCCAGAACCTGGATAACGTATATCTCCTAAGAAGTAATTATTTAATCCGGATGCATTTACAATCGTTGCATCTGTGATTCCCCAGTTAGCAACTAATTGGCGCATTTGATCCACAAAAGCATGTTCACTGCCAGCTAGAAATTCAGCCAAAGCCGTGGCTGCGGCATTTCCAGATTCGATAATCAAGGCATCGTATAATTCTTTGACAGAATACGTGCGATCCTGGCTTAACGGAACATTGGACAATTCTGGGTCTACACTATTTTGGGCTGCGAACTCAGAAATGGGTACTTGGGCTTCCCAAGTGGTTCGTTGCTGCCTCACCGCATCTAAGACCAAGTAAGCGGTCATCATTTTGGTGACAGAAGCTATTTCTAGCGGGGTGTCACCGTTTTGATTGTAGAAGATTTTTCCAGAATTGGCATCTATCGCAAAAGCTGCCTCAGCGTTAATCGAAAAATCATCGGCCGCCTGAGCGGGAATAGCTGTAAATATCTGTAGAAAAAAAGCTAAAACTATCAAAATTAAGGGGACTTTTCTTTTATTACGCATCAACATTCTCCTTTTTTCCTCTTAATCTTAAAATTCTAGCAAAGTATTCCACTTTATTCAAGGGTTCACAGACACTATAAAGGAAAATCTTTATTTTAGATTGTATAAAATGCCAGACAATGCATAAATAATAGGAACCAAGTTATACAACCTGATTCCTATCATTTATTTTTTTGAAATTAAAATGAAATGACTTAAAAGCTGCGACCACCGCCGCCAAAGGTTCCGCCACCGCTGGAATTGGTGGTACTGCCGCCACCACCCATACCGCCGCCGTTGTTAGAAGGTTTAGGAATTCGGCGGGTAGTGACAAAGGAATTCACTAGTTGGTCTTGACGTTCGTCCAATTCCAAATGGGATTGCTCACGATAAGGATAACGATAGGTACCAAGCTTCAACTGGTACCGCATCCTAGTAACAACGAAGAAAGCAATCCCGACAATCCCGGCAATTCCAAGCGCAATCGCTGCTTCTAAACCAGTAATTGCCCGATAGACGGTTACCTCACCGGTTTCGCCGTCCATGCGAAAATGCCCGCCTGGGACACCGGCATCGACAAATTCAGCAGCCTGCGTAAAGTAACCCGAGGCTGCTTGATAATAATCGCCCTCCTGCATAGCTGCTTCAACGGAATCCAAAATATTATCTCGCCGACGGTCGGTAATAAAATCAATCATGTTACCTGAATAGGTCAGATACAACTCCCGTTGCCCCATATCCAACAACAACAAAGCACCATTGCCGTCTTCTCCAACGCGGGCTTTTAATTGCTGATTAGCAAAAAGCTGCGGGTCCTCAGTGTTGGAATTGGTGGTTAATACAAAGGTTTCACCCTTAATTTTTTCATTCAAGGTATCGGCTAAACTTGCCAGTTCTGCCTGTTGATCAGAGGTAAAAAGTCCGGCTTCATCCACCACACTATCACTGGCTGCCAAAGCATTTATTGGCAGTAAAAACAATAAGAGGCCCAAAAACCAAAGCACTTTTCTCATAGGAAATACCCTCCTATCAATAAGAGAGCCGCAACAACAGCAAAGATACCAAATGAAACTAATCCCAATCGTTTATTACTAATTGGCAAAATGCCGCTGACCTTTCCCGTCCGACCATTCATGGCATAGTAGTAAACGTTACCGCCAGCATCATGGTAGGTGACTAGCCAGACTGGCAGCAGCATATAATGATTGCTTTGCCGATTAATCGTCGCCGTACTGCTGGTTTTATTAAACGTCGTATAACCAGAAACCGTGTCTCTTAAGAGATCATCAGTGTAGCCTTGCAGCTCATGATTCAAATCAGCGGCAATGTCCTTGATTTCAATGTCACGTTTTTCGGCCTGAAAGCCAGACAGATACTCGGTATGGAAATCCACCGCCTGATCAATGGGAAAAGGCTGGACGGCTTCCACCATTTTTTGCTGAATATTTTTAGTTAGGGCATTTTTCACAAGGTTGCTGATGGTGGCTTTTCCTTTGCGATAGACTTGGTAAACCTTGGTTTCGGTGTACTCAATGTCGCCCACAATCCATACCCGTAAGGAGGTCCCTTTGCCGCTGATTTCGCCGCGAGTTTGAGCATCCACTACCCAATAAGGGAAATAGACACCTGTTAGCTTTTCAATTTGCGATTGATCAAAAAAATCTTTCGGGATAAACCGTTTTTTTCTCGTCCAGGCCAAAAATTGCTCTTCGGCTTTTTTGCGATCGATTTGGAAAGGCAAGACTTTATTAGGCAAAAATTCTCCTGATAAGCGCCCTGCTAAAATCACCGGATTATGACAGAAGTAACAATAGGTTGCAGCAGTCGTAGCATCGGTCACGATTTCAGCACCACAGCTAGGACAGTTAAACAAATCCATCGCATCGGTTTTGGCTTTTTCTTCTGCTGAAATAGCGGATTCAGCCGGATGCTTGGCTTCGAATTCCTCGATGTCTTCTGTCGTAAAAATACTTAAACAGTAATCACAATGAAACTTTTGATCGTTGGGATCAAAGGTTAGTGGTCCGCCACAGTTAGGACAATGGTGGGTTAATACATCAGCCATATAATGTCCTCCTTAATCCAGCGGAATTCCTTTAAATGGCTTGCCGCAGTGGGGACAGAATTTGGGTACGCCATTACTTAGATCCACGACTTCACCACACTCGCTGCATTTCATTTGAATTTTCGGTCCGTTGGAAGCTGCTTGGGGTGCCGGCTTAGGTTCACCACAGTTGCTGCAGAAATTCCCTGTGTTTTCAGTTCCGCATTTTGGACAGGTCCAGGTAGCACTTTGCCCCTGTTTTTGCTGTGCTTGTTGCTGATTATTGGTTTCAGAAGCTTGCGATAGGTAAGAACCACCAGTATTCATGCCCATACCCATACCGAAAAAGGCATTGCCTGCACCGGAATCATTACTGCCGGCGGCTTCCATTCCACGAGCAACAGATCCTTGTACATACCCTTCACGAATGCCGGGGTCACCCAGCATCGCACCTTTATTGCGCATGTTGATTAATTCAGTGGAGTCATCGGTGTAGGAAATGCTGGCTACTGCGACTGCCACAATTTCCATTCCCCGTAATTCCCGCCAGCTGTCATCTAAAATATCAGACATGTACTTGCTAAGCTCCATGCTTTTCGAAGGAACATAAGAAATCCGTTCTCCATTGGCAGACAGCTGATTGATGGTTGCTTGCAGGGCAGTCAAGAATTCCTGCAAGTATTGTTCATTAATATCCGAAATATCCACCTGCTCTAAATTACGAGGTACCGCATTGGCAAAGAACAAAATCGGATCAGTGATCTTAATTGAGTAAGTCCCGTGTGCCCGCAGGAACAGCTCCGCATTGTAAAAATTATCAAAATAGTTCAAAGGCGTCGGGGTACCAAATTTAATCCCTTTGATTTCTTGTAGATTAATATAGTAGACTTGTTGCTTTTGCGGAGTTACACCGCCGTATTTAAACCGGTCGAAGGTCTCAGCAATCGCATCTTTCAAAGATCCGCGAAACATGGAAGGCGCCGAGTCATTTTTGACTGTATAATAACCTTCTTCGGCCGTAAAATCGATCACTTTGCCGCCATCAACTAACAGCATCATCATATTCGGATAGACGTGAACCACTGATCCATCAGTAATCACATCTTTGGTGCCCTTCTTATTGGAGCCGCGGCGATCCTCTTTACGAACGGCCACTCCTTTAGTCATAACCGTCGTTTGCCCCATATCGGCAGGTTCAATGACTTCTAGCCACTGATCCGCTAAACCGCCGCCGACAGTGCTTGTTGCTGCTTTAATTAGTCCCATAAAATAGCCTCCTTGAAATCTCTTTTTTCCATTATAGCATAGGCAACAGAAGGCGCAGAAATAAAGGTTTCAGCATGTTTAAGACTGAGTAAACAATCGGGATTGCGGTAGTATTTTCAGGGGAAATCACGTATAATAGAGAGCGGTGATTTTAAAAGTAAAGAAAGCATAAGCTTGTCGCAATTAGCAAGCTTATTGAACCAATAATAACGGTGTCCAGCTTCCCAAATTCGCTTTGGCAGCACTAAACCAAGCGAGTTTGCGCGGCCTTTCTTAGTAAGGCTTTAAAAAAGAAAAGAGGGTGACTATGGCATATCAAGCATTATATCGTGTCTGGCGTTCGCAGCGCTTTGATGATGTGGTGGGACAAGAAGCAATAACCAAGACGCTGAAGAATGCGATCAAACAAAAAAAGACTTCCCATGCCTATTTGTTTACCGGCCCTCGCGGAACCGGTAAAACCAGTGCTGCCAAAATCTTTGCCAAAGCCATTAACTGTCCCAATAGTGTTGACGGTGAGCCGTGCAATGAGTGCGAAATGTGCCGCTCAATCACTGAAGGAAGACAAGAAGATGTCATTGAAATTGATGCGGCCAGCAACAACGGGGTGGAAGAAATTCGCTTTATTCGTGACCGAGCGAACTACGCACCAACGACAGCCGAATACAAAGTATATATTATTGATGAAGTTCATATGCTTTCCACCGGCGCTTTCAATGCCTTATTGAAGACCTTAGAAGAACCTAAGGAACATGTGATTTTCATTTTAGCAACCACCGAACCCCACAAGATTCCAGCAACGATTATCTCAAGAACCCAGCGCTTTGATTTTAAACGTATTGGGGTCCAAGCGATTGTTGGCCGGATGCAGCACATTTTAGAAGCTAGCAATTTAACCTATGAAGACCAAGCGTTGCAGGTGATTGCCCGAGCAGCAGAAGGTGGGATGCGAGATGCGTTAAGTATTTTGGATCAGGCGATTTCCTTTAGTGAGGAGACGATTACTTTAGCGGATGCCTTAGCTGTCACTGGAAGCCTAACCACGGAAATGATGGATGCTTTTATCACAGCCTGTCTGAAACAAAATGTCAGTGCAGCCTTAGAGGTGCTGGAAAAGATTTTGGCAGAAGGCAAGGAAGCCCGTCGTTTAACAGAAGACTTGTTGCTGTATTGTCGCGATTTGTTAATGTATCAGCAAGCACCGCAGCTGTTAAACGATCGTGCCAACTTAACCGATACCTTCAAGGAATTGGCAGAAAAGACCCCAGCCGATCGTTTTTACTGGATGATTAAGTTATTAAGTGAAACGCAAAATGAGATTCGCTTTACCAATCATGCCAATGTCTATTTAGAAGTAGCCACAGTAAAACTAGCAGCCCCGCAAAGCACCAGTCAAGTACCAGCAACTGGTGTAATAACCGGCGAAGCGGCACCTGTGAATAACGATGAAATGATTGAGCTAAAGCGGCAAATTGTTCAATTGCAGACTGAAGTCAAACAGCTGAAGGAACGTCCAGTAGGAGCAGCTAAAGCAGAAGAAAACAAGCCAAGGGCACCAAAAAAGGCTGCCAGCACCTATCGGGTACCAACAGAACGCGTTTACCAAGTGCTCTCAGAAGCTACCAAAGAGCATCTACTGAACGTGCGCAGTGTCTGGGAAGATCTACTGATGGCTTTGCCAGTTACCCAACGGGCGCTGCTTAAAGCCAGTGAGCCGGTTGCAGCTGGACCAGGTATGCTGTTGATTGCCTTTGATTACGAGATAGTATGTCAAAGAGCCGATGGCAGTGAGGAATTGCGTACCAACATGCTTAACTCATTAGGTATGATGATCAAAGATTACGCTCCTGATTTTGTTTTCATTACACGAGAAAGTTGGCCACGTCTGCGCCAATCCTATGTCAGTCAGCACAAAGATGCAAAACCAGAAGTTAGCGACACTGATGACAGCGGTGAAATCGAACTAATTCCTGAAGAAAATCAAGTGGTGGAACAAGCTAAGAGTCTTTTTGGTGATTTGGTGAAAATACAGCAAGACTGACTGTTCCTCTTTTCGCAGTTAAAGCAACAACCAATTATTGATAGGAGTAATGATGCGCATGATGCCAACTATAAAGCTGCTAGTCTTTCCAGTTGCAGTTATGATGATTACTCTAATCAACTGGCGAGTTAAGAAAGATAAAAAAGCAAAGCAACAACTGTTGATGGGAATAACCATTGCTGTATTTTTGATTATTTACAACCTAGTCTGGAATTTCGCTGGCTAGGAATAAAAAAGCGAATAACTAAATATCGTCTATGCTTTATGTTAAGCTAGATATGAGCAATACGACTTGAAAAAATTAATCAATAAGAAATTGGAGTGACTAATAGTATGATGCGCGGAATGGGCAATATGCAAGGTATGATGAAACAAATGCAAAAAATGCAAAAAGAAATGGTAAAAGCACAAGAAGAATTAAATGCCAAAGAATTTTTCGGCAGTGCTACAAATGATTTAGTAAAAGTGATGTTTACTGGTGACAAAAAGATGAAAACAATCGAAGTTAATCCTGAATTGATCGATCCAGAAGATCCAGAAATGCTGCAAGACATGATTGTTTTAGCGGTCAATGATGCACTAACAAAAATAACTCAAGAAACCGAACAAACAATGGGTAAGTATACTAAAGGATTACCAGGTCTATAATTGCTTTTCGGTTGAAAGGATGAAGGCCATGCAATACCCAGAACCAATTGCAAAATTAATTGACAGCTACATGAAGTTACCGGGGATTGGTCAAAAAACAGCCACCCGTTTAGCTTTCTTTACAATTGATATGAAGGACGAAACCGTCAATGATTTTGCCCGCTCGTTGATTAGTGTCAAGCGGGATCTGCATTTTTGCAGTGTTTGCGGCAACATCACTGAAGAAGATCCTTGTGAAATTTGTCGGGACACTACTAGAGACCGCAGTACCATCTTAGTAGTGGAAGAACCAAAAGATGTAATGGCCCTAGAGAAAGTACGAGAATATCACGGTTTATATCATGTGCTTCATGGTGTATTATCACCTATGGAAGGCACCGGGCCTGAGGATATCAATATTGCACCATTGATTAAACGTCTGCACAACGACGAAGTAAACGAAGTGATTATCGCAACAAATGCTACCACTGAAGGGGAAGCAACAGCGATGTATTTGTCTCGTTTGATTAAACCAGCTGGGATTAAAGTCACTCGTTTGGCTCATGGTCTATCTGTCGGCAGTGACATCGAATACGCAGATGAAGTTACTTTATTAAAAGCAGTAGAAGGACGTCGTGAACTATAGGTTTTTCTTTCACGACGTTTTTGTGTACAATGAGAATAGAACTAATGGAGGCAAATGAAGAGTGAACGGCTTATTTATTACTATTGAAGGACCAGACGGCGCCGGCAAGACCAGCGTCATTGAGGAATTATTTCCTCTCTTGCAGCAAGTAGCAACCAAAAACATTGTGAAAACTAGAGAACCTGGTGGTATTCCAATCGCAGAAAAAATTCGTCAGGTCATTTTGGACCCTAAAAATGATCGGATGGACGATCGGACGGAAGCGCTGTTGTATGCAGCGGCCCGAAGACAGCATTTGATTGAAAAGATTTGGCCAGCTTTAGAAGATGGAAAAATTGTTTTATGTGACCGGTTTGTCGACAGTTCATTAGCCTATCAAGGAGCAGGTCGCGGTATTGGCATGAAAGAAGTTGCTCAGATTAATGAGTTTGCCATTGAAGGGACAACACCAGATGTCACACTTTATTTAGACGTTGATTCGGATACTGGCTTGCAGCGAATTATGCGTACCCGTACGAACCAGATCGACCGCTTAGATGCTGAAGGGTTGCAATTCCATCAACGCGTTCGCCATGCTTACCTAAAGCTTGCCGAAGAACACTCAGAACGAATCATTAAGATCGATGCGCGAAAACGTCTCGAATTAGTCGTAGAAGATTGTTTTTACGAATTAGTCTCCCGTTATCCCCAGTATTTTCAAAAATAGAAGAGGTGTAGAAAATGAAATTAATTATGGCCATTGTTCAAGATAAAGATTCGAATCGCTTAGCCAATGAATTTATCGATGCCAACATTCGTGCTACAAAGCTGTCATCTACAGGCGGCTTCCTAAAGGCAGGAAATAGTACCTTCATTATTGGGATTGAAGATGAACGAGTAGAAGAAGCCCTAGCATTAATCAAAGAAACCTGCCAATCACGTACACAATATGTGACTACTTCAGTAACGTTGGATATTTCGCTAGATGGACAAGTACCTTATCCAGTAGAAGTCGAAGTAGGCGGAGCCACCGTGTTTGTTATGCCGGTAGAAGGGTTCCACCAATATTAAGATGACCGTAGCAGAAAATCTCCAGCAACTTCAACCAGTTGTGTTTCGTCAACTGCAGAACAGCTTTAAGCATGGTCGTTTAGCCCATGCTTATCTTTTTGAAGGTGATCAAGGAACCGGCAAAGCAGACATGGCTATTTGGTTCACGCAACATCTGTTTTGCCAAGCGTTAACTGACGAAATGCCCTGTGAAGTATGCAATAATTGTGTGCGAATTAGCAACCATGAACACCCCGATGTAATCGAAGTAGCTCCTGATGGTCAAACCATTAAAGTTGAACAAATTCGACAATTACAAGTTGAATTAGGCAAAAGCGGATATGAATCAGCGAAGAAGGTTGTGTTGATCCAAGAGGCAGAGAAGATGAATACCAATTCTGCCAACAGCCTGTTAAAATTTCTGGAAGAGCCGCCGACGAATTTTATGATCATTTTACAAACGCAGGCTGTCGGAAAAATCCTTCCAACCATTCGTTCACGGTGCCAAATTATTCATTTTCAAGCATTATCTATGGAAAAGTTAATTCAACGTTTAGAAAATGAAGCACAAATCCCTCTCAAATCAGCGAAACTCTTAGTGAATTTAACAAATAGTTATACAAAAGCAGTTGAAATATCAAAGGATGAATGGTTTAATGAATCTAGGGACACTGTTATTCAATGGTATAGTTACCTAGAAAAACGGGACCCACAGGCCTTTATTTATGTACAAAAAAAACTAGTGAAAATCTTCAAGGACAAGATGCAGCAGCGAACAGCCTTTGAAATGCTGGCATTTTATGTAAAAGAAAAACGCAACCAAATGCTTCAGCAGAATCACCAGGCGGTCGCTTTCTACAACCATCTGTTAGAAGAGATTTTACTAGCCAATCAAAAACTAGAGGCCAATGTATCCTTTCAAAATATTGCCGAACAAATAACGTTGCACGTCGTTTTTGCTTAATGTTATTTTTTTAAAAGAGAGTAGGGAGACCAATGGTTGAAGTTGTCGGTGTCCGTTTTCGCGAAGCGGGGCATATTTATTACTATGCACCAGGCAAAAACGAGTACTATTACAATGACAAAGTATTAGTTGAATCACAACAAGCACATCAGATCGCTACCGTAGCTGTCCCTAAGCTGGACATGGACCAAAGTGATCTATCCGATGATTTAAAAACAATTTTGCATAAAGCGTCAGAAAAAGAACTAAAAAAAGCAATGGAGAATGAGCAAGACGCCCAAGCTGCCTTTAAAGTAGCGAAGGAAAAGATCCGTGCCCATGAGCTTGAAATGAAATTAATCCAAGTGGAATACACCTTTGACCGCAGCAAAATGATCTTCTATTTTACAGCGGATGGACGGGTGGATTTCCGTGAATTAGTCAAAGACCTAGCTTCGGTATTCCGAACACGAATCGAATTGCGTCAAATCGGTGTGCGGGATGAAGCCAAAATTTTAGGCGGTATCGGACCTTGTGGACGACCGTTGTGTTGCTCCACCTTCTTAGGAGATTTCATCCCCGTTTCCATTAAGATGGCGAAAGATCAAGGGTTATCCTTGAATCCAACGAAAATCTCAGGACTATGCGGCCGCTTAATGTGTTGTTTGAAGTACGAAAACAGTGAATATGAAGCAGCAAAACGTGAATTACCAGATTATGGCAAAGAAGTTGTAACGCCAGATGGAAAAGGTCGAGTGATCGGCTTGAATCTGTTAAGCCGGGTGATAAAAGTCCGCTTACCTGGTCGAGAAACAGCCGTTGAGTATGACTACAGTGAATTGCAGGCAGCCAAAGCAGGTGATCGCAATGATGGATAGACGTTCCCTGTATGATGGCTTAAATCATTTAGAGCAAGAAATGCAGCATAGCGTAACCGAGCTAGCTGAAATGAAAGAAGCGTTGCTAGAATTAATCGAGAAAAATGCGACGTTGGAGATGGAAAATGAGCGATTGCGGGAACGCGTTCGTGAGATGAACCAAAAGATGTCTCCTGTGGCAGATGAGCGCCAAGAGCTTTCTCTTTCTCGCATGAATTTGGAAAAAATTTATGAGGATGGTTTTCATGTTTGCAACCTGTTGTACGGTTCCAGACGTGAATATGATGAGCCTTGTGCCTTTTGTCTTGACGTTATTTACCGCGAAAGTAAACAAAGCAAGTAAAACCGGGACTGGGACGTTCCGGTTTTTTTATTAAAGGTAAATAAAGAATCGTCATTCACCGTTAGAAAACTGTCTAAATAATAGTAACGATATCTGGCTTTGCAAACTAGTTTTGTCGACATGAAGCGAAAATTGGCAGATTTGTAAGAAGCCGAGTATCCTAACTTTCGCCTAAATGCTCCAAAGCTGACGAGTTTTCGAAGCCTTTCTTGATGTTAAGGAGGAAAAAAGCAGTGAATATTCAAAGAAGCTATGGGAAGCGCGATAGCGGCATCTTGTATCTTGTACCTACCCCAATTGGAAATTTAGATGATATGACTTTTCGAGGGGTGAAAACTTTGCAGTCAGCTGATTTGATTGCCAGTGAGGACACACGTAATACCCAAAAATTATTGAACCACTTTGAGATCAAAGTTCCTCAAAAAAGTTTTCATGAGCATAATTATCGGGAACGAATTCCTGAATTGATCCGTCTTTTGCAGGATGGCCAGACTATTGCTCAAGTAAGTGATGCTGGTATGCCATCAATTAGTGATCCGGGGCAAGAGTTAGTGGCAGCCTGTATTGCAGAAAACATTCCAGTTGTCTCGTTGCCAGGAGCGACTGCTGGGATGACTGCCTTAATCGCTTCAGGACTATCTCCGCAGCCGTTTTACTTTTATGGATTTTTACAACGAAAGAAAAGCCAGCAGAAAAAAGAACTGGAGCAGTTAAAGAGCCAGACAGCAACTCTAATTTTTTATGAATCTCCACATCGAATCAAAGAAACGTTGAAAAATGCGGAACAAGTCTTAGGGGATCGCCAAGTAGTCATCTGCCGAGAACTGACCAAGCTATACGAAGAGTACATTCGTGGCAGCGTTCAAGAGGTAATCGATTATGTCAGCGAGCACCCCCTAAAAGGTGAATGCTGCCTACTGATATCCGGAGCTAATGAAGAAGTTGCTGAAGAAATTTTAGAAGGTACTTTAACCGAACAAGTAGAGCAGCTGATGGAGGAGGGCTTTTCTTCTAAAGAAGCCATTAAAGAAGTAGCCAAGCGAAATCAAATCAAGAAACAAGAAGTATATAAATTATTTCACGAGCTGTAGGCTGGAGCAATCCAGTCTTTTTTTGTATAGCAAAGCAAGTAGTTTTCTTTGATAATAAAGGATACTTTTCAAGATGAAAGATGAAATTGTTCTGTAAATTCCCGAAAACTATCCCGAACTAATGTCATAAAATCTTACACAAAAAGTCACTAAACAGCAAAAAAATGCAAAAAAAGTGAAAAAGCACTGGTAATTTTTCTGTATGATGTTAGTATATGTAACATATTAAAGAATGAGGTGTTGTTATGACAGGGAATATTGGATTTATTTTGGTTTGTGCGGCGATGGTGTTTTTAATGACCCCCGCGTTGGCTTTCTTCTATGGTGGATTAGAGCGACGCAAAAATATTTTAAACACAATGATGATGGTTATCTGTACAATGGGTCTAGCTTCATTAATCTGGATCGCCGTTGGCTACTCATTATCATTTAGCGGCGAAGGAAGTTTCATCGGGAATTTGGACAAAGCCTTTTTCACAGGTGTGTCCATGACTGAAGGTGACGGGATACCTGAAGGTCTGTTCGCATTTTTCCAAATGATGTTTGCCTTAATTACTACAGCTATTTTAACTGGCTCAGTTGCCGGCAGAATGCGTTTTTCAGCTATTTTCTTATTTATTGCTTTGTGGTTGCCAATCGTATACTTCCCAATGGCGCATATGGTCTGGGGCGGCGGCTTCTTAGATCAAATTGGTTCAATCGATTTTGCCGGCGGAAACGTTGTGCATATTAGTTCAGGAATTTCTGGCTTGGTACTAGCTATTGTATTAGGACGACGCAGAGAATACCACTTAACAGAGTATCGTCCACATAATGTTCCATTCGTTGTTTTAGGTGCAGGTTTATTATGGTTTGGTTGGTTTGGATTTAATGGAGGTTCAGCGTTAGCAGCTGACGGTTTAGCTATTCATGCGATGCTAACAACTAATACTGCAGCAGCTTGCGGGATGCTTTCGTGGATGTTAATTGAAAAATTGGTAAACGGCAAACCAACTGTTGTAGGTGCATGTACGGGCGCTGTCGTTGGTCTAGTAGCAATTACCCCAGGAGCTGGATTTGTTTCTCTGTGGTCTAGTATTCTAATCGGTGCATTGGTTAGCCCGTTTTGTTACTTCTTTATCGCAGTAGTTAAACAAAAACTTGGTTTAGATGATGCATTAGATGCATTTGGTTGTCATGGTGTGGGTGGAATCTTTGGCGGAATTGTAACAGGAATTTTCGCTGATCCAGCAGTAGGTGGAAGAACAGGACTCATCTACGGCTCAATGGATTTATTCTTAGCACAACTTGCAAGCATTGCAATTACGCTAGTTTTTGCTAGTGTGGCAAGCTTCTTGATTATCTCGTTTATCAAAGCAATTATGCCAATTCGCGTATCGGAACACGAAGAAGCGGTTGGTTTGGATCAAATTGAACATGATGAAAATGCCTACCCAACATTTATGGGATTAGATTCTTAAAACATGGAGGAAATGCAATGAAAAAAGTAGAAGCAATTATTCGACAAGAAAAATTAGAAGAGTTAAAAGCAGCAATTGATCGGGAAGTAGAAATCAGCGGTATGACAGTTACTCAAGTATTGGGTTGTGGCGCACAAAAAGGTCAAAAAACCCACGTCCGAGGACAGGAAGTAATTACTACCTTGTTACCTAAAGTGAATGTCAGCTTTGTCTTAGATGATGAAGCAGTGGAAAATGTAATTGACTTAATTATCGAGCTTTGTCATTCGGAGGACTACGGCAATGGGAAAATTTTTGTCTATCCAATTGAAGAAGTGATTCGTATTCGCACCAGAGAATCTGGTAAAGCGGCAATATAGAAAAAGAAGGTTCGCTGATAGCAGTCCAGCGAACCTTCTTTTTTGTCTAGAATCATCAAGCTAAGCGAGTTTGTAAGATCTTTCTTATTGTAAAATGTCTTTTTTTATTTGTTCAAATTCATCTTCTGAAAGTATTCCTATATCTAGTAGTTCCTTCATTTTTAGCAGCTGCTCAGCTTTGCTTAAGGAATTTGACTGTTTTTCAACCGGTGCAGGCTCTTCTTCTATGTTTTCTTTAATTGATTGGACGATATCTTCTGCTTCGTGTGACGTCAGCATAATTGTTACGGGATTATCTGAAGTGAAAATGGTTAAAGTCGCAGTTGTGGATTCCATCCGCAACTGGAGATCTTGTAGGCTGGTTAGAGGAATACTCTTCAAATCATCGCCAATTAAACGCTTTTGCCCCATGACAAAACGACGATTTGTCAACGCATAACCATAGAAACCATCATCTTTTGTGGGCGATTTTCGGTTGTGAACCCCAATAAAGCAAAGCTTAACCTCTTCATCTTGTCTCAAATGGTCAGCGATTACATTGAATAGTTTTAAAGTGAAATTGCGGTCAGACCCTGAGAAGTACCCCTTGTCCTTGCAATAGTCATACATTTCTTCTGCAGTTTTCATACGAACCTCCGATCTACCTTTATTGTAGCAAAACCGCCGTCTAGGAACAATCACAAAAAACCACCATAGCCGTCACTATGGTGGAAATGAAGGTTGTTATTTACTCTTGGTAGGAGTAAGTATGAAAAAACCAATTCGGGATAATTGGTATAAGACTATCATAAAGGAACCGCTTCAATAAATCATGAAACTAGCTTAGTTAATTGATAAGAAATTTATGAGAAAAAGCTAAGGCCAATTCCATCGTACTAAACAAGCTAGTTAGAAAGTCTAAATTTTTCTCAAATATAAATTATAATACGATATTTCAACAATATTTCACTTCTAAATCAATCTAATTTTAACACACTAAGGCAAAGCAAGGCTGCGAATCTTTGTATTTAAAAGATGGAAAAATTCTTATAATATCTAAAAAAAACTCTGATTTTGAGCGGTTTTGTCGATTGAATAGGAAAAAGTGTACATTCTTTTAGTAAATCTTCTGCTGTGTTACACTAAAGTTGTAAGATTTTATTAGGAGGGGTTCATTTATGGCAAACATCAGTAAAAAATTACTCACTGAATTGACTTCAGAAGAAGCAAACGGTCCGTTCATAACATTTATGTTAAACACCCATGTAGCACATCAAGAAGTTGAGAAAGATCAGCTGCTTTTCAAGAACTTTGCGAAAGAAGCAAAGAAACGTTTTGAAAAACGATATGCCGATCAAAGTTTTGCACCATTCCAAGAAAAAATCGAACGACTATTAGCCGATCAATCTTTCTGGCGCAGCGGAACCAAAAGTGTTGCGATTATTATGAATGCAGAAGATTTGTACATCCATCGGTTGAGCATAGAAGTAGATAATCAATATTATGTGAGCGACTTGCCTTATCTGTTGGCAATTATCAAAAATGCGCAATTTAACTATTCATACTATCTAATGGCTTTAAACCGAGATTCCATGAAGCTTTACTTAGTGAAGAATAAATTAGCGAAAGAAGTAGAACTGCCAGAAGGTGCACCAGTGGATGTGGTGACAGCACTAGGTGACGAACTAACTGGAGGCAACTTAAATTACTCTGCTCAAGGTAGTGGACAAGGTTCAAAAGAAGGCGTGGCTTATCACGGCGTAAACGCCAAAGATGAAGAAGTAGAAATCGACTGGGTAAACTATTACCAAGCGGTCGATAACTTCCTGCAAAACGACTTTGACAACCCAGAAAACTTGCCGGTTTATCTGTACGCTTTGCCAGAAAACCAAACGCAATTTAAAAAAGCAGCCAAAAATAAATTCTATTCCGATAAAGCGGCCGTTTCTGCATCACCAGCACAGGTCACTTTAAAGGATATTGAGCAAGGGGCAGAGAAAATTACGGCTGAGTTAACGGCTGAAGAAACGGACAGCTATCAATCGCTAATGAATAAGAAATTTATTGATCAATTAGTAGATATCGTTCAAGCAGCTAAAGAAGGTCGAATTTCTCACTTGTTCATCGCAACATCTAATTTAGTAACCGGTTTTGGTGATGATCCAGATACTGAATATGACCGTCGCCAAGTATTAAATGAAACAACTGACCATGTACTTAAAAACGGCGGGCAGGTCTTTGTCTTAGATCAAAAAGACGCACCAGACGAAAAAAGCTTGCTGGCAATTTTGCGCTTTTAAAAAAATAAAATGTTTTTGAGTGTTAATGGTAGAGTTTTCAAAATAAATGTGTTATAGTTATGAATGTAGTTTTTGTACGGTAATATATGGCAAGCTTGTTTCCAACAACATCTTCCTTATTCACCAATCAAGTAATTACAAATTAATTTTTATCCTAGGAGGATGTTTAACATGGAACAAGGTACAGTAAAATGGTTTAACGCAGAAAAAGGTTACGGATTTATTACAGCAGAAAACGGAAATGACGTATTCGTACATTTCTCAGCTATCCAAGGCGACGGATTTAAAACATTAGAAGAAGGCCAAGCGGTTACTTTTGATGTTGAAGACGGACAACGTGGACCTCAAGCTACAAACGTTGAAAAAGCTTAATTAAAACTAATAATCCTGTCGAGAGCTAACCAGCTCTCGACTTTTTTTGTTTTTATTTATTCTTGTGCTAGATCAATCATCTCTAGATACTTCTAAAATGTAGTGATAGCCATGTTTATGACATTGTCCGTGCTTCTCCACATTTTCTGCAATCATTTCAGCCAAATGATAATCTAAATTACTTAGTCGTTTTTCAGTGTTAGTGGTCTGCTATTTATTATAGTAGCAAACACTCTCCAGCTATAGTTTTCCGTTAGCACCAAACAGCAATACTGAATCGCTTCTAAACACGCTTTTTTAAAATCCTTCACCAATCAAGTTTTGTTGATTCCAAAACGCCATGTCAATGATTTTCCGCACAATTGGCCATATATAAGCATTCAACTCATCATTTTATATAGAATAAATAGACTCTCCAGCAAAATCAAACTTGAATTGAGTGAACAACTTATCTTTTTTACGAAGATTTACTCGCTTTCTTATTTGTAAAGTTGTTAAAAGGGATGAAATTCAGCTATAATGCTTAGGGAGGAGGGGCAGTATGACTAAAACTTATGCGGTTGTGGATATCGAAACCACCGGTACCGACCCAAAAACTGACCGGATCATTCAATTTGGCTGTGTTCTCGTGGAAGACGGCAAGATTGTCAGTCGTTTTGCGACAGATATAAACCCGGATCAGAAGATCTCTAAACAGATCCAGCATCTAACCGGCCTTACTAACCAGCGTGTTCGTAAAGCCCCTTATTTTGAAGATGTAGCATTAACAATTTATAATTTATTAGCTGATACAACGTTTGTAGCCCATAATATATTTTTCGATTACCCATTTTTAAGTAATGAATTGGAACGTTGTGGAATGCCTAAATTACGCATTCCGGGCATCGACACGGTAGAGTTGGCGCAAGTCTTTTTTCCAACGAATTTAAGTTTTCGTTTGAGTGATCTAGCAAATGAATTTCATTTATCCCATGATAATCCTCATCAAGCAGATAGCGATGCGGAAGTCACCGCCCAACTCTTGTTAAAAATCGAGGCAACCATTAAAAGCCTACCATTAGTGACTGTTGAAGAAATCATTCGTTTAGCAGATCATATGGCTTTTCAAACCCAGGACTATTTAATCGAGCTTGCTGAAGAAATGAAGAGTCAGCCAGATCGTTTATTGCCGGATTTGGAAGTAGTGCATGGTTTAGCTTTGAAGAAGAAGAGGGTTCCTTTATATGAAGAAGCTTATTATGAAAAGAAAGCCTATCCGCGCTCAAAGAAAGCCAAAGAAACCCTCTATCAAGGACAGTTAACGTTCCGTAAAGAGCAATCGCGACTAATGAATCTGGTGTATGATTTCTTCAATAAAAAGACTGAAAAAAATGTTCTTGTAGAAGCAGCGACTGGCTTAGGGAAGACAATGGGTTATTTACTACCTATGAGCTATTTAGCAACACCTGAAAAGCCCCTGATAGTCAGCACAGTGTCCTTGCTGTTGCAGGAACAGATGTTGGAGCATGATTTACCCGTATTAAATCAACTGCTTCACCAGCCTTTACAGGCAGTCGTGATGAAAAGCAGCAGTCACTACATTGATTTGGCTCGCTTTTACCAAACGTTGCGAAAGGAAACGGAACAAAAGCAATACGCCTTTTATCAAATGGCGGTTCTTGTTTGGTTGACCCAGACAGAAACCGGCGATTTTGATGAATTGAACATGACTAACTTGCGCCATACCTTTTGGCAAGAGGTGGGTCATCAAGGCTTGGATACTTTAGTTCAGCACAACCCGTTCTATCAAGTGGATTTCCTGCGTTATCGCCAGGCTAAGTTAGAACAAAGTAACGTGATTATTACCAATCACGCCTTTTTGGCACAAGAAAACCAGCGAAAAAACTTTCAGCTTCCAGCCAGTCCTTATTTGATTATTGATGAAGCGCACCATTTAAATAAGGTGTTGGAGCGTGTCAGCACGCAACAATTAAATGTGTTGACTATTCAAAAAGAAGTTCATCGATTGAAGGAGACAAATACCTTTCAACAATGGCAAACATTAGCCAAGCAGGATCAAGCAGTCCAGCATGCGATTGAGCTCTTAGAAGATGTTGCTGAAGAATTAGCGGAAGATTTGATCGACTTATATGCTGAATTAAGGCAGTTGACTACCAGGGAGTCAACGATTATTACCAAAGATCAGATGGATAGCCTTTCTTTAGTTGGTGAGCAGCTAATTCAGCGCATTGAACGACTGTATGAGGATGCCCTGAGCTTAGCGCAACAAAGTCAAAGCTATTTCATGGCTCATAAAGAAGCTTTTACGAGTCAGCAACAAAACTATTGGAATAATTTCATTGATTGGTTTGAAAATCTGCAGCAACAGCAAACTACCTTTGAAGCTTTCTTTGAACAATGGGAAGCTCGTTATGTACATTGGCTGGACGAACGAGGTCAAACCTTGCATTTCCAAGATTTAACGGCATCTTTGTTGCCGGAAACTAAATGGTATCAACGCTATGAGCAAATTTTATATATTGGAGGCACCTTGAAATCCGGCAGCGATCGCCAGTATTTTCCGAAGCGCTGGGGGATTCCTGATGTGTCACTGAAGGTGATTCCAAGTCCTTATGACTATGCTAAACAAGCACGGTTGTTCTTGCCAGATGATGGTATCGCAATTCAAGAAACATCAACAGAGCATTATGCGAAGTATTTAACTGATGTGATTCGCAAACTGGCAGAAGCTGAAAAACGACCGATCTTAGTCTTGTTTACTTCTCATGAGATCTTAAATCGAGTGTACCACCATTTAAAAGTACCTTTGCTAAATGAGGGACGTGAAGTGCTCGCTCAAGGAATCGGTGGCAGCCGTGAAAAGCTGCTAAAGCGTTTTTTACTCTCTGAAGATGCCTTGCTCTTTGGGGCAGATAGCTTTTGGGAAGGGGTCGACTTACCCGGTGAAGTGCTGCAAATCATGGTAGTTACCCGATTACCCTTTGAAAATCCACGGCGACCATTAGTCAAGATTCGCAATGACTATTTAGAAGAACAGGGGATGAATCCCTTCTTCCAAGAGGCAGTCCCCCATACCGCTTTACGTTTGCGTCAGGCTTTGGGACGTTTGATCCGATCAGAGACAGATAAAGGCGTCATGATCTTATTAGACCGCCGCTTCTTGACTGCCGGCTACGGAGAACGCCTAAGAAAAGCTTTGCCAAAAGAATTGCCAATTGAAGAAGCGAGTCTACCACAGATCGTTGAAAAGACACATGAATTTTTAAGTTCTAACAAAAATGCTGAGAATGAGTGAGTAACGGGCATTCTTTTGGTATAATGAGGCTTATCTGAAAGGAGTTATGCTTTTTGGATATATTGAAATCAAAAAAGAATAAGTGGATCATCGGTATTGTGGCTTTTTTGTTACTAATCCTTGTGTCGGGAACTATCCTTTTTATTCGTTCCAACCGTCCGATGCAGCAGGCAAAAAAAGAAGCCTATGACTTAGCCCAACAATATGCCAAACTTGAAACGATGGAGAACTTCTATTGGTTTAATCGCGAGCAAACTTATTTCACGGTGACCGGTGTCGACCAGTCTGGCAAAGACATCGTAGTGATTATTCCTAAATCTGGGGAGAACATTCAAGTGTTGAATGCCGCTGACGGACTCAGTGAAGATGCTGTGATTCAGCAGATGCAGGCAGCTTATCCCGAAATTACGGTGGAAAAAGCAGCACTAGGCAAATTTAGAGATCAGCCGGCCTGGGAAATTACTGGTAAGGATGGTCAAGGAACAATTAGTTACTACCTGTTTTCTTTTGAAAACGGTGAAGAAATACAAAATGTCAGTTAAAAAAACTTGGTAGGGGAGTAATGGTTGATGAAAATATCAAAACGAATTAAAAAACTAGAACCATCAGTAACACTAGCAGCAACAGCAAAAGTAAGAGAATTGAAAGCAAAGGGTGTTAATGTAATTGGTTTGACAGTCGGCGAACCGGACTTCACGACGCCTGATAACATCGAAAATGCCGCAATCGAAGCAATCAAAAGTGGGAAAGTCAGCTTTTACACAGCAGCTGCTGGAACTCCTGAGTTAAAGGATGCTATCATCCAAGTAACTAAAAGAGACTACGAGCTAGATGTAGAGCCGAATCAAGTTATCGTAACTAGTGGAGCGAAATTTGCTTTGTATGCCTTGTTCC
This sequence comes from Enterococcus sp. AZ109, assembly GCF_051714625.1. Classification (NCBI taxonomy): domain Bacteria; kingdom Bacillati; phylum Bacillota; class Bacilli; order Lactobacillales; family Enterococcaceae; genus Enterococcus; species Enterococcus sp. AZ109. Next base: position 1,230,336 of record NZ_JBIOSF010000001.1, on the reverse strand, counting down.
AAACAATTTTGGATGAGGGTGATGAAGTAATTATCCCTACACCTTATTGGGTTAGCTATGGCGAGCAAGTGAGAATGGCTGAAGGTGTCCCAGTATTTGTAGAAGGAAAAGAAGAAACTGACTATAAGGTTACCGTAGATCAGTTGAACGCAGCGTTAACTGATAAAACACAAGCACTTATGCTGAATTCTCCATCGAATCCGACTGGGATGATCTATACGGAGGAAGAATTGAGAGCCATCGGTGAATGGGCGGTAGAAAATGATATCTTAGTCGTTTCAGATGATATTTACGCCCGCCTAGTTTATAATGGCAAACATGCGCCATATCTAGCATCGTTATCTGACGAAATTGCCCGTCAAACAATTATTATTAACGGCGTGTCGAAAACCTTTGCGATGACCGGCTGGCGAATCGGCTATGCCATTGGAAATGCTGAAATCATTAAAGGGATGACAGATATCGTTTCCCAATCTACTAGTAACCCTACTGCGGTCAGTCAAGCGGCGGCAGTCGAAGCGTTATTAGGCGATCAATCTACCGTTAGAGAAATGCGTATCGCCTTTGAAGAACGCTTGAATACGATCTATCCAAAAGTTGCAGCGTTGCCGGGTGTTACCTTGAAGAAACCACAAGGTGCCTTTTATCTATTCCCTAATGTTAAGGAAGCTATGAAAATGGGCGGTTATGACAATGTAACTACTTGGGTCAATGACCTGTTGGAACAAGAGCATGTAGCGCTAGTAACTGGTGAGGGCTTCGGTGCACCAGAAAACGTACGTATGAGTTACTCAAGCAGTATGGAAGATCTGGAAGAAGCAGTGGTTCGTATCCGACGTTTCATCGAAAATAGTCAAAAGTAAAAAGGGCAATTCGGGATAAAAGATAGGAGAGACAATTGTGAAACAGATTCAAATTATTGATGCCAAAAACCATGTTGGTGAGACGGTAAAAATTGGTGCTTGGGTAGCTAACAAACGCTCTAGTGGAAAGATTTCTTTCCTGCAGCTGCGAGATGGAACGGCCTATTTCCAAGCAGTCGTTGTTAAAAACGAAGTCGGCGAAGAAATTTTCCAACTTGCCAAAGACTTAACCCAAGAAACCTCTATTTGGGTAACTGGTGAAATCCGAGAAGATGCTCGCTCAAAATTTGGTTATGAGTTAGGTGTCAAAACAATTGAAGTCGTTGGCGAAAGTTATGACTATCCAATCACACCGAAAGAACACGGCGTTGATTTTCTAATGGATCACCGTCATTTATGGTTGCGTTCATCACAACAACACGCAATCATGCTGATCCGCAATGAAATCATTCGTGCAACCTATGAATTCTTTAACAACAATGGCTTTGTCAAAATCGATCCGCCTATTTTAACTGGCTCAGCTCCAGAAGGGACAACGGATTTATTTGAAACTAACTATTTTGATCAAAATGCTTACTTGTCTCAAAGTGGACAGTTATATATGGAAGCTGCGGCAATGGCATTAGGCAAAGTGTTCTCATTTGGTCCAACTTTCCGGGCTGAAAAATCGAAAACGCGTCGTCACTTGATCGAATTTTGGATGATTGAACCAGAAATGGCCTTCATGCATCAAGAAGAAAGTTTGGAAGTACAAGAGCAATATGTGGCTTATTTAGTTCAGAGTGTTTTAGATAATTGTGAGTACTCACTAGATGTTTTAGGTCGTGACAAAGAAGTCTTGAAACGATATACGCAATTGCCTTATCCACGAATTTCTTATGACGATGCGGTGACCTTGTTGAAGGACAATGGCTTTGAGGATATTGAATGGGGCGATGATTTTGGCTCACCTCATGAAACCTTTATCGCTAATTCCTTTGACCGTCCAGTCTTTATCTTGAACTATCCAAAAGCGATCAAGCCATTCTACATGAAGCCACATCCAACTCGTGACGATTTGGTAATCTGTGCAGACATGATTGCACCAGAAGGCTACGGAGAAATCATTGGTGGTTCAGAACGGGCAACTGATTATGAATACTTGCTAGAACAAATCCGTGAAGCAGGCCTAGACGAAGAAGAATATTCTTGGTACTTGGATTTGCGTAAATATGGCAGTGTTCCTCACTCTGGTTTCGGACTTGGTTTGGAACGTACGATCACTTTCCTTGCTGGGATCGAACATGTGCGGGAAGCAAGCCCATTCCCACGTTTGTTGAACCGTATTTATCCGTAAGACAATTGAATTTTTATTAGCAGCTAGATAAGAGTTTATCTAGCTGCTTTTTGCGGTGTTGTAGAAATAGGAAAAAGTGGCTGTGAATAAAACGTCACAACCACTAAAAACCGTATAATCGATGTAACCGAAGTAGTTCTTTTGAAAAACAAGCCGAATAATCGCAAATATGGGAGCAGCTATTTTCGACTTATTCTTCGGAGCTGAGCACTTCTGTTACAACCTCTTAATTGCAGTTACAATGCAATAGAATTCAATTCAGTCATTTCTCTGACGATACACAATAATGCGGCGTCTAAATGGTGCTCAATCTGAAGCTTCAGCTGCTTTTCATTTCTTTCCTTCATGCAATCATAAATTTTCTGATGATCATCAATCGCATTTTTTCTACGTTGACGGGAGTGAGCTGACAAGTCTCTAAAGTAAGATAAATAATTTTTGATATTTATCATCGTATCCTTTAGTCGAAATATCTGACTTTTCTCATAAATAAGCTCATTAAACTCAGTGAATAGAGCCGACAAGTGCTCGGTATTCCGGTAATGCTGGTTCATCAGGAGAAGAATTTGTTCTAGTTCATTGAAATCCTCATCGGTCATTTTGTACATAGCTGTAACGGCAGCTAAGCAATCCAGTGATTTTCGAATGGCAAAAATTTCGTAGGCATCTTTAATAGTGATTCCTTTGACGATCATCCCTTTACCTGGGGAATGCTCTAGCAAATGTTCATTATGCAGCTTTTGCAGCGCAAAACGAAGTGTGGTTCTGCTGATTCGGATCTTATCAGAAAGCAAGGATTCATTGATTCTGGTACCAGCCGGGATTTCTCCATTGAGAATCGTCGTTCGTAAAGCAGTATAAACGGCTGATTTCAATGAACTGGTTCCACTGAAATCTAAATTTAAGGCGACAGTTTCAGCAACATCAAGATCTAGTGGTTGTTTGACTAGTGTAAGTTCCATTCGTTGTCCTCCTTGTTATACTGAGATTTAGCGAATTTTATTGCGTAAAACCATTGGCAAAATCCCTTTATTACGGTAATAGTTTATTTCAGTTTGTGACTCGAAACGCGCTTTTACTTGGAATTCAGTGATGTTTCCTACTGGGCTGGTTGCTCGAACTTGAACCAATGAATTTGGTTGAATCGTATCATCGATGGCAAAGTCAAAACTTTCTTCGCCGGTCAATCCTAAACTTTCAGTATCTTGACCTTCTAAGAATTGCAGTGGAAGTACGCCCATCATCAATAAGTTAGAGCGGTGAATCCGTTCAAAGCTCTTAGCAATAACTGTTTTAACCCCTAATAAATGAACCCCTTTAGCTGCCCAGTCGCGAGAAGACCCCATTCCGTAATCTTCACCGGCAAGGATAAGCAGTCCTGTATTTGATTCAATATATTTATTGCTGGCGTCATAGATCGGCATAATTTCACCAGTCGGCAAGTATTTTGTATAACCACCTTCTTTGCCATCGGCTAACTCATTACGTAACCGAATATTATTCAAGGTTCCTCTTACCATTACTTCATGATTTCCTCGGCGACTGCCATAAGAATTAAAGGCTTGCGGACGAACGTTATGTTCAGCTAAGTAAAGACCAGCTGGTGATTTCATCGGAATCGCTCCTACTGGTGATAGGTGATCGGTTGTGATAGAATCGCCTAGTTTTGCCAGTACCCGTTGTCCCGTCAAACCTGGGATCGTTGTTGTTTCTGGATCAAAGCCATCAAAATAAGGTGGGTTAGCAATATAAGTTGATTCTGGATCCCACTCATACGTTGTTGTTGGGGTTACTTCGATCTCATTCCAATGCTGATTAGAAGTGAAGACTGAGCCATATTCTTCTTTATATAAGTCAGTTTTAACATACTGGCTAACCAATTGTTCTACTTCTTCATTGCTTGGCATAATGTCTTTTAGGTAAATCGGTTCATTCGATTCGTTGTAGCCTAATGGTTCAGTTGTTAGATCAACCTGTACATTTCCGGCTAACGCATACGCAATAACTAAATGAGGCGCTGCTAAATAGCCTGCTTTTACATCGGCATGAATTCGACCTTCAAAGTTCCGGTTTCCACTCAAGACAGCTGATACAAGCAAGTTTTCATCTTGGATCGTTTTGCTGATTGCTGGATCTAATGGACCTGAATTACCAACACAGGTCATACAACCATACCCGATAACATCAAAACCTAATTGTTCTAGATAAGGTAATAGACCAGCATCCTCAAAGTAACGAGTAGCTACCTTTGAACCAGGAGACAGCGAAGTTTTTACATAGCGTTTCACTTTTAAGCCTTTTTCAACTGCATTTTTAGCTAAAAGTCCGGCGCTTAACATGATGAAAGGGTTACTAGTATTTGTACAGCTGGTAATTGATGCAATTACGACAGCACCTGTTTCAATTGTTTCAGTTGTTCCATCTTCATACTCAATCGTTGCTTGCTTTTTCGCTTCTTCTGGCTGCAAGCCATAACCGCTGTTTCCGTTAGGTAGTGAAAGAGAATCAATAAAACCTTGTTTCACTTTAGAAAGCGGTACTAGATCCTGCGGACGTTTTGGTCCAGCTAGACTAGGCTCAATTTCTGATAAGTTTAGTTCGATAATATCGGTATAATCCGCTTCATTTTCTGGATCATAGTAAAATTGATTTTCTTTAACATAGGCTTCGATGACTGCTTGTTGATCCGTGTCGCGTCCGCTAAATGCTAGGTAGTTCAAAGCTTCCTGGTCAATCGGGAAGAAGCCGCAGGTAGCGCCGTATTCAGGTGCCATGTTTGCTACTACTGAACGGTCAGATACAGTAAGGTGAGCTAAGCCTTCACCAAAGTATTCAACAAATTTTCCTACTACATTTTTCTCCCGTAAAATCTTGGTTAAGGTTAAAGCTAGATCGGTTGCTGTAGCGCCATTTTTTAGCCGACCATTTAGTCGAACGCCGATTACATCAGGGGTAGTCAAGTAACAAGGTTGTCCCAGCATACCAGCTTCGGCTTCAATTCCACCAACACCCCAGCCTAATACACCAAGAGCATTGATCATGGTCGTATGAGAATCAGTTCCTACTAGAGTATCTGGGAATAATACTGTTTCTTCCCCAGCAGTTCGTTGAGTTACCACATCAGCCAAGTATTCTAGGTTTACTTGGTGGACAATCCCGGTAGCAGGAGGAACAACTCGGAAAGAATCAAAGGATTGCTCAGCCCATTTGAAGAAGCGATACCGTTCCATATTGCGTTTGAATTCTAACTCTTCATTTTTTTGAAAGGCTGCCGCAGAACCGGCGTAGTCTACCTGCACAGAGTGATCGATAACTAGATCAACTGGAATTTCTGGGTTGATGACATTGGGATCTTTGCCTAAATCTTTCACCGCTTTACGAAGAGAGGCTAAGTCAACGATGGCTGCTCCCCCTGTTAAATCTTGTAAAATGACCCGTCCAGGTTTAAAAGGAATTTCTGATTTTTCAGCTCCCGGCAGATTCCAGTTTAATAAGTGAGGGATCGCCGCTTCGCTTTCGGGTGTTTCTTGACGTAAAATATTTTCTAATAAGATTCTGATTGAATAAGGCAGACGAGAAATATCTGCGGCATTTTTTTGACTTAACTCTTTTAAGCTAAAATAGCTGTATTCCTTGTTTTCAATCGTTAATTTCTTTTTCATGTGAAAGCCTCCGTAAATTAGTGTTGTTTAAAAATGAAAATGCTTTATGATAGTAGTAGAAATTGTCAGAAAGGATGATCTATCCATGGAAATAAAGGATTTCGAATACATCCGTGCCATCGTCGAACATAAAAATCTTACAAAGGCCGCTGAGTTTCTATTCATTACTCAGCCGTCATTAAGCATGTACGTAAAAAATATGGAAGAACGACTAGGGTTTCAAGTCTTTCAGGTTATCGGTAAAAAATTTACACTAACAACACTGGGAGAAGTCTACCTAGATACAGGGATAAAAATCTTAGAATTAAAAGACAATTTTCAAAGTACACTGGAAACAATGCAAGAGAAACGGTATGGTAAAATTCGTCTGGCAATACCATTGTTAAGAAGCTCCTATCTATTGCCAGAGATTTTGCCTAAATTCAATCTTCTTTACCCCAATGTACAAATCGAACTATTTGAAGATGCTTCGGTTATTCTCGAGAAGAAAATTCAAGACGGTCAGGCTGATGTCATTATTATGAATAAGCCAGAGCGGGTTTTGAATATGGACTACGAAATTGTGCGCAAGGAAGAGATTTTATTAGCTGTTCCTCCAGCGGTTCTTAAAGACTATTCGCTCCCAGAAACAAAGCAAGAAAAATATCCTTTTTTTGACTTAAGAAAGCTAGAGGACCAGCGTTTTATTTTGCATTTTCCTAACCAGCGTACAGGCCAAATGGCTGAGAAAATCTTTCGTTATTACCAAATGAAGCCAAAAAATGTTTTCTATACCCGAAATATCGAAACCGCTTTAAACCTAACGGTAGCAGGATATGGGATTTCGTTTGTTTATGAGAACCACGTGGACCATTTAAATTTGAAGGAACAGCCGCTGTTTTTTTCTATTAGTCAGCCTAATACCAGTTTATTTGCCTCTGAAGTGCTAATTGGTTATCGAAAAAATCGAATCCTGCCACCGTATACCCGTGAATTTATTGAACTGTGCAAAACCTTAATTTAAAAACGGCAATGGAATGGCACCCGTTAAAATTGCGATAATTAATTGAATAAAGTAACTAGGAATGCCCCATTTCAGGTATTCCTTTTGATAATCGGCGAAGTTTACCTCGGTTCGATCTACCAATACATATAGGAAAGCAACCAAGGGACTTGCGAAACGAACAGCTTGTCCAATTAATGAAGCAACCCCGATATTGACAGGTGATGCACCAAAACTGTAAGCAATCGGTGCAATTACCGGTAAAATACCAAAGTAGAAGGCATCATTTGGCAGGAAGAATAACCCTGGAAGTGAAATCAGTGCAAGCAGTAATGGAATATAGCCGCCCATGTTTTCTGGTAAAAGTGATACGATATGTTCAGCGATACCAGCGCTCATGCCGCTGCCGTTTAACACACCCATGATGACCCCAGCACCAAATACTAAGCTAACAGGTCCAAGTGCTTCTGCACCGTTGGCAGTTAGCCGTTTTGCTTGAAGACCAGGATCTTTATAGTTCACAATAAGGGCAATACTAGTACCGACTAAGAACAGCATGCCGCCATTGACGATATCTAAGATCAATAGGACCATGATTAATACAGTTAATACGAAGTTAAATAGCAATAATTTTGGACGTTTTAAGTTCTCTGGATCATCATCTAAAGAGACCATGATGGCTTCCAAATCATTTTCGGTAATAATACTCTTACCATCAACACAACCTAAACGAACTCTTTCTTTCTTTCCGTAGTAGTAAGCCATGTATACAGTTAATGCCATAGCACCAATCATCCCTGGAATTAATGGAACAAAGAATTCTTTTGGTCCAATATTCAAGACCGGCATTGCTCGAGCCATCGGTCCACTCCAAGGTACAAGGTTCATAATGGAGTTAGGAATGGCAATTAACACAGCCAAGTATAGCTGACGCATTTTCATTTTCTTAAATAGTGATAGGACAGCAGCAGTGATGATCAAAACAGTCGTTGTTCCATCACCATCTAAAGAAACGATCATTGAAATAGCAGCTGTTGCAAGACAAAGTCTCAAGGGATCACCTTTTGCCCATTTGATCAATACTTTACTCAATGGATCGAACAGACCAACATCTAACATGATAGAGAAATACAAAATTGCAAACAATAGCAAAGTGATTGTCGGTGCGACCCCAGATTTAATCCCGTCACCAACCACCTGATAGTACAAACCTTCATAAATCCAATCAAATACATTTAAAAACGATTGCCCTGTATAACCTGCAACAATAAACCCAAATGCCAGTGGTACAAGTATTAATCCTGCAAAGGGTGAAATTTTCTTTGAAAGTAGTAAAATCATAAAAACAACAACCATTAAATACCCCAGTAATGCTAACATGTTTACTCATCTCCTTTTTTTTAGTTATCTTTTAAAAATACCGTTCCAGTTAAAATTTTTCGTGCTGTTCGATAAGAAGAAATAGAAAGAACGTTGACTTCTTTTTCTGATTTATCGTAGTTAATGGTTGTTTCAATCAAACCATCACTATGGCCAAATGTTAAATCAGCCTGTTGCTCTAATTGCTCTCTTTGCTTCAATAAACGATTAGGTATTGTATCAGGAACTACACAAGCAGCTGCTGTACAAAGTGCCCCAGTTAAAGCAATTGTTTTGTGTCCTTTTTGCATGCTCATCATACGGACTGCTAGATCGTAGTCGTTACCTTGAATTTTAGTGCCACTCACGGCTTTATAATCAACTGCTTCACTAATTAAGGTTAGTTTAGGAACTCCAGGAGATTCTTTCGCACTTTGACTCGCATCGCTGATAAAGCCTAACTTCACGGCAGCCTCGCCACGGATCTTTTCTAAAGTTTCCAACAATTCTGGACTGCTATCAATTTCTGAAGCACTCTCACTTCCTTTTAAGCCAACTTTTTTCGCTTCTATAAATACTAGTGGATTTGCGGCATCAACGATAGAAACCTCGATATCTCCAAAGCCATCTACTGATAACGTATCAACGGCATTCCCAGTTGGTAAAAGTTTGCCGGTCATAGAACCAGCCGGATCAATAAATTCTAATTCGATTTTTAGTCCAGTACCAGGAACGCCAGAAATTTGGAAGTCACCTTCATAAGTTAATTTGCCACCTGGTGTTGGAATGTGTTCAAAAATTACTTTTTTCGTATTTGTGTTGTATACCTTAACTGTTGTCACAGGATCTACAGCCGGGGTTAAACCGCTTTCAATTGCGAAAATACCTACCGCTGAAGAAATGTTCCCACAGTTACCAGCATATGAGACAACAGCTTTATCAATTGCTACTTGAGCAAATGTGTAGTTTACATCCCAAGCTTCTTTTCCCTCTTTAGAAATAATAGCAACCTTGCTAGTTGTAGAAACTGCACCGCCTAGACCATCAATTTGTCTCACGTCGGGGCTGCCCATAATGCTTAACAAAATATCGTCTTGATTCCCAGATAATTGCTCTAATTCTTCTTTGAATAAAAAAACACCTTTACTTGTACCGCCTCGATAAATACTACAGTTAAGTTTTTTCAAGTATATCATTCCTTTCTGGCTCAATTATAGGTCAGGAAGGTTCCAAAAGTACAATCAATGTTTTTTATAATAACTATCAGTGATAACTATTATCATTGCGGGTTGATTTTTTCTCGATGCTTACTTTTAAATAAAGGTTTCTGACAGGGCTTAAGAAAAGCCAAACAGAAAGCAATGAATTCTTTCTAATACTCTAACGTCTTTTTTTGTTTTTTTAAATGATGTTTAAAGTTATTTATATTGGAACGAAAAAGATGATGGATAAGAAAAATTAGAAGGAGTATGAAGAAAATAACGAATTGTTTACCATTAGTGGAGTTTCAATAGAAACACTTGAAGAAATATTTTATCTCTTTTATAAGTCGTTAAGATAAGATATGAGACCGTTTAAAGGAGAGAATGATGAGGTTGTTTAAACGTTAGTGATGGAAAAAGGAGTGAAATTGATGATTTGAAATTTGATATTTATACTATAGCTATATGATTTAAAATGATTATTAAATTGCACTTATACTATATAAACTACGTAAAATATTTGTTTTATTATTAAAATTTAGCAAAAAGAAAAAAGTGGTGCAAAAATTATTGAATAATAGTAAACTTGATGTTGCTGAATAGGAATGTTTAGATCGGTGTAAGCGTTGTTGTTATCTTTGATTAAATAAATCTAAGAAAAAAAGCCATGATAAATAAACATTTTATATCTAATCAAAGTATAATATATCGAATAATTCTCGTCAATATTCTTTTAAAAATATATTTTTTTGCTTAAAACGAATTTTTCGAACAAATTGATTTGTATTTTTATAATAATAATTGCAAATCCATATACTTGTATAAGGATTTTAATCGAATTATTCGCCGTCAAATAAGCCGTCAAATCAACTAGCAAACTGAAGGAGAGTCAAACATGAGTCGTCGAGGAGAAAATATCTACAAGCGCAATGATGGTCGCTGGGAAGGTCGTTATATTAAAGGCCGAAAGCCGAATGGGAAAATCCATTACGGTTATGTTTATCAGAAGACTTATAAAGAAACAAAAGAAAAATTATTAGAGATGAAATGGCGCTATAAACAAGTGCAAATTAGTCGAGGCATTTATACAGGAAGCGTTCACGAATGGATTGATTATTGTTTAGAACAGCAGAAAAATAAAGTGAAGTATTCTACTTTAATGACTTACAGATATAAAATGGAAAAATATCTATATCCTTTCCTAGGAGAAATTGAGTTGCGTACTGTCACTCAGGAAAATATTCAGGAATGGGTTAGTGAGCTAGAAAAATCTTCTTTAGCTAACACAACTATCCATACTGTAGTCCAAATAACCCGACGCTATTTTGAACAGGCAGTACAGGACTCCGCCATAGAAAAGAATCCTTTTAAGCATGTACTATTACCAAAGAAAGAAACAAAAAAAATTCACCCACTAACCCTTCAAGAACAACAAAAAATTGAAGAGATTGCTGCAAAAGAAAAGAATGGTCGTCCTATTCTATTTGCGTTGCAAACAGGTCTACGAATTGGTGAAGTGGCCGCTTTACGTTGGAGGGATATTGATTTTTATAATAATTTAATAACTGTACGGTATACATATCAACGCGTATTATCTGAAGGTTCCGGAACCGAATTACAATTAGGACGACCTAAAACAAGGGCATCGGAACGTATTTTACCATTGTCAGCTAATTTAAGAGATTGGTTGCTATCTTGGCGCCCAGAAGAGCAAACAGAATTTGTTTTCCAAGTGGGCAGTCGTCCAATGGAGCCACGGCTGATTACGTATCATTTCAATAAAATTTGTCAAAAAGCTGGTGTAACTAATTGTCACTTCCATCAGCTCCGTCATACATTCGCCACTCGATTACTGGAGAATCGTGGGACAATCACGGGTATTAGTGCACTTTTAGGCCATTCGTCTACAAAAATGACCTTAGATATATACACAGGAAGTGATTTAACTGAACGGCGTAAGATGATGGATGACTTGCTAACAAGTTGGGTGCCATAGTAGTCTGAAGAAAAAGCACCGTTTTTCAATCGTGAGAGTACACTTTAAAATAATTAAGCTTTAAAAGAGCTAATTCAGGTACACTGATTATATGTTTTTCAATGGCTGTGACATAAAACGTCACAGCTACTTTTTTGATTTTTATGACAATCGAATTTTTATAAACGCTTCTTTTCGCCGTCAATTCGCCGTCAATTAGATACCGGTATCGCTGATTTAATAATGTTTTTCTTAGATTTATTTAGTCTAAGAAAATGTATTAAACTTTATCTTACTATTATAATCATTTTTTTCAACGTGTTCTAGTCATAATGCTGTAAAAATAAGGTTTTAATTAGTGGGATTAAGTAAAAAGGGAAAAAGAAAGGGAGTTTTATCATGGAAAGAAGGAAAAGAAAAGTTGTTCGGTTTGCAATGATCGTCGCATTGTTGGCTTCTGTCGGATCCGGGTTGGGTAGTCTGTTGTTGGGAAATGGAATAACTGCTGATGCTGTACAAACGATTAGCGCAAATCCAGTCGCAGATGAAACGTCTGAACGGTCAATCACTCTTTGGAAGTACGAAGTAAAAGATCTTTCTGAGTTAGGTAATCGTGGAGATGGTAAAGAAACAACCGTTGATAAAGTGCCGCTATCAGGTATTACGTTTACTATTCAAAAAGTTATTCCCAATAAAGTTACGCCTGGTGGGGATGAGACAGTACCTCTAATTAATCCACTGGTTCAAAAAGAAGGAACTCATTATACTCTTGATTCAGCCGTGTGGACAGTTACTACAAAAGGTGATGGTAGCGCAACACAAGCATTAGGAAAAGGAACAGCAGTGATGGTATCTATCTAGTAACTGAACAGCCGGATGATCGTGTGGCTAAACCAGCCGATCCATTCTTTGTTTATGTGCCGCAAACGGATCGAACAGATCTTAGTTCACTGATTTACGATGTTCAAGTTCAACCAAAAAATATTTTGAACTCACTAATTGATCCTGTAAAGACAATTGAAGGCAATACTGGCTACTCTATTAAAGCAGGTCAGAAGTTTACTTGGGAAGCAACAGCGAATATTCCAAACGGGTTGTATACCGTGGCTAGTCAAACCTTCACACTTACCCCGATTTATGACGATAAAGGGGCTGTCATGGTAAATCCTGATGGGAGCAATGTAGAAATACCGATAGCTGCTGGGCAGGAAATCTATGCAAATTACTTCCGTATCAATGATACATTAGCAGCAGAATTACTTTTAGATGATGTAGTAGCACAAGTAAGGACTGGAACAGGCGATTGGACAAGTTTAATCTTGGGTACAGATTACAAAGTCTCTGTCAATGGTGTAGAAAAGACAACAGCGCCAGTCACAGATGATAGCACTGGTGAAAAACCGGTTAGAGTAGAGTTAACTCAGGCAGGAATGAAAAAGGTTGGAACCGCTAATAATACTGAAATCCGAGTTCTGTATGACACACACACAGCGATTGATTTCAATGGAATTATTTCCAACCACTTTGGCGTTGAGTTCTTATCTCCTGGTCTGAAACCATTAAAGCCAGAGAATGACAAAGATCCTGAATACTATACTGGTGGTTTTGATATTGAAAAAACCGCTAGCGACAAAACAGCACCAAACGATAAATTAGCAGGAGCAGAATTCCACCTTGCAGCCAGTGAAGCGGACGCGAAAGCTGGAAAATTCATTGCGACCAATGGTAATTCTTATGTAGCAGCAGATTTGCCAAATGGTGTCACGTTCTTAACAGCGACATCTAATGGTCAAGGACGTGCGGAATTCAACGGCTTAGCTTTAACTTGGTACCATGACGCAAACGAAAACGGTGAACAAGATGCGGATGAACCAACCTTCACAAGTAAAGCGGATATCAAACGTGATTACTGGGTAGTCGAAACGAAATCACCAAAAGACTACGAACTATTGAAAGCACCGCAAAAAGTAACTGTTGATTTAAGTACCGAAGATGATGTTTCGGTTGAATTAGAAGTAATTAATAAACCAACAACCGATCTTCCATTTACTGGGGGCGAAAATACAATGCTGCTAGTAGCAATCGCATTAGGTGCAATCACTATTGGTACAGTTGCTATTGTAATTGACAAGAAAAGACGTGCAGCGTAGTTCAAGGAGTAGAAAGGAGAGGTAGAAAATGCATGTAACTAAACAACTGAAAAAACTACTCACTTTTTGCCTTCTACTTCTTATTATCTTTGGAGGGACGAGCATCTTGTCCCTCGGCTCACTGTTAAAAGCAAATGCCAGCAGTGCCGCTTTAGTTGATCTTACTATTAATGGAGAAGATTGGTCTGATGGTACGTTTGAAACAGAGGAAGAATCAGTAACTATTGCTTTAACCGCAAAAGAGCGCAGTCTATTAGAACTTCCATACGATGAAGAGGTACAAATCATACCGCTGGATGAAAACGAACAAGCGTATGCTTATCCAGAATTTGAAAAGGCTGATTTTGAAAAAGAAAAGTTAATCGAACAGTTTAATCAATCGGACGAAAGTGAGACAGCTAGTGAGGAAAGTCAAGCCTACGATTCTGCCATTTTATCTGTTCCCGAGAACGAGCAAAAAGGTATTTTCTATTTAACAATGGAAAAAGGCGAGGTTCAAAGGTTTAACGTAACTTGGAAAAGCACTTCAACTAAGGAAGTTATTGTACGTAGTGCCGAGGATAATAATTTTGTTCAAAAGCTGTTTCAATTTAGACCGGCGAAACAAGTGTTAACCCCAGATGTAATTCCTCCTCTGGATGCTGTATCAGAAGAATCAGAAGAGGAAGAATCGGATGCTGAGTTAGCTTCAAGTGGGAGTAGTCTAACCAATCCTTTTGGTGTAGAAGTTGAAGTCAGTCGTACAACGGGACTAGCACCTTTTGATGAAGGGCATCCATCTGGCTATGACGACCCTGGCTATGATTATGGTGGAGATGACAATATCGTTCGAACCTTTGATCAAGTGAGTTATCGTATAAATGTTGGAATATCCAATACCAATGAGCGCTATACTTCTCTTCGTGTTCGTTTGGATACTGAATTGCCTGATGCCTGGCGTATCGACAAATCAGGACAAGTCCGCCAAACTGCTGAGATTGCGAACGACGATCCCTTGATTGACACTGGAAATGGGACAAAAAAATCGAGTCGAAGCGTTTGGACAAAATTGGATAAGGCTTCTGGACAACTTTTTTTCACTGAAACAATCGAAACCTTTGGTGGAGTACACAAAGATAAGCTAGAACCAAAGTTCACTGTGACAATTGAAAGTGCGACTACAACTGACGAGGATGAACCCGAAGAGATTATTAATCAAAAAATCGACGGTAATGTAGTACCTAGTATGAATGACACAGTATATATCAGTGCCAAGCCATTAGTTGATGTGAATCTTGCTTGGACACCTAATAGAATGTCAAACTTTGAAAGTGCAACAGGCGTATCCTTACCTGAAAAGCAACATACAATGATCACAAATGTTGGTGTTTATGTTCAATTGAAACCTTTACCAGGAAGAGAAGATTTAACATCAATAAAGGGATCAACTTATCCAGTAGGCGGAATTGAATATGAGCTTGAACAAAGGATGATTTATACCAATGAAGAGACACATGAATCTAGAGATTTAATTATTGGAGAAGAGAATCCTCCGCTTGAGGTTATTTCATATGATGGATTGTTCCATACTGATATGCCTAATCCAATATTTACCGAAGAGTACCAAGCATATAAAGATGTTTATCAGTTTGTTAGTCGTCAAGGGTTGAAAGCTCCTGTTGGTTATACTCAAAATACTTATCCACCAAATCAAGAATACAGTACTAGGATAGGGATATACGACACAGGAACTCCGGAAGTTAAAAACTCAAATAAAGAATCAAATTATAATATTCAGTTGAGGAATTTAGACTATCAACCAATAAGTGTCGGTAGGAATAAATGGTTCTTATCAGGGGATCCGATGCCTAGCAATGCTGAACCTTTTTCAGTTACAGCGATGCAAGTGCTGTTTCCTTATGACTATTTAGAAACATCTGGTGTAGAAGGAAACATCAACTATCGATTATCCATATCAGAAATAAAATATGAAGGAAATACACAAGAAGTTGAAGAAGCTCTAGATATGTTATGGGAGAATAAATGGCCAGGAAGAATGAGGACTTTTGCTGCAGCCGTAGATGTTAACAGAATAGGACTTAGCACAAATCCTATTAATTCCAAAAATTATTCTAGTGCGGGAGATAGCATAACCGCAAGAGGAAATAGTATTTGGGGACAATTTTATGGTCCTTATGTGGATGTAGAAGCTGAGACAACTACCTTATACGGCAGATGGAATGCCAACAGTATGGTTTATGATGATAGTCGAACTATATTAGATAGAAGTAGTGGAGTGGAAGTACAAAAAACATATTATGGAGTTGGCCTTAAGGTTCCAGACAGAACAATAAGAACGGATGAGGACTTGGATGAGGATTATGAATGGTATGCTACTTCAGCGGAAGCTATGGCTAATGGTGAAATTTCAGCTGTAAAAGTAGAATATCAAGTTACTGATCCTGCCGGAAGTGGTTCACCGAGATTCTTCGTTCCGTTAAGGGCCGTAGGAGAAATCGGTGCTTTGGATGGTGATGGGAATCCTAATGTGCTATTAACGAACGTATTTAATTATGCTTCTGACGGTGAAATATTAACAAGTTATTATCCGACAGATCGTTTGCTTGATTACAGGCCTACTACTTATAAAGAAAATGGTGCTATTGATACAATCCATGTTCCGTTATCAGACTGGGGGGATACCTTATACATTAGCAACATGACAATTCGCCCGGCGATAACAGCGGATAAGGACACATATACCCCTGATGAGACAATTAACTGGACAGTGGACGGAAGTGTCGAAAGTGGTTATGAAGACAATCTTAAAGTAACCTTTAAAGTAACCATTCCGAAAGAAACA
The DNA here is from genome assembly GCF_051714625.1 of Enterococcus sp. AZ109. Classification (NCBI taxonomy): domain Bacteria; kingdom Bacillati; phylum Bacillota; class Bacilli; order Lactobacillales; family Enterococcaceae; genus Enterococcus; species Enterococcus sp. AZ109. Next base: position 1,213,965 of record NZ_JBIOSF010000001.1, on the reverse strand, counting down.
CAATATATAGATGGCACAGCTAAAGACTTTCATGGTAACCCGTTACCTGATCCAGCGGCTTCTCAAAATGATGATGGAAGTTGGACGCTAAGTTGGACGCTAGATTATCTAGCGAATAGTAACTATAATCCTAGAGTCACGTTTGATACGTCGATTATTTCTTCGCAACTAGATTTTGATAATAATGTGGCGGATTTGAATGCAAAACTTGTAGTGGAAGTACGTTCAGAGAGCGATGAGAGTATCTATGATAATTCTAGAATTGAATTTAGAACTGCTACAGAGCAAGTCACTGTCACGAATTCCGGTGTATTAGTTGTAGATAAAATTGTCGATAAACCTTACATTGACAACGGAAAATCTGAACTTACTTATACAGTTGCTTATAGAAATCATTCGCCTTTTCCGATGGATGATGTTCGAATCCTAGATGTACTTCCATACAATGGTGATGGAAGAGGAACGAAATATAGTGGGAATTACTCTTTGACAAATGCGGAACAATTGAATGAAAGTATAGATGGATCTATTTGGTATACAAAGAAAACGATTACGGTAGATACAGATCCAAATACGATCGATTTAACCAATGGAGACTGGCACAAGTTAGGTTCGAATATGTCCGATTTAAATGATGCGAAGGCAGTCATGTTGGTTTATGACCGGTTGCCTAATGGTGAGGACATGTCTTTATCCCTCACAATAGAAACTGAAGAACAAACACCGGGAGATATTTTAATCAATTCACCATCATTGAATTCGTCAATGAATTTGTATGTCAACGGCGTTCCACGTAGCGTCCGGGTAGTAGGCCGTGACCTATCTGGTGTAGCTTGGTATGACGATAGTTACGATGGGCTGATCGGTGATAAATATGATCAAACCGGACCTGAAGACTTCGCTGCAGATATTCCAGTGAAGCTTTATAAGATAATAGATAAAAAGCCTCAATTGGTTGAAGAAAATTCGACTGGTGAAAAGTTCATCGATGGTAATGGGGACTCACTAATTAAAACCGATGCTGATGGTAGATATACATTTACTTGTCTTCCAGAAGGTAAATATGTAGTTGAGTTCATAGTTGATAGACAAAAATACCGCGCTACGAAAAAACTGGTGGGCGAGGATGCAACTAAAAATTCTAAAGCGAATCAGGAGTGTAAAACAACGAATTATACTCTACCACTTAACAACGATTGTGGTCCTCTTTGGGTTCTAGGCGATCCACAGAAATCAACACACCACACGACAGATGTCAATATTGGATTAATTGGCCCTAGCGCAATAAAACTTTTCAAGTACGAAGCAGGCACTGCGATTGATGAGGATGAAGATGGTGAACTAAGTGATTCAGAGAAAGCATCTGGGGCACCATTAGAAGGAGCAGTCTTTGATCTTCATGAAGGTCATGGCGGAACGGGCGATAAGATTGGTACAGCGACTACAGATGAGAAGGGGAATATACAGTTTACTGGTCTTTTCCCTGATGACTACTCACTAGTCGAAACCAAAGCGCCATCTAAAGAATATGAACTATTGAAGAAACCAATTAATGTAACTATCACTAGAGGAAACCAGGTAATCCAATTGTATCAAGACAATGAGAGGGGAACTGAGCTACCATTTACCGGTGGAAATAACCCGATACTTATTGTGTTACTCGTTTCAGCAGGTCTGTTAGCAATCGGATTTATCAGTATGATGGCTTATTATCGGCAATCTAAGCAAAGGGGGAAGCTATGATGAGAAAATTAACAACGTTTTTCTTCCTCCTTTCTCTTATTCTGGGCATCTTTTGTCTGCCGCAAAGTGTGGAGGCTGCAGATGCAGGATACAGTATCACCATCGTGAAACACAAACTAGATGCAGGAGTTAGTCTGTCAGAGGACGTGCCTCAAGATGGAACCAGAGCAGAGATAGTAACGGATATTAATGGGAATCAACTTGATCCCTTAGCTGGCATTTCTTATGAGGTTGTCCGGGTTTCACCGATGGAAGGTACCAGTGAGTTTCAGCCTGTCGAAGGTATAGATGCTTTTTCAACTACCATAACGACAGACGCTGAAGGAATTGCTCGTGTTGGGAATCTAGCTGCAGGTACGTATCGGGTAAGTGAACAACCAACGGATATGTTACGAAATGTAATGGCTCCGGTAATCGTTGAATTGCCGTTGCCGCAACGTACTGGCGAGGCACTTTCGGAAGTTTATTTGTATCCAAAGTCCAGTGTACAAGCATTGCCTGGAACAGCTGGGCAAGGAAGTTCTAGACGAACCACGACTGTAGCAGCTAGTAATCCTAATCGGCGACTACCACAAACGAGTGGAACTTTGGGGACGATGAAGCCACTGTATTTTATCTTAGCATTGCTTTTAGTGATGGGGACTATTGGCGGCTATTTTATGCAGAGTAAGAAGCATCATTTTAAATAATTCTAGCGAGTGGCTCTTGGAGCCGCTCGCTCTTTTAAAAAATCGTTGGCAAAGTGAGGAGAATTAGGAATGAAAAAAGCACATCCACAAAAGAAAAAACATTCCTTTTTGATGATCTTTGCCATCGTGATGATTGTCGCAGGTGTTGCTATCTTGCTGTATCCGATTGTCGGCAACTATTTAGCAAATCGTGAACGAAGCGAAGCAACAGCTGAATATGACCAAGTCTTAGAACGTATGAGTCAAGAAGAAATCAAGCAGCAATGGCAACTGGCAAAAGAGTACAATCGCTACGTTTACCAAAAACAACAAGGTGAAAACCCTGAGCCAATGGCATACGAAAACATCGCCAGCATAGGGGACACTATGGGTACCATTGATATTCCAGCAATCGATATTAAAGAGATGCCTTTTTATCATGGCACCTCTTACCAAACGCTAGATAAAGGTTTGGGTCATATCGAAATGACCTCTATTCCAGTAGGTGGTGAAAATACTCGTGCTGTGATAACAGGTCATAGTGGTGTGAAAAATCAAGTGCTATTCACCGATGTTCGTAATCTGACTGAAGGAGATATCTTCTATATCAACATTCTAGGTAAACGCTTGGCTTATGAAATTGAATCTTTTGAAGAAATATTACCTAGTGAAGTAGAAAAAATAAATATACAGCCAGGAAAAGATAAGGTGACCTTACTAACTTGTACACCACCAGGGATTAATACATACCGGTTGTTAGTTACTGGTCATCGAGTTCCGTATAAAGAAGCAATGAAGAAAGATGTCAAAAAACGCAATACCTTCAGTTACCAAAATGTAGTTTTAGCAACGTTAACTTTTAATATTTTATTATTCATTTTATTGATGATGATCTACCGGTACCAATCTAAAAAGCTCAATTCCAATGATATGAATGTATATCTTAAAGCAACTAAACAATTGAAGCGTTTGTTTTGGATAACACGAGCCTATTTTTTCCTTTTATTCTTTGCAATGCTGGCGACGATTGCTTTTGCGATCTACGGTTATTCGAAGATGCAAGAAGTAGTGCCCCTTGATGAAATACAGGTGGGGCAGCAATCGGAATTGTCTGACTACAACCTTGGAAAGATTAGCCAAGCCAACTATGGTGAAAAACAAATTGCCAGCGTCAATGTAGCAGACTACGCCAAAGCAAAAAATATGTTAAAAGACACGACGAATCAATGGGGTGTCGGAAAACTGGTTATTCCCAACGTGGATATTAATCTTCCTATTTTAGCCGGGTTGGCGAATCAAAATTTACTGACTGGGGCAGCAACTTATCAAGTTAATCAACAATTGGGTAAAAGCAACTATGTATTGTTGGCTCACAATATTTTTGACCAAGATTTGTTATTGCACCGGATTCAAAATTTGAAGATCAAGGACATCATCTATGCAACAGATTTCAAAGATATTTACCAATATGAAGTCACTGTAAATAAAATTATCCAAGATACAGAAATCTCCTACATAGAGGAAACCTCGTCCAATCAAACACCAATCATAACTTTATTAAGATGTGAAGGAGATATCGGCACTATTTATCGACGAGTTGTACAAGGAGAATTAGTGAAAAAAGAATCGTTACAGGCTGCCACTAATAACCAGTTAAAACAGCTAGGTGTCAAAAAGGATGGTCAGGTCGAAAATGGCGAGCTGTTGAAAAATGATCCAATATCCAAATTTATCAAGTTATGCATGAGTATTGCAGCCAAGATTATCTCAGATCCTATGCAGACTGTTATTCCCTTGTTTTTGTTAATGTTAGTACCAATCATATTTTTCGGATTAATTCGTTAGGAGCAAAACTAAGAAACCCTCTTGTACGTGTTGAGGAAAATAACCCCATACTGAGAACTCAAAATGTTGTCTAATTGATTTTTGAAATGGTTAACTAATAAATTTGAAAGAATGTAAATTGTATTTGTCGAGAATTACACGAAAAGCCTAGTAATTTGGATGCAATCCACGTTACTCATTAAAAATAAAATCAAGCGAAAGAAGGAGAATCTATGAGTCAAATCTTGCTCCTAACAAAAAATATTCTGTCCAATCAAGTATTACAAGAAAAATTTCAACAATTAAATTATGAAGTTTGGTGCTCTGCGCGGCTAGTTGAGCAAGTTCAACAATTTAGTACACCACCTACCGTTATTCAGCAATTTCAAACGGTTGTTTTCAGTAAAACTATTAGTGATTCTGAGGTGGAAGGCTTATTAGAATTTTTCTCTCGATACTCGATTGCTATTTTACGAGAGACTGAAACTCTTCCTTCCCCAGAAGAACAGACAAAATGGCTAGAATTAGGAATGCATGATTGGTTACTAGAAACGGACAATCTTATCGACTTGCGAGAGAAATTATCTCAAACTAAAATTACAGTAATGAAAAACATGGAAAGCAGTAAGCGAGTCGTTTCTTTTAGTAAAGTCAATGTGAAAAAAGACATAGACCCTTCACAAGTGCAATTAACGGGAAGAGAACGTAAATTATTAGATGTATTAATTAAAGCGGAAGGAAATTTAATTACTCGTACAGAATTGTGTGAAAAAATTTGGTCGGACGGAAAGACCTCTTCTAATATGAGCCAGCTTTCTTGTATGGTTAATCGGATAAAGCGAAAATTCAAAGATCATGGAATAGAAGAGAATATTATCTTGACGCAATGGGGAAAAGGATATCAACTGAGCGAATCTTTCTATCAACAATACGCTGAACGTAAGCAGCAGGTTTATCAGTAAGTCCAAGTCAGTTCTATTCAATACACTAAAAAGAAAAAGGTAAAGCGATCAAGGAAAAAATCTTTGGTTGCTTTTTTTGTTGGCAAAATTAGCGCAGTCCATACTAATTCTAGCGGTCTAAGAAACGATAAAGGCAACTAAAGAAGGGAGTTTTAGTTCATTAGTGATGTTTTTCGATCAAAAACAACTAGCTTCAAAAGGAGCAACAGGAATTTATAAAAAGAGGAGTGATTTATCGAGGCTGTGACATAAAACGTCACAACCTCTGAAAACCGAATAATCGGTGTGACTGAAGTAGCTCTTTTACGAAATAAGCCGCATAATCACAAAAATATGAGAAGCTATTTTCGGATTATGCGGCTTATTTCTCGGAGCTGAACACTTCTGTCACAACCTCCTTGTTTGTAAAGAAATTTACTTTGGCAAGTGGAAGACAGTTTGTTAAAATTATAGGAGATAAGGCGTCAAGAAAGGAGAATTAGCTGGAAATGGATAATGTTCTCATGTTTTTAGACAGAGCTGAATTTCGAACATGGTTAATGAAAAACTGCATGAGCAGTGAAGGTGTCTGGTTGCTTTTTGGAAAAAAAGGTGGTCCGACAACACTCTCAGCAAATGATGCGTTAGAAGAAGCACTATGTTATGGTTGGATCGATGGGCAAATGAAAAAGATTGACGAACAGTCCTACAAGAAATATTTTGCCAATCGTCGTATCAATAGCAATTGGTCAGAAAAAAATAAGAAATTAGTGGAAAAACTGGAAAAGCAAGGAATAATGACTGATTATGGTAGAAATAAGGTCAAAGAGGCGAAAGAAAATGGTCAATGGGACAAACCTAAGGCTCCAGCTATTACTGAAGAGGATATTGTGAGAGTCGCTGCTTTGTTAAAGGGGACCGAGCCGGCTTTTACCAACTTTGAGAGCATGTCACTTTCTGTGAGAAAGACCTATACTCGTGCATACCTAGATGCAAAAACGGATGCCGGACGAGAAAAAAGACTTACGTGGATGATTGAACGCTTGAACAAAAATTTGAAACCTATGTAAGTTCAATTGAAAAAGTGTCTTTGGATAATTTGAAAAATCTATTTTGAAGGATCAGTTGCGATCATCAGAAATAAGAGTAGAAGATATAATATAGTAGAAACTCGTTTTTCAACTATGTTTTTATGTGTGTCTATGTTTAGTTTAGATATATTGGCCGACGCAGAAAATTCTTTAATTAGCTAATCTGATCGAAAAACTGGCCAAAAGAAGAAGCTATAAGAAAATTAGTGAGTCTAGAGAGGTTACGATAGAAGTGTTCAGCTTATTTCCGACAGAGCTGATTCAGTTCCACCTATTATGTGGTTTTTTAGTGGCTGTGACGTTTTATGTCACGGCCACTATTCTAGGTTAACTAATTTTAATCAGCAGCCAGATAATACCGCATATCAGTACCATTTCAATACCAAATTCCAGCCAACTGTCCTCTTTCTTTAGGAAAGTTCCGCCTATTCTATATTCTTTAGGCAACAGGTCTCTCAAAAAAAGGCTAGTCAAAAATAAGCAGAAGACAACTAAATTAAAAACTAATCCCTTGCTGGGTATTGGAAATATTAAATATCCATAGACAATCAGCAGGCAATCTGATACGAGTTTAATTCGTCGTATTTCTTTTAAAGTCATTATTTTCCCTCATTTCTTGTTCGTTTATTCACTTTTAGTATAGCAGTATTTCAAAACAAAAGAAGTCCTTCATCTACGGTTAGTCTCAAAATGATATAATTCAAGTATAAAGAAGGTGAGATAGATGGTTGAAGAAACTTATTACAATAATGGTTTAGATGCATTTATGTTAAAGTTGCTGGCGATTTTTGGGATGACGCTGGATCATATTGCCATTGTGTTTGCTCCGCATTTATCGTTGGAGATACGAACGGTTTTTTATGCCTGTGGCGGAATAACGTTTCCGATTATGGCTTACCTATTGGTAGAAGGATATAAGCGCACGTCAAGCGTGAAGCAATATGGGGTGCGGCTACTGGGGTTTGCAATTATCGCCTATGTACCTTTTTCTTGGGCGATGGGGACATTCATGTTTAATGTGTTGTTTACGTTACTGTTAGGACTTATTACTCTCTATCTATATGATCATATGAATAGCCGACTTTTATTCTGGTTTGTGTTTGTGGGATTAACGCTTTTGTCTGTCATGATGGATTGGGGTCTAGTGGGTGTACCAATGGTTTTAATGTACTATACGGTGAAGGGAAAATGGGCGCATTATATTGTACCTTTGGCGCCGTCTGTTAGCTTAATAACTTTACTTGTACTTCTCCAAGTCAGCAATCTGGCGGCTGCATTTACAGATCTCCTTCCTCAGTTAGCCTTTTTTTATATCGGCGGTGGGATGAGTGTAGTGTTGCTAAAAAATTATAACGGACTGCGAGGTCGTTCGCTGAAATATCTATTTTATGGGTATTATCCAGCCCATTTACTGATGTTGGCTGTTATTCGCGATTTCGTTTTATAAAGTTGTTAGAGCTGTCAGTAATTGGCAGCTTTTTTATCATAAGAAAAGCCTGTAAAATGTAAAGGATTTCTTTTTTGTGGTTGACATATGAATATGTGATCATATATAATAAGTTATGAGGAAGTATTCATATGTTAACAGGAAGAAGGGACGAATTATGGAAAAGACATATCGCCTAGATGGACTGGATTGTGCTCATTGTGCTGCGAAAATTGAGCATGCAGTGCAGGGGATTAATGGTGTGAAACGAGCTAATGTTGATTTTATGACCACCAAAATGATTATTGAGGCACCAGAAAAAGAAATGCCTAGGATTTGTGACGAGGCAGAGAAAGCTGTACATCAATTTGAGCCTGAAGTTGAATTGAAAGATCTAACAGCACCCAAAGAAGAAGAGAGTCAAACGGGGAAAATCATTCAGATTCTCGTTGCGCTTGTTGCTACAGTAGCTTTAGTACTGCTTAACCCAGCGATGCCTTGGAAATTTGTCGCTTACCTAGCCGTGTATCTATGGATTGGTTGGGATGTGCTGAAAACAGCGGCGACTAACATCTTGAAGGGACAAGTCTTTGATGAAAACTTTTTGATGTCAGTGGCAACTATTGGTGCATTAGCGATTGGTGAATATCCTGAGGCTGTCGGTGTTATGCTCTTTTATCAAGTAGGTGAATTCTTCCAAGATTATGCAGTGAATCGTTCCAGAAAATCCATCAGCGCCTTGTTGGAAATCCGTCCCGATTATGCCAACCAGCTGATTGATGGAGAGGTTAAGAAAGTTGCACCAGAACAAGTCAGAGTAGGAGATACTATCATCGTTAACCCCGGCGAACGGGTGCCTTTAGATGGAGAAATTATCGAAGGACAGTCTTTTGTGGACACGTCGGCTCTTACTGGGGAATCAGTTCCTAGGAAAGTTGTCGCCGGTGAAGAACTCTTGAGCGGGTTCGTGAACCAAAGTGGCCGCTTGACGGTGAAAACTACGACTACTTTTGGCGAATCAACCGTTAATAAGATTCTGGATTTAGTTGAAAATGCTAGCAGTAAAAAGGCACCGGCTGAGAACTTTATCACCAGTTTTGCTCGTTATTATACGCCAATTGTTGTTGGACTTGCCGTACTATTGGCAGTTATCCCACCGATGGTACTTAATGAGCCGTTCCAAATGTGGATTTATCGGGCATTGACCTTCTTAGTCATTTCATGTCCATGTGCATTAGTTATTTCAGTACCGTTGAGCTTCTTTGGCGGTATTGGTGGCGCAAGTAAAGCTGGTATTTTGATTAAAGGGAGCAATTACATTGAACGTTTAGCTACGATTGAAACCGTGGTTTTTGACAAAACTGGAACCTTAACTAAAGGTGTCTTTGCAATTCAAAAAATGGAAACAACCATGGATCAGGAAAAATTCCTGCAGGGTGTGGCGAGTGTTGAACAAAATTCCAGCCACCCAATTGCGCAGTCTATTTTAAAAGCCAATCACGCGCCTTTGTTGCCAGTGTCTACATTAGAAGAACGGGCAGGATACGGAATCGATGCAGTAGTAGATGGTCAACATTATTTAGTAGGAAATGCTAAGTTACTAAATCAAGCTGGTGTATCCTTTGAACCAGTCAATGAAATCGGTACGGTGATTTATGTTTCGATCGATCAACAATACGTTGGTTACTTGCTGATTGCTGACGAACTGAAAGCAGGCGTATCAGAAACAATGGTTGAGTTGAAACAAGCAGGGATCAAACAAACAGTGATGCTAACCGGTGATAACAAGAATATTGCTGAAGCAATTGGTAATGAGATCGGCATTGATAAAGTTTATAGTGAACTATTACCAGCTGATAAAGTGGAGCAATTAGAAAAAATATTGGATCAAAAAGTTGCTTTCGTCGGTGACGGCATGAACGATGCGCCAGTTCTTGCGCGAGCGGATCTGGGGATTGCCATGGGCGGCCTAGGCAGTGATGCCGCAATTGAGGCGGCGGATGTCGTGATTATGGATGATCAGCCAGCTAAGATTCCAACTGCAATCAAAATTGCCCGTAAAACGATGCGAATTGTTAAACAAAATATTGTGTTTGCTATTGGTATTAAAGTATTCGTATTACTATTGGGGGCTTTGGGTATTGCTTCAATGGGCGCTGCTGTCTTTGCCGATGTAGGTGTGACAGTACTAGCTGTCTTGAATGCGATGCGGTGTTTGAAATAGAGAATTAAATCATTAAAGGACCAGACAGTCCAACGAGACTAAATTCGTTGGACTGTCTTTTTTCTGCAAAAAAATTTTAAAAAATGCGAGGTTATTCCTTGACCTTTTCCAATTACAATTGTAAACTGTATTTGTAATTACAATTGTAATCGGAAAGGAGGGGCGAGATGTCTGTTACGTTAGAACCAGTAAAGATCAGTGATTCCGAGTGGGAAATCATGCGCGTTGTTTGGACACTGCAAGCAGCCACGGCACAGGAAATTGTGGATGTTTTAAGCGAAAGCAAGGACTGGAAGCCGGCTACCATCAAAACGCTGCTAGGACGCCTAGTAAAAAAAGAAGCTTTAAACACTGAACAAGAAGGAAAAAAATACATTTACTACCCTAATGTCAGTGAAGCTGAAACGGTACAAAGTGCCACGGAGAATTTATTTTCCCACATTTGTGCCAAACGAATCGGCCATACGATCGGTGAGCTGATTGAGCAAGCGGACTTAACTAATGAGGACATTGCTTTTATTCAACAGCAATTAGCTGATAAACAACCAGTAAAAAATATTGAATGTAACTGTATCCCTGGTCAGTGTGAGTGCAAACACCATGGTAGCTAAAGATATAAAATAAAAATATATAAAATGGAGGAATGGATATTATGAAACAAAAATTTACTATTAACGGAATGAGCTGCAACCACTGTGTCGCAACAGTTGAAAAGGCGGTTAATGAACTACCAGGAATTCAAAAGGTAAAAGTGAACTTGAAGAAAAATGAAGGTGTCGTAAAATTTGACGAAGCACAAGTAGATGCTAAACAGATCGCAGAAAAAGTTACGGCGGCAGGTTTTGATACTGAGGTGGTTTAATTGTCAGAAGCGACGGTTGAAACATATGTAATCACAGGGATGACCTGTGCCAATTGCTCGGCTCGGGTAGAAAAAGAGCTGAAGGAAACACCTGGTGTGGTGGAAGCTACCGTGAATTTGGCAACGGAAAAGGCCACCGTTCAATTTGGTGACAGCCTGACTTCGGATCAGATTATTCAGCGGGTGGAAAACATCGGCTATGGCGCCATCATTTTTGATGACGAGCACAAGCAAAAAATTGCCGAAGAAAAAGCTAATTATCTGAAAAAGATGAAGCGGGACTTGATTGTCAGCGCTGTGCTGACTGCGCCCTTAATGATCGCTATGATTGCAATGCTTCTAGGCAGTCATGCCGGATGGGTACATTTCTTCCATCTTCCTTGGGTGCAGCTGCTGTTAGTCACACCGGTTCAATTCGGGGTAGGCTGGCGTTTTTATCAAGGGGCTTATCATGCCCTGAAAACGAAGGCACCCAATATGGACGTGCTGGTGGCGATGGGAACATCGGCGGCTTATGCTTTGAGTATTTATAATGGCTTTTTCAATCCCAATAATTCCGATCTTTATTTTGAAAGCAGCGGAATGATTATCACCTTGATCTTATTAGGGAAGTATTTGGAACAAAAGGCCAAAACCAAAACCAGCGAAGCAATTAAGCAGTTGATGGCTTTGCAGGCCAAAACGGCAGCTGTTTTGCGGGATGGACAGGAAGTAACCATTCCGATTGAAGACGTGCAGGTAGACGATATTGTCTTAGTGCGACCAGGAGAACAAATTCCAGTAGATGGTTTGATTGTTTCTGGGCAAACAACCATTGATGAAAGCATGCTGACGGGTGAAAGCTTGCCAGTTGATAAAAAAGTCGAGGACTCCGTTTTCGGCGGAACCATGAACACTACTGGAACCATTCAATTAAAAGCGACTCAAGTTGGCAGCATGACGGTGCTTTCCCGCATCATCCGGATGGTGGAAGAAGCTCAAGGTCAGAAAGCACCGATTCAGCAAATTGCCGATCGAATTTCGAAAGTCTTTGTGCCGACTGTTTTAGGTGTAGCTTTGCTTACTTTGGTTGCCACGGGTTTGATCACTGGCGATTGGCAGCAGGCGATTGTCCACAGTGTTTCGGTATTAGTAATTGCTTGCCCTTGTGCTTTAGGTCTAGCAACGCCAACAGCTATCATGGTGGGAACTGGCTTAGGTGCTAAACACGGCATTTTGATTAAAGGCGGCGGTGCACTAGAAAAAATCGCCCATTTGACGACAATCATTTTAGATAAAACAGGAACCATCACCGAAGGGAAACCAGTAGTCACTGAATTTGAAAGTAAAACACCAGATGCCTTAGCGATTTTAACCAGTTTGGAGAACCAATCAGAGCATCCGCTGGCTAAAGCGATCGTAGCCTATGGCAAGCAAGAAACCAACCTTTTACCCGTCAGCCAGTTCGAAAGTTTGACAGGTTTGGGAATAGTTGGTGAAATAAATAGTGAAGAGTATTTTGTCGGTTCAAAACGAGGAATTACTGCCCGTGGATTTTCATTGGCGGAGTGGGAAAAGATGCTGGATTTAGAGGCAGAAGGTAAAACAGTTATGTTCTTAGCTGATAGCCAACAGGTCTTAGCCGGAATTGCGGTGAGTGACCAAATCAAATCTTCCTCTAAGAAAGCAATTCAAGAATTGAAGAATCACGGCATCAAAGTCAAGATGGTTACTGGCGACAATCAACGAGCAGCTGGTTTTATTGGCCAGCAGGTTGGTTTGACCCCGGAAGAAATCGTCGCAGAAGTACTGCCGGAAAATAAGGCGGAAGTTGTCCAAGAACTTCATCAAACCAATGAATTAGTTGGTATGGTGGGCGATGGAATCAATGATGCGCCCGCACTAGCATTGGCCGATATCGGTATTGCCATGGGCAGCGGAACAGATATTGCCATGGAAACAGCCGATGTTACGTTGATGAACAGTGACTTATCTTCCATCAGTCAAAGCATCCAATTATCAAAGCTGACGTTGAAAAAAATTAAGCAAAATCTTTTTTGGGCGTTTTTATATAATGTAATTGGCATTCCTTTTGCAGCATTAGGATTTTTGAATCCAATTATTGCCGGAGGAGCTATGGCTTTTAGTTCTGTTAGTGTTTTGATTAATTCCTTGAGTTTGAACCGGAAAAAAATATAAAACCGGAGGGATTAGCAATGAAACAAGAGTCAAAGGAACAACATGCAAGGCACCATGAACATCACGATCATCAACAAATGAATCATTCCATGGAGGACATGGATCACATGCATATGGACCATGGCGATCATGGTGATATGGGAGGGATGGATCATTCGATGCACATGGGGAATTTCAAGCAGAAGTTCTGGATTTCTCTTGTTTTAGCCATCCCGATTATTTTACTGTCGCCAATGATGGGGATTAATCTTCCCTTCCAATTCACTTTCCCTGGTTCTGATTGGGTAGTCTTAATTTTAGCGACAATCTTATTCTTCTATGGTGGACAGCCTTTCTTTTCAGGAGCAAAAAGTGAACTGAAAGCCAAAAGTCCTGCTATGATGATGTTGATTACTATGGGAATTACAGTAGCTTATGTTTATAGTTTGTATTCTTTTATAGTAAATTGGATTAATCCTGAGGCGCATGTGATGGACTTTTTCTGGGAGTTAGCCACCTTGATTGTCATCATGCTGCTAGGCCATTGGATCGAAATGAATGCAGTGTCGAATGCCAGCAGTGCGTTGCAGAAATTGGCAGAGCTCTTACCTGATGAAGTAAACTTGCTGCAGGAAGATGGCAGTACCAAAGAAGTTAAGCTGCAAGAAGTTAAAACGGGCGATCAATTACTGGTAAGAGCTGGCGACAAAATGCCAACCGATGGCAATATCATTAAAGGCTCCACCACGGTTGACGAATCTGCAGTAACCGGTGAATCCAAAGGTGTCAGCAAAAATGTCGGAGATAAAGTTATTGGTGGTTCGGTCAATGGCAACGGCACAATCGAAGTGGAAGTTTCTGGCACAGGAGAAGATGGCTATTTAGCCAAAGTCATGAAAATGGTACGTCAGGCTCAAAGTGAAAAATCTAAGCTAGAATCGTTATCCGACAAGGTTGCTAAATGGCTCTTTTATATTGCGTTAGCAGCAGGGATTATTAGTTTTGTCGTTTGGTTAGTGGTTGCTGATTTACCAGAAGCCTTAAATCGGATGGTAACGGTCTTTATCATTGCCTGTCCCCATGCGTTGGGCTTAGCAATTCCGTTAGTCATTGCTCGTTCAACTTCTTTAGCTGCCCGCAATGGCTTACTGCTGAAAAATCGTCAAGCGTTGGAGCAGGCGAATGAGATGGATTATATTTTCTTGGATAAAACAGGAACTTTAACAAAAGGTGAATTTACCGTAACTGGCGTAGAAGTACTTGATTCCTCAATTGATAAAGAAACTGCACTGAAATATATCGGCGCCTTAGAAGCCCAGACCAATCACCCCTTAGCAATTGGCGTGATGAATTATTTGAAGAAAGAAGATATTACACCGGCACAAGCTAATGATGTGAAAGCCATCAATGGAGTAGGTGTTGAAGGAACGGTTGAGAACAAACAGGTTCTTTTAGCTAATCAAAAAGAAATTGAAAAACGTAGTTTAACGATTGATGAAGATCAGTTGACACGTTACCAACAGCAAGGCAACACGATCTCCTTCTTATTGATAAATGACAAACTAGCCGCTATCTTTGCATTGGGGGACACCATCAAAGATGATGCTAAACAATTCATTGCTGATTTGAAGGCTAAAAGCATTCAACCAGTGATGTTGACTGGTGATAACAATGAAGCAGCAAAAGCTGTTGCTAATTATCTTGGCATGGATGAGTTTTATGGTGAATTACTGCCAGACGACAAAGAAAAAATTATTAAGTCGTATACCGAAAAAGGGAAAAAAGTCATGATGGTGGGTGACGGTATCAATGACGCACCTTCACTGGCGCGGGCTACCATAGGAATGGCGATTGGTGCTGGAACAGATATTGCGATTGATTCAGCCGATGTCGTTCTAACTAACGATAATTTAGCAGACATTTTAAGATTTATTCAATTAGCTAACAAAACACGAAAAAAAATGATTCAAAATCTGTGGTGGGGTGCAGGCTACAATATTGTCGCTATTCCCTTGGCAGCTGGCGTCTTAGCACCGATTGGTATTTTGTTAAGTCCGGCATTAGGAGCAGTACTAATGTCATTGAGTACAATAATTGTCGCCATAAATGCATTATTATTAAACGTCTGAATTAATTTTCAGGCGTTTTACTTTTTTTATTAACAAGAATTAAAAAAGTTCAATCGGTACGTCTGTTTGTTTATGCTATGGTTATTTCAAGGGGGGAGAGTATGTTTTGGAAGAGCATAACAGAAAAACAAACAAGCCGTTATCTAACGATTCTAACTTTATTAAAAAATAGGGCGTATCCACTAGAAAAATTAGCCTATGAAGTAAAAATCAGTAGCAAAACGCTGCGGCGCTACTTGTGGGATTTAGAAAAAACATATCACTTGAGCTTTGAAAAGAAAAATCTAGTTGTCTGGAAAGATTGGCATAAATACAAAGCTTGCTATCAGCAAATACTTCGTGAAAGTGAGCAGTTCCAGCTTTTTTACAAGGCGTTATGGCAAAAGCCTTTTGATCAAAAACGATCGGTTATTCGGCGTTTAAATGATTGTCTGTTGCCATATAACTTATGGGTTGATTACCAGCAGCAACGAATAACAGGACCTATCCCACTGTTGTTGCGATTGCAGTTAAGATATATACAGGAATTCACCGTGTATTATACTCCTGAAGAGTTATCAAAGTGCTGGCAATCTTTAAAATTACCACCAATAACTAATAAGGAATTCGAAACATGGAGGCAGCTTATTGTCGAACCAGATTCTCTAGCAGCATTCATAACCAGCAGAGGTCTCCCAGAAAAATTGGGCTGCTTGCTGTATTTTGAATACCAGATATTTGACGCAAAGCGCCGTCAAAAATTCTATGAAAGCCACAAAGAACAAAGCACGCTTCTCTACCAGGCCACTGATCGGGTGACAGCAATCGTTACAAATGCGGTAAAGATAGAACGAGAATTTACTGAAATTTTACGAATACGTTTTTTCTATTTACTTTTGGAAATATGGCTAGGAGTTCCCGCAGCTTATTTTAGCAGTGCTCAACGGCCACCAAAAAGTTTAGACCAGTTAGCTGCAGCCAGTAAAAAAATAAAGCGGGAATTGAACCTATTTTTCAATTGTACAATTGAGGAATTAGCTTTGGCATTATACTCTGTTTTGAAACGTATATCACCAGATAGTCTAGTCGAACCGGCATTTTCTTTGGGATTAAAGCTTGACGGTTCTTATGAAGAAACTCAGCAACTTTGCTCTCAGTTAAATCGAGCTATTCAATTAAATTACCCAGTTATTTTTTCTCCAGTCTTAGAAGATAATTCACTCAATTACGACTTGTTAATTATTGAAGGTATTCCCCCAGCTGCCGATGTTGTGGAAGAAGCAATTTATTTAGATGACATTTCTTTTAATGAACTAGTCGACTTAGCAGATCAATATTTTTTAAGTAAAAAGAGCGAGACTGCCTTTCCATTTCCCTAATATGCTATAATTGTAAGAACGAGGCTGAAGGGAAGAGAGATATGGAATTGAAGAAACTAGATGTTCCCACATCTTCCATCACGGAAGTGAAGAAATCACCAATGGATGTTTTTGCGCAGGCGCGCAAGGCTGGAACAGGTGTGTATGTCTTTAACCGCGAAAAGATTGCGGGCGTGATGCTGACTAAAGAACAGTACGAAGAACTACTGGAAGAATTAACAGAATTACGGGATAAACAACACCAGCCAGTTGAACGTGAATTGCCGGTTCCGGAAGAATTAGAAGAATTAGCTGCCGCTTTGCGTTCTGCTATTGCTAAAGGTGCAGTTGTTTCGGTACGTCACTTAGATGAACGAATGGTTGCGATGGGTTTCATCACTAAAAAAACTGGTTTCGGTGGTGTAACGGAATTGCTGCGGGAATTGAATGAAACAGGGAAAATCATTTATCAATTAAGACGTCGGGAAAATAATAAAATCATTTATGCTGAAATTACGGCTGAAATGGAAGAACTACCTCGTGGGACAGATAAGTTACTAATTCGAAAAGTAAACTTAATTGAACGTTAGGCAGTTTTAGACTGTGAGAAACACTCGAATTAATTTTCGGGTGTTTCTTTTTTTTAGATAGCCATCATGCTTCATTAAAAAAATAGGTAGTTACTCATTTGTCACTGAACGCACGTTCGGGTATAATAGAGAGGTAAAGGCAGGTGATACGTGATGGCAGAGCTGTATTTTCCTTTGAAAAATGATACTTCTAGAAAAATTATACATATTGATATGGATGCTTTTTTTGCATCGGTGGAAGAACGGGATGATCCAGAGCTGGCAAAGCATCCGTTAGTCATCGCGCGCCATCCCTCGGATACTGGTGGCAAGGGAGTAGTAACCACTGCCAACTACAAAGCACGAAAATATGGCATTCACTCGGCAATGAGTGCACAAAAAGCTTACGAACTTTGTCCCCAGGCCATTTTCAAGCCTGGAAATCACGAAAAATACAATGCAGTCTCTAAGGAAGTTCGTGAGGTCTTTCATCGCTATACTGATGTCATTGAACCCGTATCGATTGATGAAGCCTATTTAGATGTTACTGTAAATAAGATGGGGATTCGTTCAGCAATTAAAGTAGCACGCATGATTCAACGTGATATTTGGGATGCGGTACACTTAACTTGCTCAGCAGGGATCAGTTACAACAAATTTTTGGCCAAGCTAGCTTCTGATAATCATAAACCAAGAGGAATGACAGTGATTTCACCAGATGAGGCAGTGTTGTTTTTAAAACAGTTGCCGATTGAAAAGTTCCACGGTGTCGGCAAGAAAACCGTGCCGAAGATGAATGAGCTAGGCATTTTTACTGGTGCTGATTTATATGAAAAGAGTGAAATGTTCCTAATTCAGGAATTTGGCAAGATGGGTTATTCTTTGTATCGGAAAGTCCGTGGAATTCATGATTCACCGGTTTCGGTTACTCGGGAACGAAAATCGGTGGGCAAGGAGCATACTTATGGTCGATCACTGACAACCGAAGAAGAAGTTTTGGCTCAGTTGCGCCAATTGGCAGAAAAAGTGGAAGGAGCTTTGCGGCGCGTTCAACGACATGGAAAAACCGTCGTAGTTAAAATCCGCTATACTGATTACACAACAGTAACCAAGCGCATAACGTTGCCTTATTACATAATAAAAAAAGAGGATCTGTTTTCTCAGGCCCGCTTAATCTGGGAAGAAGTGGGCGGGGTTGAAAAAGGTATCCGATTGTTAGGAATTACCTTAACCAATTTAGATCCAATGGCTTACGAAAATATTGTTTTGCCTTTGTGGGAAGAACGTACTTATTAGCAACAATCACATCAGAAATTTTGGTGTTGTTAAAGAAGAAATAAGGTGCCCTTTAAATGGAATTACAGCAAGAGACAAGGGGATAGTATCGGAGGTCACAATAAACAAACCGGATGCGCGCTCAGTTGCGTCCGGTTTGTTTTTAAATTAAGTTGTCTCTTTTCACTTGTTCAAAAGCTTTATTTGAGTCGTGAAGCTTTTCCCAAATTACAACTTCACCTTTTGCTAAAGATTGTTTCACATCAATGATTCGCTGATTAGAGCTACCGCGAAACTGCAGCATTAAATTCTTCTTGTTAATGTCGAAACGACCATCAACTAAAATATCAATCTTGCTTAACATTTCGAGCTTATCCTCGCTGTCTACTAACAGTTCCTCAAAAGTATAGCCGCTCCAAGACCAAATATCTTTTGTTTCACCAAATTCAGCGTGCAATCGATCAATCAACTGCAAACAGACTTGGGTATTTAAAAAAGGTTCTCCTCCCAGCAGGGTAATTCCTTGTACATAATCGTGGACGGTATCTTTGATGATCTGCTCTTCTAGCTCCTGAGTATAAGGTTTGCCATAGTGGAAATTTTGCGCAGCTACGTTAAAACAGCCTTCGCAAGCAAAGGGGCAGCCGCTGACATATAGGCTGTTGCGTACACCTTCACCATCGACAAAATTAAACGCTTTGTAATCAGCAATATAGTGTTGACTTAATTCGCTAGCCAACCATTCTTTGGGCTGCGGATTTCGCAATTGTTTCACCTAATTTCTTTGAAGAAGAGGTTGTGACGGAAGTGTTCAGCTCCGAGAAATAAGCCGGATAATCCGAAAATAGCTGCTCATATTTTTGTGATTATCCGACTCATTTCCGAAAGAGCTACTTCAGTTACACCTATTATACGGTTTTCAGTGGCTGTGACTTAAAACGTCACAGCCACTTGGTTTATTCATTTTAATTTGCTTAGCCTTTATTGATTCATGTGTTTAACGCGTGAAGAAATTTCTTTGTGACGACCGTGAACCATAGGACGTTGTTGTGGGTTGCCTAGGTAACCACAGGTACGTTTCACCACATCACAAGATTTCGGATCGTGATTTCCACATTGTGGGCATTCGAAGCCGCGTTTAGTTGGTTTGAAATCACCTTCAAAGTCGCATTCGTAGCAGCGATCGATCGGTGTGTTGGTACCAAGGTAACCGATACGGTCGTAGCCGTAATCCCAAACTGCTTCTAAGGCTGTTGGATTTTGCTGCAACACAGGATATTCGCAATAGTGTATGAACCCACCTGAACAGTATTTAGGATAATCCTTTTCAAAGTCCAATTTTTCAAATGGCGTGGGGTTCTTACGGACATCATAATGGAAACTATTCGTATAGTATTCTTTGTCTGTAATGTTATCAACGATGCCAAAACGTTCTAAGTCTAGACGACAGAAGCGGTCAGTCAAGCTTTCACTTGGTGTTGAGTACACACTGAAGTGGTAGCCGTATTCGTTGCCCCATGAGTCTGTATGTTGCTTTAAGTCTTTCAAAATATCTAAGGTAAATTCTTTGGCTTTAGGATCATTTTCCCAGTCACCACCAAAGAAGGCCGCCGCCGCTTCGTACAAACCAATGTAGCCTAATGAAATAGTTGCGCGTTTATTCTTGAACAATTCATTCACAGAGTCGTTGCGTTTCAATCGTTTGCCAAATGCACCATACTGATACAGGATTGGCGCATTTGCTGGGATAGCTTCTTTACAACGTTCGATACGGAAAACTAACGCATCTTTAGCTATTTGCAAACGTTCTTCCAACAGGCTCCAGAATTTACTGCGGTCGCCAGCAGCTTCCATGGCAATTCGTGGCAAGTTCAGCGTTACAACACCTAAGTTCATCCGGCCAACGTTGATTTCTTTGCCGTCTTCGTCTTTCCAGCCCTGTAAGAAGGAACGACAACCCATAGGTACTTTGAAACTACCAGTTAGTTCAACTAATTTATTGTAATTCAAAATATCCGGATACATGCGTTTAGTTGCGCATTCTAAAGCTAATTGTTTCACATCGTAGTTTGGATCAGTAGCTTCCAAGTTTACCCCACGGCGCAAAGTAAAAATTAGTTTAGGGAAGATCGCTGTGCGCTTTTCAATTCCCAGACCGTTAATCCGAATTTGTAGGATAGCTTTTTGGATTTCTCGTTCAAACCAATCTGTGCCTAAACCAAAACCAAGTGAGGTGAATGGTGTTTGTCCGTTGGAAGTGAACAGGGTATTGATTTCATATTCCAGACTTTGCATCGCATCGTAAATGTCTTTACGGGTTTTTTGTTTAGCATAGGCTTCACGCCGGTCTGGATTTTCAATCCATTCTTCGGCATCTTTCATGTGCTTGTCAAAGTTCAAGCGCGCAAAAGGTGCTAATAATTCGTCCACCCGGTCAGCTGAACAGCCGCCGTATTGGCTAGAAGCTACATTGGCAATAATCTGTGAGATTTGCGCAGTAGCCGTTTGGATTGATTTTGGACTTTCCACATCGGCATTCCCGATTTTAAACCCATTGTTTAACATGCCCTCGAAGTCAATCAAGCAGCAGTTGGTCATTGGGGTGTATGGATGGTAATCCAAATCGTGGTAATGAATGTCGCCTTTTTGATGGGCGTTGGCCACGTGAGGCGGCAGCATTTTCAAACCAATCGATTTGCCAACGATACCGGCAGTTAAATCCCGCTGGGTATTAAAGACATCGCTGTCTTTATTCGCATTTTCGTTTACAACAGATTGATCCTTGTTAATCAATTTGCCAATGGTAAAGTTAATGTCAGTTGCTTTGCTGCGGGCAAAGTCTCGTTGGGTCCGGTAGTTAATGTATTCCTCTGCCAATTCGTATTCATTGCTCTCCAGTAAAATGTGCTCTACAATGTTTTGAATTTCGTAGATTTTTACATTATCTGTGAACCGTTGGGCAAGCTCTCCGTCTATTCGTTCAACAATTGACTGGATGCGTCCGTGGGCCAAAGGATCAATTGTGCCATGGATTTTTGTCTCTGCTTTGATCAATGCATCGTAAATTTTTTGATCATCGAAGGCCACATGGCGGCCGTCGCGTTTGATGACTCTCATTTCCTTGAGAGTTGGTTGAACTTCGCTAGCTAAAGCGTCGTTGGTTCTCATTTCCATCATATCAACCACTCCATTCCTCTAAATTTCACTTCTTTATCATATAGTATTTTTTACTAGGTTGCAACGATATATAGTGGCAAAAATGCTTAAGAAAAGAAAAAACACACTATATATAGTGTGTTCTGAAATGAAAAGCTCAATGAAAACTACAGGCCATCGCCTTTGTTTTTGTGAAAAATAACGCAAAAAAAATTTGACCAATTTCTGACCAGATGACAAATTTGTCAGACAATCACTAGTCGTTGGTCACCTTATTTAGCCTTAGATATGATACCATAAAATGGAAGGATAAAACAGAAAAGTTCTGAGGAAATAGACTAATAATTTGTTAAAGGAAGTGAAAGGCTGATGCTAGCAGGCTTTGCTAGTCTTAAGCTTAAATAATATGAAGAAAATGATTGATGTGCAACATCTAAGTAAGAGCTACGGTGCTCGAACAGACAAAGTTAATGTATTAAGCGATCTAAATTTTTCGATTGAAGAAGGAGAATTTGTCGGAATTATGGGACCAAGTGGCGCAGGGAAAACTACCTTGATGAACATTTTATCTACTATATTATTGCCTACAATGGGGACTGTGAAGATTGATGGTCAGGATATCACTCAGATGAAGGACGGCCAAATGACCGATTTTCGGAGGGAAAAGCTCGGCTTTATATTTCAAGAGTTTAATCTGATTAATAGCTTGAGCGTAGCAGATAATATTTTGCTACCCCTGACAGTTGAGAAAATGTCTTACGAACAAATGCAACACCGTTTAACTCATTATGCTCGTATCTTGGGTATTGAAGGGATTTTGTCTCGTTACCCCGAAGAAATCTCGGTGGGGCAGCGTCAACGAACAGCAGCGGCTCGCGCCTTAATCACGCAGCCAAAAATTATTTTTGCTGACGAGCCGACTGGATCACTGGATTCGAAATCATCAGCGGATTTTTTACACTATTTAGCTGAAATCAATTTGCATGAAGATACAACGATTTTAATGGTTACGCATGATCCGTACACTGCTAGTTACTGTAATCGCGTACTTTTTATTAAAGATGGGCGTTTCTTTTCGGAAATCGTTCGTCGATCCTCAAGGCAAGCTTTCTTTGAGAAAGTGATAGATATGCAAGCAACTATTGGTGGAGGGGGGAAAACAAATGCTGATCAGATTGGCCTGGAAGAGTTTTAAGAAACAGGCTAGAGGGTATTTGTTGTTTTTCTTTAGTATGGTTTTTGCCGTGATGGTCTTTTATTCTTTTACCACCATGACTAATGAACAATTGCTGCAACGCAGTGCCGATACCACGCGCAATGTTATTTCGATGCTGGCTTTGGGCAATATGATGATTGTCTTTATTTTAATTTTCTTCATGCTGAGTGCTAGCCGATTTCTGATTGAAAATCGCCGTGAAGATATTGCTATTTTTCATTTGTATGGATTGAAGTATTATCAAATTTGCTTAGTCTTTATTTTTGAGCTGCTGTTTATCGGATTGCTTTCCTTTGTCAGCGGGATTTTGCTAGGAATTCTATTCTCACGGCTGTTCAGCATGATTCTGTTAAAGGCCATGGATCTTTCCTTACAGGTTACTTTTTTCTTTTCAACTAGTGCGGTTGCCGGGACGGGGTTGGTTTTGCTGGTGGTACTGGGTCTAGTTTCTTTTCAGACTTTATGGCTGGTCTCCAGCTATAAGTTAACTTCTAAGCGGAAGGAAAGAAAGCTCCACCGTCAGATTTCTAAGTTGAATGGCTGGAAAAATGGATTGGCTGTATTAGGTGTCACAATGCTGTTGCTTGGTTGGGCTGCGGCTGTCTACTATTTGACTATCGTAAGATCCTTGATTGAACGAGTCGGCTTTCTATTAGCTAATTTTTATACGATGATTGGCATCTTTACGTTGTGTGTAGTGGGCACCTACCTATTTTATGGTTATACTCTGCGTTGGTATTATAGTCGGAGAACCAAAACTAGTTATCAAAATCTACGTCTGCTTTCTCGCAGTGACAGCCTGTTTCGCTCTTACCGTGAACGAAATTTCTTGGGGTCGGTAACGATTCTGCTTGGACTGGCGCTAACTTTTTTAGGCGCTACTGCTGCCATGGTCTCGATTCAGATGGGGGGTGTGCCAGAACTAGCACCCGTTTCCTTAATGATGGATCATGAGGCCTTTGAAAAAATTCAACCGACACTTGAACAGAAGCTAACTTATGAGCATCAAACACTGACTTTTAAAACAGTTGGCGGATTGCAGAAGCTGGAATTTCCTGGTGAAGGAGTAGAGGAGCGACCCGAACCGATAGATTTAGTCGCGTTGTCTACTTATCAAAAGTTCCGCAAACTTAGTCCCAATCTGGCTCCAATAAGTTTAAACAGTTCTGTGTCAGCCGTGATGATGACACCATTTCAAACGATTTTCAAGGATTATTGGCATTACAGTCGGGATGTTCATTTGGTGGGTAGAAATTTGACTATTCAACAACTGGAAACGAATTATCTAGGTGATCCAACACTACGCTATGCCCGAAATTTATTAGTGGTGACTGACAATACCTTTGAAAACATCCAAGGAATCACTTACCAAATTGACGCAGTTGAAGTAGCTGATCAACAAGAAGACGTTTTGAATCAGTTAATAGCAAAAAATATAGAAGCCGATTGGATTGCACCAATTACTGCTGACTTAAATTGGCAGAACCAGCAGCTAACAGGAGAGGTTGTCGCAGGGGACTTTGGAGCAGAAAATCTTGATACGTATACTTCTTACCGCAGCAACTACACCACTTATCAGGAAACTTATCGGAAAAATCGTAGCAGTTCTGGTCTGTCGTTATTTGTCTTTACCTTTGTGGTGATGACCTTTATCATTATCACTGCCAGCACCGTCAGTTTGCGTCAATTGTCAGATACGAGTGAACAAAAAGAGCGTTACCGTTTGTTGAAACGTTTGGGGATTGGCCAAAAGAATTTGGAGCAGCTTATTTATCGAGAAAATCAGATGTTGTTCTTCCCACCAGTGCTTTTAGGGATGATCCATAGCTTTTTTGCCATCTATGTTCTTTCACAGGTGGTAGAAAGTGCCAATTATTGGTTTGTTTATCTATTCTTTGGAATCTTGTTTGTAGTTTACAGTATTTTCTTCTATTTAACATATCGCTATCAAAAAAAATTGCTGCTATAGAAAACAAACGCAGGCTGGGCTATCCAACCTGCGTTTGTTGCATCATTTATGAACCTACACAATCGCTCCGCCGCCATCAACAACAATAAATTGTCCAGTTGTATAGCTGGCACCATCACTTGAGAAGTAAATAATCGTTCCGTTCAATTCACCCTGTTTTCCAGGACGGCACATTGGGTTTGTACCATTGTATAAATTCAGGAAATCATCTGATTTAAACAAAGTATTTTCAGTCATTTCTGATTCGAACAAACCAGGTCCGATAGCGTTAACGGTAATATTGTATTTACCGTAAGAAGCAGCCATCCCTTTAGTTAAGCCCAGTACAGCTGACTTGCTGGCATTGTAAGAATGACGAATGAAGACATCTGCCTTGTCAGCAATAATAGCATTGATGGAAGCAACATTGACGATTCGGCCGTATTTGTTGTCCATCATATGAGGAACTACATATTTGCTTACCAAGAAAATCCCCTTGACGTTAACATTCATTGATTTGTCGAAGTCTTCAACGGATAATTGGTGCACACCACCGCCAACAGCGATTCCGGCATTGTTTAACAAAATATCCAAGTGTCCGAAATGATCAAATGCTTGCTGAATACCTGCTTTAACGCTTTCTTCATCGGTTACGTCCATTTTAATCGCTAAAACGTCGCGACCCATTTCCTTGATCTTTGCAGCAACTTCTTCTAGGCGTTCCAGTCTTCTTGCCAGTAAGACAACATCTGCGCCTGCTTCAGCGTAGGCGATAGCAGCATCTCGTCCCAAACCACTGCTGGCACCAGTAACGACTGCAACTTTTCCTGTTAAATCAAACATGTATACATCCCCTATCTATTATTTTAATAACAACTGTCAAGATCAACAATTGCCCTTATGAAAAGGTTACCAAAACTTTTGACTAGTTGTCAATACACCTAGTCAATTAAAGTTTTTTAGGGAAACGGCTGGTTCGGATCACTATTTTTTGTCGATCTTACTAACACATGAATGATCTTGAATAAATTATTATTAGTGAAATTACGTATGTTATGGTTTAATTTAAAGAAACTAAGTAAAGAAATCTATCAACCATTTTAGTACGAAGTGCAGACTCATATGTCTCAAAGATTTTATCGTGTTAGGAGACTGTTCGGCTTGATGTGCAAGAAAGGAATGATCCCATGAATGTAAAAGATATGCTAAAAATTCCATCTATGAAAGGTGCTAGGGTGTTATCCGGTGAGAATCAATTGGAGCGATTAGTCACGACGGTTTCTGTTTTAGAAGTTTCTGAGCCAGAGGCTTATGGAAAAATGCCTCTTAAAGGGGAGTATTCGGGGAACGAATTCGTTATCACTTCTTTTGCTCAAATCGCTGATAATCTTCAAAAGCAGCTAGAGATTGTTTCTATTTTACACCAGCATAATCAACTAGGGATTATTCTTTATTATGTAGGAATTATCATGCCAGAAGTATCTCCCCAGTTGATCAAAAAAATGGAAGAGCTTCAAATGATCTTGATTATTATGCCAGAAAATCGGATGGAACTGCGATATAGCGAAGTCATTACCGAAGTGTTGACGTATGTAAACAGCGAGGATTCTTGGTTGATAGAGCAGCAAGATATCCTGATGGAAACTATACGTAATTTACCCCAAAACCAGCATCAAATTGAAACGGGGCTAAGCATTTTATCTGATAAGTTAAAGTGCAGTCTTTTTTTGCTGAACGAGGAACAAGAGATACTGGTTTCAAAATCTTGGCCTAGGAGTTTAGATCAGCATTTGAGAGGGTATCTTCAGCAATCGGATGCAGCAAAACAAAAAAATGCAGTGATTGAATTGCAGCAATTACTTTATTTTTATACGAAAACACCTTTAGAATTGCCAACATTGCACCATGGATACTCATTGTCTGTTTTTAGAAAAGAGCCATTGTCAGATTCTCAGTTGTGTAGTTTACAAAGGATGATTGAAGGAATGATCAAGTTTTTTGGAGAAGAGCAATTGTTGAATACTAGCCAGCAATTCTTTTTTGCTTGTCAAACAAAGGACTTTAACATGGCTGAGCTCTTAGCAAAAAAAGCTGGAATCCGCGTGAATCAACCGTTAGATTTCTACTGTTTTTACAAGGAGCAGGGTGAAGGACGCTTAAAAGAGTTAGTCAAAGAATACCAAAACAACTTATATTACCAAGATGCAAAATTTGAATGGTTGATAGGGAATTCGACGAGTATAAAAAAAGGTGAGCAATCAATAACAGAGACTCCTGCTGAGTTCTTATTTCAAGCCAAACATATCTCTTCTTTCGCAATTGTCCATCAGCAAATGCAGCTGATTGAGAACAATTTGAACGATCTAATCCGGGTGTTTCCGAAAGCATCGGTGTTTGTTCCTGAAGATCTAAGTTTATTGATGGATGTAGGAACTAATTTTGTTCCTATTAAGTTACTTCAGTATCTAAAAGAAGCAGAGATGATCGAAACCTTAGCTGCCTACTTTTTAGATTATGATGAAAGCATAAATCAAACTGCTGAAGCACTATTTCTGCATAATAATACGATAAAATATCGTCTTAAAAAGGCGCAAGAACAATTAGATGTGTCTTTTTCACATACTTCCTCTCGTTATCTATTGGTAAAAAGTTTGATTCATTATCGTAAATATTGTTGATATAAAGAGTCGTTTGTCGATATTGACAAATGACTCTTTTGTTTTTAGTCGCTGAAACATAGCTATAGAAGAAGGTCTTAGCTATAATGTTAAAAATATTTATTTGTCAGAAAATTCAGAAATGAGGGGGATTTATGGAAGAGGTTGTAGAAAACAATACGGGAAATTACGAGAGAGAGCGGGTGCCAGAAAGTCAGCGGAAACGTTGGTTGTCCATTAGCATGGTTTGGATTGCTATCGGGATTGATCTATCTGGTATGTTCATGGGTGTTTCTTTGTCTCAGGGAATGGATTTTTGGACTGCTATTGCGGCGATAATGGTTGGTTCTATTGTTTTAGGTATTTTGGCAATTGGTGCTACTTATGTTGGAGCGAAAGCTGGCTTGTCTACGGGGATGATTTCTCGAGTAGCCTTTGGCAAAAATGGCGCAGCCTTGATGGGATTAATTATGGGGATATCATCCTTAGGTTGGTTTGGTGTACAAATCGGCTTTTTTGCGGAAAATATTCGTGGTGCGATTGCTCAATTGACAGGGGCTTCTATGCCGTTATGGCTACTTTCCTTAATTGGTGGTGGTCTGATGATGCTCTCGGCTTTTTGGGGCTATCAAGCGATTGAAAAGCTGTGTACGTATTCGGTACCTTTATTGGCTGTATTAATCATCGTTGCCACAATCATGTCAATTAGCAACAATGGAACTTCCGGTTTAGCTACACCGCCTCAAGGAACGCCAATCACTTTTGGTTTAGCGGTTTCTTTAGTTATTGGGGTTTATATGGTAGGAGTCGTCATGGCACCGGATGTTGCACGTTGGGCACAAAACCCGAAAGAGGCAATGATTGCTGGATTTATAGGTTTTACAGTAGGGAATAGTTTTATGATCATTATCTCGTTAATTTTGGTGAAAGTTATGGACACTGCTGATTTGACTGCCGTATTCTTTGCCTTAGGATTGGGGATCCCATCAATTTTGGTACTTACCTTAGCCCAATGGACGACTAATACCAATAATCTCTATTCTGCTTCATTGGATTTTTCGATCGTTTTTCGTAAGGTAAATCCTAAACTAATCACAGTGATTAGCGGTACATTAGGTATTCTAATGGCTATGTTGGGGATTTACGGGAAATTCGAAACCTTTCTTTCAATTATCACTGTCTTGGTCTCACCAATTGCGGGTATTTACATGATTGATTATTTTTTCTACAAAGAAAAATACGAATTTTCCTATGAAAGTCAATTGAAAGATTATTATCCCATTGCGATCATTTCTTGGGTGGTCGGCAGTATAGTTGCCTTTATGACAAGTGCCCCACCTGCAGGTTTTGGCTTATTCACAATGACAAATATCTCAGCCTTGGACGGCATTATCGCAGCAGGGATTTGCTATTTTATTTTAACGAAACTAACTAAAGGACGGAATTAAGAAAATGGAATGGATCACAGTAGATGATTTAAATGATATTGCTACAGGAGCAACACTGCTAGGAACCGGTGGTGGTGGAGATCCTTTTGTTGGTAAATTAATGGCACTTCAGGCATTGCAGAAATATGGACCGGTAAAAGTTTTAAGCGTTGATGAGCTGGATGACGAAGCGATGGTTATGCCGGTAGGAGCGATTGGAGCGCCTTCGGTTTCAAATGAAAAAATTGCTGCCGAGGAAGAAATTTTCGCACCAGTTGAGGCTCTAAAAGATTTTTTCCAAGAGAAGACACAAGCAATTATGCCGATTGAAATCGGTGGAGGAAATTCATTGTTGCCGATTGCTTGTGCCGCAAAAATGGGTTTACCGATTGTAGACGCTGATGCAATGGGACGCGCATTTCCAGAATCACAAATGGTAACTTTCTTTCTGAAGGGCTACCAACCAGAAGTGGTTGCAATGGCAGACAGCCAGGGAAACCGGGTTATTTATTACCCTAAAAATGGTGAATGGTCAGAAAAGATCGCTCGTTCGATTACTGATGTCATGGGTGGAAATGCGAATATGGTCGATAATGTATTTCCAGGAAAAGTCGTAAAAGAATGCGGAATTCGAGGGACTTTAAGTCTAGCTAAGAAAATAGGAGAAACTTTGTTCCGCTTAACTGACTCTGCTGCGCCAGTAGACGGTTTGTTAGATATGCTACAAGGGTACTCACTTTTTGAAGGGAAGATCAATCACATTGAACGCAACGTTGAAGGTGGTTTTACTCGTGGACGTACAACATTAACTGGTATTAATAAAAACAAAGATGAAGAATTAGAAGTTCTTTTTCAAAATGAACTATTACTAGCGAAAAAAAATGGAACAGTCGTCGCTTCTACACCTGATTTAATTTGTGCTTTAGACCATGAAACAGGACGACCAATCACAACAGAAACATTACGATATGGTGCTCGAGTTCATATGATCGCTCTGCCTTGTGATCCAAAGTGGCGAACGACTCGCGGAATCGAAGTCGCCGGACCCAAATATTTTGGCTATGATATTGATTACGTTCCAGTGGAGAACTTGATGGGAGATAATGCAAATGTATAGACTTGGGATTGACGTTGGCGGAACGAATACAGACTGTGCGATTTTAGATGAACAGCTGCAATGCGTTGGGAAAGTAAAGAGCCCTACAATGGAAGATGTGAGTCAAGGAATCGATCTAGCTATTCAAAAGGTATTACTAAAAACGAATATTCCAGCGGAAGAAATTAAAGTTGTTATGTTGGGAACCACCCATTGTACAAATGCAATTGTTCAACGCAAAGAGTTAAGCAAAGTTGGAATCTTACGACTAGCAAAGCCAGCAACTACTTCAGTTGAACCGATGGTGGGCTGGCCTGAGGATCTTGCCGCTAAGATGGACTGCCGTTCTTTTATTGTTGCAGGCGGGTATGAATACAATGGTGATAAAATAGCTGAAATCGATGAAGCAGAAATCCGCGAAGCTTGTCAAGAATTGAGAGGGAAAGTGGAGGCTGTTGCGATAGTTGGTGTCTTTTCCCCAGTGAATGATCAGCAAGAGCGACTTGTTGCTGAAATAGTGACGGAAGAACTAAATGTACCAGTCACACTTTCTAGTGAAATTGGTTCTGTAGGATTACTGGAGCGAGAAAATGCTAGTATTCTAAATGCCGCTTTGACGAAGACTATTGTCGAAATGGTTCAAGGCTTGCAACAAGCTCTCATGAAAAATAAACTTTCAGCAGATGTATATATTTGCCAAAATGATGGTACATTAATGAATTTATCCAAAGCATTAAGTTATCCTGTGTTAACAATTGGTTGTGGACCGACCAATTCAATTCGGGGGGCTGCACATTTGAGCGGCTTAAAGAATGCACTTGTAGTAGATGTTGGTGGGACGACTACTGATATTGGTGTTTTGAAGAAGGGATTTCCTCGTGAATCTTCTTTAGCAACAGTTATTGGTGGTATTCGTACGAACTTTAGAATGCCGGATGTATTGTCCATTGGACTTGGTGGTGGAACGATTATCACTCAAGATGAAGCAATCAAGGTAGGACCTGAAAGCTTAGGCTATCGTATTTTAGAGGAAAGCTTATCATTTGGAGGGAAGACGCTTTGTGCGACGGATATTGCTATCGCTAATCGTCAAAATCACGAAGTAACAGGTGCGCAATCACCGCATTTGGATGAAGGATTAGTAGCTGGTGCCAAAGAAAAAATTAAGGAGTTAATCGAAGATGCAATTGACCAGATGAAAACTGATAGTGGCGAGGTACCAGTCATTCTAGTTGGTGGTGGAAGTATTATTTTACCCCAGAAAATGAGTGGTGTTTCAGAAGTGATCATTCCCGAAAATTATGATGCGGCGAATGCGATTGGTGCTGCTTTAGGTGAAGTTTCTGGCGAAGTGAATTCGGTCTATTCATTAGAAGGAACGACGCAAGAGGCAGTGGTAGCCCAAGCACTTCAAACAGCAGAAAATGCGGCGGTGGAAGCTGGTGCAGCCAAAGAAGCATTAGCAACGATTTCTATTGAAGTGATTCCATTGGCTTATTTACCCAAACAGGCTGTAAATGTTAAAGCCAAGGTTGCTGGGAAATTATCTTTCTAATGAATGTAGTTAATGAAAAAATGGCCAGACAATTATTTGTCCAGCCATTTTTCATTTTATCATAAACGAATTCTTGCTTTATTCTTTATAGGTCTCAGGTAGAATAAAGGATTTCTGAGTCTCTAGTTGACGACCGATTGCTAGTAACAAATCTTCCCGTCCCTTTGAAGCCATGAATTGAATTCCTAACGGCAGACCTTCAGCTGTCAGATGCGTAGGTAGACTGATGCCTGGTTGACCTGTCAAATTAGCCAGTTGGGTAAATGGGGTAAGAGCCAAACTTTTTTCAAACATATCATAGACCATTTTTTCTAACTGATCTTCATTAAGTTTTTCAGCGTCAACCAAAGTTTCACGAATAGTATTGCTTTGCAGATCTTCATCAATTCTTGGTGCGGAAAAGGCCGTAGTTGGTGTTAAGAATAAATCATATTGAGTAAACAACTCTTCCATGGCAGCAGCAGTATGGTCCCATTGGTTTAGGGCCTGTACATATTTCTTCACAGGCACCTTTTCGCCATATTGATAAATTCCCCAGGTCATTAATTCCATATCATTTATAGTAAGTGGGTGGCCCAATTGTTGTTGAATACCGTCAAACATCGCAGAGGTTTCAGCAGCATTCATTAAATAATAGTTTTGAATCAACTGGTGTCCATCAACCGGCCAAGTAATTTCTGTGACCACATGTCCTAAGGCAGTAAGCTGCTTTAAGCTGCTTTCCACTGCTTTTACTGCTTCGTCTGAGACAGGAGTGCCAACTGGAGAGCCTGTCAGATAAGCAATCTTTAGCGATTTTGGAATTGCGTGTTGCTGCCATTCATCTCTCGGAGGATGATACGGAGCTGCTTTGTCATTTCCTCGTAAAGCATAGAATAATTTTTCCGTATCCCGCATAGAAACAGTCAAGGCAAAATCAATGGAGGCTCCTTGCCAGCCACGCCAGCCTCCTGGACCTGTTGGTATTGTTCCACGAGTAGGTTTTAGCCCAATTAATCCGCAAAAGGAAGCAGGAATTCGAATCGATCCCCCACCATCACTAGCCCCAGCAATGGGAAATAGTCCGCTGGCTACAGCCGCTGCCGCACCGCCGCTGGAACCGCCAGGTGAATAAGCGGTGTTCCAAGGATTTCTTGCCGGTCCATAAAGGCTTGGATCCGTAATATTTTTAAAGCCGAATTCTGGAGCATTGGTTTGTCCAGCAGGTATAAAGCCTACTTCCTCTAATTTTTTTACAAAGTTGGCAGTTTTTCCAGCGAATGAGTCAGCAAATAATCGCGAGCCGCTAGTAGATTTCCAACCAGCTTTGTCTTGACCAGATAACATTTTCAAAGTGATTGGTACACCAGCGAAAGGGGAATTTTCTTTGAACGAAATGCTCTCGACTTGCTGCTGTAATTCCTCAAAAGACCATTCCACTAAAGCATTCAGGGTCGGATTGTGTTTTTCTATTTTTTTATTTAACTCGTTATAGTATTCAGGCAAGCTTATCTTCTTATCTTTGAATTGCTCGCTCCAATAAGTTGCATCCTTCATAAAATTCCTCCTACAAATAGTCTGTTTTTAGTATAGCATGAGGGGCATTTCTCTTTATGGAAATAATGGAAGAAATATAGGTTTGGATTTATAGAAGGATTATTTATAAAAATGCCGACCTTCGAATAGTTATATAAACTAGCAATCTAAGGTCGGTATATCTTTTATGAGCAATACTTATCTATTGTCTATTGATACTCTTGATAATAAAAAATGGCTAGCTGAGTTCGATCTCGGACTTCTAATTTTTCTAGCAGCTGGCTGAGATAATTTCGCACAGTTCCCTCACTTAAGAAAAGTGCTTCGGCGATCTCTTTATTGTTCTTGCCGTGAGCCACCTCTAACAAAATAGCTTCCTCTCGATCCGACAGCTGATAATCGTGAACCTTTTTAGCTGGACCATTTTGTAAAATTTCTGTCAGTTTGCCGACAATCTCAGTACCAAATACGGATTGTCCGCTGTTCACTGCTTTGATAGCTGGAACAATAGCTGACAGGTTCTGCTTGATTAAGTAACCTTTGACCCCTAAGCTCAAGGCTTCGCGAATATACTCATCATCAGAAAAGGTAGTCAACAGTAAGATTACTGCATCCGGGACTTGCTGCAGAATCTCCTTGGCAGCTTGTATGCCAGTACTTTCTCCCATACGGATGTCGGTTAACAATACATCCGGCCGCTCCTTTAGAAACAAAGCCACCGCTTCTGGAGCGGAATTACCAGTGCCAACAACGATAATTTCTCCGCTGGCTTCTAAAATGGTTTTTAATGATTCTGTTACTAGGCAGTCATCATCAACTACAGCTACTCGTATCATCGGGTGCCTCCTTTGGTAAAATAATGTTGAGTTGGAATCCTTGGTCAGAAGGATGGACATGCAGCTGTCCATTAATTTTCTGAACCCGTTGGCGCATACTGGTCAACCCAATCCCACTGCTGATTTCAGGGTTTTCGGGAATTAATTTTCCGTTATCCAGAATTTTCAGGCGATAAAAAGCGGGTAATTCGTCAAAAATCAGCTGGACCTTAGTAGCTTGACTGTGTTTCATCACGTTAGATAGGCTTTCCTTTATGATTGCTAGAATGACCTTTTCCTGTCCTTTAGCGAGTGATGTGGGAATAATCCCTTCTATTATAACTGGGCAAAAGCGGAAATTTGCCAATAACAGTTGGATAGCTTTTTCCAGGGTTAATGAATTACTATGCAAGTTGTGAACACTTTGACGGATGCTGTCCATACCGGTATGGATGGTTTCTTTTAATTGGATCAGCAATTTTTGCATGGTAGGCTCTTGATTAATTGCTTCCAGGGCTCCTAATTGGATAATGGCGCTGGAAAGTAGGTGACCGACATTGTCGTGAATGTCTCGAGCAATTCGGTTCCGCTCTTCTGCTACTTCTAAATCTACAAAGGTTTCTTGGGTTCGCAGTAGCTCTTCGTTTTGCTCTCTCAATAGTTCTTGTTTCTCCCAGCTATCATCCTTCAGTTGTAAAAGTTCATTGCTCAAACGCAAGTAATCACGATCCCTCAAACACAAATACAAGGAAAAAACAGCCAAGCTGATTAGAATTAGGCGGATGAATAATGGCAAGACCGGTTGAAGCAAAACAATCAGCAAGCTAAATGGGACGAGCCAGTCATATTTAGCTTGCTCCTGCCAAATAATTCGTAGGTTTGCAGGCATAAAAAAGAGCATATTGGGCCATAAGATCCCTGTAATTAGCACAGCAACAAAGGTTAGCCACGATCCCAAATTGATCGGCAACAGCCGTGCAGGAGCCAAAAATAGAAGAGCTATTAGAATATACCAGACGTTAGTCGGTTGAAAAGTTTCACTAAATAATAAGAGAGCTCCAATGATAAAAAAGAAGAGGTATTCTAACCAATACATATATTTTGTCATGTGCACCTCCTGATAATATGACATTTGTCATAGTGGGTTTAGCATATCTTCACTATTCCTGTTACTTCTTTTCCATTATAGTCATTGTAATAAGAAAAAGAAAAGGAGTTTTTCCTCATGATGATCGAAATTGAAAACTTAGTCAAACGCTATGGCGATTTCACGGCCATTAACCATTTAAACTTACAAGTACGAGAAGGAGAAATTTTAGGATTACTAGGACCAAACGGCAGTGGGAAATCTACTACGATTAACTGCATGCTATCGCTGCTTTCTTACGATCGTGGCAGCATCAAAATTTTCGGTGAAGACATGAGTCCAGAAAAATACAACATTAAACAAAAAATCGGCGTAGTACCTCAGGAAATCGCTGTGTTTGAGGAATTAAGAGTTCGAGACAACATCGATTATTATTGTGGTTTATATGTAAATGACAAGAAAACTCGCAATCAATATGTTGATGAAGTGATTTCCTTAGTTGGTCTGGAAGAATTTTGCCGCTTCTTTCCTAAACAGCTAAGCGGCGGACTAAAGCGTCGGTTAAATATCGCCTGTGGTATTGTCCACAAACCTGAGCTGATTTTTCTAGATGAGCCTACCGTTGCAGTCGACCCCCAAAGTCGCAATAAAATTTTGGAAAGCATCAAGGAATTGAATCGTCAGGGTGCCACGATTGTTTATACCACTCACTATATGGAAGAAGTAGAAATTCTCTGCAACCAAATCGTGATTATTGATCAAGGTCAGGTAATTGCTGAAGGTACCAAGGAACAGTTGAAAAACATGGTTCGCACCAACGAAAAAGTGATCCTAGAAGTTCCAGAAATTTCACAAACCCAATTAAAAGCAATCAATGAGTTGCCGGGAGTTTTGGATATCAGCTACGATGAGTTGCATCTGGTGATACGGACGATGGAATTGAAGGAAAGCATGCTGCCATTGTTAAGCTATTTGGAACAGGAAAACATTCCTTTTGCCAATCTACAGACGGAAGAAGCAACCTTAAACGATGTATTTTTGGAAATAACCGGTAAAGAGCTGAGAGATTAGGAGGAAAGTCAGATGTTTATACGATTAATGATTTACCGAATTAAAGTTCTACTACAAAACCGTACCTTACTTTTTTGGACCTTTGCCTTTCCGGTTGTTCTAGGCCTATTGTTTAATTTGGCATTCGGCGGGTTAGATGATGTAGGCAGCCTGGAAACGACTGAGGTAGGAATCGTTTCGACAGATGAGCAAAAGACCGACATGTTTGTTGAAGTGCTGGCGTCGATCGAAAATGATGGTGAGCCGGTTTATCAGGAAGAACGTTTGACCAAGCAAGAAGCAATTACTCAGCTAGCCGATGATGAGATTGCCGGCTACTATGAGATTACGCCGGAGGATATTTCCCTGTCGGTTAGCCAAAACGGGATTCCGCAAACTGTCTTAAAAGAATTTTTGAACCAATATATTCAACGAACGGCTGAATTTGAAGCCTTAATAGCTTCCGGCAGTGTCCAGCCGCAGGATTTGTCCGAAGATACCTTCAGCGATACAGAATTTGTTACCGAGAGTCACGAATCCAGCAATTATAGTATCAAGTCATTTTACTTCTTTACGCTAGTTGCGATGGGAATTATGTACGGCTTCATGTGGGGATTAAGAAATGCCAATGACCAACAAGCCAATCAGTCTTCTAACGGCATTCGTCTATGCATTATGCCGAAGAACAAATTAATGGTGGCAACGGCTAATCTTTTAGCCAGCTTTCTGTTGTTCTATTTGCAAAGTATGTTGATTTTAGCGGTTTTCCGTTTTGTTTATCAAGTTGACTTTGGCAATCGTTGGCTGTATATTTTATTGGTTTATGCTGTTGCTTCGTTAGCGACTTTGTCCTTTGGTACTTTGGTGGGGAATCTATTCTCAAAATGGGATTTTCACCAAAAGATATCACTTGGGGTAGGGATTTCCATGGCTATGAGCTTTTTCGCTGGTATGATGGGAACGCAAACTCTGAAACACTGGATTGATGTAAATCTTCCATTATTAGGGCGAATTAATCTGGTCAATTTGATCAGTGATAGTCTATATCAATTGTTCTATTATCAATCCTTGAAGCCCTTTTACCAAAACATGATTTGGTTGACTGGTTTTGCGGTCGTCTTCATGCTGGTAAGCTACTATTTCGAAAGGAAGGTTCAATATGACCACCTATAAAGCAATTATTGAAATTATCAAACGCAACAAGGGAGTTTTGCTGCTAGGGATTTTGATTACTGGCGTTATCACGATTTTTTATTCCGGTGAAATGAAGGAAAATGATGTGGACTTGGCAGGAGCAAAAATTGTTATCTTCGATCAAGATGATTCTGCTGTTAGCCGCAGTTTAACCGAGCAATTAACTAATCAGCATGAGCGGGTGACCTTGGAAGATAATTCGCAAAAAGGGGTAGATGATGCTCTATACTTTGATGAAGCAGAGTATGTATTGACGATTCCGGCAAACTTTGGTACGGATTTAGCAGCTGGTAAAGCGGTGACAGTGGATAGTCAAACTAAACCCGGTACATTTTCAAAAACACTAGTAAATACAACGATTAACCACTTCTTGAATACCTATCAGACCTTTCAAAAAGAGATGCCAGCAGTCAGTCAGCAGGAATTGTTGAACTTGACTAAAGATACCTTAAGTCAAGAAGGGACTGTTCACTTTGACGCAACCTATCATCAAAAACAGGTTCAAATGGTTAAGGCGAGAATTTACAACTTGTTATCCTACGGCTTGTTCATGACTATTTTCAGCGGTTATGCAGTAATCAACTTAGCCTTTAATCGTAAAGAAATTCGTGATCGCAACAGCTGTTCACCCATCTCACGCCGCAAACTATCTCGGAAGATTTCAGTAGGTAGTCTTAGTTACTCTACCGTTTGTCTAGCTGTCTTCCTAGCTTTTGTTTTCGTGGCTTCTAAAAGTACGTTTGAAGCCGCAACTGGTTATTTCATTTTGAATACAGTGATCTTTTTTTCAACAATGGTTAGTTTCTCGGTGTTGGTGGCTAGTCTGATTAAAAACAGCGAAGCGATCAACGGCATCAGCAATGTATTTATTATGGGCAGTTGCTTTATCAGCGGAGTATTTGTTCCAAGTGATATTTTGCCAGATGCAGTAAGTAAGATTGCAGCCTTCTTCCCGACTTATTGGTTTGCACAGAATAATGAGCTGATCGGCAATAGCACCAATTTTAATCAAGCGTTTAGAGATACATTCATTCAGCAATCACTGATTCTTTTGGCCTTCACTGCAGTATTCTTAGTGATTCATTTAGTTACCATGAGAGAAAAGGGTGGCTTGCGTCTTTCAGGAAAGGAAGCAAAGGCTGCGTTGGATTAATAAAAAAACCGACGGGAAAACCCCGTCAGTAAATAAGTCATGTGAAAGGGCCTTACGGGGTCCTTTTTTTAATACATCTCAAAAATCCGCGGCAATACTTGGTCAATCCGAGACTGTTCGTCATTTGACAAGACCTTTCCGTCTTTGCGCCAAACCGAGATGGTGCGCTTGTCTTTTTCCAGTGCATAATTGTTGGCGACATATTTTGCCTGAGGATTGCCAGTTAGCTGTCGGATGAAAATATTACGCAGCTCGCTTAGTGACAAATCATTTTCTCCCTGCAATAAAAAAGGAGATTCGTAGCGATAAACTCTTTGGTCGTTAGAGATGAATCCGCGCATAATGTACCTTCTCTCTATTTTTCCTTATTTTACCAAGAAATCGCCGTATATAACATAGTCTTTTTACAAGATAATGCTAATCTTCTTTATAATAATGTTGAATTTCACAGAAAAATACGGGCAATAGTTCATTCAGGGTTCCTGCTAAAGTCTGTGATTGTAATTCTGATTTAGCAACCCAAAATAAAGAAGCATCCTTATGTGGTTCTTTGGTGGTTTGAGCTGTATATAGAAGCGCTAACTCACGAGTTTTGGTGCTCAAATGATTCCACTCTGCGATACCTTTTAAACAAGGTGTAACTGTAAGTCCTGTTTCTTCTTGAATTTCTCGAATGGTTGCCTGCAAGCCGCCTTCATTTTCCTCCACATGTCCACCGGGAAATGTCCAGCCAGGCCAGTCAGTTTTTTGCCGATCTTGTACGAGTATTTTTCCTTCTTCATTTTCGATCATCACCATCATGGTTAATTCTATGGATAGCAAACGTGCCATTTTCTTCACCTCGCATATATTATACCAATTAAAACCTTCTAGACTACGCAAACTTTTTTGACAATGGTATACTGGAAAGTGTGAAAATCTGGAGTAGCAACAAGGAGGAAATAAATTGGATCAAAAAGAAGAACAGCTATTAATTGATTTAACTTCAGCCCGTGGTATTGCTGGTAATGAAGACGAGGTAAGAGAGGTATTCAAATCCTATGCCAAGGACTTTGCAGATGATATCTTTTTTGATGGCTTAGGTAGTGTCATCGCTAAACATGGTGCCGGAGGCGGACCGAAAGTGTTTATTTCTGGTCATTTGGACGAAGTTGGCTTCATGGTAACTAAAATTACCGAAAAAGGTTTCTTGGAATTCCAAACCATTGGTGGCTGGTGGAATCAGGTCATGCTAGCACAACAGGTGGAAATCAAAACAATGGATGGCAAGATGATTCATGGCGTGATTGGTTCAAAACCACCCCACGTCTTGACGCCTGAAGCACGGAAAAAACCGTTTGAAATTAAGGACATGTTTATTGATATTGGGGCTTCCAGTGAAGAAGAAGCCAAAAATTGGGGCATTCGACCTGGAGATATGGTGACTCCTTATATTGAATATAAACGGATGAATGATTCTAAATTTTTGTTGGCTAAGGCTTGGGATAATCGGATTGGAACCGCCGTTTCCTTGCGGGTATTGGAAAACCTTTCGAAACGGGAACATCACAATGTTTTATTTGCCGGCAGTGATGTGCAAGAAGAAGTTGGGCTGCGTGGTGCAAGAACTAGTTCCCACTTAGTGAACCCTGATGTCGCTTTTGCTTTGGACACGGGAACGGCGGGGGATACACCGGGGATGACACCGAAAGAAGCAGATTCTGTTCTAGGTAAAGGACCACAAGTTTTGATTTATGATGCTTCAATGGTTCCTCATAAACGTTTGCTGAATTTCGTTATCAAAGTAGCGGAAGAATTAGATATTCCCTTCCAATATACTGTTATCGCAGGTGGCGGAACGGATGCAGGACAAATGCACTTAACGCGGGATGGCGTGCCGTCGTTAGCAATCACGGTACCCGTACGTTACTTACATTCGCATACAACAATTATTCATGAGGATGATTACTTGAATACTGTTCGACTAGTAACAGAAGTAGTTGCACGTTTAGATAATGAGGCATTAGCAGAAATCAAAAATTATTAAATAAGAATTAGGAGCTGGAAAATGGAAAAAATGAAAGTTAGTGAATATCGAAAGATTGCCAAAGAGCGTCTACGAGGGCAGTGGGGGCTAAATGCGGGAATAATCTTTTTGAGTTCTTTGTTAACGATGGCTGTGAATCGGGTCACGGGTGTAGTTAATAGTGGAAGTGTTCAGACCATCATGTCATTTGTTATCAGTATTTTTGTCCTGTTTGCGTTTAGTTATGCCTTGTATTATGTGGGACTGTTTGTCACTCGCGGTGGTCGAGCGGATATTGCTCAGCTATTTGTTGTATTTCAAGGGAAGTATTACATTCCGCTGCTGGTTATTAACGTGATCGCTTCTATTATCCAGTATGTAATAGGTTTTGCAATCTTTATTCCGTTACTGCTGCAAGGTGGACTAGGATTTTATATTAGTTTAGTTTTAGGAACAGGTGCGGTAGATTCTTCAATGGTGAATCGATTTGCCAGTGCGGGCTTTGTGTTACTATTTTTAATTACGGTAATTCTATATGCGATTATCAGCAGCATCGTGGCGGGATTGTTCCGTTTTGCGACATATTTGAAATTTGATTATCCAGAATTAAGTCCGACAGATTGTATTAAAAAGGCGTGGGATTTGATCAAAGATCGTTGGGGTAAATATATTTTACTTCAGCTTTCCTTTATTGGCTGGTATATTTTAGGGATTTTATTACTAGTCTTTCCCGTTCTTTGGGCAGTAGCTTATGCTAATGTGGCGGATGCAGCCTTTTACGACCAAGCGCTGCAGGAAAAAATCGATGTGAAGGGGACGATTTAATGAAACTAACAGTCTTAGGCTGTTTAGGGGCATATCCTTATGAAGGGCAAGGGACTACTAGTTACTTGCTGCAAAGCGGGGAATTTAATTTGCTGTTAGATGCTGGCAGTTCAACGTTAGTGGAGCTGGAGAAAGAACTTGATCCGTTAGAATTAGATGCGGTTATTTTGACTCACTATCACCATGATCATATTGCTGATTTAGGTGTGCTGCAATATTATTGGCAGCTGTATCCAACTCAAGTACCCAAACCAATTTTACCGATTTATGGACATACCGAAGATGATTTCCATTTCAATGATTTAACAATGGAGGGCGTTACAGAAGGTCGACCATATTTTGAAGCAGAAGAGTTGAAAATTGGACCGTTTATCGTTACCTTTATGAAAACGATCCATCCTGTTCCTTGTTTTGCAATGCGTTTTGTGGAGGAGTCGACGGGTAAAGTATTTGTCTTTACCGGAGATTCTGGTTATTTAGAAAGCTTTAACGAATTTGCTAAAGATGCGGATCTGTTTTTAGCGGATACGTACTTATTTAATGGGAATGAACGTCACAAAGCGCACTTTACTGCACAGGAATCTGGTAGTTTTGCTAAAAATGCGAAAGTGAAAAAACTAGTATTAACCCATTTGCCGCAGCATGGCGACTTAGAAGAACTTCGTCAGCAAGCGCAAGCAGCAAGCGGAGATATTCTGGTAGAATTGGCTGCTCCCCATAAACAATTTATTATTTAGGAGATGATTGAATGCTTTACGTGCCAAATGATCAAGAACGTGACCCTCGAGTAAACTTAGCAATTGAGACCTATTTATTGCGGAATATGCCATTAGATGAACCGATTTTATTATTTTATATAAATGAACCTTCCATTATTATCGGTCGTAATCAAAATACGATTGAGGAAATCAATAAAGAGTATGTGGAAGAACACGACATTAAAGTGGTTCGTCGCTTAAGTGGTGGCGGAGCAGTCTATCATGACACAGGTAATTTAAATTTCAGTTTTATAATGCCTGATGATGGCAATTCCTTCCGCGATTTTAAAAAGTTGACAGAACCAATCGTCAAAGCTTTGCATAAATTAGGTGTCAAAGGGGCTGAATTGAAAGGTCGTAACGATCTGGTTATCGAGGATAAAAAATTCTCAGGCAATGCGATGTATTCAACCAATGGACGCATGTTTGCTCATGGTACTTTGATGTTTGACAGTGATGTGGATGAAGTAGTGAACGCCTTGAAAGTTCGCAAAGATAAGATCGAATCAAAGGGCATTAAATCAATTCGCTCACGGGTTACCAACATTAAGCCTTTCTTGCCAGAAGAAAAGCAAAACATGACGACCGAAGAGTTTCGACAAGCGATTTTGTTGCAAATCTTTGGCGTAGATAGTGTCGATCAAGTCAAAACCCATGAGCTAAATGAGGCAGATTGGAAAGCCATCAATCAAATTTCCGATGAATATTACCGTAACTGGGATTGGAATTATGGTCGTTCGCCTGAATTTAATCTAGAACGTCGGCAACGTTTTGCCATCGGTTCGATTGAGGTTCGCTTAAATGTGGCGGATGGAGAAATTAAAGAAGCAAAAATATTCGGTGATTTCTTCGGATTAGGTGAGATTAAAGATGTGGAAGATCAATTAGTTGGTACTAAGTATGAAAAAGCTGCCTTAGAAGCTGATATTGATCAAATTGATTTGTCTCATTACTTTGGCAATGTTACAAAGGAAGAATTTTTAAGTTTGATTTATTAAACAGAAGAGCAGAAAGCCTAGATGGAATAGGTTTTCTGCTCCTTTTTCGTCTATGAAGTCTTTTTTAGTAGGCTAAATGAATGATTAATTGATGTTCTGCGTATTGATATTGTCCTTTTTTTTCTTCAACCAGAGCCTGTATTTTTTTTCGGTAAAAGCTTAAATTGGAGTGACTGACTGGCTGTAATTTAGAGCAGGAATCCAGTTGACTTTCAATCGTTAATTCATTGTTTGTCTGTCGTATTTTAAGAACTGCATCACAGCCTCGAGATTGTTTAGCATCCAGCAATTTTTCAAAAACTTGAATAAACAAACGTAAATAGTCTTGATCCAAAAGCTGTGCAGGGTCCTGTAATGAAAATTCGCAGACTAATTTTCCATGCTGTTGAGCAAAAGCTTTCTGATAATGAGTCTGCAGTTGCTCTAGGACTAAACCAATCGGTAAGCTACGCTTGTTGTTTTCATCATAAATCTTTTTACTGAAGTAAGTGTAAAGCTGGATAAATTTTTCTTCGTAACAGTCAGCACAAAGAGTAGCGAAATGTTCTTCGTTCGTTTGCCGCTTTATTGCAACATGGATTTCTCCAAAATGATAACCAAAAAGTAAGACAGCTAATCCTGTAAAGACAATCAACGGCCAATCGATGATTAAGTTGGCGGCACCGATAAACAACTGAAGATAGAAAAAGCAATGAATCACTGCCCCAGTAACAATACCAGGAGCACAAATGATGTAAAAAGGATTATCATCAGCGGCTTCCAGTAAAGAGATCAAGGCGGTGTAAAGCGTTAGAAAGACATTCAAGCCACTGACGATTTGCAAAATATCCGGTAATAGCAACTGTTTTGTCAGCAGGCTAATGATAGTAAACCCTAAAAGTGTATACTGGCTGGCTATGACTGGAAAGTAACCCTTCCGATATTTTGATGTACGCAACCAGTAATAAGTTGTCAATACTAATGGAATAAATTGTGCGGTAACGCTGTATAGCTGGGACAAGGTCTCCGGCGACAGTGTCCAAACGAAAGGAACTGTACTGACCAGAACCTGCAAACCGGCTAACAAAGCGAAAACGCATAATAGACCAGTGGTGATCTTATTTGTCAGCTCTCGTTTTCGATACCTGACAAATAAGATCGTCCCTCCCAAACTGATACTTATACAAATGAACAAGAGCAGCAATTGAGGACAGGCATGGAGCCAAAAGAAGGACTTCGCTTTAGCTGCTTCTCCTAAGAATACTTGAGCGGGTAGTCCAGCGTAATAGTTATAGGGACTCGATAAAATGATTCGCAAAGTCTTATGCCGGTAATCATCCGGCAAAGCAATACTGGTAAATAATCGTCCAGGATTCTTCTGGGTAGCTGTTTCTTTGTATTGATACAAAAGTTCATCATCTAAAAAGACGGTTAGCCATTGATGATTGGCTCGCAGAATCAGTTCAGGTTGCTGAAAGATCTGCAGTAGTGATTGTTGCATAATCAAAGATTCCTCTTGATCAACAAACTCAATCCTACGAGTATTGGACGTAGTGAGACGCTGATCAGAGTGATTCTCAACAAA
Source organism: Enterococcus sp. AZ109 (assembly GCF_051714625.1). Classification (NCBI taxonomy): domain Bacteria; kingdom Bacillati; phylum Bacillota; class Bacilli; order Lactobacillales; family Enterococcaceae; genus Enterococcus; species Enterococcus sp. AZ109. The sequence continues at coordinate 1,169,700 of NZ_JBIOSF010000001.1, read as the reverse complement.
AAACATCCAATTTTCAGTCAATTCAATAACATCTGTTTTTTTAACATCTTTCTCTGCTTGGTAAAATGCCCAAATAGATGTTAATAAAATAACAGATATTATTGTGATAGAAATGATGGGGAACAATTCAGCGATTAAGCGTTGCTTATTCTGTAATTTCCCTGATTTAAGGGACATAAAATAATGCCTCATCTTTCAATTATATTTTTTAGTTTCAGTAAACCTATATAACAATAGTATCATAATGAAAACAGTAAGAAAACAAAAATAAGTAAGCGAATATAGATAACTTAATTGATGATTGCTAGGATAAATGTGATATGATGATTATAAGCCTATTTGAAATTTATTGGATGGAGGGATTAACTGATGAGTTACTACAAAAAAATAACTGTATTATATGGTGTGATAATTCTTTTTCTTTTTTTTATATCCACTGTAGTTATTGTTATGCCTCATCTGCTCAATGTCACGCCATATGTTGTTGAAGACAACAAGATGGCTCCTGATTATCGTAAAGGCGGGCTCTTATTTGTTCAACGGGCAGATGAGCAAGCTGCGGTAGGTGATCCCATTACTTATTATGAAAATCAAAGTCGCAGGATTAAGACTAGTCGAGTAATAGCAGTTGATGAGCGAATTCACGGTTATTCTGTGAAGGGTGACAATGTAAAGCAGATGGAAATGGGCTTGGTTCATTTCCGTAATTTACTGGGCAAACCAATTATTTATCTCCCTTTTGTTGGCTTTTTAGTTAATACACAATCTATGCATATCGTGAAAGTAATTCTGTTTTTTATGGCGATATTCTTGACCTTCATGACGATTTTATATCAAAAAAACTATCGCATCAAAAATCAGCAAATCTTGCATAAGCAAACAAAATAACCAGTTACAGCTAATAAAATTAGTTGTAACCGGTTATTTTGTTTGCAGTTAGATAGCTAATTGTAAAATCATCCTTAAACGGTGTCGATAAAATCAAATACCCGATTCAAATTCTTCTCTGTTTCAAATAAAACGGAGGAATGAATTGCGTGAGGAATAATTTCCAATTGGACGTTATTGCTTTCGCAAGCTTCGTTAGCTTGAATAGCAAAACGAATCGATTGTTGCATAGGAAGGATTTCGTCATCGCTGCCATGCTGGATCAATAAAGCAGGCAGTTGTACTCCTTTTTTTAAATAGTTGATGGGACTTGCCTGTTGAATAATCGCTGAAGCCTCTCCAAGGGGAACACCTAGAAATTTCTCAACAACGCCATTTGGTGCCTCATGGAAAGGAAATTCATTTTCTTCCATTGATGGAAAGGCTGGTTCATATTCTTCATGAATATCAGTAATTTCTTTGCGCAAAAAGCGATTGATTTGACTGTTGATTTTTAATTCTTCATCTGAAGTAGAAAAATCTGTTTGCGGGTACCAAGCAACGGCGCCGTTAATTGCCGCTGATTGTTGGAGATTTGGATCATGGGGATTGTCAAACAGACAGTCATTCTCAAATAAACAACTCATCAACGTCATATAACCACCTGCACTTCCGCCCCAAGTAACAATGTGCTCAGTATCTAACTGGTATTCTTCGGCGCGTGCTCTTAAAAAACGAATTGCTTGCTTAATGTCTTGGACAGGCTGTGGAAAGTGTGATTCTGGTGCTAAACGATAATTAACACCTACGACTGCATAACCGCGATCTAATCCTTTAAGCATCGGAGTAATCATTTCTTCATTTCTTTTGTCACAAGCGACATATCCGCCACCGTGAATGCTGATAACCACAGGATATTTTTTATCGGAGTTGCTCTCGGGTAAAAAGATATCCAGCTTTTGTTCTTTTGATTCAAAACCATAGGATAGATCGAAATGGCCATTGTATTTTGTTACATCAATCGTTGGTCCGTTAGTTCTCCACATTCTTAAGCTCATTACTAATTTCTCCTTTATATAAGTCTTTTTTGATAACCAATAGTATGCCAATTACTACCAAGAGCAGCACAGCAAAAATGATCAAAATGTTGAAAAAAACACTATATGCAGTGTTTGCTCCTAGGAAACCGATTTGTAATGTCGGTGTTTCCATCATTTTTCCAGTTAACACAATCAAAACAGAAGGACCGATACTAGTCATTAAGTTAAAAAAGCCAATTCCTACGCCAATTTGATGCAAATCTAAAGTTGCAATAACCAGCTTCATGAAAGGCGGGTATAGTAAAGCAAAAGATGAAGAGAATAAACAAGCCGCTATACCTAAGAGTAGAATACCTTTGTCCATAAAAAGAGCAGCAAAAATCAAAGAGAAGATGCCAAATCCTAAGCTAATCAACAAGGTTTTGTAACTGCCGATTTTTTCCACCAGTTTTCCGCCGTTTAATCCAGTGATTGCGGCACAAATGTAGCTTGGTAGGATGATCATAGATACTTTATCTAAGGTAACGTTGTAGATTGACTGTGCCAAAAATGGAAATAAAAAGGAGTACGCCGATTGTAAGCCAAACGAGATGGCGACTAATAAGATCATAAGGACAAAATTACGATTACGAAAGAATTGGATATTGATAAACGCATTGTTTGCTTTAGAAATGTACCAAAAAAATAAGATCAGCAATAGGAAAGATGCCAGTAATAGATAAGGATTGCTAAAGTTAAAGTACAGGGAAATGAACAGTGTAAAAAGTGTAAGTAAAGATAAGCCTAAAACATCTAGTTTTCCCTTTGAATTTGATTGTTCATCAGGCAGATATTTTGTAATTGCGCGTACTGCTACTAGAGAAACCATAGGGATAAAAAAGACGTAACGCCAACCAATGTAAGTAGCAAAAAAGCCGCCCAGCAAGATACCAATAGCCTGTGAGATAGATACGCAAGCTGTATTATAACCATAGTATTTTGAATGCTCTTTTTCAGAGATGTACTTAGTTACTGTAATAATCATTAGTCCAGAACCACACGTACCGCCGAAAATCATTAAAGCAACTGCAACTAGCAGTAAATAAAAGCTAATGCCAGTAAAGATAAAGGCTAGTAAGGCACCAATGTTTAACAGTGCGATTCCAAAAAGCATAAGTTTCTTTATACTGATGTAATCGGACAGTGTAGAGTAGACCACAGAGGCCACCCCCATCATTAGCATCGCAATCATGCTCAAAAGAGAAACGGTAAGTGGTTCAATGCCAAAATCAATTACTAACTGAGGAGAAATAATGTTAAATACATTAAGCATCGTAGCAGAGGAAATAAAAACCAGCATAAACATAGGAATAACACGGACAACTTTTGTTTCATTTGTCATTTTCCAAACTCCTTTCATTTACAAATATACATTATATATATACTTGTATAAAATGATGTCTAATTTGTGATTAGAGTACCATCTTTAGAAAGCGCTGTCAATACAAAAAAAGCTAAGGACAGCTTTTTATCGCTGGACTTAGCTTGGTTTGTGATAACCGGTGATGGTTATTTCAGTGTTCTCAATTGGGAGGTAGTACTTAGTAAAACATAGTACTTGGCCGTTTTCTCCAAACAATTTTTCAGTAATCAAAGTAACTAAACTGCTAGTATTCACAGCTGAGTGTTCAATGATATTCTCAGACCGAGGGATTATTTTTATCGAATATTGGGCCATTTTCGCTTCTTCATAGATCAGTTTTGTTGTTAGTTCAGTAACTATTTTTTCATCGGACAAATCTTTTCCTTTCAGTAAATCAATATCAGTTGGAAAGATGGAAAAGCTTTCGGCAAGATAAGTGTCTTTTTCAAAGTAACGTAGTGTAACGCCTAACAAGACCGGACATTGTCTTTGGAAAATATCATCGGTATAGAGTTCAGCTGTATCTAAACGGGATTCGCAGGTAATTGTATCAAAACTGGTAATTCCCGCTTTTTTCAACACATTTCCTACATATTCCAAGCCATCGGTTTTATCGGAAGCGTGTTGTTTGATAAACGTACCGACGCCCTTTCTAGACTCTAAAATACCATCTTCTTGCAGAAGTGAGAGTGCTTGCCTAAGAGTCATGCGACTGACATCCATTTGTTTTGCTAGGATATTTTCAGGAGGTAATTTCCCTTCTTCAGCATATAGACCTTCACGTATGTTTTTCAACAGAGAATTGTAAACCTTAATATATCTTGCGGGATTTTGTTTAGAGCGGTTATTTGCCATGCTACTCACCTCGAATAATTTCATTTATGCTCCAACCTTTAGAAGTTGGCTGAAAAGTTGAGCCTGTTAAACTATAGTATCAACTTATTGGCTAAAATTATAGCTAAAATATCAATTTAGCCAAAAATGAGCAGGCATTGCTAATAGTCCTACTAATTTAATCTTGCTCTAGCTTTTGATTGCTGCTTGAATGAACAGCAGTAGGCAAACGACCTTGACTTAGTTCAAAGGTAAAGGAATCACGATTGATATAGCCAATGGTTTGATCGCTATCGTAAAGCTGTAACAGGAATTCAGCCATTTCTTTACTGGTGTGGTAAGTACCAAAGGCTTGGTCATAATTATATTCAGAGACATTGTTAGCGATTTTGCCAAATGCTGTTTGAGTAGCGGCAGGTGCTAGTACCTTGGCTCGCAGCTTAGCATCAGTAGCTAGTAGTTCTGAAGCCAATCCTTCAGTAAAGGCACTGACGAAGAATTTGGTTGCACAATAAACCACTGCTGTGGGGACGAGGGTGTAGCCCCCTGCTGATGAGATGTTGATCAATTGAGTTCTCGGGACGTTCTGATACTTCTTTACAAATAAGGTGGAAAGCAAAGTGAGAGCTTCCACATTTAAGTGAAGCATTGTTTCGATTTTGTTTAGTTCGTTATCTGCTACTTGTCCATACATACCAAAACCAGCATTGTTTATCCATGTTTCCAGAGGATAAGCCGCAGCCTCATTGAAAACTTGGTAGACATTTTTCGTAATCGAAAGATCGGTTGGTAAAATGACAATATCTAAGGTGGGGTGTTCTCGTAAAAGTTCTTGTTTCAGTTCGTTCAGTTTTTCTGAGCGTCGCGCAATGAGAATTAAATGTTTCCCCCGTTTGGCGAAAGCTCTAGCTGTTTCATAGCCGATACCTGAGCTGGCACCGGTGATTACGGTGTATGTTTGTTTGACCATAGTTGTGACCTCCTTTATGAATAATACAAGGATATTGGCTGGAGTATACTCCATGTCAAGTCATCAAAAAAGAAACCAACGATTAACTTTCGCTGGTTTCTTTTTTGTGAGCAAGCATCTGTTGATAAATACTGATTTTGCTTTGAAGAAAGGTGAGATGATCCTCGATCTCTTGTTGTTTTGTATGAAGCAAATCGGCTTGATCAAAGAGTAAATCCAACCGTTCTTGGATTGTTTCATCACCTTTATACCGAAGCTGCGCATATAACCTGATATCTTTTAGCTTCATGCCAGTCATTTTTAATTTTCTGATAAAGTCTAACCAAGCAATATCTCGATCATCAAATATTCGCCGATTGTTTTCATCTCGCTTTGGTTGAATGATGCCTTCTTTTTCGTAATATCGTAAGGTGTCAATGGTGAAGCCAGTGATAGTCGCAAACTTTCCGATACTGTAGAACAAATGCAAATCTCCTTTCATTCAGTGAGTTTGTTTTTTAGTATAACGCAAATGAATATCAGATGAACGAACAATGTGAAAAAGATTTGAATTATTCGTGGGATGTGCTATTCTCATAAATAAGAATTATTCAAAAGGAGAACTCAATGAAAATTAAAGATTACTATCAACAAACCAAGCCTGTTGTTTCTTTCGAATTTTTTCCGCCGAAAAAAGAAGCGGCAATTGAAACGATTTACCAAACCTTAGAAGAATTAAAAGGCATTAAGCCAGATTTTATCAGTGTGACTTACGGAGCTGCCGGATCAAGAGCCGACAATAAAACCTTAGAGTTAGCTTCTATGATCAAAAAAGAATACGGAATCGAGCCTTTGCATCACTTGTCATGTATTGCTAACACCAATGAAGAAATCCAACAGCTGTTAGCGGACATTAAAGCCGGTGGTGTGGAAAATGTGTTGGCGTTGCGGGGGGATTTACCCGCTGATAGTGACACTTGTTCTTCAGACTTTCATTATGCGAAAGATCTAATCGCTTCTATTAAAGAAAATACTGATTTTTCTGTAGGAGCGGCATGCTATCCGGAAGGTCATATTGACCAGTTGGCTGGGGTCGAAAATATCGAACATTTAAAAGCAAAAGAAGATGCAGGTGCGGATTTCTTTATCTCTCAATTGTTTTTTGATAATGATGTCTTTTATCGGCTAATGGAGGATGCTCGCAAGGGAAAGGTTACTGCACCGATTTCTGCAGGAGTGATGCCGATTTTGAGTCGTGGACAGGTTGAGAAAATGATCTTTATGTGTGGAACCTCGTTACCGTCTGAATTGATTAAAATTATCCATAAGTACGAGCATTCGATTGAAGACTTGCGTAAAGCTGGTTTAGAGTATTCACTAAAACAAATTGAAGACTTGCTAGATCATGGCGTGGATGGTGTACACGTGTACGCGATGAATCGACCAATTGTAGCCAAAGAAGCAATGGCTTTACTACGAGGACAATAATGACCGATTTAGATAAAAAAGAAATTTTGCGTTATTTGGGGTATCGTCGTAAACAGGAGCTGACTATGGCTGTTGATCAGGAAATTGATGAGCTGATGACGGAAGTTTTAGCGATTGCTAAGCCACGTTACACGTTTCGGATATTTGATTGTCAGTCTAATGAAACAAGTAAAACGATTGAAGTAATCGGGACTGATTTGGTCTTTAAAGGAAAATCGATTTACAATCATCTGAAGCATGCGAAAAAAGTTGCGTTGTTAGCGGCAACTTTGGGAATCGAAGTAGAACGTAAGATTCGCCAGTATTCGCTAACTGCGATGAGTAAGAGTCTGATTTTGGATTCTTGCTGCACGGAATACATTGAAAAGATTTGTGATCAGGTAGAGTGTGAGATTGAAGACACGATTTCGGCGGAAAACTTAACGCTGAATCGGCGCTTTAGTCCGGGCTATGGGGATTTGGCCTTAGATATTCAGCCAGATTTTTTAGCTGTATTGGAAGCTGATCGCCGGATTGGCTTGAATTTGTCAGAGAGTCTGTTGATGATTCCCCGTAAATCAGTGACGGCGATTATTGGTTTATTTGACGATCCCAAGCTGGCACGACCTCGCCGAAAGAAAATCAGCTGCAGTGATTGCTCTATGAAGGAAACTTGCAGCTATCGCAGATAATCGAAGACCACGACGGAGGATTATATGAAGATTTTAGACGCAATAAAAGAAAAACAATTGCTCTTTGATGGGGCGATGGGCACGATGCTGCAAAAAAAGGGTCTACCTGTAGGCTTAGAACCAGAATATTTTAACTTGACTCATCCTGAGGTCGTTACTGAAATCCATCATGCCTACGTAGCAGCCGGTGCGGATATTATTACTACCAATACTTTCCAAGCAAACCGTACCAAGTTGGAGCAAGAAAAATTACCAGAAATCATTACTGCGGCAATTCAGTTAGCAAAAGCTGCTGAGCCAAGTTTTGTCGCTTATGACATGGGACCAATCGGCCAATTGATGGCTCCGATGGGAACGTTGAGTTTTGATCAAGCTTATGACATGTTTGCTGAACAAGTAATCGTGGCTGAAAAAGCTGGGGCTGATGTAGTTATCTTAGAAACTATGTCGGATTTACTGGAAACGAAAGCAGCAGTGTTGGCAGTTAAAGAAAATACGGAGTTACCGATTTTTTGTACCATGACGTTTCAAGAAGATGGACGTACCTTTGTAGGGACAGATCCGCTGACAGCGGTATTGACGTTACAATCTTTAGGTGTTGATGCAGTGGGAGTAAATTGTTCATTAGGGCCAGTGGAACTTTTGCCGGTTGTTGAAACCATGTTGCGCTATGCTAAGATTCCGGTGATGGTTCAAGCCAATGCAGGTCTTCCAGAAATGACGGATGGACAGACCGTCTACCGCATCTCACCTGTTGAATATGGGCAAGCAGTGGAAACTTTAGTCCAAAAGGGTGTTCAAATCGTGGGCGGCTGCTGTGGCACAACGCCTGAGTTTATTAAAGAGCTGCGAAATATTCTTGATCGTACAGCTGTAGTTGAACGCCAGCCAGAGATCGTTACAGCTGTAACTTCTGGCAGTCAGACGGTCCTATTAAATAATCGTCTGAGCTTAATTGGGGAAAGGATCAATCCGACTGGTAAGAAGCGTTTAAAAGAAGCACTACGCAATAACGAATTAAGTTATCTGTTGAAAGAAGCGTTAAAGCAAGTGGAAGCTGGCGCAGACATTCTAGATGTGAATGTGGGCTTACCTGAGATCGATGAAAGTCGTATGATGCAACAGGCTGTCCAAGAAATTCAAGGAATTGTCACGGTTCCGTTGCAAATTGACAGCTCGAATATTGCTGCGATTGAAACTGGGGCTCGATACTACAATGGCAAGCCGTTAATTAATTCTGTGAATGGTAAAGCCGAAAGCATGGCAGAGATTTTTCCGATTGTGAAAAAATATGGTGGGGTAGTTTTAGGTTTGACTTTGGACGAGACAGGGATTCCTGAGACTGCAGAAGCTCGTTTAGCAATTGCTAAGAGGATCGTTGGTACAGCGGCTGAATATGGAATTCCTAAAGAAGATGTGATGATCGATCCATTAGTTTTAACAGCTTCCGCTCAGCAAGCACAGGTTCAAGTGACACTAGATACTTTGAGTTTGTTGCGTGATGAATTAGGTGTATTGACTGTTGCGGGTCTAAGTAATGTATCATTCGGCTTACCGAACCGTGAATTGATGAACAGTACTTTCTTAGCTGCGGGAGTAGCTGCTGGATTATCAACACCGATTGTCAATCCGTTGTCAGAAGTTTTGATGAACACCGTTCGCGCACTGAAGGTGATTTACAACCAAGACCTTGATGCGGCGGAGTATATTGAGAAAAGCCAAGCGATGAATGTGGTAGCAGAGTCAAAACCTGCCAGCAAGCAAGCGTCAACCGATGCTACTGATTTAAAAACGTTGATCCTTAAAGGACAAAAGGAAGACACACCAGCTTTAACCAAACAATTGTTGGAAACGAAAACACCTTTGGAGATTGTTAATGAGTTTTTCATTCCAGCTTTGGATGAAGTGGGCGGGAAATTCGAGCGAGGTGAATTATTCTTACCTCAGTTAATTCAATCAGCCGAAGCGGTTCAACGTTCGCAGGAAGTGTTGAAGAGCTATTTTGATGCTCACGGTCAGGAAAACCAGTCTCATGGAAAAATCCTGTTAGCAACTGTGGAAGGTGATATCCATGACATTGGAAAAAATATCGTGAAGATGGTTTTGGAGAACTATGGGTTTGAGGTAATTGACCTAGGCAAAGATGTGCCGATTGGAACTGTAGTGGAACGGATTCGAGAAGGGAATATTCAACTAGTGGGACTGAGTGCTTTGATGACCACGACTGTTCAGAACATGAAGGCGACAATCCAAGCGGTGAAGGATGCTGGCCTAGCTCCTTCATTTATGGTGGGTGGCGCTGTGTTAAATGAGGAATATCGGGAGTTTGTCGGGGCGGATTATTATGCCAAGGATGCACTGGAAAGTGTTGCGATTGCTAAGAAGTTTTTTGGTGTAGAGTAGCAGGAATTAAATAGTAGAACGGGCATCTTGAAACAGGTGAAGTCTTAGGGGCGGAGCTGTTTTGAGGTGTCTTTTTGCTGCCTAGATATTTCTGCGGGAAATTTCCCGCTTGTTTGACACTTATACCAAGCAAAACAGTCCTTTCCCAGAAAGGCTTCAAACTATTGTTTGAGACGGTTTTTGGCTCTATACTTCAACTTGTAAACGATCACAAAAAAACAAAAATCGCTTAACTAAAAGCAGGTTTAAAAAAAGGGAGATAAATAATATGGGACTGGTATTAGCAAGAATCGATCAACGTTTAATTCACGGAATTGTCGTAACACAGTGGGCTGGGGCAACTAAGGCAAAACGGTTAATGGTCGTTGACGATGAAGTCTGCAAAGATGAAGTGCAAAAGGCAGCGATGCGAATGAGCAAGCCAGCTGGTACTGGCATGTCAATTATCGATGTTGAGACAGCGGTTACTAATTTTAATCAAGGCAAGTATGACAGTCACAACGTCTTCATGATTGTAAGGGAACCGGAAACGCTGATTCGATTAGCTGAAGGCGGTGTCAAAATTCCGAAAATTAATATCGGGATCATTTTTGATGGCGAAGGAAAAGAAACAGTGAAAAAGATGGTTTCAGTGGATCAAAAAGAAATTGATGATTTGAAAAAATTAGAAGCGATGGGAATTCCGGTGACTTTCCACTTTGTCCCTGGCGATCAAGAAGAAAGTTTAGCAACATACATTAAATAGTAAGGGGACAATCTGATGGAAATTATTCAAGGAATATTAATCATAGCATTATCTGTTTGGATGGTTTGGGACCAGCAGGGTTTAGTAGTAACAACGTGGTTTCCGATTATGGTGGCGTTGTTTGCAGGAATTATTATGGGAGATATGACAACGGCGATGGTGATCGGCGGAACCTTCCAGTTAATGGCGTTGGGGGTGGCAAATATCGGTGGTTCATCGGTGCCTAACTGGGGATTGGCTGCTTTAGTTGGTATCTATGTAGCGATTCGAACCACCAATAATATTGAAGAGGCCAAAGCTGTTGCTTTAGCAGTCGGTGTTCCAGTGGGAATGCTGGGAATTCAATTGGATGTTTTGGCAAAAATCTTGAACACTTATGTGACACACGCAGCGCAAAGTGCAGCGAATAAGATGAACTTTAAAAAGATGAATCGGATTTTATGGTTAGGCCCAGTAATTTTTGGCTTATCAACAGCAGTACCTACGGCTTTGTGTGTGATTTTCGGAGATCGTATTGTCAATTTGATTTTGAATTTTGTCCCAGAATGGTTTACGGATGGCTTGTCTATTGCCGGCGGTATGCTGCCGGTTGTCGGGATTGCTTTATTGCTGCAAGTAATGCCAGTCAAAAAATATCTGACGATGTTATTAATCGGCTTCGTTTTGGCGGCTTACCTGAACTTACCGATCTTAGGTGTGTCAATTGTCGGTTTCGCCTTGGCGTATTACTTCTTTACAACTGAAATGAAAAAGAGTACCCCAGGTGTGGCGACTGAAGTAGGCACCGTTGACGAAGGAGATGACTTTGATGAATAATCCCGAAACAAAACTAACTAAAAAAGATATTAATCAAGCTGCTTTCCGCTACATGTTTATGGCCTGCAACATTTTCAACTATGAAAACCAGCAGGGACCAGCCGTTGTTTATGGCCTGGAAAAAGCATTGCGTAAAATTCATCCCAATGATGAGGATTATGTGGATTCCTTAAATAATCAGTATAAATATTTCAACACGACTACATGGATGGCGAACTTGTTATTAGGTGCCAGCTTAGCCATGGAAGAAAAAGACGGTGTAGATTCTTTAGAAGCAGTCCAAAACTTTAAAACTGGGATGATGGGACCATTAGCTGGTGTGGGTGATACGCTGGTTTGGGTTTTATATCCAACCATCATGGGTTCAATTGCGGCTTACATGGGACTAGAAGGCAATCCGACGGGGGCGATTATTTGGTTACTGATGAATATTTTCTTCTTATTCTTCCGATTCAAATTGTTCTCCATTGGTTATACTTCTGGGATCAAATTAGTGACAGTGTTAGGAGAAAAGATATCGGTATTTACTGAAGCTGCTTCGGTTATGGGGTTGACTGTAGTAGGTGCCTTGATTCCTTCGGTTGTTAAAATCAATGTCGGGTTAGTCTTTCAATCAGGGAAAGTTGAATTACCGATTCAAACTCAAATTTTAGACAGTATTATGCCAGCGCTACTTCCGGCACTACTAACGATTGCGGTTTATAAATTAATTGCCAGTAAGAAAATGACCGTGATCCAAATTATCTTTGCCGTAATTATCTTAGCTTTAGTTCTGTCATTCTTTGGTGTTTTGAGCGTTTAATAAAAATTGCCGAAACTTGGATTTTGAAAAAAGGAGCAGCTTATGCGAAAAATTATTTTAGCCAGCCACCACAATTTGGCTGTAGGAATGAAAGAGACATTGGAATATATTATGCCGACTGTGGGAGAGATTACCACAATTGCGGCGTACACCACTAACACACCGGTTAACGAAGAAATCGATGCTGCGTTAGCAGATGTTTCGGAAGCGGATGAAGCAATTATTTTCACCGACTTGCTGGGAGGATCGGTCAATCAAAACTTTACCAAATATTTAGCCCAGCCCAATATTCATCTGATTGCTGGCATGAATTTGCCGGTGATTATGTCTTGCTTGCTGCCGTTAGGAGATGCGGCTATCGATCCGGAACAATTAAGGGGCGCTATTCAAGAGGGCCAGCAGCAGGTTATTTATGTGAATGATTATTTAGCCCAACAAACAATGGATGAGGATGATGAATAATGACAGCTGAATGGTGGAAGAACAGTGTCGTCTATCAAGTTTATCCTCAAAGCTTTAAGGACAGCAATAATGATGGCGTCGGTGATTTTCAGGGGATTATTGAAAAATTGCCGTATCTAGTTAAGCTAGGTATTGATGTGATTTGGTTGAATCCGATTTTTGATTCGCCTTTGGTTGATAATGGGTACGACATCGCTGACTATGAAAAGATTCTGCCTCAGTATGGCACGATGGAGGATTTCAAGGAGTTATTGGACAAAGCTCATCAATTAAATATTCGGATTATCTTAGACTTGGTGGTTAATCATACCAGCGATTTGCACAAATGGTTTCTGGCCTCTAAAGAAGATCAGGAGAATCCTTATGCTGATTATTATATTTGGAAAGATCCAAAACCCGATGGCTCTGCTCCCAACAATTGGGGTTCAACCTTTGGCGGGCCGGCTTGGGAATATGTGGAAAGCCGCAATCAGTATTATCTTCACTGCTTTGCCAAGGAACAACCTGATTTAAACTGGGAAAATGAAACAGTTCGTCAGGAAATTTATAACATGATGCGTAAGTGGTTTGAGCTAGGGATCGATGGGTTCCGCATGGACGTGATTAGTTTAATTAGCAAAGATCCGGCATATCCGGATGCACCAGATACCTTGGCTTATACCAAATCTTATTATGCCGGTGCTTCAAATGGCCCGCGGGTGCATGAGTTTCTTCATGAAATGAATCAAGAAGTTTTAAGACATTACGATGTGATGACCGTGGGGGAAACACCCAATACCAATAGCACCCAAGCTCAGCTTTATACGTTTCCCGAGCGTGAAGAATTAAATATGGTTTTCCATTTTGACCACATGCATTTGGACTATGGTAAGTTTGGCAAATTTTCAGATATTCGTTTCAAGTTGAGTGATTTGCGCAATACTTTGACGGAATGGCAGAACCAATTAGACCATGGATGGAACTCTTTGTATTGGAGCAATCATGATCAGCCGCGAGCGGTCACCCGTTTTGGCGATGATGGCGAGTATCGGGAAGTATCCGCGAAAATGTTGGGGACGCTTTTGCACATGATGAAGGGGACACCTTTTATTTTCCAAGGGGAAGAATTGGGGATGAGAAATGTACCTTTTACCGACATTTCCGAGTATCAAGATATTGAGACCACCTATTTTTACCAAGAAATGACTGCTGCAGGCGAGGCACTGGAAGATATAAAAAGAGCCGTCTATTTGAAATCTCGGGACAATGCGCGGACACCGATGCCTTGGAATGGGGAAGCCAATAGCGGATTTTCTGAGGCCAAACCATGGATTGCTTATTCACCAGATAATCGCAGGATTAATGTGGAATCGACATTAGCCGATCCCAATTCGATCTTTTATCACTATCAAAAATTGATTGCCTTGCGGAAGGAATATCCGATTATTCAATTGGGAGAGTACCAATTAATAAATGAAGAGGATTCGGCGGTTTACAGTTATCTGCGAACTTATCAAGATGAAACCTTGTTAGTTCTTTGTTCCTTTAGTAAAGACAAGGTGAATGTCCGCGTGCCGCAGGAGTTGTTGGAAAAAGAATCAGCCTTGCTGATTAGTAATTATTCAGATACAGCAACTCAGCCGTTTGCCGAGATGCCGCTGCGACCTTATGAAGCAGTTGTTTACCATTTAACCTAGCTTTTGTCAGCCTGTGAGAATCTCCTTGATTTCTCGCAGGTTTTTTTCTAGTATTAAAGAAGAGAGGAGCTGGTGCTAATGAATTTCGACCAACATATCAAAGTGAATTATGAGGCGCTGTCTGAAAATGAACAGGAAATGATTTACTATATCCGCAACCATCGCCAAGAGGTAATCAAGCTTTCGATTGTTGAATTAGGGAATCTCTTATTGTCTTCCAAAAGTTCGGTTCTGCGTTTAGCCAAGAAATTAGGGTTTCGTGGATTTTCCGACATGAAGTATTCCATTGAGGAGTCCCTGTTGCAAAGTACCATTGCTCCCACCGATTTAGTTGCCTCGTTAAAAAAAGAAATCGATCAGACGTTTCAATACGCGGAACAAACGAATTTTCAACCTTTATTAGATAAGATTAAGCAGGCGAATCAACTGCATCTGTATGCCACGGGCTTTACTCAAAACAATTACACGAAGGATTTTTCCAACGACTTGTTCTTATCCGGTCGGCCGAACTTTTTGATCTCTGGTGAAACCAATTTTGAAATGATCAGTCACACGTTAACCGCAGAAGATTTAGTGATTGTGACGTCGTTGGGCGGTGACACACCTGCGATTAAGAATACGATTCGAAACTTAGAAATGAACAAGGTTTCTATTTGCAGCATAACTTCATTTGGGAAAAGCTTTCTGAGTGAGGCAGCCGATTTTCAACTGTATTATGAAATCACAGATTTGCCAAGTCCTGTGGTGGGCGGAGGCAGTTCGATGGTGGGATTGAACATTATTTTAGCCATTTTAGCTCGCAAATATCGGGAATTTGTTTTGTTTGATGAGTAAAAGGGTTAGGTAAATAAACTAAAAAGTACCGGAGAAGGGGGTTTAATTTCCTTCTACCGGTGTTTGTTTTGCTAAAGCTAAATTTGTGAGTTTTTCTGTTTATACCGCAGTCCAACCGCCGTCAATTGCAATGGTTTGACCTGTTGTATATGAAGAGTTTTCAGAAGCAAATAGTAACAATTGTCCTAAAAGTTCTTCGATTTTCCCAGCACGGCCGATTGGTGTACGGAATTGTAATAATTGTTCCACTGATTCATCGACCACCATCATTTCACTTGGGAACATACCTGGTGCGATGGCGTTGACAGTAATGTTGTATTGCGCCCATTCTTGTGCCAAGCTGCGAGTGAAGTTTGGTACGGCGCCTTTTGTTGAGTTGTAGGCTAAGTTTGGCATTTGCATGCCGGCGATGATCCCAAACATAGAACCGGTGTTGATAATCCGGCCGTATTTATTTTCGATCATATTTTTACCTACTTCGCGAGCCATTAGGAAGTAGCCGGTTAAGCTGACATCTACTACTTGTTGCCAGTCGGCTAAGGTTAAGTCAACCGATGGTGTTACTTGAATCGAGCCAGCGTTATTGACTAGGATATCGATTTTGCCAAAATGATCGACTACTTTTTGAACCGCTTCAACTACGCCCGCTTCCTCTGTAACATCTAAACGAACGGGCAGACATTCTCCACCTGCGGCTTCAATTTCATTTTTCACTTCTTCTAAACGTTCAAGCCGACGAGCCATAACCGCTACTTTTGCTCCGTTTTCTGCTAAAGCTTTTGCATATTCGCGGCCCAAACCTGAAGATGCCCCAGTAACAACAGCAACCCGGCCTGTTAAATCCAAATAATTTTTCAAAAAATCTCCTCCTTCGTTGTTTTACTATACTAGCATAACAAAATGAAAGCCTTTTCTCAATTGTAGAAAGGAACATTTGTACAATAAAACTAAATTCTTCATTCTGAATGCAATTAGAGTTTTAAAACTTATAAAAAGAGATGTGGATGTATTTTTCGAACAAAGTGGTAGCAGATATTTCTTTTTCCTTTTGCTTCAATTGGGAAACCACTAAAGGATGGCTACAGAGTTAATTCAAGTTAGGATTGCTTTGGAGTATTTAGTGCAAAAGGCTGCTATAGTAAGCAAATACAATCAAAAAAGCTGTCAAATGAGTTCATAATTGAAGTCATTTGACAGCTTTTTTAAATTTTTTGAGTGACGATTACGTGCCAGGAGGGATTCGAACCCCCGACCGTTCGCTTAGAAGGCGAATGCTCTATCCGGCTGAGCTACTGGCACAAGTAGTTTAGCAACAATAGCTATTATAGAAAAACTATATTGGAATGTCAATCTTTATTTAGTTATTTTATTTGTTGAAGAGACATTTTTGCGGCAGATGGACCGTTTTCTTATTCTTAATTGTTGATCTAAACTAATCATTTTCACACATGGTCGTTTTGCGATTACATATTGAATCGCCGTGGGTTACCTTCTGAACTGTAGAAAGCTCAGAAGATAGGTTTGTTGTTGTTTTGTTCATCCACAGGATTATTAAACTTATGCCCAGTGCTATTTTTTCTGAAATGAGTAACTAAAATGTAGCAATTTTTCTTGAACTTGTTGTTTCGGTCTTCCGAATAGCTTATTCGTCTTTAGTAATCAGTGCTACGCCATCGCCCAATGGCAGCAGAGAAGATGTCAGATCAGGTGCTTTTGTGACTTCTTCCAAAAATTTGTTTAAATTGCGATAGATGGCACGATTTTTTCTTGGTGTTTCTTCAATTGGATGGAACAGGGTGCCGGCTTGGAAAATATCATCCACCATCAAGATACCGCCGGGCTTCAATAAGCGCAGACATTCTGGTAAAAAGGTAATGTATTTGGATTTGGCACTGTCCATGAAAATGAAATCGTAAGGACCTTCTAGGGATTGCAACAGATCAGCTGCTTCGCCTTCTAGCAGGGTTATGCGATCGGTTAACCCCATTTTTTCAAAAGTAACCTTGGCTTTTTCGATCATCACAGGAAAACGGTCAATGGTGGTAATGTGGGCGTCTTCTCCTAACGTTTCCGCCATTAAGCTGGCTGAAAAGCCAATTGCTGTACCAATTTCTAGGACATTTTTCGCTTTAACTTGTTTCAATAAAAATTGCAGGAAAACCACGGTTTCGTGGGGGATGACTGGGACGCCTTGTTCGTGAGCATAAGCTTCCAGTTCGCCTAATTTTCCAGTTAGTTGTTTTTGTTCAGTTCGCATATAGTGTAAAACATCTTGATTTACAATCGGGCGATGCATCATTTCATTACGCATGTTGTTACCTCTCTTTCAATAATAAACCGAGCTGTTGCCAGTCTTCGGCGATAGTTTCAGTTAGTGAGCGGTTATAGAAAATTGCCGCTGGGTGATACAAGGGATAGACCAGGTATTCTTTTCGGGAAAACTGATAGGCGTTTTGTTCCGGGTTCAATTCTAGGACAGGACCTTGATACAGCTGTCCATGAGTCTCAGTGATGTGATGCTTGGAACCTAATAATCGTTGCAAGCCAATATTGCCTAGGGTAGCGATAATTGGCGGTTCGATCACTGACAGTTCGTAGTCAAGGATTGGCGCATGAGCCAGTACTTCTTTTTTCGTTGGGGTGCGGTTAGGATAAACTGTTTCTGACTGCTCCGTTTTGCGATTGACACGATGAACAACTTTAAAGGGTCGACTGCGAACAGCACTAGTAATATATGTATTTTCTCTAGTCAAACCAACAGATGCCATGGCGCGGATCAACTCTTTGCCAGCAGCGCCACTAAAGGGAATACGATTTTCCACTTCGTTGCGACCTGGGGCTTCTCCCAGCAGCATCAAATTCGGTTGCTTAGGACCTTGCCCTGCTACGAAGCCCTCTAGCTGCATTCCTTTAGAACGAGTTTGCACCAACTGCACCAATTTTTCCGGATACTCCATGTATTTCACCTCGCCTTTCTATAGTAAAGAATAACCTAGTCTCCCGTCAATAATTTAATCATTGACTTAGCAGTATTTTTTTAGTAAACTAAGAATGTTGTAATTGTGGACTCCACAGCTACAACCGCGCAGAGCAAGTCTTAAGTACGCAAGTCACTTGTGATGGCGAGTCTAAGTATAAAATATAAGGAGGTGCCACAAGCATGTACGCAATCATCAAAACAGGCGGCAAACAAATCAAAGTTGAAGAAGGTCAAGCGATCTACATCGAAAAATTAGATGTTGAAGCTGGCGAAAAAGTCACTTTTGATCAAGTAGTTTTAGTCGGCGGTGAATCTACGAAAGTAGGAGCTCCGATCGTTGAAGGTGCAACAGTTGAAGGTACAGTTGAAAAACACGGCAAACAAAAGAAAGTCGTAACATTCAAGTACAAACCTAAAAAACATTCACACCGCAAACAAGGTCATCGTCAACCTTACACTAAAGTTGTCATTGACTCAATCAAAGCGTAGGCTGCTAAAGGAAGGTGCCGAATGATACAAGGTACATTCACACGTAATGAAGCAGGCCGTATTGTTTCTTTTGAACTCTCTGGCCATGCACAATCCGGTGAATACGGACACGATATTGTGTGCGCTGCTGTTTCCGCTTTAGCAATCAGTACCGTTAATGGTATTGACGCACTAGCAGGAACACAACCCATCATTGATGCGAATGAAGTTGAAGGTGGTTACCTTTATGCAGAACTCGTTTCAGGATTAACGCAGGAGCAAACCAATATTACGCAAATTTTATTAGAAAATTTGTTATTGGGCTTACAAGCCATTGAAGAAGAGAACAATCAATTTATCCAAACAAAAACAATCAAACAATAATCAGGAGGTGCATCTTATGTTGATGAAAATGAATTTGCAATTCTTCGCTCATAAAAAAGGTGGCGGTTCAACTTCTAACGGACGTGACTCAGAATCTAAACGTTTAGGCGCTAAACGTGCAGACGGTCAAACTGTTACAGGTGGATCAATCCTTTACCGTCAACGCGGTACAAGAATTTACCCAGGCGTAAACGTGGGTAAAGGCGGAGATGATACTTTATATGCTAAAGTTGATGGCGTAGTACGTTTCGAACGTAAAGGCCGCGACAAAAAGCAAGTATCTGTCTATCCAGTAGCTCAAGAAGCTTAATTAGTAGAAATAAGGCCAGAATCCTTTGGGGTTTTGGTCTTTTTTTGTATGTATAAGTTGGAATAATTAGAGATTTTGAATTTCTTTTTAGAAGTTGAATCAGGAGTACACAAGGTGTATAAATTTATTTCCTTAAAAGAGGTGACTTTGATGAAAACTAAAGAGAGATTAAACGTTAATTTAGACAAAGATCTGAAAGAAGAAACTGCAAAAATTTTAGATGAGTTGGGCTTAGACTACACTACTGCTATCACGATGTATTTCAAACAGATTGTAAATAAGAAAAAAATCCTTTTGAAATTTCAACTGAAAAATACTACTCTGTGTGGAAGAGGTTTTTGGCGATAATTGGCGAGATAGAGTAGCTGAACTCGAGGATGAATGGGAATGAGGTACGAAATCAAATTGACTAAATCGTCTAAGAGAGATTTAGCAAGGTTAGATAACAGTCAGAAGGATCAACTTCTGAAGTCATTCGTCAAAATTGAGCAAAATGGACTGTCAGCTGGTCAACAACTGCATGGCAATTTGAAAGATTGCCGAAAGCTCAAGCACAAGAAATTAGAACTGAGAGTGATTTTTCGAGAATCCGAAATAGGAATCGAGATGATTGAAATAGTGGTTGTAGGTAAGTGTGTAGGCAATGAAGTTTATCCTTTAGCTGAAAAAAGACTTGGGAGATAAAGTGGCTGTGACATAAAACGTCACAGCCACTTAAAACCACATAATCGGTGTAACTGAAGTAGCTCTTTTACGAAACAAGCCGCATAATCGCAAAAATATGAGAAGCTATTTTCGGATTATACGGCTTATTTCTCGGAGCTGAACACTTCTTATACGAAAATAAAACCTGCAAAAAAGCAAAAAAAGGCTCTTCTCCTCTGTTTGAGGCGAACGCTCACTTTGGTTTAGACCACTTGTAACTCGTACAATGTCTTCTTATTCAAATAGTTTTCTCCAAGTTCACGATAATGACACTTCTCTTTAATGACTTTATAAATCAGCCGAATCATTAGGTGCACCACGGCAATAATGGCTTTCTTCTTTCCGCTATTTTTCTGTATCCTCAGGAAAAAGGATTTCATTCGATTTCGTTTTCCTTTCGATATTCCCAGCGCCCCCTGGGATAGTACTCTTTTCAAATAGCGGTTTCCTTTCGGAACTTTTCCACCCTTATTTTTTCCTGCACTTTCATGATTTCCTGGACAGACACCCGCCCAAGAAGCAAGGTGCTTGGAAGAAGGAAAAGTCTCCATATCGATGCCACATTCTGCAATGATGACTGCAGCCGTTGTCTGATCAATGCCTGGAATCTCATCTAATCGATCTGCGATCTCCTGAAAAGGGATCATATACGTATGAATAGTCTCTTCGACACGAGCAATTTGTGCTTCGATATGCTCAATTTGGGTTAGATGCAGTTCCAGCATAAATCGAGAATGAGGCGACATAAATCCATCCATTGCTTCTTTCAACTCGGGTACTTTTCCACGTAAGGTCGTCTTTACAACAGCTAAAATATTCTCTGTCGTTAAGGCGGTCTGGTTAATCAGTAAGCGGAGTAGCCCTCGTCCAGATTCTCCATAGATATCTTTCATTACACTCGCTAGTTTAATTCCCGATTTTTGTAGAACCATATGGCCTCGATTTTTTTCTCGATTCAAGTCCGAAATCAATCGTTTCCGATAACGGGTGACATCTCGCAGTTCTTGAATCGCATCGGGTGGAACGAAACTATGGGGTACAACCCCTAACCGAGTAAGACGGGCAAGCCATTCGGCATCCTTCATATCCGTCTTTTTACCAGGAATTGTTTTAACACGTTGTGGATTTGCCAATCGCAACTCAAAATTATTTTGGAGAATCCGCCACACACAGTGCCAATAAACGCCAGTACTTTCCATACTGACATGAGTGACACCAAAAGAATCTAACCAGTCGGAAAGGAACAGCAGTTCTTTGGTCGTCGTTCCAAACGCTTTTAGATGTTTTTTTGGGCGTTTTTTTCCATCAACGGTTTGGAGAACACAAGCAACGATTTCTTTTGAATGAATATCTAAACCAGCACAACAATCTAAAACAACATCATTCATTCCAATGAACCTCCTTGAAAATAATCACAAAAGAGGGTACTCTATTCATAGAAACGTTCTATTTTTATACACGGGTTGAATGCCAATGATTTGTGCAAACATGAATAGAATGGGTTCAGTTTGTCACACAAGGTCTTGGAGAAAAACCTCAGAGAAGTGTCGACCTCTTTCCTCTCTTGTCATTTTTATTATGACAGGAAGTAGGAATGAGGTCGACACTTTTTTTCATTCAGTTTTGTGGCGCTTGCGCCATGGAGGTATGTCACAACCTCTTTATTTGAGTGTTAAGTTGCGCCGAATTAAAGGGAATCAAAAAATAGCGTTGTAAACATAATAAAGAAATCAACCGCAACATGGACGCTCCAACTTGTAATTATTGAGTTACCTTTAAGAGCTGCTTGGTTAAAGATAAGTCTTGCAACGCCTTGTATTAAGAGTATATGAACTAAGGTGTAGAAAATATTGCCGTTGTTGTAGGCGTGATAATGAGACAATCCAAATAATGTTGCTGATAACATGCTGGCAACCGGAATGCTGAATTTACTAGAGAGAGTCGATAAAAAGTACATAGAGAAAAGTTCCTCTCCCAATATGTTGATGGGGAGACTAATTATGAGTAATAAGTGTATATTATCAGCAACTGGATTACTTTGAAGAGGTAAATTTAATACACGTTGTAGCAATATGGCTGTAGCACAGCTTAAAAACATATTCAAAGCAAAATATTTAACTATGGTTTTAATTATTGGTGCATTAGGTTTGTGGAATAGCTCGTTTAAGCTTTCTTTGCCGTAAACATAATAAAAAGCAAAAAGACCTGTAACAGTTAGGGAAAAGGTACTTATTAGAGCGGGACCAAAGAATAAGCCGATCATGCCGATAATAAGCATGATAACTCCTAAAGCGACTTTCTTTAGTTCTAAATCTCTTTTTAGAAGATTGTTCATCTGTTTCACCTCCTTATCGGTTGGGATGTTTGGAAATTTAGGGATCAAAATAGAACTTGTGAAATGAAGGGATAGTGGGAGAGCCTACTGAAATTTTTCGTCAATTATCTTTTCTTTATTAATAATATCATCGATATATATCGATGAAAAGATAAATTGTTGTTGTGGTTGGTTCTGTGTTAGATATTTTCGGTAATTATTATCTATCCAGAAGTTCCTAGTTAGTAATAATCATTAAATATGGATGTAGTATGAAAGTTTTAATAGGGAAACGTACGCATTTATCGTCCCATTTGTTATCATGTTTTTATATGAATCAATAAAAGGAGTGCAGCCTATGAAAAAAATGCTAGCTGGTATAGGGATATTGTTCTGTTTGTTTGGCTTGGTCGGATGCAATCGTGGTACCGATACGAATGAAGAAAGTAATTCTTCAGTTACAATGACAGAATCAACTAGGGTAAGCTATTCTAATGAAAGCTTGGTGGAAACCGAATCAAGTTCATCTACTCAAGAGACAAAAGAAAGTATCGATAGTACGTCAAGTCAGGTATGGAATTTAGAGAAATCCAATGCATTGCAAAGCTTTATGCACAATTGGGGGAATACGATGGGGCAATCTTACAAAGAATACAGACCCAGTAACAGTGTAGATTTCTATGGCTTAAACTTACCTGATGGTGTGCTTGGGGAAAGTAAAACACAACCTATAGCAGTTAATGGAGCGATTGTGTCAGGGGAATGGTCCGACACAGGTGTGTCATCTGCTGATTATACAATTGTTTCGGTTTATTCTGATGCTGAAACAGCGCCTTATGGGGGCAAACATGTGTACTTTTTCGCAGTCCATAATAATCAGCCGATCGTTCTCGTTTCTATGCAAAATCAAGGGATGCCAGATGGCGCATTTCATTTTAGCCAGACAGAAAATCAAGACTTAAAAAATGGCTTTCAAAGCATCTTTGTAGGAAATGAAACAAATTTACCCGTGCAAACTGATAACGTGTGGTCTTCGATGGATGAAGCGATCCAATTCTACGAAGATATATATCGAAATACAGCAAATGAGATTAGCCATCAGATCATGTGGGAAAACTACGATCGGAAATGCTGGAGTTTAGTAGAACAAAATGGCAATCGGATTGTTTTGCATTGGTCTAATATTGGCGGTGCCGGTGGCAGTTATAACGGATTTATAAAACATGCTGACAACACAACAGAAATGATAACTTACGACGGGAATATTTCTTATCCGAATGATCCAAGTGTTAGATATGTTATCCAAAATGACGATCGTCGTGTGATCGAAACAGAAGAGCTCTGGAATAAGTAATCGTATTTCACTGAGTCAAAGCCGCAAATTTGTAAACAGACTTACTTTCTAAGTATATAATGAAAATTCGGAAAGAAGAACTTGTAAGTTTTCATTGGCTTAGGTACTATTACTCTATATTTTTACATTCTATAGATAGTAGGGGTTTGATGGATAAAAAGCTTTCGTTTAAGCAGTATTTATATGTAGGATCAATGTTGTTTGGTCTGTTTTTTGGCGCAGGAAATTTAATCTTTCCGGTAAATATGGGGCAGCTTGCTGGTGAGAATGTGTTTCTGGCGAACCTAGGCTTTCTGGTGACCGGGATTGGGTTGCCTTTTCTTGGCGTTATTGCCATCGGTATTTCCCAGAGTAAGGGTGTTTTCGAGTTAGCCTCGAAGATTGATCGCAGATATGCCTTTATCTTCACCATTCTGATCTATCTGGTGATCGGTCCGTTTTTTGCGTTGCCGCGCTTGGCGACGACTTCTTTTGAAATCGGGTTGGCACCGTTTATCGGTAGCGGTGATCAGAAAAGTGCATTGGCGGTTTTTAGTTTAGTGTTTTTCCTAGCAACTTGGTTCTTTTCAAGAAAGCCTACCAAGATATTGGACTATGTAGGTAAATTTTTGAACCCGATCTTTTTGTTGCTACTGGGAGCATTGTTGTTCTTAGGTTTTACCCGTCCTTTGGGTTCGATCACCGGTACAGCGGTGCAGCCGACATATCAGACGAATGCCTTTTCACAAGGTTTTATTGAAGGGTATAACACACTGGATGCGTTGGCTTCGTTGGCCTTCGGGATTATTATCGTGACAACTATTCAATCGATGGGTGTCACCAAGCCGAGACAAATTACTAGAGACACAATTAAATCCGGGGCTATCAGTATTTTTTTGATGGGAATTATTTACAGTTTGTTAGCTTATCTAGGAACGATGAGTTTAGGGAAATTTCCTATTAGTGAAAATGGCGGGATTGCTCTTGCGCAAATTGCCAATGAGTATCTAGGTATGTCCGGTAGTGTGCTATTAGCACTGATCGTTATTTCGGCTTGTTTGAAAACGGCGATTGGTTTAGTGACCGCCTTTTCGGAGACCTTTGTTGAATTGTTTCCCAAACGCAGCTACCAATTCTTCATTATTTTAGCTAGCGTGCTACCTTGTTTGTTTGCCAATGTTGGCTTGACGAATATTATTGAGCTATCCTTACCGGTATTGATGTTTATCTATCCGTTGGCTATGACCTTGATTTTATTGTCGATTTTCAGTCCACTGTTCAAACAGCGTAGAATCGTTTATCAAATGACTACCGCCTTCACCATCATTCCAGCGATTTTTGACGGGTTGGCTGCTAGTCCGGCAGGAATTTCAACTAATCCGCTTGTAAGTTCGCTTTTAGCCTTTGTCGGAAAGTACTTGCCATTTTTCCACATTGGCATGGGCTGGATTTTACCAGCAATAGTCGGTTTTTTGATTGGATTGGTTTATGCCGTGTATGCGGAAAAACATGTGAAATATCCAGGGTAGTGGTTTAGGAGTCCATCTTCGGGTGGGCTTTTTTGCTGGAAAAAACTTTGACTTTCTCGATGGAACGCTATACAATTGTTTTAGACAATTGTCGATAATAAATAGGGGTGAGTAAAAATGATGGAAATAAAAAAGCTGCCAGATGCGGAATTTGAAGTGATGAAGGTGATTTGGCATTCGGAGATACCGATTGTTGGGAATACAATTGTAGAAAAGCTGGGGATAGAAACGCAAAAGGAGTGGAAGCTGCAAACAGTCCATAAATTATTGTCACGTTTAGAGGAACGAGAATTCTTGCAGTCTGAGAAAAATGGCAAGCAACGCTTTTTTACTCCTTTAATTAAGGAAGAGGACTACCTGCAATACGAAGCCCAAAGTTTTGTAAAGTCCCATTATGAAGGTTCGTTGTTGAATCTGGTAAATGCCATGTATCAGGGAAAGAGCTTAGACGAAAAAGACTTGGATGAGCTGCAGGAGTGGTTAGATGAAAGGAGTAAACGGGATGATTGATTTTATGGTAGCGTTGTTTAGTTGTTCGCTAGGGATGAGTTTGATGACAGCCTTGTTTTTAGTGTTGGTGCGCCTTTGTCAGCACAAATTTTCCCCTAAATTCTTTTACTATCTTTCAGTGGCCTTGCTTTTTGGATTTGCGATTCCGTTTCGGGTGAAGCTGCAGTCTTTTTTAGTAGGCAGGACAGTGAATCCATCAAAAGTAGTTTCTTTCCAAGAAAATCTTGCGACAGCTGTGCAGGAAAATACAGTGCTGGAAACCGGCAAGTGGTATTCAATGGTTGAGCCTGTGTTCACGTGCTGGCTGATTGTTGCGGCATTGATCCTGCTTTACTCTGTAGCGCAACATGTGAAGGTCACTCGAACACTTAAACGATGGATAGATTTAGATGATCAAATGCTATCAGAAATGGGTAGTTCCACAAATATAAAAATGGTTCGCTGCACATGTATCGCCACTCCGATGTTGGTTCAGTTGGATGAGCCAACGATTTTGTTGCCGGATGAAGACTATTCGCCGGAAGAGTTGGCACTGATTCTTCAGCATGAAGAGATCCATTTCTTGAGAAAGGATTGGCTATTAAGAGGTGTGATGATTTTCGCTGTGGCACTTCATTGGTTCAATCCACTGGTGTATGTCTTGGCTCACCAGATGACGAAGTGGTGCGAAATTTCTTGTGATGAACAAGTAACCAAAGATTTGAGCAGGGCTGAACGCTATAAGTATGCCGATATAATTCTCAAGACAGTTAGAAGACAATCACAACAAAGTATGCTGTCTTCGTTGCTATCTGACGGAAAACACGAGTTAAAGCAGCGGCTTTCCTTTATTGTTGAGGCTAAAAAGCGGCCTTTTAATTCCGGTGGGCTAATTATATGTCTACTTTTGATCCTTGGTGGAAGCACCGCTATCAGTCTCCCCACCAGTGCGGCGACCGGTGGAAGCATCGACATCAGTATTCCGGAGAGCGAGGAGATTGATGTCGGGGAGTACCAAACGGAGGCTGAAAGAGAGGCTGAGTTGGAGACGGCGATGTCGGAAGTGTTTAGTAATGAGTTTAAAGAAAGCGACTTTGCTGGGATGTTAATCAGCTACGACAGAAAAGGTGTGCCGATTGTCAGGGATCCTAACGAGGCAGAAAGGAACCCTGCTATATTTGCAAAAACAAAAAAGCGACTTGTCGGCTTTTACTCAACTTTTGACTGTGACGAGGATTCTTTGTGTTTTCAAGTGGAAAGAGGCAGTGTTGTTGAAGTAACCGATAGCGCATATTACTACAAAGCTGCTAAGGTAAAGTATGCTGGGAAGTCTGGTTACATGAAGAGTTCAACTATTACTTTTAGATTCTAAAAAGACGCTCAATCTAATTTTTGGATTGAGCTTTTTTGGTACGCTAAATTTTGCAGCTGCTCAAAGCATCTCGCTCAGATGACTTCAGCTTGAAGGTAGTTGATCCAATGTTTTGCTCCACATGGTGAAGCTTGGTAGCGCCCGGGATGGCGAAGACGGTTTCGCCATGAGAGTGAATCAGCCAGTTAAGAGCAATTTGAGCTGGGGTCTTGTCGTATTGATCGCCTAGTTCCTTTAAAAGGTCGATCAATGGCTGTGTTTTTTGCAGCTTTTTCTCGGTAATCCCAGATTGATATTTGCGCATGAAGAATAGCTGCTGTATTAATTCGGGGTGTTCATGAAATTTCCCCGTCAGCAGACCTTGCTGTAAAGGTGAGTAGGCAATAATGGAAATACCGTTTTTTTGGGCGGTCTCAAGCACACCATTTTGTTCGATTTTTCGATTCACTAAGTTATAGCAGACTTGGTTAGAGACTAATTGGGCTCCGGCATCCTTTAGATATTGGTGAGCTTTTTCCATTTGCTGGGCAGAAAAATTACTAACACCGACATAGCTGATCTTTTGTCGAGAAACTAGTTCACACATTGCCTCTACTTGCTTTTCGATGGAAGAAAAAGAGGTGGGATGGTGAATTTGGTAGAGATCAATCGCTGGTTTTTGTAAAAGGACTAGGCGCTTATCGATCGTTGCAGTTATGGAGTGGGCTGTTCTAGCTAAGGGCCACCACTTGTCAGCAATATAGGGAGCAGATATTCCTTCATCTTCCAATTCCTGAATAATTCTGCCGATGACTCGTTCAGATTCGCCGTTGCCATACGCTTCAGCGGTGTCCACCCAGTTGACGCTGTTTGCTAAACTGATTCGAAGGATATCTTTCATCGTTTGAAAATCCACCTGGTTCCAAAAATTTGAAGTCAGTCCGTTTCCCCCCGAAAACTGCCAAGTCCCTAAACCGATGGGAGATAGCGCTAATTCGGTTGTTCCAAGTTGTCTTGTTTCCATCCAATCCTTCTTTCTTGTTGCGTTTGTACTATCTTGGGTTTGATTATATACTGGCTAAGATGGTCAATTCAATAGATTCGACCAAGTGCTACACAATCGAAAAAATGTGACAGGAGCTGCAAAATGAAAAGGATAAAACAAATTGAACAATCCAAAGCTTGGTTTTTAGAAGCTTTATTAGGTTTGATGGAGAAAGAAAGTTTTGAAACAATCACCGTCAAACAGATCGCAGCGTCAGCCCAGCTGGATCGCCGAACCTTTTATCGGCATTTTGCTTCAAAGGAGGAGATCATAAATTATCGAGTCAAACAGCTTCTAGCCAATCACTTTGTAGAAATTAAGAAGTTGAATTTGAGAAGTGAAGAAGAAATTATCCGTCAACATTTTTATTTTCTAGAAGAGCATATTCAATTCGTGAAGATCCTTAAGAAGCAGCAGCTGTTTTCTTTTTTGTTAGACAATTATGCAGAATATACCTCACTTTTTGCGACGATCTTTCCAGGAGCACCCCTTGTAGAAAACGAAAGTAATTATCAAGTCACTTTTAAGGCAGGGGGCTTTTTGAATGTGGTCTCCCACTGGCTCGAGCAAGAACAGCGGGAAAGTCCAGTAGAAATGGCTGAACTGCTGACGCACTTTTACCGCTACGGAGTGGAATGAGGCATGAGATTCTTTCAGTTTGTTCTTGACCGATCAATCTGGTTAAGATAAAGTTAAACACATGAATATGTATTCATGTGAAGGCGAGGGATCTATATATTGATAAGAGGTTTAATGTTAGGACTAGTGTGCTTGTTCTATCTCATGTATTTAATAAAAGCATTGTTGTTGAAACGACAAGGTGTTCAAGTAAATTTGTTGGGAGTGGGCAATAAGAGCAAGCGTAAGTTGATTTTTGAACTGCTAATGCGGACAATGACAGTGATAGGTGCGATCCTGCAATTTTTGTCACCAATATTCGTAAAGTCCAGCTCATTTCCTTTAAGCTGGTTAGGTGTGCTGCTGGCATTGCTAGGAACGGGAGTTTTCATTATTGCTGTGAAGACAATGCAGGACAATTGGCGGGCCGGTTTTGATGATGAACAGTCAACTGAGCTGGTTACTACAGGTATTTACCAGTTCAGCCGTAATCCAGCGTTTGTCGGCTTTGATTGTTTGTATCTTGGTATGGCATTGGCTTTTCCAACGATCATAAACTTGTTGGTGGCATTAGCTGCTTTGATCCTTTTTCACTTGCAGATCACCAGTGAGGAAAACTATCTGTTAAAGACGTTCGGCGAGGATTATCGTAAGTATCAAACAACAGTTAGAAAATATTTTTAAAATAAGTCGGATTCCGCTACAGACGAGGAATCCGACTTATTTGTAATTAGGCTTGAACCACTTTTTCAATTAGCTTTACATTTAAGCGGTAAGTAATCAAAGTGAAGCTACTACCTAACAGAACAAAGAGGATCAAAAAGCTACCAGCTGTAGCAAAAACAGTTTTGGTGACTGCTTGAGAAAGGTCGCTAAACAAAGAGCCGGTCAAAAGAATGACCAGTGTCACCCCAAAGGTAGCAATAGGCAAAAGAAAACGAGTAGCGATATCAGTTAGAGCATACTTTTTCAAGGTTAGTTTGTCTTTACCTAAATAATGTAAAATCCGAAAATCATTTTGGGTTTGATAGCTGTCGATCATTTGGATCAGTGACAGCAGAGTAAAATAAAGAAAAACAAAGATGAAGCAGAGCATTCTTTGCAGAAAAATCATGTAGGCTGTTACGGAAAAGTCAGGAAATAAGCCTGCTTGCAATAGACTGGAAAAAGTCAGGGAAGAAAAGGCAAAAAGTAGACATAGACTCAAGATCGTATGTAAAACAGTGTTGGCGCGGTGCCTACTTAATAGTTTGCTTACTCGTACTAAGCGGTTACTGGTATATAGTTCCGTGTTTTCCGGTTTTCGGTAATGATTAAGCCAAGCAAAAAGCGTTTTGTATGCAACAAAAATATTGAAGATCAAGGGCATGCTGACGACCGAACTCAGGGACAACCCTAGACCTTGAATATCCCAAAATATTAAACCGAAAATACTTATTGTGACAAGGGTGTTTAGGCATAAACATCTTTTCCAAAAACGAAGGGAGCGCTTCCCGGGACTGTCCTGCTGAGCTTTCCAGTCAACTAATTGACTGAGTTGAACCTTTTTAATCCTACGTCTTAGCAACAGGGCAGTGAAAAATTCAATTAGCAGCAGATAGCCAATGTTTTGTCCAAAAATTCCTAGGACAGAAAGGTTTATTTCTAATGAAGAGTGGCTAAAGAGGGAAAATAGGACGAAAAGACTTCCACCAAGTGCGGTGCCTAAAAATAAGCAAACCACTCCCAACAGCAACAACTCTCCACAAACCAAAAGTGCAATCCGATCTTTGTTCATTCCCAACAAAGAATAGGTAGCCAATTCTTTGGCACGTTGCCTAAGGAAAAACTGATTCATGTAATCGAGCATCGCAATCGCAATCAGCAAGATTAAAGCTGGAAGTGATGAACCTGATAGTCCGGTCTCAGCTGAGATAGCGGAAACGATATTGGACAAACAGATGATTGCGATCAAGACCGTTAGTGTGATCATGTAAATCAGATAGTCCTTTAATGAACGTCCAGCATTGCGCATGGTTAAATTAAGATACATCGTCATCATCTCCTAAAAAAGCGTCCATTTTCTCGAGTATCAATTGAAAGGTTTCTTTTTGTGAAAATTGTTCGGTGGCTAATTCATTGATAAATTGACCGTCCTGCATAAATAGAACCCGCTTGCAGTAGCTAGCGGCAATCGCATCGTGGGTTACTAGTAAAATCGTTGTTCCTTTGGTTTTGTTGAGCTGTTTTAAAGTAGATAAAAATTGCTTGGCCGAGCGCGTATCCAAGGCACCGGTTGGTTCGTCTGCCAAAATAAGATCTGGCGAGGTAGCCAAGGCACGTGCGCAGGCACAGCGTTGTCGTTGACCACCAGAAACTTGATGAGGGAATTTATGCAGCAACTCATGAATGTCCAGCTGTTGGGCAGTTTCTATGACCAATTGGTTTATTTTATTTTTCGGATGACCTTTTACGGTAAGGGCTAAGGCGATATTTTCATGAAGGGTCAAGTTTTCCAAGAGATTATAATTTTGAAAAATGAAACTCAAGTGCTGGCTGCGAAATGCCGCTTGTTCTTTTTCTGTTAATTGAGCCAGTTCTTTATCTCCAACTAAAACCATTCCTGAACTAGCAATGTCTAAGGTAGAAATGATGTTTAATAAAGTAGATTTACCAGAACCTGAGGCCCCCATAATAGCAACAAAGTCACCTTTCTTCACGGAGAAATTTAGATCATCAATCGCTGTGTAGCTACTGTCTTCAATCTCGTAGACTTTCGTTAAGCTTTTTACTTCTAAAATATTTGTCATAGGTCAGCTCCTAACATTTTATTTAAGTGTAGCATAATCATCAGTGAATGCTTCAATATAAATTAAATGGCTTGTTTATGTAAGAGACAACTCTAGACGCTTTATTGTATTCACCAGCGGGATGAATTAGAATGATAGGTGGATATAGTAGGAGGAGTACAGTGAAGATTATCATTTTAGGAGCTGGTAAGGTGGGCAAGGCACTGACACAGCAATTAGCCAATGAAGACTACGATGTGGTGATTATCGATTTAGATGGAGAAAAAGTGGAACAAATCGTTGATCAATTCGATGTTCTAGGTATCGCGGGCAATGGCGCCACCTTTGATATTCTGCAGGAAGCAGAAGTTTCAGAAGCGGATATTGTTATTGCAGTGACTGATTCAGATGAACTGAATATTTTGGCGGGATTGATGGCCAAGAAAATGGGTGCTACCAATACAATCGCTCGAGTGCGTAACCCTGATTATTTGAAGCAACGGTCATTTATGCGGGATCAGCTAGGGTTATCAATGATTATCAATCCAGAGTTGGAAGCAGCTAATGAGATTCGACGGATTTTATTGTTTCCGGCAGCCTTTAAGGTGGACACGTTTGTTGGTGGGAAAATTGAGCTGGCGGAATTTCGCTTGACCGAAAAAACTAAATTAAACGGAGTGCCTCTGTATAGCTTAACAACGATATCCAAGACTAACGTGCTAATTTGTGCGGTGCAGCGGGGCGAAGAGCTGGTCATTCCGGATGGCGATTTTGTTTTGGCTAAAGGGGATCGAATTCATGTGATGGGTGAGCATCGGGATTTAGTGCGCTTTTGCCAAGATATTGGGTTGTTTGAGCAGAAGACTAAGCGGATTATTATTGTTGGCGGTGGTCGGATTGCTTTTTATTTGGCTCGTCAGTTGACTGAGCACGGTATTCAGGTGAAAATTATTGAAAACAATCCGCAACGTTGTTTGGAGCTGTCGCGAAAATTACCGGACACCATGATTATTGAATCTGATGGCAGCGAGGAAGAAGTTTTAATTGAAGAAGGGATTGAAAATGTCGACGCACTAGTGGCATTAACTGGTTTAGATGAGGAGAATATCGTGATCTCCTTGTATGGCAAACAAATGCATGCGAAAAAAACCGTGGCTAAGGTAACGCGAATGAATTTCTCCCAGGTATTGGATCAATTGGAAATTGACAGTGTGATTTCACCGAAAGGGATTATCGCTACCCACATTTTGCGTTATGTTCGAGCGAAAAGTAACAAAGATGACGACAGCAGTGTCAAAACGCTGCACAAACTAGTCAATGATGAGATCGAAGCGATGGAATTTGTAGTAACCGAACACACTTGTTTTGTAAACAAACGGATCGCTGAGATGAATCTAAAGGACAATATTTTGATTGCGGCGATTTCTCGCGAACGAGGCTTTGTGATTCCCAAAGGTGACACGGTTATTCACTTAAAGGATCATATGGTCATTATTACAACAGACAAAAAAATTTGCAGCTTGAACGATATCATTAGGAGATAGAATGTAAAACTATGAATAAAAAAATGATTCTATTTACATTAGGTAAACTGTTGAAGGTTGAGGGCGTTTTTTTACTACTTCCGCTGTTAGTAGCAGTTACTAGCAGTGAGGATGAATGGGTTGCTTATGGTATTGCCTTTGTAATCACCTTTTTAACCGGAAGTTTATTAAGTCTGAAAGCACCAGAAAACCGAAAAATTTATGCCAAAGAAGGCTTCTTCATCGTGGGAATCAGCTGGTGTCTGCTTTCTTTTTTCGGAGCTTTGCCGCTGGTCTTTTCTGGTGAGATTCCTTCATTTGTGGATGCTTTTTTTGAAACGGTTTCTGGTTTTACGACAACAGGCGCTTCGATTCTGACTGATTTGGATGGAATGAGCCGTGCAAGCTTGTTTTGGCGTAGCTTTACCCACTGGGTCGGTGGCATGGGGGTGCTAGTATTTACAGTAGCCTTTATTCCATTAGCCTCTGGACGATCTATGCACATATTAAAAGCAGAAATGCCAGGACCAGTGGTAGGGAAATTGGTTTCTAAAGTCCGAGTGTCGGCCCGAATTTTATATATCATCTATGCGGTATTGACGTTTATTGAAATTGTGCTGCTTTTGCTGGGCGGAATGCCGCTATTTGACAGTGTGCTGAATTCTTTTGCTACAGCTGGAACGGGTGGCTTTTCGATGACCAATGCTGGGATTGGATTGTACAATAGCCCTTATATTGAAGGCGTCATCACCTTTTTCATGATTCTATTCGGGATTAATTTTAACCTTGTTTATTTCTTTTTGATCGGTAAAATTCTACCCGTATTAAAAAGCGAAGAGCTGCGAGGGTACCTAGTAATTATTGCTTTGGCAACTGTTGGAATCACCCTGAATATTGCACCCATGTATCACTCGTATTTAGAAAGCTTTCGCTATGCCGTTTTTCAAGTCGCTTCTATTATAACAACGACTGGGTTCGCTACTGCCAACTATGATCTGTGGCCGATGTTCTCACAAACCATCTTGTTGCTGTTAATGTTTGTCGGTGCCTGTTCGGGCTCAACTGGTGGGGGCATCAAGGTCTCCCGAATAATCATGTTGCTTAAAAATGCTGTCAAGGAAGTCAAAAAGCTGCTGCATTCTCGTAGTGTAATGACTGTGAATTTTGAAGGAAGTGCAGTTTCACCGAAGACCCTTAACAATATACATTCGTTCCTGATTCTTTATTTTCTGGTTTTTGCGGGTGCGTTGTTGATTTTGTCTTTGGAAAATTTAGATTTTCAAACCACTTTTTCAGCGGTAGCGACTTGTATTAATAATGTTGGTCCCGGCTTTAAAGCCGTCGGACCCACAGAAAATTTCGGCTTTTTGTCCGATTACTCGAAATTAACCCTGTCTTTTGTCATGCTGGCAGGTCGTTTGGAAATTTTTCCGATCTTTATTCTGTTTTCGAAATCCTTTTGGAAAGGGTAAAGTCGCAAGAACAATAGTTAGTCGAATGCTGGTTTTCTGCTATCCATGATAGTAAGCTGGCCATTCGGCTTTTTTTGTATTTACTTCCTTCTATTCCTCTTTCGATTCTTTTTCTTGCCTTTTTTCGAAAAGCTTAGCTGCTGATTCTGTTGATTTTGCTTTTTCTTTCCCTGCTGGAGAAGCTGTCGGTATTTCCAATCGGGTCTTTTCGTGTCTCCGTCATCCGATTTTTTTGACGAGTCACTCTCTGGTGGTATCGGTATCGAACTAGGCTGATTCTTTTGGTGGGACGATGATTTTGGCAGAGAATCTTTTCCCTGTGTCTTTGTAGCTGGATTATTTTCTTGATTAGTCGGATGTTCGCCGGAGTTCGCTCTTTTCATCTCTTGGATTTTTTCGCGGGCATCAGCTGCTTTTGTCTGATTATTTTCCACCCAGCGAGTGGCCGTTTCGGTTTCTCGCTCACTATCGTACACAGGTTCAGTCGGCGAGTAAACATAGCGAACCAATTCAGTGAAGCGGCGCACGCCATTGTGCTGGAAGATCGTCAACGTATTTAAAATACATAGAAGGTCATTGGTAATTTGAACAGAATAGCAAGGATCAAGATTTTTGAAGGTATAGCGATGCTTTTTGCCATTTTCATCCTTGAAGGTGGTGACAATGTTTTGAAGTTCGGTTGCTTTACGACTGCCGGAGTGCAGCAGCGCATGAAGATGGTCAGTATTTGAACGAGTTTCCTCGGTAATTGCTAAATATTCTTTTTGGTTAGTAAACAGACGAGCAGTGACGGTTTTCCACTCTTTTTTAGTGAAATATTCTTGGAAATAAACGCACAAATGACGCACGGAAGCCAACGAATCGCTGGTGAAAAACAACTTGCGGATCAAATCCTTGGCTATAAATGAAAAATCTTCAGGACTAAAAGCGTTACGTACCATCATGGCTATAGCACATTGAATTAGGTAAGAATCATTATTTTCTTGTTGGTCAAATTGAGAGAATCTATTGTCAATTCCTGGCCGCTTCATTAGGAAGAGCTGACGAGTTTCGAGTTTAATCATTTTTCACTGCTCCTTAAAAGTTAATATGATGTATAAACATAATATTAATGTAATCGCTTTCTGATTTCAAGTGTTAATATGAAATTATAGTATCTTTTTTTGTTAATGCTATCGTTATTAAAATAACAGTTGGTGTTTTAAAGCTTTTTAGTACGAACGAATGATTAATTGAAACAATTTTGAATGCAATTATCGCCCAGTTAAAATCAATTTCACTACAGTATTCGATCGTTTAATTGACGTATTACAACTTAGTGTTATATATGGTTACATATAGTAAGCGTTTTTTTGTTCAAAATTATGTTTATGTCAGATTTTGTGACATAAAGTATTGACTAGTTCATTTTTTGGTGGTAATTTGTTAGATAAGGTTACACGAAAAAAGAAAGGGTTGGTAGGATGTACTCATCAGTAGACGTAATTTGGACGTTATTAGGAGCTTTTCTAGTATTTTTCATGCAGGCAGGTTTTACTTTAGTAGAAGCGGGATTCACTAGAGCAAAAAACGCCGGCAACATCATTATGAAGAACTTGATTGATTTTTGTTTTGGGACTGTGCTCTATTGGATCATTGGTTTTGGTATTATGTTTGGCGGAAGCAGTGCCATTTTCGGCGGATTTAACTTTTTCGCCTCTGGGACATTAACGTTTGATCTTCCGACTCCAACATTTTTACTGTTCCAAACAGTGTTCTGTGCGACAGCGGCAACCATCGTTTCGGGAGCGATGGCTGAACGGACGAACTTTGTTGCCTACTGTATCTTCAGTGCAGTAATCAGTGGACTTATTTATCCGATTTCTGGGCACTGGATCTGGGGCGGCGGCTTCTTAGCTGAGATGGGCTTCCACGATTTTGCTGGTTCAACAGCGGTGCATATGGTTGGTGGTGTAGCGGCATTTGTCGGAGCAGCAATTTTAGGTCCACGTATTGGAAAATACACGAAGGACAAAAAATCTCAGGCGATTCCTGGTCATAACTTAACTTTTGCTGCTTTAGGAGTATTTATCCTTTGGTTCAGCTGGTTTGGTTTTAATGGGGGTTCAACGACTTCAATGACCGGTGATGACACAATGGTATTGGCATCAAATGTATTAGTAAATACTAATATTGCAGCGGCTACTGGTACTTTAGCAGCAATGATTGTTTCTTGGATTAAGTACAAAAAACCTGATGTCTCTTTAACTCTAAATGGTACATTGGCTGGTTTAGTTGGGATTACTGCTGGTTGTGATGTGGTAAGCGCACCAGGTGCGTTGGCAATTGGTACGATTGCTGGGATTGCAATGGTCTTTGCAGTTGAATTTATTGATAATAAATTACGAGTGGATGATCCAGTTGGTGCTGTAGCAGTTCACGGGGTGTGTGGCGCTTTGGGTACTCTGTTAACTGGCGTATTCGCTGTAGAAGGTGGTTTGTTGTACGGCGGCGGCTTGAACTATTTGGGCACGCAGTTTATCGGTGTAATTATCACGATGGCTTGGGTTGGTGCGACAACTACTGTATTGTTCACCGTATTAAAACACACCGTTGGCTTACGAGTTTCAGAAGAAGTCGAAATTGCTGGTTTGGATATTGTTGAACATGGTCTGCCAACTGCTTACAGTGGATTTGTAGTGGCACCTGATATGACAGATGGCAGTGGTGAATCAGCTTCTCAAAACGCTCTTGTTGGAACTGGTTCAATCTTGAATCCGACACCGGAATTAGCTACTAATGTGGCGAACATCAAGTTGGAAGACACCGTAGAAGAAACGGGTTCTTCAACGGCAACGGTAACCAAAGACTGGTTACGTCCATCTACTACCAAAGAGAAAAACGATATTACCACGATTTCGGTGGTCATTAACGAAAATAAATTAGATAACTTAAAAAATGGTCTGGAAGATATCGGGATTGAAGGCCTGACCGTTACTCAAGTATTGGGACACGGCATTCAAAAAGGCAATACCGAATACTACCGTGGCTCACCAGTTCCAACCAAGCTTTTACCGAAAGTGAAAGTTGATGTAGTAGTCAGCAGCATCCCTGTTCATCAAGTGGTGGAAAAAATGAAGCGTATTCTCCACACTGGAAATCCTGGAGATGGTAAAATCTTTGTTTCATCCATGGAAAATGTGATTCGTATCAGTAACAGCGACGAAGGATCAGAAGCGCTGCAAGGATACGACACAAAAATCTGATGTTAGCTGGTCACATACCTGCTTGACATATTCTCATTCTTTTGTGGCTTGCCTAACCAGCAAGAACACCAAAAAAGCCAAACTGCCTGAAAAAAAGGTGGTTTGGCTTTTTTTGGTGGCGTTAATTTGCAGCACCTGCTTCTACAACCCAAGTTATCGTAGACTGATAAGTTTCGCCAACTAGACCCTGTCCACGGGGCACTCGAAGCTGTACTTGATTTTTCTTCCATACATAGGTTGATTCGTCTTTGGAATTCACACCAGCTCCTGTCAAAAGAGTAGTGGGATCAGCAGTCAACGGCATCGCTCCTTGAGCAACCAAGCCGGTAGGATCAACTGTTCCACTGCTATTACGGTTGTATGCTTCTCCTTGTGGAAGGATCAGATTAGCCCCAAGTAATTGGTCACCACTAGATTCAAAAGGGGTCGCAGAAACTTTCAAGTCCCATCCTGATTCATTGGATCGATTATCGGATATTTGTACCCATTGATCATCGGTTCCTTGAGCCGAATAGGTACGATCGGTCCATTGAACGATTCCGGTTCCAAAGTCAAAAACCGAAGGAACGTAATCTAAACGTAAATCAGTATTTTCACCAGTCCCTTGGTTTTCAGTGTCCTCTAAAAATTCATTGGAAGAAGGATCTCGTGGATTCACCAAGTTCGATAGAACAAAAAGATTTACAGATTTTACTAAGGGTTGAGACAATTGGTTTTCGGAAGTCACTGGTACGACTAGCTGAATGGAATACGGACCACCGACATTGTTAGGGATCGAGAGTGAATTTCCAATCGTAATCTCTGAGGTTAAATCAACCAGTTCTCCATTAATAATTGTTTGGGCAGTCGCATTTAACTGACCAAGTAAGTAAGCGGCGTACTCAGCTGATCCTACTTCAAATTCGGCAACATCACTGTAGCGTCGGGTCAGATTATTGGCTTGAATTGTGTTGATAGTATCAGCGCGGTGAACCACCAAAGTCACCTCGATCGGTTCTGAATCATTTTCCCGAGTATCATCAATAATGACTTGGTCTTGATACGTTTGCGTTTCCTCCCCTGAGCTGATTACCGCAGGTGCGCCAGATGCTATCGTATTGTCAGCAAACCTGTAATTAAAAGCAGCTTTATCAGTTTGTGTAGGGTTGGTATCCGAGACACTTTCGATAAACTCCGCTGCATTCGGGATCGTTGTACTTTCTGCTACATGAACCGTTCGGCCTGTCCCAGTAGGACTCGTCGCGTCTTCAACAGCGGTTTCTGCATATTTGACAGGGTCACGAACATAAGTGGCTCGGATCGTGTCACCGTAGTAAAAGGGTCTTGGTAAAGTTCCCTGCCATTGATAGGTTCCATCGCTTTGAATGACCGTTTGCTTTTGCTGGGCAGTCAAGGATGGATCATCAAAAGGTCCCCCAGATAGTTCCACTGGTTCACCTGGAGGCTGTGCATTCCCAGTAACGGTGTATTCAGTTTGTGTTTCATTCGTTAACAGATCAATCGACTCGATTTCTTGAACTAATGGTCGAATCAGCAAATGCTGAGCGGTCGAGGTGAAATCAGAGCTGAACCGGGCAACGACCCCGTTATCTTCAAAGGTAGCAGCGACCTGAGTTTGTCGACCCGTGACGACTGTTCCAGCATAAGTCAAAACAGTTTGATCCAATGGTCGGAAAAGCTCGCTAGGTGTGTCGCCAAATTGATTTTCTGTCCAGTAACCAATCTGGTGAGCGTAGTTTCCAGTTTGTGGAACACGAATGTTTCCAAATAGATAGATGAGCGGGTTTGCCGCCGGTTTCAAGAAACCTACATCAAAGGTTGCTTGATCAGCTAATTGAATAGAAGAAGGCGCAGTAGGCATGAAAATCAGTCCTGTTGTGGTACTGCTAGCACTTCTTAATTTAAAATCGGCGTCTGTCCCAATTCGAATGCTGCCTAATCCTGCGAAATAAATAGCATCACCACTCACGGTTCCAAATTCATTAGTGCCCACCGCTTCTGGCAATTGGCCTACAGTCAAATTAAAGTTGGCATTAGTACCTAAAACAATCGATCCGCCGCCAGCAAAATACATGGGGGATAGGAACAGACCACCACCACCTGTGTTTTCGGCAATATAGCCGTTAAAGGTGGCATTATCACCTAGCTCGAATAGCCCGTTTCCCAGCATGAATTGAATAAGTCCAGCATTGCGTCTGCGGGCAGCTCCGTTTTCCATAGTAACAGTGGCATTATCACCAAAATAGATGCTATTCGTTCGGCCTTGTAAAGAGGATGGACGATAATTGGCAGGCCAAGGTTGTGCCGTAATTCCTGCAACAATAGAAATATTTGAAGGGGAGTAATCTTGTGCGCCGCCCCAACCGTTAGGATTAAGCGGCTGTTCCAAATTGCTTAAAATAAGTTCCGTTTGTCCACCGTCTTCGATATAGAAATTCCCACCAGTGGCAATACTAAAGTTGCTGCCGTAGCGCCCATTATCCATTCGGATAGACGAACCGGTTTTTATGTAGACTTCACCCACTTCGATATTCGAACTACCGTTTCCACCGATAAAGCGTTGGTCAATAGTGACTGTCTGCTGATCAATTGGCGAGACATAACTTTCAGTATGGCTACTGGTCATTGAAGTATTGCCAGAAAGAATGATCTTCCCACGCGAGCCTTCAAAAGCCTGTGCCCCATACTGAATATAATTATGAACTGTGATGATTGGAAAGCCACTCACGTTATAAGTGTCAGCAAGACCCCAATCATTGGCGTTATAAATATTCACGTTTTGGAAGACCAAATCCCAATTAGCACCAGTAAATCGCATGGTCAAGTCACGAAAATCAATCGTGTGTCCGTTCCCTTCGACGACAAGTTTTTTGTCTGTGCGTGAGGTCGTGGCCAATTGAGCCCCATCAACAACAGTCGTTGCAGTGGACATCTGGAAATCCTGAGTAATAGTAATATATGTAATTTCTTGTGCATTGTTATTAGCGGTCGTTAGTGCCGAATTCCACTCATCCCGTGATCCAACCTCAAAGTAGTTGACATTTTCGAACTGATCTTGACTAACAGGTGCAACTGGCAAGGTTCTTTGAGTAGGTATTCCTAAATCTAAGGTTCCTTCAGCTAATGGGACTGCTTCTTGCATTGGTGGCTTGTTTTCAACTTCCGTTGTTGAACTTTCTACTTCTTCGTTAACGATCTTGATCAATTCGGCACTTGCTTGTCCAATGATTGAACCTTCAAGGTAAAGATTTCCAGATATTAAAGATGAAGAAGCTAGCTCATCAGTATTTACTGTCAAAATTAGCTCTAACTTTTCTTGAGCTGGAGATAAATCAACGGTAATTTTTTGATCTTCCTGAAGAATTGTCGAAGCCAGTTGCGGATGTTTGCTTTTCTCAAGAGAGAGCCCGCTTGGTAATTGGAGCTGTAATTTTTTGTCCTTTTTTGGTGGTGCCTCTGGGAGATTGTCAGTAAGAAGTTCTAATGATTGATAGTTTATGGTTAGCTTTACTTGCGTATCTTTTTGCTTAATTTGAGTGGTGCTCTCTCCGTTAAGCAAAAGAACTAGGGCATCTTCTGGCAGCGCGTTTTCACTGGCAAAAGAGAAGGCAGTTGGAGAAAACAAGAAGCTCAGAATCAATACCACGCTTATAAAGCCACTAATGGTTTTCTTTTTCATCCGTTTTCTCCTTCCTTCTTTTATAGATAATCAACAATATGAAACCAATCAGCACAATACCTAATGTAGTGAAAGCTTGTCTAATTTTTTCGCCAGTCTGGGGATAGCGTTTCCCTGCGGTGCCGCCGCCGACCGTGGACTCAACAGGTTGCTGTTGCGGATCATCTGCCCATTCGGAAAAGCGTATAGAAACTTCGGAGTCCGCATTAGAAACTGCTAATGCAGAAAGGGGGGCTAAAACAATGAAACATCCGAGCATAACTAAACAGTTAATCATCGTTGAAAAGTATTTCATTGCATTTCCTCCTAACTTTCTTCCTTTCTGGCTCCTTGTTTTTTCCGGAAAAGGACAACGATCAAAATAAGGATTAATAGCAGAATGATTCCGATCAAGATGTATATTAAATAATTAGGCTCAGGCTCGGGATCGTTGACAGCAGCTTGGTTGATCTGATTGGATTGTTCGCGTGTTATTGTGAAGTCCTCAGTCCATTCCCAAGTTTGTTCCTCCCACTTTGGATCAGTAGTGGTTGCCTGTAGGTGCAAAGTATAGTCCCCAGGCTCTAACTGACGTTCACCGAAGAAAAAAGGTACATTGTAATTTGAATTAGGGGCCATTACTCGATTTTCCAATGATTGATTCAATAATACTCGGTCGTTGCCTTGACGGGTAATCTCTCCGGTAAAAGCCAACTCGCTGAGAATCGCTGCCTGATCATTTTGTACCTTAGCATTAATTACTTTTTGATAATTATTTAATCCAGGTTCAACCGTTAAAAGATTCATATTCGGTGAAGCAACTTCTTCTTGAATCGTTAGTTTCACAGCCATGGCGTAGGCAAAGCGGTTGTCAATTACAACACCGCCTTCTTCTTGTTCGGGTGCTTGATTTTCAGCTGTTTGCTTTTCAAAATACCAAGAGCCTAAAACGACGCCATTTTTTGCATCCTGTGGAACGTTAATCCCCATAGAAACAACCTTTTTCTCTCCAGGAGCAAGCGTCACAGTATCGCCCTCCATCAACGAAGAGATCGCTGAAAAAGGCAATTCTAAACTTTCATCTTGTCGGTCTTCTGGCAAAGCCGCGGAATAGTTAATTTCTCCATTATCATTGGTAAAGGTGGTATAGTTTCCCATCTTGATAGTGTTCTCATCGGCGCTGTAATTAGTCAATTCAGCTTGAATGGTCACAGTATCACCAGGCTGAACTAATAAATCGTAGAAAGCGCTGTTTGCGTCAACTTGGGGAGCGTCTGGTTTTATTTTGGTGGCGCTAAACTCAGCCGCCTCGCCAGGATCGCTGTCTTGAGCGAAAGCGATCGAGGACGGCAAAGCCAGTAACATAAAAGTAAAGATGATAAAAAAATTTTTCAACTGTTTCACTTGATTCGTGTCCTTTCTAACAAAATCGTTGTTTCTGATGAAGGCTCTTAAGCCCCAGCACCGGCTGTTACTGTCCAAGTAATAGTCGAAGCGAAGGTACCGGTTGATCCGTCACCCTCTCCCACGATCAACTGTGCCCGTGGGGTGCGTTCTGCTAAAGCGCTAGTAGTGTTGGCTTTTCCGACTTGATTGCTGCCTATTGTCGTGGCTAAAACAGTTACCGTATTGGTGTTTCCAACGGGAATATCAGCGGCAGTCGAAACAATTGACCCGTTAGTGATTTCATTTTGCGGTCCGCCGGCATTGCCTTGAGCGTCTGTGGTATTACTATTGCGAATGACTCCTTGGGGCAAGGCTAAACGAGCTGGCAATGTAGTGTCGGCATTAGCAAAAGTTGTTCTAGATGCAGTCACTGCCCAACCGTCAACTGCAGCATTTCGATTATCCCGAACCTCAATATAGGTATTGTTTGGTTCGATATCATCATAAGTTACACCGGATTGGTTAACCTCATGTTCACCGAAATTAAAATAAGGAACTACTTTTAAAATTAGGGGACCGCGCTCTCCGGATTCAGTTACATCCTGATTAGGATTTTCCTGACTAGGATTATTAGGATCGCTGGGATTTCCCTCACCGGTACTAGGGTCAAAGGCAATTGTTGCGTTTGATGTTGCGGCTAAGGTAGTTGCAGTACCTGCAAGTAAAGTTGAAAATAATAATAAACCGGTAACTAATAGTTTTGTTTTTTTCATGATTGTTAATCTCCTTGTTTTTAGTTTGATGGACCTCCATCAGTCAAAATCCAATAAATTTTTGTTGAATAGTCTCCAGCTTGTACAGTATCTTTGGGAACGCTCAGCTTCACATCATGTGCTTGCCAAAAAATAGTTGAAGTTGCTTTGCCTACATTCTCACGATTAGGTGCACTGAAAATAGTCACTTCCTGATTTGTGATGGAAACTTCGGATGCGATTAAATTGTTTGCGTCACTCGCTGAACCAGCAGGATTGTTGGTATTTCTTGGCTTGCCTTTTGGCAGATAAAGCGTGGCTCCAGTTAACTCGTGATTTGTTTGTGCGTCATGCAAATAGTCGGATTGGCGAACTTTTAAAGACCAACCATTTACAGCTCGGTCTCGGTTATCGGTGACCTGCACATACTGGAGATGATTGTCGCTTGCTGTCGCTTGGTAAGTGTGAGCTGCATGGTACATTTTCTGTGTGCCAAAGTAAAATCCTCTGGGTACAACATCCAGTGAGAGGGGACCTTTTTCATTTGTGGGACGGTTGTATGGATCATTAGGTCGCGTTTCTTCAGGATTCAAGGGCTCTTTAGGTTCAGTTACCCGATTATTTTCATGCAACAAAACTTTTCCGTCAGAGTTTACTTGCGCAAAAACGAGGTCATTCACTGGAAGAAAAAGCAGTAAAACGACACAGTAAGTAAAAAGCGTAGCCGCAAGCAATCTTCTTTCCAAACCTCCACCTCCTTTGAACTGTTCCTGAGGGATTGCTAGTGATCAATTATAGTGTCAATTGAGTAATTGATTATTAACCTTAAGAACGTTTTTAAATAGAATATGTATCAAGCTAAAACAACTCTATTCACTGTAAACACTATCATGGATACGTTATTTACGCA
This sequence comes from Enterococcus sp. AZ109, assembly GCF_051714625.1. Classification (NCBI taxonomy): domain Bacteria; kingdom Bacillati; phylum Bacillota; class Bacilli; order Lactobacillales; family Enterococcaceae; genus Enterococcus; species Enterococcus sp. AZ109. The sequence goes on along the minus strand of NZ_JBIOSF010000001.1, from coordinate 1,125,471 downwards.
TTTTTTATGCTTTTAATAACCGGATATGAAACAGAAAAATAATAATTATGAAAATGCTTGTACAATTGATACAGCATGAGGAGTAATTAATATTAATTATTTTAAAAGGAGACTGTCGAAACGAACGTCAACTGGTTGTTTAAATCAGTATTTTCTCTTTTTTAAGCTGAATAATGATTGGGATGAACCGTCTAAATGCTAAGTGGGTTAGGTGAATAAAAAAGCTGAAGTGGCAGAATTTAAATGTAAGGGGAAGCAATTTCTCTAAGGAAGAAGTGTGTTAATTTGAGTGGACTGCTCTTTTTTGATCGTTATTAAATGTTTTATTGATTTGACAGGACAAAGGCCTCTTGGTATAGTGTTCTTGAGAATAAATCATCCACCTAGAATATATGAGGTAATTTTGTGAGTGTAATAGGTATCTAATTCAGTAAGTTGAATAGCCAATAAACGAGTAGGTTTATTTGGTGTGCTTATATGAGTGATACCTGTCGATAGATAGAATTTTGTATTCTAAGACGATAGTATGACTATCGTCTTTTTTGTGTTCTCTTTGCATTCTCTAGGTGGAGGATTTATTTGAGGACAGGTATCTCTTTTCAAGAAGGGAAAGAGAAGAATGAATAACGAAACAATCAATCATTTACAATTTAATCGAATTATTGAAGAAATCCAAAGCCGAGCCATCGGCAATTATAGTAAAGAGCGGATTGCAGAGATGAAGCCTCAAAGTAATTTAGCGACCGTGCGAGCTTGGCAAAAAGAAACGCAAGAAGCTCGACTTATTATTGACAGCAGCCAGCACGTTCCCTTTATGGGGCTAAGTCAGATCGACCATTTGATCAGCCAAGTGAAAAAGGGAATGCTGCTGACACCGCCTGAATTAATAGAGGCAGCTGATTTTCTGCGCAGCAGTCGCATGATCACCAAGTTTTTTGAAAAAAATCAGTACCAGACGCCTTTACTGTACAATTACGCCAAAGAATTACCCCAACTCTTAGCTGTGGAGGAAGAGATCTATCAAAAAATCCACAATCATAAAGTTAGCGACGATGCTTCCAAGAATTTGCGGCGAGTCCGCAAGCAAGTCAATGAAACTGAAAGAGAAATCCAAGACAAACTGCTGAAATTCTTGCGGCATCCTAACAATAAAACAATGCTGCAGGAAGCCTTAATTATTAAAAAAGGTGAACATTACACCGTACCGATCAAAGCTAGCTACAAAAACAAAATTGCCGGCACGATTGTCGAGCAGTCGGGCAACGGTCAGACCGCCTTTATTGAACCCAATACTGTTTCTAAATTGAATGAACGCCATGCCATGCTGAAGGCTGAAGAGGTAGCCGAAGAATATCAAGTATTGGCAGAGTTAACCGGTTTGTTAGCCGAAAACGAAAGCGTGATTGATTTTGCGATAGAGACCATTACCGCTTTTGATGTCATTTTTGCTCGGGCGAAATATAGTCGTGACCTAAATGGCGTCACACCAGATGTCAACAAATCAGAAGTGATTCAGATCAAAAAAGGCCGGCATCCCTTCTTACCTAAAGATGCGGTACCGCTGGATTTCAATCTTGGTGAAAAATATCGCGGCTTAGTTATTACTGGAGCAAATGCTGGCGGAAAAACGGTAGTATTGAAAACAGTGGGGTTGTTAACCTTGATGACCATGATCGGTTTACAGATACCCGCTCAGGCAGGAACAAAAATTGCCGTCTTGGATCATTTGTTCGTCGATATCGGCGATCAGCAGAATCTAGAAAACGCTCTAAGTACATTTTCTGGTCATATGCACAATATCGCCCAGATTTTAAATCAAGTGAAGCGCAATACGTTGATATTGTTAGATGAAATCGGCAGTGGAACCGAACCAAATGAAGGGGCTGCTTTAGCAGTTGCTATTATGGAAAGTATGTACGAAAACGGTGGATTAGTGGTAGCGACGACCCATTACGGAGAGATCAAACGTTTCGCTGAGATTCACGAAGATTTTGTGCCAGCTGCGATGGCTTTTGATCGGGACACGTTAACGCCAAAATATCTCTTGCAAGTCGGTGAAATTGGCGACAGTCAAGCTTTATGGATTGCGAAAAAAATGCACATGTCCAAGGGCTTAATTCAGCAAGCCCAGAAATATATTCATCAAAAGGACTACCGTACAAGTAAGCAAACCTTTGCCAAAACCGAGGAACCAAGTCTATTCAAAAAAGAGAAGGCGCTTATTCTCTTTCAAAAAGGGGATCGGGTACAATTAACCGAAACGGAAACGATCGGTCTGGTTTATCATGACGAAGGAGAAAGTCAACTTGCGGTACTCGTCAAGGATGAAATCAATAACGTGCCCCGTCAAAGAGTGAAATTATTGATGGCAGCTCAAGAACTCTATCCAGCCGATTACGATTTAGACAGCCTGTTTATCGACTATCACACCCGCAAGAAAAATCGTGACCTAGATCGCGGCTCTAAACAGGCCCAAAAGCAATTAGACAAAGAAATGCGCGAAAGACGGACGAATATGAAGTAAAATTTTTAAATGAAAAGAAGGACAAAAATCTGCAGGTAAAAATGCAGCCCTTGTCCTTCTTTGTTGATGTGTGTAAAAAGTAAAAGATTTTCAAAATTAGCAAACCTACTAAAACCATTATAAACGGTATACGGCTTCAAAAAAAAGCTTTGTCTTAATACTCTAAAGCGGAGTCCTTTATCCGGCTATTCGGCAAAAGTTAACACATAGCCTGTATTATCCACAATTGCAAATTCCTTTGTATCATAAAAAGTGGTGTGAAGATCAGCTGCTAAGGGAACCGCAGATTTTAGCGATTCATATAGTTCATCGAAGTTAGCAACCTTAATAAATAAACTGATAGAAGGTTTTGTAGCCGGAGTATTGAGCATCGGATATTCCTCAGTAAAGTTTTTCCGTTCTTGGAACATCAGGTTCAAGCCGTCCTTTTCGACAATCGCAAACTGCAAATAGCCATCTGCATGGGGAGCAGAGGTCAATAAGTTAAATCCTAGTTTTTCAGTATAAAATGCTAGTGTGTCCTCGATGCTTTCTACCATTAAATTGGCGGTTAATTGTTGGTACATAATGATTCCTCCCTTTTTCTTTAGTTTAAAAGAAGAGGAGAATCAACGATAGGAAAAAACCGTCACGCTCGATAATACTGAATCAATTCTTTTGGCGTGATGCCGATATTTCGTTTAAAGTCTTGGATAAAATGCGACTGGTCATAATAATAATTAATTGTAGAAGGTTCCGTTGATTGCAGGAGTTCTTTCAAGCCTGTTTGAAAACGTAAAATCGACAGAACTTTTTTAGGCGATAACGCATACTTTTCCTGGAATATCCGCTGACAACTACGCTCTTTCAGATCTAGTAATTCATACAAAGCGGCAGCTGTTTCGGGCAATTCTTCTATTAAAGTGTCAAAAAGTTGCGTATAATATTCTGCGTGCTTTTTCTCCAAAAGCTGGGTCCAATAATGAGTTAAATACTGCTTGGCTTCATCAAAAGGTAATTGGAAAAAGCACTGCTGATCAAAATCTGCGACTAAATCTTCAAAAGGTAAAAACTGATCCATTCCTTGATCTGCCGACAACTGAAACAATTGCTGAAAAGCACCGGGTTTAAAACGCAAGCCCATAAAGCGCTCAGTCGAAGGAATCGTAAAGTGGAAGTCTGTCTCCCGCATACCAGAAAAACCAATTTGTTGTTGGTCAAAGGCAACTACCAGATCGATACAGCCATCTGCAATGATAATATTCTCGATGTCATGTTTTTGGGTGGTTAAAGGTGTCATTTGCCAATAACAAATGACAAACTCCTGCAAGCCGGTATACTGTTCTTCATGATAGGAGACAAAACGTTGGAACTCTTTTGATAACAGGTAAGGAATTTGGATCGGATAATAAGCGTTACCCATCTTGCTTTGCCTGCCATTTCGCTAGTTTGGTTTCTAGCAGTACTTGTAATTCTTTCTCGTCAGTCCCTAACTTATGCAAAAAGGCAAAGGTAACCAGTAAGGTATCTACCAGTTCTTCCTTCACATCAGCTGTAGTTAAGTTCTTATACTCACTGCCAGGAGCATTTTGGCTAGCCAACAACGCTTGGGCGGCTTCTCCGACTTCTTCCATTAATTTGATCAACAGTTGTTGTTCGTTCTTTTTTTCTTTCTCCGCTGCTTGGAAAATAGCTGTCAGTAATTCCTGCATAGAGCATCCTCCTTCTAAAATTCTTTGATCTTATTATAGCTTATTTCAATAGAAAGAAAAAAACACCCTTCAAGCAACTGAAGAGCGAAATGTCAGGCTGATGGTAAAGATTTCAACAAGCAATGGAAGAAAAAGCCTAACCCGATTGTTAGTAAAATATGGCCCATTCCAGCAATTCCTGAAATCGCAGCAGAATCAGGATGACCAAGCACGGTTAAGGTGCCGTGAACTAAAAGCATAGCTAAGGTGATAATCAACCCTAAATTGAAGAACAGGAAAAACTTGTTAAAATGTTTTTGCTGACTAAGCGAAAAATTCTTTTCTAGCAGTAAAACCAGTAAAAAGAAGAGCATTCCTAGCACTAAGGTGTGAGTGTGTAAAACAGCTAATTGTGTTTTCCCGTTAAACCCAGTAAACTTAGTAAACTCTCGATAATAAACGCCAAAGACCAATCCAACAATCAGATAAACCAAACTGGTTCGAGCTAATTTTTGCATTTTATTCCTCCTTTAGTGTTTCATTCCGACGATCATTCCGACAATATAGGGCACAAGCCAAAAGAGCCAAACCACTAAGCTAAAGCGATGAAAGGTTTGCTTTGATTGAATGCTGCCCTTGAAATAAACGTAAATGCCCCAGATCAGATGAAAGGCCATTAAAAAAATAGCCAACATACCAGTAATTTGATGCAAAGTAATTCCTGTAACGGGTTCAGCTTTGGCGATGGCCGACATGATAGTAGTACCTGTGGTGTCAAAAATCAGTCCTAAGGCGAATAATCCTAGATGGTTCAATTTCAACTCTCCGGCACGCCGTTCAGCGAAAACGCCGAGAGTATAAAAGACTAAAGCTAAGGTAATAGTGACTATTGCTAATAGTAGTTGCATTGGTAGAAAGACCTCCGTTTCAGTGACAAAATGTCACTCTTTGCAATTAGTATAAACTAACGGTGACGAAATGTCACCAAATTTCTGCTAAAGGCTATTATCCCTTGATTTCATTGTGTCTATGCTATACTAAATGAGTAGAAAACTTCTCAAAGGAGGATGATCATGAGTAGTCAAAATGAGAAAGAACATAAAATTCAACAGCTGGGCAGAGCGGCTTCCGTTTTATCCGTGCTAATGTATGTCTCTTATATTCCTCAGATTATGAACAATCTTGAAGGAAACCAGGGCAGTCCAATCCAGCCGTTTGTAGCAATGATTAATTGTACGTGTTGGGTCATCTATGGAGCGATGAAAAAGCAAAAGGACTGGCCACTGGTGATTGCTAACTTGCCAGGTATTTTTCTAGGAGCTATGACCTTTTTTACAGCAATTTAGATCCGTTCTCAGCGGGTCTTTTTTTACGAAAATCTTTTCTTTCTAGAATCGTGAAAGATAATCTGAAAGTTGTGTTTCTTCTATTATAAATGTATAAAACAAACTGAAATTATTTGAACAGTTTGAAAGATGATAGTTAAGGTGGAATTGGAATTAACTATAATACACTAGCGTTTGTTGTCTGTTGTAATGTTTCAAAAAGCAAAGCATTTAAACAGAAAGAGATTGTTATTTATAATGGATGGAAAACGTTGAAAAAACCTAGTATAGGGCATCTAAAAAATCAAGTAGTGTTTGTTTAATATCTTACGAATACCTAAAAGTAAAGCGTAATCTTTTGTATTTATTCAAAATATAGTGTATCATTTCTTTAGAAAATAATTATCTTTGGGCTCTTTCCTTGGAAAAGGATACACTTAGAAAAAGCGGGTGGGGAAATGGAACGACGAATTGATCGAATCTACGAATATGTTTGTGACCATGCACATGTTACGACGAAAGAAGTTGCTGATGCTTTGCAGATCCAACGAACAAATGCGAGTAAAGATCTTAATTTGTTGGTAAAAGAAGGCGCATTGCAGAAGACTGATGGTCGTCCAGTCCGTTATTTTGCACAAGTCCAGCAATCCGGACTAGCGCAAGTGACGAAGGAAGCCTTTTCTGCAGACCAAGTGGAACGACCAGAAAAGCGGATTTTAGCTAAGCCGCAAGGCGATGTTTTTTCTCGGATAATCGGTTCTACAGGCAGTATGAAAAATGCTGTCGATCAAGCTAAAGCTGCAATTTTGTATCCGCCTCGGGGATTGAACTGCTTGATAACGGGGCCCACTGGTTCAGGAAAAACTTTTTTTGCCCATGCGATGTTTCAATTTGCTCAATCGCAACTAGTGATTGATCCAGAGCGGGAATTAGTGGTTTTCAATTGTGCCGACTATGCGAATAACCCTGAGTTGCTGATGAGTCACTTGTTTGGTTATGTCAAAGGTGCCTTTACTGGGGCCGATAGTGATAAAGAAGGACTCATCCAGCAAGCCGATGGTAGTATGCTGTTTTTGGATGAAATTCATCGCCTGCCACCAGAAGGACAAGAAATGATTTTTTATTTTATGGATCACGGCAGCTATAATCGTCTAGGGGAAACGGGGAAGAATCATACAGCAGACGTCCGAATTGTTGGCGCAACCACCGAAGATCCCCACTCTTCTTTGTTAGATACTTTTATCCGCCGCATTCCGATTAGTATTCAAATGCCGCCTTTTAATAGCCGCCCACCTGCTGAACAGATTGACTTAGTGCGAGTGATGGTGGCGATGGAAGCCAACCGTATTCAACGAAAGATTACCCTAGCCGAAGACGTAGTTAAAGCCTTACTTGGTAGTGTAACTTATGGAAATGTTGGTCAATTGAAATCCAATGTCCAACTGGTTTGTGCCCGTGGCTTTATGTTGCACATGAATCAAGACAAAATCAGTATTACCTTAAATGATTTAACCGATGGGATAAAATCAGGGTTGGTCCAATTGTCTGCGGACCGCTTGAAGACTACCGATATTTCGCCTTATTTGGAACCGAAAATGATTGTGACACCTAATGAAATTGACAATCTAATCCGAACCGATACGTACGAATTACCCTACAATCTATATGATATTATTGGCGACAAAGCCGCTTTGTTGAAAATGGAAGGTTTGGATCAGGAAACAATTAATCATTTTATTTCAACTGATATCAATATTCATTTGAAATCCTTTTATAAAGATCATGGCTTTACCTTTGATACTGAAACTCGCTTGGCCGAATTTGTCGATAAACGCGTAATTGAAACGAGCAATCGGATTGCTGCATTGGTTAGCGAACGGTTAAATACGTACTTTCAACAAAATTTTGTATATGCCATGAGCTTGCATATTTCCTCTTTTTTGAAAAAAATTCATGAAGGGGAAACCCGAGAAACCAACGCCAATATTCGTGAGATGGCAACCAATTATCCAAAAGAATTTCAGGTTGCGAAAGAAATTCGCAAGTTGGTCGAACAAGAATTTCAAGTAAAGATTCCAGAAAGTGAAGATTATTACTTAACGGTGCTCTTGGTTTCTTTAAGAGAAGATCAGCCAACCGGCAAGATCGGGGTGGTGGTTGCAGCTCATGGAAACAGCACCGCATCTTCAATGGCTCAAGTTGTTCGTGAATTATTAGATGTGACTAATTTGAAAGCCGTTGATATGCCTTTGGATATGCATCCGCGAACAGCCTTTGAAAAAATCCGTGAGGCAGTCTTACAGGTGGAAGAAGGCAGCGGGGTGCTGCTGATGGTGGATATGGGGTCTTTAGCTTCCTTTAACGATGAACTACAAAAAGACACTGGGATCGCAATCCGTACACTGGATATGGTAACTACCCCTCTTGTTGTTGAAGCCGCTCGTAAATCTAGTGTATTAGGTTCTGGTCTCGAAGAGCTATATGAGTCCTTGAAGGGTTTTCGAGGTTATGGCAAAGTTGCACCGATGGAAAATCCGAAGGTTGAAGGCAAACAAGCCATTTTAGCCATCTGTGCTTCTGGCGAAGGGACTGCACAGCGACTTAAAGAAATCATCGAATGGCCATTAAAGCAGCGTAAACTAGATCATATTGAAGTACTAACCTTGTCAGTAACTGAAATCAATCAAAAAATTCCTGAGTTCAAAAAAGACTATAAAATCATTGCTACCACTGGAATTATGGACCCGAAGATCGGCGTCCCCTATATTCCAATGGAAAAATTCATCAATCAACGAGCGGATCAGGTAATTGATGAATTACTGTTGGAAAATGATTTGGAAAATCAGCAAGAAGTAGAACTAACCCATGAGACTGCCAGAGCCTTGTGTATTACTTTTATGGAAGAAAGCTACACCTTCATTAATCCAAAGAAGATTATTGAACCTGTCTGGCGGTTAGCTGACTCAGTCATTGCTAATGACGGGCAATCAGCTGATTATGCTTTAATGGTGAACTTTGTCATGCATATGGCGGGGGCAATTGAGCGGGGCATTTTAAATCAACCACTGCATATTGATAAGGCAACCTTAACAGAGTATCAGCATGTCACGGACAATACCGTATTAAATCGAGGATTGAATGACCTAGAAAATCAATTAAAAGTCACTTTTCCGGCTTCTGAGCGATACTATATCTATCAATTGTTAAAGAACCATGAAGAATTAGTCCAATAACAATACACAAAAGACGATACAGTATACTGTATCGTTTTTTTGTGTATTGTTATTAACCATTGATTTAAAGCTTTTTTGCGCCTAGTGTATTTTGGCACGGCACTTGCTTATATATAGGTGAGTGCTTGTGTACTCAACGGTCCATTGGAATCTTTTAGAAGTAGGTTGAATCGAAAGATGGGGGTGACGCAAATGGTAATGGATATCCGGTTAGCTAGGATTGATGATCGTTTGATTCATGGCCAAGTAGCGACTGTTTGGTCAAAAGCTACGGGCGTAGAACGTATCCTCGTTGTCAGTGATGAAGTTGCGCATGATGAATTACGCAAGTTTCTATTGAAGCAAGCTGCTCCGCCAGGAATTAAATCAAACGTCATTACGAAGAAAAAGTTAGTTGAGATTTATCATGATCAGTTGTTTAATCAACTACGTGTCATGCTTTTGTTTGCCACTGCGCAAGATGTTTTAGAAGTTGTTGAGGCCGGTGTGGACTTGACCTCAATCAATATCGGGGGCATGCGTTTTATGGAAGGCAAGAAGATGGTGACAAACTTTATTTCTTTAGATGAAGAAGATGTGAACTGCTTTATGAAGCTTGCAGATCGCGGGATCGAATTGGAAACACGAAAAGTTCCAGCCGATCGAAAAAATGATTTGATTCAATTGATCCAAAAAGAAAAAATGGTACCACAAAATCCGGTTACAGGTTCTTAGAACTTATTTATATTATTTAGACTGTAACAATAATAGTAGGAGGTAAAAAGATGGTAGGAATTATCATTGCCAGTCATGGCGAATTCGCAAATGGCATCTTGCAATCTGGAGCGATGATCTTCGGAGAACAAGAAAACGTAAAAGCTGTTACGTTGATGCCAAGTGAAGGTCCAGATGACGTTAAGGCAAAAATGAAAGAAGCTATTGCATCTTTCGACGATCAAGATGAAGTGTTGTTCTTAGTCGATCTTTGGGGCGGTACACCATTCAACCAAGCCAATAGCTTGTTTGAAGAACACAAAGACAAATGGGCAATCGTTGCTGGGATGAACTTGCCGATGGTAATTGAAGCGTATGCTTCACGTTTCTCAATGAACACTGCACATGAAATTGCTGAGCATATCTTAGGTACAGCAAAAGAAGGCGTAAGGGTAAGACCTGAAGAGTTGGAACCTGCAGAAGCAGCAGCTCCTCAAGCAGCCGAACAAACGTCAAATGCTGGTACACCAGGAACATTCGAATATGTTTTAGCACGTATTGACTCTCGTTTGTTGCATGGTCAAGTAGCAACTGCTTGGACAAAAACGACAGGTCCAACACGGATCATCGTTGTTTCGGATACAGTAGCTGAAGACGAACTTCGTAAGAAATTAATTCAACAAGCTGCTCCTCCAGGTGTAAAGGCTCACGTAGTGCCAGTTGATCAAATGATCAAATTGGCAAAAGATGACCAACACTTTGGCGGCCAACGGGCACTATTGCTTTTTGAAAATCCTCAAGATGCACTTAGAGCAGTTGAAGGTGGCGTTCCATTGAAAACAATCAACGTTGGTTCAATGGCTCACTCACCAGGAAAAGTTCAACCAAATAAAGTATTGGCATTCAGTCAAGACGATTTAGATGCCTTTAAGAAACTTGCAGACCTTGGCTTGAGCTTTGACGTACGTAAAGTGCCAAATGATTCAAAAGGCGACATGAACGAAATCATGAGAAAAGCGCAAGATGAATTAAACAAACAAAAATAATTTGATTATCAGAGAAACGGAGGATTAATAATCATGGAATTAAACTTTATTCAAGTGATATTAGTCGTTATCGTCGCATTCTTAGCTGGTATGGAAGGTATTTTGGATGAATTCCATTTCCATCAACCAGTAATCGCTTGTACGTTAATCGGCTTGGTGACTGGCAACTTGATGCCATGTCTTATTCTAGGTGGTACGCTTCAAATGATCGCTCTTGGCTGGGCAAATATCGGTGCTGCTGTAGCGCCCGATGCTGCATTGGCTTCAGTTGCATCAGCAATTATCTTAGTGTTAGGTGGACAAGGTCAAGCTGGGGTTTCTTCAGCTATTGCAATCGCAGTGCCACTAGCAGTTGCAGGTCTACTATTAACAATCATTTGTCGTACGATTGCCACAGCGTTCGTTCATTTAATGGATGCAGCAGCAAGAGAAGGCAACATTAAAAAAGTTGAATTATGGCACATCGTTGCTATTGCTATGCAAGGGGTTCGTATTGCTATCCCTGCAGCTCTAATCTTAGCTATTGGTGAAGGTCCAGTACGTGGCTTGCTTGAATCAATGCCTGTTTGGTTAACAGACGGTTTAGCAATCGGCGGGGGAATGGTGGTAGCCGTTGGTTACGCAATGGTTATCAACATGATGGCTACTAAAGAAGTATGGCCATTCTTCGCAATTGGTTTCGTATTGGCAACAATTTCACAAATTACTCTTATTGGTCTAGGTGCAATCGGTGTATCTCTTGCTCTTATCTACTTGGCGCTTTCTAAACAAGGCGGCGGTTCAGGTAACGGCGGCGGTTCTAACACTGGTGACCCACTAGGCGACATTATTGATAACTATTAAGAAAGGAGCTAACACGAAATGGCAGAGCAATTGAAATTATCGAAAAAAGATCGTATTTCCGTTTGGTGGCGTTCGACATTTATTCAAGGTTCTTGGAACTATGAACGTATGCAAAATGGTGGTTGGGCATTCTCAATGATCCCAGCGATCAAGAAATTATATACTACTAAAGAAGACCGTGCCGCAGCATTGACACGTCACTTAGAATTCTTTAATACACACCCATATGTAGCTTCACCAATTATCGGTGTAACATTAGCATTGGAAGAAGAGCGTGCAAATGGCGCTCCTGTAGATGATGTAGCAATTCAAGGGGTTAAGGTTGGTATGATGGGACCTTTAGCCGGTATCGGGGATCCAGTTTTCTGGTTCACTGTTAAACCGATCCTTGGTGCGTTAGCTGCTTCTCTAGCAATGGCTGGGAACATTCTTGGACCAATCATTTACTTCGTAGCTTGGAATGCTATCCGTATGGCATTCATGTGGTATACGCAAGAATTCGGCTACAAAGCTGGTTCTAAAATCACAGATGACTTGTCTGGTGGATTACTGCAAGATATCACTAAAGGGGCATCCATTTTAGGGATGTTCATCTTGGGATCACTGGTTAACCGTTGGGTATCTGTTGGATTTGCACCAGTTGTCTCAAGAGTTCAACTTGACGATGGTGCGTTCATCGATTGGAACAGCCTGCCTGCTGGAGCTGAAGGAATTAAATCAGCTTTGGAACAACAAGCAGCTGGTCTTTCATTAAGCGATATTCAAGTAACAACTTTACAAGACAACTTAGACAGCTTAATTCCAGGATTAGCTGGTTTAGGTTTAACTCTTCTATGTATGTGGTTGCTTAAGAAAAAAGTTTCTCCAATCATTATCATTCTTGGTTTGTTCGTAGTGGGTATTGTTGCTCACTTAGTTGGATTGATGTAAGAAAAATTGAGCCTGGGCAGCAATGCCTAGGCTTTTTATGTTTTTGCTTAAACTAGGAAAAACCAGTATAATAGCTATGGAAATAAAAGGAGATGGAGTAAAAAGAATGGTTCAATCAATCAACAGCAAAGTTGACTTAGTCATGAATGCCACGTCGCACATGGGGCTTACCGATTATGGAAAAATTATGATCGGCGATAAAGGCTTCGAATTTTTCAATGACCGTGACGCTCATAAATTTATTCAAATTCCTTGGGAAGAAGTTGATCAAGTGATTGCTTCGGTCATTTTCAAAGGAAAATGGATTCCACGGTATGCGATTCGAACTAAGAAAAACGGGACCTTTACTTTTTCTTCAAAGGAACCTAAAAAAGTGCTGCGAGCAATCCGTGAATACGTCGATCCAAACAACATGGTGCAATCATTGAGCTTTCTCGATGTAGTGAAACGTGGAATTAAATCAACTTTCAAACGGTAAACTGGCTGGTAGCGGCCAGTTTTTTCTTTGGATAAAATAGCATACATAATCAAGCTAATATAATAGAAGAAAAAATGTCGCCTTAGGAAAACCCAGGCGGCTTTTTCATTTTTATAGGAAACGTTTCCCGTCTGTCAAAAATCTTGCCCTGCAATCTTGGCACAAAGTTTTGTGCCAAAGCCCTAATTACTATTTCTTGAAAGCACTTACTGGTACAGGCTACAATATACATGTAAACGAAATCATTCAATTTATTCATTCAAAGGAGGAAATAAACATGGAGAACACAGAGCAGAAAAGTGGGCTGAAGGCGAAGGTTCAACGTCTGGGTAGTTACCTTTCCGGTATGGTTATGCCCAACATCGGAGCCTTTATTGCATGGGGAGTTATCACAGCATTATTTATTGAAACAGGTTGGATGCCAAATGAACAGTTAGCAACGATCGGAGGACCGATGTTGACTTACTTATTGCCACTATTAATTGCTTACACTGGTGGTAGCGTAGTACACGGTCAACGAGGAGCGGTAGTTGGGGCAATCGCAACGATGGGTGTTATTGTCGGATCTGGTATACCGATGTTTATCGGTGCCATGATTATGGGACCATTAGGTGGCTGGTGTATCAAGAAATTTGATGACATTTTCCAAGACAAGATCAAAGCTGGCTTTGAGATGTTAGTCAACAACTTCTCTGCAGGACTAATTGGTTTCGCATTAGCAATTCTTGCATTTTATGCAATTGGTCCAGTCGTAGAAGCACTGACTGAAATGATGGCAGCAGGCGTAGAAGCTATCATTAATATGCGTTTATTGCCATTAGCAAACATTCTAATTGAACCGGCGAAAATTCTATTCCTTAATAACGCAATCAACCATGGTATTTTAACACCGCTAGGAGCCGATCAAGCAGCCGAAGCTGGGAAATCAATTTTATTCCTATTAGAAGCAAACCCTGGACCTGGTTTAGGTGTCTTGCTAGCCTTCACGATCTTTGGAAAAGGTTCAGCGAAATCTTCTGCACCAGGTGCGATTATTATTCAATTCTTGGGTGGTATTCACGAAATTTACTTCCCATATGTTATGATGAAACCTTTGTTGTTCTTAGCAGTAATGGCCGGCGGGGTTGCCGGAACATTTACTTTCCAATTGTTCGGTGCTGGTTTACAGGCAGCAGCTTCACCAGGCTCGATCATTGCAATCTTAGCAATGACACCTAGAGGCGGTTACCTAGCCAACATCGCTGGTATCATTGTGGGAACCATCGTATCCTTCTTAGTAGCTATGGTAATTATCAAGTCGGACAAGAGCGAAGAAGACGACTTGGCAGCAACCCAAGCAGCTGTTCAAAGCTCAAAAGCCCAAAGTAAAGGCGGAGCAACTGCTGTTCAAAACGCTAATCAAGAAATGTTTGGTAACGTAAACAAAATCATCTTTGCTTGTGATGCCGGAATGGGCTCAAGTGCCATGGGTGCTTCGGTTCTACGGGACAAAGTGAAAAAAGCGGGGATTGATATCCCGGTTACGAACTCAGCAATTAACAATTTATCCGATGATCCAAATGCCTTAATCGTCACTCAAGAAGAATTGTACGATCGGGCAAGTCAAAAAGCGCCAAGTGCCACTTATGTTCAAGTTGAAAACTTCATGAATTCACCACGCTACGATGAAATCGTCGAACGCTTGGGTGCAGCTCCAGCTGCTACTGATGATGGAAAAAAGTTGAGTGATGATGTTGTTGAAGGGATTGCCGATTATGACAGAGTAGACCACATCATCTTTGCATATGTAGAAGGAAAAGGTTCAGCTAATATGGGTGCAACTATTATGAAGAAGATTTTGAAAGAGAAAAATATTGCTCTTCCCGTAACAGTTGTTAAAGTAAGTGAACTGAAAGATGCACCTTCAGCAATGATCGTAACCATCAAAGGTGAAACGGTGAAAGCAGAACAACAAGCACCAAGTGCCGTTCATGTACCCGTTGTTGACATGGTTACTTCAGAAAAATATGACAAAATTGTCGCTCAGTTAAAAAATAAGTAGTCTTTTTTGCAGAATCGTATTACCCTTAAAGCAGTGAGTTTCTTCACTGCTTTTACCCGTTATGATTTTGGAGGAGGTACTAGTGTATTTTTCGGTTCGAGAAAAAAAGATTTTAGCGCTTTTGATAGCGTATCCAGATGGTGTCTTGCTGGAGCAGCTGCAAGAAGAGCTGAACGTCAGCAAACGGACAATTTACCGTGAAGTTGCCAGTATTGAAAAAACCATCAAGCCATTAGATGTTCAAATTATCAAACCCCGTGGCGCCGGCTATCGTCTGGTAGGGGAGAGTATTAACCTAGATAAATTAAAAGCACAGTTAGAAGAAAATAAAGAAGAGTTGTTTACTGATAATGTCCAAAGGCAAGGAGCCATTGTTACTACCTTGTTGATGGTTGACGAGGAAGAGACCATTGAAGGACTGTCGATTGATTTTCAAGTGAGCCCTTCGACAATTGTCTCAGACTTGCAGGCAATTGAGCAGAGTTTAGAAGACTATCGGCTCCAGTTGCTGCGACTAAGAGGTCGAGGGATAAAAATTGCCGGTCGGGAAAAAGAAAAGCGTCAAATTTTAGGCAACTTGATCTTCAACGGCGTGAATGAATACGAGTTTTTCCAATTCATCGATCACCTAGAAGCAGCGTCTTCTGAGGAAACGACCGATAATTTTTTCTTGAAGCAACTGACACCTCAGAGCTTATACTTAGCCAGAGACATTCTTTACCATATTCCTCAATATTCGGTAAAAGAAGTCACCGACAACCAGTTACAGCGAATTTTGATTCTGTTGGCATTATCTATCGACCGTATCCAGCAAAAAAAGTACGTGGAAGAAGAGCAAGACAGTAGTCCCAAACCAGAAAGCATGCAGATTGCCAGCCAGATTATGATCAAAGTAGCAACAGCGGCTAGGGAGTCAATTCCAGCGCAAGAGGTTCGTTTTTTTGCTTATCAGCTGGAAGGGATCAATTATAAAAAGCCGCAAAATATCTTTATTGATCATTTTGATGTGGAGCTTTCTTATCAAATCAAAGAGCTGATTCGCATGGTTTCGGAAAACAGCGGACTAGAATTTCGGAAAGATGAGCAGCTGTTTAATGATCTACTGACCCATATGTCAGCCGCTTTAAAGCGTAGCTTAACCGTTTTACCTAACATGGTAAATCCGCTTTTGCAAAAGATTCAAGAGAAATACCATACCTTAACCGATGCAGTTGTTAATGGCTTGGCTGAAGTGTTCCCAGATTACCAGTTTACCCATGATGAGCTAGGATATGTGGTGATCCATTTTGCTACTTCATTGGAGCGTCATCCTTCGGGCAAAGGACTATTCGTATTAGTTCTGTGTTCCAGTGGCATTGGCACAGCACGTATTTTGGAAAGCCGGATCAAGAAATATATGCCAGAGATTCAGCAGATTCAAGTGGCGAAAATTTCGGAAATGAATCGGTTGAACTTTAAGCAATATGACTTGATTTTAGCTACACTATTTTTGCCGGAGTTCACCTTGCCATACAAGGTGATTTCACCGCTACTGCTAGATGAAGAAATTCAAGAGCTGCGGGCGTACATTCATGACCTGCGACCTGAGACAGAAAAAATGGTTAAGGAAGAACCGCTTCAAGAACCAAGCGATACCTTCGACAATCTTTATGAAACGATGCGGACAGCTAATCACCTGCTCAATCAGTTGGAGGTCAAGCCCTTTGCTGCCGAAGAGACGGTGGAATTAACGCTTGAAAAGATTGTCAACGAGCTGGAAGGGACCATTGTTTCCAATGCAGAATATGTCACGCAAAAAGTGATTGATCGGTACATTGTGGCACCAATTGGCGTTCCCAATA
This sequence comes from Enterococcus sp. AZ109, assembly GCF_051714625.1. Classification (NCBI taxonomy): domain Bacteria; kingdom Bacillati; phylum Bacillota; class Bacilli; order Lactobacillales; family Enterococcaceae; genus Enterococcus; species Enterococcus sp. AZ109. The sequence continues at coordinate 1,108,847 of NZ_JBIOSF010000001.1, read as the reverse complement.
CGAATTTTGCGTTGTTTCACAGTGCCAATAAATGTGTAATGGAACCCTTTTTCGCTATTTATGATTTAGACAAGGCCTTTCCAATTTTAGGTATGGACAAAAAGAGCATTAAGTTGACGAGAATTTTATTGTTGTTAGCTCCTGATCCCATGAAGGAAGCGCAGCAAGGACTTCTAGGAAAAATCAGCAGTTCGGTGATCGAAAGTGATTTGAATACCGAGATTTATAAGTTCGGCAATCATGAGCTTGTCTATCAATTGTTGAGTTCATTATTTATCAAGGAAATAAAAGAAAGCTAAGGAGGAATTAGAAATGGATTTACAACCAGAAATGATTTTATTAGATCAGTCATTTACCGACAAAGAAGAGGCGATTCGTGCATGTGGACGCTTATTGGTGGACAGCGGCTGTGTTGAAGAAGACTATATTGAAGCAATGATCGAGCGCAATAATCTAGTGTCAACGTATATGGGCAACTTTATCGCGATCCCTCATGGTACGGACGAAGCTAAACGTTTTGTGAAGAAAAGCGGCATTTCGATTGTTCAAGTACCAGAAGGGGTCCAATTCGGCAATGATGATACTGAAGATGTAGCGATGGTACTTTTTGGTATCGCAGGTGTAGAAAACGAGCACTTGGATTTACTACAAAAAATCGCAATCTTCTGTTCAGAGGTTGAAAATGTAGTAAAATTAGCGGATGCGAAGACCAAAGAAGAAATGATTAAGTATTTGCAGGAGGTAGAATAACGATGCGGGCAACTCATTTTGGTGCAGGAAATATTGGCCGAGGCTTTATTGGTGAAATTTTAGCAAAAAATGATTTTTCGATTGATTTTGTGGATATCAACGAAACGATTATCGATGCTTTGAAAGAACGGAATGAATACACGATTGAATTAGCTGACGAACAAAAAGAACAAATCCACGTAAATAATGTGACAGGGATTAACAACAAAGACAATCCTGAAGCAGTCGTTGCTTCTGTAGCAGCTGCTGATATCGTTACTACAGCGATCGGTCCTAACGTATTACCATTTATTGCTGAATTAATCGCAAAAGGCATTCAAAAACGTCGTGCCGAAAATGTTACGACACCATTAGATGTGATTGCCTGTGAAAATATGATTGGTGGTAGCCAATTCTTGTTTGAAAAAGTTGAAGGATTTCTAACGGAGGAAGATTTAGCGTATGTTGCTGAATTTGTCGGCTTCCCTAATGCAGCGGTTGACCGGATTGTGCCGATACAGCACCATGAAGATCCACTATTTGTTTCCGTGGAACCTTTCAGTGAATGGGTTGTGGACGAAACGCAATGTAAAAACAAAGACTTGCGATTAAGCAATGTGACGTATGTTGATGATTTAGCTCCTTACATCGAACGTAAATTATTCTCTGTGAACACTGGGCATGCGACAGTTGCTTATACCGGTGCTTGTGCTGGATACAAAACCATCGATGAAGCAATTGGTCACGAGGATGTATTAAACCAGTTGCGAGCAGTTTTAGGTGAAACTGGGAATTTATTAGTAGCTAAGTGGGGCTTTGATTCAGAACAGCATCAAGCTTACATTAATAAAATTGTTGGACGGTTTGAAAATCCCTATATTTCTGACAGCATTGATCGCGTAGCCCGGACACCGATTCGTAAGTTAGGCTACGACGAACGATTCATTCGCCCAATCCGTGAACTAAAAGAACGCGGCTTAGGTTATGTGCATCTAGTAGAAGTAGCTGCGATGATTTTGAAATACAACGATCCTAACGACGAACAAAGCGTGCAGCTACAAACTATGTTGAAAGAAAAATCAGCAGAAGCAGTGATCGCTGAAGTTACCAGCTTAACCGATGAAACCTTAATTGCGGAAATTGCCGCAGCATATAACGCCTAGACTGCCAGTCCTACTTTTAGCAGTTTGCTAAGATAGAAGTAGATACAAAAATTAATTATCGATAAAAAGATTCGAGATGTTTAGTAGGATGGTAAGCGTACGAGGATGAGTTTGATTTTTCGCGGTCTTGGAAAAATCGATTCCTAAAAAGGAGCTAGCTGCCAGTCCTACTTTTAGCAGTATGTCAGGTATGAGAACCAAGTATTAATTGCTTTAACTAATAGTGAATTCAGGATGTTTAGTAGGATGGTAAGCGTACGAGGATAAGCCTGATTTTTCGCGGTCTTGGAAAAATCAATTCCTAAAAAGGAGCTAGCTGCCAGTCCTACTTTTAGCAGTATGTCAGGTATGAGAACCAAGTATTAATTGCTTTAACTAATAGTGAATTCAGGATGTTTAGTAGGATGGTAAGCGTACGAGGATAAGCCTGATTTTTCGTGGTCTTGGAAAAATCAATTCCTTCATTTCGAGCTAGCTGCCAGTCCTACTTTTTTAGTTTGTTCATTAAATAATGATTCCTCTCCTCTTCTTCCGTCTCAAGACAGATAGAATATCTTGTCAAAGAAGAGTATACTTTCAAGAGTAGGAAGGGGATGTATGGATGAGTCAATCAACTGTGGAAAGTGTCTTGATCAATGGCACTAAGCTCTTTTATTCAATAAATAAAGGATCAATAAAAAAGCCGCTCATTTTATATCTTCATGGTGGACCAGGTGATGCGTGTATTCCGTTGACCAAAAAGTTTAATGCAACTCTTGAAAAGGATTTTACCTTTGTTAATTTAGAACAGCGGGGATGTGGGCTGTCCTATTATCCTTTCTCAAAATCTGAGGAGTTGTCTGTCCAAACTATTTTGGAGGATATTTATCAGTTTGTTCTTTATTTATTGGTACAAGGTAAACAAAATAAAATTATCTTGATGGGACATTCGTGGGGATCAGTTCTAGGCATACTCTTTATCAAGGAACATCCCGAAGTGGTTTCTAAGTATATTGGTGTTGGGCAAGTAGTTAATATGAGTAAAAACATTGAATTACAAAAAGAATATTTGAATAAAACAGGACAAGGAGATAGGATTGACAGCCTAGATTTTATTAACGATCCTGTTTCTTCAAGTTTAACCTTAACTAAAAAAATTGTTTCGACAGGTGGTTCGCTTTATGGCAAGAAAAATTATACCAAACTCATCCTGCCCTTTGTTTTTTCAAAGGATTATTCTATTAAGGACTTAGTTCATCGAATAAAGGGTTCGAATCAGTCTATTATTGCTTTTTGGGAGGAATTGCTGGAAATTAATTTGGAGTCTATTACTGAATTTGCCATGCCAGTCCTGTTTTGCGAAGGCAGACATGATTATCATGTCCCTTCAATACTAGCTGCTGAATATTTTTCTAGCATTAACAGCTCTAAAAGACTTGTTTGGTTTGAAAACTCGGCACATTTTCCACAATGGGAAGAGCCGGAAAAATTTAATTTCGAAATAACAGCTTTTGTTAATACGCTATAAATTATTCAAGGGAGGGCAACCTCTCTTTTTTTCATGCATTGATACTATCAATTCTATCCTCATCAAATTCTTAAAATTTGGTCTAGACAAATCTATTGCTTATTCTTTCACGAGGTGGTAAAATTGGTGTATACCAAATAGACAAAGGAGCGTTTACCATGGAAGTAATTCGCGTAAAAGATGCCCAAGAAGGCGGCAAAAAAGCATTTGAACTGATTAAAGACGGTATGGCTAACGGAGCGAAGGTATTAGGCTTGGCAACTGGAAGCACTCCTGAAACTTTATATCAAGAAATGACTAGCAGTGATTTAGATTTTTCTGATATGACTTCTGTAAACTTAGATGAATACGTAGGTTTAGGTGGCGAAGATACGCAAAGCTACCGCTACTTCATGAATGATCGTTTATTTAATAAAAAACCTTTCAAAGAAACTTTTGTACCGAACGGCAAAGCTGACGACTTGGCAGCTGAATGCAAGCATTACGATGAAGTAATCGCAGCGCATCCAATTGATATCCAAGTATTAGGAATCGGTCGTAATGGACACATCGGCTTCAACGAACCTGGCACACCATTTACCGAAACAACCCATGTGGTAGAACTGACTGAATCAACTATCGAAGCAAACAAAGTGTATTTCGACAAAGCAGAAGATGTACCTACTACTGCCGTTTCAATGGGGATTGGTTCAATCATGCCAAGTAAAAAGATTTTGCTATTGGCCTTTGGCGAAGTAAAAGCTGATGCCATTAAAGGCATGATCGAAGGTCCTGTAACGGAAGATCTACCAGCAAGCATTCTGCAAAAACATGATGACGTAATCGTGATTATCGACGAAGCAGCAGCCAGCAAATTAGCATAAACAGAAATTTCTTAGGACTCTCAAATCGAGGGTCCTATTTTTTTACGCCCAAATAAAGATTGTGTGTGAGGATATTCCTTGATAAAGTTAAAGTAAGACATACTAGAGGAATGAGGAACTCTCATGCGAAGAATTTTATTACTGGAAGACGATATTAATTTAAATAGAGGAATCAATTTGTGTTTAACCAAAGAAGGCTATGAAGTGATGTCTTGCTTTGACATTGCCGCAGCCAAAGCCGCCTTCAAAGCTCTGGAAATCGACTTAATTATTAGCGATATTTCTTTACCAGATGGCAGCGGGCTGGATTTCTGCCAGGAGATTCGCCGCCAGTCCAAGGTGATGATTATCATGCTCACCAGCTACAATCAAGAATACGATATCGTGGCTGGTTATGAACACGGGGCTGATGACTATGTGACCAAGCCCTTCAGTTTGATGGTGTTGGTTTCTAAGGTGAACGCCTTAATTAAGCGAATTGCTGAGCCCAGTAGTGATATGCTAATCTCAGATGATCTCAGTCTGTCCTTATCTGAAATGAAGGTTACTCTAAGCAACGAACCACTGCCCCTTAGCAAGACCGAACTGAAAATATTGACGATCTTCATGAAAAATCCGAAACAGATCCTTTCCTCCGAACAGCTGCTGGAACACATTTGGGATGTCAAAGGGGATTATGTAGACAGCAACACGGTTTCCGTCAATATCAGTCGTTTACGGCAAAAAATCGGCAAGGAAAAAATCAGAACCGTCAGAGGAGTGGGTTATCTATGGGTACACGACGTGCAAAAATAATCGCACCCTTTATTTTAATCATCTTCATCAGCCTCGGTTTGGTGATCTGGAATCTTGCTAAAATGCAGCAGGCCTTGCACTACGAACGGGTCACAACGTTAGGTCAGTTGGCAGAAAATCAGGAGATCCCAGAGCCTCAGTTAATCGAGGCCTTTAATGCTGAGGGAACTGAAGAGGACTACACAAGAGGGGGAGAACTTGAAGCAAAGTATGGCATGAGTACGCGCCAGACTAGTTTTGAACAGCTGATCCGACGATTCGCTCTGCGCAACCTGTTAATTATTGTTGGAACTTTTCTGGTGTTGATCGGACTGGTCATTTGGAATTTAAGAAAACAAAGAAAATTGCAGGAAAAAGCCGCCGAATTAGAGGATCAATACCAAACTGAAAAAAGTCAATACCAGGTTCTTTTGCAGCGGACCCAGCAGGAAGACGGACAAATCAAATCCAGCATCACTGATATTGCTCACCAATTAAAAACGCCGGTGGCTTCCTTAAAGCTCAGCCTGGATATCGCACTTTCCGATAAATATTCAGCCGATGAACGCCAAGATTTCAGCGAGCAGGCCTTGATTCAGATCAACAAACTGGATTTGATGCTGGACGGCTTAGCCAAGATTTCCCAAATGGAAACGGACCTGATTCAAATCAATCCGCAACGCTATTCCCTAAAGGAGCTGGCTAAAGAAGCCATCAACAGTGTGATTATCAAGGCGATTGAAAAGGACATCGAGATTGAGCTGACTGAAATCGTTGACGCGGATATTTTTGTCGACCATAAATGGACCTTAGAAGCCATCAGCAATGTTTTGGAAAATGCCATCAAGTATTCACCTGCTGATACCACTATCCAAGTAACTGGAAAAGTATTAACGACTTATGCTGTGTTGGAAGTTATCGACCAAGGACCTGGTATCTCAGCCACGGAACAAAACAAGATCTACCAGCGTTTTTATCGCGGCAACAACAGTGAAGCTGTGGATGGATCGGGGGTTGGCTTGTATTTAACCCGCAAAATCATCGAGGAACAAGGCGGTACAATTATGGTAAAAAACCGCCAGCCAACCGGCGCCAACTTCCAGCTGACTTTTCCGTTAGCTCGCTAATTTCTTATCAAGCGAAGAAAGTATACGTTTTTCACAATTGAAAATATTGTACCAACAAGGTTAACGATGTCCGGCTTAGCAAACTAGTTTGCCAGTTCCACTTTTCACAGTAAAAAAAGTTGGTTTATCAGATAATCAGGTTTTAACGAGTATCAGGTTTGAGCCGCTTAGTGGAATGGTATGCGTACGAGAATAAAGTGAATTTTTACAGAAAATTCACTACCGCATTAAGGAGCTAACTTTGTCGGCATTAAGCGAAAGTTTGGAGAAACTTGAGAAGCACCAAGTAGGTACCAATCAACATCAGCTTCTGCGATCGCTGTGTTTCTTGGCAGTTTATCCAAACTTTAGTCTTAATGCTGTGATACACAACGACTGCCTTAGCAGAGTTGATGTAGAACAGTACCTAATCGGTGCTCCAAAGCTGAACGAGTTTGCGAAGCCTTTCTTATCTTACAATTTTGTAAAGTTCCTTGAAAGGGAACTGCAAGGTTCAGCCATTAAACTAAAGGTAAGATAAGAGAGAGGGAGATGACCATGATCTTAAGAATTAGAGATTTAGTCAAGCATTACGACGATGGGAATTCAATTGTAAAGGCTGTAGACCATGTTGATTTAGATGTTCACCAAGGAGAATTCGTGGCAATTGTCGGCAAGTCCGGCTCCGGGAAAAGTACCCTCTTGAATTTAATCGGCGGCTTGGATCGACCGGATGCCGGCGAAGTGCTGGTGGAAGGCAAAAATATCTATCGCATGAAGGATGAGCAGCTGGCAGTTTTCCGTCGTCAAAAGGTGGGTTTTGTTTTCCAGAATTATAATTTGATTCCTTCTTTGAACGTTTGGGAAAATGTCGTTCTGCCGATTGGATTGGACAATCGTAAGGTGAACGTTGCCTTTGTAGAGGATTTACTGAAGACAATTGGCTTACTTGATCGAAAAGATGCCTTGCCTAGCATGCTTTCTGGCGGGCAGCAGCAGCGGGTGGCGATCGCCCGAGCGATTGCTTCACAGCCGGCGATTGTGTTAGCTGATGAGCCAACGGGAAATTTAGATACCAAGACCGAGCTGGAGGTTATGACGCTCTTAAAAAGCTCAGTTGAGAAATTTGGCCAGACCTTAATCGTGATTACTCATGATGAAGGAATTGCCCAAACTGCTGACCGGATTATTCACATTGAAGACGGGCAGGTGGTCTAAAATGAAAATGATCAATTCGGTGGCTTGGGCCAACACTAAATATCACCGCAGTAAAAACCTGCTTTCCGGAATTGCTATTATTTTGACTACGTTGCTGGTTTTTTTGATTTTGACAATGGGTTTAGGGGTTGTGCATACCCAAAACGCAGCGGTCAATGAAGTTTTCCCCACCTTCCATGCCATGTTCCGCGGCTTCTCAGAGGAGAAAAAGGATCAGCTGGCGCAGCATGCTGCCTTGGAAACGTATGGCTTGCGTCAAGATGTCGGACGATCAACGCTAGGTGATACCCAGGTCGTTATGCTTTACATGGATCAAAATGCTTTGGACCTAAACAAAGTAGTCATGGATGGACGGGCGCCAGAAAAAGAAAACGAAGCGGCTCTTTCAACATCCACCCTAAAAGCCTACGGTTATGAGGGAGCGAAAATAGGTGATAGTGTTCTCCTACCTTTTCAACCATATACGAAAGATGGAACGGGGATCGAAGAGCAGCAAACCTTTACGATTTCCGGTTTAATTGAAGAGACAGGAACTTCTAATAATGCTAAACAAAAAGTCTACTCCATGATGGTATCAAAATCATTTATGGAAACATATATTCCAGTTGATCAGCGGGATTATCGGGTGCTTCTGCGCCTGACACCAGAAGAAGCCCGAACAACTGATGGCATTGAAGCAGCCACCAAGGAAATCGGCAAAAGCTTTGACGTACTGGAAAGTGATATTGTGACAAATGATGACTATTTGTTTGCCAATTACACCGATCCGGCTTTCTATAGTGGGATGGCCATCATCGTGGTCATTATCTCCGTCGCCGGCGCTTTAACGATTTACAGTATTTACTATGTGTCCTTAATCAGTAAAGTCCAAGAGTTCGGTAAGCTGAAGGCCCTAGGTGCAACCAAAAAACAAGTGCGTCAAATTGTTTTAAAGGAAAATCTGCTGGTAGCAGCGATTGCGATTCCCGTTGGTTTAGTTATCGGGAGTGCAGGAGTCTTACTGTTTTTTGAAAAATTAGTTGAAGCCTTCGACTTAGGAGGAGACATCCTGACCACTACGATGCGGCAGGTATTGTCTAATGGAGAAGTTCAGCTGATTGTTCCTTGGATCGTGGCATTAAGTATCGGAATTTCCCTTTTGACAGTGATCATCGCTTCTTTAAGACCGATGCGCTTAGCCAGCAAAATTATGCCGATTGAAGCCATCCGTTACACCGGTCAAAATGAAACCAAGCGTAAAAAACGCAAAGGGTTTATCGATCTAAACCTTGAGCGTCTAACCGGTGCCAACTTATCAAGAAACAAAAAGCGAACCATCATAACGATCGTTTCGCTGGGATTAATCGGGATTTTATTTGTGACAGTCTCAACCGTCTTCAATTGTATGGACCCGCAGGATATTGCTCGGCAGGAAATGGCGGAAGACTTCCGGCTGGAGCTGGACACCTGGGGCGGCGATCAGATGGCGCCGGAGCGGGATTGGAATAACCTGCAGCAAAATAATCCATTAACGCCAGAAACCCTCCAGCAAATTGCCGCAATTCCCGGCGTTGAAGAAGTAGACCCTCATATAACCATCCATGGAGAAATCCCTGAATTTAAAGAATTAAATGCAGGGAAATCATTGAATGTTTCCATTGGAGGGATCACTCAGGATCAGATGGATGAAGTGCATGCTAATTTAGACAAAGGCGATGTCACCTATGAAGATTTAGCCGGAAAAGATACTTTAATTGCCTGTGGGTTTATTTCCCATAATTATCCTGAGCTGGAAATTGGTGAAACTGTCGATGTGACTATTTTCGATGGCAACGAAAGCTTCGTCAAAAAGATGACGATTGTTGCAGCGGGTGATTTCCCAAAAAGCCTCGATAATTACAATACTCTCTTGGCCTCGGAAGAAACCATCAAAGGCTTCTCAAACAATAATTTAACTAGCCATGTAGATATCAAGGCGGATCAGGATCAGCTGTCGGAAGTTAAACAACAGCTGGAAGCCATCAAAGCCGAAAGCGAGTTTTATGAATTAGACAGCTTCGAGGATCGGCTGGAAATATGGGAATCAGGCACGTTGATAATGCGAGGTGCCGGCTACGCCATTTTGCTAGTTCTGGCAATTGTCGGGATCATGAATCTAGTTAATACGACAATTGATAGTATCTTAAGTCGAAAAAAAGAGCTGGGGATTATGCAGGCGATCGGCATGTCTAACAGTCAAATGAAGAAGATGCTGCGGCTGGAAGGGATGTTTTACGCTGGTGGGATTGTCCTGCTGGCGGCCGGATTGGGCAGTATCATTGGTTATCTAGTGTTCTTATATGTTGAAGCCGAAGGGATTATGCAGATAAGAACCTACAGTTATCCCTTCCTGCAGGTGATTCTGCTGATCGTTGTCGTCGTCTTCGTTCAGCTGATTTTGACAGCAGCCACCATTCACCTAGTCAATAAAGAAACCGTCATTACCCGGATTCAAGCTTCTGAATAATGGAACACCTTGCCGACTATCTCACTGATAGTCGGTTTTTCGATTTATCTAAGCGGATTTGTGTGGCATAATAAAGAAAAAATCGAGGAGCGTCCTATGCGTTTAGATAAATATTTAGCCGAAGCCGGCCTTGGCAGCCGCAAAGAAGTCAAACAGTACATTAAAAAAGGTCAAGTGACCGTCAATGACCAGGTAGAGAAAAAGGACAAAGCCCAAGTTGATCTTTTGAAGGATGTAGTGGTTTTTGGCGGTGAAGTAATCAAGTATCAAGAATTTTACTATTATTTGTTAAATAAACCGGCTGGTGTCGTTAGTGCCACCGAAGATAAAAAGGAACGAACGGTGATGGATTTATTTGTGGAAGCTGATTATCGCAAAGATTTATTTCCAGTGGGGCGTTTGGATAAGGATACGGAAGGCTTTTTGCTGATTACCAATGATGGACAGCTGGCTCATGAGTTATTGTCCCCTAAAAAACATGTGGAGAAGGAATATTTGGCTCAAGTTAAGGGAATCATGAATGAGCAAGACCAACAAACCTTCATCAATGGAATTCAGATGGATGGGGAGTTTACTTTACCAGCCAAGTTGATGATTGACGAAATCGATAAGGAAAAGCAAATTTCAACAGTGCGGATTGTTTTAAAAGAAGGCAAGTTCCATCAGGTCAAGCGGATGGTGAAGGCTTGCGGTAAAGAAGTGACCTATTTGAAACGAATCCGAATGGGCGGACTAGTTTTACCTGTAGACCTAGCTAAAGGTGATTACCGTGAATTAAGCGGGGAAGAATTGGACCAATTGAAAGCTTCAAAATAATTGTCCGCCGAATGAAGTGCTATACTTAAATAGAGGTGATCGAAAATGGAAATGGATTTGTCTATCACAGAAATCATGCTTCGCTTACTCATTGCCATGGTAATGGGTGGCGCAATCGGTATTGAACGAGAGTACCGCAATCGACCAGCCGGTATTCGAACCCATATCTTGGTTTGTATGGGGGCCACCATCATTGCTTTGATCCAAACTGAAATCGCCAGCAATTCTCTGCGCTATGCGATTGAAAATCCGGAACTGGCCGGTGTTGTTCGCTCCGATGAGGCGCGTCTGATTGCCCAAGTTGTCAGCGGGGTAGGTTTCTTAGGTGCTGGAACGATTATCGTCACCAATCGTTCGATTACCGGATTGACCACCGCAGCTTCCATTTGGGCGGGGGCTGGATTAGGTTTAGCCATCGGAATGGGTTATTATAATATCGCCCTTGCCAGTTTTGTTGGCGTCATGCTGGCATTGACGGTAGTGAAGAAAATTATCAAGGTTCATGCTATCAAAAAACTAGAGATTCGCTTTATCCACCGGGAAGAGACAAAAGAGTTTATCATGAACTACTTCGAAAGCAAAAAGATCGAGGTGGAAAATGTCGACTTCAATGTGGATTTTCGCAATGATTATCGGATTTACACCAACGTCTACACAATTGATCTGCCAAAGGGGTTGTCCTACACCGATGTGATTGAGGATTTGTCTATGTACAAAAATATTACGAAGCTGCGATTGATTAATGTATAAAAAAAGGCATTATGGAGGATTGATAGTCACAATCTTCCATAATGTTTTTTTGCATGGACGGCTTCCATTAACGTTCTGGAGAGGGCCAATTTATTTATTCTAAACCAATCAAGTAATCTTCATCATTCATGGCTTCCACTTGGCCTAGTAAATAGCCGTTCCCAACTTGGGAGAAGAAATCATGGTTGCTGGTGCCAGTTGAGATTCCATTCATTACGATTGGATTCACGTCATCAGCCGTGTCTGGAAATAGTGGGTCCATTCCAAGGTTCATCAAGGCTTTGTTGGCATTGTAACGCAGAAAGGTCTTCACTTCTTCGGTCCAACCGACTTCATCGTACAATTCTTCGGTATAGCGTTCTTCGTTTTCGTACAATTCATACAATAAATCGTACATCCATTCCTTCAAACGTTCTTGTTCTTCAATCGGTTGTTCATTGAAGCCCCGTTGAAATTTGTAACCGATATATGTTCCGTGAACTGATTCGTCGCGGATAATCAGTTTAATAATTTCCGCAACATTTGCCAGCTTGTTGTTTCCTAAATAATAAAGTGGGGTATAGAACCCAGAATAAAATAGGAAGGTTTCTAAAAAGACACTGGCAATTTTTTTCTCAAGCGGCGTACCGTTTTTGTAAATTTCATTGACGCGTTCAGCTTTTTTTTGCAAATAGACATTGGTATTGGTCCATTCAAAGATGTCATCAATTTCTGCTTTGGTATTCAAGGTACTAAAAATTGATGAATAGCTTTTGGCATGAACAGATTCCATGAATTGGATATTGTTCAGAACGGCTTCTTCATGAGGCGTACGAACGTCAGCCCGCAGCTGTTCCATTCCGCTTTCTGATTGAACTGTATCCAAAAGAGTTAAGCCGCCAAAAACATAGCCTACCACTTTTTTCTCCAAATCAGATAGCTTGCGCCAGTCATCCAAATCGTTGGATAAAGGAATCCGAGTATCTAACCAAAATTGCTCCGTCAGCTTCTCCCAGGTGGATTTATCAATCACGTCTTCAATTTCATTCCAGTTAATGGCTTTGTAATAAGTTTCTGCCATGTAGTTTCCTCCTTGATCTTGCTTTATACTGCTAAACATCACGAATCTAGTTGTAGATTCGTGATGTAGGGGTGTTGTTTGCTTACGGTTGTGCTGCTAGTTGTGGAACTTACTGGCAGCTAACTCCGTGTAAAAGAATTGATTTTTCGAAAACCACGAAAAATCAGTCTGATTGTCGAACGCATACCATCCTGCTAGACATGTTCATCAAGGGATGAATGGTATATTTATTATCAGTCTCTTTTACAATACTAAACTGCGAAAAGCAGGACTGGTAATTAAATCACACAACTTTCACATTGGTTTGAACCGATCTCTTCGGCGTCTTCAGTGAAGGTACGTACGTAGTAGATGGATTTGCAACCTTTGTAGAAGGCGTAGTTACGTAAAATGTTCAAGTCACGGGTTGTTTGCTTCGTTTCATTTTTCCATTCATACAAGCCGCGTGGAATTTCAGAACGCATAAACAAAGTTAAGCTCATGCCTTGGTCGATGTGTTGTTGAGCTGTTGCATATACATCAATCACTTTTCGCATATCCATGTCATAAGCAGAAGTGTAGTATGGCAAGGTTTCATTATTCAAGAAAGGCGCTGGATAGTAGATTTTGCCAATTTTCTTTTCTTGACGCTCTTCAATCAAGCGAGTGATTGGGTGCAAGCTAGCACTCGTGTCATTAATATAAGAAATTGAGCCGTTTGGTGCAACAGCTAAACGATTTTGGTGATACAAGCCGTCTTTTTGAATGGCTGCTTTTAGTGCTTCCCAATCTTCTTTGGTTGGCACAAAAATATCCTTGAAGATTTCTTTAACTTTATCAGTTTTTGGCAAGAACTCATTAGTCAAATATTTGTCGAAGTAAGTACCATCGGCATATTTTGATTTTTCAAAGTTATGGAACACTTGCTTGCGTTCTTTGGCAATTTGGTTGCTTTCCATTAAAGTCCAGTAGTTCAATAAGGTAAAGTAAATGTTGGTGAAATCAATGGATTCCTTGGAACCGTAAATCATCTGGTTTTTAGCAAAATAGGTATGCAGACCCATTGCTCCCAAACCAATCGTATGGTTCAAGCTGTTGCCGTTTTGGATCGAAGGAACCACATCAATAGTTGATGCATCGGTAATATAAGTTAAACCGCGAACCATCGTGCGCACAGACTGACCGAAGTCCGGGCTATCCATTAAGTTCACAATATTAGTAGAACCTAAGTTACATGAAATGTCTGTTCCTAACTCATCGTATTCTTGACGATCGTTAATAGCTGATGGTGTTTGGACCTGTAAAATTTCTGAACACAGGTTACTCATTACAATTTTGCCATCAATCGGATTGGCTTTATTCGCCGTATCGATATTGATGATATAAGGGTAACCAGATTCCTGCTGTAATTTAGACAATTCATTTTCAAGATCACGGGCACGAATTTTTTTCTTGCGAATATTTGGGTTTGCGACTAAGTTATCGTACTCTTTGGTGATATCTACGTAAGAATAAGGCACACCGTATTCTTTTTCGATGCCGTAAGGGCTGAACAAATACATATCTTCATTTTTACGGGCCAATTCGTAGAACTTATCTGGTACCGTTACACCTAATGACAATGTTTTTACGCGAATTTTTTCATCGGCATTTTCTTTTTTGGCAGATAAGAAGACTTCAATGTCGGGATGAAACACGTCCAAATAAACCACACCGGCCCCTTGACGTTGACCTAATTGATTAGAATAAGAAAAGCTGTCTTCGAACAATTTCATCACTGGAACCACACCGCTAGCTGCTCCATCATAGCCTTTGATAGGTGCGCCGGCTTCTCGCAAGTTGGATAAGTTAATCCCTACGCCGCCACCGATACGTGACAGCTGCAATGCTGAGTTGATCGAACGGCCAATACTGTTCATGTCATCAGTTACTTGAATTAAGAAACAAGACACCAATTCGCCACGACGTTTTCTGCCGGCATTCAAAAATGATGGGGTAGCTGGCTGGTAACGTTGATGAATCATTTCATCGGCCAAGCGCATTGCCAATTCTTCGTCGCCGTTAGCGAAATACAACGCATTATAAGCCACACGATCTTCATAGCTTTCCAAGTACTCAGTGCCTTCATTGTTTTTCAAAGCATATTGAGAATAGAACTTGTAAGCAGCCATAAAGGATTTAAAGGTAAAATTTTGTTCATCTAAATAGGTAAACAAACGATCAATAAATGCTGGTGAATAGTTAGCAACAAATTCTTCCTCTAAATAATCCTGTTCTAATAGGTAAGAAATTTTTTCCTGCACCGTGGCAAACTTGTGAGTGTTCGGCTCCACATTTTCTTTAAAGAAAGCATCTAGGGCTTCCTTGTCCTTGTTCAACGGGATTTGTCCATTGACGGGACGGTTGATTTCATTATTTAGTTTAAAGTAGCTTACGTCTCCTATGTCTTTTAGGCTCATTTCGTCACATCTTTCCTTATTCATAGTTTTGGACCAATTCTTCTAATGAAAAATTAGTCCATCATTGTCTTGCATCTATTCGTTTAAAAGAAGAAACTTTGCAATCTTCTGACTGCAAAGTTTACAGGTTAAGCTAAGGCTTTTAGTTGATCAGGTCTAAAACCGATGATCGCTGATTGACCGCCAAACACGACTGGCACACTTTGGAATCCTTGATCTTTCAAGAAATCTAATGCCGCTGGCTCATTATCAATATTTACTTCTTCAAAGGGAATGCTATTGTCAGATAAATAACGTTTTGTCATTTTACACTGCATACAATTATTTTTCGAATATACTTTAACCATAAAAAGGCCTCCTTTTTTCTACACTTCTTAGTATAAAAGATGTACCAGAAAAGTCAATCATAAGATACTACATCTTGTGCCGGTGGGAAGTCCATACACAATAGTTTGTGTTTTTTGGAAAAGCGTGAAAACGCCATATTTCAGAGATTATAGTCACTTTAAACAAAGAATGAGGTCAGTCAATGTTTTTTTACTAAGTGAAAAAAATTTAGAATAACTAGTTCTGAATATTCATAACTATAAAATCGCTAATTTGTCAACTGAAATGCTCAAGATTTTATTGACTTCTAATGACAATAATTGTATTCTAAATGAGAAAGATTATCATTATTAATGAAAACAAGTGGAGGGCGCCATGACAACGTTAGCAGAAACCCCGTTAAATAAAGTTGTACAAATTGAAAACATTCAGCTGGATGCTGAGTTGAAACGCCGTATGCAAGATTTAGGCATGACTGTCGGAACGAAAGTGGCGGTTGTGAATCATTCGGATGATAATAGTATTGTTTTATTACATAATGCTCGAGTTGCCTTGGATCAGTCTTTATTGATGAAGATAGTTGTGAATGAAGTAATAGAAGAACAGCGAGCTTGGGTATCGTTAGACCAGCTGGCTGTAGGCGATACTGGACAAATTGTGACGGTTCATGGTACTGGTGCAGTGAAGCGCCGTTTAATGGATATGGGTTTGACTAAGGGAACTGAGGTAAAAGTAGTAAAATTAGCTCCTCTCGGTGATCCGATGGAAATTCGAGTTCGCGGATATGAATTAAGCTTACGGAAAAATGAATCTGAGATGGTTGTTGTAGCTAGGGAGGCGAGATAGATGGCAGAATTGCATATTGCTTTAGCCGGAAATCCCAATAGTGGGAAGACCAGTACCTTTAACATCTTAACCGGTACCAATCAGTTTGTAGGAAACTGGCCCGGAGTAACAGTAGAACGTAAAGAAGGAAAGTACAAAAAGCAACAAGAAATAATTATTGATGACCTGCCCGGTATTTATTCTTTATCACCCTACTCACCCGAAGAAGTGGTGGCGCGGGACTATTTATTATCAAATATACCGGATGCCATTTTAAATATTGTCGATGGCACCAATCTAGAACGAAATCTTTATTTAACGACCCAGCTGATTGAAACAGGAATTCCGGTAGTCGTTGCTGTTAACATGATGGACCTGGTTAAAAAAGATGGCAAACAGATTAACCTCGAAAAACTGTCTTATGCTTTGGGCGTTCCTGTAATTGGCATCAGTGCACTGAAAAATTGGGGGCTGGATAAAGCGGTGGAACAAGCGATTGAATCTGCTAAGAATCCACAAGAAGAACTAACTTTCCCTCATTATGATAAACGAGTAGAGGCAGCCTTAAGTGAAATTACCAACGTCTTAGGCAATACGGTTTTAGAAAAATACAGTCGTTGGTACAGTGTAAAACTGTTTGAACGAGATGTTCGAGCTCAGGATGAATTAGCCCTAAGCAGTATCCAACAAAAAGAAATCGAAGAAACAATCAAAATCACGGAACGAATCATCGGTGATGATGCTGAAACCATTATCATTAATGAACGTTATGATTTTATTACGCATTTAAGAGCTTTATGTATGGTAGATAATGAAGAGTTTAAACTTTCACTATCGGATAAAATTGACCGCATTGTGACCAATCGTTTCTTGGCGTTACCAATTTTCGCTTTTGTAATGTGGTTAATTTACTACATTTCCATCCAAACGATCGGGGTTATGGGAACAGATTGGGTCAACGATGTTCTATTCGGCGAAGCTGTGCCGAACTTTGTTGGCAATGTCTTGGCATCATGGAATGTCGCCGATTGGATGCAAAGCTTGATCTTAGACGGAATTATTGCCGGTGTCGGAGCTGTTTTAGGTTTCTTACCACAATTAATGGTCTTGTTCTTCTGTTTAGCTTTGTTGGAAGACTGCGGCTATATGGCTCGGATCGCTTTTGTGATGGACCGGATTTTCCGTAAATTTGGTTTGTCAGGTAAATCGTTTATTCCCATGTTGATTGCCACTGGTTGTGGTGTCCCTGGGGTAATGGCGAGTCGTACGATCGAAAACGAAAAGGATCGTCGCATGACGGCGATGTTAACGACTTTCATGCCTTGTTCAGCGAAATTACCGATCATTGCGTTAGTTGCGGGTGCTTTCTTCCCTAATAGCAGCTGGGTAGCACCATCGGCTTACTTTATTGGGATGGGTGCCATTGTGTTATCAGGGATCGCCTTGAAGAAAACTAAATTATTCGCTGGGGATCCAGCACCATTCATCATGGAATTACCGTTGTACCATATGCCAAGAATTAGCAATACGTTGCGCTATACGTATGATCATAGTAAAGCCTTTGTTAAACGGGCAGGGACAATTATCTTTGTTTCTAGTATTATTATCTGGTTTATTTCCAGCTATAACTTCTCATTACAATCAGTGGATGAGAATGATAGTATCTTAGCCTTTCTAGGCGGAATAATTGCGCCGATCTTTGCGCCATTAGGCTGGGGAGACTGGCGGGGCGCTGTGGCAGCCATTACTGGTTTAGTCGCGAAGGAAAATGTTATCGGCACCTTTGGTATTTTGTACCGACATGCTGAAGTAGCTGAAGATGGTGTAGAAATATGGACAGCATTACGTGCTGCCTATACACCAGTTGCCGGCTATTCGTTCTTAGTATTCAATCTACTGTGTGCGCCTTGTTTTGCTGCTATGGGTGCGATTCACCGAGAAATGGGTGATATGAAGTGGACGGTTCGCGCGATTGCTTACCAATGTGGACTTGCTTATGTCGTCAGCTTCATTATTTATCAAATCGGTCATGTGATCTTTGAAGGTGGAAATATCGGTTTTGGAGTGGTTCTTGCTGTTGCTTTAGTTGTTGTGCTGTTATACTTCATAGTAAGAAGACCAGTTAATCGCACACCAATTGTGACGATTGAACACATCAAAGAGGTGAAAGAAGAATGGCAACCTTAGTCCTATCCGTATTGATTTTTGGCAGTGCCGGTGTCATTGTGTATCGTAAAATAAAAAATGGCAGTTCCTGCGAAGAGTGCACTTGCAGCTGTCCAGTCAAAAGTGAACAAGAGAAGTAATGCTCTATGCCGCAGCGAGAAAAAAATCTCCTGCGGCTTTTTATTTTGCTATATATAATAGTAGAAAAGGTGACTATCATATATTTCTGCTAAAAACCATGACTCGTTATGTTTAGTTGTGGCTTTTTTCATTTTATCGGTAAGTAAATAGTTACTTCATTCTCCGCTGGATCAGTCGTGTTTGGGTCAGTCACGTATAATTCGATCGCCGGACCGACTACTTGCAGATGCTGTTCTTCAACCCACTGACTTAACTGCATATAAACTTCCGTCAGCCGTTCATAATGTCCTTTGTAATGAAGCTTTGCGCAAGGACGGGAGAGTAATTCGTAGGTTTTATCATTCGGATCCGCTACTGGGACACCAAACTCCATGTCATAGTGATCCGGTGTATACTCTGGACTATGATAGATGGACAGAGGTGGACCAATAGGAATCATGCCATCTTGAGCAATTGTCTCGAAAACTTCTGTCATCAGCACGCTGAAATCCTGTACATTCAATACACGGCGGACGGAAAAAATGGTCATTTGCGGACTATCTACGCATTCAATTTGCTCTTGATGTTGCCTATAAAGTTCGCCATCTGACAAAGCAGACAAATCTTTCTCAATCAACGTCTGCAAAGAAGTATAGGTAAGAATTTTTTCGTCAATTTCAGCCTGCTTTCGTTCCAAGGTGACCTTTAGTTGTGCAGGATCAGCTAGGATCTTTTTAATCTCATCTAATGAACATTCATAGTTTCTTAGCTTTTGAATCAGGAAAACGGTCGCCATCTGATTACTACGATAGTAGCGATAACCATTATGTGGATCGATGGCTGCCGGTTTTAGCAGTTGAATTTCATCGTAATAACGAAGTGTTTTAGTAGTGATTTGAGCAATTTTTGAAAATTGACTAATGGTTAACATGAGGGTTCCTCATTTCTTTCTTAGTTGGCTTTTTCATTATACAGCTTCCAGCTACAGGAAGGTCAAGAGGTACTTTTTTCAAAAGAGTCATGAGCAAATGGTCTGATCCCCACATGATTCAGTGGTAAGATAAGAAGAGAGAACGAAATGATTTTGGTCTACTCGAAAAATAGTTTAGTAGAATAGGCCTTTACTATAAAACAAAATGAGGGAGCGATTTGATGGATTTTGATGTATTATTTCTTGGTAGCGGGCAAGGGGCTTGGAATGGTGCTATTCCAATGGCAAAAGCTGGATTGAAAGTCGGGGTAATTGAAGAAGGTTTATTTGGCGGGGTATGTACTAACCGAGGCTGTAATGCGAAAATTACGTTAGATCGTCCAGTTGAACTGCTGCGTCAAGTTGAGCAGTTGAAAGGGCGCGGTTTTGATCGCTTACCTAGTTTGAACTGGCATGATTTAATGGCGCATAAGCATGAAGTCATTGATTCTTTAGCTGAAGGCAATAAGCAAAAATTGGAAAATGCTGGAGTGCAAACAATTATCGGTCGGGGAACCTTCGTGGATAGTCATACGATCGAAGTTGCAGGTAAAGATTATACCGCAGATAAAATTGTCATTGTTACCGGGCAATTACCTCATCGCTTGGCTATTCCTGGGAATGAGCTGTTTCATGACAGCACTGACTTTTTAGTGATGGAAGAAATGCCGGAACGAATGACCTTTATCGGTGGCGGTTATATTGCAATGGAATTTGCTACAGTTGCTAATGCATTCGGTAGTGATGTCACAGTGATTTTACGAGGAACGAAAGTATTACGAGATTTTCACCAGCCGTATGTAGAAGAAGTAGTCAAGGATTTGAAGCGCCGTGGGGTAAAATTTCAATTTGATGTCACGCTGGAATCTGCTGAGAAAACCGAGCAAGGCATTGTTTTACACGGTAAGGAAGGTTATCGACATACTACGGATTATGTATTAGATGCCACTGGTCGTATTCCCCAAACGCAGAACATGAATTTTGAAGGTATTGGTTTAGAATTTGATCCGATCAAGGGAATTTCTGTCAACGATCATTTAGAAACCAACGTTAAAGATGTATATGCCACGGGCGATATTTTAGATAAAGCACAACCCAAAATTACGCCAGTAGCAGCGTACGAATCCCAATATTTAGCCCATTTATTTACGGGAGATACCGACCAGGCAATCGCTTATCCGCCCATTGCCTACAATGTCTTTACTTCTCCAAGAATCGCCTCAGCTGGAGTGACACCAGAAGAAGCGCAGGCAAATCCAGACGAGTACACAGTGACTGCTGTCGATTATGTGGGCAAAGATTGGTTCCACCAAGTAGGTAACGATGACATTAATAAGATCACCTTTGTTTACAACAAAGAAGGCTATATGGTGGGAGTAACCAATGTCGGTAATGACGCAGTAGAAACAGTGAATGGTCTGTTAGATGTCATGAATGCTAAAATGAAAGCACCGGAGCAAGAAGAATTGATTTATATTTTCCCAAGTATTGCTCATTCTTATATGAAGTATATTTAAAATTAGCTTGTTGAAAGGTGAAAATAAACGGCTCCTAAAAACATCTGTTATTTGTAGGTTATTCTTGATATAATGGAGAAAAGTTTCGTAGGAGGTTGTTTATTGAAGAAAGAACGCTGGCTCACCTTTGCGGATGTTGCCTTTTTCATTGGTGCGTTAGTTGTTGTATTGATGGCTCGCCATTTTATTTTTACCCCGATTGAGGTTATCGGTGCCTCGATGAATCCCAATTTAGAAGACAGTGAACGTCTTTTTGGATTAAAGGTGGGGGAGATTAAGCGCCAAGATATTGTTTCCTTCCGTGCACCTGATGCAGAAGATAAAAATTATATCAAACGGGTCATTGGCTTGCCTGGGGATGTAGTGACCTATGAAGCAGACCAACTGTACATTAACGGCGAAAAAGTGGCAGAGCCTTACTTGGATCATTTCAAGGCAGAAATGCCAGCGGGACTTCAGCTAACCGAGGACTTCACCGCTACTGTACCAGAGGAAACTTATTTTGTTATGGGAGATAATCGCCAGAATTCCAAAGATAGTCGGATGATCGGTGCCATTGACCAAGATGAGATCATTGCCAATGCTAAATTGAAATTTTGGCCGCTAAATAAACTTGGAACAATTGAATAAACGAAAAAAATAGCAGACCAAATGCGGTCTGCTATTTTTGTTATTACGTCTCTTAATGATTCAGACTACTACTTTGAACAAAGAATTGTGAATGTTCATAGTGATAAATCGTTCGTGAGAAGTCAAAGGGGGTACCCGAAGATAAATAGAACAGCTCTTCAGTAAACAAGCCGGGATCTCCAGGTTTCAATTCAAGCAAGCTGCTATTAGCTTCGTCGAGTTTGATCACATGCAGGTATTTGTCAGAAAAACCGATCGTCAATTTCAGGGCTTCATTCAAATAGTTAAAAATGGAACTCACCGCAATTTCTTCATTCAAATAAGTCACGATATCAATTTTAAAGAACGATTCTTCTACACACAGAATTTGTTCATTAATGTAACGAATCCGTTTGACACGATAAACTTCTTCACCTTCCTGGCAAAGCAGACTCTCCTTTACTTCCAAATCAGGCAACACTTTTTCTAAAGACAAGACCTTGGCGGTAATGTCAAAATGATCTAGGTTAGTAGTGAAGCCTTGGTTTTCAATCATGCTGATATAGCCCAAACGATTTCGCCTTCGGACAAAAACCCCGCTGCCTTGAATCTGATAAATTGCCCCGCGACCTTCTAAAATGTTCAGTGCCTTAACAATCGTACTTTTACTTACGCCATATTTACGAATTAATTCTTCAAACTTAGGCAGCTTTGTTCCTTGTTGTAAATCATCTTCAACGATAGTTTTTTCAATATCCGCCGCAATCTCCATGTATTTCAGCATTTTACAATCTCCCCGTTCATTTTTCTTCTATATTATAATACCACAACAAAATAATATTTTACAGGTCTTGACAAATTGTGCATTCACAATTACACTATGAGTGTACAATAAAAGACGGAGGTTGTTTAAGTGAGTAAAGTAAGAGATTATTCGAAATTGGCCCAAGATATTATCGATATCATTGGTACAGACAAAATTGCAAACGTTACCCGGTGTGCTACTAGACTGCGTTTGGTATTAACAGAGATTCCCGAAGATGCGAAGGAAAAAATTTCGCAACTGCCAGGTGTCATTTCGGTCGTTATCAACAATGGTCAATTCCAAATCGTAATCGGTACACATGTGGGGGACGTGTACGATGCTGTTATGCAATTAGTGGATATAGATGCAGATTCTGGAGTAGAAGAACCTAAGGGTAGTATTCTAAATCGAATTATTGCAACGATGTCAGCAGTATTCGCACCATTTATTTATATATTAGCAGCAGCTGGTATTTTGCAAGGTGTACTTATTTTAATTAATTTAGCTTTTCCAGCTTTTGCAACCACTGATACTTATCGCGTGTTCAGCTTTATTTCATGGGCACCATTTACCTTCTTACCGATTTTTATTGCCATTACGGCTTCAAAACACTTTAAAGTAAATATGTACATTGCGGTTGCTTGTGCGATGGCATTGGTTTCACCTGACTGGGCAACCATGGCCGCTGAAATTGCTGGCGGACAAAGCCTAACTTTCATGGGAATTCCATTGTCAGAAACAACGTATACTTCATCAGTATTACCACCACTTATCTTGGTTTGGCTGTTGTCTTACTTAGAAAAAGGGATTGAAAAGATTTTACCTGCTGTAGTTAAACCGTTGTTTACACCGTTATTATGCCTAGTAATTATGGTTCCTTTAACTATTCTAATATTAGGTCCAGCATCATCAATGACGGCAACTGCAATTGCTAATGGATATAACTTCTTAGTATCGGTCGCTCCAGCATTAGCCGGCGCAATTATCGGGGGCTTCTGGCAAGTAGTCGTAATCTTCGGGGTTCACTGGGGAATTACCCCAATGGTTCTAGCTAACTACGAAATGTATGGTCGGGATTCTTTCCAAGCGTTCCAAACGATTGCCGTAGTTGCACAGGTTGGTGCGGTACTAGGGGTATTCTTGAAAGCTAAAAGCAAAGAATTAAAAAATGTTTCTTTATCTGCTTTTATTACTGGGATCTTCGGGATTACTGAACCAGCTATTTACGGCGTAACTTTACGTTTCAAAAAACCATTTATCTTTGGTTGTATTTCAGGAGCAATCGGCGCAATTGTTGCTAGTTTCTTCCAACCTTACTACTTTGCGTATGCTGGTCTGCCAGGAGTGTTAACGATCGTTAATGGTATTGACAGCAGTGTTCCCACTTCATTTATCGGAATTGCGATTGGTTGCGGGATTGCTATCGTTGGACCAGTAGTCTTAACGCAAATCTTTGGTTTTGGTGAAACAATTGAAGAAGATGTAAAAATGAGTCAAGAAATTGAACAAGATACAACCGTTCCTAATACACTGATTTCTCACCTAGTCTGTGCACCACTAAAAGGCGAAGTAATTAGCTTAAAAGATGTGCCGGATGAAGTATTTGCTAGTGGTGCAATGGGTAACGGAATTGCGATCAAACCAACTGATAATAAAGTATATGCACCTTTTGATGGCGTAGTTACCAGCTTATTTGCTTCAAAACATGCGATTGGTTTAACTTCAGACGAAGGCGTTGAAGTATTAATCCACGTTGGCTTAGATACTGTAAACCTTGAAGGCAAACCATTTAATTGCTTAATTGAACAAGATCAAACCGTTAAAAAAGGCGATGTGTTGATGGAAATTGATTTAGCTGCCATTGAAGAAGCGGGCTATTCAACCATTACACCGATCATCATTACAAATACAGCAACTTATGAATCAGTAGCAGAAGAACAACTAGGCAGCGTATCATTTGGCGATGCCGTACTGAAAATAAACTAAACTAAACTTTGGAGGAACAACATGAATAAAGACTTTTTATGGGGCGGCGCATTAGCCGCTCACCAATTTGAGGGCGGCTGGGATGCAGACGGCAAAGGAGCAAGCGTAATCGACGTGATGACTGCTGGTGCTCACGGTGTACCAAGAGAAATTACGGAAACAATTGAAGAAGGCAAATTTTATCCCAACCATGAAGCGATTGATTTTTATAACCGCTACAAAGACGATGTGAAATTATTTGCGGAAATGGGTTTAAAATGTTTACGTACTTCAATTGCCTGGACACGCATTTTCCCTATGGGTGATGAAGAAACACCAAATGAAGCAGGTCTACAGTTTTACGATGACTTATTCGATGAATTATTAGCAAACGGCATTGAACCAATTATTACGTTGTCTCACTTTGAATTGCCTTTGCATTTAGCTCGCGAATACGGTGGTTTCCGCAACCGCAAAGTGATCGACTTCTTTGAAAAATTTGCCATTACTTGTTTTGATCGTTACAAAGACAAAGTAAAATACTGGATGACCTTCAACGAAATCAACAACCAAATGGATACGAATAATCCGATTTTCTTATGGACTAACTCGGGCGTTATTGTTGAAGAAGGCGAAAACGCCAAAGAAGTAATGTACCAAGTAGCCCATAATGAATTAGTAGCTAGTGCCAAAGCAGTCATTGCCGGCAAGAAAATCAACCCTGATTTTGAAATCGGCTGTATGATTTCTCATGTGCCAATTTATCCTTATTCATGTAACCCAGCAGATATTATGGCAGCTGAAGAAGCAATGCACCAACGTTTCTTCTTTGCTGATGTTCATGTTCGCGGCTACTACCCAACCTATGCGTTGAAAGAATTCAAGCGTGAAGGTTATCAAATCGACATTCGCGATGAGGACTTGGAAGTATTAAAAGAGGGAACCGTTGATTACATTGGTTTCAGCTACTACATGTCAACAGTTGTTAAAGCGGATGTCAACAACAATAATTTGGATAACGTAGTCAATGGCGGCCTACCAAACGGGGTGGAAAATCCTTATATCGAAAGCAGCGATTGGGGCTGGGCGATTGATCCAGAAGGTCTGCGCTATACCATGAATCGTTTGTACGATCGTTACCAATTGCCACTGTTTATCGTAGAAAACGGCTTTGGTGCCATCGATCAAGTAGAAGAAGATCATTCAATTCATGATCAAAATCGGATCGATTACTTAACTAAGCATATTGAAGCGTTGAAAAAAGCTGTCGATTATGACGGGGTTGAATTGTTAGGCTACACACCTTGGGGCATCATCGACTTAGTATCCTTCACCACCGGCGAAATGAAAAAACGCTACGGCATGATCTACGTTGATCGTGATAACGAAGGCAACGGAACGATGGAACGCTACAAAAAAGATTCTTTTGACTGGTACAAACAAGTCATCGAATCAAATGGAGAAAAACTATAAATTTGTTTACAGGATGGGACTTTCTAAGGAAGGTTCCATTTTTTTGTGCGGCTCATAGCAAAAAAAGAATACTGATGCTGAGGAGGAAGGTTATTAGACAAAAAGGAGTCATCACCATGCGTTCCTTCTTACTGTTGGTTAAAAAAGCATTCGAAAAAATCGCAAAAAATAGAAATATAGTAGCTACGATTATAACGTTTCTGTCCAAACTCGTCAGCCCTGTTAAGTTCAGAAAGCCTCCATAATTCAGGTAGCAGATACCAATGACACTCCAAACAGTAACGAATAGTACACTGATTATTCTCATAGAATAAGGGAGCACGACATGTTTCCCACCCAGCACATATTCACCCAAGGGAAAACCGGAGACTAGCAGTAAATGAAGCAGTGCGTTGGCGAAAAAACCGACCGCTGCAACCAAACTAAGAAATGCTAACATAACTATTTTCCTCCTTTACTGATTTTTTTCAGTATATAATAGGTAGAAACCAAGTACAATTACGCACAAATAAGTAAGATACTAACCGGGGGGTAAGCAAGTGGGCACAGAAAAAAACAATCACTGTATAGTAGAGGATCATGGGTTTGAGCAGCTTGAGCAGATCTTAGCTGTTATTGGAGGTAAGTGGAAAATTCAAATTATCTACCATTTGGGCCAAAAGCACACGCTACGCTACGGACAGTTGAAAAGGCTACTACCAGAAATCAGCCATAAGGTGCTGTCCGCTCAATTGAAGGATTTAGAAAAAAGTGGATTAATTCAGCGGATTGAATACCTAGAGATTCCTCTGCGGGTAGAATACCTGCTGACCGAATCAGGAGTCGGGCTTATTCCTGTTTATGAAGCAATGAGTAAGTGGTGTGAAGAAAACAGCAGCTTACTGCAAAATCCATAGATAAAAAACCAGACTCAAATTTCAAGTCCGGTTTTTATTTATCTTTGTTTAGTAAGTTGGCATTTTTGCTTCGTAAGCGGTAATGGCATCTTCATGTGCCAATGTAATTGCGATATCATCCAAGCCGTTAACTAATTTATGCTTCCAAGTTGGATCAATCGGAAATTCATAGCTAGCTGTTGGTGTCACAATTGTTTGATTAGGCAAATCAATCGTGATTTCTGCATCAGCAGGTAATTCACTCAATTCTTTTCGAGCATCAGCCGGCATACGAATCGGCAGTAAACCGTTTTTCAATGCGTTCATATAGAAAATATCGCTGTAGCTGCCAGCTATTACTGCATGGAAGCCATAATCCTGCAAAGCCCAAGCTGCATGTTCTCGTGATGATCCTGAACCAAAGTTTTCGCCAGAAACTAAAATGGTCGCAGCTTTGCGTTCTGGTGCATTTAAGATAAAGTCAGGATTCAATGAACGATCATCCAAATAGCGCCATTCATCAAACAAATGCTTGCCGAAGCCTTTTTTATCCACTTGTTTCAAGTAATTTTTCGGAATAATTTGATCAGTATCAATATTATCCTGCATAAAAGGAACCGTTGTCCCGGTATAAACAGTAAATTTCTCCATTAGATTGCCTCCTTGCGAATGTCAACAAAAGTTCCGTTCAAGGCAGCTAGTGCCGCCATTGCCGGACTGCATAGATGAGTACGTGCGTCTTTTCCTTGGCGACCTTTGAAATTCCGATTAGATGTTGATGCACAGTGAACACCAGGTGGTACACGGTCAGGGTTCATTCCTAGACACATTGAGCAGCCAGGCTCCCGCCAATCAAAGCCAGCCTCGATAAAGATTTTATCCAAGCCGATTTTTTCCGCTGCTTTACGTACTGGACGTGAACCGGGCACGACAATGGCTGTAACATTTTCGTTAACCTTTTTACCTTCAACGATTCGAGCTGCTTCCTGCAAATCAGAAAGACGACCGTTCGTACAAGAGCCGATAAAGACATAACCGATTTCGATATCAGATGGTTTTTGACCTGGCTTCAAATCCATATATTCATAGGCTTTTTTGTATTCTTCAGTTTTAGGCTCTGGGAAGGTGCCGTCAACTGGTACACCCATTTCTGGATTGGTTCCCCACGTAACGAAAGGCACTAATTCATCTGCATCCAAAGTCAAAATCGTATCGTATTTTGCATCTTCATCAGTGTACAATTCTTTCCAGTCGTTAATTGCCGCTTCCATATCCTTCGGCGCATATTCGCGACCTTCGACATAAGCGAAGGTTTTTTCATCTGGAGCAATCAAGCCAATTTTTGCACCGCCTTCAATCGACATATTACAAATTGTCATGCGTTCTTCCATTGATAGTGAACGAATCGTTTCGCCGTAAAATTCGGCTGCATAGCCAACGCCAAAGTCTGTTCCATATTTTGCGATCAAAGCCAAGATAATATCTTTTGCATAGACGCCTTTAGGCAATTCGCCGGTAACCTTGACACCCATGTTTTTAGGTTTGTCTTGCCATAGTGATTGGGTAGCAAAAACGTGTTCCACTTCACTTGTACCAATCCCGAATGCCAACGCACCGAAAGCCCCGTGAGTAGCGGTATGAGAATCCCCGCAGACAATCGTTTTGCCTGGTTGAGTCAGACCAGTTTCCGGTCCAACCATATGAACAATCCCCTGACGGTCGCTGCCGTTATCACAAAGCGTTACGCCAAATTCTTCACAGTTTTCTCTCAACGTATCGATTTGTTTTTTCGCTACTAGATCGGTAAAGTTAAAAATATCGACAGTTGGTGTATTGTGGTCCATTGTTGCAAAGGTACGATCTGGTCTGCGCAATTGACGACCTGCCTCGCGAATGCCCGCAAAGGCTTGTGGAGAAGTCACCTCATGAATCAAATGCAGATCGATATAAAGCAGTTGTGGAGCACCTTCTTCGCCGTAAACCACGTGGCGGTTCCATAGTTTGTCAAATAGTGTTTGTGCCATAATTAGGCTCCCTTCATTTCTGTTAAAACAGCTTGTGTAAATTCTTCAGTTGAAGCAGTCCCGCCTAAGTCACCAGTAAAGATGCCTTTTTTCAAAACAGCATCACAGGCTGCTTCAATGGTTTGTGCCGCTTTTTCTTCTTGAAATGATTGACGCAGCATCAAAGCTACGGACAAAATCATTGAGATCGGATTAGCAATCCCTTTACCGGCAATATCTGGTGCCGATCCGTGAATTGGTTCGTACAAGGATGGTCCCTCAGAGCTGTGGCTAGCACTTGGCAGAACACCTAGTGAACCAGGCAAGACAGAGGCTTCGTCGCTTAGGATGTCACCAAATAGGTTCTCTGTAACAATTACGTCAAAGCTGCTAGGAGCTTGAATCAATTTCATAGCCGCAGAATCAACATATTGATGTTCTAATGTACAATCTGGATAATCCTTTGCTACTTCTTCTGCTACTGAACGCCATAATTTGCTAGTTGCTAGCACGTTGGCTTTATCGACAGAAGTGACTTTCTTGCTGCGGGTTTGAGCAATTTCAAACCCTTTGCGTAAGATCCGCTCGATTTCAAATTTTTGATAACGATTGGTATCATAAGCTTCCTCTGTACCTAGTTCTCTTGGTTCACCAAAGTAAATTCCGCTAGTCAACTCGCGAACGATGACTAAATCTGTTCCATTAATAATCTCTGGTTTTAACGGTGAAAGATGAAGCAACGCCTCGGAAACAGTTACCGGACGAATGTTAGCAAAAAGATTTAATGCTTTACGTAGTGCCAGCAAGCCTTTTTCTGGTGTTTCCGGCCCTTTTTCCCATTTAGGGCCACCAATTGCACCTAACAAAATTGCGTCGGCTGTTTCACAGGCTTTTAAAGTATCCTCTGGTAAAGGCTGACCGGTTAAATCAATCGCTGCTCCACCAAAAGGCTGTTCTGCGATTTCAAAGCTTTCGTTTGTTAATGCTTCAGCAGCGGCTAATACTTTTAAACCGCTAGCCATAATTTCTGGTCCGATGCCGTCACCGGCTAATGCTACAATTTTCTTCGTCATTTCGTTACTCCTGTTCTTTCATTTGATTGCTTGCTTGAATATAAGCTTTGGCCGAAGCCTGTAATACATCAAAATCAATGCCGATTCCTCGGAAGATTCGATTGGTTTTAGGATCATTTAAGGTTACCCGTACTTCGGCTTGCGCGTCTTCACCGCCAGTGATTGCTTGAATTTCATACTGCGCTAAATCTGGACTTTGTTGGAACAATTCATCAATGGCATTGTAAATTGCTTGAATACTACCAGAACCGATCTTAGAAGCGACTTTCGTCTGGCCTTGTGCATCAATAATTGAAACAATTGCTCCTTGATAGCCGCCGGAGCTGTACTGTACTTGGACATTGGCCAATTTGCAGGTTTCGCTTTCTTCCCGTGATTGGTCAGTCAGTAGGGCAATCAAGTCTTGATCGGTAATTTGTTTCTTCTTGTCAGCCAGATCTTTGAAGCGAATGAAGGATGTTTTGATTTCTTCATCCGACAATTGATAACCTAGTTCTTTCAATTTCTCTACAAACGCATGGCGACCTGAGAGTTTGCCAAGCGGCAGTGAATTTTGACTAACACCCACCAAAGTAGGGGTGATAATTTCATAGGTTTCCGGATTTTTCAACACGCCATCTTGGTGAATTCCTGATTCGTGAGCAAAAGCATTGTCGCCGATGATCGCTTTATTTCTTGGTACCGGAATACCAGACAAACGTGATACTAGATCACTAGTCCGTTTGGTTTCGTTCAACACAATGTTGGATTCACAATCGTAGAAATCTTTACGAATATGCAGAGCCAATGCCACTTCTTCCAAAGCCGTGTTACCCGCTCGTTCACCGATTCCGTTCACTGCGCCTTCCACACGGTTCGCCCCGTTCTCAATGGCAGCTAGCGCATTAGCAGTTGCCATCCCCAAGTCATCATGACAATGAGAAGAGAAGGTGATCTCCTGATCGCTCTTAATGTTTTCGATCAAATATTTGAAAATTCCGCCGTATTCGGTTGGATTCGAATAACCAACAGTATCTGGTACGTTGATGATGGTTGCTCCAGCATCAATGGCTGTTTGCACAGCTTCTAATAGGAAGTCTCGATCGGTACGGGAAGCATCCTCAGGTGAAAACTGAACTTTTTCAAAAAGTGTTCGCGCATAGCCAACGTGCTCTTTAATAGAAGCAATGACTTCTTCTTTAGTCATTTTCAATTTGTATTCCATATGCACATTACTAGTTGCTAGGAAAGTATGGATTTGTGGGTCCACCGCATCCTTTAATGCTTCATAAGCTCGATCGATATCTTTTTTCTGACAACGTGCTAGTCCCACAACAGTCATCCGCTTTGCACTTTCAGCAATTGCTTTGACGGCTTCAAAATCTCCTTGTGATGCGATCGGAAAACCTGCTTCGATCACGTCGATGCCCCATTTTTCTAACTGCATGGCAATTTGAATTTTTTCCTTTGTATTAAAATTGACGCCGGGTGTTTGTTCACCATCTCGCAGGGTGGTATCAAAAAATTGAATCTTTCTCATTTTTATCCGCTCCTTTTAACAAAAAATAGGTATAAAAAAAGCACTCCATCTAAGAAGAACCTTTTTCTTCTCGATGCAATGCGAATAGGGACTCTCTTTTAATTGCTTAAAGAGTCCCTGTTATAATAATAAGTTGTTAAAGTTGTTTGTTGTATATGTCATGGTATTCACCTATCAGTTGTCAATATTTTTTGTTGATAAAAGCATATAAAAGATTCCTTACAAAGTCAATAGATTTATGAAAAAAAGATTAAATTTCCATGATCGGATACATTTATCCAAATATCTTTTTCGGTGTTCAAAGGGACCAAATAGATGACTTAGGCTCTAACTAATGAACTTGTTTACAAACGAAGGGGGATTGGCAAGAGTATTGCTATTGTCAAAGAAAGATATTCAGTAAGTATCTACTATGAGATATGCCATCAAAGCTGTAAAAGCTGCTTTTTCGCACTTTTCTGTTAGTGGAAGTGAAGCAGCTCTTTCGGAAATGATCCGAGTAATCGTAAAAATATGAGCAGTTATTTACGGATTATTCGCGTATTTCTCGGAGTTGAATACTTCTGTTACAATCTCAATCTTATGTTCGCGGCAATAAAGATTTCATCAGCGAAAACTGCTGATCAATTTGGACCTCGCTAATATCACCGATTAGTGCTAAAACACTTAATCCTTCGATGACGAACATGAAGTTTTCTGCCAACTGACCTAATGGTTGGGCTAGTAAGACGCCTTGCTGAACACCTAACTCTAGAATTTCGGAGATCGTTTCTTTGGTAGCGCCCATTTGTGCCTGCTGAAACTCACGATCCTCATCTGATTTATGGGTGAAGTAATACTCGTACATAGCCCGCAGCATACTATCATTAATTGTATTTAACAAACGTTCTTTGTGGCTGTTGAAGTAACTGTCCAACAGTTCATCAAAAGGCTGATTCTCTTTAATGGATGAGCGAATGGAATCAAATTTTCGGCTGTTGCGCCGCTTTACTGTCTCAATAAAAATCTCATCTACTGAGTCAAAATATAAGTAAATTCCACCACGACTAATTCCGCATTCATCAATAATATCCTTCATAGTGACATCAATTAAGCCTTTTTTCGCGAATACTTTTCGGGCACTTTTTAAGATAGCTTCACGTTTTTGACGTTTACGCTCTTCATTTGAATTGTTTTTCATGGGTCACCTCGGTAATCAATTAATGACACAGGTGTCATTTTTATGTATAATCATTCCAATGACACGAGTGTCATCGAAACTAACTTAGGAGTGAAAAAAATGAATACTAAAAATAAAACGTATCGGCTAACGATTCGTGCTATATTAACTGCTTTGATTATGTTACAAGCAATGGTTCCTTTTTTAGGCTTTATCCCACTAGGAATCACTGATTTAACCATTATTCATATCACAGTTATTATTGCGGCTGTTGTGTTAGGGACAAAAGATGGTATGTTTATCGGTCTGGTCTGGGGCATCTTTACAGTTATCCGAGCATTTACCTCGCCAACTAATCCGTTAGATACGCTCGTTTTTACCAACCCAATTGTATCCGTTCTACCCAGAGTAATGGTTGGACTAGTAGCAGGGGCTTTATTTACTTGGCTTTATAAAAAATATCATAAATTAACGTTGGCAACGATTATCGCAGCCGTTTTTGGTTCTTTAACAAATACGGTTTTAGTATTGTCACTCATGGGTTTATTATACACTAACAGCGTAGCCGATGCCTATGGTGTAAATCCTTCTGGGCTGATCAAAGTACTAGGAACATTGATTTTTACTAATGGAGTTGCTGAAATGATCGGAGCTGCAATTATTACTCCTTTGATCGTTCGTGCGCTATTTGCAGCGACGCATCTAAGTCCTGATAATCGAAATTAGTTAGAATAGGCTTGTTATTTTAAAAATATTTTCACTTGTGGTAGATAGTTGTATTCTGACTAGGAAATCACTAAAGTATCAGGTTCTATGCAAAAAATAAAAGTATAACTATACTGAAAAAATAGACCACTGAGCAGCCGGTTGCTCATTAATAAAATGAACAACAGATAACCTGAAAAGAACAAACGTTATTCAAAATGTGTTTGTTCTTTTATTTTTTTAGTGTTGACAAGCTAAATCCAATGATGGTATTCTTACCTCGGAAAAACGAATAACTTGATTTGTTAGGTGAGGCTCCTATACAAACACAGGCTACTGCCCAAAAATGTCGAGAGACGCCAATGGGTAGAACAGGAATTGTCGATTACAAGGCTTTTCTTAAGGTAGCTAAAAGCGCTGCTTTTTACGTTGTATAGTGCCAAAACTCAACGACTAGATCGCAATGGGCTTTTTTTTGTGCTTATTTCAGACCTTTCGCTGAGTTTTTGGCGAAAGGTCTTTTTGTGTCGCTTGCAAGTTTTTCCAAAAAAACACTAAACAGAGGAGGAAACATCATGGTAAAACAGTGTTCACACTAACTAATTGGAACAGTCAAGATTACTGGAAAGGAATTACCCTACGCAATGAGCTCTTGATGAAAAGCGCTGGCAAACCAGTACTGACTTATGCACCACTTCAAGAAAAAGAAGATCTGCACCTGATTGTAAGGATCGATGGAAAAGTAGTCGCTACCGCACTGCTACATCCTGTTAATACCCAAATTGCTCAGATCAAACAAGTGGCTGTCTCTGAAAAATGCCAAGGATTAGGCATCGGGCGGAAGTTGCTTGATTACGCTGAAAAAGTGGCCCAAAACTTAGGATTTACCCTTGTCTTTTTAACAGGACGTAAGCAAGCATGGCATTTTTATGAAAAATTAGGTTATGACAGCCTTGCAGAAACGTATTTCGACCATGCAGTAGAACTGAAAGTATTTAAGAAGAAACTAGCAGTAACAAAATCAAAGGAGATGAAAACAAATGGACGACAGTAGCTCGGATCAACAGAGACTTTGGAAAGAAAAGCATAGGCAAATAGCAAAAGACTATTGTCTATTTGTTTTTAGCTAACTCGTTTGAGAACCTTCTTTTCACTGTCTCGACTTAAGGAGGCAATAATATGAAAATCATCCTAGAAAACGCTGTGTTCTTTGGACTAGGCACAGTCATCTGGTATGCGATGATCGGAAAGAAGGTACAAAAAATGGAAAAACAAATTAAAAATCCAACAATCGTAAACTACGAACAAATGGCAAAAAGCACCGTAGAAAATATGTGGGAGCACTTCAAAACACCTAGAAGAGGTCTTTCGGAAGTTCAAGTAGGAATGCTAAGGGAGCAATACGGTGACAACAAAATTACTTATGGCAAGAAAACACCCTTGATTGTAGAAGTAATCAAGGCGTACATTACACCATTCACCCTTGTATTGATCGCATTAGGAATTGTTTCTTTTATCACTGAATTTATTTTGGCAGCACCGGGAGATAAAGACCTGTTCGGTGTGGCAGTTATTTCTATTATGGTAATTCTTAGTGGGACAATGACCTTGATTCAATCGGTGCGATCCAACCAGGCAGCTGAAAAATTGAAATCAATGGTTAAAGTGACTGCAACAGTGAAGCGAAACAATCGGTTTAGTGAAATTCCAATGGAAGAAATCGTTTGTGGCGATATCGTAAAATTATCAGCAGGTGATATGATTCCAGCGGACATTCGACTGATTCAAACTAAGGACTTATTTATATCGCAGTCAGCATTAACCGGTGAAAGCTACCCAGTAGAAAAAACAGCCGAACAAACAACAGCCAGCTATGACACTGAAACTAGCTACGAAAATCTAGTCTTTATGGGCAGTAATGTCATTAGTGGAACTGCTGAAGGAGTAGTGGTCTCAACAGGAAACCAAACACTATTTGGTCATGTCGCCAAAGACTTAGCGGGCGAACCAGTAAAAACGAGTTTTGAACTAGGCATTCAAAAAACCTCTTTCTTACTAATTAAGTTTATGTCTTTGATGGCACCCGCTGTTATTGTAATCAATGGCTTCACAAAAGGGGACTGGATGGAAGCGTGTCTGTTTGGCTTATCAGTCGCTGTAGGTCTAACACCAGAAATACTGCCAATGATCGTTACTACCAACTTAGTTAAAGGCGCTTCTGGTATGGCAAAAAATGGAACGATTATCAAGAATTTGAATTCAATCCAAAATTTCGGTGCCATCGACGTGCTATGTACCGATAAAACTGGCACCTTAACCCAAGACAAAATTATCTTAGAATATCATCTTGATTGTGAAGGGAAAGAGAATGATCGTGTCTTACGTCATGCTTACCTAAATAGCTATTATCAAACTGGCTTAAAAAACTTATTGGACATTGCAATTATTGATGCGTCCAAAGAAACACTCAACACTGGCAAAATTCAATACCGTAAAGTCGACGAAATTCCTTTTGATTTCGAACGCCGCCGCATGAGTGTAGTGGTGGAGGATGCTCAAGGCAAGACGCAAATGATCACAAAAGGAGCCATTGAAGAAATGTTGGAAATCTCCAGTTATGTAGATTTTCACAAAGAGGTCATTCCCTTGACTGAAGAAGTCCGTGTAGAAATACTGGAGAAAGTAAAGGAGTTAAATTCAGATGGCTTGCGCGTTCTGGGCGTCGCACAAAAGACTAACCCAAGTGTCGTGGGAGAATTTTCCGTTCAAGATGAACAAGACATGGTGCTAATTGGCTACTTAGCTTTTCTTGATCCACCAAAAGAAACCACTAAGCAAGCCTTAGAAGCGTTGAAAAAACATGGCGTTGGCGTCAAAGTTTTAACGGGTGACAATGCGTTGGTTACTGAATCCGTCTGCAAACAAGTCGGGTTAGAGGCAGAAGTATTAGTCAGCGGGGAAGAAATTGCTCGTATGCCTGACTCAGAGTTATTAAAAGTAATTGAAGCCTTCAACATTTTTGTTAAACTAAATCCACAGCAAAAAGCTCGAATCACTCGCTTACTAAGAGAAAACGGACATACTGTTGGCTTCTTAGGAGATGGAATTAATGATGCACCAGCAATGAAAGCTTCAGACGTCGGTATTTCTGTGGACACCGCTGTTGATATCGCCAAAGAATCTGCTGATGTCATTTTGTTGGAAAAGGATTTAATGGTTTTAGAACGGGGAATTGTTTCTGGTCGTGAAACATTTGGGAATATTATGAAGTATATCAAAGCAACCGCCAGTTCCAACTTTGGTAATATGTTTTCTGTCTTAGTTGCCAGCATCTTCTTACCATTTCTACCAATGATGCCGCTGCAACTGCTGATTCTAAACTTGATTTACGATGTTTCCTGCATGTCAATTCCTTGGGATCGGATGGACAAAGACTACTTAGATAAACCAAAACGCTGGGAAGCTTCTAGTATCGGCAAATTCATGGTCTGGCTAGGACCAACCAGTTCAATCTTTGATATTACAACTTATCTATTGATGTACTTTATCATTTGTCCTGCGGTAGTCGGCGGAAGTTACCATAGCTTGACACCAACACAACAAGTTGCTTTCATCGCTTTGTTTAATGCTGGCTGGTTCGTTGAATCACTATGGACACAAACCTTAGTCCTGCACGCTTTGCGGACGCCCAAAGTTCCATTCTTACAAAGCCGTGCGTCATTCGTATTGACAGTGATTACCGGATTAGGTATTGCAGTGGGATCTTTCTTGCCATTTACAGCATTAGGCAGAAGCTTTGGATTGAGCGCATTGCCAGTTAACTTCTGGCTATGGTTAATGGTTACGATTGTCTGCTACCTCATGCTCGTGACAATGATCAAAAAAGTTTATATTCAAAAGTATCGCGAACTATTATAATAGTAGAAACACGGATCATGCTTCATGTGATCCGTGTTTTATAAGTTATAAGGAGTGAGAAAATGTTTGTTCACCATGTTTGTATTCAGACCAATACCTATCAAGAATCGCTTGCCTTTTATCAAAATTTAGGCTTTGAATTAGTCCGAGAAAGTTCTAATTTTCACGGCCGCAGCTTTAATACTTGGCTGGTTCTATCCAATTTTTATATCGAACTCCAAACCGGGAAAGAGACGCTGTATACTCATGATCCCAAAACAGCAGAAGGGCTTGCTCATTTTTGCTTATGGGTTGAAAATTTACCCGCTTACCTAAATGAAAAAAATTTTCCAGATGAACTGTATTTGAAAAAAGAAAAAGTTTATACAGTTGAAAATGGACAGCTAACCAAACTCCACGCACCAGAAGGAACCATCGTAGAAATACGGAATAATCCTGGAATATAAAAAAACTAGTGGCTGTGACATAAAACGTCACAGCCACTGAAAACCGCATAATCGGTGTAACTGTAGTAGCTTAATTCTCGGAGCTGAACACTTCTGTTACAACCTCTAATTCATTTAGTGAGCCCGTCTTTTTCTATATACAATGATGGAACCTGCCAAGATGATGATAATACCGCCAGCTACTGCTAAGTAAATAGTATTTTCTTCTCCTGTTTTAGGATACTCTTTCTTAGTTCTTGCTGGCGCATCAGGTTTCTTCGTAACGACTGGTGCTGGCTCTGGTTTTGGATCTGGAACAACTTTTGGATCTGGTTTAGGTTCTTCAGTAGGTTGCTGGATTGGTGGATTTCCGACTGAAGACGCTTCAAGCCATTTCACAACGCCGTTGAACAAACTGCCATAATCATCAATTAAGCTTTGTTGAACAGGTGCTAAATGATTCAAAACATGTACCCAAGTTTCTTTAGAATGTTTGCTTAAGTTAGCAAATCCATTACCATTAGGATAAAGAACTTGAACATAGTTGTACAACTGATCAATGTTTGCGATTAGCTCAGCACAGGTAGTATACTGATTAGGGTTAAAAGCTAGTGCTTGTTCGGCAGCTTCCCAAGAAATCACTTTATCTTTATAAACCATTCGTAATACTCTTACATAACTACTAAGATCCATTCCTATAACATCATAGTTATAACGTTCGAATAATTTCCATGCGCTAGTCAATTGCTCATCCGTATAGCCTGCTAGTTCTGTTGCAGTTATTCCATAATCTGGGTTAGCCAATAGGTCACGGATAACTGCTGGAGTATATTCTTTTGGTTTTTCATCTGGTGGGGTAGTGTCTTCGGTTTTCTCTTTTGGCTCCTCAGAAACTTGAGAACCAGTCGAATTTGTTGTTGAATCTGCTGTTAAATCATTTGTATCTTCGCCAGCTTTATTAGTGTCTTCAGTTACAGTACTATCAATCGTTTTATCCGGAGTGACGGAATCCTTCGTATTAGTGTCAACCGTTTGTTCTTGAGTAGCTGCAGTTGGATCAGATACAGACGTGGAAGTTTCGGCAAACGTAGCTAGTGGAAAGTTCAATACCAACAAACTCAACAAAATACCCTTCAAAACACCCTTTTTCATCTTAATCACTCCTTGTAATCTTTCTGTAATATAATTGTAACATATGAAATCTAATTGTAAAGTAGAGAAATAGATTTTTTCAATAATTTTTTTGAATTTAAATCTTTTGATTGAGAAGCTACAGCTTATATGAATAGAACAAAAAACGAGTGGCAACGTAGCTTGTAAAAGCATCGTACCACTCATTTTTTGTATTAATCTAAAATTTGAACTGCTACGCCAAGAGTATTCGGTCCGGTATGCACCGATAAGGCGGGTGAAATAGGTCCAAAGTAAATATTCTCAACTTTTGGAAAGGTATCTTTCAACCGTTGCTTCATTTTAATGGCATTCTCCATGGCATCCGCATGAGCCACTGCAAGGTTAAAGTGATTATGCCCCTTTACTAAACCTTCGATAATCTGAATTGTTTTATCAAAGCTCTTGTTTAAGCCACGAATTTTCGCCACAGTGTAATAAATCCCATCATCATTACAAGAAATGATGGGTTTCAATTTCAAGGCACTACCTAGAAGGGAAGCAACTAAACCAATCCGACCGCCCCGCTGCAAATACTCTAAAGTATCTACATTAAAGAAGACTTTAGTTTTTGGTAGGCATGCTTCTACACCAGCAATGACTTCTTCAAAAGATTTTCCTTGCTGCACTAAATCTGCCGCCAAGATAACGGAAAAGCCAGCCGCAATTCCGATATTTTTGGTATCTATACCGTGGAAGGTTAAACCATCGTAATCTTCAGATAGCACTCTTAATGCGTTGAATGTTCCACTAAGTCCGCTGGAAATCGTAATGATGATTACATGGGTAAAGCCTTGTTCTTTGATGTCGTCAAACACTTTCGTAATCATCTCACCATTAGGCAAAGAAGTCTTAGGTAATTCTTCTTTTAATAGAGGGAAAATATTATCTGAGCTAACCTCCAAGCGATCTAACAGTTCTTTATCTGAAAAAATAATTCGTAAAGGAACCATGAAAATCGGCGCACTATCAACCACTTCTTGCGGCGTGTCCGTTCCTGAATCTACTAAAATTGCAATTTTTTCTTTAGTCATCTTCTTTTTTCTCCAATTCAATGATTTTTTCCACCAGCAGTTTACTTGCAAAAGACGCGACAGCATTTTCTACTGCCAAGTAACGAGGATTAGTTTGTCTAGCAGTCACAGTAGCATTCTCACCGGCTAGAACCAACTCAGCAACATATTGCAGCGATTCCTCTTGTTTTTGACAAAAATTATTGTAAGCCATTTTTGGTTCGTCGATAGTTAACTGCATGATAATTAAATGCTTAATATCCGGAATCGTTAACACTTGCTTGATCAATGTAATGGCGATTAAATAAGCTAAGTGATTCTTGTTGTATCGTTTTTTGACAGGTGGCGGGACTAGTTTGAGTTTTACATAGTTATTTACCATGGCACTGGATAGCAAATGATGCTTCTCCGGCTCGATGATAGGAGACAAATAACGATCAATCAGGGTAATCACCTGGTCCATATACAATTCTAATTCGGGAAGTTCTTCCCAACGTGGCAAGCGAACTTCCTTTAATGACTGTGCCCACTGCTTCAGTTCTGCAATTTCTTCCATCTATGTCTAGCTCCCTTCCTCTTCATTTTAACAAAATTAACGTGATTATACAATGTAGTTACCGAAACTAGATAACTTATCTTAAAAATTATATAAAATTGTTTTGAGGAAAATTCGAAATAATTTGCAACGAACGGTCTTGCAGAAAATAGCGTAAAATTTGTAAAGTCAGTCCTCAACTTTATCGCCAGTACACCCTTTCACCAACGCAAAAAAAACCATAAAAATTTCAGCAACTGTTTATTGCATTTTATTGGTTGAAGTGCTAAACTATCTAAGTATTAAAGATTTGGGCTGTTAGCTCAGTTGGTAGAGCAGCTGACTCTTAATCAGCGGGTCGCGGGTTCGAGCCCCTCACAGCCCATTGGGTGCCAAACCCACGGAACAGGTAGACGTTGGTGCGAAAGCATTTCGAAAACGTTTAGGCTGTTCCTTTTTTTATTGTCTTATTAGGCAGTCCTGTTCTAGGGCTGCCTTTTTCTATTGTTCGTCCAATTGTTCCTGACTATCTGTGGTACAATCTTACTAAATTATAGGAAGAAAGTAGCTTGATTGAAATGAAGAAAAAAATTTTGATTGTTGAGGATGATCCACAGATCAGTAAATTGCTGCAGATCAGTATGCAGAAGATTAATTTGGATGCTGTTGCTGCTTATTCGGGATCGGAAGGCTTGTTGCAGCTTCAGTTGCAGGAGTATGACTTGATCTTGCTAGATTTGATGTTACCTGGAGTATCGGGAGAAGAGTTAATTGTAAAAATAAGAGAAACGAGTAAGGTGCCGATTATTGTCATTTCTGCCAAGCAGGAAATTGACGAAAAAGTCCAAGTATTGAAAATGGGTGCGGATGATTACATCACCAAACCATTCCATCAAGAAGAAGTGGCTGCCCGGGTTGAAGTTCAATTGCGTAAAGCGGAACGGTCAAATACGACTGATTGTCTAAGCTGGCGGAAGTTAGCCGTCAATCGCGATAAGATCGAGGCTAGTTTTAACGGACACGAGTTGCATGTAACCAATGCCGAGTTCGATATTCTTTGTTTATTGATGGAACGACCTGAGCATGCGTTTTCCAAAAGCGAGATCTATGAAGCGATCTGGAAAGGAACCTATCTGGGTGACGACAACACCATCAGTGTACACATCTCCAATCTACGAAAAAAAATTGCTCTCTACACCGAAGAAGAATATATCAAGACCATTTGGGGGATTGGATTTATGCTGGTCTAAGCAGCTTTACGATTTCTTTATGGTTTGCTTAAGGCTTTTTAATCGGGAAAAAGTTAAAGTTAAACCAAGGAGATGAGGAAATGGACAAAGTAATTCAAACCTATCAATTAACTAAAAAATTCAAAAAAAGTATGGCTGTTGATCAGTTGAATTTCTCCCTTTACGAAGGAGAAATCTGTGCCTTGATTGGGAAAAACGGCGCAGGGAAATCGACCTTTTTCAAGATGCTGGCGGGTCAAGTACTTCCCACCTTTGGGAAGATCGAACTATTTGGCAAAGCAGAAAAAGAGCTTGCAGAAGCTAAAAAACGGATGAGCTTCATTATTGAAGAACCAGAATTTTTTCCAGATTTTACAGCTGAGCAAAACATGGAGTATTTCCGCTTGCAACGAGGGATTCCCGAAAAGAGACGGATTGACGAAGTCTTAGCAATCGTTGGGTTGAAGAAAAACGAAAAAGTCTTTGCCGAATACTCAATGGGGATGCGTCAACGTTTAGGCTTAGCACTTTGTTTGCTTTCTAGTCCTGACTGTTTAGTTTTGGATGAGCCCATCAATGGCTTGGATGCTCAAGGAATTAACGAAATTCGCCGCCTGTTGCTAAAGCTAAATCAAGAAAAACAAATCACCATTTTGATTTCCAGTCATATTTTAAGTGAGCTGCAGTTGCTAGCTACCCGGTTTGTGTTTATTAATCAGGGGAAAATAGTTGAGGACGTGAGTCGCGAAGAATTAATGAAAAAGAGTAAAAAGCAAATTAAGGTAAAAGTTGACAAACCCGCACAAGCTGCCGAACTGTTAGAGCGTTCTTATCCTGACATTATATTTAGCGTAGTTCCTGGAAATTACTTGCTGATTCAAAATCATATAGAAGATAGCGCCGAGATTAATCGTTTGATGATTGGTTATGGAATTAAGGTCTTCGAATTTCAAGTAGAGCGCTTAAATCTAGAGGATTACTTCTTGGATCTCGTGGAGGTGATGGATAAATGATGAATTACTTAATCAGCGAAAACTACCGAATACAACGCGTGAAAAGAACTTATGCGATTAGTTTTTTATGTTTGTTTGCAGTGATTGCTGCTGCTTTGGTCTTGAAATTTTCTGCCCAAATGGATCCGAATTTCCGTTACGGAACGGCCTCCTTTTACTATTCAAACCTGCTAGCGATGAATTTACTTTTAATTGCTATCAGCTTTCTATTCAGTAATGTAAGTAATAATAATATGGAAATGATGAAGTATTCGATTTCTTTTGGCATTTCGCGGCAAACGATCTTTTGGGGAAAGCTGGTAGTATCTTTGACGTATTTCACCTTACTATGTGCGATCTGCTTAGCTGCTA
This sequence comes from Enterococcus sp. AZ109, assembly GCF_051714625.1. Taxonomy (NCBI): domain Bacteria; kingdom Bacillati; phylum Bacillota; class Bacilli; order Lactobacillales; family Enterococcaceae; genus Enterococcus; species Enterococcus sp. AZ109. The sequence continues at coordinate 1,066,173 of NZ_JBIOSF010000001.1, read as the reverse complement.
TGCTTATTTTCGGGCAATCCTTACTACCCTATGAAGCAGATACCCTTTCGAATTTTCTAAAAGGTGTAGCCAATATGATTCCTCTAATCTTAAGTGCCTATGTGTTGGGGTATATTTTGGGAATGAATAAACAACCCAGTGCCATCAATATTCTCATTCTGCTGGTCATCTATGGTGTTTCTGGAGACATTGTTCGTGCAGCGCTCCACCCATTTCCGAGTTTGGCAGCAGTATATAGACTGTTTCCATCGACGTTATTTACTGACAATTTATTGGATTTTATGAACCAGTCCATTCATATTCGCTGGGAATGCTGGGCGGTTGGTCTAGCAATCACTATCGGAAGTTTAATTTGGGGCTTATCCTCATTTAGTAAACGAGATATCTAAAAGAAAGGGGTGAGCAGATGATTGTAGGTTTTCTAGTAGTTGCGGTGATCGGTTTAATCGGTTGTGGGCTTCGCTTATATTTCTATCGAAGGAATGTGAAAAAGTTGAATCAACAGCTTGATCGGATTATTGAAAATTTTGGGACTAATGAACAGCTAAAACCGACGCTGACTAATGATGAGCTAACCGACTTTACTAAGAACATTAATCGTTTGATCACCCTTTACAAACAAGAACAGCAACAAGCGAAAAGACAAAATCGTGAGCTGAAACAAGAGATCACCAATATTTCCCATGATTTTAGAACCCCCTTGACTTCTATCAAAGGATTTTCAGATTTGTTGCAAGACAGTACTTTGTCAGAAGCCGAGCGTCAAGATTACTTGTCAGTCATCCAGCAAAAGGTCAATGCCCTTACGATGGTCACGGATGTCTTTTATGAGATCTCGCAGATCGAATCTGCTGATTATGTGTTAAACCCTGAAAAAGTTATATTAGAACCTTTACTGTTGGAGTCACTGATGCCGTTTTATCGTGACTTTGAGAAAAAGCAATTGCAGGTGACCATCAAAGAAGAACATCTGCACACCCCTATAATGCTTGATCCGCGAAGTACCAAGCGGATCCTATTCAACTTAATACAAAATGGTCTGCGCTATGCCGAAAGTTCATTTACGATTGAAGTCTTGCGTGAAGAGGAATATCTGGTTTTGCAGACAACCAATGATGTCCTGCTGTTTCAGCAACAAGACATCGAACGGATTTTTGAACGAACCTATACGGTCGATCAAAGCCGCGAAAAAGGGCAGACTGGACTGGGGCTTTATATCGTCAAACAGTTAGCCGAAAAGCAAGGCGGGAAAGTAGCCGCCAGTTATCAAGAGCACTTCTTTACTATTAAAGTATATTTTCCACTTTAAAAGCGTGAGTATTCTTACGCTTTTTTCTGCGCAATGATACTTCTTATCTATTACCACTTCTAACTTCAGATGTAAATAAGATATAAAATCCGCTTGTTTTTTCAACCTTATAACTTTTTAACACCACCAAAATTCACTTGTTTAATCAAATTATCCATCTTCCTTTAAAGGAAACGGTTGAATTATATATTTATGTATTATTTAATTTTTTAACAGACTTTTAATAGTTAGTAAATGGATTAAGAGTTTTTTAAAAGTCTTACGTTTTTATCTGATGATCCAAAATAACAAAAAATGTTTTGATTTAGCTATTTAATATAGAAGGAATTTATCAGTTTGAGTATCTTTCTCTCATCTTTTTAGAATAGCTATTCATGTAACCAAAGGTAAATTCATCATTTTATCCTAATGTTCTCTAATCGAAATTCCACATAAAGTATTCTCATTTAGTAGACAACAGTGTGCTATTTTCAACTCCGTTATATAAAAACTTAATTTTTTTGTTAGGAAATAACAAGGTGAATGAAATCTGACTTTTGGAAATGACTCATCGATAAATAGTTATTTTTTAAATCTTTTTTTCTTGTTTAAATGAGGTTTTAAGTTACACATAAGTGTTGTTGTATAGTTATATTTAGAGTGATAGTTTTACGGTATTCTTTTGCCGATGAGCCTGTATTTCGTCAAAAATTAATGAATTTCATAACCTTATGAAAAATAAAATTTTACTGTAAATAATAATGATGATTATAATGTAAATGCAATCATTTAGGAAACCATCCTATATTTTTTTCAGAGAGAAAAAACGTTCGCAAGGCATAAACAATAGTAAATCAAGTTTTGGAGCTCTTGAAAAAAATATTTTTTTTGGACTGGTAATTGAGAAGGAAGGAGTTGTTTGGGTAGTGGACATATGGAAATTACACTTATTGCTCCAATTTAATGTGGTTTTCATATGAAAAGATGGTTTCTAGAGGAGTGCAAAAGTATGTGCGATAAAGGAGGAGGTTAATGAAACGATCCAACTGGGGAAAAGCTGTTGTTTTTTTTGCGTTGTTCTCACTTAGCTTAATCACGACTACCGGATATGCCCAAGAGATTAAATCTGCGGATGACATGATAAGCATTAAGTTTACTGGAGTTTATGAAGAGCTAGGTAAGCCTGTACCATCCCCTCCAACTGGAGATGTGAATGATGAGAATCTCGTAGCGAAATTACCGTCCACCGGAACTGGCACAGCTGCAAAGAGAACAGGAGTACTGCCGCAGACGAATGATCTGATTGGAAACAGGTTTACTCAATTAGGTATTTTGCTGCTAATATTTGCCATTTACGGCAGATATAGGTATCGCCAAAGTAAGAAGTTTCAAGACCAACTAGAAACATGAGTGAAGAGGGAATTTTAATGAAAATGATTCGCTGGGCGACAATAGCCACATTAACAACGATGGCTTTGGCTGGCGGGATCAACGCATTTGCGGAGGAAGCAAGAGTTGCTAAGACAACAGGACAAGTAAGTTTTGTACCTGATGATGGCGACATTATTGTAGAACCGCCAATTGTTGATCCACCGATTGATCCCATTGATCCCATTGTTCCTGGTGCGACAGGACCACTGTCAATTGCATATGCACCAACGATTGATTTTGGCGAACAGGTAATTTCGAATCAGGACACGATCTATAACATGAAGGCAGAAATGCAAAGTGCCGATAACGGCACACGCAAGATTCCTTATGTATCTTTTGCTCAAGTGCAAGATAGACGCGGAAGTAATGAGGGGTGGAACCTAACCCTTTCGTTGAGCCCGTTTAAATCAGAGACGCAAAACAATGAGCTGCGTGGAGCGAAGCTAATTTTTGCTTCTTCTGAGCTGAACTATAGCGGAAGCGAAACGAATAATGCACCTACCCCACATGCACCTGGCATGACGGTGGAAGCAGATGGCTCATTAAGTAATATTCTGACCGCGCCAAAAGGCAAAGGTGCCGGAACCTCATCTGTTATCTGGGGAGATCAAGCAAAACTGAATAAGCAGTTCGCAGAAGGGGCCAAAGTCGTTGAAAATGAGGCGATCCAATTATTTATCCCTGGAGTGACCGCAAAAGATGCTGCGACTTACACAGCAACATTAACTTGGAATTTATCGGCGGCTGTTAGTATCTCAGGTGAGACTGTAACCGTCCGCTAAGAATTCAACTTTATAACTACACTATTTGAAAGAAGGAAAAACATTGAAAAGATTAAACAGCATGAAACTTATCCGTTTAGCAACAGTAGCAACACTTGGTTCATCATTAGTAGCAGGAAGCGTAAGTACCTTCGCTGCGGAAAACCGTACTGGTACGACAGATAATGAAGTGACATTTATTGAAGGGGACGATGGCGGCGGCGGTACAGTCGAACCACCAGTTGAACCACCAATCGAACCAATTGATCCAATTGATCCAATTGATCCAGGTGCAGATGGTCCTTTGAACTTAATGTATGTACCGAAAAAAATGGACTTCGGTTCAGTTGGCATTTCTGCTACAGATGCAGTTTACAACATGATTGCTGAAGAGATTACGGGTAGTGGCGGTACAGTTTCAGCACCATATGTATCATTTGCCCAAGTTAAAGATACTCGAGGAACTCATGAAGGTTGGGATCTGAAGGTCGAATTGTCTAACTTCACTACTGGTTCAGGCGCTTCAGCAAAAACTTTGGCAGGTGCCCAAGTTAAACTATCTGATCCTGTAATTGATCATGCAGGAACCTCTGCACCGACTGCTAGCACCGTAACAATTGAGCCTGGGTCTAAAGTTTCAGTAATGAGTGCAGCAGATGGACAAGGTGCCGGAACTTCTTCAGTTATATGGGGCGATCAAACACAGCTTACAGATGATGCTGCAGACCCAGATATCGATGTTGTGGAGAATGAGGCTATTCAATTACTAGTACCAGCAAGCGCAACTCCAGAAGCTGCTAAATATACGGCAACCATGACATGGGAATTGAGTTCTACAGCAGGTGTAGGCGGCGAAACACTTCCACAATAGCAAGAAGCGTTTTAGTTTCGAATGCTGATTAAATACGAAGGCGGGAGTGAATAGCTCTCGCCTTTTTGAAAGGAGAGCCTGAATGAACCAAGAAACAACTAGCCGAAAGAGGCAGTTGCTAGCAGTTTTATTCGCTTTGATGACCCTCATTTCGCTAATTCCAATTCAGGTTTTTGCAGAGGAAGAGGCAGAAGGAAATTCTGAATTCAACTTCCATGTGAAACCGGTCTTACCTCAGAGTCAATTAGAAGGTGGAGCTAATGCCTATTTTGATTTGAATCTAGGAGCCGGTCAATCGGATAACTTAGGTTTAGAGCTAAACAACCATACTGACAAGCCGATAGAGATAGAAATTAGTGCTCACACCGCATTTACTAATGTAAATGGCGTGGTGGAGTATGGAAAAGACGATGAAGACCCCGATCCCACCTTGCCGGGTTCTCTTAAGGAACTGATTCAGGCACCAGGGACTGTCACGCTGGAAGCCAATGAAACACGGATAGTTGATCTTCCAATAACCATGCCGGAAGAAGAATTTACTGGTGTGCTAGCTGGCGGGATCAAGTTAAAAGAGGTAAAAAATGATAATGAGGAAGAAGAGGAAGACACAGGTCTTGCTATCAAGAATGACTTTGCCTTTGTCATCGGGGTAGTTGCCAGCAACAATCGGTCAGCGACTGATCCGGGTTTAGAATTATTAGATGTCTTTGCCGATCAGCTCAATTATCGAAATGTCTTTAGTGCAACAATTCAGAACTATACGTCAACCTTCGTCAATCGGTTGGAAGTGGAAGCGACCATTCGTGAAGAAGGTTCAAGTGAAGTACTATATGAAACTACGCAAGAAGGCATGCAAATGGCACCCAACTCCCATTTCAATTTTCCGATTCCTTTAGAAGGCGCTCGTTTCAGAAGCGGTACCTACGTGTTGAATATGACTGCTCGATCAGGAGATGAGGAGTGGTCTTGGGAAAAGACCTTTGAAGTCACTGCGGATGAAGCGCGTCGTTTGAACCGAGAAGACGTAACCATTGATAACTCTATTAACTGGTGGATGATAGCTGCCATCAGTGCGCTGGTTCTATTGATTGTGGTTGTCGGCTATTTCGTTTACCGAAATAAGAAGTCTGAAACAAAAAAATAGGGGGCAACGAGGTGAAGAATGGAGTAAAAAAGTTATTCGTTTTAAGTAGTATAGCAGTGGTTAGTCTAGGAAGTGTCTTAGGATCTGTCTCAGCTGTTTATGCCGTAAGTAACACGCCGGTTTTGACTCAAGATAGCTCAGGACTTTTAAAAGACTCACTGATTCCATCAAATCCTGTTATCAATGAAACGGTAGTAAGCACACCAGCTTATCAGTTTGAACTAACAAAGATGACGGGTACGGTGAATGAACCGCTGAGCATTCAATTTTCCAGTACTCAAGAAACCAAAGAAGTCACGATTAAACTTGCCAAGGAATTGTCAGTGGTCGACGATAACTTGCCAGAAGGTGTTTCATTAGCAGCGACTGAGCAAGAAGATGAATGGCAGGTTCAATCACAACAAGCCCAGACTTCTTTTGAGATTCCTGTGATTGCCGAGACTGCAGGGAGCTATGGCGTATCTGTGGAAGGTGAAGCCGAAGCAACGGTGGAAATTAGTGAAGCAGCTGTGGAAGAGGAGCCGGAGGTAAGTTCTGAAGAAACCGTGGCGAGTGAAGAGCAACCTACGGAATCAGAAGAAACAGTAACTGAAGAAAGTGAGACCATTAGTCAAGAAGCTGATTTCACTAGTGGTAAAACAGTAGAAGTTACAAGCATGAATCAATTTTTACCAGCCTTCAATGATCCTGAGGTTTCGATTATTTCGCTTAAAACCGATGTAGAATTTAATAACTATAGTGGTACATTAAGCGCTCGCAGTAAATCTTTGCTCATTCGCGGGAACGGATACCGCATTAAGTTTGATAGGGAGGCGGCCTTTAAATTAGGTTCCGCAGCGGAAGGATCTGTTTTTCGTTTGGAAAACATCACATTTGAAAAACCTTCTTATACTGCGTTGGTGACTACAGAAGTAGCAGAAAATAAGAACTGGACAGTTGAATTTGAAGACATCGATGCATCAGATGAAGTGAAGAGTCCCTATGCTCTTGTTAATCTTCCTTATGGGAAGGTAGCTTTTACAGGAGGGACCAACGTTCTTCATAATACGGTAAAAGATAGTAGTAATATGATGAAGGTAAAAGAAATTTCAGCAACTAATCATGCAAAAGTTGATATTAAACGGGCTAATTCGACAATCTTTCTTTATGAAGAAAGTATTGCGAATGCCAAATTAACGATAGAAGACAATGCTGAAATGAAGCTAGTGGCTGATGGTAGTGAGATGAATACATTATATTGGCTTGGCCCTAATCCGGAATTGAATATACGAACTGGCGGAAAATTAGATGTGACTGGAGGAGGGTATACACCATCTATTGCCCTTGACGCAAGAAATAATGCCATTTCAATGGTTGGATCTTCACCTAAAGTAAACATTCATTCTGGCGGTTCATTGACGGTCTTTACTACTCATGGTAAACGCTCTTTGAACCTCGTAGGTGAAAATGCACAAGTATCTATCGATAATGCAGAAGTAACATTGAACAATGATGAACTACCTGCTCTTAGATTAGAAGGTTCACAAGCTACTTTGAGTATAAAGGATAGCGAAGCTTCAATTACCTCAGCAAGAACGGTGACAAGAGGTGGAGGCGTCACTATAAATGGAACTTCAGCAAAAATGGAAATGGAAAATAGTCATCTAAAGATAGATACAGAAAAAGATTCAAATGCTGTATCAGTCACCGGTTCTAACGCTGCTCTTTCATTAAACAATAGTAGTGAACTTGAGATAGTTAATAAAAATGGAGTCGATGCTTCAAACGTTGTGATTGGTAATAGTGATGTCAATCCTAAATTAACGATTAATGGTGGGTCAAAGCTGTCGGTTGATTCCGCTTCTTCATCAACTCTCTTAAGCTATGGTGTCCGTTTGAGTGGTTCTACACCTAAAGTAGAAGTTACTGACAATTCAATACTTGATGTGAAGTCTAGATCGGGTCTTAAGTATGGTCTAGCTTTACCAGGAAGTAACGGACAAGTTCTGGTTTCAAAAGGTTCCAAGCTAGGTGTAGAAACAGCATCAGGTATCGGAATTTCTACTGGAGCCAACATGGTCTTTGAAAATAATGGTGAATTCGAAGTGAATGCCACCAATAGTGCTGGGATTATCACAGGAAACACGGCAAAGATTACAACTAACGAAGGCTCAAGCTTTAAAGTTAGCGGAATAGGGAGTTCGGCAACTAGAGGTGCGATTCAAAGTGGATCGACATTAGATGTTGAATTCAATCGTCCCAAATTAGTAGATATACGCAATACCCGAGCTGGAGGAGGTTATATCTTTCAGTCTTCAGGGGGGACTCTTACTGCTACCAATACTAATCTATCAGTTTGGAAAAAGAATACCAACCTAGATGGTGATCCATACTTGAGTATACCTGCTTTGAATTATTCCTTTAGTGGAGCAAATTTCAATACTTTAGCAAGTTCCAGCCGTCCTGATGCTTTGAATACGACTACATTAGGTAGTGATGGTTTGACTGGTTATTCTAGGATGAGTTCTGACAATTCTCTTATCTATGCGATTGCTGATGAACTGCGGGTACCAACAACTGCAGATAAGAAAATCTACGGACACGTAAGTCTACCAGCTGGTTCAGAGGACATTCTTCGTTCAGCTGAGACGGATGAAGTGACCGTGACGGTCGAAGTGGAGCCAAAGACGGGTTCTAAGAAGACCTATACGACTAAAACGGTCGGACATTCCAATGAAAACCCAGGTATTAGTATTTACGGTGAAGAACCTAAAGGCGGGCTTTTTGAAGTCGTGTTAGACGATTTACTAGAAGCAGGCAGTAAGGTTCGAATTTCTAAGGTTGAATTAACAGAAGGTGAAGTAACCGAGGGCTATGAGAATCAGATTAAAACCAAAACGGTAGAAGCTTTCGCCATTATTCCGCCAGAACCCGTGAAAGACTTAACACCTGTTTCAAAATTAAGTACCAGTATTGAAGGAAAAACAGAAAATAAAAACGTGCTGCTCACAGCTACTCACAACGGCAAGGCTATCGATACGTCGAAAGTTACAATTGACAGCAATGGGAAATTCTCAATACCTTTAACTGGTTTGAACTTGAAAAAAGGTGACGTCATTCAAGTTTTCACGCGGGATAAAGCAGGTAATGCAAGTAGCGCAGGGGTTGTTGATGTACCTGCGACAAATAATGCAACGGGGAATATCCAACCTGCAGCAGATCTTGTTTACCACGATACGACGTTCAAAGCGGCTCCTACTATTACAGTAAGCTCTTATCTTTTAGCGACTGCTGATGAGCTTCGAGTCCCAACAAACGCAGACAAAAAGATTTACGGACACGTGAGCATGTCAACGGATGAGAGCGGTTCGGAACAAACACGCGATGCCGAAACTGACGAAGTAACCGTTACAGTAGAAGTGGAAAAGGCAAACGGTTCTAAGAAAGAGTACACAGCAAAAACAGTAGGAAATCCAGGGATCAGTATTTATGGAGAACCAGCCCGTGCGGGTCTCTTCGAAATTAGCTTGGATGACTATTTGGAGGCTGAGGCTAAAGTTCGTGTGAAAAAGGTTGAACTAACCAAAGGTGACTCAGGAATAGACCACAAAATTAACACGGATACAGTGAACGTCTTTCCAATCGTCCCACCGAAGCCAGTAGAATTTGCTTCAACCAATGTCCCAAGAAACAGTACAAGCATTCAAGGTCATACGGATAATAAAGAGGTAGACATCACCGCTACTCTCAATGGGAAAGCAATTGATACATCTAAGGTTTCGATTGACAAGAATGGCGACTTTACCATTTCTTTGGCAGGGTTGACGTTGAAAGAAAATGACCAAATTCAAGTATTTTCGCGAGATCATGCGGGTAGTGCTGCCGGTAAAATTACTGACGTGCCGGCAACAAATAATGCAACGGGTAATATTCAACCAGCAACAGAACTTGCTTATCACGATGCAACGTTCCAGCCGGCAACGATTCTAATCGTTGAAGGAATAACGGTGGTCACGGCAGATGAACTGCGAGTGCCAACCAATGCAGACAAGAAGATTTATGGACATGTAAGTGTTGCAACTGACTCCGGCGGTACTCATTCAGCAGGTCAAGATGAAGTAAATGTAACTGTCGAAGTAGAAAAGCCAAATGGTTCTAAGAAAGAGTACACGGCAAAGACAGTGGGAAGTCCAGGGATCAGTATCTATGGAGAACCAGCGCAAGCAGGTCTCTTCGAAATTAAGTTAGATGATTACTTAGAAGCGGACACTAAAGTTCGTATCAAAAAAGTTGAATTAACTAGCGGTGATCCTTCAGCAGAGTATTTAATTAACACGAATACGGTGAATGTCTTTCCAATTGTTCCACCGAAGCCAGTAGAATTTGCTTCAACCAATATTCCAAGAAACAGTACAAGTATTCAAGGTCATACGGATAATAAAGAAGTCGATATCACTGCTACTCTCAACGGGGAAGCAATCGATACATCCGAGGTTGTGATTGATCAGAATGGCGATTTTACCATTTCTTTGGCAGGGTTGACGTTGAAAGAAAATGACAAAATCCAAGTGTTTTCACGGGATCATGCGGGTAGCGCTGCCGGTAAAATTACTGATGTGCCGGCAACAAATAATGCGACGGGGAATATTCAACCTACAGCGGCACTGACTTATCACGATACAACGTTCCAGCCAGCAACGATTCTAATCGTTGAAGGAATAACGGTGGTTACGGCAGATGAACTGCGAGTGCCAACCAATGCAGACAAGAAGATTTATGGACATGTAACAGTTGAAGTTGGTGCAGACGATGCACGACCTGCTGAAGACAATGAAGTAAAAGTGACTGTCGAAGTAGAGCAACCAAATGGCTCTAAGAAAGAATACACGGCAAATACAGTGGGAAGCCCAGGGATCAGTATTTATGGCGAACCCGCACGAGCAGGTATTTTTGCAATTGAACTAGGCAATTTCTTAGAAGCAGGTTCTAAAGTTCGTATTAAAAAAATTGAATTATCCAACGGCGATCCATCATCAGAGTATCAAATTAATACGGGGATAGCTGAAGTCTTCCCAATTGTTCCACCGAAGCCAGTAGAATTTACTTCAACTAATATACCAAGAAATAGCACGAGTATCCAAGGTCATACAGAGAATAAAGATGTAGATATTACCGCTACCCTTAATGGGACAGCAATTGATACATCTGCGGTTTCGATTGACAGTAATGGTGACTTTACGATTTCTTTAGCAGGATTGAATTTGCAGGAAAACGACAAAATCCAAGTATTTTCACGAGATCATGCGGGTAGCGCTGTCGGTAAAATTATTGATGTACCGGAAACAAATAATGCGATAGGAAATATTCAACCAGCAACGGAACTTGCTTATCATGATACGACCTTCCCAGCAGCAACGATTCTTGTAGTCGAAGGGATCACGGTAGTAACTGCGGACGAATTGTGGGTGCCAACCAATGCAGATAAAAAAATCTATGGACATGTAAACGTCGAAGTAGGTTCTGAAAATGCCCGTCCAGCAGGTCAAGGCGAAGTAAAGGTGACTGTCGAAGTAGAACAACCAAATGGCTCAAAGCAAGAATATAATGCGCAAACAGTGGGGACTCCGGGTATTAGTATTTACGGTGAACCCGCACGGGCAGGTATTTTTGCAATCGAATTAGGTAGTTTCCTAGAGGCAGGTTCTAAAGTTCGTATTACAAAAGTTGAATTGACCAGTGGTGATCCAGCATCAGAGTATCAAATTAATACGGGGATAGCCGAAGTCTTCCCGATTGTTCCGCCGAAACCTGTAGTGATTACATCAGGTGTTGTTTCGAAAACTAGCACGAGTATTGAAGGAACTACTGAAGACAGAAATGTGGATATTACTGCCACCCTCAACGGTGTTGCTATCAATACTTCACAAGTGACGGTAGACAGCAATGGTAAATTCTCAATTCCTCTAGCAGGATTGAATTTGCAAGAAAACGACAAAATTCAAATATTCTCGCGTGATCGCGTGGGAAGTGCTGTGGGTAAAATCGCTCATGTGCCTGCAACGAACAACTCGGTAGGGAATATTCAGCCCGCAACAATGCTTACTTACCATGACGCAACGTTTGATGCTGCGACTAGTGTAATCGTTGATTCTCTGCGCTTAGTAGCTGTAGATGAACTGCGAGTACCAACAACGGCAGATAAGAAAATATACGGACACGTAAGCATTACTGATGGGACAGAACCAACTCGTCCAGCAGGTTCAGGCGAAGTAAAAGCGACAGTAGAAGTAGAAAAAACAAATGGTACTAAGGAAACATATACTGGTATAACAATGGGTAACCCCGGGATCAGTATTTGGGGAGAAAGTCCTCGAAGCGGTCTATTTGAAATTAATTTAAATAGCTACTTAGAGGCCGGTGCCAAGGTTCGCGTTACTAGACTCGAATTTGTTCAAGACGATTCAGGAACGGATTATGATATTTCGATTGCGCCAGTGGTAGTACAGGAAGTTACTCCGCCGACACCTCTGACTCTCATTTACGAGGAAGTTCCACAAGACATTACGGGAGAGAAAATGGTAGCCGTTGTCTATAATCAAGCGGATGTGAACAAGGTATCCGAAGTTGTAGTTACGCTTAATGGTACACCGCTTGCGAGCTCACAGTATAGATATACTAGTTCTACTGGTTTTCTCTACATTAACTTTGGAACGATGACTTTAAATGGTGACGACAAATTCCAAATCTTTTCAAGAGATAAAGCCGGTGCAGCCATGGGTGTTGTTAATCCACCAGTGACGAATAATGCACTTGGGAACACGCAACCTGCGGATAACTATGTTTACCATGATGCTGTATTCTCACCAGCACCAATAATTAAGGTAACTAAAGTAGACGTAGGTATAAGAGATCCGCTAAATCCTGATACACGAGTGAACCCAGAAAATCCGCCAAGTTTGTCGGACACTCAAGGGAATGTGAGTATTGACTTTATTTCTCAATTTAATTTTGGAACAGTTGAGATTAGTAAAGAAGACGCAACCTACAACGCATTGCCACAACGTTTATTGGATGGCAATGGCGAGCAAACGCGTCCGAATTTCTTACAAATATCAGATCTTCGTTCACCAGATGAGTGGTGCCCATGGTATCTTACTGCAACCCTGTCAAGCCAAGGCTTCCGTAGTGAGGATGGCGAGCAGCTTACTGGAGCTGAAATTATTTTGAACAATCAAGAATTGGTAACAACCAGTTCCAACTCGAATGCTTCACCCGCTTTAATCGTGCCTGATGCGAGGTTGAAGCCTGGTAACGCAACTGTACTTTTCTTAACAATGGGTACAGGATCGGGACGAGGGACTTGGATTGATCGCTTTGGAAACGCAGATACTGCAGAAAGCAGTGTGCAATTAGATGTTCCCAAAGGTGCAAATCCTAAAGCTACTAAGTATACTGCAACAGTTGAATGGATTTTAGCGATCACACCCTAGAATTTAACAGCTTAATCACGGATACTTGCAGGTTTGGAGTATCCGTGATCTTTCTAGTAATTTTTACTAAGCTGGATCATTTATGAATAGTCGTGGGGTAAACAAACTCTTTACATAGAAAATCTGCGAAACAAACGAAGCCTAGAATAAAATAGGAGGCAATAAAGTGAAGAAGGAACTACAAAAATTATTAATTTTGAGTAGTGTGTTGGTAATTAGTGTTGGAACTGCACTGGCTTCTACCCTAGCGGTCTATGCTAGTAGTGAGTCCATCGCTTTTACTCAAGATAGTGTAGGGGATTTTGAAGAGGGTGTAGTGATTCCATCAAAGCCTGCAATTGCCGAAGAAAAAGTAGAAGAACCAACCTTTTATTTTAAACAAGCAGCCATGACAGGTGTGGTGAATGAGACAGTGAATATCCTGTTTTCAAGCAGTCAGGAAATAGAGGCTGTCACTGTTGTTATTCCACAGGAACTAACAGTGATCCAAGACGATCTACCAGTGGGGCTTTCACTAGCCGCAGCTGAACAAGAAGGAGAATGGCTCATTCAGTCAGAGCGGGCACGATCATCATTTATGATTCCAGTTGTAGCCCAAGCATCAGGAAGTTATGTTGTCTCAATTGCTGGCGAGACAGATGCTACTTTGACAATAGCTGAAGCAGAACCGGACTTAGAAGAAAGTCCTAAAGAAGTAATCGAGAGTGAAGAAGGTATCACTGAATCGCAAGAAAATATCGTAACAAATGAAGAGAGTGAAAGGGTGAGTCAAGAAGCTGATTTCGTTGGAACTACGGCAGAAGTTTCAACGGCAGCGCAATTAAGCAATGCACTTAGTAATCCAGCCGTGGGAATCATTTCGCTTAAGTCAAATATAACCACGTCTAATTCTGTAGCAAGTATTGATCGCTCGGTGCTAGTTCAAGGGAATGGTCGTACCTTAACTTTTGGTTCTTCTGGCTATTGGAATTTGATTTCGGTAGATTCACCAGCTGTTTTGCGCTTTGAAGATATTGTACTTAAGAGAGACAATGGGAACGTTGCGATTAGTTCTAGTGAACAAAACAGCAGTAACTGGACTTTGGAATTGGAAGAGGTCTCCTCTTCAAACAATGCAGGACCGCGTGTTTTGGCTAATCTTCCTAAGGGAAAAGTTGTTTTTACTGGTGGGAAGAATACTTTCAGTAATCCAGATGCTACCACAACATTTATTACTGCAAAAGAAATCCACGCCACTAATCAAGCTGAAGTATCAATTGCACTTGGCAATTCGACTGTGTTTTTTGCTGCAGCATCAATTGAAGCGCCCAAATTGCAAATTCAAGAGGGTGCTGCAATGTCAATTACTACCACTATAGGTTCGACAAACACGATTGATTTTCGTGGGGCGAAAGCTGAAGTAATCGTACAATCCAATAGTAAATTAACTATAGATTCTACGGGAGCCACGACCGGTTACCCCTCAGATGGGGGACATAATGTGCTTGTATTACCAGGCGACTCTTCGAAAATACTCATTCAAGGGGAGAGTTCTTTTTCCAGCTCGGGCACTAATCTTAAGAAAGCACTACGCTTGTCAGGAAGTAATGCCGAAGTAATTGTTGAAGATTCCAATTTTAAATTGTCATCAGGATCAAAAGCAGCGCTTGAGATGCAGGGTGACAATTCGATATTCAAATTAAAAAACAGCGATTGTTCAATCACGACAATAACGGGAAATGGCATTAGATTCGATGATGGTGCGAGCCCTCAAATCGTTGCAAACCAAAGTAAATTGGAAGTAATTACTACAAATGCGTACAACACTTCTTCAGCTGTAGCACTTCTAGGAGCTGATGCATCATTTGTACTAGAAAATGAAAGTGAATTTCAGGTGTCTAAAAAATATGCTGATGGAGCGCCATTCAATGTACAAATTGGGGATGATAAAAATCCCAGCTTTAAGGTAACTGGAGGATCAAAAGTTTCAATTAAAGTACCAAGTACATCGGGAGCCGCAGTTGCTAGTCTAATTTATTTAAATGGTGCTTCTGGCCGATTAGAAGTTTCGAATGATTCTGAAATGAATCTCCAAACTACCTCAGGTAATAATCGCGGAATAATGTTCAGTGGAGGGAATGGTAATTTGTCAGTATCGCAAGGTTCGAAAATTGATGTGCAGACAGGTGCAGCTAATGGGATTGATCTATCTGGAACTGGACATAAAATTAAGATAAGCGATCATTCTGAAGTGAATATAAAAAATAATTGGACCACAGAAGCAGACAGAAATGCAGGTCTGTATATAGGAAAGCAAGGCACAAGCAATGGGGAGATTTTAGTGACAGGAAACAGCACTCTAGATATAGCGTCCAATTTATCTAGTGCCTTTGTTGCTGAAGGGACTCATAATAATTTCAATGTATCAGAGGAGAGCTTTCTCAAAATGCGCTGTGGAGCGACTACAGGAGCGGATGGATCTAATGGTACCGCTCGAGCAACATTCAGATTTCTGAATTCAGGCCAAAGTTCATTTACGATTGATGACAGTGAGTTGCTAATTGAAAAAGACGGTGGGAATGCCTCCGGTTTTCGTATGTTGGGGGATGATAACCATATTTATGTATTAAATAAAGGAAAACTTGATGTTGATGTGACCGGAAATGGAACGCCGAATGATGGAAACAAAAATGCTGGTAATCAAGGGATACACTTGACTAGTGGTAACAATACCTCCTTTGAAGTTACTGATCCGGGTTCCGAAGTAAGAATTAATGCTCACAATGGTCCTGCAATTGATTTAGGCGGTACGGGGAAAGTTGTAGCCAGCAATGGCGGCTATTTTGAAGCGAGTGGAAAAACGGCTACAGCAAGTGGCGGCATATTTAGAGCGAATGAACTGGAAGTTGAATTTGATAACCCGTTATTCATGAATTTTCGTAACAATCGTTCTGGAGGAGGAAATATCTTTAATGTAGGAAATGATTCCGTCCTAAAGGCTATAAACAGTGATCTAACGGTTTGGAAAAAGGGGTCCAATTTAGACGGCGATCCAGATTTGAACTTCACTTATTTAGCGGACTATTCGTTCACCGGGACAAATTTTAATACGTTAGCCTCAGCAAATCCGTCCGACATACTAACAACAGAGACATTTGGGTCAGCAGGCTTCACCACGTATTCTCGGATGAGTTCTAATAATGCACGTTGGGCAATTGCAGATGAATTACGCATACCAACTAATGCAGATAAGAAACTTTATGGACGTGTGAGTGTTCCCGTTGGTCTATATGATTCTCGTCCTGCTTGGGATGACGAAGCAACAGTTACGGTAGAAGTTGAGAAAAAGAATGGTGACAAGAAACAATATACGGCTAAAACAAAAGGGCATACCAACGAAGAAGAAGGTATTAGTATTTATGGTGAAGCACCTCGTGGGGGACTCTTTGAAATTGAGCTGGCTGACTATTTGGAAGCTGGAGCAAAGGTTCGAATTGTAGAAGCTGAATTGACTAGTGGCGAATTAAGCGCTGGACATACGAATTTAATTTTGACAGATACAGTTGAAGTTTTTCCAATTACCCCACCGAAACCGGTTCAGTTCTCTTCTTCTACGGTTTCAAAATACAGTAAAAGTATTCAAGGTTCTTCTGAAAATACTGATGTAGAAATTACTGCTACCTTCAATGGAACAGCTATTGATACGTCAAGTGTAGCAGTGGATGCTAACGGAAAATTCAGGGTATCTTTAGCTGGGTTAACGTTGGAAGAAGATGATGTGATTCAGGTATTTTCACGGGATCGCTTTGGGGATGCTTTGGAAGCAGGAATTACTGACAGACCTACTACAAACAACGGAACTGGAAATATTCAGCCGGCTACCCCACTTAGTTATCATGATGCAACATTTGAGGAGGCAACTAAACTGACGGTTATTGAGGGACCGATTAGCCCAGTTGATCCGCTAGACCCTGATGAAAGTGTGGATCCAGTGAATCCACCAGCGTTACCGGACGATCAAGGGGCAGTAAGTATCAATTTCATTTCGCAATTTGATTTTGGTGAAGTACCAATTAGTGCAAGTGGCAAGAATTACAATGCATTACCACAGCGATTGTTAAATACAGATGGAACAGTCGGTGAGCAAGAACGACCGAACTATGTCCAAGTATCAGATTTACGTTCGACGAATGATCGGGGCGGTTGGGAACTTTCGGCGACTTTAGCAGAAAGTGGGTTCCGCAATGGGGACAACGAAGAACTTCGAGGAGCACAAATTCATTTGAAGAATCAAGAGCTGGTTACTCCTAGTTCGAATTTGGCAAGCCAATCACCCGCCTTGAAAAATAACGTTGCCGTATTAACCCCTGGTTCGAAACAGACATTAGTCGAAGCAGGTAAAACGCAAGGTGAAGGAACTTGGGTTAATCGTTTTGGAAATGCCCAAAATGCCGAAAGTAGTGTGCAACTAGAAATTCCTTCAGGAGCAAACCCGAAAGCTGCCGCTTATCAGGCAACCATCGAATGGGAACTGACCATCGTTCCTGGTAATTAACGAAAATTATCACGGGTACTCATAGTTTTGAAGTATCCGTGGTATTTCTTTGCATAAAAATAGCGCTATCAAGGTATTTTGTTCAGATCAAAGATTAGTTATAAAGACGAACGTTATTTATTTAAAGTAGTAAATACTTATGGTTATATTTGCAAAAACTTATCCTTTGTAAGTTACACTGTTTTTTCTGAAATGATGTTTATTTCTATATAATGTGAATAAAAATTACGTTGTATAGCTAATGTATAAGGCAGTGTGCGTGTCTCTTAACTAGATGGAAGGTTATTTGCGTATCTTACTGTAGCAGAATCATTGATCGAAAGTCGCAAGGTTGAAGAAGGCAACAGACAGGAAAGAGAGGACGATCTATTAATGAATGAACTTCATCTAAAGTTTGTAAGTACTAAAAAGACGCTGCGGGCATTGAAAATTTTGAACACGTTTGAACGTAAAGCACTCAGCAGCTCCCAACATTTATCGTCTATCACACAGAGTACGATGAGGACGGTCTTAAAGGATGTACAGGAATTAAAGGAATACTTTGGCGATACGATTGATCTCCAGTCGACGAACTCCGGGTTTCTTTTTGAAATTATCCAAACGGGGGAATATATTGAATTAAAGCGGGCAATGCTGAATCACGAGCCGTTGTTTCAGCTAATGAAAAATATTTTGTCTCAAGAGATATTTTCACTGACCAAAACGGCCGATAATCTGCATCTTTCTGAATCTTCGCTGGCAAGGTATATTAACGATATCCGGCCGGTTTTAAAGGCTTACTCACTCACAATCACGACGAGAAGAATCGTTGACATCCAAGGTGATGAGATAAATATTCGTCACTTTTTCCAAGACTTCTTCTATGAGTCAGAAATTACTCCACATACCCTTTTCCCAAGTGCAAACGTTAGTGCTGTCACACTCGAGCTCCAAGAAAAAAATTTTTTTGATAAATACGTTTCTGGGACAGTCAGTGAATTTAATTATACCTTATATATCATGCTGGAGCGTTTCCGCAAGAAAAGGAAAGTGGTGCTTTCACCCGAACTATATGACACTTTTGCGGGGGAAATTGATCCGACCTTTTTTGAAGTCATGGAACAGACCATTGCTAAACACCTTAGTATTAAGGTAACAAAGGATGAAATAATATTTATTTACATAAAGCTGCTTTGTAAACGATCAGTCCTAAATATCGAAACAGAAAGAGCGTTTTGTCGCAAGTTCAATCACTGTTCAACCATTGATTTGATAGTAGAAAATTTTACAAGATTGTTAAATCCACCTGCAGGTACAGTGGAGAGTTGCAACGTTTTTTTGGAATCTTTTTTTACAAGTATCTGGATTCATCGTGCCTTTTCACCGATCTTAAATACTGTTTCAGACGGACATGTTAAATACGTGAAAAGTAAATATGTGAAAGAATGGGCTCTTAGCAAGGCTTTTTTGGAAAGGGAGTTTTCACGTTCAGAGAACATGACAATGCGAGAAATTGAAGGTATTGCTACGTCATTGACCCTCTTTGTGGAATCCATGAAAGATCTCTATTGGCGAAGGAATCGAAACATTGCCTTTTTTTTAGAAGGCAATCATTTTTTCAGGCAAAGTATTCAAACAAAAGTAATGAAATACATGCGTCGTTACCAAAACCTTTATTTTCTGGAATCTACAGAGTTGAATGATGTTTACTTGAAAGAGCATGACATTGATATCGTAATAACCAATTATCGAGAATTTCCACTGGAGGGGCTGGAAAAGACAGGTATTACACCTCTGAGATTCAACTCCATTCCTTCGGCAGATGATTGGAATCGTTTGTTGGAACTGATCAATCCACGGATTATCAAAGATTTTTCGTTGATCGATCCTAATAGTAAACTTGACTTAAATATAAAGTAATTGTTGCGTGGTAGTGGGAGTTGCTAGCAAAAAAGATTATAAATGGGGGATAGTCATATGCACCGAATTCTAGTGCTTACGAAAAATCTTTTGAATGAACAAAAGCTGCAGGAAGACATTCAACGTCTGGATCATGAGGTCTATTGTGCCCATTGTGATTTCGATCAAATGAATCAAAAAATTTTTTTGACAAAAATATTCAAGCTATTTTCTATTATTATTATCAGTGAGACTGTTGCAGCCAATCAGAGACCACAGATCCTTGAGGCAATAGATACCCAGCAGACAACCGTCTTTCAAAAAGTAGAACGTCTGCCTCTAGAACAAGAACGAAAACAGCACGAAAGGGTGGGGATTGATGAATGGTTAGCTGTGACTGATCCGATCGAAGTATTAAGAGATAAAATAGACCAATCACCATTAAGTAATTTCTTCACTTCTATCGAAACGCTGGATGAACGAATCGAAGGGACAACTACTTCAGAAAAGCTAAATCGATCTTTTGAAGTAGATAAATTCTTAAGAGGATTGGATCGTTTGTCACGCAAAGAAACAACCGTCTTTTACTATCTAGTATCGATGGGGAACAAGTGCGTTGATCGAGCATCTATCTGTGCACATGTATGGTCAGATGAAATAACAAGTTCACAGCTCTCCTCTTTGTCTAACACAACTAAGCGGATTAGAGAAAAGTTTCGCAATGCGGGGATTCGTGATGACATTATTGTCAGCTACTGGAATCGAGGCTATACATTTACTGATACGTTTTGGCAGTTGATACAACAGACAAAAATAGATAACCAGCTAGCGAAGTAAGTGATAATAAGTTGAAAAGAATATCATTTAAAGCTGTTCTTTGAGTGGCATTAAAAAAGTGGAAGAGTATCTCAAAAAGATAGTCTTCCACTTTTTTATAATTGGTAAGAATTAAACGCATAACAATGGAAGAACCTCTAGCATTGCAGGCTATTCATCCGGTCCTTTTTGTTACAGGTGACACAAACAATCACTAAATCAAATTTTTGGCAATGTGGAAAGCGGAGTGGACAGCGGTTAGAAAATTGCCTGGTTTATCCGCATCACCTACAAGATATACATCATCATATAGCTCGTAAAGTTGGTTAACTAGATCGGAATTCGGCCGAACACCAGCAGAAATCAGCAGGTTATCGTAGGGAACTCGTTCCTGCTCTCCTTGTGACGTGAGTATGATTTCAGAATCTTCAATGGAATGGATAGTTGCATTTAGAATTACTCTAGTGTCGGAGCACGCCATCATACTAGTTATTTTCTGTAAATTATTTGTGTTTAGAACATCGTGAGCAAAGAGTTTCTCTTCTTTTTCTAATAAGGTAACCTTTCCGCCTTTTTGGAGGACATCCAGGGCAGTTTCACAACCGTTCAGACCGCCTCCAATAATTACTACCTTTTCTCCGATAGTCGTATCGTTTAAAAGATAATCCTTGGCAAATAAAATTCGGTCATTATTATCGATACCTGGGATGGGTGGTTTAGTTTGTAAAGCGCCAGTAGCTACAATTATTTTGTCGGGTGCAAATTGGTTCACCGCTTTAACCGTGGCTTCCTTATCCAATACTACTTGAATAGCGTTGCTTCTTTTCTTTACTTGATTGATTAGATATTGCAGGTAAAGGGATACGGATTTTTTAAATACTGGTTTCGCTGCTGCTATGCCGGCACCACCTAATTTATTTCGTCGTTCCCAAATGGTAACATGATGACCTCGATCAGCCGCAGTAATTGCTGCTTGCATGCCTGCGATACCTCCACCGATAATTAAGAGAGTTTGTGGCGATTTTGTTGGAGTAAGCTCGCTGAAGTTTTCGTACCCTGCTCTAGGATTAACCGCACATTCAACTAGCCTTCCTTCTGCTAAACCTAATAAGCATTCATTGCAGCCTATGCAGTATCTAATGTCGTCAAGCTGTCCCTTTTTTACTTTGTTAGGCCAATCTGCATCTGCAATGGATTGTTTGCCTAAAGAGATATAATCAACCAGTCCATTTTCAACAGCCGCTTTAGCTATAGCAGGATCGTCCAGCTTACCATCACAGGAAACGGGTACACTAACAACCTGTTTTACGGTATTCGCTGCTTCAATTTTACTTCCAAAGTCATCATACACAGTTGGTATGGGTTTATACCAATGTTCGAAAGATCCAATATCCACTTGAAATTCACAAACCCCAGCTTTTTCCAAAATTTTGGCGATTTTTAGTCCTTCTTCGACTGTTCGACCGCCTTCGATTAAGTGGGTGAGTGTGAGTTTGAACATAATTGGGAAATCTTTGCCGCATTTTTCTTGAACTTGTTTGATGAGGTTAAGAGGGAAACGCATACGATTTTCAAGGCTTCCGCCGTATTCATCCATTCGTGTGTTCCATAAGGAGGTCATAAATTGGTCAATCAAATAGCCACCGTAACCTTGAATCATAATGCCATCACAGCCTGCAGCTTTGGCCCATTTTGCAGAATTACCAAAGCTTTCTTCTAGGTCATGAATTTGTTCAATAGAAAGGGGCTTACATAACATGTCTGGGAAAAAAGTACCTGGAACAGCACTAGCCGCATACGGAGGATTGTTGGGGTCGGAAAAAGCCATTCGACCTATTCCAGCGCTTAATTGAATGACTACTTTGGCATCATATGCGTGAATAGATTCTGCGACTCTTTGAAGGCGTTCTACCATTGGTTGACTGTCCAATACATTGCATGGTTTGGGCTCGTATTTTGTAGAACAAGTCGTCGCCCCCAGAATGACTAGACTAAAGCCGCCCTTAGCACGATCCTCATAGTATTGTCTTGACTGCTCAGAAAAGCCTCCATCAGGATCGGTGCCCGTTCCCATTGGACTCATAAAAATCCGATTTTTCAATTTTATTCCTGCAAGTTCAGTTCGATCAAATAAATGCATGTGTACTACCTCCTGCTGTTTTGTTTATATAAAATAAATTTTTCTTCAAACCAGTTCTATTAGAAGCTGGAAATGGCTGAGGATCAATTTTATTTTTTAGTAGATGAAGAATCATAATTAGTGGATAGGTTAGCTAAGGTATATGTGAAACTAACTGTACATTTTAGTGTTTTTTTGTAGGTTAATGGTCAAAACTAGTGGTCATATTTAGATAGTTACAAATTTAATGAAAGTTGAGGTTGTAGTTTGATACGAGCACAGTCACTTATAAAATTGACTTTGAAAACTAACTGCTAGTGATAGTTTGATAAAAATAGATATAGCTGTATGAATATAGATTAATGGAAATAAATAGAGGGGTACCAAAGAACATTCTTTTTAGAAGTTTTTCTTGAAACATTTTTTTAAAAGTGTATGAATTAATAGGCGAGACATATTTACGTGTTCATTATAAAAAATAAATCGATATTATGCAAGGGTTTTCGTTTTACATTTTTTATATAAAAGAGTATATTAACAATGGATGAATAGTTTGGATCGATTATATTTTTATAAATAGAATTATTCGTGGGGAGTTCTTTTGTAAGCCTTTTCTGGGTAAAAGGAGGGATGAATTAACCTTTACATCTGGTTAAAGCTAGGAACAAGGAAGGGGTTTTTGAATGGAACAAGGACAAATGATGAAGGCATATCGGTTAAAGAAATTAGGCGAAATGCCGGTTATTGAAGAAGTTAAGGTGCCGGAACCTGGATTTGGTCAGGTGCTAATTAAGATGGCTGGTGCTGGACTGTGTCATACCGATTTATTAATGACGGATGAAGGCGTTGAATTGCAACCGTGGATTGGTGAATTTACTTTAGGCCATGAGAATGCTGGCTGGATAGAAAAAAAGGGTCCGGGAGTAAAGGATTTTGAGATTGGAGAATCAGTGGTTGTTTGTGCGACTGATTCATGTGGATACTGTGAGGCATGCTTAAGTGGCCATGATAACTTCTGCCTAAATGTAAATGCACGAGGCTGTCAAGCTGGAAGGGATGGCGGGCTTGCTGAATACATGGTAGCTCCTGCTAGACAGTTAGTCTCTTTAGGGAGTTTGAATCCAGCTCAATTTGCAGTATTGACAGATGCCGCTCTTTCACCCTATGCATCGATTGTAAATGCCAAAAATAATATTCCGGCAAATGGATATTGTGTCGTGTTGGGCGTTGGCGGTTTAGGAAGTTATGCCGTTCAGTTATTAAAGCTGACCACTTCAGCTAAGGTGATAGCAGTTGATATAAATCCTGAAAGAAGAGCGTTGGCTGAGCGGTTAGGAGCGGATTGCGTATTCGATTTTGACGAAAAATTAGTAGATAACATCATTGAATTTACTGAAAATAGAAAAGTGAATGCTTATTTTGATTTTGTTGGCAGCAGTGAAAGTATGAATGTGGGAGCTGCTGTTACAAAAGAATTAGGTATGATTACGGTCAATGGTTTAGCTGGAGGCACTATGGATTTTACTTGGGGGAAAGTACGACCAGGAGTAGATGTTCGTTTTAGTTCGAATGGAACAATTATTCAATTAGGCGAACTGGTAGACCTTGCCAAACGTGGGGACTTAATTATTGAAACACAAGAGTTTAGGTTTGATCAAGTTCCCGAGGCTTTGGATGAATTACGTCATGGAAGATTACGTGGCCGAGCATTGATCGTATTTGATTGATAGTGATTATGCGGCATAAAGTAGCCGATCTGCTTTTAAGCAAAAATTTAGGAGGATTATTATGGACGAAAAATTACAGGAATTACTGGATAAAAAAGAAATTGAAGAGTTGCAATATAAGTATGCACACGGTGTTGACCGTAAAGATTTTGAGCTGTTTGCTTCCTGTTTCACAGAGGTTATTTCAACGGATTTATCTAGCTATATGCCTGACCTAAAATTTACCGAAATGACTATTCCTGAATGGGTCGATATGGTTAAAAAATTAATTGGGCATACGAAAGCTACGCAGCATCAAATGACTAATATGCTAATTGACATCAATGGTGATACAGCAACTGCCAAAATTGCCTTACGGGCGCAACACTACGTTCCAAATGATTTTGGAGACAATTTCTTAGAATGCGGCTGTCATTATGATAACCAATATACGAAAGTAAATGGTAAGTGGAAAATTAGTGGTGTCAAGGTAACCTTTGATTTTTGGGATGGAAATCAGTATGTTCTTTCTCAATCTACTCAACAAGTACCTGACTAAAGAAAGTTGATGGGACAAAAATAGAGTAGAAGCTTTGAACGTATTCTGCTCTATTTTATCCAATCTATTGAAAAGGAGCATATGATTTGTTTGATTTAACCAACCAGATTGCCGTGGTTACCGGAGCATCCGGTGGATTAGGGAGACAATTTGCTTTAGCCTTAGCAAGACAAGGGGCAACTATTGCGATCTTAGCTAGAAGAAAAGAAAAAATGGTGCAGGTTGCTCAAGAAATTCAAGCGTTGGGAGTAGAATGCTTACCCATTACTTGTGATGTTACTAAACTAGCTGAAGTAGAAAAAGCTGCCGAAATGGTCATTGAAAAATATGGAAAAGTAGACATCCTCATAAATAATGCGGGTGGAGGAGCGAATGCACCTTTAGCTGAAATGACAGATGAAATGTGGCAGCATACCATTGATATTGACCTCACAGCGGTCTTTCGCTGCACTAAAATATTTGGACAGCATATGCTAAAAGCAAATTATGGGCGCATCATCAATATTTCTTCAATCATGGGAATGGTAGGAAGCAGCCAATTATCGGTAAGTGGCTACCAAGCTGCTAAAGCTGGAGTACTGAACTTTACCAGAGCAGCAGCAGCTGAATGGGCAAAATCAGGAATTACAGTGAACGCATTATGTCCGGGCTTCTTTCCTTCTGAAACAATTAATGAAGCGTATTTAAAGACATTAGAGCCGATAATCATTTCTAATACACCGATGGAAAGAGCTGGAAGAACGGGTGAATTGGATACAGCTATTTTGTTTTTAGCTGCGAAAGAATCCAGTTATGTAACTGGAATCGTCCTGCCGGTTGACGGTGGTTGGACTGCAATATAAGTGAAAAAGATCGCTTGAATAGTACCGATTATTGAGTTAAATAAAGGACTGGAGGGAATTATTCGTGGAAGAAGAATTAAGGAAACTGATTGAAGAAGATAAAATCAGGAAATTACAATACCGCTATGCCCGGGGTGTTGATATGCATGATTATGAATTATTGAGAAGTTGTTTTGCAGATACGATTGAGGTGGATTTTACTGATTATCTACCTGAAGCTAAATACAATAATTTGCCGGCCGAAAAATGGGTAGAAATGGTTCGTCAGTTGACAGAAACGATGGATGCTACACAACATACTATGACCAACATCGATGCAGAATTCAACGGGGATACAGCTAAAGCGGTTGTTTATTTAAGAGCTATGCATTATTTACCCAATAATCGAGGGGAAAATCATGCCGAATGTGGTGGGTACTACGAGAACACATACGAAAAGATAGCGGGTGAATGGAAAATAAAATCCATGAAACTAACCTATAGTTTTTGGCTGGGAAATCAATATGTAGCTACCATTAGTTCTCAAAAATAAAAGGAGAAAAAGTATGGATAAATTGCAGGAATTAGTCGCCATTGAAGAAATAAAACAAGTAAAAGCTAAATATTGGCGCTTAATTGACACTAAGGATTTTGATCAACTAAATACAGTTTTTACAGACGATGCAGTCTTTGACTCAGTGGAGGCAACGTATGATCCTGTTCTTGGACAAATGCCAGGAACCCAACCCGCTGAGATTTGGGAAACGAGACAAGGTATTGTGGAAGGAGTAAAGCAATCCATGCCTCCAGAAATGCAAAGTGTCCATATGGGTCATATACCCGAAGTGACAATTCTAGCTGAAAATAAGGCAACAGGCATCTTTCCCTTCAATGACCGAATTAAAATTCCTAATGGCTTGAGCTTCAATGGTTTTGGCTATTACCATGAGGAATATGAAAAAGATGATACGGGTTGGAAGATTAAAAGGAGTATCATTAAGCGATTACGTGTAGTTTTTGACGAATAGAAAAATAATCTGACAGAAGTTAAAGCATCCAGACGTAGCGTAAATCTCAAAACGAAAGTAAGCCAGAGGCGTTTAAACCCGCTTTTGGCTTATTTTTTTCGTTTGAAATACAACGGACAGTTCAATATAAAAAAAGTAGTTTGTTCCTCTTTACAAAAACAAACATACGTTCGTATAATGGTGTTGTAGAGATTGGAGCGATTAGTATGTATGAAACGGACTTAATCTTTGATATTAGAAAGGAACCCAGCCGAGACGTTTTGTGCCTGGACTGTATTAGTTTTTATGCCAGTGTCGAATGCATCGAACGAGGACTCAATCCTTTGGAAGCAAAATTGGTGGTAATGTCTTACCCTTCCGATGATCCGGCTTTACGCGGCAGCGGCTTGATTCTTGCCTCATCAAGGATGGCAAAAAAAGCTTATAACATCAGCAATGTTAGTCGAGCACGGGATTTGCCTTTTCCTTATCCACCAGATTTAACGGTTGCGGCACCTCGGATGCTGTTGTACATGAAAAAAAATCAAGAAATCAACAACATTTACAAAAAATATGCTGATGAAGCCAACCATCATGTCTATTCGGTGGATGAAAGCTTTTTAGATGTAACAAATTCAATCAAACTTTTCGGTTGTCAAAATGCGTATGAGTTGGCGTTGAAAATCCAAGAAGATGTTCGCAAGAGTACCGGTATTTACGTGACGATTGGGATAGGCGATAATCCCTTGTTAGCAAAATTAGCCTTAGATAATGCTGCCAAGCATACCAAAGACATGATCGCAGAATGGCGGTATGAAGATGTGCCGAACACACTTTGGAAGATAAAAAACATCACTGATTTTTGGGGAATCGGCAATAAAACGGCGATCCGACTCAATCGACTGGGGATTGAATCGGTTTACGATTTAGCTCATACAAACTATTACGTTCTCAAAGAGTACCTTGGAGTTATGGGAGCTCAGTTATATGCACACAGCTGGGGGATTGATCGCTCGTTTTTAGGGGATTCAGTTCAGCCTGTCTCCAAATCGATTGGAAATAGTCAAGTTTTGGACAAAGATTATACGTATCGCAGTGAAATTGAAATCGTTCTTTTAGAGATGGCTGACCAGGTAGCCACACGCCTCAGAAGAAGCGGTGCTAAAGCGCAAGTTGTCAGTCTGTTTTGTGGGTACAGTATTGGCTATCTCGATAAGGAGGGAAAACGGGGCTTTCATCAACAAATGAAGGTACCAGCAACAAATTCGTCTAAGGAAATCAACCAATATTTGCGGCAAATTTTCGACAAGCAGTATAAATATCAAGACATTCGTACTATCGGTGTAAATACAGGGGGCCTAATTTATACTGATGCGCTCCAACTAAATTTATTTGAAGATATCGAGGAACAAGTCGATCGAGCAAAGCTTGAACATGTGGTGGATACCATTCGTGATAAGTTTGGCTTTAAATCGATCGTTCATGCCGTAAGTCTGCTGGAAGGTGGTCGAGCGATTGCTCGTTCTTCATTAATTGCTGGTCACGCTGGAGGGATGGCGGGAATTGAAAGTGGTGAATCACATGGTTAAGCGTACTGAGAAAAAATTTAGCGACTACAACGATTATCACGATAGAGGATTTATGAAGTGGGTTACAGCTTTCGCAATGGATGAACTAATCAAAAGTATTGAACGCAACAAGGCAGAAGCGTTAAAAGATATTCCCCTCCTTCCACAAATGAGTCAGCAAGAAATCGATGAAGCTTTAACCGAAGCTTTTAACTTCAAAAAGCCTGTTTCTGTCCAATTAAATCGCAAAGACAAGTTCGGTCGGCAAACTGAATCGGTTCTGGGAGAGTTCAAAGGCTACTTGCGCGACGAAGAGCTGATGATTGGTGACGAATGGATTTTGTGGGATGAGATCCGTCATATTCACGTAGTTTACGACGAAAAGTGGTTCAATGTTGAATTGTTTAAGCGAGACCAAAAAAAAGCAGAAATGGACTATTACCAGAAAGAACGTGATCCATTTGAAATTTCCGAAGAAAAAGAGATTCGTTACTCGTTAGAATCAGACCTATCTTTTATAAATGATTTTGACCAAACAGCAAACTGGATTGAATAAGAGGAGGTATAATTATGTGCGGACGAATCAAGTTGACACTTCAAGAAGAAAAAGATTTACAAGCAATTATTAGAAACGTAGAAAAGAATGGTTATCAGTATAAACAAGAAGAAATTTTTCCTTCAGATGAAGCAGCGGTGTTAATTAATGACGGAACCAATAAAGTGAAAGCCATCAGCATGGTCTGGGGTTTCAAGATACCTAAGAAGAAGCAACTCTTGATTAATGCCCGTTCAGAGACCGTCCTAGAAAAGCCGCGCTTTGCGCAAGCCTTCAAAGAAAATCGTTGTGTCTTTCTTTCCACAGGATTTTACGAATGGGATCGCAAAAAACGAAGCATCTTGTTTAGGAGCAGAAATGGTGGCGCTCTCTATCTCGCAGGTTTTTACCAAAAGTTTGATGATGGGAACAGAGGCGTTGTCTTGACTACTCGAGGGAATGAATCGGTACTTTCAGTTCATGAAAGGATGCCGGTGATATTGAAGAAAGAACAAGTTCGAAATTGGCTAATCGATTACGTTTACTCCAGAGAATCACTTAGCCAAAAGATGCCAGACTTAATTGCTACGGTGAGTGAGGGATAGATACTTTACAACTATGATTAAAGTGGGGAGTTTCTGTAAATGTTTCTTTCAATAATTAACGCCTATTTATGGGTGGTTTTTTACGTCTAGATCAAAAATCTTTTTTTATTCTTATTCATTTTTTCATAAAAGAATCCCCAGAAAAGGTTGGAAAACATCGAGAGGATGAAACACATCCCGAAATAAGGTATAATGAAGAGGCATAGAAATTAGACGAAAAAGTTTGAGGTGACTCTTAGTGAAGAAAATTTTAGTTGTAGATGATGAAAAGCCGATTTCTGACATCGTTAAATTTAATTTAACGAAGGAAGGTTATGAGGTGTTTACCGCTTATGATGGTGAAGAAGCATTGGAAAGAGTCGAAGAAGTCCAGCCGGATTTGATTTTACTTGATTTAATGCTGCCAAAAAAAGACGGATTAGAAGTGGCGCGTGAGGTTCGTAAAACCCACGATATGCCTATCATTATGGTAACTGCCAAGGATTCTGAAATTGATAAGGTACTAGGCTTGGAATTAGGAGCCGACGATTATGTAACCAAACCTTTTTCCAATCGGGAGTTAGTTGCCCGGGTTAAAGCAAACCTGCGCCGTGGAGGACAACCACCGAAAGAAGAGGACGACATGACGCAAGGTGACTTGACGATTGGTGATCTAACTATTCATCCAGATGCTTATATGGTATCTAAACGGGGTGGGACCATCGAGTTGACTCACCGCGAATTTGAATTGCTGCATTATTTAGCAAAACACATTGGACAGGTTATGACGCGTGAGCATTTATTGCAAACCGTTTGGGGCTACGATTATTTTGGGGATGTACGTACAGTAGATGTAACTGTTCGTCGCCTAAGAGAAAAAATCGAAGACAACCCAAGCCATCCGACTTATCTAGTAACAAGAAGAGGCGTGGGCTATTACCTGCGTAACCCTGAACAGGAGTAATGAACTAAATGAAAAATAAAGTCCGTTTTTTTCAATCAGTGAATTTTAAGATTGCCTTTTCGTTTATCTTGATTCTATTGATTTCGATTGAAATTATTGGGGCGTACTTTATTCGTGGATTAGAAAAAGAAACCATTAATAACTTTACCAAAGATATGAATCAGCGCGTGTCTATTTTGGCGAACACCTTAGGGACTACAATGCAAGAAGCGGATAGTGGAGCTGAAGGGATTCAACGATTACTAGAAAATAATCGAGCTTCAGATATTCAAGAAATGCTTGTTGTTGACGATAAAGGTATCGTACTGGCAACGAATGATGTGGGTCGTAAGGACGCTATCGTTGGTAAGAAGAATGAGTACAATGATATTGATGATTTTTCTATGAAGCAATATGTCGCGCTTGATGACAATAATAAACGGGTATATATCAATATTCAGCCAATACAGTCCCCGACAGGCGATTCAGCCGTGATCGGGGCTCTTTATGTTCGAAGCGATATTGAGCAAAAATATACCGAAATAAGTAATACTGCCATCATTTTCTTCACCGCTTCTTTAATAGCGGGTATCATTTCGATGATTGTGGCGTTATTAGTGGCGCGCTCCATTACTAAACCGATTGAAGAAATGCGCCAGCAGGCAATTAAGATTGCCCAAGGAGATTATTCTGACAAGGTGGAAATCCACGGTCACGATGAGTTAAGTCAATTAGCGGAAACCTTCAATAAACTATCAGATCGAATTGAAGATGCCCAAGATACGATGGAAGCAGAACGAAATCGCCTAGATAGTGTCTTGACTCACATGACCGACGGCGTAATCGCAACGGATCGTCGAGGGAAAGTTATTACTATCAACGAAATGGCGATATCCCTGCTAGATGTAAAAAATGAAGATGCGATCGGTGAATCCATCTTAACCCTTTTAGATTTAGAAGAAGAGTACACGTTGCGTAAATTGTTGGAAGCACAAGAAGAACTTTTATTGGATCGATCAAAATCTGACTTGGAAGAAGATCGGATGATTTTGAGAGCTGATTTTGCAATGATCAGACGAGAATCTGGGTTTATCAGTGGATTGGTTGTAGTCTTGCATGATGTTACGGAACAAGAAAAGACTGCCGAAGAACGGCGTCAGTTCGTTTCGAATGTTTCTCATGAATTACGGACGCCATTAACCAGTGTGCGAAGTTATCTTGAGGCTTTAGATGAAGGGGCTTGGCAGGACGAAGAAGTTGCACCTGGATTCATTCAGGTAACGCTTGGGGAAACGGATCGAATGATTCGGATGATTAATGATCTATTGAATCTTTCCCGCATGGATTCTGGTAATCAGCAAATGGATCTTGAATTTGTAAACTTTAATGAGCTGGTGGATTATGTTTTAGATCGTTTTGATATGATGGTAACCAATCAGGAAAAAAAATATACGATTGTCCGAGATTTTACTGAACGGGATTTATGGGTAGAGATTGATACAGATAAAATTATGCAAGTGATCGACAATATTATGAACAATGCCATCAAGTATTCACCTGATGGGGGCAAAATTACAGTTCATTTGTTAGAAACCCATAACAATGTTGTATTGAGTATTACCGATGAAGGCTTAGGAATTCCTAAAAAGGATTTAGATAAAGTCTTCGAACGGTTTTATCGCGTAGACAGAGCGCGTGCTCGTAAACAAGGTGGTACTGGTTTAGGTTTAGCAATATCCAAAGAAGTTATCAAAGCCCATAAAGGATATATTTGGGTTGAAAGTGTTGAAGGTAAGGGATCGACCTTCTCCTTCTCCTTACCTTATGAACCTTATGAGGAGGACTGGTGGGAATGAGTTTTTCTGAAAAATTTATGCGGCTGATTTTAGCGGGATTAATCTTGTTAAGCTTGTTTTTCACCTACTCTATCTGGATCAGCCCTGCAGGTCGTACACCAAGTATAGACTCAAGCTCACAGGTGCTTAATAATGAACAAAACTATACAAAAGCAACGGATGCTTTTCTACCATTAAGAGGTATCTGGGATTTAGATGGTGGGCATTTTCAAACCAACAGTGAAAATCTGCTGGCAACGCTGCAGGCTCGTTTGACTGAAAGTACGTATGGGGAATTGAAAATAGTAGCTAATTCAGAAACTGAAGCGGCTGAGTATTATCAGCTGGCAAATGGCGTTGAATTGAATTATGAAGGTCCTTTTTCATTGGCTGAATATGTGAAGGTATTTGATATTCCTTTGGACTTAAGCGGAATTGACGACGAAGAAACGATTACCTTTGGGAAAATACAACTTGATTCGGATAATCAAAAAATTCGTTTCTTAGATTATCAGAAACATGTCGTTTATGAAGCGTCCATCTCAACTGATTTTCAGAAGATCCAAGAAATCTATCATCAAAATGCAGATCGTTATTTAACTATGACGCCGGAAAACCAATTGGTTCCGCGTTTAATGCAGACACAAGATACTGTTCGCTTAAAAAGATACAGTTATATACTGACTACTCAATCTTATTCGCTGTTTCGGAATGCGTTTTTCCAAGAGCCTGAGCAGGCCAGAGGGGAACAAGATGAGAGTAATTCACGATCGTTTGTCAGTGGTCATGAAGAATTAACGATGGATGACGAAGATCGTTTAGTAAAATTCTCTGGTGAATTACCAACAGAATTAGCAGATCAAAGCCTGTATACTCAAAGCTTTAGCTATGTAAGCCGCTTAGGAACAGCTGTTGGGAATCTTAGGTACTTTGATCGCCAAAACAATCAAGTGAATTACCGAATTTTTGTAGAAGGCTACCCTATTTTTAGCCAATCTTCAAAAGGTAAAATGAGTATATCGATTGATCCAGCCCAAAACGATCAACCGGATCAAGTCGAAATTGAAACCAGTATGGACACTGTCCAAGTACCAATTCCCTCTGAAGACGAGGTAGAATTGCCAAGTTCTAGTGGAATGGAAGGGCAGCTAATGGCAGCTGGTGTAGACCTTAGTTTAGTTCAAAGTTATATCATTGGTTACACTTGGCAAGATGTTGACAGTGGAAACGGTGTGTATCGCGTCGTAGCATTAACGCCAGAGTGGTATGTGAAATTTAATGACCAATGGTATACTTTCAACGAATTGCTGCAAGGAAACTTAGTAGAAATGGGGGCGAGCTAAGTGGATTTTCGCAAAATTGAATGGATTTTCTTAATCGCCTTTTTGGGAATCAATATTTTCTTGTTCAGTGTCTATTGGAATAGTCAGCATGAGCAAAGCTTGGTCACCAATTCTAACCAAAGAGAAGATATCACACAGCGCTTGCAAAATGATGACATTCATTACAAAGGAACGATTTCTGATCAGCATTTAGAAGGCTACTATTTAAGTGCGGAACAGGTTGATTTAAATGAGCAGTTGCAACAGCAAACTAACCCAGTCGTTTCTAATTCTTATTCGATAACAGATCGAATTTTAACAGTTATTCCGATTGAAAATCGGGAGTTTGACGTTAAGGACAGGAAGCAGAGTTTTGAAACGCTGATGAAAGATCCACAATTTATTCTGTCTGGTGATCAGTATACTTACGTGCCCAGCATCTCGCGAAATGATGACGAAGGGATAAAAATTGTGGGCGCCCAATCCTATGAAAGAATCCCTTTTATTGACGAAACGTCGCGGGTTACATTAGATGTTGACAGTTCGGATGACAGTGACCATTCTGTTACTAGGTACACGCAAACAATGTTAAAAGATATCGAACCTTTGCGGGAAAAGATGAATTTGTATTCTGAAAAAGAAATCCTGAATACTTTGTATATTAATAATAATATTCCAAGTGGTGCGACTATTCAGGAAATCTATTTAGGTTATTTCCGTACCTTGGAAGTTCGTGAAAAAAATGTGTATGTTCCCGTTTGGTTTGTCCGAATCGAAAGTGCGGATAAAGTAGTACAAGTGGAAAAAGTGAATGCCATCAGTAATCAGGTTATTTCTAATAATTTGGTGCCAAAGGTGGAAAATCCATAAAAAGGGTTGTATACTAAGAGCAGTTTTACTAAGAGAGGACAATCACTTATGTTGGAAATGAATCACGCCTTTCAAATTAGTGTTTTAGCCAGTGGCAGTACAGGCAATTCATTGTACTTAGAGAGCGCTGAAAAGAAGGTATTAGTGGATGCTGGATTAAGCGGTAAGAAAATAACTTCACTGCTGGCGGAAGTAAATCGCAAGCCAGAAGATCTGGACGCTATTCTAGTTACTCATGAACATCGTGATCATATTCATGGGGTAGGCGTTCTAGCACGAAAATATAAACTACCCGTGTATGCTAACGAAAAAACCTGGGAAGCAATGGACTCATTAATTGGTAATGTAAGTCTTGAACAAAGACACATTTTTGAAATGGGTAAAGTAATGACTTTTGGCGATATGGATATTGAAAGTTTCGGCGTATCACACGATGCGGCGGCGCCTCAATTTTATCGTTTTTACAAAGATGGACGTTCTTTTGTTATGCTGACAGATACTGGTTATGCCAGTGATCATGTGAGAGGAACGATTCGTAATGCGGATGCCTATCTGGTAGAAAGTAACCACGATTTGGAAATGCTGCGCATGGGGCCGTATCCTTGGAGCTTAAAGCAGCGGATCTTAGGAGACCGTGGTCATTTATCCAATGAAGATGGTGCACTAGTGATGACCGATATCATTGGTGACAATACAAAACGAATTTACTTAGGTCATTTAAGTAAAGAAAACAATATGAAGGAATTGGCTCATATGACGATGGAAGAAACCTTGACTCGTTATGATTTAGGTGTTAATTATCAATTTAATGTCTATGATACTGATCCTGAATGTTCAACTGAATTATTTGCAATCTAAAGATAAAGCCTATAAAATGACTTCAATCATTTTATAGGCTTATTTTGTTCAGTTGCACAATTTTGTTCAATGGTTTATTGCAACTTCTCGTTTAATCCGCTAAGTGATAGAATAAAAGATGTAAGATAATTAAAGGAGGAGTCAAAGTGAAAAAGATAATCAATCAAGCTAAAGATGTAGTAGATGAAATGGTTGCTGGTTTAGTAAGCGCTTACCCAGAGTATTTAGTTCAAGTACCCGAAACCTTGGTAGTTGCCCGTGCGGACGATTTCGATCAAGTGGCTTTAGTTAGTGGTGGTGGTAGTGGTCACGAACCTTCTCATGCTGGATTTGTTGGCGATGGAATGCTTAGTGCGGCAGTTTGTGGACAAGTCTTTACATCACCAACTCCCGATCAAATTTTTGAGGCAATCAAAGCTTCGGATAGAGGCAAAGGCACACTGATGATTGTTAAAAATTATTCAGGTGACGTCATGAATTTCGATATGGCAAAAGATTTAGCTGAGATGGAAGACATCGAAGTGGCTTCAGTTTTAGTAGATGACGATATTGCTGTAGAAGATAGTACTTATACTCAAGGGCGCAGAGGAGTTGCTGGAACCGTACTAGTTCATAAAGTTTTAGGTGCACTGGCTAGAGAGGGAAAAAGTGTGAGCGAACTTGCTGAGTATGGGAAAGCATTAGTTGCTGATATTAAAACAATTGGAGTTGCTTTATCTGGTGCAACCGTTCCAGAGGTAGGCAAACCAGGATTTGTTTTAGCTGATGACGAAATGGAATTTGGCGTGGGTATTCATGGTGAACCAGGTTATCGCCGTGAAAAAATCAAAACATCCCGTGAAATGGCCGAAGAAGTCGTTAGCAAGCTAAAAGCGGAATACAATTGGCAAGAGGGCGAAAGCTACGGGCTGTTTGTTAATGGCATGGGCGCAACACCATTAATGGAGTTATTCATTTACTTCAATGACGTAAAAACGCTATTAGCAGCTGATGGTATTCAAGTTGCGTTTTCAAAAGTTGGCAACTACATGACTTCATTGGACATGGCGGGTGCATCAGTAACATTAATTAAATTGGACGACGAACGTTTACGTTTGCTGAACGAACCAGTTCATACGATTGCGTGGTAAGCGAATTTACCAACAGCAATCTGTGATAGGAGGATGACGATGTTTACACCAGAGAATTTGAAGAAGGCTTTGCAATTGTTTAACGAAAAAATTCAAGCGAAGAAAGACTACTTGAGTGAACTAGATACACCCATTGGCGACGGCGACCATGGAAATAATATGGGTCGGGGCATGGATGCGGTTATGGCAGCGAACCTAGATGGCGACTTACCAGCTATATTTAAAGCTGCAGCAATGGCATTGATCAGTAAAGTTGGGGGAGCTTCTGGTCCACTTTATGGGACAGCCATGATGGAAATGATGAAAGCTAGTAAAACATCAGCTGATCCAAATGTCTTATTAGCAGCAGCAGCGGCAGGCATTGCTAAACGCGGGGATTCAACAGAAGGTCAAAAAACCATGCTGGATTTATGGTTCCCAGCGATTGAACAATTAAAAGAAGGTCCGTTGACTAAAGAGGAACTTCAAGTGTTAGCTGAAAAAACGAAGGATTTGAAAGCAACTAAGGGACGTGCTTCCTATGTCGGTGATCGTTCTATCGGTCATATCGATCCAGGAGCAATGTCATCTGCCTATCTTTTTGAGTCATTTTTAGAAGCAGGTGTATTTGATGACTAAAGGTGTTCTGTTGATTTCTCATACGTCAGAAATACCTGAAGGACTAAGGCGCCTGATTCGTGAAGTAGCACCAGATATTTCAATTACTACTGCCGGTGGTTTAGAGGCAGGAGCAATCGGCACTTCAATGGAGCGGATTTTAGCCGCTATTGAAGAAAATGAAAGTGATGAACTATTTGCTTTTTATGACCTTGGCAGTGCCAAAATGAATTTAGAAATGGCTATAGAATTCACTGATAAGAAGGTTGAACTGTTCGATGTTGCCATGGTAGAAGGTGCCTACACAGCAAGTGCTTTGTTGTCAGCAGGTGCTGGTGAGGAAGAAATTACGGCGCAATTAAAGGCGTTAACGATTAAATAAGAGCTGCTTTAGTTACACTGATTATATGGTTTTAAGTGGCTGTGACATAAAACGTCACAGCCACTTATTTTTTGCTTATCTTGGTATCTGAACCTGATTATAATTATTTGTGAAGCCCTTTTTATAAACTTACGACACTAAAATGTTGGTTAGCATGCTTGTTGCGCAAGGCTTCATCTACCATGGCAATAGCATAATCAGCCATACTGATTTCACTATTTCCCTGGCTGTTTGCTTTTAACCGATCATCGCTAAGTTGATAATGTCCTGTACGACGGCCATTAGGAACAAAGTTAGCTGCTGGACTTAAGTAACCCCAATATAGGTTTTTAGTTTTTGGCAATTCTAGGAAAGCTTGATACATATTATAGGCCGTTGGATAATAAGGTGCGTTCGGATTGGAAACATCAATCATTCGTTGTGTTTTTTGATCATCTAGATAAAGAGAAGAAGCACCACCTACAACCAATAATCGTGTGTCAGTTCCAGATAAAAGATCGATCAGATGCTGCAACGAAGTTTGATGAAGGTCCTCTTTTCCCATTGGTGGACGAAAAGCGTCAACGACTACATCAAATGGTGTAAGATCTTCTCGGGTTAGATCATACAAGTCTTTTTTTATATATGGAACGTCAACAACTAATTTTTCTGGACTGCGGACAATAGCTGTTACGTCCACCTGACGTTCCAAGGCTTCGTTCAAAATCAAAGAACCAGCTTGACCTGTAGCACCAATAATAGCTAATTTCATAAAAATTCCTCCTGACTAATTAACTTTAGTGTAGGAGGAATTTTAGGAAAAGGCAAAGATTAGGCCTTCAGCTAATTTACTGAAATAGCTAGCTGAGTTAAAACCACGAGCAAGTTCATACCTACATGCGTAATCATAGAAGTCCAAATTTTTCCTGTACGAGCAAATAGCCAGCAGAAAAAAAGTCCAAGACCACCGTACAGTAGATAATGGCCATCCTGATGAGCCAGAGCAAACAGGAAAGAGCTAATAATCGCAGGAAACAGAAAACCAAACCGCTCACTTAATTCACCGAATATCGCTCGCCGAAAGATCATTTCTTCCATTATCGGTCCGGCAATTGTCGTAGCAATAACGAAAACCGAATTTTCACGAATAAGCTGAATAATATCTTGCGTATTTTGTGACATTATCGGTTGGTTGGTTAGACGGATTTCAATTTGTAATAAAACCATTTGCAGCATCATAGATAAAAAAATGCCAGCAATTCCATACATAACAGCAATCGGAAAGCGGCGACTACTTTTCTCAAGTGATAAAGGCTGACTCTTTCTCCAATAAAAGATTAGCAATAGGGCACCGACAATATAAGAGTAGGTCGTGATTTGAATTAATTGCTGCTTATCTGATCCTACAAAGGGAGCAAATAATATCGGTGAAAATAATACTAGACCATAAGTAAAAATTGTAAGGAAAATATAATTCCTTGTTCTCATAGTGAATCCTTCCAATTAACAGATTTGTTAGTCATTATAGCATAAAAGGTAAGAAATCTTACTTTAGAAAATTTGAAAAAAAGAGAAGGTATGACTTGCAAAAGACATAAAAAATGGTATGATAAGAACTGTGAGTTAGCACTCTAAAGTTACGAGTGCTAACGACTTTATAATCATTACTATTTTGGAGGGATTTATCGTGTTAAAACCATTAGGTGATCGCGTCATTCTTGAAGTCGCTCAAGAAGAAGAAAAAACAGTAGGCGGTATCGTTTTAGCCTCTGCTGCTAAAGAAAAACCACAAACTGCGAAAGTTGTAGCTGTTGGTGAAGGCAACGTGTTAGACAACGGTGAAAAAAGTCCAATGCCCATAGCGGTTGGCGACACAGTAATGTTTGAAAAATATGCTGGAACAGAAGTGAAATATGACGGAACAGAATACTTAATTCTTTCTGCCAAAGATATTATGGCTATTGTAGAATAAAACAGATTGAGGTGGAGAAATTATGACAAAAGAAATCAAATTTTCAGAAGACGCACGCGCAGCAATGCTTCGTGGAGTTGATAAATTAGCAGATACAGTAAAAGTAACCTTAGGGCCTAAAGGTCGTAACGTTGTTTTAGAAAAATCTTACGGTTCACCATTGATTACCAATGACGGTGTAACAATTGCTAAAGATATTGAATTAGAAGATCATTTTGAAAACATGGGAGCAAAACTTGTTTCTGAAGTTGCTTCAAAAACAAATGATATTGCCGGTGACGGTACAACAACTGCAACAGTCCTAACTCAAGCAATTGTTCGCGAAGGCTTAAAAAATGTTACTGCTGGCGCTAACCCAATGGGTATCCGTCGTGGGATTGAATTAGCAACTAAAACAGCTGTAGAAGAATTGCACAGCATTTCAAAAGAGGTTGATTCTAAAGACTCAATCGCACAAGTTGCGGCTGTTTCTTCTGGTAGCGAAGAAGTTGGTAAATTAATCGCTGAAGCAATGGAAAAAGTTGGTAACGACGGTGTTATCACAATTGAAGAATCTAAAGGGATTGATACTGAACTAGATGTTGTAGAAGGT
This sequence comes from Enterococcus sp. AZ109, assembly GCF_051714625.1. Lineage (NCBI taxonomy): Bacteria > Bacillati > Bacillota > Bacilli > Lactobacillales > Enterococcaceae > Enterococcus > Enterococcus sp. AZ109. Next base: position 1,026,602 of record NZ_JBIOSF010000001.1, on the reverse strand, counting down.
ATGCAATTTGATCGTGGTTACTTGTCACAATACATGGTAACTGACAACGATAAAATGGAAGCAGCTTTAGACAATCCATATATTCTAATTACAGATAAAAAAATCTCTAACATTCAAGATATCTTGCCATTGTTGGAACAAGTACTACAACAATCTCGCTCATTACTAATCATTGCTGATGATGTTGATGGTGAAGCGTTACCAACATTGGTATTAAATAAAATTCGTGGAACATTTAATGTTGTGGCAGTTAAAGCTCCTGGTTTTGGCGATCGTCGTAAAGCAATGCTAGAAGATATCGCTGTTTTAACTGGTGCTACAGTAATCACTGAAGACCTTGGTTTAGAATTGAAAGATGCAACTGTTGAAAACTTAGGTTCTGCTGGTAAAGTTGTTGTTGATAAAGACAACACAACTATCGTAGAAGGTGCTGGAAGCAAAGAAAAATTACAAGAACGTGTGGAATTAATCAAACGTCAAATCGATGAAACAACTTCTGATTTCGACCGTGAAAAATTGCAAGAACGTTTGGCTAAATTAGCTGGTGGAGTCGCAGTTGTTAAAGTTGGTGCTGCTACTGAAACTGAGCTTAAAGAATTGAAACTACGCATTGAAGATGCCTTGAACTCAACCCGCGCAGCGGTTGAAGAAGGAATCGTTTCTGGTGGAGGAACTGCACTAGTTAACGTAATTAAAAAAGTGGCTGAACTAGAAGCTGAAGGCGATGCTGCAACTGGTATTAGTATCGTTGTTCGCGCACTAGAAGAACCGGTTCGTCAAATCGCTGAAAATGCTGGTTACGAAGGATCAGTTGTTATTGATAAATTAAAACATGCTGATCAAGGCGTTGGTTTTAACGCAGCGACTGGCGAATGGGTAAATATGATTGAAACGGGAATTGTTGACCCAACTAAAGTAACACGTTCAGCATTACAAAATGCAGCTTCTGTATCTGCTTTATTATTGACAACAGAAGCAGTTGTTGCTGACAAGCCTGCCGAAAATGGCCCTGCAGCTCCAGCGATGGATCCATCAATGATGGGCGGCATGATGTAAGAAACTATTAAGGAATCTCTTCGAATTTTGAAGAGATTTCTTTTTTTTGCATTTAAATAGGAAGAGTTTGGGAACGAACTTTGTCAACAAAGCTGTAAGCGCTAACCTTTACAGCCGATTGATAAATGTATTCTATCGATATCATTCAAATAAAGTATTAGATTTTATAGTTCCGGTCTTTTACAATAGGTCATGGAACAGCGAGAATGTTTTACATGTAAGTTTTGGCATGAACATAAAAGAAGACAATTACTAAAACTTCTGCAAAGTATTCAAATACATAGTGAGACATTACAGGTAAAAATTTCTTTTTTTAAAACTAAAAGTATTATTTTATTCTTGAATGCTCACAAAATAACAATCTTTCAAAAAGGGAGGTCTTTTATTGTCATTAAAGACCCGCGTATTAGAAATGATGGGAACAGTAATCACCCTATCCATTGAGCATCCACAAGCCCAACTGTTGTTGGATTACGCGCAAAGTATGTTAGAAGATTTTCAACAGCGTTTTAGTGCGAATCAAAATGATTCAGATTTAATGAAGGTTAATGCACAAGCAGGAATAAAACCGATTAAGGTGCTACCGGATTTATATGAATTGATCAAAAAAGGGCGGGATATGGGAATCTCTTCACATTCTAAGCTAAATATTGCAATAGGGCCTTTGATTAAACTATGGCATGTTGGTTTTCAAGATGCACGGGTTCCAACCGATAATGAAATTGCAGAGCGATTATCCCTCATCAACTTGGAGGATATCCAACTAGATGATGAGAACCAAACGGTTTTTTTGAAGAAAAAGGGTATGGAAATTGACTTGGGAGCATTGGCAAAAGGTTATTTTGCGGATGAGCTAAAACGGTATTTCAAAACACAAGGTGTCCGTTCAGGATTTATTGATTTGGGCGGTAATGTTCTGACACTCGGATCATCTTCAAAAAATCCAGAAGGTGTTTGGAATGTCGGGATTCAAAATCCGCTGAAAAAACGTGGAAATCTAGTTGCCGTTATCAAAAATTGCGACCAATCAGTGGTGACTTCGGGCATTTATGAACGGGTACTAAAAATAGGTGAAAAGCAATACCACCACATATTTGATTCACAGACAGGGTATCCTGTCGAAAATGATGTTGCCAGTCTGACAATCGTGTCTGATCAGTCGCTGGATGGAGAATTTTGGACCACAATTTTATTTCACGAATCATCTCGAAAGATTCTGAATTGGCTGAACCAAATGCCGCAAGTTGAAGGTTTGGTTATTACCCGTACGAACGAAATACTCATATCTGAAAAGCTGAAACCTTACGTTACTTTATTGGAGTAAATGTTTATTTATATAGTAGGAAGATAAATTAAAAGAATTCTAGGAGGAAAAACAACAATGGCAAGAGGTCTATTTGATGCAATTACTTTAAACTCAGGTGCTACATTTAAGAATCGTCTATTTATGTCACCGATGACTACACAATCTGCGTTCTACGATGGGGAAGTTACTCAACAACTTATTGATTACTATAAATTCCGTTCAGGGGATGCAGCAGCAGTCATCGTTGAAAGTTGCTTCGTTGAAGACAAGGGCCGCGGTTTCCCAGGTGCAGTTGGAGTAGACACTGATAAAAAAGTAGCAGGTTTGACTGAATTAGCATCAACTATCAAAGGTGAAGGTTCACAAGCAATCATGCAGATTTATCATGCCGGTCGTATGGCTTGGCCTGAATTAAATGGTGGTGCAGTTCCTATTTCTGCTAGTCCAGTTGCTGCATTGCGTCCAGGTGCTCCTGTGCCAAGAGAAATGACTGAAGAACAAATTGAAGAAATGATCAAGCTATTTGGGGATGCCACTCGCCGTGCGATTCAAGCAGGCTTTGACGGTGTGGAAATTCACGGAGCTAATACGTTCTTGCTGCAGCAGTTCTTCTCTCCACACTCTAATCGTCGTCAAGACAAATGGGGTGGCAGCCGTGAAAACCGTGCACTTTTCCCGATGGAAGTGATGAAAGAAGTTCAACGTGTCATTGAAGAACAAGGGGCAGAAAACTTCATCGTCGGTTATCGTTTCTCTCCAGAAGAATTAGAAGAACCAGGTATTCGCTTTGAAGATACTATGTATTTATTGAATACTTTAGCAACCTTGAAACCAGATTACTTCCACTTCTCAATGGGGGCTTATACACGTCCATCAATCGTTGAATCAAACGATCCGGAACCATTGATCACGAAATATTTGGCACAACGTTCCCCTGAATTGGCAACTATTCCAATCATGGGTGTTGGTTCTATTTTGCAGCGTGAAAATGCTGACGAAGCTTTACAACTAGGCTATGACTTATTAGCAGTTGGTAAAGGCTTCTTAGTTGAACCTAACTGGGTACAAATGATTAAAGACGGTCAACCTGTACCAGAATATGCGCACGTTGCTAAACAAAAAGAATTATTAATTCCAACGCCATTGTGGGACTTTATGGATTCAATGGTTATGGTTAAAGACCCTGAAGAAGAAAAACGTAAATATGAACGTTTGAAAGAATTGCAAAAAATGAAGCTAGAGTTCAAGCCAGGAACTTACACAGTTGCGGCTAAAGGACACAATAGCGAAATCGAAATGAAAGTAACCTTCTCAACTGAACGGATCGAAAGTATTGATATTGATTCTGGTGCAGAATCAGAAGGCTTGTCAGACCAAGTGTTTGAACGCTTGCCACAACAAATTATTGATGGTCAAACCTTGAATGTGGATGTTATCTCAGGTGCCTCTGCTTCAAGCCAAGGAGTTATTGACGGAATTGCTGAAGCGGTCGAATTAGCTGGCGCAAGCTCTGAAGTCTTGAAAGCTCGTCCGAAACCAACAGTTCAATGGTCGAAAGAAGTTGTTGAAGAAACAGCAGACGTTGTAATCGTAGGTTCTGGTGCTGCAGGAATCTCAGCGGCCTTAAGAGCAGATCAATTAGGGCTGAAAACAATTGTCGTTGAAAAAATGAGTTTCGTCGGTGGAGCAATCTCGATCAGTGGCGGGAACCAAGTTGTATTAGGCTCGAAGCTGCAAGCAGAAGCTGGTGTTACAGACGATACAGTTGAACTAATGGTTGAAGACTTCATGAAAAACGGTAGTGGCAAAAATGTTCCTGAACTGGTAACGTTGTTAGCTAAAAATGTTGGACCGACAACTGACTGGGTTCATGAGTATATGGGTGTAGACTACGACATGGAAGGCGGACTTCACGTCTTAGCTGAGTACCGTAAAAACCGTGAGTTGGCTTATAAAGATGGTGGACATGGATTTGCGGCAAGTGCTCGTAAAGCTTTGGACAACAGCAATGTGACAATTTATCTACAAACTAAAGCAGAAGAATTATTCACGGATGATAATGGAAAAGTAACGGGACTTAAAGCAGTAGAAGAAACAGGTAAAACCCACAATATTACCGCTAAAGCAGTTATCCTAACTACTGGTGGCTATGGAAACAATCCAAACCTATTAAGTAGAGAATTGAATAAGATTCTATTCTACGGAACGAAATCTTCTACTGGAGACGGCTTATTGATGGCAACAGCTCCAGGAGTTGATGCCGATACTCGCTTAATGGAATACGGAAAAATTTATCCAAATGGTGTGGAAGTTTCTAAAGGTTATGCGAAATCAACAATTGGCGGAAATATCGCTGTATTGAAAGAAAATGGTTTGCTAGTAAACATTGATGGAAAACGTGTGGTCAATGAACGTGCCAGCAACAAAGAAGTACTAGAAAAATTACTAGAACAAAATCCTCAAATGTTGTATATCTTGTTGGATCAAGAACATTTCGAGAAATTCAGTGATGCAGTTGCTGAAGGTGGGATTGCGCATGAAGATTTAGAGCGTTGGATTTCTAACAACGGTATGGGTAATCCGAAAGCCTTCCGTGCTGAATCCTTAACAGAATTAGCTGCAAAAGCTGGGATGCCGGGCAATAGCTTAGCTGAAACAGTGGCACTTTATAACGAATACGTTGAAAAAGGTGTCGATGAAGAATTTGGTCGTCAACCGGAGTTCCTACAAAAACCAGTAGGAGAAGGTCCTTACTACTTAATCGAACAAAAACCACGTTTTGCAACAACGATGGGTGGATTAGTAGCAAACGATCACTTAGAGGTGCTTAACAAAGCCGGTGAAGCGATTCAAGGCCTTTATGCAGCCGGTGAAGTAGTTGGTGGTGTAATGGGTACAGACTCACCGTCAGGAGCAAATAATGCATGGGCATTAACTTCAGGTAAGTTAGCAGCAGAAAGTGCAAAAGAAAGTGTTGAAAAATAAATAGCGTAGAAGCTAAAGACTGAAAATGGTCTTTAGCTTTTTTTGTAAAAGTAAGATTAGTCGATTCATTTTATGAATACTACAGACTTCCTAGTCATAACGTAAAACTCACTTCTAAATAGCTGTTTCCTTTTATTAAAATCGTAACTTTGTAAATGATGATGTTAATATTAGAAGAAAAGATTGTTGATTTAGAAATTGTCGCACAAGCTAATTATTGGGTTTTGCTCCAATAAAAATGTCAGACAACTGCGTATATTTAATCAAAGGGCTTATTTCATTGTTATTGAGAAAGGGCTTACTGGCATTCTTGTGCTACAATAGATGGGAAAGGGAGGGATAAGGATGAAATTAATCGAGACACCAATTACCAGCAATGTAAATCTTGAAGCACTGTATCCCGAATTGTCCAAGCTAGCTTTTGCTAATCAGCAAGCAATCAAACTATATAAATTATTTGCCTATGATCGGACAAAGATTGTTTACTTGGATCGGTTTGATACAATCACATTATTGTTGTTGAACCGCCATCGCAAAATAAAGCATGATGAAGTAGAGACGATTATTCATCGTATCTTAAAAGTGGATCGCAATGCAGTTGAAGTAAATGTAGGATACAAAAAGCAGATCCTAGACGCTGGGATTCGTCCACGCCATAACTACAAAGATATTATTCTTATCGAGTACAAAGTAAAGTAGAATATGTGATAAAAGAGGAAAAGCAATACGCTTTTCCTTTTTTTTGATATAATAGAACCATTGAATTTACAAAAAAGGGAGTTTGATTATGAAAAAGCTATACGAGGATGACAGTTTAACGTTGCATACAGATTTGTATCAAATCAATATGATGAAGACATATTGGGAAACAGGACGGGCAAATCTGCATGCGGTTTTCGAATGCTACTTCCGCAATATGCCATTTGAGAATGGTTATGTCATCTTTGCAGGCCTAGAGCGCTTAGTAAACTATTTGGAAGAGTTGACCTTCAGTGAGAGTGATCTGGCTTATCTAGCTGAAGTAGAAGAGTATCCTGAAGCGTTTATTGACTATTTACGAAATTTTAAGCTTGCGTGTACAGTCCGTTCAGCAGTTGAAGGAGAGTTAGTGTTTAATAATGAACCAATCATCCAAATTGAGGGACCTTTGTTACATTGCCAACTGGTTGAAACAGCATTGTTAAACATCGTTAATTTCCAAACATTAATTGCAACTAAAGCGGCAAGAATTAAATCAGTGATTGGTGATGATCCATTATTAGAATTTGGGACCCGTCGAGCACAGGAATTAGATGCGGCGATTTGGGGAACGCGAGCGGCTTACATCGGTGGAGCAGATGCGACTAGTAATGTACGAGCGGGTAAGATCTTTGGTATTCCTGATAGTGGGACGCATGCACATTCATTAGTCCAATCTTACGGCAATGATTATGAAGCGTTCATGGCCTATGCTCAAACCCATAAAGATTGTGTGTTCCTTGTTGATACGTATGATACATTGAATTCAGGCGTACCTAGTGCCATTCGTGTTGCTCATGAAATGGGCGATAAAATCAATTTTATGGGTGTTCGAATTGATAGCGGTGATATGGCCTATATTTCCAAACGAGTTCGTCAGCAGCTGGATGAAGCAGGCTTTCCAGATGCTAAAATTTATGCTTCCAATGACTTAGACGAAAGCACGATTCAAAACTTAAAAATGCAGCATGCTAAAATTGATGTTTGGGGAGTAGGTACGAAGTTAATTACAGCCTATGACCAACCAGCTTTAGGAGCAGTCTTCAAGCTAGTGTCTATTGAGAATGAAGAAGGCAAAATGATTGATACGATTAAACTATCCAGTAACGCAGAAAAAGTAACTACTCCAGGCAAGAAACAAGTATGGCGCATCACTCGTAATTCTGATGGTAAATCAGAAGGTGATTACGTAACCTTATGGGATGAAGATCCTCGTGAAGAAGACGAAATTTTCATGTTCCATCCGGTGTATACGTACATTAACAAGACAGTGCGCAACTTTACAGCACGACCAATCTTACAAGATATTTTTGTCGATGGACAGCGTGTTTATGAAATGCCGACAATTGAAGAAGTCAAACAAACAGCAAAAGACAACTTGGATTCATTATGGGAAGAGTATAAACGTGATCTAAACCCGCAAAAATACCCCGTGGATCTATCCCAAGACTGCTGGGATCATAAAAATCGCATCATGGATGAAGTTCGAAAATCTGTGGCAAAGATGAAGGAGCGGTAAAATGACATTACAAAATGAAATCATTAAGGAATTAGGCGTTAAACCAACAATTGATCCAAAGGCTGAAATTTTGAAAAGCATTAACTTTTTGAAAGCCTATTTGAAAGCATACCCTTTTTTGAAATCGTTGGTTTTAGGAATTAGTGGCGGGCAAGATTCGTCATTAGCTGGACGTATTGCGCAATTGACAATGGAAGAAATGCGTCAAGAAACTGGAGATAATTCATACCAATTCATTGCTATTCGTTTACCTTATGGGGAACAATCAGATGAGGCAGATGCACAACGTGCGTTGAACTTCATTAAGCCAGATGTTAGCCTGCGAGTAAACATTAAGCCAGCTGTGGATGCACAAGTAGCAGCTTTGGAAGAAGCAGGTGTGACTGTTAGTGATTTTAACAAAGGCAATATAAAAGCTCGGCAACGGATGATTACGCAATATGGCGTTGCTGGCGATAATAATGGAGCGGTTATCGGTACTGACCATGCAGCTGAAAATATTACAGGTTTCTTTACTAAATTTGGTGATGGCGGTGCGGATATTCTGCCACTTTTCCGTTTGAACAAACGCCAAGGAAAAATGTTGCTGAAGGAATTAGGGGCTGAAGAAGCAATCTACTTAAAAACACCAACAGCAGATTTAGAAGATGGCAAACCGTTAATTGCTGACGAAGTAGCTTTAGGCGTTACTTATGATGATATTGATGATTACTTAGAAGGCAAAGAGATCAGCAAAAAAGCGCGTGAAACGATTGAAAATTGGTGGAACAAGACAGAACATAAACGTCACTTACCAATCACAATTTTTGACGATTTTTGGAAATAATTCATTTTAGAAAACTGGGAGCGAAAACTTCCAGTTTCTTTTTTTAATAGGTGGAATGAGTAACGTTTTAATTTTTGTAAAATCTATATTAAGACAATAGTTACAATATTCGGCTTCACAAGCTAATTTTAGGATCTCAAAGCTAAAGAAGTTTGCGAAGCCTATCTTAAAAGAGGTGAGAAAATGTATAAAATTCAATTATTGGCCGAATTTGAAAATGAACAGTTGAAGGCACTGGATGAAAAACATTTTCAGCTAACTGACAAAGCACCGGATGCTTTACTGGTTCGTAGCGGTGAAGTCGAAAGTGATTTGCTGAAAGCTGAAACGTTAGCAGTTGCTCGAGCAGGTGTGGGTGTAAACACGATCGATGTGTCAGCAGCTAGTCAAAATGGGACGATTGTCATGAATACACCAGGGCAAAATGCCAATGCAGTCAAAGAATTAGTTTTAGCCAGTCTATTGTTAACAGCCCGTCCTATTTTCCAAGCTGCTGAAATGGTGGAACGACTTAAAAGTGAGGATCTTTTGACGACAGCAGAAGAAAAGCGCTCAGATTATGTTGGACAGGAATTGCAGGGCAAGACGATCGGACTTTTAGGTATCGGAGCAATCGGTTCTTTAGTGGCTGAAAGCTGTTATGAGCTAGGAATGGACGTCTTAGGCTATGCTCGCAATGACCCTGAAAGTGATAGTATGGAATTTGCGTCGTTGGATCTGATCTTAAAGGAAGCTGACTATATTGTCGTTCTGCTGCCGTTGTCAGAAAATACTCAGCATTTACTATCAGATCGAGAATTTAAACAAATGAAAGACACTGCTTATGTGTTAAATTTTGGTCGAGGAGAAATCGTGGATAGTTCAGCGGTGTTAAAGGCGATCGCAAATGAGCAGTTAGCTGGCTATATTACTGATTTCCCTGAAGAGAAGCTGCAAGGTCAGGAAAAAGTTTTGCAATTACCCCATATTGGTGGAACGACAGAAGAAGCGCTTAGTGGGAGCGGAGAAGCAGCAGCCAAGGGACTTAGGGCTTTTCTATTGTACGGGACAGTGAAAGATTCAGTCAATTTTCCGACAGCAAAGCTACCTTTTAGAGGGGATTTGCGCTTTACGCTGTATTACGAGAATCAACCGAAAATGTGGCAGGAAATTATTGGCATCTTCTACAAGTATGAATTAGCAATTGTTGATATGATCAGTAATCGAAAACAGGAGTTTATTTATGTAATTATTGATGTTGAAACGGCAGCTTCAGAAACACTAGAAGCTGCAGCAAACGAATTACAACAGTTAGAAGCCATGAAGCGCGTGCGTGTGCTAAATAACCCGCATCGCTAAGGGCAGCTTTACTTTTAGTTGATTTCTAGCTAAAATAATCCATGATTGAATTAGTAGGAGTTGACTTATATTAATAAATTGCGCAAACATAAAAAATTGATCAAAATCATTGGTAGTATTTTAGCAGTAATCTTGTTAATTATTATCTCCAATCTCTTCTTACAATTAGCCCAGAATGACTTTTCTTTTGATCTAGCTTTTAAATTTGCTTTTTCTTGGCATACAGAGAAGTTTTTCTTAGGCTGCTTAGTTTTATTGCTGCTCTACCTATTTTTAACAAGTATTATGGGGTCTTTTTTATTCGGCAGCTTATTTTATACGTTCTTGATTGTGGGGATTGGTATCGCCGATTTTCTTAAAATGAAATACCGCTCTGAACCAATTTATCCCGATGACTTAAAGATGATTGCTGAATTTGGAATGATTCGCGATATTGTTGGCGGGCCCCTGTTTGCTGGTTTTTTGATACTATTAGGCGCAGGCGTAGCAATCACCATTTTCAGTATTTATAGAGGTAGGAAATTGACTAAACGGACCCAAATCGTTCGGTTGATGATATTGGTTATCAGCAGCTTGTCTCTGGTTTATATTAGTCATTTTAACAGCCCGGACAATTTACTGCGTAAAGCCTACAATAAAACGGCTTTGTGGATTCCCTATAGTCAAGAAATGAATTATTATAATACGGGTTTCATGGGCGGTTTTTTGTACAATTTACGGGTAGAGCCGATGGAAGAACCAGAGGGCTATTCACAAGAAGCTGTCAAAGAGATCGTTGATAAGTATAATTTAGAAGTTGACCAAGCAACTTCTGAGGAAACGCCGAACATTGTTTATATTATGAACGAGAGTTTTTCCGATCCTAGTCGTTTAGCGGGGATCGAGATTAATGGCGGCGATCCGCTAGCCGGTTATCGAACGATTGCTGACAATACTTACAGTGGTCAAATGCTTTCGCAAAACTATGGTGGAGGCACAGCCAATATTGAATTTGAAGCATTGACTAGTTTTTCAATGGAACTATTTAATCCACAGATGACGACTCCTTATACTATGCTAGTGCCTAAAATGGAAAAAATACCTTCGCTGGTTTCTTTGTTAAAGGAAAGAAATTATCAAACTACGGCTATCCATCCTTACAATACATCGATGTACAAGCGTAAGGATGTATACGAGGTTTTGGGGTTTGATCAATTTTTGGATGAAGATACGATGGAGTATACGGATAAACAAGAAAACAACCCGTACATTTCTGACGCCTCAGCCTATGAAGAGATTTGGAATCTGCTTGCACAAAATGGTCCGCAGTTTATTCACTTGGTAACGATGCAGACACATTTGCCGTATGATGGAAAATATAATGACCTTGATTTTCAGGCAATTGGCAACAATACGTCTTCAATGAATAACTATTTACAAGATATCTATTACGCCAGTGAATCTTTGAAGGCTTTTCTTGAAAGACTAGATAGTTTGGATCAACGAACATTGGTGGTTTTCTGGGGAGACCATCTGCCAGGGATATACAATGATACCATTCAAGCAGAGAATGCCGGTCATACATTACATGAAACGGAATTTTTCTTATATGACAACAAACATCAGTTGTCAAATCAAGATCAGCAAGGGGTTGTTACCAGTCCCTTCTACTTTACGGCGGATTTATTTAATCAAGCGGGTATGCCAACAACGGGATTTCATCAATTATTGTTAGCCTTGCAAGAGGATATTCCAGCATTTGAAAAAGGCATGTATTACCAGGCTGGACAGTGGCAGAAAACGGCACGCTTGAACCAGTCGCAAGAAAAAGTGTATCAAGATTATCAAATGATTCAATACGATATTACAGCGGGTGAACAATATAGCCTGCGAGAAAATTTTTTTGAGGAGTAATTATGAGCTTTAAGAAAAAAGACAATCAAACCTATTATAATCCGATGCGACGGGCGATTTTGAATCACCGAATGATCGAGCCAGGCGACAAGGTTGCTGTGGGCATGAGTGGTGGTAAGGACAGCACTTCCTTATTTTACTTATTGGAACAAATTCGTAGTCAAGGCCGTTTAGGTTTTGACTTTGAATTAGTTCCGATCTGTTTGGACATGGGATTTGAAGGCTGTGATATTTCTCCCATGCAGCAATTTGTAGAAAAGCTTGGTTACCAGCTGGAGGTAGTTCCTACTAATATTGCAAAAGTTGTATTTGACATTCGTAAAGAGCGTTCACCTTGTTCACTGTGTGCCAAACTGCGACGAGGAATTTTATACAATCGTGCCAAAGAATTAGGCTGTCAAAAGGTAGCTCTAGGGCATCATTTAGACGATGCAATTGAAACTTACTTCATGAATTTTTTGTTTCACGGTCGCTTAAATAGCTTTGAACCTAAGAGCTATTTGACGAAAACAGGTGTAACTTTGATTCGTCCACTGATTTATATAGAAGAAAAGCAATTGATCCGTTTTGTGAAGCGTGAAGAAATCCCTGTCGTTTTTAATCCCTGTCCAGTAGACAAGCAAACCAAGCGTGAAGAGATAAAGCAGCTGGTTACAGCACTCTCAAAAGACTACAGTGATGTGCGGGAAAAGTTCATCATGGGCATGGAACAAGGCAATGAACAGGATTTTTGGACAAAAAGTTTAGATAAAAGCCTTTTATCTTAAAAGAAAGATTGAATTCTTACGATTCATCGTGTTATAATTCTCTTTGTATTAGTCATGAGGGAGTAACTAGCAGCTAAAGCTGTGGCAACGCCACCAACAAGAAAGAAATTTCTGGTGTTGTCTTAAATAGTGAGACTTATGTATGTTTTTAAGCATACACAAGTCTATTTTTTTTCCTTTTTCTCAGGAACTAAGGTAGACTAGTGTTGCAAAATAATAAAGGAGGAAGAACATGTCAGAGGAGAAAAAGAAGCAATTGTCCCATCCTTTTTACGCTGAAGACACAGAAACTGTCTTAAACCAGTTGCAATCAACAGAGGAAGGCTTGTCTTCAAGCGAGGCTCAAAAAAGAATCGAAGAATACGGTACAAACGAGCTAGATGAAGGCGAAAAGAAAAGTATGGCCGCTCGATTCTTCGAACAATTTAAAGACATGATGATCATCGTGTTGATTTTTGCGGCGATTATTTCAGCCGTTGTTTCCCATGAAGTAGTGGATTCAATCATTATTTTAGCAGTTGTAATCATTAATGCAGTAATGGGTGTACTGCAAGAATCCAAGGCGGAGCAAGCGATCGAAGCGCTTCGGGAAATGTCTACTCCAAATGCGAATGTTCTACGGGACAATCATGTAAAATCAATTAAATCAACAGAATTAGTTCCCGGAGACGTTGTCATGTTGGAAGCCGGAGACGTAGTTCCAGCTGATTTGCGTTTATTAGAAGCTGCTTCCTTGAAAATTGAAGAAGCTGCTTTAACCGGAGAATCTGTTCCCGTTGAAAAAGAAATGGTTGTTATCGATCAGCAGGATGTAGGTATTGGCGATCGAATCAATATGGCTTTTTCTAACAGTAACGTAACTTATGGCCGCGGCCGTGGTGTCGTAGTTAGTACAGGGATGAACACTGAAGTTGGTAAAATTGCTGACATGCTCGCACAGGCTGACGAAACGGAAACACCATTGAAAAACAATTTGAATCAGCTTGGGAAATTCTTAACGATCGCAATTATTGTCATTGCGGCAATTATGTTTGTCGTAGGGATTGCAATCAATGGAACTTCTTGGGATGAAATGTTCTTAACATCGATTTCACTAGCAGTTGCGGCTATTCCAGAAGGACTGCCTGCGATTGTTACAATTATTTTGGCTTTAGGTACTCAAGTAATGGCCAAACGGAACTCAGTGATTCGTAAATTACCTGCAGTTGAAACATTAGGTTCGACTGATATTATCGCGTCAGATAAAACAGGGACGTTAACTTTAAACCAAATGACGGTTGAAAAACTATATGTTAACAACCAGCAAATTGGTGCAAAAGAAGAGATGCCGAAGGATTTAATGGCGATTAAAGTGATGAACTTTGCCAATGATACGAAATTCAGTCAAGAAGGCAATTTAATTGGTGATCCGACTGAAACGGCTTTGGTTCAATTTGGTTTAGATCGCGGCTTTGATGTTCGTGAAGAAACGAAAAAAGAAAAGCGGGTAGCGGAACTACCATTTGATTCTGATCGTAAGCTAATGAGTACCATCCACGAACAAGCGAACGGCAAGTATTTAGTAGCTGTTAAAGGTGCACCAGATGTATTATTAACTCGTGCAACTGGCGTACTGATAAACGATAAAGTTATCCCAATGACTGAAAAAGAAAAAAATGATATTTTGACTAATAATACTGACTTAGCACAACAAGCTTTGCGTGTGTTAGGTATGGCTTATAAGATGGTTGATCAAATTCCAACTGAAATGGAATCAGAAATCATTGAAAATGATCTAATCTTTGCTGGACTTGTGGGGATGATCGATCCTGAGCGGGCTGAAGCAGCTGAAGCGGTTCGTGTAGCTAAATCAGCGGGCGTTCGTCCAATCATGATCACAGGTGACCACAAGGACACTGCTGAAGCAATTGCAGTTCGTTTAGGAATTGTCGAAAAAGGCAATGATGCAGCTGTTTTAACGGGAGCAGAATTAAATGAAATGAGTGACGAAGAATTTGCTCAAAAAGTGACGAACTATTCTGTCTATGCTCGAGTATCACCGGAACATAAGGTTCGTATCGTAAAAGCTTGGCAAACAGAAGGCAAAGTAGTAGCTATGACTGGTGACGGTGTCAATGATGCGCCTGCCTTGAAACAAGCTGATATTGGTATTGGTATGGGTATCACCGGAACTGAAGTATCTAAAGGTGCTTCTGACATGGTCTTAGCCGATGACAACTTTGCAACAATCGTTGTAGCAGTTGAAGAAGGACGTAAAGTCTTCTCAAATATTCAAAAATCTGTTCAGTATTTATTGGCAGCTAACTTAGGTGAAGTATTGACCTTGTTCTTAGCAACCTTGTTTGGTTGGGATACATTACTACCAATTCACTTGTTGTGGATTAACTTAGTAACGGATACCTTCCCAGCTATTGCTCTAGGAATGGAACCTGCTGAAAAAGACTTAATGCTGCATAAACCACGTGGACGTAACTCTAACCTATTCTCAGGTGGCGTATTCTCTAGTATTATCTACCAAGGGATCTTAGAAGGTGCAACGGTGTTGTTTGTTTATTGGTCAGCGATTCAATGGCCAGTTCACAATACCTATGATGCAATCCATTCTGATGCTTTGACGATGGCGTTTGCGACATTAGGCTTGATGCAACTGTTCCATGCCTTTAACGTAAAATCAGTGCATCAATCGATCTTTAAAGTCGGACCATTCCGCAACAAAACCTTCAACTGGGCAATCTTGCTGTCATTTGTCTTAATGATGGTTATCATCGTGGTTCCCGGACTGAATGATATCTTTAGGGTAGCTCATCTTGATCTATATCAATGGGGTACAGTATTAGGTGCATCCTTTGCGATTATTCCAATTGTAGAAATTGTGAAGTTCTTTCAACGCAAAACGATGAATTAAGGTATAATAGCTAGTAGGAAAGCTGTCGCTTTGCGGCAGCTTTTTTTTAATAATTTATATGAGGAGAGATTTTATGCGTCCAAACGTAGGATTTTATGCTGGAGAAATTAATGCACTTATAAAAAATACCGAAGAAATGGGTGAAAAGCTGCACCCTAGTTACGAAGAAATTCGGACAGCAATTGATGAGAAGAAAGAACTCGATTCTGAAAGAGTTTCTGAAATCCATGAGCTATTTGCGGAAGGAACTAAATTTTATCAATTGAATCTTGAAAAAATCAAGTTGTTAAAACCACCTGCAAAAGTAATGGGAAATCACAAGAAATTTGAAAAAGCGTATACTGAGTACGTAGCTGGTTGTCAGGAAATGACCGACAGCTTAGTACCAGAAGTCAATGTTGAAGCCTTCGATGCAGCAGAACAAAAGCAAGACAATGCAACGGACGTTATTTACAAAACTATTCAAAAAATTACGAATCTTTTGCTTAAATAAGAGCTGGTAGCAGACATAACAAATGTTTTCTAATTCTAATGTAATTGTACTTTAAATACAAAGAAGGTTGTCTAGGTTATAGTATATTCATACCTAAACAACCTTTTCTTTTCATTACGTAAGTATTTTCTCCTTAAATATTTACTCCTTTTCCACCGATCCCCAGTCGGTGGTTTTTTGTACCTTGAAAAAAACCTGCGAAAGCTGTAACTAGCTTTTGCAGGTTCTTCCATTAGTTCTCAATATTTCTTACATAGTTTTCAAAATAATTATTTAAATCATTTTTTAGTTTTTGGTATTCTTCTTCAGTAAATTCTTTGTCTTCAATTTTTCCAGTGAAGCGTGGAATTCCTAAATCTTTGCTAAGACGTTCAATTACTTCTTCTTTGTCCATTTCGCAAAACCCTTTCTAGTCAAAGTATACGCAAACACATTCTGGCGCATAAATATTTTTTTGCACCAACTCTAATAAGCCGGTAGCAGAATCACGGCGATACAAGGTTAGATTGTCGGTAGATTGATTGCCGCAAACAACGTAATCATTTTCAGGTGTCAAATTAAAGTCTCTTGGACCATCGCCTTCGGTAGAGATGAATTGAATCGTTTCTAGGGATGTTCCATCTTCTGAAACTTGGTAGACAACGATTGAATTATGTCCCCGATTGGAAGCATAGAGGAACTTCCCATCGTTGGAGATACGAATGGCTGCTCCGGCACTTTCGCCTGTGAAATCTTCCGGTAAGGTAGAAAGTGTTTGTAAAGGAGAAAAGCTGCTGTCTTCACGCTGATAAGCAAGAACAGTAACTGTATTATTCAATTCACCGAACAAGTAGGCGATGTCTTTTTCTGGATGAAAAACTAAATGACGTGGTCCACAGCCTGCTTGGCTTAAGTATTTAGCTACTTCTTTTATTTGACCTGATGCGTCTACATCATAGGTATATACATAGTCTGTTCCAAGATCGCAAACGACTAAACGATTGTCTGGTGTCAAATCGGTGTAGTGGACGTGTGCGGTATTTTGATTTTCGTGGGGGCCCGTTTCTTCCTCGTGATAAACAGCGGCTGCTGCCTCTAATGAACCGTCCTCTTTAATACGATACACATTCACTTCGCCTTTATGATAATTAGCACCATAGACGAGTTGGCGTTCTTCATCAACGGCTACGTAGCACAATGGTGCGCCTTCTTCAGTAACGGCATTTAAGAAAGTCATTTGAGCATCGTAGCTAGATGCACCGCCTTCTTCATTTTTCGTAGTTACAGAGTAAAGATTGCCTGCGTTGCTTTTAGTTAAATAGGTAGGGCTGACTTCTTTGGTAACCAAAGTTAAGTTATCTAAAGTTCCTTTGTCAGTATCTAATTGAATTTGGTAGATTCCTTCACTTTTGTTCCGTGTATAAGTTCCTAAAAGAATAGTTTTAAGCATAATGTCCTCCTTTATTTGTTGTCTATATTTTACCAGTATGTAGAGGGCTTGGATAGCTAGAAGTTTATGATATAATTGAAAAGAAACTAGAAAAGGGCGTGAACCATGACAAAAACAGAGATTATACGAGTTGGAGAACAAGCGATCAACGATGAACCGATTCTAATTCTTTTTGGCGAATCGGTAACACCTGAACTGGCTGTTCATTCAATCGTTCAGCGAAAGAAAGACCAACAGAAAATTGAGTTGAAAATTGGCAGCGAAGTTTGTTTTGGCGATCAGGTTTATCAGGTGACTGCACTCGGCCATTTAGCCAACCAAAATTTGAATGAACTTGCTCATGCGACGGTGTTCTTTAAGAAAAGTGAAAATGAGAGTGCGAATGGTATTTATTTAGAACCAGAAGTAGTACCAACTATTGAAGTAGGAATGGAAATTAGCTTCTCGTAGGAGTGAATGCTTTGGATAAAAAGAAATTTACAGAAAAAACTTCCTGGTTTTGGAAGTGGTTTTTAAATAATCAGGTGATTGTGGGCTTGATTATAACTTTACTCTTACTTTTAATTCTGCTAGTGTTCACAAAGGTTTCGTATCTTTTTGAACCAATTGGTCAATTCTTTGCAATTGTCGGTTTGCCAATGGTTTTAGCAGGTATTCTTTTTTACCTCATGAATCCGGTAGTGAATTATCTAGAAAAAAAGGGGATAAAGCGGCAGTACGGCATCATCTTGCTGTTTATAGTTGTACTAGCACTGCTGATCTGGGGAGTTGTCGTAATTGTACCAGAAATTCGTCAGCAGATTCAGTCTTTAATCCGCAGCTTTCCTGGCTACATTGATACGATTGAAGCTAAAGCTGATCAGATCTTTAAAGACCCTTCATTTCGTTCGGTGCAGGAATATATTGAAAACAGTGCCCAACGTATTTTGGAGTCAGTTACTGCTTTAACACAGGATCTTTCAAGAGTGACGTTACAGGGGTTAGGGAGTGTTGTTTCAGTTGTCACAAATATTGTGATCGCACTATTCACTGCACCAATCATCCTGTTCTTTCTATTAAAAGATGGGAAACGATTAGGACCTTATTTGGTTTCATTTCTACCAAACAGAATGCGCCGCCCGACGTACCGAGTATTAAGCGAAATGAATCAACAACTGGCATCGTATATTCGCGGGCAGTTGACCGTAGCTTTTGCTGTAGCCGTTATGTTTATGATCGGTTTTTCAGTAGTAGGTTTGAATTACAGTATCTTGTTAGGCGTTTTAGCCGGTTTCTTAAATTTGATTCCGTACCTTGGCTCTTTTTTAGCAATGATTCCGGTGATATTTATCGCGATCGTAACAGGGCCAGTCATGCTATTAAAGGTTATTATTGTCTTTGCGATTGAGCAAATGATTGAAGGTCGAATCGTTTCGCCATTAGTCTTGGGAAGTCAATTGGAAATTCATCCGGTAACGATCATGTTTGTTTTGCTAACAGCCGGAAAAATATTTGGCTTAGCGGGGATTATTTTAGGGATTCCTTTCTATGCAGTAGCAAAAGTTATTGCTAGTCATGTCTTTGAATGGTATAAAAGTGTTTCAACTTTATACAATGACGAAGAGGTGGAAGAAGAACCCAATGATACGTAATAAAAAAGTGGTTCACAACTCCTTCCTTAACTGGAAGAGAGAAGTGAACCACTTTTATTATTTACTAAAAGTTTTTGGCAATTTCCGCTGCTTTTTCTTTCGCCGCATCGACAATCGCAACTCGTTGGTTTGGATCGTAGTCAGCACCTTCGATATAAACAGAAGAAAAATCAGTAATACCGACAAATTTCAGCATTTCTCTCACATACATAGCGGAAAAATCTTTCCCATCGTAAACACCGCCACTAGATTGAATGTGGAGCGCTTTTTTACCTTCTGTTAAGCCTACTGGGCCTTCAGCAGTGTATTTAAAAGTTTTGCCTGCTACATTAACAGTGTCAAACCAAGCTTTTAAGCGGGTTGGAATGTTTAAATTCCACAAGGCATTGGCAACAACAATTTTATCACTTGCTAAAAATTGTTCCGTGAAATCATTGAACAATCGGACTTTCTCCTGTTGGTCAGAAGTTAATGCGGTGTATTCTTTGCCTTGACTCAATTCTTTCCAAGCCATTAACAAATCTTGATCGATTTCCGGCAAATTGACTTGAAACAAGTCAACGATTTCCATCGTGTCCTCTGGATGGGCAGATTGATAAGTAGAAATAAATGCATCTAACACAGTAAGTGTTTGTGAATCATCATTTGTGAGCGGGTGCGCTTTCACAACGAGTACTTTTGACATTAAGATACTTCCCTTCATTCGTTATAACCTTATAGTATCTAAATTCTGCAAAATTCTCAATTTATTTGCTTACAAAAAGTACTAATAAAATGTAATACACCCTCCAAGCCTAGTATAACAGGTTTGGAGGGTGTATTTATTTTACTGTTTAACTGGCAAGATAGCTTGAAAAAGCTGTTGCTCCGCCAATGACGTTTACTACCTTGTAGCCTTTATCTCGTAAAAACTGTGCCATTGTTTCAGAATAATCACCGAACTGACTAAACAGATAATAGGTTTTGTCTTTATCCAATTGAGTAAATTGGTTCACTAACTGGGTTAGTGGGATTTGCGTTACATGAGTAAAACCTTTCAATTCAGCCGTATCATAAAATTCTGGATCTCTGAGATCAATCACATTTAATGGTTGAGTAGCTGCAAGGGATAAAAATTCTAGAGTAGTTACAGAAAGATTCATGAATTTATCCACCTCTTTTTTCATTTTTGTCTAAGTCCAGATACTAATACAGAAGGTGAACAATTACAAGTATTATGGAAAGCTTCTTAAAATAGAATAAGTATCTTTAAGGAAAGATTCACAATTTAGGCAAATTTTAAGGGTGATCATGAAAGTGGCTGTGACATAAACCGTCACAGCCACTGAAAATTGCATAATCGGTATAACTGAAGTAGCTCTTTTGTAAGTAAGCCCAATAAGCGCAAAAATATGAGCAGCTATTTTCGGTTTATTTCTCGGAGCTGAACACTTTTGTCATAACCTCAAGTAAAGACTGATTCTAGTAGCGTTCTGATTGATTTTGTGACCAACGTGAAAAAGCAGAGGATGGTAAGATTAGCAGAACAAACATGATAATTGGTCCTAAAATAGGGATAATATACAATAGTATCCACCAGTTGCTTTTATTTGTATCATGGAGTCTTCTAGCACGAACGGTAAAGTTAGCTAACCAAATTAGAATAGATAAGATTAAGAAAACAACCACACGAATGTTCATCTCTTTCACCGATTCAGTTGCAAAGTCATAATACCTTGGCAAGTTCGTTAGCCAGCTGTATAAAAACAGTGCGAAATAGTTCACTACTTGCGGCCACCAGTATTGCCCTCGCGTTGCTCGAGCGTTCATCACCGTAATATTTTTCCAGTATTCCTTATAAGCTTGAATCATAGCACTCACTCCTTAATATAGTTAGTAGTCTCTCGTTAAATTGGTTATTAGTCAAACAATCGGCTTTTATTGAAGAAAATAGGTGTGGAGAATTAAATGTTAGAAGCTATTTGGCTATGATAAGATTATTGAAATTGGGAATCACAAGGTAGTGAGAGAGAAAAGAGATTATATGCGGAGTTGTATCACAGCTATTTTTCAGAAAACACAGCTTAATTAGTTGAAAAAGAAAAATACTTTTCGGTAATCGCCTTTTTTTAATGGCTTTCGCTTGCGGTATTTCCTTGCTATAGGTAAAATTAGTATGAATATGGAGGGATTAGATAAAATGGGGAAATTCAATTTGGGTGATCTGTCACTAAAGACCATTGCGGTTCGAGTGAAAGATCGCGATTTGATGATTCATTTTTACCGGGATATTATTGGCTTTCATTTATTGCGGGAAGAAAATGAACTAGCAATTTTAGGCTATAAAGAACCAATGACCGAATTACTATGGCTAGAAGAAAGTCCAAGAGCAAAAGAACACAAGGGTGAAATAAAAAAAATGCAGCGCTTTTCATTAGCTGTGCCTAATGAAGAAGAGTTGGCCAATGTTGCGTACCGAGCACAAAAAAATGAATATCCAGTAAAGGATGCACTGAAAACAGACAAAGAAAAAGGTCTTTTATTAGTCGATCCGGAAGGCAACGAAATTGAAGTCTTTTATGCGCCCGATGAAAAAAGCTCGACTGAACAAGCGAATCACATGGACGTAGATGCGCTAGCGGCGGAAGCAACTGAAAAGAAAAAAATTCATCAATCGTATTTTGGACGTGTTCATCTTAACGTTAGTGATGTTGAGAAACAAGAAGCTTTTCTTTCTGACATTTTAGGTTTAAAGGTACACGAAGAAAACGGTAAGCTGCGCATCCTGAATCGTGGGGACTTTCACGTGGGATTAACGCAAGCTAGCGGCGGAACGATCGATGAACCAACAGACAAAGTATTAGGATTAGATTTTTTACAATTTATCATTAGCAAAGAAGATTTAGTTGCGTTAGTTGATCACCTGAATGAAAACAATAAGGAATTTTTTGTTGATAAGAAACAATCGTTGATCACTATTTATGATTCTGTAGGGATTGAATGGTGGTTTGTTTTAAAATAGCAAAACTGCCGCGTGAAAACGCGGTTTTTTTGAGATGTAAAAAAGTATGGGTTTTCAAAATTGAAAGCTACAGCTATGTTAACGATGTCCGGCTTCGCAAATTAGCTTTGCCGGTACTAAACGTAAACGAGTTTGTGAAGCCTTTCTTAAGGGGGAAGCTTATGTACCCAAATACAACTAAGATAATTGAAGAAAAGCAACAGCAAGGTGTATTTCCGGGAGTAGTTTATTCATTTATTGGTGGGCGTAAGCAGCAAACAACTACTTTGGGATTAGCACAAATAGAACCAATTACTCGTCAAATGGAGGAAGATGCGCTATTTGACGTAGCTTCTTTGACTAAGGTCATCTGTACAACAACGATGATGCTAAAGCTATGGGAAGAAAACAAAATTGAGTGGGATCAGCCTTTGAAGGAGTTGCTTCCTGAATTTCGAGATGGACGTATTACTTTGCGTCATTTACTGACTCATACATCGGATATTCAAACCTTTATTCCGCAACGTGATAAATTAAATGCCCAAGAATTGCGGGCGGCATATTTGACGTTGCAATCGGGAGAAAATTTAGGTGAGCAGGTGAAGTACACGGATGCAGGAACAATTCTTTTAGGCTTTATGCTAGAGGAATTGTATCAAGAAAAACTAGTCAGCATTTTTCGCAAAGAAATATTGGAACCCTTAAAAATGACCGACAGCTGTTTTCTGCCAAATCCGAATGACGAACGAATCGTACCTACTGAAAAGTTAGTAAATGGTGAGGTACTAAGAGGGATTACCCATGATCCGAAGGCTAGAGTGCTAGCTGAACATGCCGGAAATGCGGGATTGTTTACAAATATGAGCGATTTAAAGAAATTTACCGAAATGTATTTGAATTTTGGTAGCGTTAACGGTAAGATTTACTTGCAAGAAAGTACCATTGCATTTTTATTGTCTGATCAGACACCAACAGGCAGTGGTGGGCGGAGTCTTGGTTGGGATTTGCGAGGAGATTCAAATCAGCAACCATTACTTTTTCATACAGGCTACACAGGTACATTTATGCTGTTGGACCCCAGCAAGCACTCGGCATTTCTTTTCTTATCTAACCGTGTGCACCCGCAGGATCATCGCCAAGAATACTTGCACCAGCGGGATGAAATTCTAGCTGTTTATCTGGCTGAACAGGCAGCACTATATCACAAATAGAGGAGTAGTAGACGTGGAACCATTATTTTTAAAACCAGTATTTCAAGAGAAGATTTGGGGAGGCGATCGCCTTCATACCGTTTTTGGTTTTGATTTGCCTAACGACAGCATCGGCGAGGATTGGGCGATTAGTGGGCACCCTCACGGCGTTAGTATCGTTGAAAACGGACCATATAAAGGGTGGCAATTAGACCAGCTTTGGACTGAACATCGGGAATTATTTGACAATGCAGCAGGAGATGTCTTTCCATTATTAACAAAAATTTTAGATGCCGAGGATGACTTGTCAGTACAGGTTCACCCAGATGATTCTTATGGGTTGAAGCACGAAGGCGAACTAGGAAAAACCGAATGCTGGTACATTATTGATGCCAAACCAGGTGCGGAAATCGTTTACGGTCACACTGCTCAAACACGAGAAGAATTGGCTGAAATGATTGAAAATGGCCAGTGGGAACGTTTATTACACCGAGTACCTGTTAAAAAAGGTGACTTTTTCTATGTACCTAGTGGCACCATCCATGCAATTGGTCGAGGAATTTTGATCTTAGAAACGCAACAAAGTTCGGATACCACTTATCGGGTGTATGATTATGACCGTAAAGACGATCAGGGGAACAAGCGGGAGCTTCACGTGCAGCAATCAGTGGAGGTAACTACAGTTCCTGCGATTAGTCCGGAATTGGAAGTGCAAGAAACCAAACATGGCGCATCTTCTATTATTAATTATCTAAAGACTGATTTTTTCAATATCTATGAATGGGATGTTGCTGGTCAGCTTTCACTTAACAAAGAGGGTGCTTATACATTGATGACAGTTGTTGAAGGCTATGGCAATCTGATTGTTGACGGACAAACTTATGAAATGCAACCAGGAACCAGCTGTATTTTACCGTCAGCTATTCAAACTTGGATCTTAGAAGGCGAAATGAAAATTATTGCTTCTACGCCAGGTAAATAAAAAAAGACTTGATTCTCTGATCATCGAGAATCAAGTCTTTTTACTATTCAGCAGGTAATTCCGGTAAGATAATATCTTCACCATATTTATTTTTTAAGGCAGTATAAAGTAGTCTGACTGCTAAAGCTTTGTTGCGGGAAAGGATCGGTCCGTGGAAGTAGGTTCCATAAACATTTTTATAAATGACACCTTCCCCTTCATCTTCACCATTGTTGCCTTTACCCTGCACGACTTTTCCTAATGGGCGTTCCTCTTTACCTAAGAAGGTCCGGCCATTATGGTTTTCAAAGCCATAGTAGGTTTCGTCAAATTCCTCATTATGAATGATGATATCACCAATGAAACGATTATTGTCTTGGCTTAAGGTGTAATGATCTAAAGCACCAATGCCATTGATTTTTTCACCGTTCGCGCCAATATAATAGTGCCCAAGTAACTGATAACCACCGCAGACTGCGAGAATCACCCCATCGTTTTCGATATATTCAGTCAACGCTTCTTTTTTATCTTGAATATCTTTAGAGACGATGACCTGTTCATAATCTTGTCCGCCACCAATAAAGACTAAGTCATACTTTTGCGGATCAAATGCTTGATGAATGCTGACAATTTCTGTGTTTAATTCAATCCCCATTTGTTTGGCGTAATAGTGAAACATTAATAAATTCCCGTTGTCACCATAAGTATTTAAAAGATTTCCATATAAATGAGCCATTGTTAATTGATAATTAGCCACGATCCATTCCCCCATCAATGTAGCCCTTTTGTGCAAGCTCTTTACGTAATTGTAAAACGGCTGTGTAAGTAGCAAGGATATAGACATGTTCAGTCGGCACCGTTTTAATGGCCTCGATCACATCTGTTAAGTTTTCTTTCTCCGTCAGTCGTTCTGGAGCAATTCCAGCAACCTTCAAACGGAGTGCCATGTCGGTATGACGATCTCCACCAGCAATTACGGCTGGGATATCCATCTCGGCGAACGCTTCATGATTCCCATCCCAAATCCAGCTAACATCAATGCCATCAGCATAGTTGGCATTTAGTAAAGAGACTAATGAAAAAGGATAAGGAGCTAACCCGATCATGTCAATGACTTGATTTAAGCCTACTGGATTTTTAACTAAGACTAAGGTACATTTTTTGTCGCCGATAGCAAATTCTTCCTGACGACCGAAAACTTTCTCGTCATAACCTAAGCCTTGGCGGATTTTTTCCGGCGAGACGTTAAAATACTCCGCTACCGCAGTTGCAGCCAATGCATTGTAGACATTGTACATGCCACCAACTTCGATTTTGTACTCTTGATTATCAATCACAAAAGCAGAAGAAGTATTGTCCATACCTAACATTTTGGTTAATTTATAATCCAGCTCCGGACGATGGAAACCGCAGTTTGGACAGAAATATTTACCCAAATTGGCATAGGTAATCATTTGGTAGCGTAAAATGTGCTGACATCTTGGGCACAACAAACCATCTGTATTGTAGTGAGCTTCTTGTTCCTGATCAGGTAAATGGTCAAAGCCGTAATATTTGCGAGGATTTAACGTATCCAAGGAATTAAAGATCGGCGAATCCCCATTACAAATAATGGGTGCATTTGGTGACTTTGCAGCACCTTCTACAATCATTTTATAAGTGGTATAGATTTCGCCGTAACGATCCATCTGATCACGGAAAATATTGGTAAATAAGAAAAGTTCAGGCTTAATGTATTCTGTTACTTTACTTAAACTAGCCTCGTCAATTTCCAGCACAGCAAATTTCTTGGCGCCTTTTTTTCCTTTAGCTTGTAAAAAAGTTGAAACAATCCCTTGCGCCATGTTGGCACCCGTTGGATTAGTCACGACTTGATCAAATTCCTGTTTTAAAATATTCACAGTCAGCGCCGTTGTTAAGGTTTTTCCGTTGGTTCCGGTAACTACAACTACACTATAATCTTTAGCCAGTGTATCTAAAATATGTGGATCAAGTTTTAAAGCTAATTGTCCAGGATAACTGGAACCACCTTTAAAAAAGGTTTTTAATACCCATTGGGAGGTCTTGCCGGCAGCAATTGCCAGATGACTTCGTAACCCCATTACACATCCTCCATGTCTGTAAACAAATTTAGTTTATCTTATCATACTTGAAAAAAAAGTTTAAATAGCTTTTCTCATTCTTAATGATTCTACAAAAAAAGCAGGAGCTGCAAGGCTCCTACCCAATAATAATCTTTTCTTCCGGATATTCATACCCTAAGTCACGAGTTTCTTTAGGTACAAACAGCAATAATGTGTACAACATGCCGATTCGACCAATAAACATCAAAATAGCAATCATAATTTTACCAGTGGCTGACAGATCGTCCGTTATACCTAAAGACAAACCAGTTGTTCCAAAAGCTGAAGTCACTTCGACAATAATTGAAATCAGCGAATGGTCCTCAGTAGCAGTTAAAAATAGGATACTAAAAAAGCACATCCCCATCGAAAGCATAAAAACCACCACCGATTTTCGTACGTCATTTTGGGGAATCCGGCGATTGAAAATATTAATGTCTTCTTCGTTTTTTAAGAAAGAGTATAAATACAAGCCAATAATGGCTATCGTAGTGGTTCGAATGCCGCCACCGACTGAGCTAGGAGAACATCCAATAAACATCAACATTGAGAAAATAATCAAGGTAGTATTTTGGAATTGATTCAAGTCGTGAATCTGTAGACCAGCGTTCCGCGTAGTCATAGAATAAAATGCTGAATTGAGCCATTGATCCCAAGTAGATAAGTGACTAAAGCTGTGATTTTTCTCCAATAGCCAAATAATAATGGTTCCGCCTACAAATAAGACAACAAAAGCCAGTAAGGCAATCTTAGAAAACAAACTAAAGCGAAAAGGAATCTTGGAAGCTGAGCGGCGGTGAGTCACCCAACCATAAAAATCCATTAGCACGGGAAAGCCGATGCCGCCAATAAAAATCAAAAACATAATGATGATCAAAAATAAATGATCATTTGCCAAAGGAATAATAGAGTTACCTGTGACATCAAAGCCTGAATTTGTCACGGCTGAGATAGACTGATAAAAGCCATAAAAAATGGCTTCACCAGCAGTTGCATAGTAGTCCATAAAATAGAAATAAATCGAAAACACCGTGCCAAAGATCAGTTCCGTACATAAAAGCATGGTTAAGGTAATCTTGATCAATAAAACGACGCCACTCAACCGCGGTTGATTCATATCCGTCATGATTAGTTGCCGCTGCTTCAAAGAAATCCTTCGTTTAGAAACAATGAAAAAGAAGGTACTGATCATCATAATACCTAGACCACCAACATGGAACAAAATTTCTAACAAGACAACACCAGTCTCATTAAAAACAGTATTGATATCAAAAGTAGTTAACCCAGTTACCGATACGGTGGAAATAGCCATAAAAACCATATCTAAAAAAGAGGCGTGAGAATTAGGCTGACGAAAAACAGGTAAATAAAATAAAAACAAAGATAACAGTGTCATGATCAAATAATAAAAAACGATTATTTGAATCGATGAAAAACGATTGTCCAGCCTACGGAGACTTCGCTTGACGAAGTTCAGGCGACGTGAAAAGTTCATGGGAACAATAGACTCCTTCTGCCAATAATTATCACTAGTATATCACGCATCAAAATAGAAGGAAGAAAAATTCTGCAGTTAATTTATTCTGTGCGGATTTCCTTAAATTTTTTACTAAAAACTGTAAGAAATATCCATCATCTTTAGAGAATAAGGAGAGAATAGAAATTATGACTGTAAAAAATACTTCTTTTCGGCTATAATACGATAGGAATGAAGTGAAAGGTGACAAGAGATGGCACAGCTTTTTTTTAAATATGGCGCAATGAACAGTGGAAAGACAATCGAAATTCTGAAGGTCGCCCACAATTATGAAGAGCAAAATAAACCAGTTGTTTTGATGACCAGTGGCTTAGACACTCGAGACGGTGTAGGAGTGATTGCTAGTCGCATCGGACTGAAACGACCAGCGATGCCCATTTTCGCTGAAACGAATGTCTATGATACGATTAAGGCACTTGATTATAAGCCTTATTGTGTACTAGTAGATGAATCACAATTTTTGTTGAAACACCATGTGATTGAATTTGCTAAAGTAGTCGATGAACTAGGTATCCCAGTTATGGCCTTTGGTTTGAAAAATGATTTTCGAAATGAACTATTTGAAGGATCAAAATATCTGCTGTTGTATGCAGATAAATTAGAAGAATTAAAAACAATTTGCTGGTTCTGTCACAAAAAGGCAACAATGAACCTGCATTTTATTGATGGCAAGCCCGTTTATGAGGGTGATCAGGTACAAATTGGTGGGAATGAAGCCTATTATCCTGTTTGTCGCAAGCACTATTTGCACCCGGAAATTAAGGAGGATGAATAAATGTACGATCAGTTACAAAGCATGGAGGATCGTTACGAAGAGCTTGGTGAATTACTTAGTGATCCGGAGGTAGTTACCGATACCCAACGATTCATGAGACTTTCCAAAGAAGAAGCCAGCATTCGTGAAACAGTTGAAACTTATCGCCGCTACAAAAAAGTCTTAGAAGGAATCGCTGAAGCCGAAGAATTATTAGGTGAAAACCTAGAAGCTGATATGGCCGAAATGGCTAAGGAAGAATTAAATGAGTTAAAGAAAGAAAAAGAAGTCTTAGAAGAAGACATCAAGATCCTACTATTGCCAAAGGACCCGAATGATGACAAAAACATCATCATGGAAATCCGTGGTGCAGCTGGCGGGGATGAAGCTGCCTTGTTTGCAGGGGACTTGTTTAACATGTACCAACGCTATGCGGAAGCTCAAGGCTGGAAGACGGAAGTGATGGATGCCAATGTTACTGGTATTGGCGGATACAAAGAAGTTATTATGATGATTACCGGCGACAATGTCTTTTCAAAATTGAAATACGAGAGTGGCGCTCACCGTGTCCAACGAGTGCCATCTACCGAATCACAAGGACGGATCCATACTTCCACTGCAACAGTTGTGGTTATGCCAGAAGCAGAAGAAGTCGAAATTGACATCGCTGAAAAAGATATCCGTACCGATATCTATCACGCATCTGGTGCTGGTGGACAGCACGTCAATAAGACGGCCTCTGCGGTACGCTTGACTCATATTCCAACCGGTGTAGTTGTAGCAATGCAAGACGAACGTTCTCAGTTGAAAAACCGGGAAAAGGCGATGAAAGTTTTACGTGCCCGTGTGTATGACAAAATTTCACAAGAAGCACAGTCTGAATATGATGCAAGTCGAAAATCAGCTGTCGGAACCGGAGATCGCTCCGAACGTATCCGTACCTATAATTTTCCACAAAACCGCGTAACCGATCATCGTATCGGCTTAACGATTCAAAAATTAGATCAAATTCTAACTGGAAAATTAGATGAAATTATCGATGCACTGATTCTATTTGACCAAACGAAGAAGCTGGAAGAGATGCAAAATGGGTAAAACCTACGTAGAAGTCCTTTCAAGGGCTTCTTCTTTTTTAGAAGAAGCAGGCCTAGAAGGCTATGCAATTGAGTACCTTTTTCTTGAACGCAAAGGCTGGAATAAAACACAGTGGCTGTTACACATGCGCGAAGAAATTTCTATAGAAGAAGAAGCCATCATTCAAGCAGATCTCAAAAAATTGCTCGAACATTTTCCGCCCCAGTATATTTTAGGCTATAGTGATTTTTTAGGTCGTCGTTTTAAAGTTACAGAAGGAACGCTAATCCCACGACCAGAGACAGAAGAGCTGGTTATGTTATGTTTGGAAAAGAACCAACAAGCAAATCTAAAGGTAGTGGATATCGGTACAGGAACTGGGGCAATTGCGATTACTTTAAAACTGATTCGTCCAAGTTGGCAGGTAACCGCGGTAGATATTTCTGAAGAGGCTTTAGCAGTTGCCAAAGAAAATGCGAGTGAAAATATAGCAGAGATAGATTTTCTTTTAGGTGATACACTGTCGGTGATTAAAGAGCCGCAAGATATTATTATTAGTAATCCGCCTTATATCAGCTCCGCTGAATGGGAATTAATGGATGAGAGTGTTCGTACTTTTGAACCTAAGCAGGCATTATTTGCGGAAAACGATGGCTTAGCCATCTATCAAAAGATCGCACAGGAAAGCCCGAAATGGTTAAAACCAACTGGTATGCTGCTGTTGGAAATTGGGTTTCAGCAAGGAAAAGCAGTCAGCCAGATAATGCAACAAGCTTTTCCTGATAAGCATGTAGAAGTTAGAAAAGATCTTTCTGGAAACGATCGAATCGTTCGAGTATTTTAATTGTTCAACATGGGGACAAAAAATATTTTGACTACGTATATGATAAAAAAACATTGATTTATCAAGCTGTAAAGCAGTCAGAAAGTTATCAACAGGGTTATGCACACTTGACAAATTCATTATCCACAGTGTGTGGATATCTCTGAATGAAAACAGGATAGCTTAGGAAATCGGAAAAAAGGAGCTGTGGAAAAGCTGTGGAAACGAAAATATTTCAAATTGAAGAATTGGACGATGCGGCAGAACTGCTAAAGCGTGGGGAGTTAGTGGCATTCCCGACTGAAACGGTCTACGGATTGGGCGCTGATGCGCTTTTGCCAGAGTCTGTTAAACAGGTTTTTCAGGTCAAAGGACGTCCCAGTGATAACCCGCTAATCGTTCACGTGGCAGACTTCAAAATGACAGAACACTTTGTGGACAAATACCATCCGTTGACGGAAAAAATTGTTCAGCATTTTTGGCCAGGTCCCTTGACGTTGATTTTTCCTATTAAAAAAAACAGTCTGAGCCCCGTGGTAACCGGTGGCTTATCCACAGCTGCCTTTAGAATGCCAGACAATAAAAAAACACTTGAGTTGATTAAAAAAACGGGAGCTCCACTGGTGGGCCCCAGTGCAAATACTTCCGGTAAGCCAAGTCCTACAACTGCTGAGCACGTCTATCATGATTTAAAAGGAAAAATTGCGGGTATCTTAGATGATGGCGCGACCCAGATTGGGGTGGAATCTACGGTGTTAGATTTAAGCGGAAGTATCCCTATTATTTTACGTCCGGGTGCGGTAACTAAGAAACAATTGGAGGAAGTTCTCCAGACAGAAGTTCTCCTAGACAAACACCTAGTCAAAGAAAGCGAAACACCCAAGTCACCGGGCATGAAGTATAAGCATTATTCTCCTGATACACCAGTAGTGATGGTAAGAGACAATGATTGGGAATCGGCAATCCAATGGGCTGAGCAAAATCAGAAAGCAGTCGGCTTGTTGGTCGGTCCCATGATTGGTAACAAGTTCCAAAGTGCGGATCGGTATATTTTCCAAGATGATACGGTGGAAGCGGCAACTCGTGGTTTGTATAGTGGCTTGCGCGCTTTAGATGAAGCCGATCATAGTGATGTAATTTTAACACAAATTTTTGAAGAGAATGAACTGGGGGCAGCTTACATGAATCGCTTGAAAAAAGCCGCAGGGCAAAAATATTTTGAAAAAAATAGCTAAAACATTCGATTATATGGCAATCTTTGCGTATACTAGATACAACAATCAGGAAAGGTGAGGATGTATTTGAATTATCAAGCAGTAGATCCCGATTTGTGGGAAGCCATAGCAAAAGAGGCACAACGTCAGCAAAACAATGTGGAGCTGATTGCTTCGGAGAATATCGTCTCTGAGGCTGTTCAAGCAGCACAAGGCAGCATCTTAACGAATAAGTACGCAGAAGGTTATCCTGGGCGTCGTTACTACGGAGGATGCGAATTCGTTGATATTGTCGAAAGCTTAGCCATTGATCGTGCGAAAGAATTATTTGGGGCGAAATATGCCAATGTTCAAGCGCATTCCGGTTCTCAAGCAAATCAGGCAGGTTACCTTTCCCTAATTGAAGCTGGCGATACAGTTTTAGGTATGGATTTAGCTGCAGGGGGGCACTTAACCCATGGTTCTCCAGTAAACTTTAGTGGGAAAACTTATAACTTTGTGGCGTATGGTGTTGACCCTACAACTGAAGCGATCGATTATGAAGTGGTACGTATTTTAGCCCGCAAGCATCAGCCTAAACTAATCATTGCTGGTGCCAGTGCGTATAGTCGTGTGATTGACTTTGCCCGTTTCCGAGAAATTGCGGATGAGGTGGGTGCAAAATTGATGGTGGATATGGCTCATATTGCTGGTTTAGTCGCTACAGGTCTTCATCCTAATCCTGTTCCGTATGCCGATATCGTGACTTCAACGACCCATAAAACGTTGCGTGGTCCACGAGGCGGATTGATTTTAACCAATGACGAAGCATTAGCGAAGAAAATTAATAGTGCGGTATTTCCTGGAATACAAGGTGGTCCTTTAGAGCACGTAGTAGCTGCAAAAGCTGTAGCTTTGAAAGAAGCGATGTCTGAAGACTTTAAAACCTATCAGCAGCAAGTTTTAGATAATATCCAAGCAATGGTGAAGGTCTTTAATCAGGCTCCAGAAAGTCGGGTGATTTCTGGTGGAAGTGATAATCATTTGATTTTGTTGGATGTAACTGGTTTTGAAATGACTGGTAAAGAGGCGGAACATTTATTGGATAGTGTTCATATCACAGTTAATAAGAATTCCATTCCCTTTGAAACAAAGAGTCCATTCCAGACAAGTGGTATCCGTATCGGAACACCAGCAATTACTAGTCGTGGTTTTAAAGAAGAAGACAGCAAGAAAATCGCAGAATTAATCTTGGAAACCTTGCGCTCTAAAGGCGACCAAAGCCGCTTAGATGCAGTGAAAAAAGCGATACTAGAATTAACTGACGCACATCCACTAAATGACTAGGATTATGACTAGTTTTCTATAGAGGATTGCCTTATAATAAGAGTAAATTATAGATGAGGAGCTATTCATTATGGGAAAGTTTCAAGTAATTGATCATCCATTGATTCAACACAAATTAACAATTATCCGCGATAAGGATTGCGGAACCAAAGTATTTCGTGAGGTTGTTGGTGAAATTGCCAACTTGATGGCTTATGAAGTATCACGAGACATGCCTTTAGAAGATATTGAAATTGAAACACCGATGCAAAAATCAGTACAAAAGACATTATCTGGTAAAAAAGTAGCGATTGTTCCTATTTTACGTGCAGGTATTGGTATGGTAGATGGAATTTTAGAATTGATTCCAGCAGCTAAAGTGGGCCATATCGGTTTATTCCGCGATGAAGAAACTTTAGAGCCACATGAATATTTCTTCAAAATGCCTGAGGATATTGATAATCGTCAATTGTTTATCGTTGATCCGATGCTGGCAACCGGTGGATCAGCTATTATGGCAATCGATTCATTGAAAAAACGCGGCGCTTCAAACATGAAATTTGTCTGCTTAGTTGCTGCTCCAGAGGGTGTTAAGGCGCTACAAGATGCCCATCCAGATGTAGATATTTATACTGCTGCATTAGACGATCACTTAAATGAACATGGCTATATTGTTCCAGGTCTAGGTGATGCAGGGGACCGTTTATTTGGTACCAGATAAAAAAATTCAGTGATCCAAACGGATCACTGAATTTTTTTCATTTGCTTATAGTTGATAACTACAACCCCGTTGGATTGATTAATTAGTTCGGCGTTTTTCGTATTTTCGTCTATTTCTACAACAGCGGCATTTTTCAGCTGCTTGGTCACTACGCCAGTTTGGGGCTGATTGCGAACAGTGAACATTACACGTGTCTGAACAGGAAAATCTTTTCCTGCTTCTGAAGGGTCAATCTGCGTTGTCATTTTACCAAATGTTGCCATGTAAAAAATTCCCCCTTTTGTTCTAACACGCTTATTATAGCATATTTCGTTGAAATTTTCATGTAACCGCTTTTGACAGACGTTGGGGCTTTACATTTTGTTAAAAGTTTTCTATAATTTCATTTGTATCATTCGCCAGCTTAGCTCAGTTGGTAGAGCAACGCACTCGTAACGCGTAGGTCACAGGTTCGATCCCTGCAGCTGGCATTAAAATTAGCCCTAAATCCTTAACATCTGAGGATTTAGGGCTTTGCTTGTGCTAAACTAGTTTATCTTATCAGCTTTATTAGTCGGTAGCCTAATAGAACCAGGTTATCGACTTTATTGTACATTTATACCAGAATAAATTAGGAGTGGTTGAGAATGAAAAGCAGGAAATCCATCTTTTATCGGCTGTTTCTGCTAGTTTATATTATTGCTATGTGGACCTTTAAAAATCCTTTTTCGTTCATGAGTTTAAATGTCTTTTTGGCCTGGGTACCGATTGAATTTGGAATTCTTTTTGGTTGTCTGCGTAATAAGTGGCAGTATCTCTTTGGTGGACTTTGGTTATTATTTTTCCCGAATATTCCGTATTTACTCACAGATTTTTTTCATTTACAAGCGCTAGACATTTATCAGAAACAGGGACTGTTTCGGTCCGACAGCTATTATTGGTTTTTGTATCTTTTGTTGATTCTACCGATTTTTATTATGGTGTTGGTGGGAATGAAGCAGGCGTTAGAGCTCACCAAAAGAATTCCTTACCTAAGAAATTATCCAAGACTGAGCTTGCTAGCACTAGCGTTTTTATCAGGAATCGCAATATACATTGGTCGTTTTGAGCGCATTCACTCGATTGAACTAGTTTTACATCCACTATCAACTTTCGTATTACTCGTTGGCAGCTGGTCAGTGGAAAAGCTACAATTTGTACTAATCTTTATGATCATTCAATGTACGATTTGGTTTTTACTAAATGAATTGAAGATAGTTAAAATAGAAGACTAAATTTTTTTCAAAGTAACAGATGCTCGCTTTTATTTGCCGCAAGAAGCGTCTATAATAAGCAGATATATCGTTGGAAAAGGGATGAGACATGGATACGCTTAAAAGAAATAAAGAAAATCGGATCGATTATGGAGTAATTCTACCTGTCTTTCTGCTTTGTCTAATTGGTTTACTTTCCCTCTATGTGGCCTTGACTCACGATCCGCGAGATCCAAATATTTTTCGCGGCATTGTAATGCAAAGCTTGTGGTATATATTGGGTGCTTTAGTTGTAGTTATTATTATGCATTTGGATGCTAAATGGTTGTGGCGCTTAACCCCGTTTTTGTACGTGATTGGCTTAGCCGTAATGTTGGCTTTATTGAGGTACTATGATCCAGAATTACAAGTATCCACTGGATCAAAAAACTGGTTTAGAGTTGGAACCATGACCTTTCAACCTTCAGAGCTGATGAAAATTGCCTATATTTTGATGATGGCTCTTATTATTACGCAGCACAATTTGAAAAATAAGTTACGAACTTTAAAAGGGGATTTGTGGTTGATTGGCAAACTTCTTTTAGTTACAATCCCCGTTCTAGTTCTAGTTATGCTGCAGGATGATTTTGGAACGATGCTCGTCTTTCTAGCTATTTTTGCAGGCATGTTCTTAATGTCGGGAATTTCCTGGCTAATTGTGGTACCCGCAATTCTACTTGTTGCGGTAACAGGTACCACAATCATTTTGCTAGTGACCACAGATTCTGGACGTGAATTGTTAACAGCCATTGGGTTTAAGAGTTATCAATTTGCTCGGATTGATTCTTGGCTGGACCCTTTTCATGATCCTCAAGGTCAAAGTTTCCAGCTTGCTCATGCGTTAATGGCGATTGGCTCAGGTGGAATGTTTGGGACTGGTTATAATATTAGTAACGTGTACGTGCCTGTTCGTGAATCTGATATGATCTTCAGTGTGATTGGTGAGAACTTTGGTTTTATCGGCGGAGCATTTGTGATTGTGTTGTACTTCTTATTGATTTATCGCATGATTCGTGTATGCTTTGATATGAATAATGAATTCTATGCTTATATCGCAACCGGCATTATCATGATGATTTTGTTTCATGTATTCGAAAATATCGGTGCCAATATTGGGCTATTACCATTGACAGGGATTCCATTGCCATTTATTAGCCAAGGGGGCTCCTCTATCTTAGGCAACATGATGGGGATTGGCTTGATCCTTTCGATGCGTTACCAAACTGCGAAGAAGCTAGAAACTAGGAGGACTCGTCGTGTATAAATTTTATGAGTATGCCAAATGCTCCACTTGTAAAAAAGCGAAGGCTTGGCTAAAAGCTGAAGGCGTAGAATTTGAAGTCATCGATTTAATCAGTCAAACACCTTCCGCCGAAGAATTTGAAACATGGATGGAAAATGCAGATATTCCGATACGCCGCTTCTTTAACACAAGTGGAATGAAATACCGGGAGCTAAATCTTAAAGATCAAGTAAAAGACTTGACGATTGTTGAAGCAAGTCGTATATTGTCTAGCGACGGGATGTTGGTGAAACGACCAATGTTAGTCAAGGATGAACAGTTCATCATTAATGGCTTCAAGGAAGAAGCGTATAAAGGAGTATTCGAATAAAATGGCACATTTAAAGAAAAAAGACGGATTATGGGTTTTGCATAATGACAAAGATTTTTGTACAGGATTGACTAAAGAGATGCAAGAAGAATTAGGCGAAGTATCATTTGTCTCTTTTCCTAAAGTTGGTCAAACAGTTAAAGCTGGCGAACCATTTTTGGAAGTTGAAGCGGAAAAAGCAGTGAGTGAGTTTAAAAGTCCTGTAACTGGTGTCGTTGCTTCAATCAATGAAAAGGCTGAGAAGGACCCAGCTGTTTTGAATACAGATGACGAATTGGACGCTTGGTTATTGTCATTTAGACAAGTAGAAGTAGAAGAATTTGAAACACTTTAAGAAAATCGATAAAATCAATTGACAGACAAATTTTAGATTTGTTATAATTCACTCATATCATATGAGAAAGCAATGAAAAGAAGAGTACATCTGATGAACGTTTTAAGAGAGTCCCATTAGGCTGAGAAGGGATAACGAGAATGAGATGGAAGATGGTCTTTGAGCAGAATTGACGAGCGTAAGTAAGTCAGTTACGGGAGTGCCCGTTACAGCACCACAGTATGCGAAGAACAACATTCAAGTACTGGATGAGGTGATTGTCGCGAGGCATTCATAAACATAGGTGGTAACACGAAAGTATAGCTTTCGTCCTAAGTGTACGTATGTACATTTAAGACGGAAGCTTTTTTTATTTATCAAGGGGGAAGATGAATGGCATTGATCGAATTACGCCAAGTGGAAAAAACATTTTCAGGTAAAACAGGCCAGATCCATGCAGTAAATGGTGTCGATTTGACGGTAGAACCAAAAGACGTTTATGGTATTGTCGGCTATTCTGGCGCAGGAAAAAGTACACTGGTTCGTTTACTAAATGGTTTAGAAACTGCTACCAAAGGTGATGTAACAATTAAAGGTGAAAATGTAGCAAAACTTCAAGGAGCCCAGCTACGTGATTTTCGTAAGAAAGTAGGAATGATTTTCCAGCACTTCAATTTATTATGGTCTCGCACGGTTCGTGAAAATATTCAATTACCGTTAGAATTAGCTGGAGTTGCGAAAGATCAGCGGAAACAAAAAGTCGATGAATTAATCAAGTTAGTTGGTTTGGAAGGTCGGGGAGATGCCTATCCAGCACAACTGTCTGGCGGACAAAAGCAAAGAGTAGGGATTGCTCGTGCCTTAGCCAATGATCCCGATATCCTGCTTTGTGATGAAGCAACTAGCGCCTTGGATCCACAAACAACAGAAGAAGTACTGGATTTGTTGGCGGATATCAATGCGAAGTTAGGATTAACAATCGTATTGATTACGCATGAAATGAATGTAATCCGAAAAATATGCAACAAAGTGGCAGTAATGGAGCAAGGTAAAATTGTCGAAGAAGGATTGGTGAAGGATGTGTTCCGCCATCCGGTGCAAGAGGTAACGAAGCTTTTCGTTCAACAGGAACTAGAACCTAGAGCTGATACAACTGAATTGGTACAGGAATTCCTGAAAGAAAATCCTAACGGTACCTTAGTAACACTGCACTTTTTAGAAAATAATGCAGGCGAACCAGTTGTTTCTCAAGCGATCCGCAAGTTTCAAGTAGATATCAGCATTGTCTACGGCAATATTGAACGAGCAGATGGAAATTCTTTTGGGACATTAACGGTTCAAATAACCGGAGCAGAAAAAGAAATTGATCAGGCATTGGCCTTTATCAGAAGTCAAAATGTTGAGGCGGAGGTGATCCATCGTGGATAAAAGCTTTAGTGAAACGTATTTGAATTTTCAACAGGTGGACCCAGAAACATTAAAACAAGCGATCGTTGATACCTTATTCATGACGATTTCATCAATGGTGTTAGTTTTCATTATCGGATTGCTGTTAGGGTTAGCTCTTTATACTTTAGGTAGAAAGAAAACCGGCGGGAAGAGTTTGTTGTATGGAATTGTATCGGTGATCGGCAATATTTTTCGTTCTACACCGTTCATGATTTTAATGGTATTGATTATACCTTTTACTAAACTATTAGTGGGAACGATGTTA
Source organism: Enterococcus sp. AZ109 (assembly GCF_051714625.1). NCBI lineage: Bacteria > Bacillati > Bacillota > Bacilli > Lactobacillales > Enterococcaceae > Enterococcus > Enterococcus sp. AZ109. The sequence continues at coordinate 988,123 of NZ_JBIOSF010000001.1, read as the reverse complement.
GGAGCAAAAGCGGCTATTCCAGCCTTGGTTCTTTCAGCAGCGCCTTTTTATGCGCGTCTAGTAGAGATTGCTTTTCGTGAAGTGGATAGCGGTGTATTAGAAGCCGCTGATTCAATGGGCGCCAGCTATTTAGAGATCATTTATAAAGTATTAATTCCTGAAAGTTTGCCAGCTTTAGTATCTGGGATTACCGTAACAACGATTACCATGATCGGTTTTACCGCTATGGCCGGTGCGATTGGGGCTGGTGGACTGGGAGCGTTAGCTTGGCAAGAAGGGTATCAACGAGGAAACTACACCGTGACTCTTTTAGCGACTGTCATCATTTTAATTATTGTGTTTATCGTTCAAGGAGTCGGTGACTTTTTGACGAAGAAAACAGATAAACGATAAAATTTATTAGGAGGAAAATAGGATGAAAAAGAAATTATTAGGATTAACAGCAATTGCATTAATTACAGTTGGTTTAGCAGCATGTGGAAATGGGGGGAATGAGACGACAGACAGCACTGGAGGCGGAAGCTCTAGCAATGATACTTTAGTCGTTGGTGCTTCACCAACACCTCACGCTGAAATTTTGGAGCATGTTAAACCGTTACTTGAAGAAGAAGGCATCAATTTAGAAATTAAGAAGTTTGATGATTATGTATTACCTAATAAATCATTAGCTGAAGGAGAATTGGATGCCAACTACTTCCAGCACAAACCTTTCTTTGAAAAAGCTGTGTCTGAAAACGACTACGATTTTGCCGATGTTGGGGCGATTCATATTGAACCAATGGGCTTATATTCTAAGAAAATTACCGATATCAAAGACTTAGAAGATGGGGCAACTATTATCTGTTCAAATTCTGTATCTGACTGGGGTCGAGTTATTTCGATTTTAGAGGAAGCTGATCTAGTAACAGTTAACGATGGTGTTGATATCGAAACGGCTACCTTTGATGATATTCGTGACAATCCGAAAGAATTGAAATTTAATCATACTGTTAATCCAGAGTTATTAGCGTCTACTTACAATAATGATGAAGGTGATTTAGTAGCTATTAACGCAAACTTTGCTTATGGTGCGGGCTTAAATCCGATTAATGATTCGATCTTGCTGGAAAGCGATAATTCTCCTTACGTAAATATCATCGCAACTCGTTCAGAGGATAAGGACGACGAACGTATCCAAAAATTATTAGAGGTATTACACAGTGAAGATGTGCAAGCTTGGATTCTTGAAAACTGGGATGGTTCAGTAAAACCAGTCAATGAATAGTACCTGACTCACCAAATACTCTTAACAGCTTAGTACAATCTAGCTGTTAAGAGTATTTTTTCGTCATGGAAGAAGGTAAAAGTTTTTCACATGTTAACGATGTTCGGCTTCACAAATTAGTGTTGTTGTCACTGAGCGAGTTTATGAAGCCTTTCTTACGTGACTGAAGTTCAAATTTTGAAAATTAAGCTAAATGTCACTCCGATCGTAATTACCTTGAGGGCATAAGCGATTTAAAAAGATTAGCGTTTCTTCTTTTTTCGCTTTTTCTTTTTCTTGTTGGTTTCGTGATAGATACGCAGTCGATCTAAGCGCTCTTTTCGTGAATGTGCCGATTCCTTAGTTCGTTCAGGGGTTGGCGTAGGTTCTTGGACTGCCGTTTCACTTATTGAAAGTTCCGCTTTTTGTGTAGGTATCGATTCAGCGCTGTCGTCTGTTTTTCCCATATCGATGGGTAGAGCAATACTTTCTTCCAGGAGTTCTTCTAAGTTGGGCGTCTCTTCTATAGCAAGGTGGACTTCCATTTCTGGCTGTTCAATTGCCTCAGCCACTTCTATTGGAGTTACTTTAGGCTGTTCTTGGTTCTCACTTTGGCTTAAATCTTCGGTGATTATCTGCGGCGCAAAAGAATTGTTTAGATTTTGTACATTGGTTGATTCGGCGTTTCTCAGATCGAAAAGGGGAGTTTCAAGCGTTTCAACAAATTTAGCAGAAACTACTTTTTGAAACTGTTTCACACCATCCTTTTCAAATAAGTTCAAGGTAGTCATTTTTTCCAAAAGTATTTTGATTTCTTCTGGTGATTTATTCGGGTTCGGGTTATTGAAGTTCCAGCGGTGTTTTTTTCCTGCGGCATCTTCAAATACAGTTGCTAGTTTTAACATAGTTGATCACTCTTTCTAAAATTTTTTTGTTCCGGCCGGTGATTAAAAGATAACCCAAAAGCATAAAAGAACAAAATGCGATTTTTTCCAAAACCCCCTACATTTTTTCCAATGCCATTTTACAAAATGTTGATTTGATCGCACAGTAAAATCTACTAAAAGAAATTATGGGGGGGTATATGGAAATTTTCGATTTTGGCAAAAAAAGCCTTGTTTTGACTGGTATTATAATGATTTTTGAATTGAGGTAGAAAATACATAAAAATAAATCGGCGATAAAATAACAAGATGGGCGCTTGCTGTTGCTGGATAAAAAATTAAAAAACCTTTTTATAGTTGATTTTCTGAATTGCATTTTATCTTTTCTTGCTGGTTAATCAGGAAGTGTACGCATATGATGGATGTCAGCAAGGATATTCATATCTTTTGTAGTAGTTTAGCCCAGCTTTCTAATGAGTGGAGGGGAAATACGATAAAATAAGCGAGGTTTTTTAATCCATTACTGGGCGACAAAACCAGCTACTCTCTCTAACAGTAAGCAAAACGAGAATAATTCTAAACAAAAATCAGTTTTATTTTATAAAGTTGCCGATTTCATTTGAATTCCATTCTCAATTAGTCTAAAATGTGTGAGAACGAATAAATAATTTGGAGGGAAATTCATGTCTGTTTTAGAGATTAAAGATTTGCATGTATCCATTGAAGATAAAGAGATTTTAAAAGGCGTTAACTTAACCATGAAAACGGGAGAAATCCACGCAATCATGGGACCAAACGGAACCGGGAAATCCACCCTTTCAGCTGCGATTATGGGAAATCCTAACTACGAAGTGACTCAAGGAGAAATTTTGCTTGACGGAGAAAACGTATTAGAGTTGGAAGTAGACGAACGTGCTCGTCTAGGATTGTTCCTAGCAATGCAATACCCAAGTGAAATTCCTGGAATCAGTAATGCGGAATTTATGCGGGCAGCGATGAATGCTGGGCGTGCAGAAGATGACAAAATTTCTGTCATGACTTTCTTGAAGAAATTAGATGCAAAAATGGAACTATTGAACATGCCAGAAGAAATGGCTGAACGCTACCTAAACGAAGGCTTTTCCGGTGGTGAGAAGAAGCGTAACGAAATTCTTCAACTATTGATGATTGAACCGACTTTTGCTGTTTTAGATGAAATTGATTCAGGATTGGATATTGATGCGCTAAAAGTTGTCTCCAAAGGAATCAATGCGATGCGCGGCGATAATTTTGGTGCATTAATTATTACTCACTACCAACGTCTATTGAACTACATTGTGCCAGATTTTGTGCATATCATGATGGATGGACAGGTTGTTTTATCTGGTGATTCTGAATTGGCTAAGCGCCTTGAATCCGAAGGCTACGCTGGTATTTCAGCTGAATTAGGTATTGATTACAAAGAAGAAGTGTAGGAGGCAAGATAAATGACAAAGTGGATGGATTATCTTGACGCTGTGAAGGCATACTCTGCTTCATGGGAAGAACCTCAATGGATGACCGACCTAAGGATTTCTGCCTTAGAAAAAATTGAACAATTGCCTTTACCGGTCATTGAAAAAGTGAAATTTGCCCGTTGGCATCTATATAATGTAAAACCGGAACGTCAATTAGAAGCTGGAACGATTCCCAACTTTGATCAAATGGCGGACAATCCGATGGTGGTACAAGCTGGCGATGATACGGTCTTTGAACAGATTTCTCCAGAATTAACCGAAAAAGGCGTCATTTTTACTGATTTAATGACTGCCATGAAAGAACACCCGGAATTGGTGAAAGAATACTACATGCAAAAAGCGGTACCAATAGACGAAAATTCACTGACAGCTTTACATGCAGCTTTTATGAACAACGGGATTTTCTTATACGTACCTAAAAATATTGTGATCGAAGAAGCGCTAGAGTCGCTATTTATCCATAACGGTAACAGCGATGCACACTTCTTCAAACACGTATTGATTATTGCAGAAGAAAACAGTGAATTTTCTTATTTGGAACGTTTTGAGTCCCATGGAGATGAAGCGAAGAAATTAGCTGGTAACGTAGTCGTAGAAGTGATCGCTAAACCAGGTGCTCGCATTAAGTTCTCAGCTATTGATACGTTAGGTAAGAATATTGCGACATACATGAATCGCCGAGGGTATTTGATGCGGGATTCAAAGATCGATTGGGCAATTGGGATTATGAACGATGGCAATATTATTGCTGATTTCGATTCTGACCTAATCGGCGATGGTGCGCACTCTGAAGTGAAAATTGTCGCTATTAGTACCGGCAAGCAAATTCAAGGAATCGACACGCGAGTAACTAATAAAGCACCTCATACAATTGGTCATATTTTACAACATGGCGTAATTTTGGAAAAATCTACTTTAACTTTTAACGGAATTGGTCACATCTTACGTGGTGCCAAGGGGGCAGATGCCCAACAAGAAAGTCGTGTGTTGATGCTGTCAACACAATCTCGTGGCGATGCCAATCCGATTTTATTAATTGAAGAAAATGAAGTTACTGCCGGACATGCTGCCAGTGTTGGACGAGTAGATCCTGATGAATTGTTCTATTTAATGAGCCGCGGCCTTGCTAAAGATGAAGCGGAACGATTAGTCATTCGCGGATTCTTAGGTCCAGTATTAACGGCTATCCCAGTTAAAGCTGCCCAAGACCAATTGATTGCAACGATCGAAGGGAAGTTGAAAAAATAATGTTCGATTTTTCGAAAGTAAGGGAAGATTTTCCTGTTTTATTTCAAGAGGTTAATGATGAACCATTAGTTTATCTTGATAATGCTGCTACCACACAAAAGCCTAAACAAGTGCTTGAAGCATTGAACTATTATTACGAAAATGATAACGCTAATGTTCACCGCGGCGTGCATACCCTAGCGGAACGAGCAACGGAAAAGTACGAAGGGGCTCGTGAAAAAGTCCGTGCCTTTATCAACGCAAAAGAAACAGCCGAAGTTTTGTTCACCCGGGGAACAACTACAGGGTTAAACTGGCTAGCTCGCAGTTATGGGGATGCTTTTGTCAAAGAGGGCGACGAAATTGTTATCTCCTTTATGGAGCATCATTCTAACATTATCCCTTGGCAGCAATTGGCTGATCGCAAGGGTGCGAAGTTACGCTATCTTTCTATGAACGAAGAAGGCTTTTTGGATATGGAAGAAGCGAAGCAAGTCATTAATGAAAAAACAGCGATTGTCTCGATTGCGCACGTATCGAATGTATTAGGCGTGATAAATCCAATCAATGAATTAGCTGAACTGGCTCATGCCAATCAAGCGATTATGATCGTTGATGGTGCTCAATCCACTCCGCATATGCAAGTGGATGTACAAGCGCTGGATTGTGATTTCTTTGCCTTTAGTGGACATAAGATGTGCGGACCGACCGGAATTGGTGTATTATATGGCAAAAGACCGCTTTTAGAGCAAATGGAACCAGTTGAGTTCGGCGGAGAGATGATCGATTTTGTCAATTTGTATGACAGCACATGGAAAGAATTGCCTTGGAAGTTTGAAGCAGGCACACCGAACATCGCCGGCGCGATTGCATTAGGTGCAGCGATCGACTATTTGAATGCTATTGGGATGGATGCGATCCATCAACACGAGCAGGAATTAGTCGCCTATGTCTTGCCGAAACTACAAGCAATTGAAGGACTAACGGTTTATGGTCCGCAAGATCCGCAAAATCATACGGGAGTATTGGCCTTTAATTTGGACAAAGTACATCCTCATGATGTAGCAACTGCTCTTGATATGGAAGGCGTAGCTGTGCGAGCAGGTCACCACTGTGCGCAACCGTTGATGAAATACTTGAATTTGCCAGCAACCGCTCGCGCTAGCTTTTACTTCTATAATACAAAAGCCGATGCTGATCGCTTAATTTTTGCTCTGAAAGCTACAAAGGAGTTTTTCAAAGATGGCGCTATCTAGATTAGACAATTTGTATCGTCAAGTAATTTTGGATCATTCTTCTCGTCCGCATCATTTTGGTAAGTTGAATGAATCTACTCGTACAATCGAAATGAACAACCCTACTTGTGGGGATGTCATTGAGTTGGAGCTGTCCGTTAAAGACGGCATTATCAATGACATTGCCTTTTCCGGCAGCGGTTGTTCCATTAGCACAGCCAGTGCGTCCATGATGACGGACGCCGTGATTGGCAAAACAGTTGAAGAAGCAGAACACCTTGCTGTCAGCTTTGCCCAAATGGTTCAAGGTAATCAGCTGTCTGATGAAGACACAGATGCCTTAGGAGAAGCGGCTATGCTTAGCGGTGTAGCGAAATTTCCAGCCCGTATTAAATGCTCAACCTTAGCTTGGAAAGCGCTAGGCCGAGCGTTAACAGATGATGATGGGAAAGCGGTAGCGGGTCAATTTCATAAAGAATAGGAGCGGGAACTATGAGCGTACCTGAAATGCAAGAAGAATATCAATTTGGCTTCCACGATGATGTTGAACCAGTCTTTACTACTGGTGAAGGTTTGTCTGAAGAAGTCATTCGCGCAATCTCCCGCGTTAAAGGAGAACCAGAGTGGATGTTAGACTTCCGCTTGAAGTCCTTGGAAACATTCTACAAATTAGACATGCCTGAATATGGTCCTGATCTAAGTGAATTAGACTTCAATAAAATCAATTACTATATCAAATCTAGCAACAAACCAGCCCGTGATTGGGAAGATGTGCCAGAAGAAATCAAAACAACCTTTGAACGCTTGGGAATTCCTGAAGCAGAACGGGCTTACTTAGCCGGAGCTTCAGCTCAATATGAATCTGAAGTTGTTTATCACAATATGAAGGATGAGTTCGAAAAATTAGGAATCGTCTTTACTGATACCGATTCTGCATTGAAAGAATATCCGGAACTATTCAAGGAATATTTCGCAACATTAGTGCCACCTTCTGACAACAAGCTAGCAGCTCTTAACTCAGCAGCCTGGTCAGGCGGAACCTTCATTTATGTACCTAAAGGGGTTCAAACCGATATTCCAATCCAATCATACTTCCGAATCAATGCAGCCAATACGGGTCAATTTGAACGGACGTTGATTATTGTGGACGAAGGAGCCAGCATCAACTATGTTGAAGGCTGTACGGCTCCGACTTATTCATCAGACAGCTTGCATGCTGCCGTAGTAGAAGTATTCGTTAAAAAAGACGGCTACTGTCGCTATACCACAATCCAAAACTGGTCCAACAATGTCTACAGCTTGGAAACAAAACGTGGCCAAGCTCTAGAAAATGCGACGATGGAATGGGTCGATGGCAACTTAGGCTCTAAAGTAACGATGAAGTACCCAAGTGTCTACATGAATGGTAAAGGCGCTCGGGGAACCATGCTTTCGATTGCCGTAGCTGGAAAGAATATTGTACTGGATAACGGTGCTCGGATGATTCATAATGCACCGAATACGTCTAGCTCGATTGTTTCTAAATCGATTGCTAAAGACGGCGGTGCAGTTGACTATCGTGGAACTGTGCGTTTTACACGCGATAGCGAAGGCTCATTTAGCCATATCGAGTGTGACACAATCATCATGGATGACATCTCGCGTTCGGACACGATTCCTTACAACGAAATCATGAACGGTAATGTTTCTTTAGAACATGAAGCGAAAGTATCTAAGATTTCTGAGGAACAATTATACTACTTGATGAGTCGCGGAATTACTGAACAAGAAGCAACTGAAATGATCGTAATGGGCTTTGTTGAACCATTTACGAAAGAATTACCGATGGAATATGCCGTGGAATTGAATCGCTTGATTCAATTCGAAATGGAAGGCAGTGTGGGTTAAAAGCACAAAAACCTTAAAACGTTGATAAATCAGCGCTTTAAGGTTTTTTCTTTGTAATAAAACGGTCATTTACTACTTAACGCGGCTTTAGTAACCTCAACATCAACGCCCATACGTTCTGCCGTTTGCTCTACGGTGAGGCCTGAATCAATGAAATGTTTAACCACCATCACAATAGTTTCAGCAACTTCGATGATGTGATGATCCAAGTCATAGAATCTCACCGCACGCTGCCCCCAGCTATGCTCTATGATCGGATGAAGATAATCGATAGTCCCATAGTTTTCCAACTTTTCCATAAAATCATCTATATCGTCCGTTTCAAAATATAATTCGCCGGCATTGTTTTCAAAGACAATATCCATTTTTTTCTTATTGATAAAGTTTGGCCAAGTATCAACCGTTTGTAGAAAAACACCCCCAGTGAGTTGGACATTTGCTCCAGCATCCATGATAACTTTTAGTCCCAACAATTCACTATAAAATTGCTTTGACTTTTCAATATCGCTAACAGCGATTAATGTACCTTTGTACTGCATGTTCATTCCTCCTATTCTGCCATCAACTTAAAACTGTTAAAACGTAAAACCGATAGTTACTTCTCCTTCAAGTAGCGCCAAAGGGTAGTACGACTAATTCCTAATTGCTCGGCGGCTTTGGTTTGATTTCCACCGTTTTGTTCCAAGATTGTTAAAATAATTTCTTTTGTGTAATCGAATAGTGTAGGGTGTTCAACTGTATTTTTAAACGTGAAGGACGCGAGCTTATTGGTTGAAAAGTTTTGAATGAGTCGTTCTTTTTTCAGCAATTCTGATACTTGATGCTCAGAAATATAATGGGTCGTAGCATTGATTACCAATTCCTTAATCGCTGATTGCAGCTGATTTAAATTCCCCGGCCAGTCATAAGCTAAAAATTCCTTCAGCCCATTAGGGTCAAAGCCCATAATTTCTTTGTTGCATTCTATGTTGATTTTGTTTAGCAACAAGGTAGTAATCACACTAAGTTCATTTCTGCGTTCTTTGATAGACGGTGCGTAGATGCTGGCACAGTTTAATTCAACTAACAGACGATTGTAAATCGTTTGTTCACTAGATCGATTGGTATCGTAAGTAAAAAGCAACTGGTTTCGCTGTAAGAGCTTGGTATTTTTAACGATGGTTATCAGTCGTTCAACATCGACTAATGAAAGCTGTTCTACATGTTCAAACATGATGGTGTTATTAGCATCTACTAAGGGTCCGTTGGAAGCATTCATAAGAAATTTCCACATCTTTTCATTGATTAATTTTGCATCAATGGAAATAAGATTGTTGTTGTGGGTTTCTTGATTCAAAAAGGCTTGATAAGCAATATTCGATTTGGCAGTGCCAGTTTCGCCAAAAATAAGGATTGCTTGGTAATTATTTTTCACCTTTTGGAGCTCCTGCTTAGTACTTTCTTGAATAAATCGGGTAAACAGCAATTTAGTTTTGAAGATATCCGCTACTTCTGCTCTTTTTCGATAAAGAATCCCAAGCCGATTATTGGTTACCGGCGGGGAAGAAATTTTTACGATACAGCTATAGTAAGTCGAGTCATCAACGGTAAAACTTTTTGTATGGAGATTGTAGATTTTATTCCTAATTGTAGGGTAAAATTGATTTTCGTTCTCTAATTCTCCTTTAGCACGCAAGTACTTTAAAATCGTTTCTTCTAAAGGAGCACCCAGATTTGAAAACTGAATTTGAAAGTTTTCATCAAAGATCATGCCTTCTTGTTTTTGGCTGCTAATGCCCTGTTCGAGGATCGCTTTTTCGTGTTTCACCTTTTTTAAATACGTTGAAATTGTTAAGGCTTCTTGATAGGCATGCTTGATACTTTCAAATCCAGAAGTAATCAGAATCGTGTTAAGGGATTTAGTTAGTGCTAACCGATTGGTAATGGCATCACACAAAATCATTTCGTAATGTTCTTTAGAAAGGATATCTAACGTTTTGCTGGCATCGGTGGTGTCGTTCAAGGTGATAATTTTAATATTGTAGCCCAAAATATCGCACAATAAATGAGCCTTCTCAGTAATACTGGAATAGCCAACGATCGCAAAATTTTTCGTATAATTTTCTGCCAAACGAATAGCTCCTAAAATGTCGTAGATGGAAATAGAGACATCAATGACAGGGATCGATACGGAACGTCGGATTAAATCAGCTGTTCCGCCACGGGAAATAATCGCATCATAATCATCGCTATAAAGTTCGGCAGCTAGACGTTGGCCTTCTTCTAAATCAGCCGTGTAGATATCTGATTGGATATCGCTGAATTGTTTACTAACAATATTCATAGAATTGTTCAACTCTTCGTAAGGGGCAATTCCTAGTAGTTTAATCGTTGTAGTCATAATTATTCTCCTTGGTGTTCCATATAGTAACAATTATAAAGGATTATCTTATACAAAAGTACGTTGATTGGAAATTCGTTTCAAAATTAAACGGTTTTTTTCTTTTTTAGATATCCTTATGGCTAAGATAAGCCTAAAATGAATTTATGAAATCCAAGGTGGTGAACGAATGTTAAAACTATTAGTCATTGCAGATGACTTTACTGGCGCTCTTGATACAGGTGTTCAGTTTTCTAAGCAAGGGGTCAAAACATTAGTCTCAACTAATACGGATTTAGAATATAGTGATCTAGATGAATCAATTGAAGTCTTAGTCATGAATACTGAAAGCAGATACCTGAGCTTTGAAGCAGCTTATCAGCAGATTCAAATGATAATTGTAAGCGCTCAACAAGCAAAGATACCTCACATATATAAAAAAGTAGATTCTGCTTTAAGAGGAAATATAAGTGCTGAGATTAAGGCAGTGCTAGATACAAGCCATCAAAAAGTCATTCCCTTTCTCCCAGCTTATCCAGAAATGAAGCGTGTGTTAATTGATGGCAATCTGTACATTGACCAAGTCCCTGTAGCAGAAAGTGTTTTTGCTGCTGATCCTTATGAGCCGGTAACGGAAAGTAATGTGCTGAGGCGTTTGCAGCAGGAAGCGGATATTGAGGCGCAGCTGATTCAAGGAGATATAATTCCCAAAGAAGCTAAAGGTGTGCTGGTTTTTGATGCTGAAACGGATGAAACATTGATGCAACAGGTGAAAGCGTTAGAAAAAGCTGAACTGCTGTCGATAACCATCGGCTGTGCGGGTTTTGCTAAAGTATTAGCGAAACGATTGTTTCCAAACGGACAACCACTTGCATATTCATTAAAGAATCCATTAGTAGTGATTTGCGGCAGTGTAAATCCGATAACCAAAAAACAAATCGAGCACGCGGAAAGCAAGCATTACCCGCGGATCTCCTTATCACCTCATCAGTTATTGAGTTTAGAGTACTGGAAAAGTTCAGAAGGTCAAAAAGAACTGCAAACGTATCTAACATTAATGGATAAACACCCATTATTAGTTTTTGAAACCTTAAGTGAAAAGACAACTGAGAGCCTAACGGTTTATAGTCAGGAAAATAATTTACCAGCTTCAGCGTATCGTTTTCGAATTGGTCAATCACTTGGCAGCTTAACGCAAGCCTTGTGGACTAAGCATTCAGAAAATACCTTCCTCTTTACGGGAGGAGATACCTTGTTTCAGTCGATGAACGTTTTAGGCGTCAATAAAATAGAACCAATTGCTGAAATAAGTCCAGGTGTGGTTCTTTCAACGATCGAATGGAACAAAAAGAATAGGCAGGTAATTACGAAATCAGGCGGTTTCGGCAGCGAAGAGTTGTTTGAAGAGATTAGTCAAATCAAGAAAAAATAGGAGGAATAACATGTTAACAGATTACAGTTTGAAAATGCCCAAAAATATTAGTGCTGGTGAACACGCAATTGAACAATTAGAAGGAATCATCGCACAAGGTGTAAATAAAATCGTTATTTTTACAGATAAAGGAATTTTAGGGACCGGATTAGTTGATTTACCAAAAGAAATTGTTGAGAAGTCTGGTATTGATTACACCATTATTTCAGATATTCCAGCAGAGCCAAATTATCATGAAGCTCAAGCAATGGTGGATGAATTTAAAAAAGAAAAGGCTGACTTTATTATCGCAATCGGTGGCGGCAGTGTCATGGACGTAGCGAAATTAGCCTCGGTTCTGGCAACCGATGAGTATAAAGTGAAGGATCTGTTAGATGATCCGTTACTTGCTAAAAAACAAATCACTAGCTTGATGATTCCAACTACTGCTGGAACAGGTGCCGAAGCTACACCGAACAGTATCGTAGGCGTACCAGAAAAAGATTTGAAAATCGGAATCGTCAATCCTGAAATGATTGCTGATTACGTCATTTTAGATAGCCGCATGATTAAAAACTTACCAAAGCCAATCGCTGCAGCTACTGGTGTTGATGCTTTGTGTCACGCAATCGAGTGCTTTACTTCAGCAAAAGCCAATCCCATCAGCAACACCTTCGCTTTAGAAGCACTAGACTTAATTATGAACAACATTATCGAAGCATGTACCAATTCTGAAGCATTAGATGAAAAAGGTCGCATGTTATTAGGTTCATTCTATGCTGGAGTTGCGATTACTTCTTCCGGAACAACCGCTGTTCACGCACTTTCTTATCCACTAGGTGGGAAATATCACATTGCCCATGGTGTATCCAATGCCATGCTATTGACACCAGTAATGAAATTTAACGAACCGGCGATTAAAGATTTGTTAGCAGTTGCCTATGATCGGGTAGTAAAAGATGGAGACAAAGATCTGGCTGTAGATGAAAAATCAGCTTACATGATTAATCAATTAGAAGAAATTGTGAAAATACTAGAAATTCCTACTAGTTTGAAAACCTTCAATGTACCTGAAGAAGATTTAGATGGTTTAGTAGCTGCTGGTATGGAAGTTACGCGTTTATTAGTAAACAACAAACGAGAAGTAACACCTGAGGATGCTAAAAAAATCTATTTAGAAATTTTGTAATCTCTGGCACAACTGAAATATCTATAAAATTTGGTTCCTCAAACAAAAGGAGATTTGAAGCAATGAAAAAAATTGTCGGTATTACGATGGGTGATCCTGCCGGAATTGGACCAGAAATTTCACTAAAAGCTTTTCTAAAAGCCGATTTGTATGACAGATGCAATCCACTTTTAGTCGGTGACAAGAGTGTTTTGGATCATTATCTTACAGAGCATCCGGAATTGGATTTGACGATCAATCCGATTGAAAATCCCAGTGAAGGCAAATACACACTAGGCACAATTGATCTGATTGACCTAAAAGTAGTCAACATGGATGAGCTGCCAATTGGTGAAGTGTCCAAGGTTGGTGGAAATGCTGCTTTCCAATATGTCAAAAAAGTGATTGAGCTGGCTTTGGCTAAAGAAATTGACGCTACAGTGACCAACCCTTTAAATAAAGAAGCTATGAATGCTGCCGGACACCATTATGCTGGGCACACCGAAATTTATGCTGAGTTAACAGGAACAGATAAATATACCATGATGTTGGCGGATGGAAACTTGCGTGTGGTTCATGTATCTACCCATGTTTCTTTACGAGAAGCGTGTGATCGGGCGACAAAAGAACGCGTGTTAGATGTGATCCGAATCGCCGACACCGCTTGTAAAAACCTAGGCATCAAGAATCCACGTATTGCAGTTGCGGGGTTAAATCCTCACTGTGGCGAAAATGGACTATTTGGTCAAGAAGAGATCAAAGAAATCAATCCAGCCGTAGAAGCGGCAAAGGCAGAGGGCATCAACGCTGAAGGCTCGCTTCCAGCCGATACCGTCTTCTCTAAGGCAAATGGCGGTATGTACGACATTGTCGTGGCTATGTATCACGACCAGGGACATATTCCGTTGAAGCTATTAGGCTTTGTTTACGATCAGAAAACAGCAAGCTGGGAAGCAGTAAAGGGTGTCAATATTACCTTGAATTTACCAATTATTCGTACGTCAGTCGATCATGGAACGGCTTTTGACCAAGCAGGCAAATGGACAGCCAGTGAATTAAGTTTGGAAAATGCGATTGATTATGCCATTCGCTTAGCTGAAAATTCCTAAACGAATAAGTGTTGCTAAATTGACCCACTGCTATCAAAAGAATACGCAGTGGGAGATTAGCAGCCAAAGGAAATTCATTTACAATTATCAAGTAAGCGCTTAATGAAGAGTAAAAATGATATAGGGGGACTTCAAAAAATGGCTATAAAATTACCAAGTGTACGGGCGTCAGAACCCAATGGTGTGGTTTATCGTGATGAATTTATGAACGTTGATTTTGGTTTGATTCCAACCGGCGGCAACAACACTGCCCATGCACCAACGTTAATTGAAACCAAAGATGGCGGTATGTTATGCGCTTGGTTCGCCGGCAGCTTTGAAGGCAGCGGCGACATTTCGATTGTCGTATCGAAATTAGATCCTGAAACTCAAGTGTGGTCAGTGCCAGTAACTGTTTCAAAAGGCGAAGACCGCAGTGAACAAAACCCGGCTTTCTTTCGAGCACCGGATGGTCAAATTTGGCTAATCTATACGTCTCAATTAAGTCGTCAAGAAGGCAAAGACAACATGCAATTCACTTCTATCATTATGGTCCAAAAATCAAGTGATGAAGGTGAAACTTGGGGCGAGCCAGAAGTATTGTTTGCCAACGAAGGAACGTTCTCTCGCCAAGCGATCCAAATCTTAAGCAATGGTCGCTGGATTTTCAGCACCTGGTTATGTGAAGACTCACCTGATGGATTGACCAATGATCCGACAGAATTTCAAGTGTCTGATGATCAAGGGCAAACGTGGAAAGCCGTCCGGATGCCAGATAGTCGAGGCCGTGTACATGCCAACGTGGTGGAAGTAGAAGAAGGACATTTAGTGGCCTTCATGCGCAGCCGCTTTGCCGATCATGTCTACTCAAGTGAATCAGTTGATTTCGGTGATAGTTGGAGTGTACCTAAAGCCACTGTTCTACCAAATAATAATGCTAGTGTCAGTGCGATTAAGTTACAATCCGGTGAAATCGCTTTAGCTTATAATGTGAATGCAGCGAACAATGCAGAATTCGGCAAAGTTGCTTGGCCTGGATTGCGAAATCCAGTAGCAGTATCAGTAACTGAAGATTTTGGTAAAACTTGGCCAATTGGTCGGGTGTTTGAACCAGCAGAAGGTTATATCGGGATTGAAAACAAGACCAATAATTCGCAACATGAATACCCAACAATTTATCAAGATAGCACAGGTGTCTTACATTTAGTCTATGCTTACAAAAATCGAATTTGTGTTAAATACGTACGTTTTACAGTAGAAGATCTATTTGGCAAAAAACGTGAAGCAGAAGGACTATACAATCCAACTTCAGGCGAAGGCGTTTAAAATAATCAGAATGACTAAAACCACAAAAAAAGAGGAGCGATTTGAATGAAACAAACTGAATTAAAAGGAATTATTACCCCAATTTTAACACCCATGCATGAGGATGAAACAATCAACGTAGAAGAACTACGCGCACAAGTAGAACGCATGATCGAAAATGGCATTCACGGCATTTTTCCATTCGGGACTAATGGTGAAGGCTACATTTTAACAGCAGAAGAAAAGAAATTAGTCGTAGAAACAGTGGTTGACCAAGCCAACGGCCGAGTGCCAGTCTATGCTGGAACCGGAACGATCTCAACGAAAGAAACAATTGAACAAAGTAAGATGGCCCAAGCTGCAGGAGCAGATGTTCTATCTATTATTACGCCTAGCTTTGCGGCAGCCAGCCAAGAAGAATTGTACACTCACTACAAAACCGTTGCTGAAGCAGTGGATATGCCAATTGTTTTATACAATATTCCAGCACGAACTGGTAATGCACTTGCACCGGCAACAGTCGGACGTTTAGCTCAAATTGAAAATATTATTGGTGCAAAAGACTCTAGTGGGAACTTCGCTAATATTCTAGGTTACATTGACGCCGGTAAAAAGAAAACTAACGGTAAATTCTATACGTTGTCTGGAAATGATCAGCTAATTATTTGGACATTGCTAGCTGGCGGAACTGGTGGAATCGCGGGTTGTGCTAACGTGTATCCTCAAACAATGGCATCAATTTACGACTTGTTTGTGGAAGGCAAAATTGAAGAAGCGAAACAAGCTAATGAAAGCATCCAAAGCTTCAGAGCGTGCTTCAAATACGGTAATCCAAACACAATTGTGAAAACAGCAACGCGTTTACTTGGACACAATGTGGGACCTTGTCGTGCACCATTCAACCAAGTGCCTGAAGAGGGTATCGAAGCAATTAAAAAAGTGTTAGAAGAAAATAAGGCCAAAGGCATGAAATAAGCCTAGGTACTTTGTGTGGCTGTGACATAATACGTCACAACCACTAAAAAACAGATAATCGGTGTAACTGAAGCAGCTTTTTTAAGAAATAAGCCGTATAATCGCAAAAGTATAAGAAGCTATTTTCGGATTATACGGCTTACTTCTCAGAGCTGAACACTTCTGTCACAACCTCATTCAAAAAAGGGATGTATAAATAAAGCTTTAGGGGGATATTATGACTATTCAAATGATTATTGCCTTAGCAATCACCGCTTTGATGATTGTTTTAATAATGATTGATAAACTACCATTTGGCGCTCCGCCATTGTTTGCCTGTCTATTATTAGTTATTTTTGGCATTACCGATATTCAAGGAGCCTTTGCTGGGTTCTCCAATTCTACCATTGTTATGTTGGCTGAATTTATGGCAATTATTGCTGCCTTACAGAAAACCAATTTTATTGTTGTGTTTAAAAAGGCAATGTTTTCTATGGCTGATAAAGGTGGATTTAAATCTTATGTACTAATTATCTTAATTGTTATGCTAGGCTGCAGCTTGTTTGGAACTGGTTCAACGGCTTATTATGTACTTACTATTGGCTTGCTTTCAACCTTACCTTACAGTAAAAAACTTCCGCCTTCAAAAGTTATTATGACTGCCGGATTTGCGGCGAATCACCCATTGATTCCATTCAACACCGCTTTACAATACGGAATCGTTACCGCTGTTTTGGGAGCAGCTGGCCAAGCAATTAATGTTTCTGTTTTCAAGTTTGCGATTGTCAATTTCTTCTTATCAATGGGATTCCTATTAAATTGTCTGATTCAATACAAATTCTTACCTGATCATTCGATTAAAGACGACGATACAGAAGATGTTAGTCCTGCTGACGGAGACACTGTTTCAACGTTGCCTCAATGGAAACAAAATGTAACTTATGGTGCCTTTATCTTTGCGGTTGTCGGTATGCTATTACAAAGCAGAATCGGTGATGCCGGTTATGCCATGGCGGGTCTATCAGTTGCTGTTATTTTGATTACAGGTGTTCTTGATTTTACTGAAATCCGTGATGCATTAAGCGCACCAATCATCTTAATGTCTGCTGGTGTTATTGGTGTGGCGGATGCCTTGGGAAGTACTGGGCTAACGAATTTAGTCGGTGAAACGGTTGCCGGTGTGCTAGGGACAAACGTGAATCCGTTCATCATGATCTTTGGTTTCTGTATTTTGACCAGTCTTTTGGCTACTTTAACGGGCTCAACGATTGGGACAGTTTATGTATTTACGCCATTAGCGATTGCGGTATGTACTAGCCTAGGTCTAGATCCAACAGCCGCAGCTTGTGCGATCGTAATTTCTGGCTGGTGTGGCCACTTCCTACCAATCGACGGAATGCCGGCGATGATCTTAGGGTACGGGAAATACTCGGCGAAAGAGTTTTGGGTCTTTACGATCCCGCAATATTTCATTCGATTAATCGCACTGACCGTGGGCGCGTTAATCATGTTCCCTATGTAAAAAATTTGAATAAGAGGTGCTAAAATGTCAAACAAATTTGAATTAGAACATATCGGTATTAATACTGAAAACGCAACGGAAGCTGAAGAGCTGGCAACACTGTTAAGCAGTATCTTTAATTTAACTCCTCGTCATGGACAAAAATCTGAATTCGCTGGCGATTATTTTGAATGTATGAGAAGTCCATTCTTGGGTAAAAATGGTCATATCGCAATGCGAACACCCGATTTAGAAAATGCGGTAGAAGAGTTAAAAGGAAAAGGACTTGCCTTCAACATGGATACAGCTGCTTATGATGACAACGGGAAGCTGAAAAACGTGTATTTAGATGGAGAATTTGGTGGTTTTGCTATCCATATTTTGAATAAGTAAATCGTAATCTTTCGTATCAAAGTAATGGCGCCAAAAACATTGTTTCTACAGTGTTTTTGGCGTCTTTCTCATTTTTACTTGTAAGTAAAAGCGGGTAGATAATTCGATAGACGTGGAGTTGGTATTCAATAAAAAAATTGGATTCACCTATTGATTGCGCTATCATTCTATGCTATTATTCAATCACAGCAAAATAACGTTATTGGCATGTTACTGATTATGCAGGCAAGACCAAGACAAACTGAGACTTCAAAGTAATTTGGAGGATGGTTTGGCTTGGTCTTTTTTATTTTTTTAAAAGGGGAGAAAAGAATGAATTATCGAGAAGTAGGAACTAAGGTATTGGCATTGGTGGGCGGCAAAGAAAATGTTGTTAGTCTAACTCATTGTGCAACAAGATTACGGTTTGAATTAAGAGACAAGCAAAAAGCAGATACTAAAGCTTTGGAGAAAACTGCAGGGGTAATTAGTGTAGTCGACAGCGGCGGACAGTATCAAGTGGTGATCGGCAATGAAGTTCAAACTGCCTTTAAGGAAATTCAAAAGGAATTAGGAGAGTTGCCTAAACAGCAAAAGTCGACTGAAAATCAAGAGAATATTATTTCACGACTTATCAGTGTCATTTCAACCACGTTTACTCCGATGATTCCAGCGATTACTGGTGCGGGGATGGTTAAAGCAATTTTAGCTGTATTAACTCTGACTGGTGTACTAGCAGATACTAGTCAAACCTATATTATCTTAAATACGATCGCAGATGCTGCCTTTTATTTCATGCCTGTGTTGTTAGCTTATGGTGCGGCAATCAAATTTGAAGTGAGTCCCATTCTTGCGATTACAGTAGCTGGGATCTTACTGCATCCAAATATTTCGCAATTATTTTCAACAGGTGATCCGGTTTCTTTCCTAGGCATTCCAGTGTTAGCAGCCGATTATGCCGGCTCCGTTCTACCGATTATTTTTACGGTATGGATTATGTCTTATATCGAACCTTTCGCTGACCGAATTTCGCCATCCTTTATCAAATTTTTCACTAAACCAATGCTGGTCTTCTTGATAATGGGACCGTTGGCATTAGTTGTTATTGGACCGTTTGGGACGTTACTTAATGATTTAGTTGCTATCGGAGCTGAGTGGATTAACGCTAAAGCAGCTTGGTTGATTCCCTTTTTAATGGGCGGATTACAGCCTTTCCTTGTTGTAACTGGGACAGCTTGGGCGATGACTCCGATTGCAACGATGCAATTAAGCAGCTTCGGTTCGGAAATGATTAACGGTCCTGGTATGTTGGCTTCAAATATCGCGCAATCAGGCGCTACCTTTGCTGTAGCCTTCAAAACCAAAAACAAACAATTAAAACAACTGGCCGTTTCCACCGGAATTACTGCTTTGATGGGGATCACTGAACCGTCTCTTTATGGTGTCACTTTGAAATTAAAGAAACCATTGCTGGCTTCAATGATAGGTGGTGCAATTGCTGGATTATACGCAGGTCTTAGTGGTCTAGTAAGATATGCCTTTGTATCTCCAGGGCTAGCGGCGTTGCCGGCTTTTATTGGTGAGAACCCGATGAACATTGTCCATGCAATTATTACTTGTTTGATTGCTTTTGTCGCAACATTTATTATTGCTTATCTAATTGGCTTTGAAGATGTTGTTGAAGAGCAAGACGAGGTAACCACTACAGAATTTAAAATTGAAAGTCCAGTAAAGGGAACGATCTACCCAATTTCTGAAGTAAACGATAGTATCTTTTCAAAGGAATTGCTAGGAAAAGGTGTGGCTATTGTGCCTGAAGAAGACACGATTTATTCGCCAATTAACGGCGAAGTAATTACTGTTTTAGAATCCAAACACGCCATCGGTCTACGCTCAAATGATGGAGTAGAAATTTTAATACACATTGGAATCGATACAGTAAATCTTAAAGGTAAGCCTTTTGATGTTTTCGTGAAAGAAGGAGATCGAGTTTCTATCGGGCAGAAATTGATTGTCGCCAATTTTGATGAAATTCAACAGGCTGGTTACGACGATACGGTCATTTTAGTGGTGACCAACAGTGAAAATTTCCGAGTAATCGACACAGCTGAGGGGACCCTAGCTGATAATGAAGCACTTTTGGTAATTAGTTAAGGAGGGGATTTTTGTGCAATACAAACAACTTGAGGTGTTTCCCAATCATTTTTTGTGGGGGGCTTCCATCAGTGCGTATCAGGCAGAAGGTGCCTACCAAGAAGATGGGAAATTGCCTTCAATTATTGATGAATATCAACATAACGAGGATGTAGCCGGATTTGAGGTGGCCTCGGACTTTTATCACCACTATAAAGAGGACATTTTGCTTTTTAAAGAGCTAGGTTTAAAAGCATTTCGTTTTTCAATTGCCTGGACACGTATCATGGGCAAGAACCCAGAAGATAAAAATCAAAAAGGAATCGATTTTTACCATCGAGTTATTGATGAGTGTTTGAAAAATGGGATCGAACCAATCGTAACTATGTATCATTTTGACTTGCCCTATCACTTAGAGGAGCAAGGCGGATGGTTGAACCGTAAAACGATTGAGCACTTTGTCGATTACGTGAACGTACTGTTTACCGAATATGGCGATAAAATAAACTACTGGTTGACAATCAATGAACAAAATACCATGATTTTACATCCTGGAGCTATCGGTTTGCCTAAACAGGGCTCATTGCCAACTAAGAAAGAGCTTTTTCAAATGAATCATCATGTGCTGTTAGCACAAGCACGAGCAATTGCTCTTCACCATCAATTAGGTTTGAAGGGAAAAATAGGTCCAGCGATTAATTTGACGGCGATGTACCAAGCGACCGCTAAGCCTGAGGACGCGATTGCCGCCCACAATTGGGAAACGCTTCGCGGCTGGTCTTTCTTAGATGCTGCGGTTCGTGGAAAATATAACTATTTATTTGAAAAGTATTTGAATGATCGCAAGATATATCCTAAAATTAAAGCAGAAGATTTCGACATTTTGGCGGCGGGGAAACCCGACTTCGTTGCGATCAATTACTATTCTACGGCAACGATTTCGGCAAGTAAAAATGATGGCTCTGATGTTTCGCCAAGAGCTGGGGATCAACAAATTATGCTTGGTGAAGAAGGTGTCTACCGAGCAGCTGAGAATCCTTATGTAGATAAAACACCGTATGGCTGGGTCGTTGATCCTACAGGCTTAAGGTTAACCTTGCGTAAGCTGTATGATCGCTATGAGCTGCCAATTCTAATCACCGAAAATGGTTATGGCGCACCAGACACAATCGATGAAGAAGGTAAAATTCAGGATACTGACAGAATCCATTATCTCGCAAAACATATTACAGCAATTCAGGAAGCATTGACTGATGGCGTAGACGTAATCGGCTATTTACCTTGGTCAGCAATTGATGTAGTCAGCACACATCAAGGATTTAATAAGCGATATGGCTTTATATATGTTGACCGAACAGACAAAGAATTAAAAACGTTGAAACGCATAAGAAAAGACAGCTTCTATTGGTATCAAAAGGTGATTGCACAAAACGGATTGGATTAGGGGAAAAGGTGAATCGAATGAGGGTTTTTAAAACGTTAAATAATAGCTTGGTTTTATGCCACGATAAAAAGGGCAAAGAAGTCGTTTTAATGGGTAAAGGAATTGGCTTTCAAATGAAAAAAGGCGACCTCGTTCCAGCGGATAAAATCCAAAAAATATTCAAGTTAGATTCACTTTCCGACTCGCTAAAGAAAGATTATATCAAACTATTTGAGGATGTTTCGGACGAATTAATCATTTGTGTTAAAAAAATCATCGACTATGCGAATACTAAGTATGACGGAATGCTGAATAAGAACTTGTTTTTTACCCTGATTGATCATCTGAATTATGCGATAGAACGAAGTGAAAAGGGAATTGTTTTCCAAAATCGTTTACTCATCGAGATTCAAAAGTATTATCCTAAAGAGTTCGCCATTGGCTGTTATGGGATTGATTTATTGAAGGAAACGCTTGGGGTGGAACTTTCAGAAGAAGAGGCGGGGAATATAGCGTTTCATATAGTGAATGCGCAAAGTGAACAAGCAAATATGGAAGAAACAATGCTTTCTGTAAAAGCTTTGAAGGATATATTAACGATGCTAAATTACTTATTCCCAGAAAAGAAGGTGGATAAGGAGTCGATGCTCTATTTAAGATTCGTTACCCACTTACAGTTTTTTATCGCCCGGATGATAAGAAAAGAAGAACTCCCTGAAAAAGATCAATTTCTTTTAGCCTCGGTGAAACAGCGTTTTCCCAAAGAGCATAGTGCTGCTTTAAAAATAAAAGAGTATGTTGAAGAGGAGCTACAAGCAACTGTCAATCAGGATGAGTTATTGTATCTAACCCTACACATATCAAGAGTCTATTAATAAAAGTGAAAGCTGTAAGATCTAAACTATCAGTGCTATCTGATAATTAGAATCTTGCAGCTTTTTAGCGATTTTTTCTCAAATAAGCTTCCCGCAAAGCGGTGTAAAGTGCCCCCATGTGTAAATAGCCTTCATTGTAGTCCCAGTGATAGGCTAGCGCTTTGGTATCAACCTTTGAAAAAGTAGTAATAATAAAATCGTAGGGCTGTTCCTGTTTGTAGTATTCAGCTTCGATGAAATTTATACCAACTAGAAAATCAATTAATGGTTTTATCAACACTAAGTTTGATTCCACAACAACGCCTACTTTTAACGGCTGATCCTTCACTTGCTCGTAATAAAAGCTGGATACGCCAAAACGTAAAATCTGAACGAGTGGTTGAATAGATGGACGAAAAACCGAAAATCTTTCTTCCTCAGTAATTTTGAGGAGGAAATCCGTAATTTGTTTCTCCAAAAGAAAGGTAGCGCTAGATTTTGGCGAAGTTTTCTTCATTAAATCTGGTAAATTTGGAAAAGGCCCTTGAAAGCCATAAAATGCTAACATAATATTGGCTAGATTAGCCATCATCAACTCTTTTCTTGGCACATCCAATACTATTTTTAGTTCCTGAAATACAAAGGTCCGAAAAGCTTCTACAAATGCCCAAACCACGTTGGGTTTTCTGGTAAAGTTGTTGATCGTGTGCTGGATCGCTGGATCATCGGGACTTTCATAAAAAGGTAAGAAATTAGCCAAGAAATAAACCGAAGCAGCCTCTCCATGCGCATTTTCTGAAGATAAATGCGCTATATCAGTATAAACATCAAGATCGTAATACGCATTTCCATCAAACAAGAAGTCCAAGGAATTATCGTAAAATACAAAATTCTCTTGTTTGATCCGAGTAAGCGCCACCGCTGAATACATTGCTACTTCTAACTTACCGACGAAGTTTTTTTCTAAAGGTGAGAACTTAAGAAAAGGCGTTCCATAAACTTCAGCTTCAGTCATGGGAATAGCAAAAGGCCAATGAAGATTGCGATAACCAATCCAAAAAAAATAAAAAAAGACTAAACGGATGGCCGTTTCAGATCCACTTAGTTTAAATTGACGGAAATTAATCGTGAGTTGATTCTTGTGCAAATACTTAATCAGCGGTTGTGTCCGCCGACTTAAAGTGGCCCGACTGACAAATTGTTGCTGACAAAATTTTTCTAGTCCTAGTTCTGGTTCCAATAACAAAGCTCTCATGAGCTGAAAAGGCAAACTATAGGTTAGAAGGAAATAACGATAATCGTCAATGGTTAAGGTCAGATTCAAGGTATTAATGCCCATATTAGGAACAATTATCGATTCTTTGAGCAAACCAGATCCAAGCAATTCGTCATTAATTTCGTGAACCAGCTTATAAAGCTGCTGATAAGTTAAATTTGTTTCGGCTGCTAATTGATTGTATGTATAGCTTCCCTGAAGCTGTCCGGCTAAACTTTTAAAAATACGAAACTTAAGTTGAGTAACCGAGTCAAAAACTAATTCTTCAAACATGGGTCTTCCTCCTCTTGTAAAAAATGAAGCCAACTAAAGAGACGAGCAGCCCTGAGATTAGCAAATAAGTTAATGGAAACCAAGGGCTGATTGTTAGCATACCATCGGTTCTATCAATTGAAATCCTCTTGTTAAAGTTGAATTTTCTTTCTCCATCAAGTTCTAATCTCAATGTATAGCTACCAGATTCAAGCGTACTTTGGGCAGGCAGTAATAAGTCAAAGGAATCATTCGGCGCTATACTAATTGTTTGCGGTGTTAAAGAAACTGACTCATCATTGCTTTTCTCCAATGAGCCAGTTAATTTATAACGGCTCAGTAGCGCGCCCGTCGGATTTTTTAACCGGACAGCCAATTGATTTTCTACAGCTGAAACTTGAGTTAATTGCAGCTCTGGTTCGGGGAGTGTTTTTTCTTCCCGCAGCATAACACCAATAATATAAGAAAAATCTTGCTGCAATCCTTCTTCCGCTTGTTTGGTTGTCTCTTGAATATGAACCCCCCCTAATAATAATCCTGAAAAAGATTTTTGCGGTAAAGATAGGGTGAAGGTAACAATCCGCGTTTCTTTTGGGTTAAGCCTAATCGTTTGAGGTGACGAAGTTATTTCACGAAAATTTGGTCCAGACAATGGAGTATGGTTACTGATTGAATAATCAAGTTGACCATTCTTATTAGTAAAGGCAGTAGTCGGTGTAACAACAATAGTTTTAGACTGATCGTCATAGTTTTCCAACTGAATTTGCACTTTTTGTTTTTCTCCTGGCTTCACTAGTAGATTGAAGTAGGAAGAGTTATCTAGTTGGTTAGCAGGAAGTATCGGCCCAGCTGCAAATCCAATTTCAACTGCCAAAGCTGTTTTGGGTAAAAAGCCAAAAATCAAAATACAAAATAAAACAGCATATTTTTTGAACAAAAAATCCCTCTCCCTTCTTATCAATGAGTAAACGGTGTGCCTAGTTTATCAAAACAAAGTAAAAATGTGAAAAGAAAAGGTGATTTCATTTTTTTAAAAATGATTTTATCAATATTGAAAGACTGCTGTTGTGTCAAGTAATTGAGCAATTATACGCAAAAATACGGAAAAATAAGCGTTGAATATCTCTTTAGAATGATTATACTTATCACACATAAGTAGTAGTTTTCGTACTATTTGTAAGTAATTATGATGACTATTCAGTAGGAGGAAATGAATCATGAAAAAGATTTTAGCTATGCTTACACTATCTGGAATTGCTCTAAGTGCGTGGGGAGGATTTGCAGCTACAGCTTCAGCAGCAGAAGTGGTACCTGGGTCCGGTCCGGTTGCTGCTGATAGTCAGACAGCAGATAAAACATCGGTCGCTGAATTTACTATCGAAAAGGGCGACTTAACTTTAGATAAGGTATCAGATTTACATTTCTCAAATGCTGATGGGAATAAAAATCCAACAGTTGCAGACTTCGTTAACGAACAAAACTTAACTTTAGACGGATCTCCGGTTTCAGCAAATACTAATAAAGCGGACAATAACGATGATGAAGTGATCGTTTCTGACTTTCGTGGTTCCCATGATGGGTGGAATTTAAGTGTACAGAAAACAGATTTCACTAATGGCAAGGATGACATTGATGGAGATACTTTAACACTTTCTGCTAAAACTTCTGATACTAATGGGAACGCAGTAGCATCCGCTGGTTTACCAAAAGACGTTGTAATCAATAAAGAAGCCACTCCTTTCATTGATGCTGCTAAGGATACTGGGACTTTCACTAACACATTTGCGTTAGATGGTAACTTGAAGATCCCAGCAAACAGTAAAATCCAAGCGGGAACTTACCAATCAACGGTTACTTGGACATTGTCAGCAACAGCAAAGACTCAACCAGCTAGTTAATTCTATAAATCGAGCGCGGCAATGCGTTCGATTTTTTACAAGGCTGAGTGAGGAAATTGTATATAGAAAGGATGAGTCAGATGAATAAAAGAAAATGGATGATTGTTTCATTATTGTTAATGATGGTCAGTTTTATACCAACCATTAAGGCTCAAGCAGCTGGAGCTGGATTTACAATGGAAGCTGTTGAACCAGATAATCAACTAAGTGATGCCACTTATTTTGATTTGCAGGTTGCGCCTAATCAATCACAGGATTTAACGATTCGTGTAACCAATCAAGAGGACCAAGCAATCAAAGTAGCGATTTCACCGAATCCTGCGTTTACAAATCGGAATGGAACGATTGAATACAGCCAACATGATTTTCCCAAAGACTCTTCTGCTCAATATACAATTTCCGAGTTAGTTTCTCAGCCGCAAGAAGTTCAATTGAATCCACAGGAAAGCAAAGATGTTACGTTTAATCTCAAGGTACCTGCAGATGCTTTCCAGGGGACAATTACTGGTGGTTTTTATGCTAAAGTTGTCGATCAAACAGATGGCGTACAAAAGCAAACAAAAGAAACGACACTTTCTGTAAAAAACGAGTATGCGCTCGTATTGGGTCTGTCACTAACTGAAGATCCTAATCAAAAAGTTTCTCCTGAGTTGAAACTAAATGATGTCAAGCCAGGATTAGCGGATGATCGAACAGCTGTTTTAGCTAATTTGCAAAATAGTGAACCGCAAGCTTTTGGTTCAATGACTGTAGATGCTAAGATTTACAAAAAGGGCGATTCTCAAGTCCTTAAAGAAACCAAAAAAGAAAATCAAGAGATGGCACCTAATTCCAATTACGATTTTGCAATTAGCTGGGACAATCAGCCTTTGGAAGCTGGAGATTATCAACTGAAATTAGAAGCGAACTCTGGGAGTAAAGCATGGAGTTTTGAACGGGATTTTACAATCGCAGCAGACGAAGCGAAATCGATTAACAAAAAAGCCGTGGACTTGCCAGAACGTAATTACTGGTGGTGGTTGATAATCCTATTAATCGTAATTCTACTTGTTTCAACCTATACCTTAGGGAAACGAAAAGGAAAACAAGGAAGTCGTTAACATGAAAAAAAAAAGAACGGTCTTTATGACAATTTTGATTGTGATTATCAACCTTTTAAGTGGAACTTTAGCTTTAGCAGAGGATTCAACTGCCCCTAGTGCCTCAGCTTCTACAGCTTCTGCAGATGTGGAAAGTAGCACCAGTATCACAACGACAGGATCGACTGATTCTGACGATTCTGTTTCCACATCTGATACTAGTGAAGAGCCCACGGTTGCCACGAGTGAGGTAATACCATCAGAAGAAAACCAAAGAATAACCTCTGAGTCTGCTGTTTCAGTATTTGATCCAACAACTTTATATAGTTATCCTTTGGGAGTTGGTACGGAATTCACTGCTTTTGCTGGCGGGACGATTACAATTGGCCATCAGGATACCACCGGATTTATGGGAGCTGATACAATCAATTCCATGAATACTTGGCCTGACTTATTTTCAAAAAATTTACCTGGTGGATTAGCTGTTTCTGATACAGGTGGAGCTGGGACTGGTGGGAAGCCTAATCCTGAACCAGAAAAAAATGTCACATTAGTTGCGAATACGATTAACCAAAACTTAGCAACCGTCTTGAGCAAATCGGGTATGTTTGCTAATCAAAAGATCATCGTATCTAACGGAAACATACCAGCTGAAAAAAAATCTCGTCATACAGCTAATGAGTTGACTAGTTTTATAGAAAATGGGATTGATAGTACCCAATGGCAAGCGACAACACAAGCCAATTTGACAAAAATAAGCACGCAATATCAAGCATTGACTCAAAAAGCTGATGTTGCTGTTTCTGATTCAGCCATTCAAGCTTTCCAAGAGACCAACTTTAATGGTACGAGCAATAAACAGGTGCACCAATTAAGTATTGATTTGAGTCAATATACTAGCAATGTTCCTCCGGTGGTTGTCTTTAGTCTCAAGAAACAGGACTATACAGATGCCTATGAATTAAACTTTAAAAAGGGAAGTTCAGGTGTTCTTCCCTATATTATTTTTAATTGGCAGACTGATGACTCTAACTCATGGGATTGGGGATGGAATAATAGCATTACTATTTCAGGAGATTCTTCGATCGCTGAACTGGGTAATCGTATGATCCATTCTTTTCCCAGTGCTAAACAAGTTACAATTCAAGCAACTAAATTTTACGGATCAATATTGGCGCCGCAAGGAAACATTTCTGTAGGTGAAGCTGGGGTGGACTTGATCCATTCAAGCTATGTTGCAGGTGGAAATATTGAAATGAAATCAGAATTAACCTTATCGGATGCAACCGCTAATCAATTCGACAGGGGAGGCTGGCCGGGCAAACAAACACCGGATTCTTCTTCGCATAATGTGATACCTACTATCGCACTGACAAGAGATGGATCAGTTGTTCCTTCGCAATTTCAAATTCTTCAAGGTGAAGCAGTCCATTTGGGAATTCAAACGACTAACTATCAAGGAGATGTAGTGGATGAAGCGATTGATAACGAGGCTTTCATGCCCGTTTCTATTGACCGTGGGATTGATTTAGAAAACTTACCAGTAGGGAAACACACCCTAACTGTTCAAATACCAGGAAACACAGATATCAAAATTCAAGTCACTATTATTGTCAGTGGCTATTTGACACTAGATGAAATCCCTAATCTACAATTTGGCACGAAAAGTTTAGCTCAATATGTTGCTGAGCCAACTTATCAATTGGTTGACGGAAGTATAACAGACGGCGCAACTTCTGATGGCGATGATCAGCTAACTGTGCAGATAACAGACAATCGCTATGCTGAGCAACAATCCCCTTGGTCTTTATCTGTCCAATTATCCGCATTCAATAATGGAAAAGATGATTTGAACGGTAGCATCGATTTTTCATCTGAAGATACAAATGGTTTGTTAAATGGGCAAGTAACGTCAGGTCAAAGTCTAACCTTTAGTAAAGATAGTGGCACAGCTGTAAGTGGCAATGTAAAAGAGAAACTTTCTACTAAAACTTCACTTAAATTAAATGATTCGGTACCTGAACCCGGAATATATCAAGGTAAATTAAGTTGGACACTTTCAAATGCACCACAATAAAAGCCAAACTCTATTAAATTTTCAGAGAGCTTGGCTTTTTAGTATTCTTATAATGAGGAAAATTGGTCGAACCAATAGTCTTTTGAAACTTTGTACTTTTCGATCGTTTTAACATCTTTAGACATGTTTTCTTGAAGAAACCCATACCAGAAAAGAGAAGCAAAATTACTATAGGCTGCGAATTGCTCATCATCAATTTCTTCATCTGTAAAAATATCTCGCAAAGCTTCCGTTAGTGAAAAAGCGTTTGAACGATCAAAAAACATTTGTGGAAATTTTTCAATTACTTGAATAAGGAACTTAATCAGTTGTTCTTTGTGGACAAATTCGTTTAAAGTTTCATCCTG
Source organism: Enterococcus sp. AZ109 (assembly GCF_051714625.1). Taxonomy (NCBI): domain Bacteria; kingdom Bacillati; phylum Bacillota; class Bacilli; order Lactobacillales; family Enterococcaceae; genus Enterococcus; species Enterococcus sp. AZ109. The sequence goes on along the minus strand of NZ_JBIOSF010000001.1, from coordinate 958,654 downwards.
AGCTACTATTCTACGAGCAAACTCTTCAGAAGTTTCCGTCCCCTTTTTTTTTGCAGAATAAAACGCTGGAAGTGCATCATCCCTTGCGTCTTTTTCTAATTCAATCATCTCATCAAAAGCCACATCTTTTAAAAGACAGTCTTGGATTGTACCAGAATACCATTGAATGATATCTATAGGGGCTTTATCGTCTGGTGAATTAATAAATACTTTTTGAATGAGTTGATCTGGTTCGCAAACAATGGGTGGGGTAGAAATATAAATTTCGTTTATTGGGACAATCAGCGCTAATACTTTCATGTTTCTTAAGGAAATGCTATTTAGTTTTTGCGATTGAATATTTTCTATTCGGTATTCTTGTTTATTGCGGATATCGACAAAGTAAAAATCCTGTCCCTTTTTTCTCAAAGTAAATATACTGAGTATAAACTGTGTGGGCCAATGGGTGATGATTTCCAATCGATCTTCTACAATATCTTTTAAATAGTTGATACATTGTTGAAAAGTGTTGGTATCATTCTTCAATAAAAAGAAAGTTTCTAACAGTTGCTGATAGGTGCTCATATCATGGATTAATTGCTCTTGTTCAATGGGGTAAACAACAGAATCAAGATAATCGAATAAATAAGTATCTAGAAAATGTATGACCTGTTCATTGGATTCATTAGAATGTGTGAAGTGATACTGTTTATATAAATGTTCCAAGGTGAGCATATAAGGAGCATCGTCTTTTTTTAGCTCCAACAAAGAAGGTTTTTTCATGAATTGGGTTTCCATCTGTTTTTTTTTATTTGAGTTCACTGCTGACATCGTCCCTCCATATAAATAGTAAATAGACATTTTATATCTATATTTTACCTTTTAGTAAAGAAATAAGATAGTGAATTCTAGTCTATAGATTAGTTTTTTTTACTAATAAATTAGTTACTCTGATTTCTTTTTAATCATATTTGTTCTGTGCAGGAGCCATGGATTAGAAGGAAATTATATATATTTTTTATAGGAATTGTTATGAGAAATACTTAGCAAAGGTCCATGATTCCGATTATCGATATCAGCACAAAAGATTTTGATACTATTGGCCTAATTTATTTTAGCTAAAAGATAATGATAATAAGCCATAAAAAAAAACGAAGTGCTGGTGAACTCACCAACGACTTCGATGCTTGGCTAGAAATATTTTTGTCGGTATTGATCGATTGCTTTTCGAGTACTGAAGATCTTTTTTGCATATTTTGGATTGCGGCTGATATATAGATAAAACAGTAGATCAATCGTAATAAACTGAGCAATGATTGAATTAGTAGCGGCACTACGAAGCTCTGCTTCCATAGGTCGAGACATTTGTAGATGGATATCAGCTAGTTTTGATAAACGATTTTGGCCAAATTGGGTCAAAGCAATCACAGGTACGTGTAATTCTTTTGCAGTTTCAGCAATTGCGATGATTTCAGGTGTTTTTCCTGAATTAGAAATAAGAAACAGGACGCTTTGCTTGGCGTTAGCAACAAGCTGAGGTAACAGCAAGTTGTAGTCGCTCTCGAATACAATATTTTTACCTAATCTTGTCCATTTTTGAGCAACATCATCAGCAGCTAAGCGTGAAGCTCCTACTCCGGCAATGAAACAGAAATTTGTTGATTCGATTAATTTGCAAGCGTCATTAAAGGCTTCTTCGTTGAAAAGCTCAGTTGTTTCATTAATTGTAAATTTCGCATTGTTAGCTAGCTTACTTTTCAAACTTTGAAAAGATTCGTCTGAATCAACATCTGTGTATCCGGTAATTTCGGCCGGTTGTCTTGTTTCAGCAGATAGACTGATTTTGAAAGCCGTCAAACTGTCAAAGCCCATTTTTTTAGAAAAACGAACCACGGTAGGTGCGCTTGAGCCAGAACCAGCGGCTATTTCGCTAGCAGTCATATTAGGAATAACTTCCTTGTTTTCACAAATGAAACGATAAATTTTTTTTTCGGCAGCTGACATATCCTTTTTCATGCTGTCCATATGGGAAAGAACACTCATTGCTAACCCTCTTTTCCACTCTTTTTCTTTATTATATCATCTTTTTCGATGATTAAAGAGATAATTTTAACGAATAAGCGTAGTAATACTAGCTAATGTTCGTATTTACGATGTTTACATGAAATTTATTTGTGTAGGAATCAGCTGGAATCCTACAAGTAAAAATAGAGAATTTCTGGCTTAACCCTAAAACGTAGAGGCGGACCTGTTGTTCCCAGACCAGTGTTAACGACTAGCGTTGTAGTAGATGATAGTGGATAAACGCCAGTCCAATAGTCCTTAGACCCATGGTTTCGGTAAGCTACCATAGGCAGACGAAGTTGACCTCCATGACTATGGCCAGCTAAAACTAGGTCGTATGAATCTAACGCATGGACACGACTTACCTGATCAGGTTCGTGCAGCAGTAGTATGGAAAAATCAGCAGGTAAGGGAGTTAAAGTATAATCAGGTGCCCCATTTCGACTATCCTCGATCCCGGTCAAGCTCAGAGTATCAATGACTTGTGAGCGGTTATCCAAGAGAGTAAATCCACTTTTGAGCAGTATGTCTTGAACATGCTTACGACCATTGGACTGATAATCATGGTTACCTAATATAGCAAATTTTCCCTTGTCAGTTTTTATAGAGCCTAGCTGCTGAATCAGCGGAGTAATATCTTTTTTTTGCCAGTAACAGAAGTCCTCCACCAAGTCACCTGTAAAAATTAGCAGGTCCGGCGATTGCTGATTGATTGTTTCTACAATTTTAGCAAAACGTTTTGCTGAATAAAAACGAGAGAAGTGAATATCACTTATATGAGCAATTTTTAAGTGTCCTGATTTGCCTGCCTCGATTGTTAAACGAGTGCCTTTTTTTATACGGTAGTGTTTTTCTTTTAGACAAAAGGTTTCATACCAAGAATATAGTAGAATAATGATCATACATAAGACAATTACTGACATTATTGTTCCTTCTTTCTATTGGTGTCAGTATAGCCAAAAAATGCGAGGAGCCACAAGTTGCACTCCTCGCATTTTAGTGTTTCTTAGGATTTTCAATGACAGTTTCACGTTGAATCAGTTGATGCGGAACGACTAATTGTACGCCGTTGCTCGGTTGTTTTTCAATCTGCTGCATCAGTTTTTGTGTACCTAAGCGACCCAAATCAGATATATCAATATCGATTGTTGTTAGGTAGGGATGTACCAAGGTAGCAAAAATCGAATTATTAAAGCTGATAATCGACAAATCATCAGGCACCCGATAGCCATACAAATTGGCTAACTGAATAATTCGTAAAGCGAAGATATCATCAATGACGACAAGCGCGGTTGCTTGTGATTCTTCAATTATTTCAGGAAAGGCTGCGTAATCTGCTGGTTGAGTCAAGGTGATCGGCGGATGAGTGGGCAGGTTTGCCAACATCAATGACTCTTGATAACCGAAATAACGTTCAAAGAAAATAATTTGTTGATTCACATTTGAAGCGAATAAAATATTTCGATGTCCCTTTGCTAATAAGAAATCGGTTGCTTGCTTACCTAATAACTGATTGTCATTATCCACGTAAACAATTTCTGATTCTTTTTCTGGGGGGCGACCGATCAGAGTAAAGGGTACGTTATTCTCATACAGGTATTGAGCAATGGGATCATTTTTTTCAGAATAAGTAAGAATGAAACCATCTACTTGCTTTTGACGATGCATTCGAATGACGTTCTCCAAAAGCCCTGTTGCAGTTTTGGCGGAAGCTACAGCTGTAGTTACTTGAAATTCATGTGCTGTTTCATTGACAGCATTAATCAATTCTAAGTATAAGGGATTCCCAATTCGATCGCTTGAATCTAACGGTGGTAAAATGACACCTAGTGAGTTTGCTCGCTGTTTGCCTAAGTTGCGAGCAGTAACGTTTGGAAAATACCCCATATCATCCATAATACGACGAATTTTCTTCTTTGTTTCTGATGAAATGCTTGGATGATCATTGATTACTCGGGAAACGGTTGAAGGAGAGACACCCGCCTTTTTGGCAACATCTTTTACGGTAACGGTCATTTTTCTCTCCTTTCATTTACTTATTTTTTCTGCCAACAATCTTTCAAAAAAGAAATTGTCAGTTCTTGAGTGGAAGCAACTAGAGGAATATCCTCTCCTAATTGTTCGGCAAGACCTACACCAATTGGGAGAGCACCGCTTGCTTTAATGGCTGCAATGCCAGCTTGGGCATCTTCAATACCAATACATTGCTCAGCAGTTAAGCCAACAATCTCTGCTGCTTCAATAAAGATATCGGGCGCTGGTTTACCCGCTTTTACTTTGGCAGGATTGGCTATTCCGTCAAAATAGTTAGTTAACGCCATCTGCTTTAGCAGGAAAGGTCCGTTTTTACTGGCAGAAGCAAGAGCGATTTTCACTCCTAGCTGCTGCAAGCCTTTTAACAGTTCTAAAATACCAGGATACACATCATTTGGCGAGACCTTTTGGATCATTTCTACATAATTTTTATTTTTGCGTGCAGCTAGATCCGCAAATTCCTGTGGCGTAAATTCTTCCTTTTTTCCACCATATTCAAGCATTCGAGTAAGGGAATCTTCACGACTGACGCCTTTTAATTGTTCATTAAATGTCCTGTCAATAGATATTCCAATCTCATCACCTAGTTTTTTCCATGCTTGATAGTGATATTCGGCCGTATCGGTAATCACACCGTCTAAATCAAAGAGTACACCTTTAAACATTTGACTCCTCCTTCTTTAAGGGGACTGAAACGTTGTCAGAAAGATCCACTGTTTGATTATACACGCTAATTTCAAGTGGTGAGCCCTCTTTAAGGCTCAAAGCAACTTCTTTTCCATTCACTGCCACAGCGATCAAACGCCCACGATAATTAATATGGAAAGAATATTTTTTCCATTTTTTTGGTAAGAATGGTGCAAAGCTTAGTGTATCATTAAAGGTTTTCATTTGCGCAAAGCCTTGTACGATTGCTAACCAACTACCAGTCATTGAGGTAATATGCAGACCGTCTTGCGTATCATTGTTGTAATTATCCAAATCTAAGCGAGCGGTTCGTTGATACATCTCCACTGATTTTTCTTCCTTACCTAATTCCGCGGCTAAGACTGCATGGACAGAAGGAGAAAGGGAAGACTCATGTACAGTCATTGGTTCATAAAATTCAAAGTTACGTTTCTTTTCTTCGTAAGTGAACTGATCATTGAAGAAGTAAATTCCTTGTAAAACATCGGCCTGCTTGATAAAGCAAGAACGCAAAATCTTATCCCATGACCATTTTTGATTTAACGGACGATTTTCTGGAGCTAAGTCACTAGCGGGCATAAGATCTTTATCCAAGAAGGTATCATGCTGAACAAAGACGCCTAATTCCCGATCTTCCGGGAAGTACATGTTTTCTATAATATCCTGCCACTTTTCTTGTTCCTCTTTAGTGATTGTAACGGAAGCTGACTCTTTATGATTCAAGTAGCTTTCTAAGGTATATTTCAATACCCAAGCTGCAATGGTATTTGTGTACCAGTTATTGTTAATGTTGTTCTCATATTCGTTTGGTCCGGTAACGCCGTGAATCATATACTTTTGCTGGCGTTTCGAATAGTGCACGCGATCCGCCCAGAATCGAGCAATTTCCGTTAGCACTTCTAAGCCTTCTTTTTGCAAGTAGCTATCATCGCCAGTGTAATTTGTGTAGTTATAAATCGCATAAGCAATTGCACCATTACGATGAATTTCTTCAAAAGTAATTTCCCATTCATTGTGGCATTCAATACCAGTAAAGGTAACCATTGGATATAAAGCACCTTTTAAACCTTGTTTTTGAGCGTTGATCCTGGCTTCAGGTAATTGGTTATGTCGGTATTTTAATAAATTTTTTGTTACTTCAGGTTTTGCTAGTGCTAAATACATTGGAACAGCGTAGGCTTCCGTATCCCAGTAAGTAGCACCACCGTATTTCTCGCCAGTAAAACCTTTTGGTCCGATATTCAAACGCTCATCTTCACCATAGTAGGTTGAAAATAGTTGAAAAATATTGTAACGAATCCCTTGCTGAGCTTCATCATCACCTTCGATTAATACATCCGCTAGTTCCCAACGTTTTGCCCAAGCAGCACTTTGTTCTTTGTACAATTCATCGTAAGGTTGAGCATAAGTAGTTAGTAGTTCTGCAGCAGCTTCACGTTGTTTTGCTTCTGGAGTATCACGACTAGTTACGACAACCACACGTTTTTCAACTTGTCTTGTTTCACCAGCAGTCAAGTACCATTCAAATTGTTCTGAAACCTCTAACTGATCGTCATGTTGAACCTGAGCTTCTAATTTACCAATATGTTTCATCGCTGCTGTGATAGAAAACCGTTCAATCCCAAAGTTGTTAGGTACTGTTTGAGCTGTTAAGAAGCTGATTTCTTCTTTATGTCCTCGCTCTTTTTCTACCCAAAACATTTCTTCATAATTGCTATCTTCATTTTGTACATTATTGTCTAGTTTAGAAATGATGTGAACAACAGCTTCTCCTGATAAACATTCAGCAGTCATTTTAATTACAGCTAGTTCCTTTTTAACGATGCTTAGGAAGCGTTCGAATGTAAATCGTATCTTAGCGTCACCTAAAACCACCGTAAAGCTTCTAGTAAGCACGCCATTTTCCATATTAAGTTCTAGATCAAAGTCGACAACTTCCTGTTTAGCCAAGTCTACCTCTACATCATTAATCGAAATTTTCATTTGTAGAAAATCGATCGCATTGATTACTTTGCCAAAATAATCTGGATATCCGTTTTTCCACCAGCCAACTCGTGTTTTGTCTGGATACCAAATACCAGCTAAGTAGGTTCCCTTATGGTGATCACCGCTGTAAGTTTCTTCAAAGTTTCCCCGTAACCCCATATATCCATTTCCCATACTGGTAAGAGATTCTTGTAAGCGGCGATTTTGTTTATCTAAGGTTGTTGTTCGGATTTTCCAAGGATCGATATCAAATAGTCGTTGAATTTGGTTCATGTTCTTCCTCCTTAATGCAACTTTTCTTTAATGATACACGCAATCGGTTGCGTTAGTCAAGTGAAAGCGTTAATCTTGACAAAAAATAGCATGTTAGTAAATAATAAATTTATGCTGAAAGAGTTTACAAATTCGTTTTTGCGGTATATAATGCAAAACAGCGCAACCGATTGCATTAATAATTTTTTCAAAGGAGAGGTAATGTATGAAAGGAATCAAGGGTATTTTTAGTTTTGAGTTTTGGCAAAAATTCGGAAAGGCATTAATGGTCGTTATTGCTGTAATGCCAGCTGCCGGATTAATGATCAGTATTGGGAAGTCGCTGCCAATGATCAGCGCAGACCTAGGTTGGCTAGTAACGACCGGTAGTGTAATTGAAAACATTGGTTGGGCAGTTATTGGCAATTTACATCTATTATTTGCTTTGGCAATTGGAGGTAGTTGGGCAAAAGAAAAAGCTGGTGGGGCATTTGCGGCCGGGTTAGCATTTATTTTGATTAATCGTATTACTGGCGCTGTTTTCGGTGTGACAAGTGAGATGTTGGCGAATCCAGAAGCTGTTACTCAGACACTTTTTGGACAAGAAATTCTTGTTGATGGTTACTTTACCAGCGTATTAGAAGCACCTGCTTTAAATATGGGGGTTTTCGTCGGAATTATTGCTGGGTTTGTTGGGGCAACAGCTTACAACAAATACTATAATTTTAGAAAATTACCAGAAGTGCTTACTTTCTTTAACGGAAAAAGATTTGTTCCATTTGTAGTTATTTTCCGTTCAGTCATTGTTTCCTTGATTTTGGCTCTTGTTTGGCCCGTAATTCAAACAGGTATAAATGAATTTGGTAAATGGATTGCTGAATCACAAGATACTGCACCGATCCTCGCGCCGTTCCTCTTTGGGACCTTGGAACGTTTGCTACTGCCATTTGGACTCCACCATATGTTAACTATTCCAATCAACTACACAGCGCTTGGTGGAACTTACGAGATTCTTACTGGTGCTCAAGCAGGTCAGCAAGTATTTGGACAAGATCCATTATGGCTGGCATGGGCGACCGACTTGGTAAACTTACGTGGAGCAGGAGATACAGCCCAATATACTCAGGTATTAGAACAATTTACACCTGCACGTTTTAAAGTTGGGCAAATGATTGGTTCTTCAGGGATTTTGATGGGATTAACTTTAGCCATGTATCGTAATGTAGATAGAGACAAACTTAAACAGTACAAGTCTATGTATGTTTCGGCGGCAGCCGCAGTATTTTTAACTGGTGTAACTGAGCCGCTAGAGTACATGTTTATGTTTGTTGCCGCACCATTATATGGAGTTTACGCAGTGATCCAGGGGGCGGCTTTTGCTATGGCAGATGTTATCAATTTGCGGGTTCATTCGTTTGGGAATATCGAATTGTTGACTCGCTTGCCAATGGGACTAAATGCGGGTATCGGTGGAGATTTTCTGAATTTCGTTATTGTTACAATCGTGTTTAGTGTATTAACTTACTTTATTGCCAACTTCATGATTAAAAAATTCAATTACGCAACGCCAGGAAGAAATGGCAACTACGAAAACGATGGCGCAGAGGAAGTTACATCAAATACCGGTGGAACAGCCGATGCGAACTCTCAAATTGTTCAAATTATCAATTTATTGGGTGGACCAAGTAATATTTCAGATGTTGATGCTTGTATGACTCGTCTGCGAGTTTCAGTAAATGACAATCAAAAGGTCGGTAATGAAGCGCAGTGGAAAAAAGCTGGTGCTATGGGTCTTTTAGTTAAAGACAATGGTGTTCAAGCAGTCTATGGACCGAAAGCTGATATTTTGAAGTCTGATATTCAAGATTTATTAGACTCTGGAGCAGAGATCCCAACAGTAGTTATCAACGATCGACCGGCTGCTGAAGAGACAACAAAAACAAACTTTAAAGGTATTAAGACAAAAATTGTCTCACCAGCGGATGGTCAATTCATTACACTGGATCAAGTAGAGGATGATGTGTTTTCACAAAAAATGATGGGTGAAGGGTTTGCTGTTATTCCTGAGAATGGAGAAATCGTTAGTCCGATTACCGGAAAAGTATCTTCTGTATTTCCAACAAAGCATGCCGTTGGTTTAGTAACAGAAGATGGAATCGAAGTTCTATTGCATATGGGAATTGACACCGTCGATCTAAAGGGTGGACCTTTTGAAATATCTGTAACTGAAGGTCAGAAAATTGAAGCTGGAACAGTTATTGCTCAAGTGGACCTATCAGAAATTGAAGCAGCTAATAAATTGACTACAATGATCGTCATCTTTACTAATGGGGACAAGATAGAAAATTACCACTTTGATAAAATAGGAATTGTGAAAAAAGGCGAGACTGTAGGAAGTATTGATAGTTAAAGGGCGGGACAATATGAAGGTTTTAACGTTAAATACGCATAGTTGGATGGAAGAAGATATTGAGAAACAAGTAAATGTGCTTGCTCAAACAATCTCAGTTAATGATTACGACATTATTAGTTTGCAAGAAGTCAATCAACGAAGAGATGCTCCTGAAGCATCTCTAGATCCATACTTTCAGTCAACTATAGACCAAAAATCACTACATGAAGATAATTTCATGTATTTGCTAATCCAGCAACTAAAAAAGTTAGGTTGTTTCTATTATTGGAGCTGGGTTTATAATCATATTGGCTATGACATTTATCACGAGGGGATAGGAATTTTATCCAAGACGCCCATAGATACAAAATCATTGTTAATTTCACGAGACGATGATCCCGAGGATTACCGCACTAGAAAGGTGCTAATAGCAAGAACTCAATATGAACAGAAAGAGATGATGGTAGTTAATGGTCACTTTTCTTGGTGGATTTCATCAGATGAGGGGTTTTCTTATGAATGGCATCAACTAGAGACGGAATTAAAAAAAAGTTGTTTGCCGCTACTAGTAATGGGAGATTTCAATAATTCAGCTGATATTTCTAATGAAGGATATCAGCTTGTATTAAATAGCTCCTTGAAATTGCTGGATAGCTATCAGCAGGCGAAGGTTCGTGAAGGGGAAGGTACTGTCGAAAAGCCAATTGACGGCTGGGAAAGTAATCTTGGAAGTATCCGAATTGATTACGTTTTTAGTCAGTCTGATTTTGAAGCTCAGACATATAAGATACTTTTTGACGGGAAAGACATACCAAAAATTAGTGATCACTTAGGGATAGAAACAAGTTTTAGCTGGTCTAAATAAATAGACTAGCTTTTTTTGAAAAAAACTTTTAAAACTGTTGACATTCTTGATTGACATGATATTATAAAAAACGTTGCTGCAAAAAGAAAAAATTGTGAAAATGATCGAAAAACTTTTTGTTGACAATTAAAGTGACACAAGTTATGATATGAAAGTTGCTGATTCACAATTTCAACTTTTCAGAAAAAAGATGAAAAAAGTTATTGACAAACAATCAGCAAGGTGTTATGATATATGAGTTGCTGATGCAGCGAGAAACGCAAATTTCATTAAGTAGACCTTTGAAAACTGAACGAATAAAACAAACCAAATGTGTAGGGCGTTTCTATTATATAGAAACAAACAACATAGCAAGCAATTGCTAGCGAATCAATTTTTAAATTGAGCTTAACAGTCTTAGGACTGTTTCAAACATCTTATATGAGAGTTTGATCCTGGCTCAGGACGAACGCTGGCGGCGTGCCTAATACATGCAAGTCGAACGCTTTTTCTTTCACCGGAGCTTGCTCCACCGAAAGAAAAGGAGTGGCGAACGGGTGAGTAACACGTGGGTAACCTACCCTCGAGCGGGGGATAACACTTGGAAACAGGTGCTAATACCGCATAACAAAGAAAACCGCATGGTTTTCTTTTGAAAGGCGCTTTTGCGTCACTCGAGGATGGACCCGCGGTGCATTAGCTAGTTGGTGAGGTAACGGCTCACCAAGGCAACGATGCATAGCCGACCTGAGAGGGTGATCGGCCACATTGGGACTGAGACACGGCCCAAACTCCTACGGGAGGCAGCAGTAGGGAATCTTCGGCAATGGACGAAAGTCTGACCGAGCAACGCCGCGTGAGTGAAGAAGGTTTTCGGATCGTAAAACTCTGTTGTTAGAGAAGAACAAGGGTGAGAGTAAAACGTTCACCCCTTGACGGTATCTAACCAGAAAGCCACGGCTAACTACGTGCCAGCAGCCGCGGTAATACGTAGGTGGCAAGCGTTGTCCGGATTTATTGGGCGTAAAGCGAGCGCAGGCGGTTTCTTAAGTCTGATGTGAAAGCCCCCGGCTCAACCGGGGAGGGTCATTGGAAACTGGGAAACTTGAGTGCAGAAGAGGAGAGTGGAATTCCATGTGTAGCGGTGAAATGCGTAGATATATGGAGGAACACCAGTGGCGAAGGCGGCTCTCTGGTCTGTAACTGACGCTGAGGCTCGAAAGCGTGGGGAGCAAACAGGATTAGATACCCTGGTAGTCCACGCCGTAAACGATGAGTGCTAAGTGTTGGAGGGTTTCCGCCCTTCAGTGCTGCAGCTAACGCATTAAGCACTCCGCCTGGGGAGTACGACCGCAAGGTTGAAACTCAAAGGAATTGACGGGGGCCCGCACAAGCGGTGGAGCATGTGGTTTAATTCGAAGCAACGCGAAGAACCTTACCAGGTCTTGACATCCTTTGACCACTCTAGAGATAGAGCTTCCCCTTCGGGGGCAAAGTGACAGGTGGTGCATGGTTGTCGTCAGCTCGTGTCGTGAGATGTTGGGTTAAGTCCCGCAACGAGCGCAACCCTTATTGTTAGTTGCCATCATTTAGTTGGGCACTCTAGCGAGACTGCCGGTGACAAACCGGAGGAAGGTGGGGATGACGTCAAATCATCATGCCCCTTATGACCTGGGCTACACACGTGCTACAATGGGAAGTACAACGAGTCGCGAAGTCGCGAGGCTAAGCTAATCTCTTAAAGCTTCTCTCAGTTCGGATTGTAGGCTGCAACTCGCCTACATGAAGCCGGAATCGCTAGTAATCGCGGATCAGCACGCCGCGGTGAATACGTTCCCGGGCCTTGTACACACCGCCCGTCACACCACGAGAGTTTGTAACACCCGAAGTCGGTGAGGTAACCTTTATGGAGCCAGCCGCCTAAGGTGGGATAGATGATTGGGGTGAAGTCGTAACAAGGTAGCCGTATCGGAAGGTGCGGCTGGATCACCTCCTTTCTAAGGATTAGCTAGGATGCAGCAATGCAGACTAGCGTTACGGAAGACTACACAGGCTTGCTTTTATTCGTTCAGTTTTGAGAGGTTTACTCTCAAAGAAACACTTCGTTCATTGAAAACTGGATACAGAAAATAAACAAACAAACCGAGAAAAAAACACCGCGTTGAATGAGTTTTTTATATAGTTCGATTGCTTTTTTTATTGATCGGACTTCTATCGCTAGAAGAGAAGATCAAGAACCAACCGTAAGGTTGATAAGGTTAAGTGAATAAGGGCGCACGGTGGATGCCTTGGCACTAGGAGCCGATGAAGGACGGGACTAACACCGATATGCTTCGGGGAGCTGTAAGTAAGCTTTGATCCGGAGATTTCCGAATGGGGAAACCCAACATCTTTTATAGGATGTTACTTTTCAGTGAATACATAGCTGATTAGAGGTAGACGCAGAGAACTGAAACATCTAAGTACCTGCAGGAAGAGAAAGAAAATTCGATTCCCTGAGTAGCGGCGAGCGAAACGGGAAAAGCCCAAACCAAGATGCTTGCATCTTGGGGTTGTAGGACTCCGATATGGTAGTTTATTCAAATAATCGAAGGACTTGGAAAAGTCCGCTAGAGAGGGTAAAAGCCCCGTAGATGAAATTTGGATAGCACCTAGGAGGATCCTGAGTACGGCGGAACACGAGGAATTCCGTCGGAATCCGGGAGGACCATCTCCCAAGGCTAAATACTCCCTAGTGACCGATAGTGAACCAGTACCGTGAGGGAAAGGTGAAAAGCACCCCGGAAGGGGAGTGAAATAGATCCTGAAACCGTGTGCCTACAACAAGTCAAAGCCCGTTAATGGGTGATGGCGTGCCTTTTGTAGAATGAACCGGCGAGTTACGATTACTTGCGAGGTTAAGTCGAAAAGACGGAGCCGTAGCGAAAGCGAGTCTGAAATGGGCGAATGAGTAAGTGGTCGTAGACCCGAAACCATGTGATCTACCCATGTCCAGGTTGAAGGTGCGGTAAAACGCACTGGAGGACCGAACCCACGTACGTTGAAAAGTGCGGGGATGAGGTGTGGGTAGCGGAGAAATTCCAAACGAACTTGGAGATAGCTGGTTCTCTCCGAAATAGCTTTAGGGCTAGCCTCAGAGTAAGAATGATGGAGGTAGAGCACTGTTTGGACTAGGGGCCCATCTCGGGTTACCGAATTCAGATAAACTCCGAATGCCATTCATTTATCTCTGGGAGTCAGACTGTGAGTGATAAGATCCATAGTCGAAAGGGAAACAGCCCAGACCACCAGCTAAGGTCCCAAAATATATGTTAAGTGGAAAAGGATGTGGGGTTGCACAGACAACTAGGATGTTGGCTTAGAAGCAGCCACCATTTAAAGAGTGCGTAATAGCTCACTAGTCGAGTGACCCTGCGCCGAAAATGTACCGGGGCTAAACATATTACCGAAGCTGTGGATTGCACCTTATGGTGCAATGGTAGGAGAGCGTTCTAAGGGCGTTGAAGGTAGATCGTGAGGACTACTGGAGCGCTTAGAAGTGAGAATGCCGGTATGAGTAGCGAAAGACAGGTGAGAATCCTGTCCACCGTATGACTAAGGTTTCCTGGGGAAGGCTCGTCCGCCCAGGGTTAGTCGGGACCTAAGCCGAGGCCGAAAGGCGTAGGCGATGGATAACAGGTTGATATTCCTGTACCCGTTGTTTTTGTTTGAGCAATGGAGGGACGCAGTAGGCTAAGGAATCAGACGATCGGAAATGTCTGTCCAAGCAATGAGTCTTGAGGTGAGTCAAATGCTTACTTCTTTAAGGACAAGTTGTGATGGGGAGGGAACTAAAAGTACCGAAGTTCCTGATGTCACACTGCCAAGAAAAGCTTCTAGTGAGAAAACAACGGCCCGTACCGTAAACCGACACAGGTAGTCGAGGAGAGCATCCTAAGGTGAGCGAGCGAACTCTCGTTAAGGAACTCGGCAAAATGACCCCGTAACTTCGGGAGAAGGGGTGCTGATCTAACGATCAGCCGCAGTGAATAGGCCCAAGCGACTGTTTATCAAAAACACAGGTCTCTGCAAAATCGAAAGATGACGTATAGGGGCTGACGCCTGCCCGGTGCTGGAAGGTTAAGAGGAGTGCTTAGCGTAAGCGAAGGTACGAATTGAAGCCCCAGTAAACGGCGGCCGTAACTATAACGGTCCTAAGGTAGCGAAATTCCTTGTCGGGTAAGTTCCGACCCGCACGAAAGGCGTAACGATTTGGGCACTGTCTCAACGAGAGACTCGGTGAAATTTTAGTACCTGTGAAGATGCAGGTTACCCGCGACAGGACGGAAAGACCCCATGGAGCTTTACTGCAGTTTGATATTGAGTGTCTGTACCACATGTACAGGATAGGTAGGAGCCTTAGACGCCGGGACGCCAGTTTCGGCTGAGGCGCTGGTGGGATACTACCCCTGTGTTATGGCCACTCTAACCCGCAGCCCTTACCGGGCTGGGAGACAGTGTCAGATGGGCAGTTTGACTGGGGCGGTCGCCTCCTAAAGAGTAACGGAGGCGCCCAAAGGTTCCCTCAGAATGGTTGGAAATCATTCGCAGAGTGTAAAGGCACAAGGGAGCTTGACTGCGAGAGCTACAACTCGAGCAGGGACGAAAGTCGGGCTTAGTGATCCGGTGGTTCCGCATGGAAGGGCCATCGCTCAACGGATAAAAGCTACCCTGGGGATAACAGGCTTATCTCCCCCAAGAGTCCACATCGACGGGGAGGTTTGGCACCTCGATGTCGGCTCGTCGCATCCTGGGGCTGTAGTCGGTCCCAAGGGTTGGGCTGTTCGCCCATTAAAGCGGCACGCGAGCTGGGTTCAGAACGTCGTGAGACAGTTCGGTCCCTATCCGTCGCGGGCGTTGGAAATTTGAGAGGATCTGTCCTTAGTACGAGAGGACCGGGATGGACTTACCGCTGGTGTACCAGTTGTCTCGCCAGAGGCATCGCTGGGTAGCTATGTAGGGAAGGGATAAACGCTGAAAGCATCTAAGTGTGAAGCCCACCTCAAGATGAGATTTCCCATTTCTTTAAGAAAGTAAGATCCCTGAGAGATGATCAGGTAGATAGGTCAGAAGTGGAAGTACAGTGATGTATGGAGCGGACTGATACTAATCGATCGAGGACTTAACCAAAAAAACTCGGCAAATGTTTATTTTCTGATCCAGTTTTGAGTGAGCGAAACTTACTCAAGTAAATAGTGTGGTGGCGATGGCAAGAAGGATACACCTGTTCCCATGCCGAACACAGAAGTTAAGCTTCTTAGCGCCGATTGTAGTGAAGGGTTTCCCTTTGTGAGAGTAGGACGTCGCCACGCAAGTTAGATCATCCAGTCTTGGGTGGTCTTTTTTTGTCAAATCGGACTGATCGCATCACCAATGAACATCGGGAAAGGGAATGAACTACTTCTTCTGTGTTTTTTATTGTATTGAATCACTGTGAATCAAGAAGATTCCAGTTCGCATGTTTGAGAAGTAGCGGAAGCCATACCATAAACGATCCGTTTTAACGCTTTGCGGAAATTTTGTATGTCTTCTTTGTTTTTTACAAAAAAAGTAGTAACGTTAGAATTTTTCTATCGGTCCCAGAATTTTTAGTACCTGAAAAGGACTAGCAAAATCCTAAAAGATTTTGCCAGTCCTTTTACATTATCAATCCACTTAAAGGGCGGAACTATGCATAAATTTAATCTTTTCAATAGACTTGTTCCATTTTTCGTTTTCAAGGTCAGACAATTCAATATGGTAATCTTTAACAATACCTTCAGCACTAATTTGCGCTGGATGACCGATATAAAATTTGTCCTTTTCACTGTAGCTTGATACAGGTAGGACTTTGTGGTTATTATTTAACACTGCTTCAACCACCAGCGCAGCTTGGTTGGCAATTCCAAATGAAGTGTATCCTTTGCCTCGTATAATATTCCAACCACCAGCTCTAGCAGTAACTTCCAGACTCTCTAATTCTTCTTGTGAGAGCATATCAGTTATTGGTATTCCACCAATTCGTACACTTGACCAAGCTACAAATTGTGTTTCGCCGTGTTCTCCCATCACGTATCCTTCAACTGATGAAGGATGAACATTAAAGTGTTCGCTTACAGCGTGCTTCATTCTTGCACTGTCTAAAGTTGTTCCAGTACCAAATACTCGTTCGCTAGGAATACCGGTCAACTCTTGCAGACGCTGCGTGATGACATCACATGGATTAGTAATGTTAATTAAAATACCTTTAAAGCCAGATGCTTTGATTATCGGAGCCCATTCTTTAACAATTTCTTTTGTTAAATGCAATTCAGCAAGGCGATCGGAATTATTTTCAAAGATCGATATGTCACCAGCTGAAAAGATTATGACATCTGTATCCGCTAATTCTTCTAAATTTGGTTTTACCAATTTTACATGATTGTAACGATCGACTTGCCCATCAAATAAGTCATTGTATTCAGCAAGAAGTTGGTCTTCTTTCTTATCAAAAAGTACCAACTCATCTACAATATTTCTGGTTATTAAGGTATACGCTAAGGTGCTTCCAACGTGGCCGACACCTATAATTGCAGCTTTTTTCAATATCAATCACTCCTTCTGATAAAAAGAATGCCTTTAACGTGTTAGAATGTCAATAGTATTATGAGAATTGGTTTAATTAACTGCTAACTTTTTCAAAACATTATAAATACGTTCGAGATCAGCACTATTTCCGCGTAGTTCAAAATCCGCCAGCAATGGAAAGTTAAAAGTCTCACTGTATTGCTTAGCAGTTAAACAATATTGGTAGTTAAAATTTTTATTGCCACTACCGATCACTCCCAAACAATTTTTATAGTTATCTTCATAGTCCAAATACTCACGCATGACCTCTGTCAAAATTTCGGTATCGCCGTTGTCAACGCCGTTTCCTCCTTCAAGATAGGTAGGAACAAAAGTGACAAATTTTTCGTCTTCTACCTCAAATTGGCTGTTTTCTGAAATTTCTTTCAGCTCAAATAATGGAAGAGATTGATTACTTTTGTGAGCATCTTCAGCATAAATAGCTAATCGCTTTACAAAAGATCGTGTATTACCAGAAATAGAAATATATAAAAGTTTCATAGTTGTTTCCTCCTTAAAAATAGTATAGCATGAGGACTAAAAAAAATAGTTTAGCAAGTTTAAAAAATTCAAAAATCATTGATGTAAACGCTTGCAAAAGAACCGGAAATATGGTATAAAATAAGTGTAAGGGGAAGTAATCCCTCAGTTGTAATTTATTACAGCGTGGAATGAATGAAATTTGTTCGTTTCAAATGGAATGCCGTATGGCAGAGAGGAAGTAGGGATTTTTGTTAACTCCTTACCAAAAGCACCGAGTCTAGCAAGTAAGAGGAACGTAAGACATTACCTCAATTTAATGGTTGTATTTAGCGAAATCAAGCTAAGTCAAAAAGAGTGCGAATATTCCGTAGCAGAAGGAATGAAGAAGAAGGCACAGCCATTAAACTTGCTAGACTTTCTTTTTTTGCATTGATTTAATTAAGTAGATAGACAAAATACGTCACTAGCATATCGATTCAAACAGGTTCCAAGGGATCAATCCTTGGAACCTGTTTTTTTGGAGCTATTAATGATTATAGTAACGGATACCACCTTTAAGTCTATTAATTGCATAAGGTGTAATGTCATTAAATGTGTGATCTCCATCATCAAGCGGTAATTTATCTTCAAACATCTTTTCGTATTCTTGAATAGATAGCTGAGTGCGTTTTTTTAATAGTGCTAGATTGTCATCAATAGTTAACTGTTTTTTATATTCAGGCATCAGCTCTAATGAGAAGAATTCACTGACAGCACCTGAACCATAACTGAACATCCCAATGCGATCACCAGCTTTCAAAGCATCACTATTGTCTAAAAGTGAAATTAAGCCTAAGTACAATGAACCAGTATAAAGATTGCCGACTTCCCGACTATAAAGTACAGCCTCATCATATCGTTTTTCTAATCGAATCTGTTCTTCGTCTGACATGCTAGGAAAAATTGCTCGTAACGCTTTACGGCCCATTTTTGTATACGGTAAATGGAAGGCTAAAGCTGCATAATTCTGAGATGTTGTTTGGTTGACCTTTATATTTTGCTCCCATACACGTGTAAATGAGTTGATATAAATTTTATTTGATAAGTGTCCATCTACTAAAGGGTATTCGTGATTTGAGGGACGCCAAAAATCATAAACATCTTCTGAGTAAAAGACACTATCATCATTAATTGCTAAGATCCTTGGGTTTGCTGAAACTAGCATAGCAACTGCACCGCAGCCTTGTGTTGGTTCACCACCGGTATTCAACCCATATTTAGCGATATCAGCAGCAATAACAAGTGCTTTTCGAGATGGGTGTGCTGCTACATAGTCGCGTGCTTGCTGTAAAGCAGCAGTCCCAGCGTAACATGCATGTTTTACTTCATAAGAACGGGCGAACGGTTGAATGCCCAGTAGGCCGTGGATAATGACAGCAGCTGATTTCGAGAAGTCATTGCTTGATTCGGTTCCAACAATCACCAAGTCAATGGCTTGCTTGTCGTTTTCACCTACTATTTTTTTAGCAGCTGCAGCTCCAAGCGTGACGATGTCCTGTGTTTTAGGAATAACAGCCATTTTATCTTGCCCTAATCCAATATGAAACTTATTCGGATCAGTGTTTCTTGCATTAGCCAAATCTGTCATATCAAGATAATCATTTGGTACGTGAAAACTGATTTTATCAATCCCTATTTTCATGTTGCCCCTCCTTTTCTTCCCTATGTAATATATCATAGAAATACTAAAAGTTGGATAAATTCATTCTTAAGAAAAGTTAAAATATATACATATCTAATAGATAAGTAAGCGACTTAAATTCTTTCAACTATTTTTAAGAAACGGAACGATTTCTTGAAAACCTCACATGGATACGGTAAAGTCAGAGAAGCTAAAACATTTGGCATAAAAATTTATAATAGATACGACAAATTTTTGGAGGTGTACCTTGGAAGAAGTAGTAATTTTAAGTGCTGTACGGACGCCAATCGGAAAGTATAAAGGAAGTTTAGCGTCAATATCTGCTGTTAAACTTGGGGCGATAGCTATTAAAGAAGCTGTAAAGAGGGCGCAAGTTTCTGAATCTGCGGTAGGACAAGTATTTTTAGGAAACGTATTACAAGCTGGTAATGGTCAAAATGTTGCTCGGCAATCAGCCGTAGATGCAGGAATTCCTTATGAGGTTCCTGCAACTACAATTAATGAAGTTTGTGGTTCAGGAATTAAAGCCATCATTCTAGCAATGCAGCAAATCCAATTAGGTGAGGCGGAAGTAGTGGTTGCTGGTGGGTCTGAAAATATGTCACAAGCACCAAAACTTACAAAATACGATTTTGTGGAAAATGAATGGCAAGAACCTTTCTCTAGCATGATTTACGATGGCTTAACAGATGCCTTTAGTGGTCGACATATGGGATTAACAGCGGAGAAGGTGGCTAAAGAGTATCAAATATCACGCCAAGCACAAGATGCCTTTGCCTATGACTCTCAACAAAAAGCTGGTAGAGCACGAGCGAATGGTGCTTTTGAAATAGAAATTATACCAGTTATGTTAGCAGATGGTAGCACATTAACTTCGGATGAAGGGATTCGTGAAAATACTACATTGGAAAAAATTTCTAGCTTAAAACCTGCGTTCAAAGAAAATGGGTTAGTAACGGCAGGAAATGCTTCTACTTTGAATGATGGCGCCTCGGCGCTCGTATTAGCTTCCAAAACTTATGCTGAAGTGAATAACCTGCCTTACTTAGCTATAATCGAAGGATATAGTGAGGTTGGTATTGATCCTAGTATAATGGGAGTTGCACCCGTTTTAGCAATTGAAAAATTGTTGGAAAAGCAAGGAATAAACCAAGCAGCTATCGATTTATTTGAAATTAATGAAGCATTTGCGGCAGCATCTGTGGCCGTCCAAAATGAATTACAAATACCTGATGAAAAACTGAATATTCATGGTGGTGGAATTGCTCTAGGACACCCAATAGGTGCTAGTGGTGCTCGAATTGTTACAACCTTGCTTCATGAGTTAATTCACGAGGACAAACAACGAGGTATCGCCAGCTTGTGCGTTGGTGGTGGGATTGGTCTAGCTTTGATGATTCGCAAGAGTGAAGAAACAGAAACGCAAAAAAAAAAGTTTTATCAACTGACTAAAGCTGAGCGTCTGGCTCAGTTAGTTATTGAAGAAAAAATTACAGCTGAAGAGGCGGCACAGTTAGCCAATGACACAGTACTTCCAGAAAAAATTTCTAATAATTTAATTGAAAATCAAATTAGTGAGGTAGCTATTCCATTAGGACTTGCCCGCAACTTTTTGATTAACGGACAGACTAAAGATATTCCAATGGCTACGGAAGAGCCTTCAGTTATTGCTGCTGCAAGCAATGCTGCAAAAATTATAGGCAATTATGGAGGCATTCAAACTGAAGTGTCTGAACGTGCAATGATTGGTCAGATCGTCTTGCAAGATGTGGAAGATATCGCGTTTTTACAGAAATGGGTAAATGAGCATGAAAAGCAGCTTTTTACTAGCGCTCAAAAAGCCTATCCTTCGATTTATCAAAGAGGAGGAGGACTTAAAGAAATCCAAACACGTGCATTTGTCGAGCAGGGATATGTCTCAATTGACTTAATTACAGATGTAAAAGATGCGATGGGAGCAAACATTTTAAATACGATGTTAGAAGGTGTTGCACAAGAAATCCGCAGTGAGCTACCGGACGTGAATATTCTTTTTAGTATTTTGAGTAATTATGCGACGCATTCTTTAGTCAAAGCTTCTTGTCAGCTGCCAATTACTGTTATTGGTGAAGAAACAGCAAAAAAAATTGAGAAAGCCTCAGCCTATGCCAAATTGGACCCTTACCGTGCAGCGACGCATAACAAAGGAATTATGAATGGGATAGAAGCGGTAGTTCTAGCAACCGGAAATGATACCCGAGCAGTGTCCGCAGCTGTACACGCTTATGCAGCGAGGAATGGTAGCTATCAGGGCTTAACAGATTGGACAATTGAAGACGGCCAGTTAATTGGTTGTTTGGTTTTACCAATGGCTGTAGGTACCGTTGGAGGAGCAACCAAGGTTTTGCCTAAAGCCCAACTGAGTTTGAAGGTGTTAGGTGCAACTACTGCATTAGAATTAGCCGAAACCATCACAGCTGTCGGTCTAGCGCAAAACTTTGCCGCAGTGCGAGCACTAGTGACCGAAGGGATTCAAAAGGGTCACATGGCGTTACAGAGCCGGTCACTGGCAATCACTGCAGGAGCACAGGAAAAGGAAATTCCCAAAGTTGTGCAACTACTAAAGCAGGCTCCGCAAATGAACATATCTGAAGCTAAAAAAATTCTGAAACAGTTAAGAGCAAACTA
Organism: Enterococcus sp. AZ109; assembly: GCF_051714625.1. NCBI lineage: Bacteria > Bacillati > Bacillota > Bacilli > Lactobacillales > Enterococcaceae > Enterococcus > Enterococcus sp. AZ109. The sequence continues at coordinate 936,961 of NZ_JBIOSF010000001.1, read as the reverse complement.
AAAAAGCTCTGAAGCAAATCTTCATTTTTGAAGACGGCTTCAGAGCTTTTTCTATTTTTCAAAACGGAACTCCATACAGACAGGGTTGTGATCAGAATAGGCAAATTCAGCATCTTCGACTTGAACTTTTTCAACCGTTACATTGTCAGAGACTATGAAACCGTCAATTAATGTAACTTCGGCTGTCTCTTTATCGTAAGGTTCATTTAGTTTTCGAGATGACGGAATCTGAGCGTTAGCTAAACCATCGATTGGTATTTCGAAGCCTGCTGGTAAATCTTCTTTAGGAAAAGGCTGATTCCAACTTTCGCGTTTGCCACTATTTCCAAATACCTCCGGACTATTACCTAATACATCATGATTAAAGTCGCCGCCTACAATTACATAATTTCCCTTTTTATATTCATCTTCTATATAATTGAATAGTTTACTCAATTGTGCTTCCTGAACAGAACGATCTTTCGTATATGCTGAGAGATGCACATTAACAGCAATCAAATCATTACTACCATCGATTGGAATTCTGGTTGAGGTAAAGGCGCGATCCAGATCCAAAAATTTGTTAAAATTTGTTTCGATAGGCAATGAGTAACGCTTGCCGTCAGTCATAGTCGCTTTACTCATAGTAACTAAACCAGATGTAGCTTTTCCGATTGGCTGATTGAAAGGATAAAACAGGTAAGGCGAGTCGTAATTTTGTCCATAAAGACTGTTGTAACCCAATAAATAGTTTCTCAACCAATTAACCTCGTTGACATGCTTTGAGCGATCGCCATCCTCGTCTACCTCTTGATAGAAAGCTAAAGTTGGATCGATTGTTTCAGTTGTTTCTATAACACCTCGTAAATTCTTCTCTACGCTATTCTTGCTGTCGGCTCGTGACTTTGTACCTCCGTCCATAAAGAAACTGTAGCTTGGCGGGTAGGAACCATAGCCAATGTTGAAAGTCATTGCTCGATAGGTAACATCAGTCTTCAGTTGCTCATCTGTTTCCTGCTCAATCACTAAGTTCTGATTATCCGGTAGTCGGTCATATGCTATATACAAATAGCCCACATAAGAACCTAAAATGAGCAGTATAAGAAATAAAAGTGACAGCAATAATTTCCCAATTTTTTTAACCATTGCATTTCCCCCTTGATCTTATCATAACAGAAAACACTATATTAAAAAAAGAGTAGATGACTTTTGTTTCCGGCAATGGCATGATACAATGAAATTATAGTACATGTTATAAAAAAGGAGTTTTACAATGATAAGATTTGCGGAAAAACAAGATGGACCTGCTATTGCTGAATTAGTCCTGGTTATTTTAAAGGATATGGAGCTGCCATTTTTAGAAAAATATGGCGAAACTGCTGCTAAGGAAGCAATCGTCGCAGCCTATGATGATCCAACCTATCGCTTTGGTTATGAGCGGGGAATAGTGGCTGAAATAGATGGCAAAATTGCAGGAGCTGCCTTTGGATATCCAGCAAAGGATGAACCGATCATTGATCGACCATTAAAAAACTATTTAGCTTCTAAAGGTTTATCAGAAGATATTGAAATGTTTATCGACCCAGAAGCTTTTCCCAATGAATGGTACTTAGATTCTATTGCTGTGGGAGCTGAATTTCGTGGACAAGGAATCGGTTCACAGCTGTTGGAAGCCGTTGATTTATTGGCAATGCGGGATGAGGAAGAGATTGTCGGCTTAAGCGTCGATCGGTTAAACCCAGGAGCCAAAAAACTATACCTGCGGGAAGGATTCGAAGTAGTTGGACAGCATACGATTAGTGGGCATTTGTATGATCATATGCAGCGTAAAATAAAAACAGCTGTCCGAGAAAAGGTCAGCTGTTAATCGAGCAAAGGGCAGTTTTCGAAGCTGCTCTTTTTTCTTTTGGCTTGCTCCGGTTGTATAACCAGTAGTCCATAATAGCGGCCACACAAATAGCAACAGGGGCATTTTTAGGATGATTGACATCTATCACATAATAATCACCAGTTAAAAAGCTGGCCTTATCCATGGTCATAATTCGGCGATTAAAGTGATTAATTGCGTAATGGTGGCTGTAGATATTTCCGTAGACAGCCCAATTTAGCTGTTTAATGTAGTAGAAATCTCCTGGCCAATTGAAGATTTTATGTAAGGTGCCAACTTTAGTAAAGTTTTGGTAGATTTCAAATTTACGACCAAAAACTACGCTGGCTTGTTTGATGTATGCGATCATTTGTCCGTTCATTGCATAGAGTGAAAGAACGTTGCCCTTTCTGCCCCATTGACCAACCATTAAGTAGACTGCTTTACCGTCTGCATCTTTCACGATGGTTCGTGTGGCTGAACTTAGGTGTCTTTCTTGAATCAGATATTCTGTCATTTTTTTCACCACTTTTGGTAATTGTTTATTCCAGGACTTGTTCGATGGCTTTGGCAACTCCGTTTTCTACGTTTGTGTCAGTTACAAATTTGGCATAGTTTTTTACAGCAGGTTCAGCATTTCCCATGGCAAAGCTGGTTCCAGCATATTTCAGCATACTGACGTCATTAAAATTGTCTCCAATTGCCATGACTTCATCAGCAGTAATCCCTTTAGATTCAGCATATTGAGCTAAAGCAATTCCTTTTTGGGCATTTTCGTGATTAATTTCAATATTACTAGATTCCGAAGCTGCGATTGCTAATTCACCTAATGTGTTCAATTTTTCAGTAATCGTTTTTAATTTAGCCGGACCATTTTTGTCAAAGGCGATTATTTTTAAAATCTTTTCATCGTTGTCCAGCACAGTTTGTCGCATATCATCGACATAAGTAATCGGTAAAATCGTTAATCGTTCTGCAGTCGCTGCGATCGCCATCTTGGGTGTTAGCTCGGGCACCATTTCTGCTAAATGGCTTGAAAAGAAATCTATTCGATACACTTTGTCTTCTGAATAAACATGTTTGGCTGTAAAAATTTCAAAATAAATGTTGGCCTCTTCCAATAAATCCATAATTTGGAAGGCTTTTACTTGAGGAATCGGCACAGAAAATAAAATTTCTCCGCTGGAATCTAATACAAGAGCGCCATTTAATAAAATCATTGGGACATGAATATTGGCTTCATCCAATGAAACAAGAGCATGTCCTATACCACGTCCAGTAGCAGTAATAAACTCTACCCCAGCTGCTTGCGCTTTAGCAATGGCTTTGATGTTTTCTTCAGGTACCTTCATGTGGTTATTTAGTAAAGTACCATCCATATCAGAAGCAATCAATTTGATCAAAATAATTCACCTAGCTTTCTTGTTCTATGTATTTCTTTCTCGATTAAGCACGTCAACTATTATTATACCTCAAAAAAAAGGATAAATCAGCACCCTTTAAAGAACAACTATATATCGGTGTATTTCATTTACTGGAATTAATAAAAATTCATGTTAAAGTATACTTGTATTAACCATTTATTGATGAGTTAATTATCGCTAGAGCTTATGGTAAATTGGACTTGGTACTTACTGTTGTTGTACCATATTCTAAGATATATAAAGTAAGTTTTGATATGTTTTATATAGGAGGAAATCAATGCAATGAAAAAAATAATCCATAATACTTGGCAAGATCACTTGCAAGAAGAATTTGAAAAACCTTATTATTTAGAATTACGTGAGTTTTTAAAACAGGAATACAAAACACAAAATATTCATCCAGATATGTTTCATATTTTTGAAGCTTTAGAATTAACCCCTTATGAAAAAGTCAAAGTAGTTATATTAGGACAAGATCCTTATCACGGTGTTAATCAGGCGCACGGATTGTCTTTTTCAGTACAACCTGGTGTTGCAATTCCACCGTCTTTGCGCAATATCTACAAAGAAATGCATAGCGACCTGGGAATCGCTCCTGTAAAACATGGCAATCTAGTTAGCTGGGCAAAACAAGGCGTATTATTGCTAAACACCGTCTTGACAGTGAGAGAAGGGCAAGCATATTCTCATCGTGGTAAAGGCTGGGAGCAATTGACAGACGCGGTGATTAAAAAATTAAATCAACGGAAAGAGCCGATTGTATTTATCCTTTGGGGCAAACCAGCACAAGAAAAAAGTGCGATGATTGATACGTCTCGACATGCGATTATCAAATCACCACATCCATCACCCTTATCTGCTAATCGGGGATTCTTTGGATCTAAACCTTTTTCGCAAGCAAATGAATTGCTGACTAGCTGGGGGGAAGTACCAATTAATTGGCAGCTTCCTGAAACAGTGTAGCATGACAACGGTTGCTGTTATAGACACAATAATGGGAAAACCACGTTTTTACGCTGTTTACTAAGTTTTTTTTGTAATACAGCAAAATTTTTCTGTTTTTTTCTTGCGAAATAGTGTATCATGTGGAAGTAAATAACAACTGGAGGGTTTTATAAGTGGAACTATTTGATAGCTTAAAATTTAAGATTGTTCGTCGCCAAATTAAAATTGTTTTTCCTGAGGCTACAGATGCACGTATTTTGGGAGCAGCAGCTCGTTTGAAAGCAGAAGAATTATTAGAGCCTGTATTAGTTGGTAATCATGATGAGATCGCAAAAGCAGCGAAAGCTCGTGGACTACAAGCAGATAACTTTGAAGTGATTGATCCAGCGCAATTTGATCGTTGGGATGAAATGGTAGAAGCCTTCGTCGAGCGTCGTAAAGGGAAAGTGTCAAAAGAAGACGCTGAAAAAATCCTTAAAGATGAAAACTACTTTGGTACAATGCTGACTTACATGGGCATTACCGAGGGAATGGTCTCTGGCGCAATTCATTCGACTGGCGATACAGTTCGTCCGGCATTGCAGATTATCAAAACTCGTCCTGGTGTTAGCCGTACAAGTGGCGCAATGATTATGTTACGTGGTCGTGACCAAGAGAAATACTTGTTCTCAGATTGTGCAATCAATGTGAATCCAAATGCACAAGAATTAGCTGAAATTGCAGTAGAATCTGCAAGAACAGCAGAATTATTTGATATTGAGCCAAAAGTTGCCATGATGAGTTTCTCTACTAAGGGTTCTGCTAAAGCACCAGAAGTAGACAAAGTAGTTGAAGCAACTAAAATTGCACAAGAATTAGCTCCAGACTATGTGATCGACGGTGAATTACAATTTGATGCTGCTTATGTATCGAGTGTAGCTCAGTTGAAAGCTCCAGATTCAAAAGTAGCGGGCCAAGCAACCGTTTTTGTTTTCCCAGAATTGCAAGCTGGAAACATTGGCTATAAAATTGCTCAACGCTTAGGTAACTTTGAAGCGATTGGACCAATTTTACAAGGCTTAAATAAACCAGTTTCTGATCTTTCTCGTGGCGCAAATGAAGAAGACGTATATAAATTGTCTATCATTACCGCAGCACAGACTTTAATGAATTAAACGAATATTTATGCGGCTGTCATTTTATGGCAGCCGCTTTTTTTCTTTACTTTGCAAAATAAGGGTAAATCGGTATACTGTCAGTTAGAGATTGTCTGAAAAGGAGTTAAGTGAATTGATTACTTTAAATGATGTGCAACAGACTGAACGATTGGGCATAATAATTGGCAAGGTTGTCGAACCAGGAAATAACTTAGTCTTAACTGGCGATTTAGGTGCAGGCAAAACAACATTGACTAAAGGGATTGCTAAAGGTCTAGGAATCGAACAGATGATTAAAAGTCCCACTTATACGATTATTCGTGAGTATGACCAAGGGAGAATTCCTTTATATCACATGGATGTCTACCGGATTGAAAGTGGGGCGGATGATTTAGGTTTAGACGACTATTTTGAAGGTGAGGGCTTATCCGTGATTGAATGGGGACAGCAATTGGGTGAGTATTTACCAGAAGACTATTTAGAGTTGCTTTTACATAAAGACTCGCAAAATCCAGAGAAGCGTCGAGTGGAATTAGCCGCACATGGTATTCAAGGAACTGACTTGAAACAGCGTGTCATGAAATTGTGGGGACAAATAGATGAGTGAAGCAGTTGATGTTGTAATCCGCGAAGCAATTCCTGATGATGCACGAGAGTTATTGCAACTAAGCCGTCAGGTATCCATAGAAACAGAGTATTTAGTGATGGATGAGACGGGTATGGACCTAACGCCCGAAATGCTAGCCATGCATTTAGAAAATTTGTATGAGAGCGCCAATAATCTATTGTTGGTTGCCTTTGTGAACGATCAATTGGTTGGAAATGCGTCAGTGAAGTCTTCTCAAGAGCATCGTGTAGCTCATATTGGAGAAGTTGGCATTAGCATTCTAAAAGAATTTTGGGGTATCGGTTTAGGCAGTTTGCTGATGGAAGAAATCTTATATTGGGCGCAGGAAAGTCAAGTGATCCGGCGATTGGAATTAACTGTGCAAGCCCAAAATGAACGAGCAATTCATTTGTATGAAAAAGTTGGTTTCAAATTAGAAGCGACTATGGCACGCGGTGCACGGGACAATCAGGGGGCATTTTTGGATGTACATTTAATGAGTTTAATGATTGATTAAATGAGGTTGTGACAGATTTTTGCGATGATGCGGCTTATTTCTCAAAATAGCTGCTTCAGGGAACACCGATTAGGCAGTTTTCAGCGGCTGTGACGTTTCATGTCACAGCCACACTATAGAGGTTTGACTAATTCTTTTAATGGGTCGATACCAAAATGCTTTTCTTGGTGCAGTAATATTTTAGCACAGGCACGGCTATCCTCGAGTGCATCATGATGATTATCTAAAGGAATATTCAGCTCGCTGCAAACAGTATTCAAACGATGATTGTACATTTTGGGAAAAAGCTTACGGCTCGTTTGGACAGTACATAAGGATAAGTAATGAGGCTGTGGCAGTTGGTAATAGTCTAAACAACCAGCTAACACTTTAGTGTCAAAACCAGCATTGTGAGCCACAATTAAACGGTCTTTTCGATAATATTTTTGGATTTCATTCCATACAGCTGGAAATTTTGGCGCATCAGAAACGTCAGCTGGATGAATACCATGAATCTGAATATTTTTCCAGAAGAAATTTGTTTCTGGTTGTATTAGTGAATAATACTCACCAACTATTTGGCTATTTTTAACCATCACTAGAGCTAAGGAACAAGCGCTATGGGCTTGGTAATTAGCCGTTTCAAAATCCATCGCAATAAAATTCATCAAAAAAACCTCCCACTCAGTTGTACCATAAATAGGTCCAATTGAGTAGCAGGTCTATCTTTTTTCAAAAAATCTTAAAGGCGGATATCTAGTTCCACAGGACAATGATCACTGCCAATAATTTCTGTCCAAATTTTAGCATCCTCCAACTTGTCTTTCAAATCATCTGAGACCACAAAATAGTCAATCCGCCAACCCGCATTATTCTTGCGAGCATTAAAACGGTAGCTCCACCAAGAATAGACACCAGTTACCTCGGGATAAAAATAACGGAAGGTGTCAATATACCCATTATTTAGAAGAACAGAAAATTTTTCTCGTTCCTGCGGCGTAAAACCCGCATTTTTTTGATTGGTTTTCCAATTCTTTAAGTCAATATTTTCATGTGCAACATTCAAGTCGCCACAGAAAATGACTGATTTAGTTGCTTTCAAACTATTTAAATAAGCTAAAAAGGTATCTTCCCATTCCATTCGATAATCTAACCGTTTTAATTCGTTTTGGGAATTTGGCGTGTAACAGGTAATGACGTAATAGTCTTCATACTCTAAGGTAATTAGGCGACCTTCGCTATCGTGTGCTTCATTATTCATACCATAAGTAACAGATAATGGTTCGTGTTTAGTAAAAATGGCGGTACCTGAGTACCCTTTTTTCTCTGCATAGTTCCAATATTGATGATACCCAGGTAAATCCATTTCAATTTGACCTTCCTGCAGCTTTGTTTCCTGCAAGCAGAAAAAGTCTGCATCCAGTTCATTGAACACATCCATAAAATTTTTCTTCATTACGGCGCGCAGACCGTTTACATTCCATGAGATTAGCTTCAAGATAATTCCTCCCTTTTCTTTATTCTAACGAAAAAGTCTTAGACAAACAAACATTAGTGATAGTTGAGAATCCACCAGTCAGTGGTAAAATGAAGATGCACGAAAAATAGCTGAGGAGGCCATTTTATGAAAATTGGTGTCATTGGGTTAGGCGGAATTGCTCAAAAAGCGTATCTACCGACTTATGCCAAACTAAGCGATCAAGCAACCTTTATCTTTTCCACAAGACAAGAAACAGTTCGAAAAAAAGTTTCACAAAAATATCGCTTTCAAGAAACAGCAGCAACAATCGACGAATTATTAGCTAAAAAAATTGATGCGTGCTTTATCCACGCGGCTACAAGTGCTCATTATGCACTAGCTAAAAAATGTTTGGAACAAAATGTAGCCGTTTTTATCGATAAACCAGTCAGCGAAAATTATAATGAAGTGAAACAATTGACTAAATTAGCTCAAGAAAGAAACCTGATCTTTATGGTAGGATTTAATCGACGTTTTGCTCCGATGGTAGAAGAGCTATATAATTTGCCGGAAAAGCGCGTAATTCATCTCGAAAAGAATGAAGTTAACCATCCTCTGGAGACAACGTATGGTATTTACGATTTATTTATTCATTTAGTAGATACAGGTGTGTACTTATTAAATGGTAAAATTGACCAAGTACACACTAAAATCTCTCAAGAGGCCGGAAAAATGACTTACGCACGGATGTTATTAAGCAATGCCCATACTGAAGCGCATTTAACAATGGATTTGAGAAGTGGTTTTAAGGCAGAACGTTATCAAGTCACCAATGCCTACAAGACATTAGTGTTAGATCAATTGACTGATTTGATGATTAAAGAAGGCAATACAACAACTGTTCAACGTTTTGGAGATTGGACAACAACGTTAGAAAAACGAGGTTTCGAACAAATGGTACTGGTTTTTCTAGCTGCACTTAAGGGCGCCGAACCGGTTATCATGAAACAGGAACACATTCTATTGAGTCATCGTTTGTGTCAAGAAATGATTAACCAGCAGATTCTTCACGAATTATAAGGGGTGGCACGATCGGTAATCACATGCTAAAATGACAAGGATGTCACAAGAAAGGAACAATTGAAGTGGATAGAACAAAAATAATTGATGCGCTACCTGGGATTAAAGTATTACTAGATAAACACTTAATGGAATATACCTATACAAAAACAGGGGGGCCTGCAGATGTATTAGCTTTTCCAAAAAACAAAAACGAAGCAAAACAACTAATCGATTATTGTCGAGAAAACGAGATACCATGGATTGTTTTAGGCAATGCGAGTAATTTAATTGTAAAAGATGGTGGTATTCGGGGAGTAGTGATTATGCTATCAGAGATGACCACCATTAAGGTAGAGGATAAAACAATTATTGCTGATGCTGGTGCTAAGTTAATCGATACAACCTATGTAGCATTAAATCATTCGTTAGCAGGATTTGAATTTGCTTGTGGAATTCCTGGAAGTATAGGTGGAGCCGTATTTATGAATGCTGGGGCGTATGACGGACAGTTACAAGATGTCTTTGAGTCAGCAGATGTTTTATTGGCAGATGGTCGTTTAGAAACGTGGGGACCTGAACAAATGAACTTCAGTTACCGTCACTCTGCGATTCAAGATCAAGCAGCTGTTGTACTGAGTGCTCGTTTTAAGCTAGTAGAAGGAGAATATGAGATAATTCAAAAACGTATGACTGAATTAACAGAGCTCCGACAATTAAAACAGCCGTTAGAATATCCTTCTTGCGGAAGTGTTTTCAAGCGTCCAGCAGGTCATTTTACTGGTAAGTTGATCCAAGATGCGGGTTTGCAAGGGTTAAAATGGGGCGGGGCACAAATCTCAATGAAGCATGCTGGGTTTATTGTTAATGTCGATAATGCTACAGCTACTGACTATATAGAATTGATTGCGCATATTCAGCAGGTAGTAAAAGAGAAGTTTGACGTATTGCTAGAGACTGAAGTTCGGATTATTGGCGAAGAGCCAAAATGAACATAGGCAAATTATTAAAATTGGATAATAACACAAAGCAGGTAGCGTAATGAAATTTCATGCCACTTGCTTTTTTATATTCTTCTGAAACCACAAGACAAATATTTTTTAAAAATAAGGGTAGAAAATGTAACGCAGAATCTAATTTTTTTTATAAAAAAAGCCGTAATTTATTTTTTTAAATAAACATATTATTTTATGGTTGAAATGAAGCGCTTTCTTTAGTTTCGGGATAGAGATAAAGTGCCTATCTATATTTTGTGTAAGGTAATTTGACATATGATATTTCGTTGTGATACATTATAAAATGATTAAGGAGGTTATAAAATGGAAAGAATTTTAGATGAAGCAAAGAATTTACAAGCAGAGTTGGTGGAGATGCGTCGAACTTTACACCGTCAACCAGAAATTGGCATGGCTTTACCAAAAACTATGGCTTTAACAAAACAAAAGTTGGAGGAACTAGGTTTAGAGCCCAAAGTAATGGGAGAGTCAGGATTGGTGGTTACAATAGGTCAAGGGGAACCTTGCTTCTTAATTCGTGGCGACATGGATGCGTTACCAATCAAAGAAGAATCTGGTGAGCCTTTTGCCTCTGAAAATGAGAACATGCATGCTTGTGGACATGATTTTCATACAACGATGCTTTACGGTGCAGCAAAATTGTTGAAAGAACATGAGTCTGAGCTAAAAGGTACAGTAAAGTTAATGTTTCAGCCAGGTGAAGAAATATTGCAAGGGGCAAAGGCGATGGTTGACGATGGCGTCTTGGAAAATCCCAAAGTCAATGCTGCAGCGATGATCCATGTTTTTCCTGGCCTGCCTGTGAAGAGTGGAATGGTTCTAGTACCTGAAGCAGGGCCATTTGCTTCTACCTCTGATTGGTTTGAAATCAACATCCAAGGTAAGGGGGGACATGCGGCAACTCCGGAGCTGACTATTAACCCGCTGACTGTTATGAGTCATATTCATCTGGCTTTGCATGCCTTAGAAGCTAGAGAAATTTCGATGTATGACAGTGCAGTCATTTCAACGACAATTATGAAAGGCGGCGTAGTGGACAATGCGATCCCAGACACTGCTTACATGCGCGGATCTATCCGAACATTCGATCAAGAGGTACGCAAGTTCATCTTCAAACGTATTCCTGAGATTGCTGAAGGAGTAGCGCAAGCCTTTGGAGCAACAGTAGATGTACAAATGATCGAAGGCTGTCCAACTGTAGAGGTTGATCACGACGTAACAGAGGCAATTCGTGAAAGCTTATCACAAGCATTCCCTGGTGATATTGCTTCTCCGGTAGAAGCTGGAATGCACAAACTAGGCGGTTCTGAAGACTTCTCTTATGTAACACAAGAAGTGCCATCCAGCATGTTGCTGCTGACTTCTGGGCATTCTGATGAGTACCCATATTTTGTGCATCATCCAAAAGTAATCTTTGATGAAGCAGTTTTAAGCAAAGGTGCGGCAGTCTATACGATTATTGCGATGGATTGGCTAGCAAAAAATAATTAGTACACTAGGAGGGAAACTATGGAATTTTTAAAAGTAGCAAACGGACTGCCGATGTTGATCATCTGTGCATTGATTGTTGTAATAGTAATTTCACAACCGATCATTATGAGTTTGATGGCTCGTAAACGAGCGCTGCAAATTGGTATGACCGATGGAGACGTGAAAAAAGTAATCAAAAGTACTGCGCTTTTTTCTATTATTCCTTCAATGCCAATTTTAGCTAGTTATTTGATTTTGGTACCTGCGTTAGGAAAGTACTTTCCGTGGATGCGACTAAGTGTTGTAGGTTCTGTAACGTACGAAACAATGGTTGCTAATATGGCCGCTGAATCTTTCGATTATGCCAATATTTACAATACTGACTTTCCGGTGGGCGTCTTCTTATCAATTCTGTTAATTTTGACTTTAGGGATTTTAGGCGGAAATATTTTCAACTTAATTTTCTTAAAAAGCTATGAAAAAGGTGTCCGTAAACTAATGGATCGCAACGCAGTATTAATTCCTGTAATCACCAGTGCGGTTTTCGTAGCGTTGTATGGAACTTTGTCTGCACCAACCTTAACTAATATTGGTAATCCAGTAGCAATTTTAACTTTTTTAGTTGCAGGTGGAGTAGCTGTACTTGTCAATCATATTGCGAAAACTCATCCAAAAATGAAGGAACATGCCTTTACTATTAGTTTATTGGTAGGGATGATCTTTGCTTGTTTAATTAATCCATTATTTTAAGAGAGGACTGACCCGACCATGAATAAAGCTATATTTAATAATCGTATTCACCTTGTTGGAAGGCTGACAGTACTGATTTGTCTAATCTCATTTATTTCTCTACCGATTATTTTATCAGGTGTTTACAACGCACATATCGATTATGCACTAGTATTTCAAAATGCACTGCCATTACTGGCTACATTTACAGTTGCCGGGGTTAGTGAAAATTTATCTTACGCACCAATTATTGGTGCCGGCGCATTGTACACTTCTTGTGTAACTGGGGATTTGTCGAATATGAAAGTACCAGCATCGAAAAATGCGATGGACTTATTGGGAGTTGAAGCGGGAACAGAAAGAGGGGACTTAGTTTCTATCTTCGCTGCTTCTACGTGTACAATCGTGACAACTACGATTGCCTTAGCAGGTATGTTGTTCTTGGCGCCAATTATTGAACCGATTTATAACAATCCGATCATTAATCCAGCCTTTGCTAATTTGTTGCCAGCGCTGTTTGGCGCATTAATCGTACCTACTATTATCAGTAATTTGAAAGTCAATATTCCAGTTTTTGTCATTCCAAGTATTGTATTGTTAGTATTTGGTGCTGACTTTTTCCAAAGCAATCAAGGATTTATCTTGTTATTCACCGCATTGCTGGCGGTTGCCTACAGCTATTTCATGTCAAAAGATATCATTCAAGCTGCAAAAGAAGACATCTTACCAGAAGAGTAAACGACAAAACGAGTGGAGAAAAGCTAACTTCTCCACTCGTTTTTCATTTTTTCATCAGCTTCAACAAAACCGCACAGACTGCTGCAGTAGCAATCCCCGCAACGATGGCTTCCACTAAGCCGCTACCAAAAATAATTCCTAAAATAACTCCATAAACAGCATCAGCAGCTACTTGTGTAACCGTAGCATAGCTGTCTCTAAAAAAGAGATAAATCAAATTCATTACTAAAACAGTATTCGTCATAGAACCAGCTAATCCTGCAATAAAAAGACTTACTGGTAGAGTCTTGGATTTAAAAAGACGTTGGACGCCAACGAAAACGAAGTATGGAATTACCCCAATTAAAATTCGTGGAATAATCGCTACAATGATTGCGCGCCAGTCACCTTGACCAGTCAAAGGATTAGCAATAAAAGGTGAGAAAACAAACGACATTGGTGTGATTATCACCGTTGATCTTGCCAAACTGATAATTCCGAAAATACCGCCTAATCCAGCACCGATCTTCGGTCCTAAAACAATAGAAGCGATGATAACTGGGATGTGCATCGTAGTAGCGTTAATCGGGCCAATCGGAATAAATCCTAGTGGAGTGACTGCCAAGATAATCATAATCGCTAAAAACATAGCGGTTAAGGTAAAGCTTTTAACATTTGTGTTTTTCACAGGGCTACTCCTTTAATAAATTCATCGTTCGTTCAACGATTTCGGGGATATTTGCTAATGCACCGCGTCCATAGTCACCGCACGCTAACAAAGCTTCACGAGGTTGAATTTCTTCATAGCCCACATCTCTTAAGGTGGACAAATTTCTTTGAACGATTGGATTTTGGTACATATAAGTGTTCATAGCTGGGGCAATTAGTTTTTTCGTTTCTGGTAAGAGTGCTAACGCAACGGTTGACAATAAGTCATCAGCAATTCCGTTAGCTAGTTTGCCAATTGTATTGGCCGAAGCTGGAGCTATTAAAAAAAGATCGGCCCGTTTTGCTAGCTCAATGTGATTGATTTTTGCCGGATCAGGTTCATCCATTACATCTGTGTGTACAAGGCGATGAGACAATGATTGAATCGTTAATGGTGTAATAAACTCCATACTGCTTTTTGTCATGACCACATCAACCTGATAACCAAGCTTAGTCAATTGATTGGTTAAATCGGCCGCCTTATAAGCAGAAATACTTCCGCTAACACCTAATAGAATTGTTTTCATTTGGATTCCTCCATGCTGAGTACTTCTTGTTTAATTAACTCTGCTATTTCTGACTTTGTATGGGCTTCTTTTACTTTGTGTTGCCGATTAATTAAATAGCCGTGGTGCGTTTCACCATTAATTTCTGAAAGATCATTTGCTAAAATAAAGTCGGCCTTATTTTTTTCCAGACTTGACTTGGCTACATCTAAAAGCTGAATCATAGGAACATCGACTAAAAGTTTGAAACCAACTAAAATAGTTTCTGGTTGCAATTGTTTAATCTGCTGAATAATTTTGGGATTTTTCTTTAACACAATCACTAAATAATCAGTATCAGAAGAAATTTTTTTCTCTGTTCGTTCTCGAATTTTTTCCTTTAAAGCTGTTGGCAGATCATTAGGCTCAGTTGCAATAGTAGCTTCTAAATCTTCTATCGTAACCGAGCTCTCCGGTGTAAAATCACTGACAGCCATACTGTGAATGACTGAAGTATAGGTATATTTAGTCAATAATTCCTTAAGCTTAGCTTCTAAATCGGCTGTTGATTCAATCAAATGAATAGACACTTGAGTATTATCGGGTTTAAGAGCTTGCTTCGTTGTAACATAATCAATGGTCACATTTTCAGCTAAAAAGGCTTCAGCAATTGCTTTACCTAATTTTCCACTGGAATGATTGGTAATTGATCGAACCTCATCAATCTTTTCCGAAGTTCCGCCGGCTGTAATCAAAATTCTCATTATTCTAAGCCTCCAGGACGAACAAGAGTCCGACCCACGTGTTTACCTGTTAAGATAGCATCCGCAGTTGCTTGAACTTGCTCTAAAGCAATTTCTTGCACTTGAATCCCTTCAGCAACTAACCATTCATCCGCCATTTTTTCCCAAATCTCAGCCCGTTTTTCCATCGGAGTTTCTACGGAATCAATTCCTAAAAGATTAACCCCTCGCAGAATAAATGGCAAAACAGTCATAGTCAATTTGATCCCGCCCGCATTTCCGCACAGAGCCATACTTCCGCTGTAGCTGATAAATGGAATTAGCTTACCCAATTGTTCTCCACCAACAGTATCAACCACATAATCAATGGTCTGCTTATTCAACGGCCGATTTTTTTCGGGGAAAAATTCATCCGGCGTTACGACCTTTGTTGCGCCCAGTTTTGCTAAATAATCTTGCTGATCGGTTTTTCTAGTTAAGGCGATGATTTCTTTGCATCCGATTTTTTGTAAAAATTGCAAAGCAAAGCCGCCGACACCGCCTGTTGCACCGGTAACTAATACGCGACTCTCGGCATTTAATCCGTGTTGCACCAAGCCATCAACTGATAAAGCTGCGGTAAATCCAGCAGTTCCATAAGTCATTGCTTGTTTTTCCGTTAGGCCTTTAGGCAGCTTAACCACCCAAGAAGCGGGAACAACTTGCATTTCGCTGAAGCCGCCATTTTGACTAACGCCAATTCCGTAGCTGGTGGCAAGTACTTCATCGCCAACGGCAAAGTGTTCATCATTGGTTGCAGCAATGGTTCCAGCCATATCGATCCCAGGGGTTAACGGGTAGCTTCTCACAACACCAGTGTTGGCCTTAGTAGCCAAGGCATCTTTATAGTTCATACCAGAGTAGCTGACTGCAATTAGTACTTCACCTGGCTGTAATTCCGGCACCTCAAACTGTTCAATTTCAGTAGTCACTGTTTCTTCATTTTTTAATACACGCAAGCATTGATAATTAGTCATGGAATCGCTCCTTTATTATGAAAAGTTTGTTACTTACATCTTAGCGGAAACTGTGGAAAATGCAACTTTCTCTGTTCTTTTTCCTACAAATAAATCAGGTTAAAGAATGCTAAGAAATGTAATTGTCTGGCTTGCATTTTAAACCAAAGTTCGTATACTATAGTGGTGCTATTAAACAAGAAGTTTACTTTTACCAAACAAGGGGGCGAGGCTTAATGGAAATAGGCGAGAAGTTGAAAAATTTGCGGATTCAAAAAAATCTGACTCAAGAAGAGCTGGGAGAACGGACCGATTTATCCAAAGGGTACATTTCCCAACTGGAACGGGACCTGAGTTCGCCCTCGATGGAAACCTTTTTTGACATTTTAGAAGTTTTGGGTGTCACACCAGAGCAATTCTTTAGTCAAAAAACCGGTGAGCAAAAAATTCTGTACAAAGAAGAAGATACTACTTCCTATAGCGATGAAACGAATGGTTACCATATCAAGTGGCTGATTCCTGAATCCAATGAAAAAGAAATGGAACCTATTTTATTAACCTTGGAGAAAACAGGACAGTACAAACAATTTTCTCCCTCTTTGTCTGAAACTTTCATCTATGTTTTAGAGGGAACCGTTGGTCTTCAATTTGGTGAAGCCTATTTTGTTGCCCAGGCCGGCGAGAGTATTTATTACGAAGCCAGCAAGCCTCACAGACTGCTGAACCACGGCAAGAAACCTACAAAGGTTTTAGTGGTTGCGACAGAATCCTACTTGTAGGGGAGAATATAAAAAACGAAGGAGCTTTTAAAGAAGCTTGTTCATGAAAAAAAGGAGCGAATTATGGCAAATACAATTATTTCGTTTGATAACGTTGTAAAAGAATATGACGATGAACCAGTGTTGAAAAATGTCAGTTTTGATATCGAGGAAGGACGCTTTTATACGCTGTTGGGACCTTCAGGCTGCGGAAAAACCACAATCTTGCGCATCATTGCTGGATTCACCGATGCCACGAAAGGAGATATTTTCCTAGAAGGTAAACGGATGAATGATGTGCCTGCCAATAAACGTCAGGTGAATACCGTCTTCCAGGATTATGCGTTGTTCCCTCATATGAACGTTTTTGACAATGTGGCGTTTGGGTTGAAAATCAAAAAAATGTCAAAAAGCGAAATCGAGCGCAGAGTTAAGGATGCTTTAAAGGTCGTTCAGCTCCCTGGTTATGAAAATCGGGAAATTACTGAAATGTCAGGTGGTCAACGCCAACGCGTGGCAATTGCTCGAGCAATTGTCAACGAGCCCAAGATCCTGCTTTTAGACGAACCTCTATCTGCTTTAGATTTGAAACTGCGAACAGATATGCAGTATGAATTACGTGAATTGCAAAAACGATTAGGCATTACCTTTATCTTTGTTACCCATGATCAGGAAGAAGCTCTGGCTATGAGTGATGAAATTTTTGTTATGAACAAAGGACGGATTGTTCAAAGTGGAACACCGGTGGATATTTATGATGAGCCGATTAATCACTTCGTCGCTGACTTTGTAGGGGAAAGTAATATCGTCTCCGGAGAAATGATTGAAGATAATTTAGTAAAATTTGTTGGCAAGGAATTTGAATGTGTCGATGGTGGGATGCGTCCCAATGAACCAGTGGAAGTTGTTCTACGTCCAGAGGATCTATCCATCACTTCGCCAGAAAAAGGCAAGCTAGTGATTACCGTGAATACGCAGCTTTTCCGGGGGGTGCATTATGAAATTATGGGGATTGACCAAGATGGCAATGAATGGATGGTTCACTCCACCCGCAAGGCTAAAGAAGGCACAAAAATTGGCTTGGCTTTTGAGCCGGAGGATATTCACGTGATGCGGTTTAATGAAACGGAAGAAGAGTTTGATGCCCGTTTGGAAAGCTATGAAGAATAGGAGGCGAAAACATTGAGAAGTATGCGACGGATTTATTCAATCCCTTATTATTTTTGGCTGCTGTTCTTTGTCATAGCTCCCGTGATTTTGATTATCTATCAGTCTTTTTTTGACATGAACGGCAATTTTACCTTGAGCAACTACCATACTTATTTAACCTCGAAAACCTATTTGGGTATGACGTTGAATTCAGTACTTTTTGCTTTTTTGATTACCTTAATGACGTTATTGATCAGTTATCCAACGGCTTATTTTTTGTCGAAATTGAAGCATCGGCAATTGCTTTTGCTGTTGGTAGTGCTGCCGACTTGGATCAATTTGCTGCTGAAAGCCTATGCCTTTATCGGAATTTTTAGTACAAATGGGTCCATCAACGAATTTTTGTCCTTTATCGGGATTGGACCAAAGCAGCTATTGTTTACGGATTTTAGTTTTATGTTTGTGGCGGCCTATATCGAATTGCCTTTTATGATTATGCCGATTTTTAATGCCTTGGAAGAAATTAATCCCTCATTGATCAGCGCTAGCCGCGATCTGGGGGCTAATAATTTTGATACCTTCCGGCGCGTGATTTTACCGCTGTCCATGAATGGCGTAAAAAGTGGTGTGCAGGCTGTTTTTATCCCGTCACTTTCCTTATTCATGTTGACGAGATTGATCGGCGGGAACCGGGTAATTACTTTAGGTACCGCGATTGAGGAACATTTCTTAGTCACCCAAAACTGGGGGATGGGTTCAACGATTGGGGTCATCTTAATTTTCGCTATGTTCATCGTCATGATGCTGACTGGCGAACGGAAAAAAGGAGGTCGAGCATAAGTGAAAAAAAGACGCTTTTCCTGGTCCAATCTGTATTTGGTGTTAGTCTTTGTTCTATTGTATGTACCGATCTTTTATTTGATTTTCTACTCCTTTAACGAAGGCGGAACGATGACCAATTTCACGGGCTTTACTTGGGAGCATTACGAAACACTGTTTTCTGATACGCGTTTAATAAGTATCGTATTGCAGACCTTCGTGCTAGCTTTTCTATCTGCCTTGATTGCTACGGCGATTGGAACCTTTGGCGCTATGTCGATTTACTACACTCGCAAACGGGGGTCTCGCAATGCCTTAATGGGACTGAACAATATTTTGATGGTGTCGCCGGATGTTATTATCGGTGCCAGCTTCTTGATTTTGTTTACCATGCTAGGTGGTTACTTACGCAGCTTCCAATTAGGTTTCATGAGCGTGCTCTTGTCACACGTGGCCTTCAGTATTCCAATTGTGGTGCTGATGGTATTACCGAAATTACAAGAAATGAACGATTCCATGATTGATGCCGCTCGTGATCTGGGAGCCAACAACTTGCAAGTGTTAAGTAATATTGTGCTGCCCTTTTTGACACCAGGTGTGATTGCCGGCTATTTCATGGCTTTTACCTATTCATTGGATGATTTTGCGGTGACCTTTTTCGTAACCGGGAACGGCTTTTCTACCTTGTCTGTTGAAATTTACTCCCGGGCACGCCAAGGGATCAGCTTGGAGATCAATGCACTGTCCACTTTAGTCTTTATCTTCTCGCTACTGCTGGTGATCGGCTACTATTTCATTAGCCGCGACAACACGAAAAAAGCCAAGAAACGCAAGCGGGAATTTGAGGAGGTGTCCGTACTGAAATGAGAAAATTACAATCTCTTTTTATCGGCGTCATCGCCATCATTTTGCTGCTGAGCTTCTTTGATTTTCGGTTGAATCGGGCCAGCAATGCCAGCTCCAATGTGTTAAACATTTACAATTGGGGTGATTACATTGATCCCGATTTGCTGAAGCAGTTTGAAGAAGAGTATGGCTACAAAGTGAATTACGAGACCTTTGATTCCAACGAGGCGATGGAGGCGAAGATTAAACAGGGCGGTACTTCCTACGACATCACGATTCCTAGTGAATACATGATTCAAAAAATGAAAAAGGAAAAACTGCTGCTGCCTTTAGACCACAGTAAAATTAAAGGCTTGGAAAATATCGATCCCCGCTTTTTGGACCAAGATTTTGACAAAGACAACCAATATTCGATCCCTTATTTTTGGGGAACGTTGGGGATCGTTTATAATGATAAGTTCGTCGATGGTGACAAGATCAAGCACTGGGAAGATCTGTGGCGACCTGAACTGCAAAATAATATCATGTTGATTGATGGAGCTCGCGAGGTAATGGGCTTGTCGCTAACTACATTCGGTAATTCTATCAATAGCAAGAACATGAAGGAGCTGCAACAGGCTACTGACAAATTGAATAAATTAACCCCAAATGTCAAAGCGATTGTTGCTGATGAAATTAAGATGTACATGGCAAATGAAGAAAGTGCCGTAGCGGTAACTTTTTCCGGCGAAGCTGCCGATATGATGGGTCAAAACGAAGATTTGCATTACGTCATTCCACCGGAAGGTTCGAATCTATGGTTTGATAACATCGTCATTCCTAAAACTTCAGAGAATCAAGAAGGGGCTTATGACTTCATCAATTTCATGCTGCGACCAGAAAATGCCAAGACCAATGCAGAGTATATTGGCTATTCTACGCCAAATAAAGTCGCGATGGATATGCTTCCCAAAGAAATATCTGAGGACAAGCAGTTTTATCCCGACGACGAAACGATTAGTCATTTGGAGGTCTATAAAGATTTAGGATCGGAATATTTGCAGATTTACAATGATCTGTATTTGGAGTTTAAGATGTATCGCAAGTAATAGTAAAACTCAGTTAAAATGGCTCAAAACTAACAAAAAAAGAGGGAATATTTCCAATTTCACTGCTAGTTTTCCAAAATTCTACAATTCTACTAAAGGCGACGAAATTTGTCGCTTTTTTTGAACTGTGTAAAAACTTTGGATAGTAAAGGAATTGGGTTCTATATCAATAAGTAAGACGATGAGAGCTTTTTAGTAATACTCTAGCTAAGAGAAGCACCCCGCTAGTTTACTTGATCAAGCTCTAGCTGAGTTTGATAACAGTCTTTTTAGTAAAAAAAATTTTTTTATTATCCGTTGCTTGAATCGGTTGAAAATTTATATGAGTGTCTCAGATATAGATGACAACACGCAAAGAATAATACTTGTGTAACCGTACTGATATTTAAGTGAAAGGTAAATACTAAATTATTTTGGTAAGCTTAATGCGAAACGGGTAGTCTAATATAGGTGGGAACCTCTCTAAAAATAAATTTATCTAAATCAGTAAAAATATTTACTAAAAAGCGTTTACAAAAATTATTTTACATGGTATATTTAGTATGCAAAAAATAATTCATATATTTAGTGGATCGTAACTAACCTGATTAGGCGACACCGCGAATTTCAAACAGCAAAGTTTTCATTAATTGCTATTTGTCGTTCGCGGTTTTTTATTTGAATGGAGGTGATCTTGTGTATCGAATTGTTAAACCATTAAACAACAACATAGCCATTATTCGTTTTGAAAATGAGGATCAAGGAATTGCTATGGGTAAGGGTATCATTTTTGGCAAGAAAAAGGGAGACTTGTTGCCAGAAGACCAAGTGAATGATGTATTTCTTTTGAGAGACAAGGATGCTCAATACAAATTTACTGAATTACTAAAAGAGGTCCCGTTAGAATTTATCAAAACAACTTATGAAATAATCAATGAAGCCATCATGAAGTATCATTACCCAGTTCAAGAATACTTGTATGTAACGCTAACTGATCACTTGTACTGGAGTTACAAAAACATTAAAAAGGGTACTTATGAACCCAACAAGCTACCGGATTTCTCAGAGCAATATCCTGATGAAATAGCGATAGCTAAGAATGCGCTTGCTATTTTGCGAAAGAAAATAAGTTCCGAATATCCAGACGATGAAATTATTCGAATCGCTTTACATGTTATTAATGCTAAACGCCAAGATACGGTAGCGGAAAAGAAAGTCGCTGATGAGGTGCCGATTCTGACAGCGGTAGAACAAGAGTTAAACAAAGTCGGAATCAACCGCATAAAAGAAAATCAAAACTTTTATGATCGACTTATTATTCATCTTTCTTATTTTATTGAAAATTTAGATAGAGAAGTAAAAGAAGAAAAGAATTTTTCAGAGCAATTAGAAAGACATTTACAAGAGGATTACCCAAAAGCTTATGAGATTGGCGAACATATTTACCAAGTGATTCAAGAACTGTCGGGAAAAAAACTTAGTGATGCTGAGAAGGTCTATCTGACCTTGCATGTCCAACGTTTACTGTAAAAAGATGAGGAGCGAAGAAAATGACATTAAATAAGTTACCAGAGGATTTTATTATGGGGGGAGCAACTGCCGCCTATCAAGCGGAGGGTTCAACAACAGCCGATGGAAAAGGACAGGTAATCTGGGATAAGTTTCTAGTGGATAAAGGACGCTATACAGCCGATCCCGCTAGTGATTTTTACCATCAATATCCAGTAGATATCGAGCTTTGCAAAAAGTTCCATATCGATAGTATTCGGATGTCGATTGCCTGGAGTCGGATTTTTCCTAAAGGATATGGGGAAGTGAATCAAAAAGGAGTGGATTATTATCACAGTGTGTTTGCAGAATGTAAAAAGCACGGTGTAATCCCATTTGTAACACTGCATCATTTCGATACGCCAAAAGAACTATTTGACAACGATGATTTTTTGAACCGTGAAAATGTTAAGCATTTTGTGGACTATGCGAAATTTTGCTTTGAAGAGTTTCCGGAAGTCTATTATTGGAGCACGTTTAATGAAATATATCCGGTAGCATCTAACCAGTATTTGTTAGGCGCGTTTCCGCCAGAGGTCCAGTTTGATATTGAAAAAACCGTCACCTGTTTGCATAATATGATGTTTGCCCATGCTCAGGCAGTGAATCTTTTTAAGGATGGTGGCTACAAGGGAGAAATCGGTGTTGTTCATTCGCTGGAAACGAAGTATCCAGCCAGTGATGCTCCTGAAGATGTCCATGCGGCTAAATTGGATGATGCATTGTCTATCAAGCTTTTATTAGATGCCACATACCTTGGCTGCTATTCTGAGACAACTTGGGATTACGTGACAGAAATTTTAAAAGCGAATAATCAATCGGTGGAAATTGATGAAACTGATTTTATCGAGATGAAGAAAGCTGCCAATCGCAACGACTTTTTAGGAATCAATAATTATGGTAGCCATTGGGTGAAGAAATATGATGGGGAAAGCACCCTGAATTACAATACAACCGGTGAAAAAGGTACACAGGTTTATCGGATAAAAGGGATCGGTGAGCGGATTGCTCGTGACGATTTACCAAAAACCGATTGGGATTGGATCATTTATCCCCAAGGTTTGCAGGATCTTCTCGTGCGGATCAAGGATGAATACCCAAATTACAATAAAATTTTCATTACGGAAAATGGATTGGGTTACAAGGATGATTTCGAAGATGGAATCGTAATGGACGAACCGCGAATTGATTATTTGCGCCAGCACTTCAATGCGATTTCTAAAGCAATCAGTCAAGGGGTCAATATCAAAGGCTACTTTATCTGGTCTCTAATGGATGTGTTCTCATGGGTCAATGGGTACAAAAAGCGCTACGGTTTATTTTATGTCGATTTTGAAACACAAAAACGTTATCCAAAGGAATCAGCATATTGGTACAAGATGGTCAGTGATACAAAGACAATTATTTAATTAGGAGCACGTTAAAAGTAATGTACGAAGGGAGAACTGAAATGAATAAAAAAGAATTATCGATGCTTGGCTTTGAGATCGTAGCCTACTCTGGAGATGCGAGAAGTACTTTATTGAAATTGATCCGTGAGGCAAAAGCTGGGAATTTTGCGAATATCGAGTCATCTCTACAAGAGGCAGATGAGAATTTGAAGCTGGCTCACAATGCGCAAACTCAGGTTTTAGCACAGGAAGCAGGAGGGGATGAGTTAGAAATTGGCTTTATCTTCATTCACGGACAGGATCATCTGATGACAACTGTTTTATTGCGGGACATCGCAGAAGATTTCGTAGAGTTGTATCAAGAAAAATACAATAGAAAAGAGGAATGAAAAATGAACGTAGTGATTAGGCAAATCGAAAAAGGCAAACCTTTCTTTGAAAAAATTTCTAGGAACATTTATTTAGGAGCAATTCGTGATGGATTTTTAACCGCAATGCCTGCTATTTTATTTTCAAGTATTTTTATCATGGTCGCCGCTGTTCCTGAAGTTTTTAACTTCGCTTTGCCTGAAGCATTTTCCAGCTGGCTCTGGAAAGTTTATGGTTATTCAATGGGCTTTGTGGGACTTTTAGTTGCCGGAACGACAGCACGTTGTTTAGCGAACTCTATGAATCGTCAAATGAGCGATTCCGGCAAGCAAATCAATGAGATTTCGGTGATGCTTGCTTCTATCTGTGGCTTCCTGATGCTAGGTGCCAATCAAATTGAAGGTGGGATTTCTACTGATTATTTAGGCACAAAAGGATTGATTGCAGCGTTTATTGCCGCTTTTATAACTGTAAATGTGTATAAATTCTGTGTGAAACGAGACCTTACAATTAGAATGCCAAAAGAAGTACCTGGAACGATTACACAAATGTTTCGTGATATTATTCCGTTTTCTTTAGCCGTATTTGCTTCCGTCCTTATTGATACTGTAATTCGTCAATTAGTAGGCACATCCTTTGCCGAAGCAATAATTGAGTTGTTACAACCACTATTTGGTGCTGCGGATGGCTATCTAGGAATTGCCATCATCTGGGGTGCAATGGCACTATTCTGGTTTGTTGGTGTTCATGGTCCTTCCATCGTGGAACCAGCCATTGCAGCGATCATTTATGCTAACGTTGAAACTAACTTTGAACTATTCAGAAATGGCGAACAAGCATCTAAAGTCTTAACTGTTGGTTTAGGAAACTTTGTCGGCACGATGGGCGGCACTGGCGCTACTTTAGTTGTACCCTTTCTATTCATGCTATTTGCTAGATCAAAACAGTTAAAGGCGGTCGGAAAGGCTTCGTTTATCCCTGTGTCCTTTGCCGTTAATGAGCCATTGCTATTTGCGGCACCGATTATTTTAAATCCATACTTTTTCATTCCATTCTTATTGGCACCGATTGTGAATGTTTGGATATTCAAGTTTTTCGTGGATGTTTTGAATATGAACAGCTTCATCTCCGTTCTGCCATGGGCAACACCAGCACCAATTGGTTTGGTTATGGGGACTGGTTTCAGTATATTGGCGATTGTGCTAATGCTAGTACTGATTGTTGTTGACTCAGTCATCTATTTACCATTTATCAAAGCGTATGATTCTGAATTGGTGGAACAAGAAGCAAAAAATGTTGTTGTCGAAGAAGCGAAAGAAAAGATTGTTGACAATATAAATAAAATCGGTGCGACAGCATCCTTTATCATTAAAGAATCGAAAGCGAAAATCGGTGGTGGCAAGAAAGTACTAGTGCTATGTGCGGGAGCTGGAACCAGTGCGATGTTAGCGAACGCTTTAGAAGAAGGCGCTGAGGAAACGGGTATCGATATCACTGCACAAGCAGGTGCTTATGGTTCACACTACGATATCATGAAAAACTTTGATTTGATTATCTTAGCTCCGCAAGTCACCTCTTATCTGGAGGATATTCAAAAGGATGCTGACAAACTAGGTGTGAAGGTCGTTGCGACAAAAGGCGCAGAGTACATCAACCTCACCAAAGACCCCAAAGGTGCGATTAATTTTGTAATGGGACAAATTTAAGGGGAAAGTGAATCTATCAAACACCAGTAATTCTTATTGCTGGTATCCAGGATTCGATTCTTTTTCAGTTGAAGTGAAAGGGGTTGCATCATAGCTAATGTTACTTGCTGCTTACATTAAAAGATAATAAAGGAGAATGAGAATTTGAAGAAAGCAAAATGGTTGTTGTTAGTCAGTGCGTTATCTGGTATTGGTCTATCTGCCACTCCGGCAATAGCTAACGCAGATTCAGAAATCAATGATTTTTACATCGAAAAGGTCGAAAACATGCCTGACGATTTTATCAAAGGCGCAGATATTTCCACAATTATTGCTCAGGAGCAAAGTGGTGTTCGTTATTATAATGAAGCAGGTAACGAACAAGACATTTTCACAATTCTAAGTGATAACGGTGTGAATTGCGTTCGACTGCGGGTTTGGAATGATCCCTATAATGAGGACGGACAGGGATATGGAGCAGGAAATTGTGATGTACCAAAAGCAATTGAGATGGGGCAACGAGCAACGGCAGCAGGCATGAAGGTCTTGATCGATTTCCATTACTCTGATTTTTGGGCGGATCCAGGTCGTCAAATCCCACCAAAAGCTTGGTCAAACTACACACTTGAGCAAAAAGCAGATGCTCTTTATGAGTTCACTAAAACGAGCTTGCAGGAAATGATTGATGCCGGTGTAGATGTTGAAATGGTTCAAGTGGGAAATGAAACAACTGGAAGTGGTATTGCTGGTGAAGCCGGTGATGGTCGCTATGAATTGTTTAGAGCAGGTTCGAAGGCTGTTAGAGAAGTTGATCCGACGATTCAAATCGCAATGCATTTCACAAATCCCGATCGGACCAGTACTATCCTCAACTATGCAAAGGCATTGGAAACAAACCAAATTGATTATGATGTGTTTGCGACAAGCTACTATGCTTTCTGGCATGGTTCTTTGGATAATCTAACCTACGTTTTAAATACAGTCGCGGAAACCTATGGTAAGAAAACAATGGTCGCTGAAACAAGTTATGCTTATACGCTGGAAGACGGCGATGGTCAAAAGAATGTAGTCAATTCTACCACACAAACAAATATTGGTGGCTATCCTGCTACAGTTCAAGGACAGGCCAATTCCCTTAGGGATGTCATGGATGCAACTGTAAAAGCAGGTGAAGATGCGATTGGTGTCTTTTATTGGGAGCCTGCTTGGACACCTGTAGGAGCTGCTGACAGAGAAGCCAACATACCGATTTGGGAAGAACACGGTTCTGGCTGGGCTTCTACTGCGGCAATCGGCTATGACACGGCTGTTGATGAGACTAATTATGGTGGCTCAGAATGGGATAACCAGGCGCTCTTCGATTTCAGTGGTAAAGCTTTAAACTCATTGAAAGTGTTCAAGTATAGTGCTGAAGGTTACGGTGAGATACCGGTTGCCAGAGAATCTTTATTAAAAAACAGTAGCTTTAAAGAAGCAGATTTGAGTCCCTATGAGATTTCTGAAAGCTATGTTAGTCGCAAAGCAGATACACCAAAATCAGGTAATCAAGCATTACATTTTTATAACAGTCGAGCCGTTGATTTTACTGCCCAACAGAGCCTAGAGATTGAAGCTGGAAAATATCAGTTTGAGCTAGATATTCAAGGGGGAGACACAGGTGCTTCAGAAGAAATCTACACTTATGCAAAGGTTGGCGGCAATGTGATTGCTAGAAGTGAGGATGTACATCTGGCAGGTCATACGATCTGGCAAAAACCGATATTAACTTTTGAAGTCACAGAAAAAACGCTAGTGACGTTGGGACTTTCGGTTAAAGGTGATGCCAGTGCCTGGGGAACCAGTGATGATTGGATGCTTGAACGGATCGGCGATGCAGAAGAAAATATTGAAGCCGAAGCTATTACATTAAATGTTACTGGACTGAAACAGCTCAAAAAAGGCAAGACATTTGCGTTGATTCCTGAGATAGCTCCCGCAAATGCAACAGATAAAAAAATGGAGTGGATTGTAGAAAATCCTAAAATTGTATCGATTGATGAAAACAATGTGTTAATGGCACAAAAAACTGGAACTACTCAAGTTACCGTTAAAACCAGTAATGATAAAGAAGCATCCTTTACGATTCGTGTTACCAAATAAGCTGAAGGAGGGATTCCAAGTGAGAAAGATGAAAAAAGGATTATTCATGTTAACTATGCTGTTTTTGTTGCTTTTAGAGATGCCAGCTTTTGCCGATGGCTACCTTACTTGTAACATTTCTATCTCACTTGGTCAGATACTCCTTACTAGTTATTCACCCCTCTTGTCTGATTCACTAACAGATGACGATTTTACAGAGAAAATCGGTGATGTTTTGGAAGCCGCAAAAGTACCGAAGCCAGAAAAGGTAGGGGGAGCAGAGAAAATAATCAGGGTTGATGAAGATGATTTAGGTGAGACTGTGACTGAGCAACCTAAAGATGAAGAATTTGCCCCAGAAGCAACTATCAATACCGGTTCTTCGCAAAGCGAGGAGGGGTAAGGTGAAACAGAAACAGAAGTACGTCAATAAGGTGTTGAATTTTCTCTTAAATCTCGTACTATTGACTCTCATTTTGCTGTTTATCTGGTTACATTTAGTTGGCAATGGTGATCAAAACAGTATCCAGCTAAGGACAGTTCTGACTGGAAGTATGTCTGATTCCTTTCCGCAAGGGAGTTTGATCGTTACCAGAAAAATATTAGCCTCTGAAGTAGAAAAAGGCGATATTATCACCTTCGGAGTAGCTGGTGATATCGTTACTCACCGAGTTTTGGAAATCGAAAAAAACGGTGATAACTATCAATTTGTAACAAAAGGGGACAACAATACTACCGTAGATGCTGCGAAAGTAGTGGGCAGTCAATTAAAAGGGCGCATTGTTTTTAGCTTCCCGTTTATCGGGGAATTCTTGCTAATCATTCAAAGTAATGCAGGTAAAGTTTCGCTGTTATTGACGGTTATTAATCTGTTGCTTTTAGAATATTTTATTAGTTTACTATGCGAAGTAGAAGTGGGCGAAGAAGACATATTAGAAGGAGTATAAACGAATGAAAAAGAATAGAAGGAAGTTGATTATCGTTGGTTTAGCGTTGATTTTTGTGACAGTGGGAACTACCTATGCATGGTGGACGGCTTCGCAACAGGTATCTCAAGAAATACGTATGGGAAATCTCAATATTAGCGCAACGATTAGAGAATTAAATGATCCGATAAACTATGAGCCTGGCTTGACTGCGGAACAGACGGGCGTAATCAAAAATACAGGTTCTATTGATGCAATCATCAAAATTGACAATGATGCAATGGTCAAATTCAGTGGTGCTGCTGATTATGAAGCCGTGGATCCAGAAGTTGTAAAGTTGAGTATTAAGCCTAATGGTGGTAAAGGCTATTGGTTCAGCGATTCGAGTAACAATACCTATGTTTTACTAGCACCAAACCAGCAAGCCAAAATTTTAGTAGAAACGGAGTTTTTCGGTGACAAGATGGGCAACGAATACATGAATGCAGATTTTAAAATAAACGGAGACTTAAAAGCCACTCAAGTTCTAGACGGAGCGATGCTGACAGAATTTGGTATTAATGGGTCACAATTGACAGATTACTTAGCATCTACAAGCTTTAGCACAGCAACAAACTCAGGAGAAACGTCTGAAGCCATGCAGTATCTACAAAGTTTGTTGAAGCGCGGTGCGTAGAAAATAGTTCTTTGTGGGGGCGCTCTTACCCTTACTTTTTTTGTTGCTAAGAAGCCCAGTTGTTTGGAGCGCACAAGAGAGCACGGAGGAAAATAATCCGATAGTTGTGGAATTCGTCCTAGCTGATGTTGTGAATAACGAATCAGGGATAAAAGTTCTCTGCAGCACTATTGATCTATCTTTTTTAGATGTGAAGGCAGAAGACTCTATTCATGTCAGTGTGGATTTTGGGATGCTTGATGAAGTGATTGAAGGAAGTTATCCTTTTGAAGGAGATGCAGGGGATCTTCACTGTTCGAGCGATGAATTAAAGCAAGGATTGCTTGTTTCTATAAGTGAGTATCAAACGATCAAACCAGAACTGTCTCTTTCTGGTGCTAAAACCGACAATCAGTGGATGAATCAAACAGACACTATACGCTACTACTTCCGTTATTCAGGAAAAAAGGATTCAGATGGTGTCCAAGATAAGCTACCGAAAACTCGAGATATCCAACTATATCTTGTACAAATAGCAGGTTTTCTTTGTACAATCGTATTTATTTTTCTTTACAATTGCAAGAGAAGATGATGATATGTAAACGAATAGTCACTAAACGTCCTCAATAATGAGTCGTTTAGTGACTATTCGTTTACTCTTCAGATTCTGGAATAAAACTCTTACGTACGGTCAGTTCAGCATCAATTAGTACTTTTTTTGTTACTTTTCTTGGATAGACTAGCTGATCTGATAGCTGATCAATGGTCGTTTTTACCATTTCTTTGACATCAATATGGAAAGTTGTTAGAGGTGGAGAGACATATCTAGCAATTTCATCATCATTGATGCTGATGATAGCCATCTCTTCAGGCAGCTTGATGCCATCTTCGTGAAAAGCTTGAAGTGCTCCTACTGCAATTGTATCTGACGCAACGAAACACGCATCAGGTAAATTCGGGTATAGGTTTTTGGATATACGTTTTCCTAATTTGAAGCCTTGATCAACCGTAAAAGCTCCTTCCGAAAAAACATATTCCTCATGAAAAAGCCCTTTTTGAAGTAAATACTCCCGAAAAGCATATTCACGACTATCCATCTCATTGAGACCAGTATCAGGATTTTGAAATTCTCCCCCAATAAAACCAATTTTTGTTAGCCCATGTTTAATGAAATAATCAATCGCTTCTCTAGTCATTGACTGAATATCTGAGTCTACAGTATCAAACAGCTTAGGTAAAGGGTTGATCCCACGAACAACACCTTTATATCCCTTTTTGTAGAGCGTGATAAGTTCTTTCTTAGTGATTGGTCCAATCGCAATGAATCCTGAAACGTCTTTCGGAATACTTTTGATGCCACTGCTTTTTGAGATAAACTGTAACTCCATGTTGGCTACTTTGCTATATTCTTCTAACTCTTCTTTGAGGTATTTGAAATAAATATCTTTCATGATTTCACTTTCAGATAGCCAAAATAAAACAGCAATTTTATAAAGAGTAGTTTTTATCTTGGATCGATCATAGCCCAGCGACAACGCAGTACTAATAATCTTGTTTTTCGCTTTTGCTGTAATTGCTAAGGTATTGTCCCCTTTGAATAGCCGAGAAATTGTTGCTTGAGAATAACCCGACTCTTTTGAAATATCTTTTATCGTAACCATAGAATACCTCCTTGCTATTACTATACATCAAATCTGACTTATGTGACAATAAATTTACCGAATTTAGTTAATTAATTAATTGGGAAGCATTAGCTTTACGAAGCAATAGATAGTGAATGGTAGAACAAGATATGTTCACAAAAAAATTCCCTTTTAGCTTTTTCGTGAACTTCTTTTATAAGAAGTTAAGGACCAGAATGTATCTTAGAAGTAAGACGTGAATTGGATATTAAATTTTTTTAGGTATAGAAATGTCTGCTAACGTCAATCGAATAACTTCTATTAGTAGCTAATTAAGTAAATTGACTCATTTCATAGTTAGTCAGAGAGCTCTAGTAAGACTTTTGTTCATTGAAAAATGAATAGCTTTGTCAGGTACGTTTATTTCTAAATGGAGCTGTAAGGGATTAATGTTAAGATATTAAATATGTAATGGAGCGATAAATTAGTTATATCTAATTGTAAAAGCAACTATGAACGCCAAGATGTTTAGAAGGATAATATGATACTTCCGTGAGGCTCGGCACAAATAGCGGATAGGTGGAACTCCTAAGTACCTTTAGTTGCAAAGATAGAATAGTAACATGGAGGAATTTGTATGAACTTTTTAGTTGGAGCACTACTTTTCTTGCTTTGTTCTTTTTTGGAGTTGCTATCATGGCAATAATCAATGGTATGAACTGCAACATATGATTGGAGATTTTGAGTTTGTGACACAACTTAATTGAACTTTCAACCACCACCATATTCATTTGTAAATTGGTTCAAGGATTTATGCTAAAAAAGCTGGATCATGCAAGTATTCAAATTACTTTAAGAACATATAGACATTTGTATGCAAAATCTGATAAGCAAGTTGGAGACTTGATAGATAGCTTGGCTCAAGGGTAAAGTTATTTAAGCATTTTTTTGTTAGATACACTTGCTAGGAGTTTTCCAAATTTCTACTAATTTTTTGAAAAGTTGATATACCAGTGTTTTGGTCATGGGATTTCCTAAATAAGATGTATCGCAAGTAACCCAAAAAGGCAACTGTTTTATCGTCATATTCGATAAAACAGTTGCTTTCTATCATATTAAAAAGACTGTCAAACCATGTAATGGTGTCCAGATCCACAAACTAGGTTAGTCTTATCGCTCCAAAGTTGAACGAGTTTGCGAAGTCTTTCTTTTATTGAATTAGGCTTTCCACAAGTTCTTTACGTGGATTTGGTAAGACGATCTTGTTGATCATCATGGCCTTTTCTTTGGCACCCTTTGCACCAGCTTCAACGGCGGCTTCAACGGCACCAACATCACCAGTTAAAACCACAAAGGATTTTCCGGCAATTCCCGTGCCCAATTGAATGGCAATCAAGGAAACATCAGCGGCCTTAACGGCATAATCCGCCGCAATAATCGAACCAACAGCCGAATAATATTCCAACACGCCGATCGCTTTGGTTGTTTCTGGAATTTCCGACATATTAATCGCTTTGATTACAGATGGATGCACCCGGGGAATTAATAATTCACCCACCACATATCGTCCGCCAATTTGCACCCCGATATCAATCGAACGTTCTACCGATCCAACCTGTCCGCAGATCATAATGTAGTATTTTCCTGGACAGCTGGCCTTGGCCATTAGAAGAGTGGAATCGGCTGCCTTCAACATAAAGTCCACTGCCTCAATGCCTTTTGCGATACTTGTTAACTCTAAAAAACCAATAGTATCCATTTCTTTCATCAGCCTATCCTTCTTTCAATTGTAATCATTTCTGGTGTAACTTCACTAACTACCCCGGCAATACTGGCATGAATATTCGCTCCCAAAGCATTTTCCGGCATTTTTCCAATCAGCGTACCAACTTCTACTGTGTCGCCTTCGCTGACGGTTGCTTGTGTAGGTGCGCCAATGTGCATCTTCAATGGTATTGTTACTTTGTTTGGTTCAAACTGCACACATTCTTCTACTTTCAGATTGACATATTGATTCAATCCGTCTTTCAGCAGAATATTTTTAGGTGGTACTTTTTGATAATCCCTCATCAAAGAAGGTGTCAAAGGCTGATCTTTTTTCTCGTAGCGAATGCCTTTTTCAGATAAACGTGCCTTCACATAATTGTTGACTTGTCTCGGCATTAAACCCATTGGACAGGCGATTACTTCGCAAATTCCACAGGAGCAGCAAAGTAACGCTTCTTGCCAAATTGGATCATCGTTAATATCTTCTGGTACATCGGTGATGGCTAAATGACGCATCACGCGATGAGGATGAATCGGATGACCGATTTGATAGCGGGGGCATAGCTCGGTACACAAGCGACATTGAATGCAAGATGATCGTGCCTTGGTGATTACCTGCTGCATATCCTTTTCGAAAAGTTCGTAAAGAAAGTCTCTTTTTTCAGTAATGATAATTCCTGATGTAGTTTTAGTTACGACTTGCTTAAAGAAATCATCTTTTGTCCCAACTCTACCCATCATTGGCCCGCCATTGATAAACATGAAATCATCGATAGTCGAACCGCCAGCTAAGTTTAAACATTCTTCAAAGGAAGTGCCAATCGGAACTTCAAGAATTTTAGGTTTCTTCACCGCTCCGGTAATCGTCAGTAATTTATGGGTCACCTTAGTACCTTGTTGCGCTTTGTATACATTTAGCATGGTAGATATATTGGCAATCACACAACCAACTTCGATTGGAATACCGCCTGGCGGAACCGTTCGACCGGTAACCTCATAGACCATTGTTTGTTCGTCGCCAGCAGGATAAAAATTCTCCATTTTAAAAATGGAAACAGGTACTTGAAGAGTATCGATGGCCTGCTCTAAAGCTGCGATCTCTTTCAAATAATATTCTTTGGTAGCAATGATGATATGCTCTGCTTCCAGCATTTTTCCCACTGAAGCGATGGCTTCAACACACTCCTTGGCAAAATGGTTCATTACATAATGATCCGTTTTTAACAGTGGTTCACATTCAGCAGCATTAATGATAAAATATTCAGCTTTTGTGCGATATTTTGTGGCAGCGGGGAAACCAGCTCCGCCGCAGCCAACGATTCCCGCATCAATAATTTGATCTAGTAACATTTGAACTCTCCCCATTTTCTATGAATTTACCATGACATACGAAAAACTTTCATCAGTTAAGTCGGAAAGAAAACTATTTCGGACATTAACAATTAAAGTTAGAAAATCCTCAACGGTACAAATTTGTGCTCTCTGGATGAATATATTTTCGGACAGCTTCAGTGACAAAGCTTTAGCAACAAAGCGCATTTTTTTTGAAGTAATGTTGTCAAAATCTGGGAAGGGACCGCTATTAGCTGTTCGTGTGATATTTGCCATTGCCATATACCCAAGAGATTCTTGCAGAATTGATAAAAACAAATCAGTTTGAAGCGTTTCTTTAGTTGTTTGATAAGTATACAGCTCAGTAAATGTATCAAAATAAGAAGAATAGACATCCGCAAACATCTTTAATAAATATTCTGTCATGGATAAGCGTTCAGCTTTAGAAAAATCCGGATTCACACTGAAGCAAGCAAATTGGGAAAGTAGGTTGGCTAAAAAGTAGCCTAAATCATAAGAAAACGGACCGATCATCGTATATTCCATATCGATTGCTTTCATTTGTTGTGAAGAGATAAAGATATTTGAGCTATGAAAATCACCGTGAATCAAACATTGGCGTTTTTTTACAAAATTATCAATTAAGTATAGCCAATCATCCCAGATCAAATCTTTTTCAGTGAGTTCTTTTAATATCCTATATAAAGCGATTTCATAATCATCTAAATCGTTTCTTGTTTCTTCATGGGGCTGAAGGATAAAATCAACAATTACTTTTCGCATCTCTTCATTCTCAAAATAGAGGGCTAAAGAAGCCATTTTTTGTTGGTTTAAGTGAAATGAAGAAGTGAGAAAGTGAGATCTTGCTAAAAAGATCCCGATCTTTTCACCTAAGATCCAAGCTTTTTTTCCGTGGCATAAAAAGAAACGAAGAACTTCCATATTAGAAATATCTTCCATAATAAACAGATGATTCTCTTGATCAACGAAATAGATGTCTGGTACGCTATCCTTAGTAAAACCTGCTCGCAACGTATAGGTCATAAATTCTAAATAATTTCTGCCCGGATCTAAACGACCAAGATCAATCCCGCTGGGAATAAATTCTTTTGCGTGTTTAACAATGTAGGATTTCTTTCCTTGACGAATGCGATAAATGTAATTAACATACCCTTCAACATAATGATCTTCATCATTAGTAAGATGTGTGATTTCCAACGGTTCGCGCGAGTCAAATAATTCGGTTTTTTCCAATAGATAGCTTTTTAGCGTTTCAGTTGAAATTCCCATAGTCTTTTCTCCTTTGAATTCCCTTACTAATAGTTTAACTAGCCGAAAGTGGAAAAGCTATAACACGATTATGTCGTTGCCGCAAAAAAGTGGCAAGATTTTGTCATATATTGATAGCGTTTACTAACTAACTTAAAAATGAGCAATATTCTTATATTGCGATATGATAAACTACTTTTGTAAGTACTGTAGTAGGGAGTGAAGGAAGTGTCAAAACGAAAGAATATTGAACGGACTATTCAAGAATATGTACCGGGCAAACAGGTAACACTGGCTCACTTAATTCCTAATGCTGATAAAGAGGTTTTTGAAAAACTAGGTTTACTAGAGGAACGAAATGCTATTGGGATTTTGACGATAACGCCTAGTGAAGCATCTATTATCGGTGCTGATATTGCGAAAAAATCTGGAAGTGTATCAATTGGTTTTATGGATCGCTTCAGTGGTGCTGTTGTGATCACTGGTGAAGTTTCTTCGGTTGAGTTTGCATTGAAACAAGTTACTCAGACCTTAGCAAATGTATTAGACTTCGATATTCCTGAAATCACTAGGTCGTAACATGAAGAAGATAATTTTTGTTGGTGAAACAGGCTCTGGGAAAACGACTTTATCACAATGGTTGCAGCAAAAGGAGCGAGTCTATCACAAAACCCAACAGGTCTACTATTTTGATGATTCAATTGATACACCTGGTGAGTTTATGGAAAATCGTTTCTATTATAATGCCTTAGTCAGTGCATCAGTGGATGCTCAAATAGTAGCCTTTGTGCAAAATATTCAAGGGACACAGAACTATTTCCCGCCATTTTTTTCGGCGCGCTTTACAAAGCCAACGATTGGCATTATCACTAAAATTGATTTGATCAAGGATGATCAGGCATTGGTGATTGCTCGAAAAAGATTGGAGCTGGCTGGTGCCAAGAAGATATTCGAGGTTTCATTGATTAACGGCGAGGGAATGGATGAATTAGAAAAATTCCTTTTTGACTATAAATTAGAATAATTCTTGATAAGTCTTACATTTGTTTTGCCAAGTAACAAAGCTTGTGTTATTATGAGCTTAATTAAATAGGAATAACGGTCAATGGATTCGTTCGATTAAGGAAGCTGGTGTGATCCCAGCGCTGTACCCGCAACTGTAAAGCAGATTTGTCTGCTGAGTCAGATACTTAATTACCGTTTGTTTCAAGCTTTTTCGGGACTAGGAAAGCTGTTTTAGCCTTAAGTTTAATAAACTTTGACGCCAAAAACAGACCTTTCTCTATGAAAAAGGTCTGTTTTTTCTTATATTAAGTGCTCTTTGCGATACGTTGCGGGAGTAGTGTTAGTAAATTGTTTAAATGTTTTGCAAAAGTAGCTAGCTTGCGAAAAGCCAACGTTGTGTGAAATGGTTTCAATGCTTAAGTCTGACTGCTGTAAAAGTATCTTTGCTCGTTCAATTCGTTGTTGATTTAAATAGGTAATAAAATTAATTCCTGTTTCTTTTTTGAACAGTTTACTGAAGTAATACTGGCTAA
The DNA here is from genome assembly GCF_051714625.1 of Enterococcus sp. AZ109. NCBI lineage: Bacteria > Bacillati > Bacillota > Bacilli > Lactobacillales > Enterococcaceae > Enterococcus > Enterococcus sp. AZ109. The sequence goes on along the minus strand of NZ_JBIOSF010000001.1, from coordinate 900,267 downwards.
GATATACATGATTTGCAACTTCTTCTAGTGTGATTGTTTTGCTAATGTTCTTTTGAATGTATTGGGTAGCCTTCTGTATTTCATCTTTTCCGGTAGGCTGTGTCTCTTTCGGTTTTTCTTGTTTGAAGTTAAAAGTAATTCGATCTCTAGGGTGTGTTTCTTGCGAATGGTGTGAACAAATCTTTTCCAGTAGACGAGCAGCACTTTTAATTTTTTCAGGCGATAGAGTTAAGACCGACTTGCGGGCAGTTCTTAAGTCTTTGTAGGCTTTCCAATTTGAATCAATTTCTTGAATTTTAGGCAACTCGTTCGCATATTTTGGATCCAGCTCTAACTGTCCCATTAATAAAAAGCCATGAAGTTGATCGTTGAAAACGATTGGCAGCGAAACATCGGTAAGGCCAGCGTGACAACGATAAATACACGGTCGTCCTGTCTTGGAAGCTTCTAAGCCTCCATACATATCACATTTTTGGCAGAGTTTATGATATTCTGGATAATTTCTCATGGCTTGACAAAATGGCGAGAAATTATAAAGAGATGAGGATTCTTTTCCTCTAATATCAACAATTACTGCGCCAAGGTCAGTTGCACAAGCGAAATCTTCCATAATATTTTGTAGGACAATAATTTCTTTTTTAGGAAGAGGGGTAGATAATGTTTCCATAATTTTTCTCTCCTTTATAGTGCATATTGTGTTGAGGTCTCATAGCCTTGTTAATAATTTTAGCAGAGTTAACCTTGTTTTAATACATCAAAATAAGCGCTTACATTCTTTTGCTATATTTTAGCAAGAATTTCACATTTCATATTTTATAATTCGTTGCTTTTTACGCTGATGTAAAAGGCTTTTGGGCGTGTTTCTATTTTTTAAATAGCAATTATTTACAATTATCTCACATTTTAATGAAAAAGGATAGAACAATAATGTTCTATCCTTTTTTTGTATGATTAGACTGTAAGAGTTTTATAAATAATTTTTAGGAGGAAATGAGATGCAACAAGAAGCTTTAGGAATGATTGAGACACGTGGTCTCATCGGTGCAATTGAAGCAGCCGATGCCATGGTCAAAGCAGCAAATGTTGTCTTAATAGGTACCGAAAAAATTGGCTCTGGGTTAGTGACAGTTATGGTAAGAGGAGACGTTGGTGCTGTCAAAGCAGCAGTAGATGCTGGAGTTTCTGCTGCAAATAGCGTAGGAGAGGTTGTTTCCAATTACGTTATTCCAAGACCTCATAATGAAGTTGAATCACTTTTGCCAAAAGCACCTGAATAGTAAAGGAGGAGTCTAGTCATGGATGAAAACAATTTTGAAATGGAAGATTTAATCCAAAGGGTATTAGCTAAATTTGATGCCGCTGAGACTTCAAAAACTGTTCAATCTAAGGAAAAAGCTAACGGAGGGGAAGAAAAAATGATCCAAAAAACATGCAATTTGACGGAATTTGTAGGAGCAACCGAGTTTGGCGATACAATCGGTTTAGTAATCGCTAATGTAGATAACTCACTACTAGAAAAAATGGAGCTAGATAAAAAATACCGTTCTATTGGTATCGTGGGTGCACGTACAGGTGCTGGACCACAAATTTTAGCAGCAGATGAAGCCGTAAAAGCAACAAATACTGAAATTATTTCAATTGAATTACCTCGTGATACTAAAGGTGGTGCCGGACACGGGTCTATCGTAATTTTTGGTGGCGAAGATGTATCTGATGTGAAACGAGCAGTAGAAGTAACGTTGAAGGAAGTAGATACACGTACTTTTGGTGATGTTTATGGTAATGAAGCCGGCCACATCGAATTACAATATACTGCACGTGCAAGCTATGCATGTAATAAAGTTTGGGGAACTCCATTGGGCAGAGCTTTTGGTGTTATTGTGGGTGCTCCAGCAGCGATCGGTGTTGTTATGGCAGATACTGCTTTGAAAGCAGCGAATGTTGAAATCGTCGGCTATGCTACACCACAGCATGGTCAAAGCTTCTCAAATGAAGTGACTTTAACTATTACTGGAGACTCTGGTGCTGTACGTCAGGCAGTTATCTCAGCTCGCGAAATTGGTCATAAATTACTAGGAACACTAGGTAGTGAGCCAAAAAATGATCAACCATCATATATCTAACAACTAAAGAGGAGTGAAAATAGCATATGAAATCAAAACGTTTTGAAGCATTGGCAAAAAGACCTGTCAACCAAGACGGCTTTGTCGATGAATGGATTGAAGAAGGCTTAATCGCTATGCAAAGCCCTAATGACCCAACACCAAGCATTAAAATTGTTAATGGCGAAGTGGTTGAGTTAGATGGAAAAGTAAAAGCCGATTTTGATTTAATCGACTCATTTATTGCCAAATACGGTATTAAATTGGATAAAGCTGAAGAAGTAATGGCTATGGATTCTAAATTGTTAGCCAATAAAATTGTTGATCCTAATATTAGCCGGGCGGAAATCATTGATTTAACGACTTCTTCCACCCCAGCTAAATTGAATGAAGTTGTTGGACACATGAACGTGGTAGAAATGATGATGGCTGTGCAAAAAATGCGGGCTCGTCGTCGTCCATCTACCCAATCTCACGTTACCAACGTTCGGGATAATCCGGTTCAAATCGCAGCAGATGCGGCTGAAGGAGCACTTCGTGGATTTGATGAGCAAGAAACAACTGTTGCGGTAGCTCGTTATGCACCATTTAATGCCATCGCGATTATGGTTGGTTCACAAGTCGGCCGTCCAGGCGTGTTGACTCAATGTTCATTGGAAGAAGCAACTGAATTAGATTTGGGTATGCGCGGATTTACTGCATATGCTGAAACAATCTCTGTTTATGGTACAGAACAAGTATTTACCGATGGTGATGATACCCCTTGGTCAAAAGGCTTCCTAGCTTCTTGTTATGCCTCTCGAGGATTAAAAATGCGCTTTACTTCTGGTACCGGTTCAGAAGTACAAATGGGTTATGCAGAAGGCAAATCAATGCTTTACCTAGAAGCTCGTTGTATTTTCTTATCGAAAGCAGCTGGAGTTCAAGGATTGCAAAATGGTTCAATCAGCTGTATCGGAGTTCCTGGGGCAGTTCCTTCCGGTATCCGTGCAGTCTTGGCAGAAAATCTAATTGCCATGATGCTTGATTTGGAAGTAGCGTCTGGTAATGACCAAACCTTCTCTCATTCGCCTATTCGTCGTACTGCTCGCTTGTTGATGCAATTCCTTCCAGGAACTGACTTCATTGCTTCTGGTTATTCAGCGATGCCGAACTATGACGATATGTTTGCCGGATCAAACTTTGATTCAGATGATTATGATGATTACAACATTATGCAGCGTGACTTGAAAGTAAATGGCGGCTTGCATCCAGTTAATGAAGAAGAAGTAATCGAAGTAAGAAACAAAGCGGCACGGGCAATCCAAGCCTTGTTTGCTCAATTGGGTCTGCCAGAAATTACTGATGAAGAAGTTGAGGCGGCAACCTACGCTGACGGCTCTAAAGATATGCCAGCTCGCGACATGGTAGAAGATATCAAGAAAGCTGGAGAGCTGCTGGATCGAGGTGCAACTGGTTTAGATCTAGTGAAAGGGCTTTCTGATGGCGGGTATAGAGATGTTGCTGAAAGTGTCTTAGCATTGCTGAAACAACGGGTAGCAGGCGACTTCCTGCAAACGTCGGCAATCTTTGATGAAGACTGGAATGTAATCTCTGCAGTCAACGATAAAAATGATTATGCAGGACCAGGCAGCGGCTATCGTTTGGAAGGCGACGATTGGGAAAAAGTCAAAGCAATTCCAAACGCAATCAATCCAAAAGATGTTTAAGGAGGAATAGAGAAGATGGCTGAACTAAATGAACAATTACTACGTTCGGTAATTGCTGAAGTATTAAAAGAAATGCAACAAGAAGGCTCTGATAAGCAAGTCAGCTTTAAATCAGCAGACACTTCTGCTCCATCGCAACCTGAGGAAGCGGCTTCTGCGGATTGGTTCCAATCGGTTGGAGTAGCTAAGCCAGGCACATCAAGTGATGAAGTAGTGATTGCGGTAGCTCCAGCATTTGCTGAACATCAAACAACCAATATTGTCGGGGTTCCTCACAAGGACATCATCCGTCAAATTATCGCTGGAATTGAAGAAGAAGGCTTGAAGGCTCGAGTGATTAAAGTTTATCGGACAGCTGACGTAGCTTTTGCGGCGGTTGAAGGAGATGGCTTATCTGGATCTGGTGTCTGTGTATCCCTTCAATCTAAAGGAACATCAATCATTCACCAAAAAGATTTACAGCCTTTGTCTAACTTAGAGCTGTTCCCGCAAGCACCGCTGATTGACTTAGAAACCTATCGGGCGATGGGCAAAAATGCTGCGAAATATGCAAAAGGTGAGTCACCAAGCCCAGTACCAATGATGAACGATCAAATGGCGCGGCCGAAGTATCAAGCCTTATCCGCTTTGCTGCACATTAAAGAAACAAAACACGTTGTTATTGGGAAACCGGCTGAAGAAATTGCTATTAGATTATAAGGAGGGGTGCATAAAATGAGCCAAGAATCCATTGAAAACTTAGTAAGAGGCATTCTAAAGGAAATGAATGGCGGAGGTGCAGCAACTGCAGCAAGCGCGCCAGCTAGTACTTCAGGAAATAAAGCAACCGAAGCAGATTATCCAATCGCTCAAAAACATCCAGAGTGGATTAAAACAAAAACAGGTAAAACAATGGACGATATTACCTTAGAAAATGCATTAAACGGAAATCTGACACCAGAGGATTTGAAAATTACACCAGAAATTCTAAAAGCTCAGGGTGAAATTGCTACCAGTGCCGGCCGAGAATCCATCTCCCGCAACTTTGATCGGGCTGCGGAATTAACGGCATTACCAGATGCTCGTGTATTGGAAATGTACAATGCGCTTCGTCCGTATCGTTCCAGCAAAGAAGAATTGATGGCAATTGCTGATGAATTAGAAAATCAGTACAATGCCAAAATTACCGCTGATTTTGTTCGTGAAGCTGCAGAACATTACGAAGTGCGTAAGAAACTAAAAGGAGATAACTAACTCTGAGATAGATCGTTGGTTTTTTACCCCAGCGATCTATCTAGAATTGTTTATCCTTGAAGGAGCATGAACATGAAGAGAATCATAGGTGTAGACATAGGGAACTCTTCCACTGAAGTAGCTCTAGCTGAATACGAAAACCAAGCAAATTGTCGTTTCTTAGATTCTGCTATCACTGAAACAACTGGTGTAAAAGGAACCAAACAAAATTTGTTTGGGATTTACAAAGCGCTTCGGGAAGTAGTAGAAAAGAATCATTTGGAATTAACGGATATTGATTTGATCCGGATTAACGAAGCAACACCGGTTATTGGTGATGTGGCGATGGAAACGATCACGGAAACAATTATTACTGAATCCACTATGATCGGTCACAATCCTAAGACACCTGGAGGTCTTGGCCTAGGTGTCGGGATTACTGTTCCGTTAACGCAATTGTCACAGATTAATATTTTGGAAGCTCCTTATATTGTGGTGGTGGAAAAAGCCATCGACTTTGAAGACGCTGCAAATATGATTAACCAATGTGCAGCCAATGGCTACAAGATTGAGGCTGCTATTTTGCAGTCGGATGATGGAGTATTAATCAACAATCGGTTAGAGAAAAAAATTCCAATTGTTGATGAAGTTTCATATATCGATAAGGTTCCTTTGGGGATGCTGGCAGCTGTTGAAGTGGCAAGTCCCGGTATGGGAATCACCCAGCTGTCTAATCCATACGGAATCGCAACTGTCTTTAATCTAACTTCTGATGAAACGAAAAATATCGTTCCAGTTTCCAGAGCATTAATCGGAAATCGTTCAGCAGTGGTTATCAAGACCCCTAAAGGCGATGTCAAAGCTAGAACGATTCCAGCAGGACACATTGAAGTCGTGGGAGACAATCGGAAGAAATTTATTAGTGTTTCTGAAGGTGCCGAGCGCATCATGGATGTGATTTCAGAATTTAGAAAGATAGACAATGTAACTGGTGAAGCAGGAACGAATGTCGGCGGCATGCTGGAAAAGGTTCGTCATACCATGGCGCAATTGACGGAAAGGCCACCAACCGAGATTTTCATCCAGGACTTACTCGCAGTGGATACCTTCGTACCCACATCGGTCCAAGGTGGACTAGCTGGTGAATTCTCGATGGAGCAAGCGGTAGGAATTGCTTCAATGGTAAAATCCGACCACTTGCAGATGTCTAAAATTGCGGAAGAAATAGAAAAAGATTTGAATATTTCCGTTGAAATTGGCGGAGCCGAAGCAGAAGCTGCGATCCTGGGAGCTTTAACAACTCCGGGAACGAATACGCCATTAGCTATTCTTGACCTAGGGGCCGGTTCTACTGATGCCTCCATTATTAAGAGTAACGGCGAGACGATAGCGACTCACTTAGCTGGTGCTGGTGATATGGTTACCATGCTGATTGGTTCAGAATTAGGCTTAGACGATCGCTATTTAGCTGAGGATATCAAAAAATATCCATTGGCAAAGGTTGAAAGTATTTTCCATATTCGCCATGAAGATGGGACGGTTCAATTCTTTGATAAGCCGCTGGAAGCTCATTTGTTCGCTAAGATCGTCATCGTAAAAGAAGACGGCTTTGTGCCGATTCCCGGAGATGTTTCCATCGAACGAATCAAATTTATTCGTCAAACAGCTAAATCACGGGTGTTCGTGAAAAATGCGATTCGCTCGTTAGAATATGTCAGTCCTACCGGAAATATTCGCGATATCCCATTTGTCGTAATCGTTGGCGGATCAGCGCTTGACTTTGAGATTCCGCAAATTGTTACCGATGCTTTGTCCCACTATGGCTTAGTGGCCGGCAGAGGGAATATCCGTGGCGTGGAAGGACCTCGTAATGCAGTAGCAACGGGCTTGATTCTTTCTTACGAGGGGGATTAGCGATGAGCAATGATTTTACTGTGAAACCTAGAATTTTTGTTTTTTTAACTAATCCTGGTCTAGAAGAAAGTATTCAGTTTTTGCTGTATGGAATTGAAGAAGAAGGCATCCCTTATGAAGTTCAAGTAGTTGAAGCTTCAGATGCCGTTTCAGCAGCCTACCAGTCAGCAACAACTTCGTCATTAATTACCGGAGTAGGCTGCGATGGTGAAAAAGTAGTGTTGCATTATAAAAATTTAGATCCTAACGATCCCTATTTAGTGATTGATCGCTATCAAACCAAACCTAAGGAGCAGTTAAAGGCTTTTGGTTCAAATTGCGCACGATTAGTTAAAGGGGTGCCCTTTAAGGAACTTTCTATGATGGAGGTGAAGGAATGAATCAAGCAATTGGATTAATCGAGATTAACGGGTATGGAACAGCTGTGATGATTGCTGATACGATGCTGAAGGTTGCGGCGGTAGAATTAATTGGCGTTCAACGAGCGCGGGGCTTTGGCTGGATGACGGTGGAAGTTGCTGGCGATGTTGGGGCGGTAAAAGCCGCAGTTGATGCTGGAAAAGCGAAAGCAGCTGAATCGAATAGTTTGATCTCAGCCTTGGTAATCCCGAGACCTGCCAATTCTTTAGATACTGTAATCCTAGAAAAGGTCGATTATCCTAAAGGTCCAACCGATCCTGAAGATCCAAAAGATCCAAAAGATCCTGAAGAAACCAAAGAAGATGATCAACCACCTGTCGTAAATGAACCTGAGGAAGCCAAAAAGCCTGAGGAAGTAGAAGAAAAACCAGAGCAAACAGAGAAAGCGGAAGCTGTAGAAGAAGCGAAGCCGGAAGAGCCTGTGGTTGAAGAAGAAACAACAGAAGCAGTCGCAGAGACTGAATCACCAGAAGATTCAGTTGAAAAGGAGGCTCCTGAGAAACCTAAGAAAGACGGAGTCAAGAAAAGTACTGCCAAGAAAAAGAAGAATCCCAAGAAAAAATCATAGGAGGTCTTAATTATGAATGACGCATTAGGAATGATCGAAACAAAAGGGCTGGTAGGTTCAGTTGAAGCAGCCGATGCAATGGTGAAAGCAGCCAATGTTTCATTAATTGGAACAGAAAAAATTGGTTCAGGTTTAGTAACAGTTATGGTACGAGGCGACGTTGGTGCAGTGAAAGCTGCTGTTGACGCAGGCAGTGTAGCCGCTGAGAAAGTTGGAGAAGTAGTATCTGTTCACGTGATTCCACGTCCTCACAGCGATGTGGATAAAATGATCGAAGCTGGTCTGAACAATGGCTGAGGTCGCACCGGAATTAGTTGCTAAGATCGTCAGTGAAGTGGTTAATGAAATCCAATTAGCGAGTATTCCAATCGGGATTTCCAATCGCCATATTCATTTATCTGAAGCTGACTTTCAACGCCTTTTTCCAGGTGAAGAGTTACGACCAATGAAAGCATTAAAACAGCCTGGTGAATTTGCCGCCGAGCAAACGGTGACGATTGTCGGTTCAAAGGGCGAACAAAGTCGCGTCCGTATTTTAGGACCATTTCGTAAAAATTCACAGGTAGAAATCTCCATGACGGATACGAGAACTTTGGGTATTCCGGCACCTGTACGCTTGTCGGGTAATTTAGCTGATGCCGCTGAGGTGACAGTCAAAAATGGTGAAAACCAGATTACCTTTAAAGGCTGCATTGTTGCGAAACGTCATATCCACATGAGTTTTAAGGATATGGAACGCTTCCGTATCCAAGCAGGTGATGTGGTCAAGGTGCGAGTTCAATCAGAAGGACGGAGCACTGTTTTTGAAGATGTCGAAATTCGTCCCGGTAAGACATTCATTTTAGAAATGCACGTAGATACCGATGAGGCCAATGCAGCAAATATCAAGCCGGACACTGTAGCCAGCTTAGTTCGAGAGTAGGAAGGATGATGAAGAGTGGAATCCCTAGAAAAAGCCAACCAGATTCTAACCGAATTTGAAAAAATAGCCAATACGAATACGGCGAAGTCTTTCGATCCTAAAGATGGCTTCAAAGTAGGCGTCGATTTAGGGACCTCTTCCATCGTCCTAGTGGTGTTGGATGGAAAAGATCAACCATTGTTTGGTGCCTTTGAATTTGCGGATGTTGTCCGGGATGGTTTAGTCGTCAATTATCAGCAATCAGTCCAAATTGTTTCCCGCTTGAAGCAACAGGCAGAGGAAGTTTTAGGCTTTCCGCTAACCGCCGCTTCCGGTGCGATTCCTCCCGGGACAGTGGGCAATAATAAACGGGTAGTTGCTAATATTATTGAAAGTGCGGACATGGCTGCTGATCAATTGGTAGACGAGCCGACCGCTGCGGCACTGCTTCTGGGAGTGTCAGAAGGCGCGGTAATTGATGTGGGCGGCGGTACTACGGGCATCAGTGTCTTTGAAAAAGGGCAACCGATATTGGTGGTAGACGAACCAACAGGCGGTACGCATATGACACTGGTAATTGCGGGTTATTTCCAAGAAACGATTGAAGAAGCCGAGCGGCGGAAACGGGATGCCAGTAAAGAAAGAGAAAACTTTACAATTGTGCGTCCGGTTGTCCAGCGAATGGCTGAAATTACCCGCCAAGCACTGCTGCGACAACCTACGGAACCTTTATACGTTGTAGGTGGAGCGGCTTATTTTAAAGAATTCGAAGGTGAGTTTGCCAACTACTTGCAGCAAGAGGTTTACAAACCAGTTTATCCGCAATTTGTCACGCCGATTGGAATTGCGATGAGCTCCCACATTATTTTCCCACAGGAGGGTGAGTGATGATGGACAACTTAATTGAGGCCATCGTGAAAATTTTGGTGGAACGTCAAAAGAATTCTTTAGTGGTTTCTTGCGAAGACTTCGACCAGAAGCTTCGAACCACCAAAGATTTTCTTTATCACCAGACGATTCACTTGAAGCAGGTTGGTGCTATTCAATTAGCGAAGCTCAGCAAGCTGGATGCTGAAGATGCAGTCACGGTTTGGATGACGAAAGGTCTGGAATATGACTGTGAATTTATTTTGCATTTAGGATTTTCAGCAGTTTGTTTGATACCGACTGCTTTGTACGAATGGCCAATTACGATAGAAACAAATGAAGGAAAACGGATACGAGTATGTTCAAATAAAATTATCACCTATTCTGATGTCGCACTTTTAACCGAACAGGATATTTTAATTCGTTTTCGCCATCAGAAAATCACTGATTTAGCGAAAGAATTCGTGGAAAAAAATAAAATTCAACAGATCGTGAGGACTTGAGAATGTTAATGGCAGAAGTAGTAGGCAGTGTAGTTTCTACCCAAAAAGATCCATCATTGGTTGGGAAAAAATTGATGATTATTCAGCCAATTAATAGTCACCAGGAAAAAATTCGTTTCCAACAGGTTGCAGCGGATACAGTTGGTGCGGGGATTGGAGATTATGTCTTGTTAGCCAGCGGTTCGTCGGCCAGACGACTATTTTCTGAACCTTCCGACGCTGTTGATTATGCGATTGTTGGAATAATTGATACATTTGATCTGTAGATGAGAGGGTTAGCCAATGAGTATTTATACGAAAACCGGCGATGAAGGAACAACCAGCTTATTTGATAGTGTTCGCGTGAAAAAATACTCGCTACGAGTCGATACGTACGGAACATTTGATGAATGTATTGCCCAGGTTAGTGTTGCTCAAAAGCAGCTCTTTACCTCAGAGTTAACGGAGATGCTGACGTGGGTACAGGAAAAGTTGTTTCTTTTAAACGCTGAGATTGCAACCTCTGAAGACACTCAAAAATTGTCTTCAAGAAGTACATTAATTGATAGAGAAGATACAGCCCAGCTGGAGAAGTGGATCGACAACTATTTATCCATTTTACCTGAGATTCATACCTTTATCTTACCTGGACAATACTTGTCTAGTGCACAGATGCATGTTGCCCGCACGATTTGTCGCAGAGGGGAGCGGCGCTTAACTGAGCTGGCAGAGGAAGTTGAGGTTCGCCCTGAGTTATTGCAATTTGTTAACCGCCTTTCTGATTGTCTATATATCTTTGCCCGGGTGGAGGATTTTAATCAGCAGCAAAATGAGCTGGTGGAAAAAATCTTTACTCGCTATAAAGAAGCATTAGGTGGCGGAAAGATTGCTGATGATATCGATGCTTTAGGGAAAATCGGTGATGCGTGTGTAAAAAAAGCCGAGGAATTGGGCATTGCAGTGACAATGTGCATGGTTGATGGGGCAGGACACCTGATTTTCAGCTATCGAATGCCGGATTCGTTGTTAGCTAGCATTGAGTTAGCTAAGAGAAAAGCTTATACAGCAGTTGCCATGAAAACAGCAACAAGCGAATTAAGTGCTGTAGCCAATCCTGGCGGCGACCTTTATCAGTTGGAGACGGTTACCGATGGCGACATTGTTACTTTCGGTGGAGGAATTCCAATTTTTGATAAAGAGGGCAAAATCGTCGGCGGTATTGGTGTCAGCGGTGGTTCGGTGGAAGAGGATCAAAAGATCGCAAAAGCTGGATTAGCCTGTATCGAGGAGATGGATTATGCAAGATGATAAATTGAAAGAACTCATAAAGAATTTAGTCCAAGAATATGTTGCGGAACCTAACCGTGCATGTGCACCAATCATTCAGGCTGGTGTATTTGGCACCGTTAATGAGGCGGTTTCCGCTGCGAAAAAAGCGCAAGAAAAGTATGAAGAGCTTTCATTAGAAATGCGACGCAAGGTGATCGAAAGTATTCGCTGTGGCATGCGACCGTTAATCGATGAGTATGCGCAGGCAGCTTTAGATGAAACCGGCATGGGCCGCTTTGAAGACAAGGTCGCAAAACTAACATTAGCGATTAATAAGACACCTGGAGTAGAAGATTTGCGTACAGAGGCAGAGACTGGTGACAACGGGATGACGCTTTACGAGCTTTCTGCTTATGGTGTTATCGGAGCGGTAACACCAAGCACCAATCCAGTTGATACGCTGGTGTGTAACGCAATTGGGATGCTAGCTGCTGGGAATTCTGTATTCTTTAGTGTTCATCCAGGTGCAAAAAATGTGTGCAAGCAAGCAATCGAAAAACTAAACCAACTTGTTTATGATGCTTGTGGAATTCAAAACATGATTGTGACCATCAACGAGCCTTCGATTGAAGCAGCGCAAGAATTAATGAAGCATCCAGATGTGGCGTTATTAGTTGTCACAGGTGGACCAGGGGTTGTACACCAAGCAATGACTTCTGGCAAAAAAACCATTGGAGCTGGAGCGGGCAATCCACCAGCTATTGTTGATGAAACGGCAAATATTGAAAAAGCGGCAGCTGATATTGTTGCGGGGGCCTCATTTGACAACAATATTTTGTGTATCGCCGAAAAAAGTGTCATCGCAGTAAAAGACATTGTTTCTTATCTGATTTTACAGATGGAGAAGAACGGTGCCTATTACGTAAATGAGCCGGAAGTTATTCAAAAATTGGTGGACATGACGATTGCTGAAAACGGCAGTCCTAGTCGGAAATTTATCGGAAAAAATGCCAGCTACATTTTACAAGAAGCAGGAATTGCCGTGGATTATGATGTGCGGGTGATTATTATGAACGTGCCGAAGGATCATCCGTTTGTGGTGAAGGAAATGCTGATGCCGATTCTGCCAATTGTAACGACTGAGAATTTTGATGAAGCCTTGTGTGTTGGATTAGAAGTAGAACAACGCTTGCTGCACACAGCCGTAATGCATTCACAAAACATTGGTCGTTTAAACAAAGCTGCCAAGAAATTCCAGACGTCTATTTTTGTTAAAAATGGACCATCATATGCTGGTTTAGGCTTTGGCGGTGAAGGAGCAGCGACCTTTACAATCGCCACACCGACAGGCGAATGTACGACAACGGCAAAGGATTTTGCTCGTCGTCGTCGTTGTGTATTAACTGATGGTTTTTCAATTCGATAGGAGGGACAATTTTTGAAAAAATGGGAAATGGTACCACAAATATTTACAGGCGAAGATTGTCTTTCCCGTCTAGAACAATTTGAAAGTGAACGAGTGTGCTTAGTGTGTGATCCCTTTTTAATTGGCAGTGAGAATCTGCAAAAGGTGCTGGTACACTTGGAAAAGAAAAATGAAGTAACAACTTACTCGGAAATCGTGCCTGATCCGCCAATCGAAATCGTGGCAGAGGGTGTTGCCAGAATGCGGGATCATCAACCGACTGTGCTAGTAACAGTCGGTGGCGGATCCGCAATTGATACGGCGAAGGCGATGCTGTTTACGATGCTGGTTTCAGGATACGATAAGGTGAAGCGTTTTATAGCGATACCTACCACTAGTGGAACCGGGTCTGAAGTAACCAGCGCTTCGGTTGTTACTGATAATAAGGAAAAAATTAAATATCCGGTATTCGATCGTCGCTTGATTCCCGATGAAGCATTATTGGATGCACAGCTAGTGGTGTCCAGCCCGCCAACTGTAACTGCTTACAGTGGATTGGATGTGCTGACTCATGCCCTAGAAGCACTAGTGGCTAAAAATCGCACCACCTATACTGATGCGTTGTCAGAAAAAGCCGTACGCTATGTTTTAACCTATTTGGAAGCGTGCTATAATAATGGTGAAAATTTGAATGCCAGAAAGAAAATGCACGAAGCTTCCTGCTTAGCAGGGCTGGCTTTTGATGCTGCAGGTTTGGGCATCAATCATGCAATTGCCCATCAAGTAGGTGGACAATTTAAGGTTCCTCATGGTTTGGCCAATGCGATGCTGTTGCCACATGTTGTTAATTTCAATGCAAAAGATCCTGAAGCTAGAAGAACTTATGCAAAAATTGCCGTTCAGATGGGCTTAGGCAATTCTTCGCTAAATGAACAACTGTTAGTCACTAAGTTAATTAAAGCGATTACTAATTTATGTAAAAAAGTTGATTGTCCGATGTCGCTGCAGGAGTTTGGGGTTGAACGCAAGGTTGCAATGGAGCGAGCACAAATCATTGCCCAAAACGCCTTAAAGGACAGTACCTATCCTTTTAACCCGATTGCAGCAAATGAATCCGAGTTGATAAGTGTCTATACCAAAATAGTATAATCGAAGGAGGATTACAAAATGAATAATCCAGTATTTGGCGAGTTTTTTGGAACAGTGGTTTTAATCTTGTTTGGTTCAGGAGTTGGTTGCTCAACTAGTTTGAAGGGTGCACTTGGAAAAAATGCGGGCTCCAATTGGCTTTATGTAGCATTTGGTTGGGGTGTCGCGGTTATGCTGGGGGTTCTTGCCAGTGGTTACTTTGGGTCACCAGGACATTTGAATCCGGCTGTTACGATCGGGTTTGCTGTGGCAGGCTCTCTTGAATTCTCGTCGGTTATTCCTTTCATCATTGCCCAAGTTGCTGGTGCCTTTGTGGGTGCGCTTATTGCTGCGATCCATTTCTGGCCGCATTTTCAGGCAACAACAGTTGAAGAGGGAAATTCTGTAGGTATTTTCGCTACAGGTCCTGCGATCGAAAACACACCATTTAATTTGATTAGTGAAATTATTGCTACTTGCTTCTTCGTGTTAGCGATTCAATTGATGCCAGCGGATATTCCTCCAGGATTACAACCGTTGATTTTAGTTTTTGTATTAGTTGGTATTGGTCTGTCATTAGGTTCAACCACTGGTTATGCCATCAACCCTTGTCGGGATTTTGGACCACGCTTGATGTATGCATTGATTCCAATCCCTAATAAAGGTTCTGCTAACTGGGGTTATGCTTGGATTCCAATCGTAGGCCCAATCGTTGGTGCATGTATTGCAACATTATTAGTAAAAGCCTTAAGTTAGGAGTGAAAGAATGCCAAACAAAATTATGTCCATAAACGCGGGCAGTTCTTCGTTAAAATTTCAACTTTTTGAGATGCCAGAAGAAAAGTTATTAGTAAAGGGTCTTTTTGAAAGGCTTGGAGGTAATGATGATGCAGTCTTTGGCTATTCAACTGATTCAGCCAAGGAAACAACACAATTGTCCATTAGTTCCCATAAAGAAGCAGTCGACTTTTTATTAAAGTTTTTAATTGAGAAGAAAGTTCTAAAATCATTAGAAGAACTAAAGGGTGTAGGACATCGTGTAGCACATGGAGGCGAAGAATTTCCCAAATCCTGTGTCATTGGCATTCAAGAAGAACAAGGAATTGATAAGCTGTGTCAATTAGCGCCTTTGCACAATCCGGTTAATTTAGTCGGGATTCGGGCTTTTAAAAAGGCTTTGCCTGATACACCGCAGGTTGCAGTATTTGATACGTCCTTCCATCAAACCATGCCGGAAAAAAATTATGTTTATCCGATTCCTTATACTTACTATGAGGAAGACGGTATCCGTAAATATGGATTTCACGGAACCAGTCACCAGTTTGTAGCCCAAGAAGCTGCTAAAGAGCTTGGGGAAAAACTGACAGATTTGAAAATTGTTTCCTGTCATTTAGGAAACGGTGCCAGTATTTGTGCCATAAAAAATGGTCAATCCTTTGATACTAGTATGGGCTTCACCCCTTTAGCTGGTCTAATGATGGGAACTCGCTGCGGCGATATCGATCCGTCTATTCTGACTTATTTGATGAAGAATAAAAAGATGGATGCTGATGCGTTGGAAGCAATGATGAATCAGCAATCTGGCTTCTTAGGGGTATCCGGAACCTCCAATGATTCTCGTGATATTCTTAAACGGGCGAGTGAAGGGGATACACAATCACAGCTGGCATTGGATATTTTTACCAATCGGGTGAAAACGACGATTGGCGCCTATGCTGCTGAAATGGGTGGAATTGATGTGTTAATCTTTACCGCTGGTATTGGTGAAAATGCTGAGAAGGTTCGGGAAATGTGTTGTTCGGAGCTGGATTTCTTAGGAATTAAGCTGGATGACGAACGCAATAAATCCGGCGACTTGTTTATTCAGCAGGATGGAAAGCCAGTCTATGTCATGGTGATTCCAACCAACGAGGAGTTAAAAATTGCTCAAGATACATTTGAATTAGCGAAATAAAAAAGACAGGGAAATCTTTGGTGGTTCTAAGAAGTTAACATTTTTAGGCCACTAGGAGAGTTCCCTGTTTTTTAATGAACTGTTTCAAAAAGTCGAGGATTGATCATTGATTCTTTGACGTATTGTTCTGTGCCATCGTTTACCGCCTGGGTATAGTAGCCAACCTTGAAATCAATATAGGCTAAGGTATCCTCTAATTCTTTGATCTGTGCTTCAACTGCCTTACGCTGCTGAAGAAACATTTCTAATCGTTTTTCTAAAGAAAGGTCACCTTCTTTACACCAATCAATAAATGTTTTTATTTCTTTTAATGACATCCCTGATTCCTTTAAGCATTCGATCGTTATTAAGCAGGTTATGGCATTCTCATCGAATATCCGATTGCCGCTTTGATTTTTTTGCAGGTTAGGTATTAAACCTTGTTTGTCATAATATCTAAGGGTTGATATGTTCAGGTTAAACCGTTTAGCAGCTTCACCAATTGTGTATTCCATTATCCACACTCCTCAATTTTAGCTATAATCCCAGTTTACCACCTAAAGACAGCTTTAGGATAAGGGAAAGTAAATTTTATTGTTTTATCGATTGCTGTTCAAAAAAGATCTTTTATCCATTGAGGATTTACAATAGATAAAAGATTTCAGGAAATCAAATAATCAGGACTTAGGCTAAATAGTTATTGTAGAATTCAGTGATTTTGTCAAATGGAATAATGTCCATTTGATCGTACAGATCGGTATGTGAAGCACTTGGAATAATCATCAATTCTTTATTGTTACCTTGCAAGTTTTTATGAGCATCTTCACTAAAGTAGCAAGAGTGAGCCTTGTCACCATGAATCATCAGAACAGCGTTGCGGATTTCGTTGCTGAATTGCAGAATCGGCATATTCATAAATGACAGTGAAGAAGTAACATTCCATCCGTCATTGGAATTTAGTGAACGAGTATGATATCCGCGATCCGTTTTGTAATAATCAAAGTAATCCTTCACAAAGAAAGGTGCATCATCCGGTAGAGGATCAACTACCCCTCCAGCTCTTGCGTACTCACCGTTTTTAAAGTCCTCAATTCTTTGTGCATTTAATACCTTTCGTGTTTCGTAACGTGCTTCTTCATCCATAGCATCAAAGTAGCCTTGGGAATTTACTCGAGTCATATCGTACATAGTGGAAGTAACGGTTGCTTTAATTCTTGTGTCAATAGCAGCTGCATTCAAGGCCATACCACCCCAACCACAAATACCTAAAATACCAATTCTTTCTGGATCAACATTTTCTTGAACTGACAAAAAGTCCACTGCTGCCTGAAAGTCTTCTGTATTTATGTCTGGAGAAGCTACATAGCGAGGGGTTCCACCGCTTTCACCAGTAAATGATGGGTCAAAGGCAATGGTTAGAAAGCCTCTTTCGGCTAAGGTTTGTGCGTAAAGACCAGATGATTGTTCCTTCACTGCGCCAAAGGGGCCACTGATGGCAATCGCAGCTAGTTTTCCTTCCGCATTTTTTGGTTCGTATAGATCGGCAACTAAGGTAATGCCGTAACGGTTGATAAAAGATACTTTGCGATGATTTACTTCGTCACTTTTTGGGAATACTTTATCCCATTCTTGTGTAATCGCTTGTGTGTTTTTCATTTGATCGTCTCCTCTTGGTTAATTGATTTCTGTTTACATTTTTATACTAGCACCTGAACCTAACTTTAGGTCAAGGGTAATTTAAAAAAAACTTCGACAATCTGTAAATATTAGTCAATTATGGGAGGATAATAGCAGGATATTGCCAAATTTAAAGAATGGTTTCGTGCTATAATAGCGATGAAATAGGACGGCAGAGCGGGATTTATCTGTCTGGTTTATAGCAAAAAAAAGGAGCGAGTTATTTGAATAAAAAATATTTCTTTTTCGATATCGACGGTACCTTGACTGATCGGAAAACCAATCAAGTTGTGCCAAGTGCTGTAGAAGCACTGAAGCTGCTGCAGGAAAACGGACACTTTGTGGCAATTGCGACAGGTCGGGCTCATTACAAGGCAGTTACTTTTATGGAAGAGATCGGCTTGGAAAATATGGTTTGTGCCGGTGGCGGTGCCTTAGTTTATCAGCATAAACTTTTGCACAACAAGCCCTTGAACACCGAAAAGGCTCGAGGGATTATTCATCAGGCGGAAGATTTAGGCTATGGGTTTTTATTGATGCTGGATGATTCCATCAAGGTGTGGGCTAAGAATGATCGTTTCCGGGAGCAGGTAGGCGAGCGTCAGGAAGAAACCGAGTATGTGTTTGATCCTGAGTTAGATGTGGATCAGCTGGATGCGATTTATAAAATTTATCTTTCGATTCCTAAGGAGGAAGAAGACAAGTTAACCTTGAAGGATACATTGGGGAACTTGCGCTTCGTCCCGGAATATTTGATGTTTCAATACGATGATAAATACAGCGGAATTGTAGAAATGATAAAAATGCTGGAGGGGAATTTAGCAGATGTGGTTGTCTTTGGTGATGACACTAATGATCTGGTAATGTTCCATCCCCAGTGGACCAGTATTGCAATGGGCAACGGGACGGAAGCGTTAAAGGAAAAAGCTGATTACGTGACTCAAGCAAATGTGGATGACGGGATTTTTAACGCCTGTCGGAAATTTGGCTGGATCTAAAAAGCTTAGGCTGTAAAGTATAGGAAGTCAAAAACAGTGTGCCGGATTCTTTTGGGCACACTGTTTTTGCTTAGTTTCGGATGTGTTCCACAATGGATTTTCTAGAAATGAAGGTATAGGCGGCTATTGGGCAAGCAACACAGAGAACTAAGGCCAATAAGCAAATCACGAGGCTGGCTTTCCATGGGAAAAGAAAATTCATGTGGTAGTCGTTGGTGTTATGAAAGACCGCAAAGGCAATCGGAAAGCCTAAGCCTAAAACCATTAAGCTGGAAATTGACCAATAATAGACCCCTTCCATAACCATCATTTTCTTTTGCTGCCCCGTCGTCATCCCGATGCTTTCCAGCAGTGCGAACTCTTTTGAACGATTAAAAATGCTGGTGGTAATGGTGTTGATGAAATTAATCAGCACTAAAGCGATCAAAATCACAACTAAAACCAGGCCCATCCCTTTGATTTGGGATTCGGAGCGAGCCATGTCTTGATAGACAGCTAGTTTGCTTTCTACATCAATCAGGTCATGGTCCGCCAACAATTTTCTTAACTGCTGCTCGGTTTGCTGGTGGTAAGAAGTTTGATAATCAATTGTCAGGGCGTCAATATAGGGATCATCACCCACTAGTTCGTCAAAATGCTTTTGAGAGACATAAAGTGTCGGATAAAATCCGCTTAATGGGGAAGAAGGCATTACGGTTGTTGAGGTGACTTCACCAATCGTTAATAGGTGTTCTGCTTGTGCCAGTTCATAGTTCAGCTGG
Organism: Enterococcus sp. AZ109; assembly: GCF_051714625.1. Taxonomy (NCBI): domain Bacteria; kingdom Bacillati; phylum Bacillota; class Bacilli; order Lactobacillales; family Enterococcaceae; genus Enterococcus; species Enterococcus sp. AZ109. The sequence continues at coordinate 880,921 of NZ_JBIOSF010000001.1, read as the reverse complement.
TGGATTCCTTCGAATTTTTCTTCCAGCATATACAAGGAATTGGCGATTGCTGCTTTTCCGATGAGAAAATCTTCGGTAGTTATTTTCAGCTTTCCGGCAGCTTTGGCTTTTTTGAAGGAAGCTTCGTCTATTCCTTTCAGCACCCCTAGAAAATTTTCCGGACTTTCTACCATTAGTTCTTTGCCAGCTTCCGGAGTGGCTGCCCAAAAAACATCCAGCGCTTCATCAACGTAACTTTGCAGGGCCAAATTTTTCTGGGGATCAATTGATAAGGTGGTTGCGGATACCGGATGAATGGCTTTGACACCTTCGATTGCTGCGAGATCGCTTAGCAGTTCGTCCGTAAAAACCTGCTCACCCGGAAGTTCAGTCGTCGTTTTATTGGTCAGGGTCATGTCGTTGACGTTTAGCGCGGTTAGTATGCGTTTGCCGTCATTGTTTTGATTATAGCTGCTAACAGTAATAAAGGCGGTCATTCCTAAAAACAAAGAGAGTAAAACTAACAATGCCTGTTTGCGGCTGCGAAAGACGTTGCGCCAAGCCATCAAGTAAGGTTTGCTGCCGTCTTTTTTGTTCAGGAATTTTTTCCGAAACGTCACGCCAGTATAGCGAGTGGCTTCCACGGGAGAAATCTTCGCCGCCTCGCTGGCCGCTGTGAAGCTGCTGAAATAAACAGTGGCAAAGGTAAAACCGGCAGCTAGCACAAAAATCAGCGGAAGATTCGTGCTGGTCATTTCGTAGGGTTGATAAGACATAAATTCAATAACTTTGGGCAATAATGCGACTGAAACAAAAGCCCCCAGCAACAGTCCGATGAAAATGCCAACAGTGGATAAACGGATCACTTGCCGATTAATCAGGCTTTTGATTTGTTTTTCCGTGGTGCCGATGGTTTTCAGCAGGCCGTAATAGTGAATGTCATTGCGAATCGAAATGTACAGCACATTGTGAATCACGAGAAAAGAGCAGATGACAATAACCAGACCGATCAGCAGCAAAGCCAAAAGCGATCGAAGAAGTATGGCCGCTCGTTCGGTATCAACGGAGACCCACTGGCGGTTCCGCAACTGCAGTTTGTTTTCCAGGTTTTCTAAATCCTTCTCAAAATAAAAAGGGGTGGTTAAGGTAAGTAAGGCTCGGGTGCTGCCTAAATCCCCTTGAGGCATACCAAACTCCTGATAATACGGCGCAGAAACAAAGGCTTCCGCTTTATTCGTATAGTCTTGATAAATTCCGGTGATTTTGAAGGGTAAAACTTCTTCCTCGCCACTGTATTGAGCAATTTTCAACGAGATTTCCTTACCAATCAAGTCATCGGGCAGTCCTAGTTTGGTGATGGCTTTTTTTGAAAGCAGCAGCTCGTTTTTTTCCTTAGGATAAGTGCCCTTCATTGTAATGATTGCCGGTATTTTTTGTTGCTGCCAGTAAGTGGTATCGCCCCATAGCAGTTTCACGTCACTGGTTTCAAAGTCTGAAGCAAGAACAGTACCTGAGGTAGATAATAAGCCGACTGCTTGGATTTTTTCGTCGTTTTTTAAAGTAGTAATTTGCGTTTTAGTTGGACCGTTAATGGAACCATGATACTGGGCACCGGACCGAGCAATCTCCCGCTTTTGAACAGACTGGTAATAATTCACCCCGATACTGGTGACCGCAGTTAAAATAAAGGCGACTAAAATCGTCGCTGTCAGTAGTAAGCGATTTCGACCTTTATTAGCTTTGGTCTGTCCTTTGACCAGATCACGAATAATTGCACGGTTGTCATTTTTAATCATGATGCGCCACCGCCTTTAATCCGGCCATCTTCAATCCGAACGATGCGGTCGGCTAGTTGTGCCACGCTCACCTCATGGGTAATCATCACGATCGTCTGGCCAAATTTTTCACTGCTGGTTTTCAGCAAGGCCAAGACGTCCATCGTCGTTTTACTGTCTAAATTACCAGTCGGTTCGTCGGCAAAAATGATTGCTGGTTTAGTAGCAAGAGCACGAGCAATAGCTATCCGCTGCTGTTGACCGCCGGAAAGATTTTGCGGCATTTCAAACTTTTTATCCATCAAGTTTAAGGAGAATAAGATGTCATCAATAAAACCCTCATTTACCTGGTTGCCGTCTAAACGAATCGGCAAAGTCACATTTTCATAAACATTTTGCATCGGCAGCAGATTGTAGCTTTGGAAGATAAAGCCGATTTTTCGGCGGCGAAAAATCGTTCGTTCATCCGTTGATAAACGGTAAATATTTTGCTTTTCGATCCAGACTTCGCCAGCAGTTGGAGTGTCTAAACCACCTAATAAATGGAGTAGGGTGGATTTCCCGCTGCCGGAGGTTCCCACAATCGAGACAAATTCGCCTTGCTCCACAGTCATCGATACGTCATCTAGTGCCTTCACTTGGTTTGCTCCGCGGCCATAGTATTTTTTGAGATTTTTTGCTTGTAAAATAATCATGTCAATCCCTCCTTATGGCTCTACGATAGCAAATCAATCTGTCCACAATCTGTCTCAAATCTTTCACCTGTGACAGATTTTACTTTTTGAAAAATAAAGAGAAGGTATTCCGGTCGCCTTGTGTTTCAACCCTTACTAATCCGCCTTGAAGCTGCATAATTTCTCTCACTAAATAAAGACCAATCCCTAAGCCTTCCGTAACTTTGGCAGCTTCATCGCGATAAAATCGTTGGAAAATCTTGCCATGGAATGCTTCAGAAATCGCTGGCCCTTGATTGGAAACGTCAATTTGAACAAAAGATTCAAGCTCTTTGAGGCGAACGTCAATGACGGAACCTTCATCGCCGTATTTGATGGCGTTGTCCAGTAAATTTCCTAAGGCCTCCTTTGACCATTGCTCATCAAAATAACCACAAACTTCTGAAGCTATTTCGGTTTGGAACGTCATCTTTTTTTGGCTGGCCAACTGCTGAAAGGCTTCGATTGATTCTGTGATTAAATCTGAATAGCTGTTTGGTTTAGGCACAGTTTTGATCAGATGATTTTCTAAATAAGAAGTTTTCATCAGTTCCTCAATCAAATGCTTTAATTTTTGTGATTGCTGATTAATGTCATCAATGTATTCGTGAATCTGTTCGGGATCTGCCGTTTCTTTTAGCAGCTCGCTGAACATAGAAATGTTTGTTATCGGCGTCTTTGTCTGGTGGGCGATGTTGGCAATCAGCTCATGGATATTCTGACTTTCTAAGGTGGTGCTTTTAGTCAACAGCTCGCGACTGTCAACAAAGTTCTTCAGTTTTTTGACAATCCGCTCATCATAGGAATCAACAAAATTTTCCTGAATCCTTTGACCATCAATGGCCGCATCCAGCAGTCGATCCATCTTGTGGAGTGTTTGCTTTGCCAGCCAATAATGGTGCAGACCAATACCAGCAATGATCACAGCTAAAACAATCAGTAAAAGATTAATCATAGTGCCGCTCCATTCTGTAACCAATGCCGTAAACAGTCACGATCTTCAAATCGCGGCAGTTAGTTAGTTTTGAACGCAGTCGCTTAATGACGACTGAAAGGGCATTTTCTTCTACAAATTCTGCCTCCAGCTGCCAGGCTGCTTGTGACAAGCTCTCCCGCGTTAAGGTAATTCCCAGATTTTCGAAAAACTTTTGCAACAGCTTTTGTTCGATTTTGCTAAAAGGGATCTCTGTATCGTTAATCAAAAATTCTTGTTTAACAAAATTAAACGTAGCATTTAGGAAACTAAACTTTTTTTGATCAACAGTTAATTTCTCATATCGTCTTAATAATGCCTCTACCCGCGCACGCAAAATGGCTAAACTGAAAGGTTTAGTGACATAATCATCCGCACCGACAGAAAAACCGGAAACTATATCCACCTCTAAATCGCGAGCAGTGAGCAGAATAATCGGAAGGCTCAACTGCTGCTTGATTTTTTGACAAAACTCCAACCCATTGCCATCGGGAAGGTTGATATCCAAAAGCAGCAAATGAAACGCTTCGTCCGCTAAACATTTTTCAGCCCTTTTCAGGGAGTCGACGTTCTTTACTTCGATAGTTGGACTTTGCAGGGAGAGAGCAACTCCTTTGGCCAAAGTCAGATCGTCTTCAACTAACAAAATTTTCTTCATAAGGAACCTCCAATCAGACTTTTCTTCTTATAAGTAATTGTATCATTTTTAGTAAGCGGAAGAAGGGAGATTTCAGGCGGGAGGGGCAGGTAAAATGAGCGGGGATGAATCTGTCCTTCAAACTTTCTTTAAAACTTTTTCAAAAATTCTCTGAAAATCATCAATGAATGTTCAAGTCTGTAAGTTATATTATACGTATCCCTAGATCAAATCTTTTTTCCCCTTGAAAAAGCCGTCACGCAAAATATCGCGTGGCGGCTTTTTATAGCAATTATTGGAAGTATAAGTGATTAACAAGGCAACTTATTCAACTACGCTAACGGTGTCCGGCTTCCCAAACTAGCTTTGTCGGCAATAAGCGAAACTTTTGAGAAACTTGAGGAGCACCAAGTAGGTACCAATCAACATCAGCTCCTGTGATCGCTGTGTTTCTTGGCAGTTTATCAAAAGTTTAGTCTTGTTGCTGTGAGACACAACGATTGCGTAAGCCGCATTGATGTGGAACAGTACATTTATCGGTGCTCCAAAGCTGGGCGAGTTTACGAAGCCTTTATTAAGGAGCAAAGGCCCAAGCATTAGCGCTTTGGCTCAAAATATAATCGAGACTGTAAGAATTTTGATAGTGATGCTTTTCAGGCGTGTCGTTGGGATCATAGACAATAATTTGATCACTGGCGACATCCTTTTTAATCACCATAATATGACCGACGCCGGTAAACTCACCGGGATTCACCGATAGCACTACCGGTTGATTTTGCTGCAGGCGTTCTTGAATACGGCCCGCATCAAGACCTAGATCTTCATAAGAAAGCTGATAGGTAGCAGCGAAGTCAGGAAAAATCGACCAAGCTGTACCTTGACCGCTGACATAATAACGATCCTGCGACCAGCCGAGAATCTCAGTCGGTAAAACGACCCGTTTTTGATAATAAGACAAAACCATCGCCAAGGAAGTAATGGCACAGCCGTTGGTGGCTATGTCATTATAATCAGAGCCGCTGCCATAAGGGGTAGCCGCCCATTGAGGATCGGTTTGCAGCATTAAGGTCATGTCTTGTCCCCGTTCACTCAAATGACGATTGGCATCGTCGGCAAAAGCCGGTGAGACGGTGGGCGAACGTTCACTCAGCGCTCTCAAGGCAAAAATGCAGGCACTGGCTATAATTAAAAAGCTCCCCAGTAAAATAGGGAGCACACTCTTCCTTTTCTTCATGAGGTACACCTCCACAATCCTATTAAACCCTAACAGGCAGAAAGTGTCATCCGACTTAAGATGTAGCTTCGTCCATTTCTTCTAACTCCAAGCTCAATTCTTCCCACTCAGCCATCTGAGTTTCCTGATCGGCTTTGTGTTGTTCCAATTCTTGAGTCAATTCCATTAAACGCACATGATCGTTTAAAACATCTGGTTGCACCATCGCTGATTCCAGTTCAGCAATCAGCGTGTCTAATTTCGCCAAGTTTTCTTCGATTGCTTCAACTTTGCGTCGCAAGCTGCGCAATAGTTTTTGGGTTTCTTTATCTTGATAAAATTTATTCTTTGGCGGAGGAGCCGCTTCGGCTGATTCTTCAGCTAAGAGTTCAGCCAGTTCTTCTTCTTCACGTTTCTTTTCTAAATAATAATCATAGTCGCCTAAATACAGTTTGCTGCCTTCAGGTGACAATTCGATCACCTTAGTGGCGATCCGATTGATAAAATAGCGGTCATGAGAAACAAACAGCAGGGTACCTTCATAATCAATCAAGGCATTCTCCAGCACTTCCTTGTTGTCGATGTCCAAGTGATTGGTGGGCTCATCGAGAATTAGAAAGTTCTCCCGATCCATCGACAGCTTCGCTAAGGCAACTCGAGCTTTCTCACCACCGCTTAATAATGGAATGGTTTTTTCCACATCTTCGCCGCTGAATAAGAAGCCGCCTAAAACTGTACGGATATCTTTTTCCGGAGTGGTCGGGTGTTCATCCCATAGCTCAGCCAAGATGGTCTTGTTACCGCTCAGCTCAGCCTGTGTTTGGTCGTAGTAACCAATCGAAACGTTGGTTCCAAGATGCGGTTCACCTTTAATGAAAGGAATTTGTCCAATCAAAGACTTCAGCAAGGTGGATTTGCCGATCCCGTTTGGCCCGACCAATGCGATGGCATCCTGGCGACGAACATCCAAATTGACTGGTTCAGAAAGGATTTCATTGTCATAGCCAATGGCGGCCTCTTCCAATTGCAAGACCACATTGCCGGAAGCTTTTTCAAGGGCAAACATAAAATGGGCAGATTTTTCTTTGCCGTCCGGCCGGTCTATCCGATCCATTTTTTCCAAGGCTTTGCGGCGGCTTTGTGCTCGTTTGGTAGTAGAAGCACGAACTATATTGCGGGCCACAAAGTCTTCTAGTTTTTCAATCTCGGCTTGCTGCTTTTCGTAGGCTTTCCAGTCGCTGGATAATTGCGCCGCCTTCAAATCAAGATAGCGGGAATAATTCCCTTTATAATGAGTCATCTTACGGCGAGAAATTTCGTAAATCTCGTTTACCACCCGATCTAAAAAGTAGCGGTCATGAGAAACAATCAGCAAGGCACCAGTATAGCCTTGCAGATAATCCTCCAGCCAGGCCAAGGTCTCAATATCCAAGTGGTTGGTGGGCTCATCCAAAATCAAAATATCTGGTCGAACCAACAGCATCCGGGCTAAGGCTAAACGGGTCTTTTGACCGCCTGACAATGTGTCAATCGGTTTGTCGTAAAAGCTTTCATCAAATTTGAATCCATGCAGCACGCTGCGGATTTCATTTTCGTAGCCGTAGCCGTTTGCTTCATTAAAATCATGCTGCAGCTGATCGTATTCCTTCATTAATGAGTCGTAGTTGGAATCTGGCGCATCTGCATGACTGATCTGTTTTTCTACTTCTCGCATCCGTTCTTCCATTGCAATAACGGAGGCAAAGGCTTTTAACATTTCATTCCAGACGGTTTCACAGGAAGCTAATCCTGTATCTTGAGCCAAATAGCCTAAAGTCGCTTGTTTGTTTTTCGTAATTTGGCCGGCATCAGGCGGATCAATGCCAGCAATAATTTTCAGTAAGGTCGATTTACCAGCCCCGTTGCGCCCGACTAAACCAATGCGGCCGCGGCTGTTAACCTCTAGATGAATATTTTCGAACAATGTCTCGGCACCGAAGTAGCGAGCAATTTGATTGGCTTGTAATAATAGCATAGAAATCTTCCTTATTTTTTAATCTGGGAACGGTACTAGTCTACCATATTTTTCTTGTTCTGGTGAGGGTTGGGCCATCTTTCTTAAAGATTCGTGATTATTTCACAATTATTTGAGCAGAGACGTTGCAATTACTAGCGAATTATTGATATTATAGGGTCTGTAACGACTAACAAGTTTTGTGTAAAGGGGAGATATTGTGAAAGATCAAGCAATACCAAAAGCGACTGTTAAACGATTGCCCTTATACTATCGCTATCTGCGTATTCTAAATACTGCTGGAAAAACCAAGGTTTCTTCAACAGAATTAAGTGATGCAATTCAAGTCGACAGTGCGACAATTCGCCGCGACTTTTCATATTTTGGAGAACTAGGAAAACGTGGGTACGGCTATGACGTGGAAGACTTAATGAACTTCTTCGGCAAAATCCTAAACGACGATCAATTAACCAATGTTGCATTGGTTGGGGTAGGTAATTTAGGCAGTGCCTTGTTGAAATTTAAATTTCACCAGAGCAACAGTATCCGGGTCAGCTGTGCCTTTGATATCAAAGAAGATATTGTCGGACGCATCGTTGACGGCATTCCAGTTTATCCAATGGACAGCATGGTAGAACAAATCAAGCTGCAGCACATCGAGATCGCGATTTTAACGATTCCAGCGCAAGAAGCCGAACAAGTGGTAGACCAGTTAGTAAAAGCTGGCATTAAAGGAATCTTGAACTTTACAGCTGCACGTTTATCCGCACCAGATAATGTAATTATTCAAAGTGTTGATTTAACCAATGAATTGCAAACATTGATTTATTTCTTGCATCATAATTACGAAGGATAAAATAGATACAAAAATCGGAATCAGGTTGCTGATTCCGATTTTTGTATCCATAATTTTAGTTGAAAAGCTGATCGTAATCGACGGGTTCATCATCCTGAGGCAGCTTTTCCAATAGTTCGTTAATTTGTTTATGCCCGATAAATCGTGCTTGACGCAAAGCTTCTTGACCGCAATGATAGACCATCACTGCCGGCACCGTCAAGACCTCAAAGTAACTGGCTATTTCTGGCTCTTCTAGTATATCTAAATGGTAATAGGGAATCTCCTGTTTTTCTGCTATTCCTCGCACGCGAGGCTCATCTACATGACAAATACTTCAATTTTTTGAGGAGATGAATACGACGACATTTGTCTCAGTTTCAATGGCCTTGAGAACTGTTTCCAGTCTATCCATACAAAACACTCCTTTATTTAAAAAGGTAAGGGCTGAGGCTGAATAAGTCAATGATTCTGTTTGAGCAGTAATTAGACTTGCTGAATTAAATAATAAGCGTTATACTTTGTAGTGTCCTTTGCGGGTGTAGTTTAGTGGTAAAACAGAAGCTTCCCAAGCTTCCGTCGCGAGTTCGATTCTCGTCACCCGCTTAATAGGTATTCGGCCAGCAATTTCAATTTGCTGGTCTTTTTTTTATTGCGAAAACTAGCCGATTTGAGAAAAAGAGCGTATCATTATAAGAAAACGAAGGGGAGTGACGTTTGTATGTTTAGGGAAAAAGAAGTCGTAAAGCAAGAAAGTTTTTGGTTGGGACTTGTAAATTTTGCCTTAGGTTTTGTCTTTATTTTTCAAGACGAGCCAATCAGCCGAATTGTCAGCATTCTTTTTTGGTTGAACTTTCTAGCGAATATGATTATCGCTAGTCGTAAAGGCTATAAAGTCTCTTAAGCGGTATGTTCTTATATAAAAATAGAACGAAAAAAACATGCTGCCGCAATCGGTCAGCATGTTTTCGTATAGGCAAGCTAAGGATATCAGCCGTCTGCAAGAGATTTGCTAGTTATATCCCAAAGAAACTAAGGATAAATAAGAATAAAGCCGGCAAAATTGAGTTAATGGAATTAAACATCCAGTGAACAATGATCGATCCCCAAATATTTTTGAACAGCAGATAGATCACCCCAAAATAAACACCTATCACCATATAAGGAATCGTGGCATACACATTACCGCTGAAATTATTGATATGAATCAGGCCAAACAAAATTCCTTGTACAAAGAGCATCACTACGCGAACCAGTCGATTGGTAAATTTCCCCAACAATAAGTAACGGAAAGTCAGTTCTTCAGCAAATGGTGCAATAAAGGGCGTGATGGCTGCTAATAGCATCCAACCAGCCGAAAGCTGAGCACCACCGCTATCAGTTCCACTACTTTCAACCGTTAACAAGTGTGCCGGAATGATGCCGCGAACCAGCTGTAAGAGCATGAACGCCCCAACCACCAGCACCATACTAATCAATAAGCGCCAGAACAGTTTATGCCGATACAGCTGCCATTGGGCTTTCAAAAAATCTTTGAATAGATAAATCATCACAGCAAAGCCGGATACAAAGAGCAGTGTTGATACAATCAGCCCTAATTTTGGATTGTTTTCAATCGGGAGCAGCGGCAGCAGATATTGCCCGATAATAAATTCGATGGGAATCACCAGCAAGCCCCACCATTGTCGTTTATTTGCTTGTTCCATTTTTTCCACCTCGTTTCCTTCATGGTAGATACTTTTTAATGATAAGTAAAGCCATACGCAATTACATATTTTTTTTAAAAAGAATATTTTCGTGAAAATTCTTTGGTATACTAAATAAAAGGAGTAGATGAACAATGGCGGATTATCAAATGCAAAAGACAATCGGAACTTTTTTTCGCAGTAAAAATGACCAGCTATTAGGAAATGTACGCATATTAGGCAGCTGGTACGATTATAAAGTTATAAAAGGCAGACCAGAGGCAGGCAGCATGTTAGAGGTGACCGATTTTACGAGTCGTGAGTTATTGGTTGTAGTTAATAATGAAAAAGCAGAAAGTGAAGTGAACTATATTGATAATTTTTAATATTATTCTATTTATACTGTTAGTAGCAGTAGTATTGTTTGTCGTTTCAAGAATGGTAGTTATTGTTCAGCAAGGAGAAGTAAAAGTAGTAGAAAGTTTCGGGAAATATGACCGGTCTTTAGAACCTGGCTTGCATTTCTTGATCCCAATATTGTATCATGTACGTCGTCGTGTTTCTTTAAAGCAGACCCCAATTCAGATTGATCCACAAAGTGTAATTACCCGTGATAATGTAATTGTTGAAATTGATGAAGCCATCAAGTATCATGTGACCGACGCCAGGGCTTTCGTTTACGACAATGAAGATTCTGTTACATCAATGATTCAAGACTGCCAATCTAATTTGCGTGGAATCATTGGTAAAATGGAATTGAATGAAGTGTTAAATGGCACGGAAGAAATCAACTTAAGCTTGTACGAAAGTGTGAAAGATATCACAGCAGGTTATGGGTTATCCATCGACCGAATTAATATCGGCGAAATTTCTGTTTCTGATGAGATTATTAATTCCATGAACAAACTAATTACCGCCAGTCGGGATAAAGAGTCTTTAATCACTATCTCGGAAGGAAAAAAACAGTCAGTTATCTTAGAATCAGAAGCTAAAGCCTCTGAAATGCAGATTGATGCTGAAGCACGAGCAAAGCAAACTAAAATCGATGCTCAAGCACGGGCAGAACGGACTAAAATGGATGCAGTCGCTGAAGCTGAACGGATCAAGTTGATCACCGAAGCTGAAAAAATGCGAATTAAGGAGATCAATCAAGCGATCTCTGAAAGTGGTTTAACGGAAGAAATGATTGCTTATCTGGGAATCGAAGCGTTCAAACATGTGGTAGAAAACAACAGCAACACGGTTATTATGCCGAGCAATTTGACTGAGTTGGGAAATGTACCCGCAATCAAAGAAATTTGGCAAAAAACCAAGTAGGAGATGAGGCACAATCGCAAAAAAGAGCAAAAAGCAGACTCCCGTAAAGATTCTATCTAGCATTGTTATACTTATCGCTGCTTTATATGGCTTGTATACACAGGAGTTCTTTGAAGACAATACGGTAAAAAATGTAGAAGTCAGCCAATTAGCTGAAATTCCCGCTTATGATGGTGAAAATCAAGTCATTCAACTAAATCATAATCAACCAGACTTTACCCAAGAAGATTTAGAAATGTCTATTGGGACTCATTTTTCTGATTTAGATAGTTTAAACCGAGTCGGGCAAGCGGATGGAATGCTGCATAAGAGCTTGTTTCCAGAAGAAGAACGTGAACGACTGTATATTAAGCCAACTGGGTGGCAGCAAAAATTCTATCAAGACCAGCCTCTTTATAATCGAGCACATCTAATTGCTTTTCGCCTAACCGGTGAAAACAACAACTTAAAAAATTTGATGACTGCAACTAGAAGCCTGAATTCACCAGGAATGACAGTATATGAAAATCAGGTAGCTGAATACTTAAAGGAGACCAACAATCATGTGCGTTATCGAGTAGTTCCTTATTTTGACGGGGAAGAATTAGTAGCGCGAGGTGTTCAAATGGAAGCTCAAAGTGTTGAAGATGATGAATTATCCTTCAACGTGTTCATCTATAATATTCAGGAAGGCGTAACGATTGATTATCAAACGGGACGTTCACAAAAAAGCGAGTAGGCGAACTGCTCGCTTTTTTGCTGCATCGATATCCAGCCTTACGAAGACTTTCTTGCAACAAAAAAAGCCAAGGCACAGGGCCTCAGCTTTAATAAGTTTATCCTTTTAGTGCACCTTTGTTTTCCATTACTTCATCAATTAAACCATAAGCTTTTGCTTCTTCAGCGGTCATGAAGTTGTCTCGATCAGTATCTTTTTCGATAACTTCGATCGGTTGACCAGTACGTTCAGACAAAATATTGTTTAAGCGTTCGCGTGTCTTCAAAATGTGACGCGCAGCAATTTCGATTTCAGTAGCTTGTCCTTGTGCTCCACCAAGTGGTTGGTGGATCATGATCTCAGCATTTGGTAATGCGAAACGTTTACCTTTTGTGCCAGCTGTTAATAAGAAGCTTCCCATTGAAGCAGCCATACCAAGAACGATAGTTTGTACATCAGCTTTAACGAAATTCATTGTATCAAAAATCGCCAAGCCAGCGGACACACTGCCACCTGGTGAGTTGATGTAAAGGTAAATATCTTTTTCAGAATCCTGTGCATCTAAAAAAAGTAATTGAGCGATAATAGAGTTTGCCATATCGTCTGTTACTTGTCCGCTCAACATGATAATGCGGTCTTTCAGTAAACGTGAGTAAATGTCATAGGCCCGTTCACCACGAGATGATTGTTCAATAACTGTAGGGACTAAATTCATAATGAATCCTCCTTGTTTTATGTAGTCATATAGTAGTTTAGCACAATCAAGGGCTAAATCCTAAAAAAAAGTATACACCAAAGGTCAGTTTTGGTCAAATGTTTTAGATTTGTTTTTTGATGTTGGAATGCTACCCTAGATAGTGGTAAATGTGTTACTATTAATAACGCATAAACAACAAGGAGGAGCAAAATGAAAACAGCGTTGATTGGCTTATTAGGTGTCTTGGTAGGGGCAGCTATTGTAGGTGTTGCTGTCATTATTTTTTTCAGATACATTGAAAAAAAAGAAACTCGTACAAGAGATATTGAACATCGAGTAAAAGAAATCGAAACCCTGAATCTGTTAAATAAAAAAGTAAATGAAGTGCTAGGTAAACGTAATGTTCTTATGGAAGATTATGTACGTTTTAACGCGTTCGATGATTGTTATATTACTATCGATGACTACATTTATTTACATTCTTTTGCGGCACAAAATAATTTTTATTTGCCTAATTATTTAATTGAAGAATTCTTTAAAAACATTTCTCAGCGTAAAGCTATCCTATCACCAGAAGAAACGGTAAAAATGGGCGGCTATACTTATAAAGGTGGTCGTGCGGTAATGGAATCTTTTTCGGATGAATTATTAATAATTATCAATGAAAAAAAAGCTCAATTAAACCAAATGACTAAAAAACCGCTCCATTATTTTGATGTAAAGTAAGAGGTGAAAAAGTGTGACTTTAATTATTGCCCATCGTGGAAGCAGTGGAACTCATCCGGAAAATACATTGCCGGCCTTTGCTGAAGCTGTACGTGCAAGTGCAGATTGTATCGAATTAGACGTTCATTTTACTAAAGATAAACACTTAGTAGTCATTCACGATGAAAGTGTTGAGCGGACAACTAACGGTAAGGGTCTAGTTCGCGAATTAACATTAGAAGAAATTAAAGAATTGGATGCGGGCAGTTGGTTTGCTCCAAAGTATAAGGCTACGAAAATATCTACATTGCAAGAAGTTTTGAATCTGCTGTTGCAAATGCAATATCGAGGCATTTTAAACATTGAACTAAAAACAGATAAATACCATTATCCTGAGATTGAAGTAGCTGTATCTAATGTAATGCGTAGTCGTGAATGGCCATTCACTCACTGGTACTCTAGTTTCAATTTAGAATCATTGCGTATAATGCATCAAATTGAACCAGATACTCAGTTAGATTTAGTTCTAAAGAAATCACAGGCAAAAGTTGAAGCAGCTTTAGAACTGGATTTCATTGAAGGGATCCATCCTTGTCATGATTGGATACAAGAAAACTTAGAACTAGTGAAAAGCTATCCAAAGTCGATCCGTCCATGGTCTGTAAACCTTTATTTATCCATGATTGAGTGTATGAACTTAAAACTAGATGGTATGTTTACGGACTTTCCAGAAAAAGCTCATCGTGTGAAAAGCAGGCTGAGACGATGAAGAAAGTTGTCGCAATTGTTGGACCGACTGCAGTCGGAAAAACCAGTTTGAGTATTCAGCTAGCAAAACGCTTTAACGGGGAAATCATCAGTGGGGATTCGATGCAGGTATATCGTACTCTGGATATTGGTACAGCCAAGGTAACTGTAGAAGAAATGGCGGGGATTGCACATTATTTGATTGATGTCCGTGACGTAACTGAAAGCTATTCAGCAGCCGATTTTCAAGAAACTGCCCGTCAAGTGATTGATGAAATTGATGAACGAGGAAAATTACCGATAATAGTCGGAGGAACAGGTCTGTATATTCAGTCCTTACTTTGGGATTACAAGCTCGGTAGTGAAAATGAAAAAGAAGATCTTGGTTTACGGGAAAAATATGCAGCATTTGCTGAAGAGTACGGAAAAAAGGCACTTTGGAAAGAACTTGCTTGTATTGATCCATTGGCTGCCGAAAAGATTCATTTTAACAATTTAAAAAAAGTCATTCGTGCTTTGGAAGTCTATCAATTGACTGGTCGATCAATTTTAACACCAAAAGAAACACCCAAGCTATTGTACGATCCATACATAGTCGGCTTAGATACTGATCGTGAGCTGTTATATCAGCGAATCAATAAGCGGGTGGATTTAATGATGGAGCAAGGAGTGCTATCAGAGGCTAAACAGATGCTTGCTTTTAGAGACCAGCAATCTGCTCAAGGCATTGGCTATAAGGAGTTTTTTCCTTATTTCGAAGGAAAGATTTCTTTGGATCAGGCGATTGAAGAGGTGAAACAAAAATCTCGGCGATACGCTAAACGCCAACTGACTTGGTTTCGCAATCGAATGCCGGTTAATTGGTTTGATATTGTACAGCATCCTGAGGAAGTATCGCAAATAGAGGCAGCTATCATCGAATGGCTAGAGGAGGGATGAGCTTTGTCAGAAAGAGTTATTCTTGTTGGAGTAGAAACAGAAGAAAATAAGCAGAACTATTTAGAATCTATGCATGAATTAGCAGGATTGACTAAGACTGCTCACGGAGAGATTGTATTCTCTTTAACGCAAAAACGTCCCAGAGTCGATCGGCAGACAATTATCGGAAAAGGAAAAGTAGCCGAATTAGCTCAATTAGTAGAAGCACATGAAGCTGAGCTGGTGATCTTCAATCACGCAATGACCCCAAGACAAAGCCAAACAGTTGAAGAGATTGTAGGCGTTCCTGTGATTGATCGCATTCAGCTAATCTTGGATATTTTTGCTCAGCGTGCTCGATCAAAAGAAGGTAAGCTGCAGGTTGAGCTAGCTCAGTTAGATTATTTGTTGCCGCGTTTAATGGGACAAGGACATAGTTTGTCACGTCTCGGAGGTGGGATAGGAACAAGAGGTCCAGGGGAAACCAAATTGGAAACCGATCGTCGCCATATCCGTAATCGTATTTCAGCTATCAAAAAAGAATTAAAAAACGTGGAGGCTCATCGTGAGCGCAGCCGGCAAAAACGTCAGCAGTCCAATATTTTCCAAATGGGTCTGATCGGTTATACAAATGCTGGAAAGTCTACCATTTTGAATTTATTGACTAATGCTGAAACTTATTCTCAAGATCAGCTTTTTGCTACCTTAGATCCATTAACCAAAAAATGGCAGTTACCGCAGGGGATGTTAACGACCATTACAGATACGGTAGGGTTTATTCAAGATTTGCCGACACAATTGATTGATGCTTTCCATTCAACTTTGGAAGAAAGTAAAGGTATGGATCTTTTGCTGCATGTGGTTGATGCAAGTGCAGAGGACCGTTTACAGCAAGAGCAAACCGTAATGAGCTTGTTGAAGGATTTAGAGATGGAAGATATTCCGATATTGACGATTTATAATAAGGCAGACCGCATCGATCCGTTCGCCTTTACACCCACGTTATTTCCTAACGTACTAATTTCCGCTAAATCTAGCAAAGGAAAAGAAGTATTGTCAGAAGCGATAAAAAAAGAGATTATGGAGTTATTAGAGCCTTATTTGCTAAGTATTAGTGCGAGTGAGGGACAATCGTTGAGTGCGATTCGAAGAGAGACTTTAGTTTTAAGCGATACTTTTGAAGAAGAAAATGAAGTTTATCATATTCGCGGATTTGCGAAGAAAAGTTCAGTTTGGATAAGGAGAATGGATAAAGATGAGTTGGACAGCTAGTTTGGCCCCTGAATTAGTGGCAACAATTGACAAAGTTGATCAGAAAATTGAACCTGCCTTGAAGAAGGTTCGAGAGACAGCTTTATCAAACCAAGCTAAGGTGTTGGCGGCTTTTCGTCAACAGCATGTTTCTGAGAGTCATTTTTTACCTTCTACCGGATATGGGAATGATGATTTAGGACGGGACGCTTTAGAAGCAGTTTACGCACAAACTTTCGGTGCCGAAGCTGCTCTGGTCCGTCCGCAACTGGTTTCTGGCACCCATGCGATTTCAACCGCACTGTTTGGCGTTTTACGCCCAGGTGATGATCTGCTTTATATTACTGGCACACCTTATGATACTTTGCTGGAAGTGATCGGTACTCAAGGAAATGGTATCGGTTCTATGAAAGAATATAATATTGGCTATGATGAAGTGGAGCTTTTGGCAAATGGATCAGTTGACTTTGAAGGTGTAAAAAAGAAGATAACTGAAAAAACAAAAGTTGTAGCGATTCAACGTTCACGAGGTTATGCTTCACGACCTTCATTTACGATTGATAAAATCAAAGAAATGTGTGAATTTGTTAAAACTGTGGCACCAAAAGCGGTGATTTTTGTCGATAATTGCTATGGGGAATTTGCTGAATTGCTTGAGCCTACTCAAGTGGGGGCGGACTTAATAGCTGGTTCTCTAATTAAAAATCCAGGTGGCGGTATCGCTAAAACGGGTGGCTATATTGCCGGTAAAGTAGAACTGGTTGAAAAATGTGCTTATCGACTAACTACACCAGGTGTAGGAGCTGAAGGTGGTGCCATGCTGGGGAATGTTTATGACATGCTGCAAGGATTTTTCTTGGCACCTCACGTGGTGGGGCAAGCTATTCAAGGAGCGATTTTCTCTTCTGCTTTGTTAGAAGAATACCAGATCGAATCAACACCTAAATGGAATGAGCCAAGAACGGATTTAATTCAATTGATTGAGCTAAAAGAACGGGAGGCAATGATCTGTTTTTGCCAATCGATTCAAAAATTCTCACCAATTGACGCATATGTGGCACCGATTCCCTCTTACATGGCTGGGTACGAGGATGATATCATTATGGCGGCTGGGACGTTTGTTCAAGGAGCCAGCATAGAGCTGAGTGCAGATGGACCGTTACGGGAGCCATACTCCCTCTATTTACAGGGTGGATTGACCTTTGAGCATGTGAAAGTAGCTGTTGCTAATGCAGTAAATGATGTTTATCATCCAAAAGCGTAAATTTTTTGAATAAAAAATCACGGCGTTTCCTTGACAGGGAGCGCTTTTTTTAGGTTCAAATCGCCATGTTAGAAGTTTTTTTAATTCGATGTAAGGAAATATCACATTTACTGTTGACAAGTGGTCTAATGCTTGGTATCCTATTTTCAACGTTAAGAAACAAGGAGGATATTTGATGCGGGAGAAAGAATTACGTCGTTCGTTAGCTGTTTTTCCAATTGGTACAGTCATGAAATTAACTGATTTAACTGCTCGGCAGATTCGTTACTATGAAGAACAAGAATTAATCCATCCAGAACGGAGCGAAGGTAACCGTAGAATGTATTCTCTAAATGACATTGATGTGCTGTTGGAGATTAAGGATTATTTATCAGATGGATTAAACATGGCAGGGATTAAACGAGTGTATCAAATGCGTAAAGATGAAGAGAAAGCGGCCAAAGAAAAGCCGCCATTAACAGACAAAGATGTCCGTCGCATTTTCTATGATGAGATGCTAACACAAAGTGGTTTAAATCAACAACATCCATATCAATCACAAGGGCCAAAGCTTTAGTGATTGTGGAATAATAAAAAAATGAAGCGTGAGGAAGGGATATTATGCCAAAGAAAGATTTATCAGTTGCAGACATTAAAAAAATCGTTGAGGAAGAAAACGTACGTTTCTTACGTTTAATGTTCACCGATATTTTAGGAACAGTCAAAAACGTAGAAGTGCCTGTAAGTCAACTTGACAAAGTGTTAAGCAACAAAATGATGTTTGATGGTTCTTCTATTGAAGGATTTGTTCGTATCGAAGAAAGTGATATGTATTTATATCCTGACTTGTCTACTTGGATGATCTTCCCTTGGGAAAGCGACCATGGAAAAGTAGGACGTTTAATTTGTGATATCTACAATCCAGACGGTACACCATTTGCAGGTGACCCTCGTGGAAACTTGAAACGTGTATTAGCTGGCATGAAAGAGTTTGGCTTTACTTCATTCAACTTAGGGCCTGAGCCTGAATTCTTCCTATTTAAACTGGATGAAAATGGCGATCCTACTATGGACTTGAATGACAAAGGCGGATACTTCGATTTTGCACCAACTGATCTTGGTGAGAATTGCCGTCGCGATATCGTATTAGAGCTTGAAGGTCTTGGTTTTGAAGTAGAAGCATCTCACCATGAGGTAGCGCCTGGACAGCATGAAATTGATTTCAAATATGCTGATGCAGTTGAAGCTTGTGATAACATCCAAACGTTTAAATTGGTTGTAAAAACAATTGCACGCAAACATGGACTGCACGCAACATTTATGCCAAAACCATTATATGGAATTAACGGTTCTGGTATGCACTGCAACATGTCGCTATTCAATGACGAAGGCAATGTTTTCTATGATGAAGATGGCCCAATGCAATTAAGCAAAACGGCTTACCAATTCTTAGCAGGACTTATGAAACATGCTCGTGCTTACACAGCAGTATGTAACCCAATCGTTAACTCTTACAAACGTTTGGTTCCAGGATTTGAAGCACCGGTATATGTAGCTTGGAGTGGACGCAACCGTTCACCGCTGATCCGTGTTCCGGAATCTCGTGGTCTTTCAACTCGTTTAGAATTACGTTCAGTTGACCCAGCGGCTAACCCTTACATGACAATGGCTGTATTGCTTGAAGCTGGTTTGGACGGAGTTCGTAACGAATTGACCCCACCAGCAGCAGTCGATCGCAATATCTATGTCATGACTGAAGAAGAACGTAAAGAAGCGCAAATCCATGATCTACCTTCTACAATCCACAATGCAATTAAAGCATTGCGTGAAGATGATGTAATGATCGACGCTTTAGGTTCACACATCTACAATAACTTTGCTGAAGCGAAGAAAATTGAATGGGCAGCGTTCCGTCAAACGGTGTCTGAGTGGGAACGTGAACAATATTTAGAGCTTTACTAAAAAACACAAGTTTATCCGCTAGAATTATTTCTAGCGGATTTCTTTTTGCCTACAGCTGTTAGTAAGAAAAAAGTTCACTTGCAGCAAACCTAAAAGCAATTTGGTTAGCTTGATCAGAATATTGGGAAAATTTAATCTCTGTCCATCTTTTTTGGATTTTTGTGGGATATTGGTAGTACAAGGCGTCTTATTTTAACAGAATCATGAGGAAAACACTGAAATAGGCGGATAAATGAATTCAATATTTGTAACTTGGCTTATCTTTTAGTAGAATGGTAAGTGTGGAAACTTTGAGAAAGAGGTGTCGCTTTATGGGATATACAGATGAAACTGTCCGTTTTGATTTTGATGATAACCGTAAGAAAGAAATCAGTGAAACGTTAACAATTGTCTACAATGCGTTAGCAGAAAAAGGATACAATCCAATCAATCAAATTGTTGGATACCTATTATCAGGAGATCCAGCGTATATTCCACGTTACCAAGATGCGCGGAACTTGATTCGTCGTCATGAACGTGATGAAGTGATGGAAGTACTGGTAAAATACTACCTATCTAACCATGGTATTGAACTTCCATGAGAGTAATGGGTTTAGATGTAGGTTCCAAAACAGTTGGTGTCGCTGTGAGCGATCCTTTCGGTTGGACCGCACAAGGTATTGAAATCATCCGAATCAACGAAGATAAAAACGAATTTGGATTTGAACGATTAAAAGAATTGGTCAAGCAGTATAATGTGGACCGATTTGTAGTGGGGTTACCCAAAAATATGAATAATTCAATTGGACCAAGAGCTGAAGCGTCAATGGAATATGGTGAAAAGATTAAACAAATTTTTGGACTACCAGTTGAATATCAGGATGAACGATTAAGCACTGTTCAAGCTGAACGGATGTTGATCGAACAAGGTGATGTCTCGCGTTCTAAGCGCAAGAAGGTTATTGACAAAGTTGCTGCGGTAATGATTTTACAAAACTATCTTGACCGAACCAGCAATAATTTTTAGAAAAGAGGAAAGTAAATGGCTGATGAACACAATCACGATCACGAACATGATCACGAACATGAAATGATTACTTTAGTAGATGATGAAGGAAATGAAACTTTATATGAAATTCTACTAACCATTGATGGTCAAGAGGAGTTTAACCGCAATTATGTATTACTTTATCCTGCAGGTGCTCCTGAAGATGAAGATGTTGAATTGCAGGCTTATGCTTACGTGGAAAATGAAGATGGCAGTGAAGGTGAATTATTACAAATTGAAACTGATGCTGAATGGGATATGATTGAGGAAGTTTTCAATACATTCATGACCGAAGAAGAATAATTTAAATGTGAGCTGAACCCTTGGTATAAGGGTTCAGCGTTTTTTTGTTGAATACGCTCTGCCGATTCAAATTTAAAATAATTCTAGTGCTTTATTTGCAAAACGTTCTCCAAAAATCGTAAACATTTTTTTAGCTTCTTCATAGTGAGTTCCTTCTGCATCTAAAGCCACAGGTCCATGATGAATAAACGGTTTACCTAAGGCAGCGCCACCAGAATACACTAACATACCTTTGGTCAGCAAAACCCCTACTATTGACATAATGGCACTGTCGCTACCACCTTGCGCATAATGAGCAGTTGCAAAGCAGCCTCCTAGCTTGCCGCCCAGTTTAACTGATTTATTAGAAGTCAACCATTCAACAACACGCCAATGAGAAGTCGCAACATAAGTAGGTGTACCAAAAATAATGCCAACACAATCGTTGAGATAGTTATCGTCTAGTTGGTCATCCAAGGAAAACAAACGTACTTCGATATCTTTTGATTTGATTCCTTCAGCAATTTGTTCAGCCATTTCCTGGGTATGGCCTCCGTGTGTATAATAAATAATTCCAATCTTCATCTATTTTCCACCTTTTTTAGAATATTTCGATAATTATGTCGAGTACAAAATAATGCATATTTATGTGACTTAATGTAAGAAGCCTATCAGTTAGTGCACCTTAATTTAGTTCGTTTCGGACTTTATCTAATAGTCCAAGCAAAGTGTCTCTCTCTACTAGTGATAAACTTCCTTGAATCTTTTGCTCTATACGATCATGGGATTTCTTGATTTCTTTCAAGGTCTCTTCCCCTTCAGCGGTTAGGAAGATACGTTTTTGACGAATGTCAGTAATTGAAGACTTCCGGTAAATTAATCCTTTATTTTCTAGTGCTACTAGCTGATTTTGTAGAACTTTTCCAAAATAACTTGTTAAATGTTTTTGAATAGTCCCAGGATGGAGCTCAAGATATTCTAAAATTTCGATATGAATGAGTTCCAAATGAGCTTTTTCTAAAAAATCCCGAATGATTAACTCCTGTTTTTTGTTTATAAAAGATATTTTTCGAGAAATATAATTACTATTAGATTTCATTTTTTCACCCCTATTTTGATTAGTGTAAACGACAATCAAAAAAATAACAACTCTCTTTTTATAACTTAATTTAGAAAGAAGGTTTTTTGTTGCTGAGGATTAGTAAGCAATATTTTTGTCCAGATTTAGATAGAAGAGTAGGATACAATTGTAAACGTTTTTAAAAGGAGGATGGAATAAAATGGTAAACAACTATCAAACGAGTAACGCTGAAGGTACGATAGATTTTATCAATATGTATGATTTGGAAGAAATGGCAAAAGAAGTAATTCCCAAAGGAGGATATGGTTATATTAATAGTGGTGCGGGTGACATTTTTACCTATCGGGAAAACGAGCGTGCTTTTGAACACCAGCTGATTATTCCACATGTTTTGAAAGATGTGGAACTACCAACTACGGAACTAACTTTTATGGACGAAACATTGAAGGCACCAATCATCATGGCACCGATTGCAGCACACGGTTTAGCTAATACCAAAGGTGAAGAGGCATCTGCTAAAGGAGTAGCCGATTACGGGACAATCTTTTCAATTAGTTCGTATGCTTCCCGAACCATTGAGGAGATTCGTCAAGCAGCTGGACCTGAAGCCTGTCAATGGTTTCAATTATATATGAGTAAAGATGATGGGATTAATATCGATATTATTTCACAAGCTAAAGCTAGTGGCGCAAAGGCGATTATCTTGACAGCTGATGCAACGGTTGGTGGTAATCGAGAAACCGATAGACGTAATGGATTTACTTTTCCGCTGCCTATGCCGATCGTTCAAGCCTATCAATCTGGTGTTGGCCAAACGATGGATGCAGTCTATGGATCATCAAAACAAAAGCTTAGTCCGAGAGATGTAGAATTTATTGCTAAAAATTCATCATTGCCGGTGTTTGTAAAAGGAATTCAATCAGAAGAGGATGTAGAAAGAGCGTTAGATGCAGGGGCTAATGGTGTGTGGGTCTCAAATCATGGCGGCCGTCAATTAGACGGTGGACCAGCAACTTTTGATTCTTTACAGTATGTAGCTAAAGCTGTCAACAAACGGGTACCGATTATCTTTGACAGTGGCGTTCGTCGCGGCCAACATGTTTTCAAGGCTATTGCTTCTGGAGCTGATTTAGTTGCGATTGGCCGTCCTGTTATTTACGGTTTGGCTTTAGGTGGAGCAACAGGGGTCAAACAGGTCTTTGAGTTTTTCGAAAAAGAACTAGAAATGGTAATGCAATTAGCTGGAACCCAAACAATAGAAGATATCACACAAGTAAAACTACGAGAAAATCGTTACATTTAAATAGAGATCGGGGTACCTTGAAAGGTCCTTCGAATTTTTAATAAATTTTCTTATTGAAAAGTCGAATTTCGAATTAATGTACATTTAGGGAATAAGTGATATATTATGATTAATTAGTGCGTCTGAAATTTTAAAGAATCAAATAATGTCTAAGGAAAGAGTATTTTTGAATAATAAAATACTACGTATGTCTAAAGCGTGTTTTGCATGAAATGACAGAAGTTGTAATTTTTATGTTGAATTCAGTGATTTAAGAAGAGCAATTTTTTTATTTCGAGTAGTAGACGGATAGTTAGACGTATTAATTTAGATAATCTAATTCCTATGAATATGACTATTATCTGTTTTTTAAGTTCTTATTTAACGATGGAATTGAGTGCAAATTAGTTAATTTGATACTATGATTTTTCAAAAAAATTTTAGAAGAAAAGAGAGTTGTTTTTTTTATTGATATCTTCAGCTTAGAAAGCACATTATTCTATTTGTGATCTATGAAGTCATACTGTTTTTTTAAGATGAAGTTTTGTTATAATTACTGTTTTTTTTTGAGAGTTTAAAAAGTGTTTTTTAAGCTATTTTACTTCCGTTTTAGATTCAATTTGACTGAGTTAACTCTATCTTTTTTTAATTTGCTCGACTTTTCTTCAATGAAAGTTGTAAAAACTTCCTCTTTTAGCATATAATAAACTAGAGTTTTTCCGAAAACAGTGCAAGGAGGTAGAATCCCTATGACTCAAAATAGATATAAAGCAATCGTTGGTGGACAAACATATACGATTATTGGACAGGAATCCAAGCAACATATGGATATGGTTCTGGCGTTGGTAAATGAACAATTGAATGAAATAAAGGATTTGTCACCGGAGATTACAGCGGAAAAAGCGGCAATTCTATTAGCAATCAATGCGGTTTCCGATCAGGTTAAAAAGCAAGAAGAGCTTCTACAGTTGAAGAAGTATCAAGCTGATTTAAAACGGCGAGCTGCGCGATCAGTCGAGCTCGAAAATAAAATAAAAAAAATCGAAGCGATTGAAGCTGAGGCAAAATCAATTATGCAAAAAAATGGAAAAAATAATGCACAAATTCGCAATCATGTTGAAGCACAACAGGTCGTAAACGAAAATCGAAAGCGCGAAATTCAAAAACGCGCTGCTAATAAGTGAGGAAAACCATGCTAACGCTATTTATCTTAATTGTTTTAATTCTTTCTTTTTATACTGGTTACCGTAGGGGGACCGCATATCAATTATTTTTTACTGTAGGCTACGTTGTTTCATTTATTGTAGCTTTAATGTTTTATCAAGGAGTCGGCGAACGTTTGCAGCTGTTTGTCCCCTACCCATCTGTTACAAGTGAATCCAATATGGTATACTACTCGATTGAACAAGGTTTTAATTTGGATCAGGCCTTTTATGCAGGGTTTGCATTTATTATGATTTTGTTTATTGGTTGGATGGCTACTCATTTTCTGGCAATTTTTTGTAAAAATCTATTGTACCAAGTTTTGGTGCCTAGATATGATGGGATTGTTGCAGGAGTAGTATCATTTATATTGGCTTATTGTGCTATCTTTTTAATTTTAAAACTGGTTAGCTTTGTACCGATGGCATTGGTACAAAATGCTATCTCAGGAAGTGCTTTTGCTCGCTTTATTATTGATTATTCGCTATTTTTAAGTAGTGCTTTTGATAATCTGTGGGTGACAAGAATTATTGGACAAATTTAAAACCGAGACTTTAGAGTTTCGGTTTATTTCTTATGTAGAAGGTGAAAATAATGAATGGACGAATTCTAGAAACATTAGGATTTGATGATGTGAAAACGATGGTTGCTCAGTATTTGGCAACTGCACAGGGAAATGATGAATTAGCTCGTCTTACGCCTTCTAGTGATAAAGATACCATTCAGGCATGGTTAGAAGAATCCGAAGATGGTATGAAGGTATTGCGATTACGTGGAGGACTACCTGTTCCTAAGTTGATGAATATCAACCCACATATGAAGCGAATTGAGATTGGCGCTAATTTGAACGGTTTGGAGTTAGCTGAAGTAGCGCGAGTGCTATCTACGACTAGTGAAATGACACGTTTTATTGATGACTTGATGGATAGTGAATTAGAGTTTTCAAGATTGTACTTCTGGGTAGAACAATTAGTCACACTACCAGAATTAAGCGGACGATTACGACGATCAATAGAAGAAGATGGCAGGATCAAGGATGAGGCTTCAACGGAGCTTCGAACTATCCGTAGTCAAATTCGTCGTAGTGAACAAAATATTCGAGAACAATTAGATGGTTTAGTTCGTGGGAAAAACGCTAAGTATCTGAGTGATGCAATTATTACGATGCGCAATGACCGTTACGTTGTACCAGTAAAGCAAGAATATCGCGGTATATTCGGTGGTGTTGTTCATGACCAGAGTGCCTCTGGTCAAACTTTATTTATCGAACCGAAGCAAGTTGTAGAACTAAACAATCGACTACGTCAGCAACAAATTTCTGAACGTACTGAAATCGAACGAATCTTATCAGAGTTGTCTGCAGAATTAGTTCCCTACCGTCGAGAAATTTTACACAATGCTTATGTGTTGGGGCGTTTTGATCTGATGAATGCTAAGGCGCGCTTTGCTAAAGAGCTTAAGGCGGTAGTGCCTGAGCTAAGTGAGGAAAATCAGGTGCTTTTCAAGCAAGCAAGACATCCTTTGCTAAATCAAGAGACAGCTGTTCCAAATGATATTATGATCGGTGGAGATTACCAGGCAATCGTAATTACTGGACCCAATACTGGGGGTAAAACGATTACTCTAAAAACGTTAGGTATTCTACAATTGATGGGACAAGCAGGATTTCCGTTGCCAGTTGGTGAAGAAAGTCGGATGGGCATATTCGAAGAAGTATTTGCTGATATTGGCGATGAACAGTCGATTGAACAGAGCTTATCTACATTTTCTTCACATATGACAAATATTGTATCAATTCTAGATAGGATCAATGACCGTAGTTTAGTTTTATTTGACGAACTTGGGGCCGGAACCGATCCGCAAGAAGGGGCTGCTTTGGCGATTGCTATTTTAGATGCTGTGGGAGCAAAATCTTCTTACGTAATGGCGACTACCCATTATCCTGAGTTGAAAATTTATGGTTACAATCGTCCAAATACCATCAATGCCAGTATGGAATTTGACGTAGACACATTAAGTCCAACATATCGCTTATTAATTGGTGTGCCAGGACGCAGTAATGCGTTTGAGATATCACGTCGTCTTGGCTTAGATCCGATTATCATTGAAAGTGCTAAACAAATTATCGATGACGAAAGTCAAGATTTGAATGATATGATTGCTGATTTGGAAAACCAACGAAAAATGACCGAAACGGAATACCACGAGGTCCGCCATTATGTAGAAGAATCTGAAACCCTATATCGTGATTTGAAGAATGCCTACAGCTATTTCTTTGACGAGCGAGAAAAAGAAATGGAAAATGCTCGGAAAAAAGCGAACGAATTAGTGCAAGAAGCGCAGGAAAAAGCTGACAAGATTATCAAGGACATTCGCCAACTACAGCTAGACGGACAAGGCCACGTAAAAGAACACCAATTGATTGATGCTAGAACCCAGTTGGAAGACTTGAAACAAAACGAACAATTAAAGAAAAATAAGGTTCTTCAAAAGGCAAAAGCTAAAAAACAATTCAAATCAGGTGACGAAGTGATCGTTGAGACTTACGGTCAACGTGGCACGTTACTGAAAAAAATGGGAAATCATGACTGGCAAGTACAGATTGGCATTTTGAAAATGACTATTTCCGAAGAAGATATGACGCTGACAGCACCAATTGAGGAACCCCAGCAGCGAGTAATAACAGGTATTCAACGAGGAGCGGGTTCACAGGTGAAACCTGAATTAGATCTTCGTGGGAAACGTTATGAAGAAGCACTTGCAGAAGTTGACCAGTACATTGATGCAGCATTATTGGCGAATTATGCCCAAGTTCGTATTGTTCATGGTAAAGGAACAGGAGCATTGCGCAAAGGTATCACTGAATATTTGAAAAATCATCGCAATGTAAAAAACTTTGAATTTGCTGCGGCAAATGAAGGTGGCAACGGGGTAACAGTAG
Source organism: Enterococcus sp. AZ109 (assembly GCF_051714625.1). Lineage (NCBI taxonomy): Bacteria > Bacillati > Bacillota > Bacilli > Lactobacillales > Enterococcaceae > Enterococcus > Enterococcus sp. AZ109. The sequence goes on along the minus strand of NZ_JBIOSF010000001.1, from coordinate 853,765 downwards.
TAACCTTTAAGTAATGTTTACAACTGTAAGCAGAACAATAGCCTAGGACACCATGGCATGCTATAATACAATTACAAATCTTAGGAGGGATATCATGTCACAAGTAGTAACAGATACAACATTTAATGAAGAAACTGACGAAGGCTTAGTCCTTGTTGATTTTTGGGCAACTTGGTGTGGACCGTGTCGTATGCAAGCGCCAATCTTAGAACAATTAAGCGAAGAGTATGACGAAAGCGAATTGAAAATCGTGAAGATGGATGTTGATGAAAATCCTGAAACACCTGCATCATTTGGTATCATGAGCATTCCTACACTTGTTTTGAAAAAAGATGGACAAGTTGTCGATAAAGTGATTGGTGTTCATACAAAAGATCAATTGCAAGAGTTAATCAGCGCTCATATGTAAGCATTCGAGCTGGGCATTTTGTCCAGCTTTTTGTCTGTTTAAAAATTACGTGAAGGGAGCCTAGGAATGAACGAAAGAATTAAAAATAAGTTGGCTTTGCTTCCTGATCAGCCTGGATGTTACTTGATGAAGGATAAAAACGGCACGATTATCTACGTTGGGAAAGCCAAGATTTTAAAAAATCGGGTACGTTCTTATTTTACCGGCAGCCATGATACCAAAACCGAACGATTGGTTAGTGAGATCGAAGACTTTGAATATATTGTGACGGAATCCAATATTGAAGCGCTACTTTTGGAGATCAATCTAATTAAAAAGAATGATCCAAAATATAATATTATGTTGAAGGATGATAAGACATATCCTTTTATAAAAATTACTAACGAAGAGTTTCCGCGTTTGCTCATTACACGGAAGGTTCTGAAAGACAAAGCTTTGTACTTTGGTCCATATCCAGATGTTCGTGCAGCAAACGAAACCAAGCGATTATTAGATCGCTTGTTTCCACTAAGGAAATGTCGGGTTCTACCTAAAGAAGTTTGTCTTTATTACCATATGGGTCAATGCCTAGCACCTTGTGTCTTTGATATTCCAAGTGTGCGTTACAAAATAATGGTGAACGAAATCAAGCGTTTTTTAAATGGTGGTCATAAGGAAGTTCAAGAAGTATTAGAGAAAAAAATGACCACTGCTGCTGAGAATATGGAATTTGAAAAAGCCGCTGAGTACAGAGATCAAATCAAAGCAATCGAAACCGTAATGACCAAGCAGAAAATGACCAATGCTGATCTTGTAGATCGCGACGTATTTGGATATGCTACTGATAAAGGGTGGATGTGTGTTCAAGTTTTCTTTGTACGACAAGGTAAATTAATCGAGCGAGAGGTTTCCATGTTTCCATTTTATAATGAAGCTCAAGATGATTTCTTAACCTACATAGGCCAGTTCTATCAAGAAAATGAACATTTCGTGCCGAAAGAAGTGCTGATCCCAGACGATATTGACAAGTCCAGTGTTGAAGCAATGCTGGAGACCAAAGTGTTGCAGCCGCAACGAGGCGAGAAGAAAAAGTTAGTTAAGTTAGCTGGTAAAAATGCTCATGTTGCGCTAAATGAAAAATTTGATTTAATTGAGCGCAATGAAGCTAGAACAATTGGTGCAGTGGAGCGTCTAGGTAATGCAATGAACATTCCTGAACCAATTCGGATTGAAGCATTCGATAACTCGAATATTATGGGAACGGATCCGGTATCTGCGATGGTTGTATTTATTGATGGGAAGCCTGCTAAGAAGGAGTACCGCAAGTACAAGATTAAGACGGTTAAAGGTCCAGATGATTATGCATCGATGCGCGAAGTTATTTACCGACGTTATTCGCGGGTGTTGAAGGAAAATCTGCCATTCCCTGATCTGATTGTGATTGATGGTGGGAAAGGGCAAGTAGATGCAGCCAAGGATGTATTGGATAATCAGCTGGGGCTGGATATTCCAATTGCCGGCTTAGCAAAGGATGATAAGCATAAAACTAGTGAATTGTTGTTTGGTCCGGATTTAGCGAGAATTCCGCTGGAACGTAATTCCCAAGAATTTTTCCTGCTGCAGCGAATTCAAGACGAAGTCCATCGCTTTGCGATTACCTTCCATCGCCAGCTGCGCAGCAAAAACAGCTTTGCTTCCAAGCTGGACAGTATTGAAGGCTTAGGACCAAAACGCAAGAAATCACTCTTAAAAGAGTTTAAATCGCTGAAAAATATCCAAGCTGCTTCCGTTGAGGAGCTGCAAGGCATTGGATTACCGAAAAATGTCGCAGAAAATGTCTATAAACAATTGCATGAAGAAAAAAAAGTATAGCACGCTTTACACGCTAAGTAAAGCGTGCTATACTTTTTGTCAAGAAATGTAAAGGAGACTATACATGGAGGGGATCATTTGCAGAATCGAATACAGGAACTACGCAAAGCACAAAAAATGACCCAAAGTGAGTTGGCGGATCATTTGGAAGTCACACGCCAGACAATAATTTCCTTAGAAAATGGCCGCTACAATGCTTCGTTGATTTTAGCTCATAAAATTGCAAAATTTTTTGATTTAGCCATTGAGGACATCTTTATTTTTGATGAGGAGGATGAAGAATGAGCAAGCTGTCAAAAGCTGATCAGCACTATTTTAATCGTTTAAAACGAAAAAATCTTTGGTATGTCGCCGCAATTATTTTTGTCGTTCTTTGTACCTTGTTCCTTTACTTTGGAACGAACTGGCTGGAAATAAAAGTCAGCAATCATACGGTGGATTTCTTAACGGGCATGTTCAGTACGTTAACCATCTTGTTGATTGTCTACATTATCAGAAATCGACGAGTAATGAACCAGCCGCAGCTTTTACGAAAACAACGTATCACAGTGATGGATGAACGCAATCAAGAGATTATCAACCGAGCTTGTCGCTTGGCTGCTTATGGATTGAATATTTGTTTAATCCTTTTGAGTGTAGTAGGAAGCTTTGTACACCCTTTAATGACACAGCTGTCGGTGGGGTTGCTGTACGTCTTTGTGCTGATCTATGCAATCAGCTACTTCTATTATAAGAAGAAAAACTAGGAGAAAGAGAAGTGAAAACATGTTAGCGGTAAAGAATTTGACTAAAACCTTTGGTACGTTCAAAGCCTTAGACGATCTGTCCTTCACCATTGAGGATGGAAAAATCTTAGGCCTGATCGGTCAAAACGGGGCGGGGAAAACCACCACCTTTCGTTTAATTTTGGATTTTTTAACCAACGATACTGGAACAGTGTTGTGGAACGGTCATGCAATTAAGGAAAAAGATTATGACATCATCGGCTACCTGCCAGAAGAACGAGGGCTGTATCCTAAAGTGACAATTGAAGAACAGCTGCTGTTCTTTGCTTCTCTGCGAGGTAAATCTCGCAAAGAAATCGCTCCGAAAATTGACGAGTGGATGGAAAAATTCCAAGTCAAAGGCAAAAAAACAGATAAGGTAAAATCGCTGTCCAAAGGGAATCAGCAAAAGGTTCAGCTGATTGCTACTTTGATCCACGAGCCTAAACTTGTAATTTTGGATGAACCCTTCAGTGGACTGGACCCGGTCAATGCTGAGCTGTTGAAAAACGGCATTATAGAATTGAAGGAAAAAGGTTCCTGCGTCATCTTCTCCAGCCACAACATGGATAATGTGGAAAAAATCTGTGACCATCTAATCATGCTGCGAGATGGTAAAACCGTTCTAAATGGTCGTGTCAGCGATATTCGGGAATCCTTTGGCCGGACCAAGCTGTACTTGTCTTCACCTTTAACGAAAGAGCAGCTGGAAAGCTTTGAAGGAGTTACCACGGTTAAACAGCGGGAAGATGGCAGCTTCGATCTGACCTTGAATGATCCAGCCGCAGGGGAGCAAATCTTTGCGGCGGCAACTGCGGAAGGCTATATTCCAATGTTCAGCCAACAGCCGCCAACCTTAGAAGAAATATTCAAATGGAAAGCCGGTGAGCCAAATGAGTAAATTAGGAATTATTATCAAAGATGTCTATAAGAAAAACGTCAAATCAGCTGCCTTTGTGATTATGATTCTAGCACCCTTTTTTATTATGGGAATCTTCTATTTGGCCCAATATTTCTTTGGCGACATGTCCGATATCAGTAAAATCGGCGTAGTGGCTAATCAACCCACTGTTAGCCAGCAATTTGAACAAGTAGAAACCGATGATTATACCTTCACCCCTGTCACTAGTGAAGAAGAAGCACAAAAGCAAATGGAAGATGAGAAAATTGATGCTTACTTGCTGCTTGAGTCAGACGAAGGTAATGTGGCGGGAAAATTATACAGCACCTCCTCGCTAGGAACCAGTACGGAGCTGGGGATTCAGCAAATCCTCAATCAAATGCAATCAGGGGTGCGGGCGGCGAATCTCTCACTGACCACGGAACAAGTTCAGGAGGTCATGGCGCCTGCGACGTTTGAAGCTGTTAAGGTGAATTTTGAGAATGGAAAAATGGAAAGTGATCAAGGGGACGCCAGTGTCCAGATGATCCTAAGCTTTTTAACTACCATTATCATGTTTATCTTTATCATGACTTACTCCTCGATTATTTCCCAGGAGATCGCTTCAGAAAAAGGCACCCGTATCATGGAAGTGCTGTTATCTAGCATGAAGGCGAAGACCCATTATTATGGCAAATTGTTTGGAATCTTATTAGTAGCACTGACCCAACTAGCAATTTATGGAGTGGCTTTGATTGTCGCTTACCAGCAATTTAAGGATATGCCGCTGGTGAATTCCTTCTTGAACAATGTCTCGATCAAGAGTCTATTAGGTAAAAATATTTTGATCATCGTAGGCTTCATGCTGGTGGGGATTTTTATTTACGCAGTTTTATCGGCCTTGTGCGGTTCGTTGGTAAACAAAGCCGAAGACACAGCCAAGGCGATTCAACCGGTGATGTACTTATCGATGATTGGCTACATGCTGGGCTTGATCTTAGGAGCGGCCGATCCAACCAATGTGATTATCAAAGTGGCCTCCTATATTCCATTTGTTTCTTCCTATTGTATGCCGTTGCGTCTAGCGTCGAACACGGTTCATTTCTCCGGAGCCATGGTATCCTTAGCAGTATTGTTGGTGACGACGATTTTACTGACGCTGTTTTCAGCCCAATTGTACAAATCCAATGTGCTGGTTTACAGTGAAGGCGGTACTTTCAGTGCGCTGAAACAATCCTTATCAATTATGCGCAATGAAAAACGCAAAAAGTAAACAAAACAGTTGACCGATTCGCCAAAGAGTACCAAAATGAGGAAACATAGGAGGAATGAACATGGATAAAATAAAAACATTAACTAATGGTCTGGAAATGCCTCGTTTAGGTTTAGGGGTTTGGCGTGTAGAAAATAGCGTAGCGACTGACGCTGTAAAATGGGCGATCAAGGCTGATTATCGCTTAATCGATACAGCTACTATTTATAAAAATGAAGCGGGTGTCGGCAAAGGCATCAAAGAAGCTGGAGTTGATCGTAAAGACTTGTTTATTACCACGAAACTTTGGAATAGTGATCAAGGCTATGAATCTACCCATAAAGCTTTTAACGATAGTTTAGAGCGTTTAGGATTAGAATATGTGGATTTATATTTGATTCATTGGCCAGTTGAAGGGAAGTTTAGCGCCTCTTGGCGGGCAATGGAAGAAATTTATGAGAGCGGCCGTGCCAAAGCAATTGGTGTTTCCAACTTCCACCAGCATCATATTGAAGAACTAATGAAAACAGCTAAGATTAAACCAATGATTAACCAAATTGAATTGCACCCAACTTTAACTCAAGTTCCTCTTCGAGATTATTTAGCTGAAGAAGGTATTGCAGTTGAAGCTTGGTCCCCTTTAGGACAAGGAAAGATTTTAGAAAATGAGATGCTGATGGCAATTGGTAAAAACCATGGTAAATCAGCCGCGCAGGTCATTATTCGTTGGCATTTACAAAGCGATATCATTGTCATTCCGAAATCAGTTCATGAAGACCGAATTCAACAAAATTTCGATGTCTTTGATTTTGAGTTAACGGATAATGAGATGAAGCAAATTGATGAAATGAATATTAACGAGCGTTTAGGCGCCGATCCAGATAATTTTGATTTCTAGTCAAAAAAGAAGGCTGTCAGCAATTTTGCTGGCAGTCTTCTTTTGCAGCGTTGTAAAAAAATAGCTAATTTTTCACAATTATTTTATTGCAGCATGTTGATCGAGTAGCCAAACCTTTTTTCAATAAAGAGTCTATTCAAATTCTTGGACAAAAAAGTCGAACAAATCCTGTTCTTTTGGATCAGTCTCGTGGGTCAGCTCCGGATGCCATTGTACTCCTAAAATTCTGGTGTTGGCTTCACGGCTTTCAACAGCTTCAATAACTTGATCCTCAGACCAAGCGATCGGCACAAGGCTTTCGGCCAGTTGATTAACAGCTTGGTGGTGGTAGGAGTTCACTTGAGTTTTTTCTCCCAGTAGTGGAGCTAGACTGGAATCCCCCTTAACTGAAATAGTATGTAAAGCAAAAGCAGGAGGAGTTGGATACATGTCATGCTTCACTTGCCATTTTTCGTATTCAGAAAGATCTTGGTATAAAGTGCCACCTAAAGTTACATTCAATAATTGCATCCCTCGACAAACGGCAAAAATAGGTTTGCCTTGTTTAATCGCTTCTTTAATCAATGCTGTTTCAAAGCTATCTCGTTCAATGCTTGTGACTCCTAACTTGGGTCGCGGCTCTTGATCATAAAGACACGGACTAACATCTTGGCCACCCGGAAGTAAAAGTTTATCAATTTTTTCAATATAGTCAGCAGCTAATTCAGGGCTTCCGATAGGCAATAAAAGCGGTAAACCGCCTGCTTGATGAATCCCGTTAACAAATCCCTGTGGACTATACGTAAAGGGCTGATTAAAAAAATCTTGGTTACTTAAATAGTGTTGATTGGCTGCAATGCCAATAATAGGTTTGGTCATTTAGATACTCCTTTTTTAGTGATAGTTCATTCTTAACACAACTACAAAATGAAAGCAAGAAATCAATATTTTAAACTAATTACACAAAGTATAATCTATAGTGCGTTCAAAAGAAGCTTCGCAAAAAAATTAGTGATGGACTTATCATGACTACTAAATTGCATGTTAAAATATCTAACATATGGGAATTTTAGCTTTTTTTTGGAAAAAATTTCTGTTATACTTGAAATTGTATAATTTTTAAATGGTTGGGCGCAAGCTTCAAGGATTTGTTCTTCAAGGGGTGAGAAGAACTCCATGGATGATTGCGTCCATTTTTATTTCAATTGAAGGAGGAGCTTGGATGTTAGAGGCCTTGCAGCAAATTAAGGAAGCTGAAACTAGGAACGAACAATTGAAACAGCAGTTGCAAGAAAAACTGCAATCGGAAGAAAGTGAACAGCGACAAATAGTTCTAGAAAAGAAAAAGCAGCTTCAAGAGGAATCGGCTAAAATCATCGCCGAGCGTGAAGATTCTTTGCGTTTGAAACTAGAGCAAGAAGATCAAGCGTTAAAAAAAGATGCTGCTAAAACAAAAGATCAGATGCAGGCAAATTATGAACGCTTAAAGGAAACTGCTGTGCAGAAAATTATCGAGAGGGTGATTGCACAATATGGCAGTCAGTAAAATGAAGAAACTGACCTTGATTGCTGAGGGCAGTAAAAGCGAAGAAATCTTGCAGGCTGTTCAGGGATTTCAAGAGGTAGAAGTGCGAGATGTCTTTCAAACCACGGAAAACAATCAGTGGGTAAAAACTTTTTTCGGCGACTACCAGCCTGAAAGCCACCAAGAAAAGGTTCAAGCACTTAATTTTAAAATCGATGAGCTTGAGCAAGCCATTCGTTTTATCGATCATCACGGCAGCAGTAAGGACAAGGGATTTCATTTGCAACGGAAAAACCTGACCCTGCAGCAGTTGGAGGAAAAGTTTGATGAAGCTGAATTGGCTAGAGAACTAAGTGAAGTTCAATCCCTAGAGGACCGCTTCAATCGTAATTTAGAAAAAATCCGCGAATTATCGGATGAAGAAACTAAGCTTTCCCTTTGGCAGTATTTGGATGTTATTCCGGCAAACTTTGCATCTTCAAAGACCAATGTATTTTTAGGTGCAGTGGATGAGGTAATTTGGGATGAGTTTAAAACGGTCATCCAACAGAGGGACACGATCTATTTAGAAGAGCTGTATCGAGGACAAACGGAAATTTGTTTTAGTTTGGTTTACCTAAAAGCGGATCAAGCGTTCATTAATGAACAACTTAATCGCTACGGAGTGGTTCGTTACCAATATCCTTACCAAGAATTACCGAAACAACGGCTGCAGGCAATCTCAAAAGAGCTAAACAGTTTGTACGAGGATCAGAAGAAAATGGCAGTTCGAATTGGTCAAAAACGCATCAATATTGAACAGCTAGAGTGGGCCGAAGAAACACTATTGGCAAGAAAAAATCGTTCGATGGTGCAGGATTCCTACATTCGGACTCATCAGGTCTTCGTTCTGCAAGGTTGGATCGCAGAGGATGCAGGAGGGAAATTCCAGCAATTTATTACTGAATTAGTAGGAAAAGAAAATGTTTACCTTGAGCTGGAAGAACCGACGGAAAATGAGATTGCTACCGAGATTCCAACTAAATTAAAAAACAATAAACTGGTTCAGCCCTTTGAAATGCTGACGGAGATGTATAGCCTGCCTAGTTACCACGAGGTTGATCCGACACCTTGGTTTGTCCCATTTTACTTTGTCTTCTTCGGCATGATGGTAGCAGATGTCGGGTACGGCGCTTTGATGCTGATCGCCACCACCTTCGTTTTAAAGACGAAAGTTTTACCGCGGGGCATGACCCGTTTTATGCATTTTTTCCAAATTCTGTCGATTCCGACGATTATTTGGGGCTTGATTTATAATTCCTTTATTGGTTTTGCCATGCCTTATCAGCCGATCTTATCAACCAGTGATGATGTCATTACTATTTTGATTTTATCGATTGTCTTTGGGGTAATTCAGATCTTTGTTGGCTTAGGCTTGGCAGCTGCTGAAAATATCAAGGCAAAGGATTATTTAAGTGCTGTATCAGATGGCTTTGCTTGGCAAGGGATTTTTGTCGGCATCATCTTAGCCGCTGGCGGTCAAATGCTGTTAAACAATCAAGCCTTGGTGATTACAGGGGTAGCCGTTGCAGTATTGAGTGCTTTGGCAATTGTATTTATTCCGATGCTGCAGTCAGCTTCTAAGGTTAAAGGGTTAGCCAGAGGAGCTTACAACTTATACGGGATTACTGGTTATATCGGTGATTTAGTCAGTTATACTCGGCTGATGGCCTTAGGTATTTCCGGTGGCAGCATCGCCGCAGCCTTTAATATGCTGGTAGGCTTTATGCCGCCAATCGCTCGCTTTTCAGTGGGGATTCTATTAATGTTAGCCCTGCATGGCTTGAACATTTTCTTATCACTATTGTCTGCCTACGTGCATGGTGCACGTTTGCAATATGTCGAATTTTTCGGCAAGTTTTATCAAGGCGGCGGGCGTCCGTTTGCACCTTTGAAAACAGAAGAAAAATATGTAAACATTGAACAAAAAGAAAAATAATTGGAGGATTTTTAACAATGGTAGATTACTTAATCAACAACGGTGGCGGAATTCTTTTCGCAATTTTAGGAATGGCAACAGCAACAATCTTTTCAGGTATCGGATCTTCAAAAGGGGTAGGTATGACTGGGGAAGCAGCCGCTGCTTTAACTACTAGTCAACCAGAAAAATTTGGTCAAGCATTGATTCTGCAACTACTTCCAGGTACACAAGGATTATATGGTTTCGTTATTGCCTTCTTGATCTTTACTAACATGTCTTCAGGCGATTTAACAATGATCGACGGCTTAGGATACTTCGGTGCTTCACTACCGATCGCTTTCACGGGTTTATTCTCAGGGATTGCTCAAGGTAAAGTAGCGGCAGCCGGCATCCAAATCTTAGCGAAAAAACCAGAACACGCTACTAAAGGGATCATCTTTGCTGCGATGGTTGAAACTTATGCCATTCTAGGCTTCGTTATCTCATTCTTACTTGTAGGACAAGTATAAGGAGTCGTTGACTATGGAAGCAATTGAAAAGATCATTCAGCAACTGGATGAGCAAGCTGCGGCTGAACGACAAACACTGGAAACAAAAGAGAAGCAACGAATTGAGCAGGAACATCAAGCCGGCTTGAAGGAAATAGAAGCAGAGCATGAACAGCGTCTGCAAAAAAGCTTAAAAGCAGTGGATCAAAAGTACAAACAGCTGTCTAATCGTCAACAAGTGGAAACTAAGCAAATGACCTTAAATCAAAAGCAAACCTTTTTAGAGCTTTTATTTGAGGATGCAGTGGAAGCGATGGAAAGCTGGACACCAGAAGTACAGCGGAAATTTGCGGAACAAGCCTTGGCTGACTTAAATGACCTTACTGGTGAATTATCCTTTGTTTGCGGCGAAAAATCGCAAAAGGCTTTCACTAGTGAGTGGATCGCTGCCCAAAATAAAGTGTTGCCCTTCCAATTGAAGGCTAGCGCTGAAGTGGTGAACAATCAGGCAGGATTTTTGATTAATGATCACGGGGTGCAGTACAATTTCTTATTCCGGACATTAGTCCAAGATATCCAATCTGAAATGAGTTATGAATTGGCACAGGAATTTTTTGCATAGGGGGATTTAAATGAAACCATATAGTTATCATGAACTAAATCCGCTGATTCGCTTGAAAGAGTTAGAATTGATTCCTGCTGAATTGATGGAGCGTTTGATTCAAGCTAAAGATGTGCAAGAAGTCGGTGAATTGTTAAAAACAACAGTTTATGCTGAATACATCAATGACCATTTTGAAGACAATTTTGAAGAAGGGTTTGCTATTGAACAGCGCAAGTTAATTGAAGAATTAGCTGCATTAGCTCCTGAACCAAAAATCGTCTGGGCCTATACGATGCGTTCTACCTTCCACAATTTGAAGGCGATGACCAAAGCGGAATTGTTAGACGAAAATTTTGATGACTTGTACATTTACGATGGTTTTTACTCACTAGATCAAATCAAAAGTGCAGTGAAAACCGGGGCGGCCAGTGAGCTGCCAGAAGCCATCTTAGCAAGCATACAAGAAGTAAAGGATCACTTTGCTGAGTCTAACAGTTTGCAAGGGATTGACATTATCTATGATCGTGATTACTTGCGTTGTATGCGAGCATTAGGTGAAAATTTGCAATCACCGGATTTACTAGATGAGATCATCAGCTTTATCGATTTTACTAATATTGTAATGACCGGGCGAGGCATTAACCAAAAACGCAGTAAAAATTTTATGACGACGGTACTTTCCAGTCAAGGCAGTATTCCCAAAGAGGATTTGCTGAATGTGGTGGAAGAATCGATGGGGAAATTCACTGAATTCCTTTTATCGACGGATTATGCCGATGTGATTGCTCCGCTGATTCAAGACGGTGAGTTGGATTTAGCTCAATTGGAAAGAATCCGAGATAATTATTTAACCCGCCGCTTTGATCGGGCAAAAGTACAGGCATTTGGTCCACTTCCATTGTTGTCTTTATTGAATGCAAAAGAAGTAGAAATCAAGAATTTACGACTAATTATCGTTGGTAAACGTGTAGGGATTTCTGAAGAACAGTTAAGAGAAAGGATGCGAGAAACCTATGACGCATAAAATCGGTGCGATTGGGGACAAGGATTCTGTCCTTCCTTTTAAACTCTTTAACTTTGATGTTCGGGTAACCAAACAAGCCAATGAAATTCGGCGGATCATCGAAGAAATGGCTCGAGAAAAATACGGAGTCATCTACATCACTGAACAATACGCAAAACTTGTTCCAGATACGATTAAACGTTACGAAGAGGAACTAATTCCTGCAATCGTACTAATTCCTAGCCATCAAGGATCACTAGGAATTGGTAAACAAATGATTCAGGACCAAGTGGAACGAGCTGTTGGGCAGAATATTTTATAAAGGAGCAATTAATTTGCAAGAAGGAAAAATTATCAAAGTTTCCGGACCCTTAGTTATGGCTGAAAACATGGCCGAAGCTGCCATTCAAGATATTTGTTATGTCGGCGATTTAGGGGTTATCGGTGAAATTATTGAAATGCGCGGCGATGTTGCTTCGATTCAGGTGTATGAAGAAACAGCCGGAATAGGCCCAGGGGAACCAGTTAAAACAACTGGGGAAGCCTTGTCTGTAGAACTGGGACCAGGAATTGTTTCTCAAATGTTTGATGGTATTCAACGTCCGTTAGATACCTTCAAGGAAGTTACTCAAAGTAATTTCTTAACCCGCGGTGTGCAGTTGCCGGCGTTAGATCACGAAAAAAAATGGTGGTTTGAGGCAGTTATTGAAGTGGGTACTGAAGTATCGGCTGGTGATATTATTGGTGAAGTGCAAGAAACCAAGGTAATAAACCATAAAATTATGGTACCGTTTGGTGTCAGCGGCAAAGTAAAAAAAGTGGTCTCTGGTGAATTTACCATCGATGATACTGTCTATGTTTTAGAAACAGCAGACGGCGACAAAGAATTCAGCATGCTGCAAAAATGGCCGGTTCGTCGTGGACGTCCAGTCAAAGAAAAATTAAATCCAGAAGCACCGATGATTACCGGTCAACGGGTTATTGATACTTTCTTCCCTGTTGTTAAAGGTGGAGCTGCGGCTGTTCCGGGACCGTTTGGAGCTGGTAAAACAGTAGTGCAGCACCAAATTGCCAAATGGGCCGACGTTGACTTAGTTGTTTACGTGGGCTGCGGTGAACGAGGAAATGAAATGACCGATGTATTGAATGAGTTCCCAGAATTGATTGACCCGAAAACCGGGGAATCATTGATGAAACGGACGATTTTGATCGCTAATACCTCCAACATGCCCGTAGCTGCCCGTGAAGCGTCAATCTATACGGGGATTACCATTGCGGAATACTTCCGTGATATGGGCTACAACATTGCGATCATGGCGGACTCGACTTCACGTTGGGCGGAAGCCTTGCGGGAAATGAGCGGACGTTTGGAAGAAATGCCGGGGGATGAAGGGTATCCTGCATACTTGGGAAGTCGCTTGGCTGAATACTATGAACGCGCCGGTCGTGTGTTGACTTTAGGTGCTGGTAATCGTGAAGGTTCAATCACGGCCATCAGTGCGGTATCGCCATCTGGTGGGGATACTTCTGAACCAGTTACGCAAAATACCTTGCGGGTAGTTAAAGTCTATTGGGGTCTTAGTGCCACTTTGGCACAACAACGTCATTTCCCATCGGTAGATTGGTTAATCAGCTACTCTCTATACTCAGCTGAAGTTGGAAAATTCCTGGACAATGCGTTGCAAAGCGATTGGTCAGCTATGGTCACTGAAGGTATGCGGATCCTGCAGGAAGAATCACAGCTAAGCGAAATCGTTCGATTAGTCGGAATTGATTCATTGTCTGAAAAAGACCGTTTGACGCTAGAAGTCGCAAAACAAATTCGTGAAGACTATTTGCAGCAAAATGCCTTTGACGATGTAGATACCTTTACCTCAAGAGAAAAACAATTCAAGATGCTGAACAACATTTTGACCTTTAATAAAGAAGGCCAACGTGCGCTGGAATTAGGAGCCTACTTGAAAGAAATTATTGATGGCACCGTCACACTGAGGGATCGGATCGCCCGGAGCAAATACATTCCAGAAACGGAATTAGAATTACTGGATCAAATCAATCAAGATATCACCTTGGAAATCCAAGCGATTATTGCTGAAGGAGGAATGACCAATGATTAAAGAATATCGTACAATCAGCGAAGTGGTTGGTCCTTTGATGGCAGTGGACAAAGTCCAAGGCATTAAATACGAAGAACTATTAGAAGTTCGCATGAGCAACGGGGAAATTCGTCGGGGACAAGTACTGGAAGTTAACGAAGATAAAGCCTTGGTTCAGATCTTTGAAGGAACCAGCGGCATCAACTTGCGGGACTCAACTGCCCGTTTCTTAGGACATCCGTTGGAATTGGGTGTTTCTGAAGACATGATCGGTCGGGTATTCGATGGCTTAGGTCGTCCGAAAGACAACGGTCCAGAAATTTTAGCGGAGAAAAAAGTCGATATCAACGGGGAAGTAATTAATCCCGTATCACGGGATTATCCGGATGAATTTATTCAAACCGGTATTTCTGCCATCGACCACTTGAACACCTTGGTTCGGGGCCAAAAATTGCCGGTATTCTCTGGCTCAGGTTTGCCCCATAAAGAACTAGCAGCACAAATTGCTCGTCAAGCCAACGTATTGAACTCCGATGATGATTTTGCGGTAGTTTTTGCAGGCATCGGGATCACCTTTGAAGAAGCTGAATTCTTCATGGAAGACTTCCGTCAAACCGGTGCGATTGATCGTTCAGTGGTTTTCATGAACTTAGCTAATGATCCCGCAATTGAACGGATTGCAACACCAAGAATGGCACTGACAGCTGCTGAGTACCTAGCCTATGAGAAGGGCATGCACGTTTTAGTTATTATGACGGACATGACTAACTATTGTGAAGCTTTGCGGGAAATTTCAGCTGCACGTCGGGAAGTTCCTGGTCGTCGTGGTTATCCAGGTTATTTGTACACCAACTTGGCTACTTTGTACGAACGTGCTGGAAGAATTCGCGGATTAAAAGGTTCAGTAACCCAAATACCGATTTTGACCATGCCAGAAGGCGACATTACGCATCCAATTCCCGATTTAACTGGGTATATCACTGAAGGACAAATCATTTTGTCCCGTAGCTTGGATAAAAGCGGAATTCAACCGCCGATCGATGTTTTACCGTCACTTTCCCGTCTGAAAGATAAAGGAACAGGGGAAGGCAAAACCCGTAATGACCATGCACCAACGATGAACCAGTTGTTCTCGGCTTATGCTCAAGGAAAACAAGCTAAAGAATTAGCCGTTGTTTTAGGGGATTCAGCCTTATCTGATGTTGATAAAATCTACGCAAAATTTGCGGATCGTTTTGAAAATGAATACGTCAATCAAGGTTTCTACACGAATCGGACGATTTTTGAAACGTTGGAACTAGGCTGGGAATTGTTGTCGATGCTGCCACGGACAGAGCTGAAACGGATCAAAGATGATATGCTGGATGAACACTTGTCAAAAGGAGTTTGATCTGACTTATGGCAAAATTAAATGTAAATCCAACACGGATGGAGCTGTCTCGTCTAAAAAAGCAGTTGACAACTGCGACGAGAGGTCATAAACTCTTAAAAGATAAGCAAGATGAGTTGATGCGTCGTTTCATCTTGTTGATCCGAAAGAATAATGTATTGCGAGTTGAGGTAGAAGAAGAATTGAAATCAGCTATGAGCAGCTTTGTTTTGGCGGATGCGATGCTGAATGATAAATACATTGACGAGCTTTTGGCGGTGCCAAAAGAAAAAGTTGATTTAGACGTGATTGAAAAAGATGTGATGAGTGTAAAAGTACCTGTCATGAACTTTCAACACGAAACCAACTTGTCTGAAGATCCATTGGAATATGGTTTTTTGAATTCTAATGAAGAGCTGGATCAGTCAATTGACCGCTTTACCAATATTTTACCGAAACTTTTAGAGCTGACGGAAATTGAGAAAACTTGCCAGCTAATGGCTAAGGAGATCGAAAAGACGCGGCGCCGAGTGAATGCTCTGGAATACATGACCATTCCTCAGCTAGAGGAAACGATTTACTTCATCAAGATGAAGTTGGAAGAAAATGAACGTGCGGAAGTTACCCGCATGATTAAAGTAAAAAATATGGGTGCCACATAAGTGGTACCCTTTTTTAGGAAGAGATCATGGAGATAAAAAATACCTTAAGTAAATTCAGATTGCATCCCTTACAGTTTTTAGCTTTGGGTTTCGCACTGGTTATTCTAGTGGGCGCCCTGCTACTATCATTGCCTATCAGCAGCAATTCTGGTGAAGCAACCAATTTTATTGATGCGTTGTTTACAGCTACTTCGGCGACCTGTGTAACTGGATTAACCACTCTGACAACCATTGAACATTGGAATTTCTTTGGACAGGCAGTCATTATCGTATTAATTGAATTAGGCGGTTTAGGCTTTATGATGATGCCAATTTTATTTTTTACAGTATTTCGTAAAAAGGTTGGCTTAAAAACGCGGATTGTTCTGCAAGAAGCGTTGAATTTGGAAACCATGTCAGGGGTTATGAATCTGATGGTTTACATTCTGCGCTTTGCAGCGGTCATCCAAATTATCGGAGTTGGTTTGTTGGCCATTGACTTCATCCCGAGGTTTGGTTTGCAACGTGGCTTGTGGTATGCGGTGTTTCATTCGATCTCAGCTTTCTGTAATGCAGGCTTTGATTTGTTTGGAGACAGTTTAGTCGGGTTTCAATCCAATCCGTTTGTATTATTGGTAATCTCTGGCTTAATTGTTGCTGGTGGATTAGGATTTTATGTGTGGCGAGACGTAATTGCTTTTCCGAAACGAAGGAAGTTATCTCTGCACAGTAAAATCGCCTTAGGAATGTCGACAATGTTGCTAGTGGGAGGTACAGTCCTATTTTATTTAACAGAACATAACGCAGTGTATTTAGCTGCTGGCAGTAACGGTATCGAACGCTTTGCTAATACAATTTTTATGGCCGTCACTCCTAGGACAGCAGGTTACTTTTCGATTAATTATCTGCAAATGAGCCAAGCTGGCTTATTGTTGACTATTATTTTGATGTTTATCGGTGGGACTTCAGGATCAACAGCAGGAGGACTTAAAACAACAACTTTAGCAGTCCTGATTATTCAGACGATCTCAATGTTAAAAGGCCGTCAGCACGCAGAGCTGTTGGGTCGTACGATTCGAACAGCGACGGTTTTCAGGGCGTTATCTCTATTTTTTATTACCTTGTCTCTTTGTGTGGGAGCTACAATGGTTTTGTCGATTACCGAAGCAATTCCTGAAACTTCCGGGATTGAGTTTATCGCCTTCGAAGTTGTTTCGGCCTTTGCAACGGTAGGATTAACAATGGGCTTAACGCCAGAACTAACCGTTTTTGGTAAATTACTGATCATTTTCCTCATGTATGTTGGACGTGTAGGTATATTAACAGTCGGTTTCTCTATATCTATGCGCCTAGCTCAAGATAAAACACACGGAACCTACAAGTATCCTGAAGAAACGGTTATCGTAGGGTAAATAAAAAGGAAGCCATCCACAAAGGATCGCTTCCTTTTTTCTATGCTCGAATAACTTCGATTTTGTAACCGTCTGGATCAGTAATGAAATAATAAGAAGGTTCAGTGCCAGGCAAACCTTTCATGTCAGTGATATTGAACCCAGCGGATTGATGTTTATCATGTAAGCCTTCAATATCGTCAGAGCTGATAGCGATATGACCGTAGCCATTTCCTAGATCGTAACCTTCGTGATTATAGTTGTAAGTTAATTCCAATTCGTAATCATCACCAGGTAAAGTTAAATATACTAAGGTAAATTCAGATTCTGGAAAATCACGACGACGACTTTCTTCAAAACCGAAAGCCTCTTGATAAAATTTTAGAGACGCGTCTAAGTCTTTTACGCGAACACAAGTATGAGCCATTTTCATATACGAATACATCCTTTCAAAATAAGTTAAATTTATCATAACATAAAATTCCTTAGTTGCCTTGTTTTTGCTTAAGTAGTTGTTTATGAGAAAACTTTAATGTAAACTAATCCTATAACAATTTAAGGAGCGAAAATCATGACCCAAATTTTCGGTGTGAGGGAAGCTGAAAAGGAGTATCAAGCACGTTATGCAGCGTATGCAATTATTGCAAATGATCAAAATGAAATTATTATCGTACAAGCTCCCAATGGCGCATATTTCTTACCGGGTGGAGAAATAGAAGGAAACGAAACTAAAGAGGAAGCAATCGATCGAGAGATGTTGGAAGAGCTAGGGTTTCAAATTACCTTAGCCGAGTATTTAGGTGAAGCTTCTGAATATTTTTATTCCAGACATCGTGACACTTATTTTTATAATCCTGGATATTTTTTCGTAGCCGATCGTTGGGAGAAAGTTTGTGAGCCTTTAGAAGAAGGGAGCCACAGTACTTGGATCAGCCCTGAAAAGGGAATTGAACTCCTAAAGCGCGGCAGTCATCAATGGGCAGTCAAGCAATGGTTAACTAAATAAAACACCATAAAAAAGTCGTTAAGTGATTTATTGTTCACTTAACGACTTTTTTATGTATTAAACCGAAAAATAATAAAATCTCAATATTTTTCTGGATCGTGAAAAACTGTAAAAAAGGTGAGACTTATAAAAAAAAATAGTTGTTATCATAAGAATATACTAAAGAGTTACATGCAAAGGAGGAGAGTGAGTGAAAAAAATTTTAGCAAGCACAGTTGTTAGTGTCTTGCTAGTAGCAAATTTAGGTGTAAATCGTGGATATGCTGAAATGCAATCTGATAGCAAGACAACTGGACACGTAGAATTGGTAGAGAACTTTGAATTTATTGACCCTCGAGATCCTGATGACCCCACACAACCTACAACTCCGGAGGATGATACGAACCTGCCAACCGGAAACGTCGGACCGCTTTCTCTCGATGTTGCGCCAAAGTCATTTGATTTTGGTGAACAAAAAATGTATCAAACAGCTCACACCTATCAAGGGGTACAGGCAGAAGATTCTCCAGACCAATACATTCAGGTAACTGATAATCGAGATGCGGATGTCTACGGATGGGTCGTCACAGTTAGGCAAGAAAATTATTTGACGAGTGACGGTAATATTTTGGAAGGGGCTTCAATCCACATTCCTGCTGGGGAAGCTAGATGTAATCTAAATCCTATACCTACAGAGATCGATCCAACACTTACAGGAGAATCGGTTGAGATTGCTTTAGAAGAGGAAAAAATTTTTTATCCGAACGTTGAACGTGCTGGAAAAGGAACATCGATACTCAAATGGAGATCTAGCGAAGTGGCATTGACAATTCCAGCCAAACAGGCAAAACAAGGAAATTATACAAACACGATACTTTGGACACTAACTGCAGATGTAGTTTATTAATTGGAGGAGAACAAATATGAAAAAAACAAAATTATTGATTAGTGCAGCAATACTTGGCGGAATGGTAACAGCAGGTAGCTTGCCAGCGTTAGCGCAAGGAACAGGTGAAGCAACATTTAGTTTTATTGAAAATACGGAATCACCCGGACCTATGGATCCAGAAAATCCACCGCAACCAACACAGCCAGATCCTGAATTACCGGCCGATCATCCAAACAATGAGGGGACAGGGAATGAAGGACCACTATCCTTAGACGTTGTTCCATCATTATTTAATTTTGGTGAGATACCAGTGGATATGATGGGAGGAACTTATGAGTCAACATTAACAGGCGTCCATTATCTACAAGTAACAGATAACCGTGATGAAATCGACGGCTGGGGAGTTTTAGTAGGGCGTACAGAATTCCAAGATGCAGAAGGAGCAGAACTCGCAGCCACGTTATCATTACCAGGTGGTGTAGCACGGAATAGTATGACAGGATCTGCTATTTCGGAAGATTTCACTCATAATGCAGACGGCATAGAAATTCCAGTAGCATCTGCGGGGGGTGCTGGAACGTCTATCTTTGGATCGGCTGGGACTAACGAACAAGATGAAAGAATAGGTAAAGCGACTTCTACCTATACTTGGCAGGCTGGAGAAGAAACATTGTCAATTGGCAAAGGTAAAGCGAAGAAAGGGACGTATACTTCTACAATAAACTGGACATTAACTGCAGAAGTAGCGCAATAAAATAATAGGATGTGATGACGATGGGTAGGAAAGAAATTATAGGTTTTGTTAGTGTGCTGATTGCTTTTATGAGTGCAGCAGTTATACCGACTGTGGGGCATACAGAAGGCAATCCGAATGCCAGTATTGGCTACAGTGTCCAAAAGGTGAGTCCCGGGAATGAAGTAAACAGTTCCAGCTCATTTTATGATTTAGCTGTTACTCCAGGTGAACAACGGACAATTGAGGCAAAATTGATTAATCCAACAGACGAACCCATCGTTGTTGTGTCTAGAATATTTACGGCCTCAACTAATAATAACGGTGAAATTAATTATACGATGCAACCAGTGGAATTAGATCAAAGTTTGAAGCATCAGGTTTCTGAATTAGCCGTGGTTGCGGCTTCTGATGTGAAAACAGAGATCGCTCCTCATTCTGAGAACATTGTGCATACAACTATTAATGTACCGCAAGATGTCGAGCCAGGTGTACTGTTAGGCTCTTGGTATTTTGAAAAAGAAGGCCAGACGGACGATACGGACGATGAAGGAATTGTCATCAATAATAAGTATAGCTATGCTATGGCAATCAAATTGACGGTTCAACATGAAATTGAGCAACCCAATATGAATTTAATGACAATTACTAGTGGTCTAAACAATTATCGTAAAGTAATTAACGCAAATCTGCAAAATGATCGTCCGGCAATAATCGGAAATTTGGCAGTTTCCGCAAAAATCACTGAAAAAGGCAAATATGATGTTCTGTATGAGAACGAATCAGATGGCATGATTATGGCCCCAAATTCAAACTTTGCTTACCCTGTATTTTTAAAAGAGCAACCTTTAAAAGCTGGGGACTATACCATGCGTGTGACGGCAACCAGCGATGACCCTAAATGGGAGAGTCAACGGTGGGAATGGACGGAAGACTTCACAATTACGGCGGACGAAGCTCGCCAGATAAATGAAGAAGCTTTAAATGATCCAGAACAACCAACTAGCTGGTTGTTATATGTAGTCATTGCATTGATAATCCTAGTGATTATCTTAATCATATTGCTATATCGCAAACGAAAACGTGTCGTTTAACAGAAAACTCAAGGTTTAAAATAAACAAAGGAGTGTGCAAGTAATGAAAAAAAGTGTCTGTTTACTGCTTTCTTTCTTTGCTTGCTTCTTCTGTGTTGGTGGTCTTAAGGTGCTAGCAGCAGAAACGGAAGGATCGATAAGATTAGAAGGTTGGGCTGATATTGAAGTGCCTGCGCCTAATCAGCCAGTGGGCCCTCAAGGTCAATCTAGTTTGAAAATTCAACAAACTGAAGTTCCGACAAGCCAAAGAACAGAGCCTAAAAAAACTGCTGCTTTTTATCCTCAGACAAATTTTGTCCGGAACAACTGGCATTGGCTAGGTGTTTTGTTCATGTTGTTCTTATTTTTGTTATTAAGAAGAAAAAGAGAGGAAGAGGAAAATGAAAAATAGAATATCGTGGTTTCTTATACTCATCTTGCTCTTACCTTCTTTTCTCACTTTCCCAATAAGAGCAGTTGGCGAAACCGTAAGTACGCTAACTTTGACGTTGATCGAATCTGATGATCAAATAATTTCTGATGAATTTTCATTAGTAGTAAGTGATCAATCGTTAGAATCTATTCCCGATGAAAGCAGCTATCTTCTTAGATTACCTGATGGAATAACTTATCAGGGTGCTTCTCCTGAACTAGAAGTGATAGCTGAAGGAGATTTTATTGCGTTTAGCGGACTAAATGATGGAAACCTTTCTGGAGAATTGTATTTGCGCTTTCAACCGGAGGTAATAGCGGGAACAGCCTTTACTTTGCAGCTAGAAAAGATTGGTGAGATTCCTTTGCTCTCACAACCCGTCAAAGTTACAAAAGAGGTCGAAACTGATGAATCAGTCGAACTGCCAGTTGACAAACCAACTGTAATTGAGGAAGAAAACCAAAACCCTGATTTAGAATTTATCCAACCAGAAGAATCTGAGCAAGTAGAAGCCAACGAAGATATTGCTATAACTAGCGAATCGACAGACGAGATTAATGCATATTTTGAGACATATCAATACCCCACATCATCAAGTAAGTCAGCTGAAGCTAGCTACCAAACCGGCGAAAAGGATTTAAGAAATTACTCTCGAGAACAGATTAAAATGATCTATAACAAGGAAGATTGGCAAGCTGCGTGGGATGACAGAAACATTGTTGTGTTTAATGTAATGAACGATTTTTTGATTGATATCAGTACTTTACGAGTACATCACCATTATCAAAACCAAAACGATTCTGATGGGACAAGAGAAATTATTATAGAAGGTAATGGTCACACAATTGATTTTCGTGGTACGTCATACGTTCCCAATAGTGGGACATGGCACATGACAGTTCAAAATCTAACTGCGTATTCTCGAAATCATTACGGTCCATTTACTGCCCGAATGGCAAATGATGATTCTACACAAACCTTCCATAATTATTATAATATCGGTAGTCAGATGCTCTATGCAACAGCCACGTACGTAACTTTTTCGGGGGATGTTGTAAATGACATGTATTACACTTATGATTCGCCGATCGATGGGAGTAATCAGACGACATATGGAGATATTGATGCGAATTTACAAATTAAAGATTTAGAAATGCTCAATGGTTCTACTTTCGTTGGGAAAACACAAAGTGCTGGAAACATCGCTATTTCTGGTAATGGGAATGTAATTATTGGTGAAGATGCGGCTATTGATTTGGAAGGGAAATCTGAGAGAAATACATCTAGGGGTGAAGCGCTTGGATATGGAATTAACTTGGATGGAAAATTCCACATGAAGAAACGTTCAACCATCACCTACTCATATCACTATCATCCAGATAGAGCGGCTCGTGACCAATATGGCATTTTAAACATGTCTACTGACAATGAATTCATAATGGAAGAAGAAAGTGAAATGATTGTTCAAAAAGATAGTCACTCTAGTACTAGGGATATTATTAGTATTGGAGCGGGTAGTAGCTTTCAAATGGGTGAAAGAGCGAAAATTAATTTTGACATTAAAAGTTTAACCTATACGAATTCATCGATAGATTTAGGTAACAATAGTACTTTTCAATTAGAAAAGCAAGCAACGATAAATATGGCTATTAAAGATGTAAGTAGCATACATTCGGCTATTTCTTTAGGAACTAATAGTGTATTTAATTTAAATCCGGAAGCTAAAGTCAATATAGACTTGCAAGGATCTGGTGCAGCAAAAGCGATTAATGCTGGCTTACGTAGTCAATTTTTGATTGATTCAGAAGCAAGCCTTATTGTAAATGCAGATGGAATTACAGGAAGCATCGTAGACATGGGGGCTGGAAATGCAACGACCTCAACAACCTTTGAAGTAAAGCGAGATAATCCTGCTTTAGGATTAGAAGGTGGTATCGTTGATATCACTTCAATCAATCGTGGTACGTCTACTAACAATGTTTTTAATACGGGAAATTATACTAAGTTTAAAGTCGGACGTTTAGGCACGTTTAATTTACGAGCAGATGGAGAGGGAACAGGAGCTAGGTATTTATTGAGATTAGGGACCTATTCAGAATTCGTTTTTAGTGATGCGAAGAGTGTAGATCTAGAATTTCTAACGCCCCCTGCAAATAATTGGGCATTAGTTTACATGGGGGGAGCAAGTGGTGTGTTTGAAGTAAACGTCCAGCGAGTCAAAGCGTGGGCTCGAGGTCAAACAGATGAAGAGCCAACATATGATTGGACTCCGATGTTCGATATGCGGATTCCCTACTATTTGCACAACGTAACTCGTAATAACTTAGAAGCACGTTCAGTTAACTCAGCAATTCGACAAGATTTTTTAGATAATTTTGATACCGGACGATCTAACGGTTTTCAGCGGTTACTATTTGAATTTATTCCCGATGTGGATGTAGAAATTTCCAGTCAACCAGTTGATAATTCGTCAGACGAGAATGCAGCTTCCATTAAAGGGAAAACCAATCCTGATGCTTACGTTCGTCTAAGTGAAACGATCGTACCGAATGGACGAGTAAGTTTCCCGCCTGAAGGAAATTTAGTTGAAAGCCCAGTAGAAATTCAACCTGGAGAAGCTTTAGATGATAAGAATAGTCCATATACTATTCAAGCTGATGAATCAGGAGAATTTGAGTTTAAGATTTCAACAGATACACCAGTTTTTACAGCGGGCAATGTTATTGAAGCCTACGCTTTCAAAGACGGAAAGTCTGCGACTGATCAAATAACGGTACTGGATACTACACCACCTGAAGCAGATGCAGCGGTGATACACGCAGCAGTAGGGGATGAATTACCTACTCCAGAATACTTCACGCTAAATCGTAGAGATTCGAATCCTAATACAGAAATCCACAGTCGATTCATTGATAGTATAGATCAACTACACCAATACATGAATCAAGCAGGTGAGTACGATGTAGCGATGCAATTAAATGATGACGCTGGTAACCAAGTAGTTATTAACAGTCAATTGATCATTCATGCCGCGAGACACGTATTAACAGGGGAGGATGTCACACTGTATCATTCTGAGGTAAAAGAGTTGAGTCAGGAGGAGCTTCACACATTAGTAGAAGAAGAGATTCAAGCAAGTAGCTACGTGCTACGAGACTTTGCCCCTGTCACGTTAACTGAACATGTCCAACATGACTTCTCGATGCTAGTCAATGAACCCGGTGTTTATGATGTGGCATTAAGTGTTGCACCCGAACATGTTCAAAACGAAGATGGACTGAATCATAAGGTAGAAGTACAGATTGATACGAATCGACCACCAGAAATTGTCGATCCGGACGACCCTCAGCCCGGTACTCGACCAGAAAACGGTCAGGAAAACGAAGGTACGAACGAATCTGGTGATTTACGTTTAGACTATATCCCAAATGGTTTTCAATTTGGTGAAATTCCGCTAGATTACAATGCTCGAACTTATCATGCGTTACCAGCTCTTGCAACGAACGGTAACTTGTTAAATAAACAATGGGTACAAATTTCAGATACACGTCTTAACGAAAGTGGTTGGCAATTAAAGATCCAGCAAACACAACCATTCCGTTCAGCTAGTGGTCATGAAATTAAAGGAGCCACAATTAAAATTCCAAAAGGAACTCCGCGAAATAGTCAAATGAATGCTGAAACAGCTGAGCGAGTGATGGTCGCCAATGAAATTATTCTCTCAGAAGAAACACAAGAGCAAACCATTTTTGGCGCATATCAGACAACTGACTCTGGCAAAGAAATTTCTACTTTGCAGTGGTCAGCCAAGGAAGTGAGTTTAAAGATGCCTAACGGGAACGTTAAGAAGAAGGAAGCCTACCAAACCGAAATTCAATGGACTTTAGTGAGTGAACCCACACAATAAAGTCAGGAGGTTTTGACAGAAGTGTTCACCTTCAAGAAGTAAGCCAAGTAATCCGAAAATAGTTGCTCATATTTTGGCGATTATTTGGCTTATTTTCTGAAATAACTGCTTCAGATACACCGAACATGCCGTTTTCAGTGTCTGTGACGCTTTATGTCACAGACACTTGTTTTTATAGAAGAGTTATAATAAATTAATTTATAGAAAAATATTATAATGCTGATATTGTAAGTTTACAGAAGAAGAAAGAACTAAACTTTTATAATTATATGAGTCTTCAATGAAGTTGTTAGTTGTAAAAGTACACATAATTTGTAATATTTTATTTTCTCATCTATCCTTAATTTAGGAGGTGGAGAAAATGAACATTCATCATTTACTAGATCGTTCTGACGATTTGCAAATAAGAATTATTCGTAATCTCTATCGTAGCGGCGGAATAGGCACGAAAGGGGAACTTATGCAGGAATTCCAAGTTTCTCTACCAACTTTGTATAAATACCTTGATGAAATTAATGCCTCTCTTGAAGCGCAAAATGGCAAGTTGCGTATTTTTTTCGAAGGTCCATCGCTGTCATTGAAATTGGCACCAGAGTTTACCATTCATGAATTGGTGATTGATCGGTTAAAAGAGTCAATCAAGTATCAACTATTGGTGGAGCATTTAGATGGCTTAAAAAAAGAGATCACTTATTTTACTCAAAAATTTCAAATCAGCCGGGCTTCCTTCTTTAGAAAAATCAAAGAATTGAACGAAATATTAGCTGAATTCAAGTTAACACTTGAAAATGGAGAGGTACAAGGAGATGAGCTACAGGTTCGCTATTTCTATTTTCAATTGTTGTGGTATACAGAATCTCGAATTACGTCTGATATTGAACTTTCTATGCGGCGCATGGTAATTGAACATTTAGAGTCTACCTTTCAAAAACGTTTCCCAGAAGATATTCAACGAAAAATTGCTCTTTATTTAGAAATTTTTAGCAGGCGACGAAAAAAGCAGGAGCAATTTCAAATTCTAATTTCTGAAGAAGAAGAAAAAACGATCTCCCCAGTTGTATTAAGGCAAGTAAAGGAAGCCTTAGCAATTTATACTGAGCGTTATGCGATCACGATTGAGACATTTGAATTAAAGAGTTTCTACTTTTTTTTGTGCAACATTAATATTTTTTCAGCAACTGATGATGTGAGCTACTATATATACGAGAAAAACTTTCAGGAACAAACACCGATCATTCAAATGAATGATATTATTTTTGATTATTTAAATGAACATGAATTCTTTAGTCAAAAAAAGAATCCTGGGTTATGGTTAGAGATTACTATTTTCCTTTTTCGCATCCACTTTAATGTTTTTATGTATTCAGGTTGGTTTGAGGAATACTACGAGCACGCAGCTACAGCAGGAGAAGGAATTCCTGAAATGGATTTTTATCAGCCTCATGCCGAAGAAATGGCTAAAAGAGTTCAGAAATTTGCAAAAAAATATCGGAAGGCACTGATTCCGGAGTATGTTCTGTTCGGTGTTTATATGGATATTTTATTATTGATATCCAGGAGAAATGTCCGAGAGATCGTTGTCGGCTTATCATTTTCCTTTAATCGTGTCAGTAATAGGGCGAACAAATTACTTCTAATTGAAGCGCTGAATAGTAATTATCCAGTGGAATTTGAAGACTATGTCTCAGGGAAATTTTATAATTTAGTTATTAGTGATCATAAACTAGAAAAGGATGAATTAGTAGAGAACTATTATGTGATTTCTGAAATAGGCAACGAATATGACATTTCCGCTTTAAAAGAAATCCTGGAAAAATTGGCACACGAGACGGGAGGATATGAGCAATGATTGTGATTATTGGCGGATCTTTTGCAGGGGTTCAAGCAGCGCTAGAACTCAGACGATTGGATAAAAAGCAAAGAATTGTTATTTTTGAGAAAGAGAAATATCTCGGCTACGTACCGAATGGATTAAATGAGTTGCTCAAGGGAAATATAAAAAAACTAGAAGAAGCCATCTTATATGACCTATCAGAATTAAAAAGCAACCAAATCGAGGTACATTTGTCAAGTGAGTGCACGTTCGTTGACCCAGTGAATAAGCAAGTAACTATTCTTAAAGAGGGACATGAAATGGATATACGCTATCACCAACTGATTGTAGCAATCGGCTCAATTCAACGCCCTTTATCTTTAGAAAGAGAAACTAATCTTGTCTATCAGACTAAGACATTAGCGGATGCTCAGCGGACTTTCGATAAATTACAAAAAGACGTTTCATCAGTGGCCGTTTTAGGAGGAGGAATTATAGGAGTGGAACTAGCCTCTGCACTGAGACAGTTCAATCCCAGATTAGAAATTACTATTCTAGAAAAATTTGATTATTTGTTGGAATTGGCAGTCGATAGGGTTATTTCGGATGCTATCGTGGAAAAACTTTATAATGAAAATATTCAGCTGTATACAGGAATTGATTTTGAATCAATTCAAGAAGACAAAAGCAGTACCTGCATAAAAACCAATCAAGGAACTTTTGAAAGCGATATGATTATCAAGGCTCCTAACTTGGAACCAAATCATAGAATGTTAGAAGGTGTTATAGCCTTAGACATTGATGGAAGCAGCATTGTCAATCAAGGATTTCAAGCAGTAGAATCACTTTATGTATTAGGAGATTTATTAAGACTGAAGCTAATGCCAATCAAAGAAAAATTTTACATGCCATTGATTAATAACTCTGTACGCACTGCATTAGTAGTCGCTAATCATATAGGAGGAAAAAACGAGCTAACCTTTGAAAGCACGAAAACGAATGTATTTGCAGCGTTTGGTCTAACGGTTGTTCGAAGTGGGGCACAAAAACGAAATGAGCGTTTTACTTTCTACAATATTGATAAATGCAGTGGTGTCTACTGCCTGCCGGATGAAAACCGTTCTAACTTGTATGTCGTAATTTTTGTGCGTGAGGATACTCATGAAATTCTAGGCATTCAGGCAGCGAGTGAAGTAGATATTAGTTGCTTTGCCGATCTTTTTTCAATCATTATTAGAGGAAAGCTGTCAGTAGAAGAGTTAGCTACGCACGACTTTTTTTTTCATGCTGCATATCCTTCCAAAGTGACTCATTTTTTAAACGAATTAGCTTTAGATTATTTAGACAAGCAGAAAGAACACTAGTACAATTTGTACTAGCGTTCCATATTTATCAGTTTGCCGTTGCGAATATAATTGGAAAATTCTGTGTAGTCATCATCGAATAAATTCGCATTATCTGGATTGATTTGAGTCATTTCTTTAGGAAAATAAAAGCGGGCATCACCTTGTCCTTGCCCAGCTAAAGCTGCAACCAGCTGACTCGCTTGTGATAATTCAACTAATGTGCCATCAGATTGTATAA
Organism: Enterococcus sp. AZ109; assembly: GCF_051714625.1. Taxonomy (NCBI): domain Bacteria; kingdom Bacillati; phylum Bacillota; class Bacilli; order Lactobacillales; family Enterococcaceae; genus Enterococcus; species Enterococcus sp. AZ109. The sequence goes on along the minus strand of NZ_JBIOSF010000001.1, from coordinate 825,238 downwards.
TCTCAATTTGTGTCCGATGCCGTCCCATTTCTGGTCGATAAAAATCATATGGAAGATCGTAGCTGGAATTTATGGCAGTGTAATAGTTTGCGTTGAATCCAACTTTTTCAACCAGTTCTCGCATTTTTATAAGTAGCGGATTGTCTGAGGAATCAACAGCCACTGACTTTAACGGTTTGCGATTTAGAAAACGCTGGGCTAGGTCACTAAGGATAACATCTTTTTCATCAATCCATTGAGCGAAATAGGTATTCAAAACGCCATCATCTAGTTTTAGATAGTCTTCTAATGTAAAAGCTTGGTTTAAGAACGGTAGCAATAATTGTGAATGATAGGCGAAGATTTCGGGATCTTCTTGGCTTAATTCATGGGCTCGATCTAACAAATGCTCCAAGATTACTTCCATCCCACGTGAAACGCTATGGAAGTATACCTGTACGTACATTTGGTAACGACTGACAATATAGTCTTCCACCGCATGCATTCCATTCATGGAAAAAGCAATCCCTCCCTTATAAGGGCGAATGACCCGTAAAATACGTGTTAAATCGAATGTCCCGTACTCGGTGCCGGTATAGTAGGCATCACGCAATAAGTAATCCATTCGGTCGGCATCAATTTGGCTGGAAATCATCTGGACTACTTGCGGGTTGCTGTATTTTTTTGTGATAACGCTGGCGACTTTTTCGGGAAAGCCTTCCTCCACATTGTTCAAGATTTGAAAGACCTCAGTTTCTGGTGAAGTAATGATGGCAACGGTCAGTGCTTCGTGGTCTGTATGGAAAATGTGCTCAAAGGTATGGGAATATGGCCCATGTCCGATATCGTGGAGTAAAGCGGCACAAAGTGCAACCAAACGGTGGGAATCATCCCAACCATCGTCACCTAGTTTTTCAATCGGATAATTTCGTTTAAAAATATCACAGATCCGTCGGGTTATCTCATAAACTCCTAGTGAATGGGAAAAACGACTGTGTTCAGCTCCGTGAAAGGTATAAGATGAAGTTCCCAGTTGTTTAATCCGACGTAGACGCTGAACCTCACGTGAATTTATTAAATCCAAAATAACCCGATGTTGTACGTGGATATAATTATGTACTGGGTCGCGAAATACTTTTTCCATGGGTAATAATTGATGTTTATAGCTAGTCATAGAAATCCTCCTGAATACCAATATTGCGCTGGTACATATTTTTTAGCCGTTGCTGGTATTCCTCTGTTGTGTAAAACTCTGATAAACGGTCGGTTTCGTTAGTAAAAGGGATATTTTGTAACAACTCTTCCTTAACTTCAGCAATTGATAAAATTTTATCGAAGGCATCAGAAAGAGTGGTCATACTCGTAGGATTTACTGCAGGATAACCCAATGTTCCGAACGCTTCTTCTAAGCCAGCTTGGTAAAATGAACGGACGAGCTCTCCGCGATAGTTTTGATTGCCTGAAACACTGAGGTACATCATAATTGCAACGCCTTCTTTTACTCGACGTTGGGCGATTCCGGCGATTTTTTTATTGTTAATAGAAAGATCAAATTTCCCTGGGCAATAAGAATCGACTACTTCGCCAGCAGTAATATTTGCCTGAGCATAGCTGGTACGATTCAGCCAATCTAACATTTTTTGATACCCATCGTCAATTGATAAAGGATGGATAGATTGCTTTGGTAGAATTAAAGAGATATTTAAAATACCCGAGTCACTTACCACTCCCAGTCCCCCGGCGTTGCGTAGCAAGGGGGAATAGTTGGCCTCTCGAATAGCTTGGAGACCCTGCTTTAAGTAGGTCACTCGACTGTCCTTCATCCCTAAAATAAGCGTTTGAGATAGCTGCCAAAAATGGATAATCGGCTGATTCTCTTCGCCAGCATAAGTTGTTAATATATCAGTTAGCGCAAATGGACTAAAGTGATCCTTGTGGGGAATCATTCCTTGGTCAAAAAGCATGGCAGTTTTCATCAAATCTTCCTTTCAAACAATATCTAGTAATAGTATAAACAAAAAAGTTGGTTTCGCGTAGTCCAAGCAACTAAATAAAGTAAGTAGTTGACAAAAAAATTAAAACCATGAAAAATAGGGGTGAAAGGGGCGAGACTCAGTGAATATTAATGGAGGAACTCCAGCCAAGATAAAATTGCAAACGAAAGTGATCCAAAATAATGAAATCGAGGAATTCGTGTTTGACTTGTCAGGACAAGTAGTTAAAATGGGTAGTACCTTATACATTCGCTATAAGGAAGAGCAACCAGACGGTAGTGAGGTGCCTGTAACTATGAAAATCACACCTGACTCTCATGTACAATTGATTCGCTCAGGTGATATGCGCTTGCGGATGAAATTCGGTTATCGTGAGGAAATTGAAACCAGCTACAAAACACCTTATGGAATGTTCGTGATTACTACAGATACCCACAAACTACATGTCAGTTTAAAAGACCGACCATTTTCAGGTATTATTACAATCGATTACTCCCTTGCAATGCATGGTGAAAAAGTAGGAGATTATAATTTAGTCTTAGAATTTACTACTTAAATAAAGAAAGGTTTGCTTTTTAGTCAGTGATTTTGTATGATAAGGAGTAGACTTTGAAAGGACGTGTCATACTTGGAACTTAGTGTTTTTGATGGTTTAATTAAAGATGAATTATCAATGATTGAAGTGGCACACGCAATCCTGGAAGAACGCGGCGAGGTAATGGATTTTTCTGATTTAGTGAATCAAATCCAAACATATCTTGGCAAGTCAGACAGCGAGATTCGTGATGCATTAGCCCAATTTTATACCGATCTAAATATTGATGGAAGCTTCATTTCACTTGGAGATAATCGTTGGGGATTGCGTTCATGGTACGCTATCGACTCAATAGATGAAGAAGTAAATCATGGATTAGATGAAGAAGATGAAGAAACACCGCGTCGTAAAAAACGTAAAAGAGTTAATGCCTTTATTAATGGTGATGACGATGCGATCGATTACAATGATGACGACCCAGAGGATACGGATCTAATCGACGAAGATGATGATGAAGACATTGTTGACGACGATGACGACGATGATGAAATCGCAGCATACAACTCTGATCTGCAAGAGATTGGTGCTGATGAGAACACGGATGATGAAGAAGTTGTTCCAGGTGGAATCGAAGATGATCTAAGCGTAATTGATGATGATGATTTTGAAGATGACGATGAAGATGAAGAGTAGGCTTAAATTGCCTGCTCTTTTTTTTGTGGAAAATACAAAAAAGGGCATCCTAGACCTCAAATAATTTTTTGAGAACTAAGATGCCTAACTGCTTTAAAACAGCATTTTGTAAAATTGCCAAATCTAATGTATACTTAAAACTGCTTACAAGACGCGCCCTGAGGGAATCGAACCCCCGTCTCAAGAACCGGAATCTTACGTGATATCCACTACACTAAGGGCGCAGCAACGATTATTAGTTTAGCATATTATCTAAAAATTACAAGGGGAAATTATTATGAAGTTTCAACAAGGTTATTCGCAAGCGCAACAACAGACACAAAAGCTGGCCATGACACAAAAACTTCAACAAGCCATTCAAATGCTGCAATACAATACTGAAGAGCTGCGGGACTATGTTGAGACAGTTTCTTTAGAGAATCCACTGATTGAAGTTGTGGCGCCAAAAATCCGCAGTGATCTGACCATGATGGGAAATCGTACAGAAAAAACGGATTTTATTGGGCAAATTCCTGACCAGCATGAGTCGCTATTTGAATATCTGATTAATCAAATTCACCTAAATTATCGGGATACCTTTTTGCGCAAGCTCATGTTGGTATTGGTAGAATATGTTGATATTAATGGTTATTTGAAGATAGATGAAGATGAAATTAAGTTAGAGATGGGTGCGACTGATATTCAGCTCCTGGATGCTTTGACACTATTGCAACAGCTGGATCCTCCCGGTGTTGGAGCTAGAGATTTGCAAGAATGCTTGATGTTGCAGACTGAGCGAGACGACTATGCACCAGATTTAGCTTATTTGCTTTTGGAGGAGGCCTTCGACAAGATCGCCAATCATCGTTTTGAACAAATCGGTAAAGAATATAATTTAACGATGGTACAGGTACAAGAAATCATTGACTATATTCGTTCGTTAAATCCATTTCCTGGTGCTGGCTTTGGTGAAAGTGTCCCAGATTTTATTATTCCAGACTTGAGTTTAATTCGCAAAGAAGATCAGTTGGAGGTTCTTTCTAATAAAAGAGGTCAGCTGAAGCTGAACTTCAATGAAAGCTACTTTATGCGCTTAGAACAGCAGGCGGATGCGGAGACAAAAGAGTACTTAAAGGAAAAATTCCAGCAGTATGAGTGGTTAAAACGGACCATTGGGCAAAGAAAAGATACGATCTTGGAAGTGGGCAAACTTATTGTAAAATATCAAAGACCGTTCTTTTTAGATAAAAAAGGAGCATTGAAACCACTAATGCTAAAAGATATTGCTAAAGAACTTGAAGTTCACGAGTCTACAATTAGTCGTGCTGTCAATGGCAAGTATATTGAAACTGATTTTGGTGTTTTTGAGTTAAGAAGTTTCTTTGTCAACAAAATTAGTGACGAGGATACATCAGCGGATGAAGTGAAACAGTTAATAAAAAAATTTATTGACGAAGAAAATAAAAACAAACCGCTATCCGATCAAAAAATAGCGGATATGCTGAAAACGAATGGGCAAAAAGTGTCCCGAAGGACGGTGGCTAAGTACCGCGAAGCATTAGGGATTGCCAGTTCATCAAAAAGAAGACGATTTGACTAAGCCAAGAAAAAAATCTTGGCTTTTCCCTTGCTTGTTAGGCGGAAAACTGGTAGTATTTGTATTGTAAGGTTTTTGAGATTGAAGAAATCAACTTTAGAACTTACTTTTTTTTACTATTCATGGGTCGCTAAAAGTCTATGAGGGACTTAAGGAGTCCAATGGAGGGAACCCTTTGTTATCAGAAATCAGAGTTCTTGAAGCAATTGCCCCTGATGTGTTAAATACGGTAAAGCGAAGATATCGTGTCATGCAAAATATCTTCTGGATGCAGCCAATTGGGCGCAGAAATCTTGCGGATTCATTAAGTTTGACAGAACGTGTGTTGCGAGGTGAAACAGATTTCTTAAGAGATCAACGTCTAATCGAAACAACTAAAAGCGGCATGTCGTTAACTGAACGCGGGAAAGAAATCTTGCAGCAACTTGATCTGCTAATGGATCAATTTACCGGAATGGATCAATTGGAAAAGCATTTAGCTTCCATGTTTAACATTGATCGGTGTCTCATCGTCTCTGGAGATAGTGATGAACAGCCGAAAGTAATTGGAGATTTTGGGGAACTCGTTAATGAAGCCTTACATCGCCGACTACCTGATGGCAGAAATGTTATTGCGGTTATGGGCGGTACGACAATGGCTGAGATTGCTAAGCATATTACGCCGCTTGAGACAAACAATCGCAAGAATTTGTTTGTGCCTGCACGAGGAGGAATTGGGGAATCTGTTTCCATCCAAGCTAATTCAGTTAGTGCCGTTATGGCTGCTAATGCAAAAGGCAATCACCGAGTATTGTATGTACCAGAACAGCTAAGTCAAGAAGCCTATCATACATTGTTGAAGGAACCATCTATTATGGATGTTCTTGCAACAATCAAACAAGCGAACTGTATTGTTCATAGTATAGGACGAGCATTGCATATGGCAGGCAGGCGTAAAATGCTGGAAGAAGAGATTGTTTCTCTAAGACAACATAAAGCAGTAGCAGAATCTTTTGGCTATTTTTTTGACGAAAGTGGTCAGATCGTCTTTCGTGCTTCCCGCATCGGATTGACGTTGGAGGATGTACAGAAGATTCCAATTGTTTTAGCGGTTGCTGGAGGAAAATCGAAAGCCAAAGCAATTATGGCTTACATGAAAAATGCACCAAAACAAACGTGGTTCATCACTGATGAAGCTGCAGCAAAAGAGATTTTAAAAGGGAGACCCCTTTAAAATAAATATTTTTCTAATTCCATAAGGAGGAATTTTTAAATGACAGTAAAAGTTGGAATTAACGGATTTGGACGTATTGGGCGCTTAGCTTTCCGTCGTATTCAAAATGTAGAGGGACTAGAAGTAGTTGCGATCAACGATTTAACAGATGCTAAAATGTTAGCTCACTTGTTAAAATATGATACAACTCAAGGCCGCTTCGATGGAACAGTTGAAGTTCACGAAGGATCATTTGACGTTAACGGTAAAGAAGTGAAAGTTACTTCACATCGTAACCCTGAAGAAATCCCTTGGGGCGATCTAGGCGTAGATATCGTTCTTGAAAGTACTGGATTCTTCACTTCTAAAGAAAAAGCTGAATTACACTTAAAAGGTGGCGCTAAACGCGTTATCATTACTGCTCCTGGTGGAAGCGACGTTCCAACAATCGTTTACAACACTAACCATGAGATCTTAACTGGTAAAGAAACAGTTATCTCAGGTGCTTCATGTACAACTAACTGTTTAGCTCCTATGGCTAAAACATTGAATGACAAATTTGGTATCATTGAAGGAATCATGACAACTATCCATGCTTACACAGGTGACCAAATGACTCTTGATGGACCTCATCCTAAAGGTGACTTCCGTCGTGCACGTGCAGCTGCAGCGAACATCGTACCTAACTCAACTGGTGCGGCTAAAGCAATCGGTGTAGTAATTCCTGAATTAAATGGCAAATTAGATGGCGCTGCTCAGCGTGTTCCTGTTGCAACTGGTTCATTAACTGAATTAGTAACAGTTCTTGACACACAAGTAACTGCTGATGAAATCAATGCAGCTATGGAAGCAGCAGCTAACGAATCTTACGGTTACAACACAGACGAAATCGTTTCTTCTGATATCGTTGGTATGACTTACGGTTCATTATTTGATGCTACTCAAACGAAAGTTATGACTGTTGGCGACAAACAATTAGTTAAAACTGTTGCTTGGTACGATAATGAAATGTCATACACTGCACAATTAGTTCGTACTTTAGCATACTTTGCTAGCTTATAAGATCTAAACATTGTCTGAAAAAGGCGGGGAAGCAACGCGCTTCTCCGTTTTTTTAATAGGCATGGAACTTTATAAATTAACTTTACAGCCTTTCTCACAGGCTATCATTACCCTTTCTAAGCAAAGAGGTATATACTATACAGGTGTCAAAAAAATATTGGGAGGTCTTCTTTCATGGCAAAAATGACTGTCAAAGATATTGATTTAAAAGATAAAAAAGTCCTAGTACGGGTAGACTTTAATGTTCCTTTGAAAGATGGCGTGATCGGCGATGATACTCGTATCAAAGCAGCACTGCCTACTATTAACTACGTAATTGACAACGGCGGGAAAGCAATCTTGTTCTCTCACCTTGGACGTGTGAAAACTGAAGAAGATAAAGCTGGCAAATCTTTAGCACCAGTTGCTAAACGTTTAGGCGAATTGTTAGGTAAAGAAGTAACTTTTGTGCCTGAAACGCGCGGCGCTGATTTGGAAGCGGCTATCAGCAACATGAAAGATGGCGATATAGTTGTCTTCGAAAACACTCGTTTTGAAGATATCGACGGTAAAAAAGAAAGCGGCAATGACGCTGACCTTGGCAAATATTGGGCTTCTTTGGGCGACGTATTTGTTAACGATGCATTTGGTACTGCTCACCGTGCTCATGCTTCAAACGTTGGGATTGCTTCAACAGGTATTCCTACTGTTGCTGGCTTCTTAATGGAAAAAGAAATCAAATTTATTGGCGAAGCGGTTGAAGAACCAAAACGTCCTATGATCGCAATTTTGGGTGGAGCGAAAGTTTCTGATAAAATCGGCGTAATCAAAAACTTGATTCCTAAAGCTGACAAAATCTTGATCGGCGGCGGCATGACTTATACCTTCTACAAAGCTAAAGGTATGGAAATCGGAAACTCTCTAGTTGAAGCTGACAAAGTTGAATTAGCGAAAGAATTAATCGAAGCAGCTGGTGACAAATTAGTTTTACCTGTTGATTCAATTACCGCAACTGAGTTCTCTAACGATGTACCAACTGAAGAACACGAAGGCGCTGTTCCTGAAGGCCAAATGGGTCTTGACATTGGACCTGAATCCATTGCTTTATTCGCTGAAACCTTAAAAGGCGCGAAAACAGTTGTATGGAATGGACCAATGGGCGTATTCGAAATGAGCAACTTTGCTCGCGGAACAATCGGTGTTTGCGAAGCAATTGCGAACTTAGAAGGCGCAACTACTATCATCGGCGGCGGCGACTCTGCAGCGGCAGCAGAACAATTAGGTTTTGCTGACAAATTCACCCACATTTCAACTGGTGGCGGTGCAAGTCTTGAATTGTTAGAAGGTAAAGAATTACCTGGACTAGCTGCAATCAACGACAAATAATTATTTTTGTGGGGAATGAGGCGGCTTAGTCGCTTTGTTCCTGGCAGAGAATTAGTATTTTAATACGAAAAGGAGTGCTACATTACATGCGTAAACCTATTATCGCCGGAAACTGGAAAATGAACCTGACTGCCTCTGAAGCAAAAGACTTTGCTGAAGCAGTGAAAAACAAAATTCCTGCAAACGATCAAGTGGATTCAGTGATTGGATCACCTGCTTTGTTCTTGCAAGAATTAGTTGAAGCTGCTAAAGGAACTGAATTGAAGATTTCTGCACAAAACTGCTACTGGGAAAATGCTGGTGCTTTCACTGGTGAAACATCTCCAGCTGCCTTAGCTGATCTTGGTGTGGAATATGTAATCATCGGCCATTCAGAACGTCGTGAATACTTCCACGAAACAGACGAAGAAATCAACAAAAAAGCTAAAGCAATCTTTGCTAATGGCATGCTTCCAATCCTTTGCTGCGGCGAATCTTTGGAAACTTACGAAGCAAACAAAACAGCGGAATGGATCGAAGGCCAAATCAAAGCTGGCTTGGACGGCTTAACAGCTGAACAAGTATCAAGCATGGTTATTGCTTACGAACCGATCTGGGCAATCGGAACTGGTAAATCAGCCGATGCACAAATCGCTGACGAAATTTGCGGCGTTGTTCGTTCAACTGTTGAAGGCATTTATGGTAAAGAAGTTTCTGAAGCAGTTCGTATTCAATACGGCGGTTCAGTGAAACCTGAAAACATTGCTGAATACATGGCGAAAGAAAATGTTGATGGTGCTTTAGTTGGCGGAGCCAGCTTAAAACCTGATTCTTTCTTAGCTTTACTTGAAGGTGCAAAATAAATTCGTCATTTAAGACAATTTTGATTGCAACTAAGGTCATTTTTGACTAATATTGGTTATGAGGGTTTAATACCCTATTAATAAAACAAAACTCAAAGGAGAGACAAAACATGTCAATTATTTCAGATGTTTACGCTCGCGAAGTCCTAGACTCACGTGGTAACCCAACAATCGAAGTAGAAGTTTACACAGAAAGCGGCGCATTCGGCCGTGGAATGGTTCCTTCAGGTGCTTCAACTGGTGAATACGAAGCTGTTGAATTACGTGATGGCGACAAAGCTCGTTACGGCGGCAAAGGTGTTACTAAAGCTGTTGACAACGTAAACAACATCATCGCTGAAGCTATCATTGGATACGATGTTCGCGACCAAGCGGCTATCGACCATGCAATGATCGAATTAGACGGCACACCTAACAAAGGTAAATTAGGTGCCAACGCAATTCTTGGTGTATCTATCGCCGTTGCTCGCGCAGCTGCTGATTACCTAGAAGTGCCATTGTACAACTACCTTGGCGGCTTCAACACAAAAGTTTTGCCTACTCCTATGATGAATATCATCAACGGTGGCTCACATGCTGACAACTCTATTGATTTCCAAGAGTTCATGATCATGCCTGTAGGCGCACCTACATTTAAAGAAGCGCTACGTTACGGCGCAGAAGTATTCCACGCTTTGGCTTCAATCTTGAAATCAAAAGGCTTGGCTACATCTGTTGGTGACGAAGGCGGATTCGCTCCTAACCTTGGTTCTAACGAAGAAGGCTTTGAAGTAATTATCGAAGCAATCGAAAAAGCTGGCTATGTACCTGGTAAAGACATCGTTCTTGCTATGGATGCTGCTTCTTCAGAATTCTACGACAAAGAAAAAGGTGTTTACGTTTTAGCTGATTCAGGCGAAGGCGAAAAAACAACTGACGAAATGATCGCATTCTACGAAGAATTAGTTTCTAAATACCCAATCATCTCAATCGAAGATGGCCTAGACGAAAACGACTGGGATGGTACTAAGAAATTAACTGAAGTTTTAGGCGACAAAGTTCAATTAGTTGGTGACGACTTGTTCGTTACAAACACTGAAAAATTAGCTGAAGGTATCGAAAAAGGCGTTGGCAACTCAATCCTTATCAAAGTTAACCAAATCGGTACTTTGACTGAAACTTTCGATGCAATCGAAATGGCTAAAAAAGCTAGCTACACTGCAGTTGTATCTCACCGTTCTGGTGAAACAGAAGATTCAACAATCTCTGACATCGCAGTTGCAACTAACGCTGGCCAAATCAAAACTGGTTCTCTTTCACGTACTGACCGTATTGCAAAATACAATCAATTACTACGTATCGAAGACCAACTTGGCGATGTAGCTGAATACCAAGGAATCAAATCTTTCTACAACTTAAAAAACAACCCATTTATCGGTAAATAATATTTATTGATAACTACAAGTTTTAGGCTTGCGTATCTATTTAGATACGCAAGTCTTTTTTTGTGGAAATGGGAAATAACGTTAGTAGAAAGTTTATACAGCATGGCAACTAGTATCTATGTTCAAAACTTGATTTTGTTTAGATTGTAAAAGCATGAATTCCATATAGCGACAGCGCTCCAGCGATCAACACTAACAATGGGGGCATTAAATATTTTAAAACCCAGTGGATTAATTGGTTAAATTTAGTATAGAAAATCGTCAGTTTGTCTTCGAAGTAAATCGAAAAAATATAAATCAGCAATAATGGTGCTACATAAATTAGGTTATAAACAGCTAGTAGTAAGGCAACCGCGGTAAAAGGTAGCTGGTAAGACACAAGCAAGCCTAAGAAAGCAAAGTAAGGAAGTGCACTGGTTAATTCTAAGATACAAGCTAAGACTCCTAAGAAGAACAATTTTGTGCTGTTCAAATTGGTCACTTTCTTCTCTTCTTGCTTCTCGCTCTCTTTTTTCCTGAAAACAAAGTAAAGAATAGCAAGAGCAGCTAAAATAGCTGCACTAGGTAAAAACAGCGGAAATTGCTGAACAAATTGCTGATAAAATCTTAGGAATAGCTGATTGATTCCTTGGTAAAAAAGTAGGCCAGCTAAAAAGTTAGTCAAACCAATTCCGACAATAAAGCTACGAATATCCTTTTTCTTTTTGCTTAGGGCTTGAAAAGACAGCTGTTGCGCAATTGCAACAGGATTTAAGCTATCTAAAGCACTGGTAACAAAGGTCATACTTAAAATGGCAAACATATTTCTTCCTCCTAATAGCACGTGAGTATTCTGCCGACAAACAAAAAAAGAGCATCTTAACTGCACCACAATGGCCTAAGTGCAGGTAAAATACTCTTGTGTCCGGCGACACGCATTTGTTCTATTTCTTAGAACTATAGCAAATTTTTTCTAAGAAGGCAAACTTTTTGCTATACTGAGTATACGAAGAAAAAATGAGGAAGTGAAAAAATGGCACAGGACAACTTACAAAAGCATTTAGATGCGGGGCGCTATGGGTCACCGAAAATCAATCCGGATGAACAAAAAGAGTATTTGGGAACTTTTCGCGAGCGTTGTTTATTAAGCATGACCATTAAAGAAATGCGAGACAAAGATAATGAAGCGGGCTTGTTAATGGAAATACAGAAAGAACCAACTGCACGATTATTGATTAATGGGGCAATATCCACTTCCTTACAGCAGCGATATATGAGTATCGCTACAAAGCATAATATAGATTTTACCATTGTAAACGATGCAGTGGCTGATAATGATTCGAAAATTGGCTTGTTGGTGGTAGCTGATTATGCGGTCAATATACCAGAGATCGATGTTAAAAAAAAATACCCTGATTTGCAAAAAAATGCTGAAAGTGAGAAACCAAAAGAGAAATCTGGCTTTTGGAATCGTTTGTTTAAATAAGAAATTCTTTAGCAAGTCTTTTAAGGTGTTGACTTTTGCTGTCAGAGTGGGTATTATACTGCTTGGGCACCCTTTTAAGAGGGGTCAGAAGTTTAGTAAATTTTCGCTCCCTATTCATTTGGATAGGGAGCTTTTCTTTATTTTCTAGGCTTTTCCTGCAAACTACAATGAAGGAGTTTTTTCATTTATGACAAAGTATATTTTTGTAACTGGCGGCGTTGTTTCTTCTATCGGTAAAGGGATCGTAGCAGCTTCACTTGGTCGCTTGTTGAAGAACCGTGGGTTAAAAGTAACGATTCAAAAATTTGATCCTTACATCAACGTAGACCCAGGTACGATGAGTCCATACCAACATGGGGAGGTTTTTGTTACCGATGATGGTGCGGAAACTGATTTGGACTTGGGACACTATGAACGTTTCATTGATATCAATTTGAATCAATACTCCAACGTAACGACAGGAAAAATCTATTCAGAAGTTATTCGTAAAGAACGCAAAGGCGAATACTTAGGTGCAACGGTTCAAGTAATTCCGCATATTACCAACGAAATCAAATCGAAAATTATGCGGGCAGCAAGTATGACAGATTCAGATGTAATTATCACTGAAGTCGGCGGAACGGTAGGAGATATCGAATCTTTACCATTTTTAGAAGCTTTGCGCCAAATGAAGGCAGATGTGGGAGCCGATAATGTAATGTATATTCACACTACGTTGATTCCTTACTTGAAGGCTGCTGGTGAAATGAAAACTAAACCCACGCAACACAGCGTAAAAGAATTACGTGGTTTAGGGATTCAGCCGAATATCTTAGTTGTGCGGACTGAATTACCTGTTTCTCAAGGAACAAAAAATAAGCTGGCACAATTTTGTGACGTGGCACCAGAAGCAGTGATCGAATCTCGTGACGTAGAAACATTGTATTCAATTCCTTTGGCACTACAAGCGCAAGGCATGGATCAATTTGTATTGGATCACTTGAAACTTGAAGCGCCAGAAGCGGATATGTCTGAATGGCGTGCGTTGGAAGAAAAAGTACTAAACTTGAAGAAGAAAACTAAAATTGCACTAGTTGGTAAATATGTTGAATTGCCAGATGCGTATATCTCAGTAGTAGAAGCGTTGAAACATTCTGGTTTTGCTTTTGATTCAGATATTGAAATCAACTGGATTAAATCACAAGAGTTAACGAAAGAAAATGTTGAAGAACAATTAAGTGATGCTGATGGTATTTTAGTACCTGGTGGTTTTGGTGATCGTGGAATAGAAGGGAAAATCGAAGCAATTCGTTATGCTCGCGAAAATGATATTCCTTTCCTTGGTATTTGTTTAGGTATGCAAATGGCTTGTGTTGAATTTGGCCGTAATGTTGCTGGTTTAGCAGATGCGAATTCTGCTGAAACAGTTCCAGATACGCCAAACAACATTATCGATTTAATGGCTGATCAAGAAAATATTGAGAATCTGGGTGGTACACTGCGCTTAGGCTTGTATCCTTGCAAATTGAAAAAAGGTACTAAGACAGCAGCTGCGTATGACAACGTAGAAGTGATTCAGGAACGTCATCGCCATCGCTATGAATTCAACAACGGTTACCGTCAATTGTTTGAAGACAACGGCATGGTATTCTCAGGGGTTTCACCAGACAATCGTTTGGTAGAAATCGTGGAATTGCCAGAGAAGAAATTCTTTGTGGGTTGCCAATTCCACCCTGAATTAATTTCTCGTCCAAATCGTCCACAACCATTGATCAAAGCGTTTGTGGGAGCGTCATTAAAAAACAAAGAAGAAAAGTAAGGATTAGACTGAAATAGCGATGGCTATTTCAGTCTTTTCTACTAAAAAAAGGCAAAGTCGTAAGAATTCTTGAATGTAAAGGCTTTTAAAGATGGATAGTAGTAGCAATGTGGGGCAATCTTTGTTAAAATTAAGTCGTTAGTTAAGACGATGTCTTAGCCAAAAAGAATACTTAGGAGGAATTTTTTATGCCAGTAGTATCAGGAGCTGAATTTTTAAAAGCTGCACGTCAAGGCGGTTACGCAGTCGGCGGATTTAACACAAATAACTTAGAGTGGACGCAAGCAATCTTGCGCGCGGCTGAAGCGAAAAAAGCACCCGTTCTAATCCAAACTTCAATGGGCGCTGCTAAATACATGGGCGGCTACAAAGTTGCTAAAGATATTGTCTGCAACTTAGTAGAATCTATGAACATCACTGTTCCAGTTGCAATCCATTTAGACCATGGTTCTTACGAAGCAGCTTTAGAATGTATCGAAGTTGGCTACACTTCAGTTATGTTTGATGGTTCTCATTTACCATTTGAAGAAAACTTGAAATTAGCTAAAGACGTTGTAGAAAAAGCTCACGCTAAAGGCGTTTCAGTTGAATGTGAAGTAGGTTCAATTGGTGGAGAAGAAGATGGAATCATCGGTGCTGGCGAATTAGCTGACATTGACGAATGTGTACAAATGGTTGGCACTGGTATCGACTACCTTGCATGTGGTATCGGTAATATTCATGGCGTATACCCTGAAAACTGGAAAGGTCTAGCATTCGACCACTTACAAGCAATTGCTGATGCTGTAGGTTCTGATGTACCATTAGTCTTACATGGTGGATCTGGTATTCCTCAAGAACAAATCCAAAAGGCTATTTCAATGGGTGTTTCTAAAGTAAACGTAAATACTGAATTCCAATTGTCATTTGCTAAAGCGACTCGTGAATATATCGAAGCTGGCAAAGATAAAGAAGGAAAAGGATTTGACCCTCGTAAATTGTTAGCACCAGGTGTTGCAGCAATCGTTAAAGATGCTGAAGAACACATTGACTGGTTCGGTTCAGCAAACAAAGGTTAATCAACTAGTTAAGTATAGCTAATCAAGGGCTGCCAATAGTGGTAGTCCTTTTTTATATTGTGGAAAAGATAAGTTTTCATCATTATAAAGTCTATTAAAGTAATGCAAGTGGTGTTCGATTTCCTGAATCGAGGCTTTCAACGCTAAGAAAAATTGAAGAAACTTGAGGAGTAGCTAGCCAAAGTTGAGCAGATTTGCGAAGACTTTCTCAAAGTGAAAAAGTATCACAATTTAGCAAAGACTATATTAGAAAAATTGTGTTCTTAAGTTGTACTTTTTGATTGTTGGATTTTTTATAAAAAATGGATTAAGGGACAAATTTGTATTAATATATAAGGTATAAGGAATGTTTTCAATAAAGAATTAAAAATGGTTGTTGGTTAGCTAAGGAGTAAAAATTTGGTTTAGGGAGGCTTATATGAAAAGTATGAAAAAAGTTTTTATAGTAAGTTGTTTGTTGGTTTCTTTAGGTGTTATTAGTGGGTGTAATAATCCAGATAACACTGAGGTTGATAATTCCGCATCTAATACAAATGTCACTACTGAAACATCTTCAGCTGAACGTAAAAAAGAGACTAAGCGCTCTGATGATACAGAATCTGAGACAATGGATTTGACTAGGATTCAAAATGGCGACTATTCAAGTTTATTGGGGGAATGGGAAGAAGTAGCAATATCCTTAAATCGCCATGATGGGAACGGAAATGTTTGGGTACCAAGTCAACAAACACAGCTTTTGATTTCGAAAGATCAACTCTCCAATGGTTCTATGACAATGCAAGGAAATACCTTAAATGACGGAGAAGACAAGACACTAACTTTTTCTGAAGAAGCGGGCTGTTTAATGGCGGATACTAGCGAGGGTGCGATTGCCTGGAATCTTTACTTTTATCCGAAAGGTGTTGTAATGTCTGGTTGGGGCGAGGATGTGCCTGAGGCGATTGATTCGTCAAAAGATAGAATCGCTATCAGAACCAGTAACAACAGCTATTTACAAGTTTTTCAAAGGAATAGCTCAAACACTGCAGAAAATCAAACGATCTCCTCTGAGTCTGCAAAAACTAATGAGTCCACTGAACCAGCTGAGCAGCCCAAAGCACAGTTAAGCATGAACCTTAATGAAATCGCTGTAGGAAATTTTACAAGTATTAGTGGGACTTGGCAGAACGGGCTGGGACAAACAATTGTTGTAGGAAATCAGACAATGGAATTTAGCGATATTACTGCACTTCAAAATCCTGCAACAATTTCAGGCCTAAAATTAACGGTCCCTGAATGGGATTCTGCGGATGGGACGCCTAACATGGTTCCGTATATCGGTCACGATAATATGATTGCAGAGTATGATCAACAATTGGTAATTAGCAACTTAAATGGAATTCTTTCTTTTAGAAGTGAACTTCCAGGTGCAGCCCTATATATTTCCTTCTTACCAAAAGGAATAATGGGTGATATACAAGGCGGTTACAATGAAAACGAAAAAATCGTTGCCTTGGGCACCCAAAACAATCCGACAGCAGTCCAAGAGTCGTATGTTTATTATAAAGTGGAATAATTTTCATTGAATAGGGACCCTCAGATTTTTTGTCTGAGGGTTTTCAAGTAGGCTAACTGACACAGCTTAATGAAATCTGGTGGTGGACCGCTTTTTTGTTAACCGTATGGATCAATAATCTCGGTTTTATCTAAAAAAGTAATTTGATAAGTCGCATTTTGTTACATAAGAGTATGAATTTGTGATACTGACTTTTTTACTGAAGGAATATGTGCTAGAATGAAAGTTGGTCTACATGTAAAGTGTAAATAACTTAATAGGTGAATATAAATGAAAAAAATTGAAATTAAAGGCGGCAAGCCGCTACAAGGTGAAATAACTATCAGTGGTGCTAAGAATAGCGCAGTTGCATTAATCCCAGCAGCAATCATGGCGGATTCTCCCGTTGTTTTAGAAGGGGTACCAGACATACAAGATGTCCATTCATTGATTGAGATTTTGGAGATCATGGGGGCAAAAGTAAAATTTGAAGACAATCGTATGGAAATTGATCCTAGTAAAATTGTGTCAATTCCAATGCCTAGCGGGAAAATTAATTCCTTGCGTGCTTCTTACTATTTCATGGGAGCTCTATTAGGCAAGTTTGGGGAAGCTGTCGTTGGTCTGCCAGGCGGCTGTTTTTTAGGTCCGCGTCCGATTGATTTGCATATTAAAGGATTTGAAAGCTTAGGTGCCGACGTTTCAAATGAACATGGGGTTATCTATCTGCGTACAGAAGAAGATGGCTTAAGAGGCGATCGTATCTTTATGGATGTCGTTTCAATTGGTGCTACAATTAATGTAATGTTAGCAGCAGTCAAAGCCAAAGGTAAAACCATTATTGAAAATGCTGCTCGGGAACCAGAAATTATTGATGTGGCTACTTTATTAAACAATATGGGTGCAAAGATTCGTGGAGCAGGTACAGATGAAATTCGAATTGAAGGCGTAGACGAGTTGCATGGCTGTGTCCATTCAATTATTCCTGACCGGATCGAAGCAGGCACCTATCTATCATTGGCCGCTTCTTTGGGACAAGGTATTACGATTAACAACGTAATCTATGAGCATATCGAAAGCTTTATTGCTAAATTAGAAGAAATGGGCGTGAAAATGAACATTTCTGAAGACAGCATTGAAGTATTACCTTCAGAAAACTTAAAGGCCGTGGATATTACAACCTCTCCTTATCCAGGTTTTGCGACAGATTTGCAGCAACCAATTACACCGTTACTTCTAACAGCAAACGGCACCGCTGAAATTATGGATACGATCTATTCCAAACGGATTAACCATATCCCAGAACTCGTGAGAATGGGTGCTAACGCAAAGGTTGAAGGCAATATGATTGTACTAAGCGGACCAAGCAAATTGCATGGTGCTGAGGTTGTGGCGTCTGATCTACGTGCAGGTGCTTGCTTGGTAATTGCTGGATTGATGGCTGAAGGAACTACGACTATCTACAATGTCGAGTACATTTTGCGGGGATACGATCATATTATTGAAAAGCTAACCGCATTGGGCGCAACAATTGAAATGATTGAGGAAGAGGAAAAAGCATGAGCGATTATTTAACAATGGCTGAACTTGAGAACAAAACGCTGAAGGAAATTTATACTTATGCGCGGGACTTCAAGATTCCATACTACAGCCAAATGAACAAAAAAGAGCTTGCTCTGGCGGTGATACGAGCGCAAGCAGAAAAGCAAGGTTTCTTTTATATGGAGGGTGTCTTAGACATTGTCGGACAAGATGGCTACGGGTTCTTGCGTCCGATTAATTATGGACCAAGTGCAGAAGACATCTATATATCCTCCTCTCAAATTCGCCGTTTTGGTTTGCGAAATGGTGATATGGTGGCAGGTAAGGCGCGTCCACCGAAAGAATCAGAACGTTATTATGGTTTAATGCATGTGGAAAGTGTAAATGGCAAAGATCCAGAAGATGCGAAAGAGCGTCCGCATTTTCCAGCATTAACTGCCTTGTATCCAGAGAAACAAATGGTTTTAGAAACAACTCCTGGCCGTTTATCAACGCGGATGATCGATATCTTTTCTCCTGTCGGTTTTGGCCAACGTGGTTTGATTGTAGCACCTCCAAAGGCCGGAAAAACTTCTATTATTAAGGAAATCGCAAACGGAATTACAGATAATTATCCCGAGGTAGAATTGATTGTTCTATTGGTGGATGAAAGACCTGAAGAAGTCACTGACCTTGAACGCAGTGTCAAAGGGGATGTTGTGTATTCAACGTTTGATCAGCAACCGCAAAATCATACACGAGTTTCAGAATTAGTTTTGGAACGGGCAATGCGCTTGGTTGAGGATAAGCGTGATGTTGTAATCTTAATGGATAGTATCACTCGACTTGCACGGGCATACAATTTAGTTGTACCACCAAGCGGACGGACACTAAGCGGTGGGATTGATCCTGCGGCTTTATACAAACCTAAAAAATTCTTTGGAGCCGCTCGTAATATTGAAGAAGGCGGCAGCTTAACTATTTTAGCTACAGCTTTAGTTGATACTGGCAGCCGTATGGACGATGTCATTTACGAAGAATTCAAGGGTACGGGGAACTTGGAGCTACAACTTTCTCGCGATTTATCGGAGCGCCGGATTTTCCCTGCGATCGATATTAAAAAATCAGGTACTCGTAAAGAAGAGTTGTTAATGGCACCAGAAAAACTAGAAGAAATATGGAAGATTCGCAAAAATATGGTGGGTGACTCGTTGGAATACACGAATCAGTTTATTACCTTCTTGAAGAAGACAAGAAACAATCAAGCCTTTTTCGATGCCTTTAAAGATGTTTCTTTCGGTAGTCGAACTCCGCGAAAAAATCTAAAAAGATAATTGCATTCATGAATCTTTCATGATAGTATATACCTGTTGCGTATTGCAAACAAACTCTGATTCAGCAAATGTTTCAGGGCAAAGGAGCGAAAAAAACTATGAAACAAGAAATTCATCCAAATTATCATCCAGTCGTATTTATGGATTCAACAACTGGTTTTAAATTCTTGTCAGGTTCTACTAAGAACTCTCAAGAAACAGTTGAATGGGAAGACGGAAACACTTATCCATTGATCCGTGTCGAAGTTACTTCTGACTCTCATCCGTTCTACACTGGACGTCAAAAATTTACTCAAGCCGATGGACGTGTCGACCGTTTCAACAAAAAATACGGTCTCAAAGACACAAACGCTGGCGAATAAGACACAGCAAAAAACGTTATACTACGTTTCGAAGACCTTCTCATTCTGTGGGAAGGTCTTCTTTTGCATACATCTAGTAATTAAAATTTTCATTTAATAGGAGACTAATCTAACGTTCTATGAAAAAACCGCCCCAGAAAAGGCCAACGATTTGGGCTGATAAAAAGAGTAACACAAGCAGAGGTAAAGCAAGATAAGAAGAATAGCCAAGATAAGGTAGTAGGAGTGATCCTTGAATTCTAGTAAGTAAATAAGAAAGGATAATATTTATACCATTACTCATGATTAATAGCGGTACTTGATATGTTCTGCGAGCATAAAAACCTAATAGAGCAGTAATCAGGATCGAACCAATAATTCCCATTAGCGAATGTAGGTAATAATCGATCATCAAAGACAAATGGATGTAGGGTAGCAGAAAATAAAAAAAAGGAAGTTTTTGTAAATAATTTTTATCCATAAAATTTCTCCTCAGTTAGCTTGTTTAGCTATTTTATGACCTTTAGTCGCTAGATTCAATGAGCTTGCTTCTTTTTTGCCCATTAATGAAAAATAATTTAGCTAGTTATCAAGAAAACGTAAGTAATTTGTGAGAAAATTCAAACAGTACCAAAATTCTTTAGATAGAAGGAAGTATGCCCAATGAAAAAGAAATTATCACGTCTTTATTTGCTATTTTGGTTAGTACCATTTGTTGTTTCCCCACTCCAATGGTTCAGTTCAACTGTTCAAGAAGTGGATATCTTTAGGCCAGTCAATGGCACTGGCATTCTAGTGGCTAAAAATTTTGGAACGTTAACGATTTTATATTTTCTTTTATTGATCACAATGGTTGTTTTTGAATTTTCTCGCAAGCATCCGCTTGTTTGCGTCGCTATTATTTCTTTGCAAATTATGTTTACGACCATTTTCTTCATGTTGCCTCGTATTATTATTGGACCGACTGGACTATCTCAATCTGGGATGAGTGATGTCGACTTTTATTTACGAGCATTACTCCTTTCTATTGAACCAAGTTATATGGTTGCGTTAATCAGTCTGATAATTTCAGTCGGATTCTATTTCACTTTTAACATTTGCCGTGAAAATAAATCAACTTAGGTCTTTACTATATTTCTAATTATGATAATATGATTAGAAATGGAGGGTTAGCATGAATAAATTAGATAAACGATTTAATCCAAATGTGTACAAAATTGCGGTTTCTTTGATTCGCCAATTCGATGAGCAGGTTTCAGATATTCCTAATATGCTGAAATTAACATTAGGTGAGCCTGATTTTAATACCCCTGAGCACGTCAAGGCTGCTGGTGAACAAGCGATTAGGGATAATTATAGTCATTACACTGGGATGTCTGGGTTGTTAGATGTTCGTGACGCAGCGAGTCAATTTGTGGCTCAAAAATATGATGTGCACTATGACAGTAAATCAGAAGTATTAGTAACAGTAGGAGCAACAGAAGCGATTTCTGCCAGCCTACTAGCTATTTTAGAACCTGGTGATAAAGTATTGTTACCGGCACCGACTTATCCAGGATATGAACCGTTGATTCTGTTGGCGGATGCTGAGCCGGTTTACATCGATACCCGCGAAAGCGGCTTTGTATTAACACCCGAACAGATTGATCAGGCCATGGCTGAACATGGTGATGCAGTGAAGGCGATCATCATCACTTCGCCATCTAATCCTACGGGGGTAGCTTATAATGAAGAAGAAATAAAAGCACTGGCTGAAACGCTGGCAAAATATGACGTCTTTGTCATTAGTGATGAAATTTATAGTGAACTAAATTATGAAGCACAGCATGTCTCTTTTGCTAAGTATTTGCGAGAACAAACAATTTTGATCAATGGGTTGTCGAAATCACATGCAATGACAGGTTGGAGAATTGGTTTTATTTTTGCACCTGAAAGCTTAACGGCCCAAATTATCAAAGTTCACCAATATTTAGTAACGGCAGCTGCTACGATGTCTCAAAAAGCGGCAGTTCGTGCGCTGATTCAGGGAATGGCTGATGGCGAAGTAATGCGTGAGGAGTATCGTAAACGCAGAGATTATCTGTATAAAGAAATGACTGACATGGGCTTTGAAGTGGCTCGTCCATCAGGGGCATTTTATTTGTTTGCTAAAATTCCTGAACAATTTGGAACGGATTCGATGGCTTTTTGTTTAGATTTGGCTAAAAAGAACCAACTGGCAGTTATTCCAGGAATTGCTTTTGGTGAAGAAGGCGAAGGCTATATTCGTTTGAGCTATGCGGCTTCATTGGAGCAATTAACAGAAGCTGCGAGACGTTTGAGAAATTATGTCGAAAGTAAGTAGAATAGAAAAGAGAAGCAGGAATTTCCTAGAAGCAGGAATTTCCTGCTTTTTTTGTTACAATTAAATCATGGAGGTGGATCTGATGGAAATGCAAGTAGTATTAGATTTTTGGTTTAAGGAATCAACACCGGAGCAGTGGTTTAAGAAAGACGAAGCCTATGATGCAATCATTCGTGAGCGTTTTTCTAATCTACATAGGAAGGTTGTGCTGGGAGAAAAAGCCTCATGGCGGAAAACGATTCAAGGAAGACTCGCAGAGATTATCGTGCTGGATCAATTTTCCCGCAATTTATTTCGAGAGGATGCGCAGTCTTTTGCTTATGATGGGATGGCCTTAGTTTTGGCACAAGAAGCGCTGAGTCAGCCTAGTTTAGGTCAACTAACGGTTCAGGAAAGAGCATTTCTTTATATGCCATTTATGCATTCAGAATCTTTGTTAATTCATCAGCAGGCACTGGAGCTTTTTTCAGAGGAAGGAATGGAAGAAAATCTGGCTTTTGAAAAACGTCATTATGCCATTATTCAACGTTTTGGTCGTTATCCTCATCGTAACAGTGTTTTGAAGCGGGTAACAACGGAGGAAGAATTAGTGTTTTTAATGGAACCTAATTCATCGTTTTAAAAAAAGGGGTTGTGATAGAAGTGTTCGGCTTATTCTCGGAGCGGAACAATTCGGTCACAACCTCACTTTTTTATTGAGCTAGATAATTATATAGACCGGCAATAGTTGCATCAGTTAGTTCGATTTTTCTGTCATCTAACCAAGCTTCATCTACGTGGTAGTAGTCAGGTAGATCAGGTACTTCTTTTAATTGAGCAGCTATAAAGTCTTTAGCCGCAGGATATGTTTTATTGTTCATTTGTTCATTGATACGATAGTTTATTTTTAGCATTTTTCTTCACCTCGCAGGTATTGTACGCCCAAATGGGATAAAATAAAAAGATTTAGCTTTACATAAAGTTTACAGTCCTTAACCATTCATTTACATGAACTCCATCGTACCTTAACGTTGGATTGTTAAAGTCAAAATGTACCAAACGTAAAGGAGAGTATTGAATGAAAAAATTATTAGCAGCACTATTTGTATCTAGTATTTTATTAGCCGGTTGCGGCTCTGGGGGCGACACTAGCAACTCATCAGGCGGAGCGTCTGCATCAGGAAGCGGTACAGAAATCACTGCCGTAGGTTCAACAGCTTTACAACCTTTAGTGGATGCAGCCCAAGAAAGCTTTACGCAAAATAATCCTGAAGTACAAATTTCAGTTCAAGGTGGCGGAAGCGGGACTGGTTTAAGTCAAATATCTGAAGGTGCAGTTGAAATAGGTAATTCGGATGTGTTTGCGGAAGAAAGAGAGGGGATTGACGCTGAACAATTGGTTGATCACCGAGTAGCAGTTATCGGATTTGCGCCAGTCGTTAACCAAGATGTTGGTGTAGAAGACATTTCAAAACAGGAATTAATCGATATCTTTACTGGTAAGATTACTAACTGGAGTGAAGTGGGCGGCGAAGATCAAGAGATTGCCGTCATTAATCGTGCTAGCGGAAGTGGCACTCGAGCGACATTCGAAAAATGGGGCTTAGACGGCGCCGAATCGATCCAATCACAAGAGCAAGATTCTTCTGGTACTGTGAAGAAAATTGTTGCTGAAACTCCTGGTGCGATTAGTTACCTAGCATTGTCTTACTTAGACGATAGTCTGCAAGCCTTGAAATTAGACGGTGTTGAAGCTAACGAAGAAACCATCGCAACTAATGAGTGGCCGATCTGGTCTTATGAGCATATGTATACCAATGGCGAGCCAGAAGGCAAGCTTGCTGAATTTTTGGAATACATGACTTCTGATGAAATTCAAGAAGGTCCTGTGAAAGAGTTGGGTTACTTACCAGTTACTTCGATGGAAATCGAACGTGATGCAGAGGGGAACGTAAAATAATTAGAATAAAGGCATTCGTATTGATCAACTGATCGTAATACGAATGCCTTTTTTGATTGCAAAATTTTAGTTTTGCGAAGCTTTTCTTATTGTACCGGCAGAGTGACAGTGAAGGTGGAACCTAAACGTGGGCGACTTTCAACGGTCACATCGCCGCCTAAAATTTGACTGTACTCTCGAACGATCGCTAAACCAAGTCCGGTCCCACCAGAATTCCTCGTCCGGGCTCGATCCACCCGATAAAAGCGTTCGAAAATTCTTTCCTGATCTTCCTTCGAAATACCAATGCCCATATCAGTTACAGAAAGCGTTAATTCCTTATTCAACTGATAAACAATCGAGATCGTTCCTTGGTTCGGTGAATATTGAATGGCGTTTTCAAGTAAATTCTTGATAATTGGTTGGAAGAAAACCAGCCGGGTGAGAAAGTAGCTATTTTCCGGACCATGAATGTTTACTTCGATTTGCTTTTTATCCAATAGATGTTGATACATTTCCACCTGCTGATGAAGAAACTCGGACAATTCGATTGTTTGAAGCTCCTCAGGCACATGATCGCTATCCTTCGACAATTCAATGATATCTTGAATTAACCGTTGGAGTCGATAGGCATCTTTTTGCATGATCGTTAGAAATTCTGTCGTTAATTCTGGATCGTCCTTAGCACCATCTAAAAGGGTTTCGGTAAAACCAATTAAAGAAGTGACGGGCGTTTTTAATTCATGAGAAACATTTCCGACAAAGTCACGCTGGATTTTTTCTAAATGACGAACGTGGGTCAAATCATAAACAGTGCCCATGACTTGATCGCCTGTAGAAGTGTTTTCTAAGTACCGTAAACGAACATCCAAATCTCGTTTTACTGGTAACTTTAAAACAATCTCTTGGTGCACTTGTTTTTTTTCTAGCATAATTTGTTGGATTAGCTGAATCATCTTGTGGTCTTCAATGACTTCCCAATAAGAATGCTGAGCAGCTGCACCGACTTGTAGGATTTCTTCCATCATCGGATTAATCATGGAGAATTTTCCTTCCTCATTGATAATGAAGACACCAATCATCAACTCATGAAATAAGGTCTTGAATTGTTCTTCGGTGGCATTAAAGGCAGCGTAGGTTTCGTTCAGCTGTTCACTTAACTGATTGATCGTCACATATAATTCCTGCCAATTGCTGGAGTTTTGAACGACGTAATTACTTTTTTCAGGCTCAGCTACCATCCGTTTTAACACTGGCAGAACCGTTTCTAAAGGTCGATTCCGTTGATGAATCAAATAGGCAATACTGGAATATAAAATGAAGTAAAAAAGAAACAAGATGACAAACATGGTGCGGCGAAAGCTCATCGTCTTGGGTGCAAAGGAGTCCGTGTCTTTGGCAATTCGCAAAACGCCGACTAATTGGGTCCCTTGCTGAATCGGTTGTGCAGTATAGAGCAGTTCTTCATTTAAGGTATCGCTATGGCGAACGGAAGTACCAACCGTATTGCTGTCTAATACAGTTCTAACTTCTGGTCGATTATCACGACTGCCAGTTAAGTGGGGATAAACAGAGTCGTAAAGGATTGCACCTGTAGGGTCCAGCAGCGTAACTCGTTCGTCTAATTCAGCCGCATATTGATGAATTTCTGTCAGATTTGTTTCGGAACCTAAATCTGACAGATCTAGTTGACTAGTCAGCAGCTTGCCATTGGTAGTAAGAAATTCTTCCTGTTGGTTGATTAATTCTCGATTGTAGAAATAATCGGTTAAACGCCATGTCCCGAAAAATAAGGCGACAATAATCAGCAGCAACAAGAGGTAATCGAATTTCGGCTTTCTCATTGATTCGGCACCTGGAACTTATAACCAAACCCACGAACGGTCAGTAAATATTTCGGATGTTTGGGATCTACTTCAATTTTTTCCCGCAAATGAGAAACATGGACATCCACGATCCGACTCTGAACGGAAAAATCATAGTGCCAAATTCGATCCAACAATGTATCTCGATCAATTACTCGATCTTTTCGTTTCATGAAGTAAATTAACAGCTCAAATTCTTTAGGTGTCAGCTCAATCGATTTTCCCCGAACGGAGACTTGGTAATTGGTTAGATCAGCTACAATTTCACCTGTCGTCAGAATTTCATGAACAGATTCTTCTTTACGTGGTTCGATGCGGCGGAAAATGGCCTTCATCCGTGCCAGGACTTCTCTTGGGGAAAAGGGTTTGGTTAGATAATCATCCGCACCAATTTCCAAGCCTAAAATGCGATCAATCGCATCATCTTTAGCTGTCAGCATTAAAATCGGCGTATCCACTTTCTCTTGACGTAATTTTTTGGCCACATCTAAGCCATCCATTGACGGCAGCATCACATCCAATATAATAAAATCATAGGAATCGCTTAATGCTAATTCATATCCTTCTTTCCCATCGGCTGCTGAAGTAACAGCGTAGCCCTCTTTTTCTAAATTGAAGGTTAATAATGTAACGATTGATGGTTCATCGTCTACAACAAGTACCCGCTTCATAAGCTTCTCCTTTTATTCGTAATTAACTAGATAGTTGGGCTATTTCCAACTATAATTAAATGGTATAATGGGAAAGCAGTTTTGTCACTTGTTTTTTACTAAGAAATGGAGATAAATTTCATGTTAGGGGTCAGCTCATGTTTGGCTGGTATCTGTTGTCGCTATGACGGAGACCATAATCAAATCGATTCATTGCGGCAATTAGTGAATGAAGAAAAGGCACTCACGATTTGTCCCGAAGTGCTGGGAGGCCTACCCACGCCACGAACACCTGCCGAAATTATTGGCGGTGATGGTTTTGATGTTTGGGATGATGTTGCTAGAGTGGTGGATAAAACTGGAAGAGATGTAACGGATATGTACAAAGCTGGCGCAATCAAGGCTTATAACGAATTTGCAAGACTTGATGTGACCCAGGTAATTTTAAAGGAACGAAGCCCTTCTTGTGGAAGCCAGTTGATTTATGATGGGACCTTTTCAGGAATTAGGAAAAAGGGCGTTGGTGTTGCTACTGCTTATTTTATTAAGCAGGGAATCCAGGTGTTTTCCGAGGAGAACTGGCCAGGTGAGGAGGAAATAAATGGAAATTGAAAAAACGAACCGCATGAACGCATTATTTGAATTTTATGCGACACTCTTAACCGAAAAGCAAATGAATTACATGGAGCTTTATTATGCCGATGATTTTTCTTTAGGAGAAATTGCGGAAGAATATCAGGTGAGTCGCCAGGCAGTTTATGATAATATAAAGCGAACCGAAAAAATACTAGAAGAATATGAGCGAAAGCTTCATCTAGTTTCGGATTACATTGTTCGAGATGAGCAGTTGGATAAATTAGAAAACTATGTAAAGGAACACTACCCAAAAGACGAGACACTGGCTTCAGCTGTTAAAGAGCTGCAAGATTTAGACGAATAGGAAAGGAACGAATAGAAAAACATGGCATTTGAAAGCTTAACAGAACGCCTTCAGGCGGCAATGAGTAAACTACGTAGAAAAGGAAAAATTACGGAAGCTGATGTAACCGAAATGATGCGGGAAATCCGCTTAGCGTTACTAGAAGCCGATGTTAACTTGCAAGTAGTGAAGCAATTTACTAAGCAAGTTCGCGAGCGGGCATTAGGAGCAGAAGTATTAGACAGTCTGTCACCTGCCCAACAAATTGTTAAAATCGTAGACGAAGAGCTGACGAAAACATTAGGCTCTGAAACAGTCGGAATTGAAAAATCACCAAAGATTCCAACCGTTATCATGATGGCTGGGCTGCAAGGGGCTGGTAAAACTACCTTCGCCGGAAAACTAGCCAATCACTTAATTAAAACCGAAAAAGCACGCCCTTTAATGATCGCCGGCGATATTTATCGTCCTGCTGCGATCGATCAGTTAAAGGTTCTTGGTCAGCAGTTGGATGTGCCAGTCTTTGATCTAGGCACCGACGTCAGCCCAGTTGAAATTGTCCGTCAAGGGATGGAAGTTGCCCGGGAAAAGAAAAACGATTATGTCTTAATCGATACAGCCGGTCGTTTGCACATTGATGAAGCGTTAATGGATGAGTTATCTCAAATTAAGGAAGTTGCGCAACCAAACGAAATTTTGTTAGTTGTGGATGCCATGACTGGACAAGATGCCGTAAACGTTGCTCAAAGCTTCAATGAACAACTGGGAATTACTGGGGTTATCATCACCAAACTTGATGGGGATACTCGTGGTGGTGCGGCTTTGTCCATTCGTCAAGTGACAGGTGCACCGATTAAATTCACTGGTACTGGTGAAAAACTAACTGACTTAGAAGTATTCCATCCAGATCGGATGTCCAGCCGTATTCTCGGTATGGGGGACATGCTTACGCTGATTGAAAAAGCCCAGCAGGATTATGATGAACAGAAGGCTGAAGAGTTAGCGAAAAAAATGAAGGAAAACACCTTCGATTTCAATGACTTTATCGAACAAATGGATCAAGTGATGGGCATGGGCCCATTAGAAGACCTGATTAAGATGATTCCTGGGATGAGCCAAGTACCTGGCATTGAAAATGTGAAGGTCGATCCAAAAGACGTGGCGCGGAAAAAAGCCATGGTCTTATCCATGACCCCAGCAGAACGGGAAAATCCTGACTTGCTGAATCCAAGCCGTCGTCGCCGAATTGCAGCTGGTTCAGGGAACTCTGTAGTGGAAGTTAACCGTATGATCAAGCAGTTTAAGGAATCCCGCAAAATGATGCAGCAAATGAGCAAAGGCTCTATGCCACCAGGTATGGATCAAATGTTTGGCAACGGCATTAAAGGGAAAATGGGCAAGATGGCCATGAACCGCATGATGAAGAAAAATGGCAAAAAGAAGAAGAAAAAGAAGAAAAAATAAAATCAAGTGAACGATAAGTCGAACTTTCTGTTTAGAAGGTTCGACTTTTTAGGTATAGGAAAGAGCAGACCTGTGAGTCGATACTAGTTGCAGGTCTGCTTTACGTTAATAAATAGTGTTATAAATTATAATAAAGCTGATGAATCCTAAACAAAGAATAAAAATCAGACTGCCGATAATCGTCAAGAAGCGATCCAGTTTGCTTTCTGGAACGATTCGTCGCAGCAGCTGATAAATCATTAAACCGGTGAATCCTCCAGCAGTATTCATTAATAAGTCGGTTATATCAGTTGCTCCTACGCCGAGAACAAATTGCAGTACTTCAACAGCCAAACTGAAGCTAGCAATCAAAAGACAACTACTTAACAAGGAACGGTTCTTGACGACAATTCCTAGCAGTCCACCAAATGGAATAAAAATTAAAAAGTTGTAGCCAATTTCTAACAGTCCAATTTTCCCGTTAATGGTTGTAGAGCCTTGGAAAGGGATTAAGTTAATACTGCGTCCATTATTAAAGATACTGGCCAAGTCCGTCCAGGAAAGAGCAATTTTAAAAAGCAGTATCCAGATCAGAACGAGTAAATAACTACTTAATAAAATACGGCTACTTTTTTTGATGTTCATATTAATCACCTCAATTTATAGAAAACGCAGGAAAAAACGCCAATTGTGCAGAAAAAATACACCTGCTAAGCTAAGAAAAATGTAGGCAGTCGCTTCGTTTTTGCCCAAAGCTTGAATATCCTTGCTGTCTTTTTTGACGATTTTCTGCCAGAGTTGCCAAATCAGAAAGCCTAAAAAAGCGCCAAGCGTATTCATCATTAAATCCTCAACATCAGATACCCGTCGATTAAACAACTGCAAAATTTCTATTGTCAAAGAAAAGCTGACAGCTAACAGAACCACTGGCAGCCAACGGCGAAACCTGTTCCAAATATAAGGCAGTAAGAATCCTAAAGGCATGAACATGAAGGCATTCAACAGACCCAATGTCAGACTGCCATCAGCAAAGGGGACCAAGTTAATTTCCTCTGGACGAATGATTTCTGGATAACTCAACGCATCCCAAAGCGTGCCGACACCGGTCGTATCGATAACTAGATACAGATAAAAGATAAACAAAAAACGCCAGATCATGTTGGAAAGAGGAACAGTTTCTCGTTTCAGGTCCCTTCTTAAGAAATACCATTGGTAAATTAAACAAGGTAGAAAGACACAAAAAGGCAGGGAAAGACTGAATAATAATTGTAAGATCATCATTTTTCACCTCTTTTTCGCCTATTGTTTATTGAAGATAGGTGTTTTTCGTTGGTGCAGTTTTCTTTTAATGTCGGAAAAGAAGATTAGGACAAAGCTGATTAGACCAACAATTCCGATAATCAGCAGTGATTCCCAGATTGGCTGCCACATTGAAGTAGGAGAATCGACAGATATATTCATATAGTAAGTGTACCAAGGACTAAAAATAATCGTTCCGAGGACAACGGAACAAAAGGAAGTCATCAGTATCCAGATCGGCCAGCGTGATTCTTTGTTCAGTAAGTATTGACCATCATTTTCTAAACTAATAGTTTGATACTTGCGATAGCCCCAAAATAGAAACAGTGCACTAAGAAGACCAAAAAGTAAGCTCATCCACCAGTAGCCTCCGCTTTTACCCACAGTTCCCAAGAATAAATTGTGCTTATAGTTGGGTAGTACATTCGCTCTTAAGTCCAGTGTTTCTAAAATACTGTAAACCGTATTGGGGACTCCAAGCATGAATAGCCAGAAAACGCCCCAGGTTAGCGGTCCGAATACTAGATTTCCGGTCATTGATCCAACAAAAGCACTGGCAGTAAACATTAAAACTAGCATGAAGAAGTAGTTGAAAACGGAAGTAAATAATTGTCCCAAAGTTGCATTCATATAGGGAGCAGGAATCAAGCTGTGTATCAAAAGGGCATAAAGACTTTGGCCAATTAAAACAGACAGCAGAATCGGGGTACCAATGTATAGCAATTTTTTGCTAAACAATTTTTTACGAGTAACTGGCAACGAAAATAGAAAATGGTTGAAGCCAGTTTTGGCATCAATGAAAAAGAGTAAAAAGCCTGCTGCTGGAATTAAGAAAAGCAGTAAAAGAGAATAGTCGGAACTGTTAACCTGATACACTTCGTTTTGCTGATATTCAGCTGCCGAAACGATTCCCTTAGGACTGTTGTAAGTCAAAGAGGGTTGATAAAAGTACAGGTTGCTGTCGACATAGTCCTGAAAACTTCGATAAGGTTTTTCGCTTTGCGAAGCGTCATCCCAGTAAGTATAGTTTTCTGGAAAATCCTCGTAATTTTGCCGGATTACTTCATCTTCGGTATAACTCGAGTGCATTGAATGCCAAAAATCACTTTGGGATTTTGCATTTAGCAGACAAATGCCGATAATTACTAGACAAAGTGCAATCAGCGGTTTTTGGTATCGTTCTAAATAAATAGCTTTAAGCATTAGTTAAACTCCCTTCTATAATGGTTTCCGTTTAGGTTTCAAATTGGCTTCGAACAAATCCTCTAATGACAAAGGCAATTCTTCGAAGACTACTGGATCATGGCTTTTGATCTCAGCTGCTAATTCTGGCGTGTAATTTTCGAACACGGCGGTGATTACTCGGCCTTGGAAATCAATCAGCTTGGAATTTTCTTTGACAACCGCTGGAATTTGTTTGGCTTTGAAGACCAGCTGCATTTTCTTGGCGGTTTCCCGCATGTCTTCTAAACGGTAGTCTTTAGTTATCGTTTGCTCCTTTAATAAGAGGGCGCGGTCAATCAAGCTTTCCAATTCGTTTAAATTGTGAGAAGCGATCAGAGCTGTACGATTGTTTTCGCTTAAATGCTCCAGCAATAATCCGATAACCTGTTTGCGAACAATTACGTCCAAGCCATCAAAGGGTTCATCTAGCAGGAGATAGGTCGCATTAGAGCAAATCGCTAAAATCATTTGGAACAATCCCTGCATCCCTTTGGATAATTGCCGATAGCTGGCATGCAAGGGTAGTTCGTGCTGCTGGATCAATTGCAGGAAAATATCCTGATCGAAGTTGGAGTAGCTGTGGCGATAAAAGGCATTGATTTTTTTCAAGGAATAGCTCCGCAGAAAGTGTTCTTTTTCATCGATAAAGAAAATCTGCTCTTTTAAGGCTGGTTTTTGATAAATTGATTGCTGATTGATTTGAATGTCGCCGCTATCCGGCAGGTATTGTCCGGCGATAATCCGAAATAAGCTAGTTTTTCCGGAGCCATTGCGACCGACTAAGCCGACTAATTCACTTTCGGCTAGCTGAAACGATATATTTTCTAAAACGGGTTGGTCGTTAATAGTTTTGCTTAATCCTTGTACGATCATTCTTCATGACCTCCTAACTTTTCTTCAGATGCTTGTATCCAGCCGATCATCTCCTGTGAGGTGACCTGCAGGTGGCGGGCCTCAACAACTAGATCATCGAATTGTTCTCGCAACTGCTGGATCCGCATTTCGTTACGAGGTAGTGTCCCGCTGTCACGTACAAAGGTTCCTTTTCCTTTTACGGTTACTAGAACTTGCTCAGCCTCCAATACTTTATAGGCCTTACTGACGGTATTTGGATTCATCAACAGTTGCTTAGCCATCTCCCTCACTGAAGGGATGCGATCACCAGGCTGCAGGATGCCTTGGAGAATATCTTCCTTAATCCCTAGAACTAGCTGTTCATAATAAGCCTTATTCCCGCTTTTATTAATGGTAACCATGAGGCACCTCCTTTTACTGTCTTTATGTGTACTAGTATACGTAGTACACCTTATAAATGCAATCTTTTTTAAGCTTTTTTTGATACAATGAAAGAAATGAGGTGAAAAATATGGAACGATGTGCTTGGGCACAAACAAACGAAAAAATGAAAATTTATCACGATACCGTATGGGGGGTTCCCGAATATGACGATCAACGGTTGTTTCGCAAATTAGTTTTGGATATGAATCAGGCAGGGCTCAGTTGGCAAACGATTTTGAACAAGTCGGAGAATTTTGATCGAGCGTATGAAAATTTTGATATTCATAAAGTCGCAGCTTTTAATCAGGAGAAGATTGAGGAATTGATGCTGGATGAAGGAATTATTCGCTATCGACGCAAAATTGAAGCGGCAGTGAATAATGCCCAGCAAGTCTTGAAAATTCAAGAAGAGGTAGGCAGCTTTTCTGAGTATCTATGGAGCTTTGTGGGAGGTGCGCCAATAGACGGTCAACGTAAAACAATGGAAGAGATTCCTGCCACCAATGAACAATCCGATGCACTAGCCAAAGATTTGAAAAAGCGTGGCTTTAAATTTGTCGGAAGTACGACGATTTATGCGTTTATGCAGGCAGTAGGAATGCTGAATGATCACGAGTTGAGCTGTTTTCGCCATGATGAAGTGAAAGAGACCAAATAATAAAAAAGGCAGCTGTGACATAAAACGTCACAGCTGCTGAAAACTGTATGATCGATGTAACTGAAGCAGCTCTTTCGGCTTATTTCTCGGAGCTGAACACTTCTGTCGCAACTTCTAAAATTGTTCATAAATACGGTTATCATGGTAGTCATCAATTACGCCTGCCAGCACACCGCTTTGCAGCAGCATTTTATTGTTGCCATCAGTGGAGACACCCCAAATGGCACCAACTTTGGCATTAAACGCTGAGCGAATACCAGCAACAGAATCTTCAAAGACGACCACTTTTTCTGGTGGACATTTGATTTTTTCAGCACCCAATAAATAAAAATCTGGTGCTGGCTTGCTTGGAACATTGCCATCATTATAGACCACTTTGTCGTAATCGAACCAACGTTCCAATTTAAAGAAGTCAAAATAGAAATCCACGTTGTTTTTCATGGATGCCGTTGCAATATTAACCGGAATGTTGTGGTTAGTTAGAAAATCCAGAAACTCCTCAGCACCATCCACTAATTCATTTCCACTATCTAAAGCAACAACCATATCACGATAAATCTTTTCTTTACGCTCGGCTAATTCATCCGCCGTTTTTTTATCTAATTTCTTGTTAAAGATATATTCTAAGGCTCCATGGTTGTTCACTCCATGAACATGGTGCTCAAATTCTTCTTTGGTGACTACACGATCGGTTTCCTGAGCAATAAATGTGTGCCAGGCTGTTTCGTGGTAGGCTGAATCTCTAAATAAGGTGCCATTAAAATCAAATACAACGCCATTCATAGAAAATACCTCCTCAGTTTCTTCTATTATACAAGAAAAAAGCCAGGTTACGAGAATTTCTCGCAATCTGGCTGATGAAATAATTATTTTACTAATTTTTCAAAGAATTCAATGTATTTATCCGTGATCATTTGGAAAAACTTCACAGTATCGTCAACTACATTGCCGTCATTGTCGATCAAGTTCATTACGCCGCCGATATATGCTTCTGGTTGTTGTAAAGTAGGAACATCCAAGAAGACTAATGATTGACGTAAGTGATGGTTCGCACCGAATCCACCAGGGCCGCCAGGAGATGCGGTTACGACTAAACCAGGTTTGCCACCCCAAACGCTGTCGCCCATTGGACGAGAACCAACGTCTAATGCATTTTTCAATGCAGCTGGTACTGAACGGTTGTATTCAGGGGTGAAGAAGTACACGCCTTCTACTTCCTTCATTTCGTTACGGAAACGAGTCCATTCGCTAGGAATCTTACCTTCCACGTCTAAGTCTTCGTTATAAAGGGGTAGGTCGTCAATTTTAATGAAAGCTGCTTCATAGCCTTCAGGTAATAGTTCTGCAAATTTTTTGGCAATAATCTTGTTGTAAGAGTCTTTACGCAAGCTGCCCACTAAGATACCGATTTTTTTTGTCATAAATAAATCCTCCTTTAATTGGTTACATGTTTATCTTACAAAAAATAAGTAAACTTAGCAAATGATACGACTCGCTGATTTTTTTAGCCTGTAAAGAAAAAACTCTTTACAGGCATGCAAAAGCGTGATAAACTACCTCTTGTGATTAATTAAATGGAGGTGTAATAAATAAATGGCAGTTAAAATTCGCTTGAAACGTATGGGTTCTAAAAAGAAACCTTTTTACCGTATTGTTGTTGCTGATTCTCGTTCTCCTCGTGATGGACGTTTTATCGAAACTGTAGGTACTTACAATCCTTTGAAAGACCCTGCAGAAGTCGTGTTAAAAGAAGAAAATGTTTTAGACTGGTTACAAAAAGGTGCGCAACCTTCTGATACAGTTCGCAACATTCTTTCTAAAGAAGGAATCATGCAAAAACATCATGAAGCTAAATTCACTAAGAAATAAGGTGGACATGTATGCAAGATTTGTCAAAACTTGTGTTAACCATTGTTCATCCTTTGGTTACCAAACCAGATGAAGTGAAGTTAGAAATCAACGAGTCGAAAGATTTCTTCGAGTACAATCTAAGTGTTGCACCTGAAGATATCGGTCGCATTATTGGGAAACAAGGACGAGTAGCTAAAGCGATTCGAACAATCGTATACAGCGTTCGGACTGATGGACCCAAAAAAGTTCGTCTCAATATTGTAGATGGCAAATAATTTTCAAAACACTCGTGTCTTAGGATTCGAGTGTTTTTTGTTTAGTAATCTAATCAGGGTTCGTCTACAATTGGTTGCGGGGGTTATCTCAAGTGCTCATGCTTTAAAGCTGGGTGAGTTTGCTAAACCTACCTTATATAGCACGATAGAAAAAACAAAGGAGGAGATCCATGTGAAAAAATATCTAGTGCTTGTCAGCACCTTGCTGCTTTTAGCTGCCTGTGGGGGTGGCAACACACCTTCTGATGAGTCATTGTCTTCATCAACGAGTTCTATCAATCGTACAAATAAGACCAGTGAAACGCAAGATTCTTCCCAACAAGCAACGACCAATTCAACGACTTCAACCGAGGATTCTTCGGCAGAGTCACAGCTGCAGCAGGCCTATCCTAATGAGCAGGTGCCAGCAGTCTCAGCTGTTGGAGCGCAGCAAAACGTGTCAATGGCTGTTCGCGAGGAAAATAACGGATGGATTGTTTCTTATTACAATACTGAAAGTAAGCTACCATTAAATGATCCACAGCTGCAAAATCAAACCCCCATTGCACAGTTTGAACGGCTGATCTATTCTTCAGCTGAAGAAGCACGAGCTGCTGTGGCACCATCTTTTGATGGAGGCGGACAAGCCGTAGATTTGGGCTTTGGTATTACTGGCTATCGTCAGTCAGGTGCTGGGTCCAGCTTTTTGAATTGGCAAGAAGGTAACTGGAATTTGGGGGTGCAGGCAAGCAACCTAAATGATGAAGATCCTGTACCACTGGCACAACAAGCTGTAGAATATTTGGAAACGGCCTTTTTACCCATACCGCAGGATGCTGGGCAGATTAGCTTGTCGGCAGTTTCTAGCGGTTATGAAAGTAATGTGGTTGCTTGGCAAGTAGGCAACACTGTATATAAAACGATGCACATAGATCCGTTGAGCAGTCTGCAGATGGCTGTTTCGATGAATCAATAGGAGAGATGGGGGAAAAAGAAATGACTAATTATTATGAAGTAGGAAAAATTGTGAACACACACGGGATCCAAGGTGAGGTGCGCGTAATTTCACAAACCGATTTTCCAGAAGAACGTTACCAAGTTGGGGCAACGCTATACTTGTTCCAAGATGGCAAATCACCGTTGAAACTGACAGTGGCTAGTCATCGCCAGCACAAGAACTTTGATTTGTTAACCTTTGAAGGCTACTACAACATCAACATGGTGGAGCCGTTACGGGATGGTATTTTGAAGGTTTCCGAATATCAGCTGGGGGAACTAGAAGAAAACGAGTATTACTACCATGAAATCATCGGGTTAAAGGTGATTGATGAAAAGGATCGCGAAATCGGCGAGATTACCGAGATTCTGGCTACCGGAGCCAATGATGTCTGGATCGTTAAGCGCAAGAACAAAAAAGACGCCTTGATTCCTTACATTGAATCGGTGGTGAAGGAAATCGATTTAGAAGCCGGCAAAGTCTATGTAGAAATTCCGGAAGGATTGTTGGATGATGCGGATTGATGTACTAACGCTTTTTCCCCGTATGTTTGAAGGTCCGATGGGCGAATCGATTATCGGCAAGGCGGTGGAAAAAGATTTATTGGAGATTAATATCCATAATTTTCGGGATTACTCAGACAACAAACACCAACAGGTTGATGATTATCCTTATGGTGGTGGGGCAGGAATGCTCTTGAAAGTTCAGCCGATTTACGATAGTTTAAAAGCTATTGAAGCCCAAACAGGCGATCAGCGTAAACGGGTGATTTTGTTAGATCCTGCGGGTAAGCCCTTTGATCAGAAGATGGCAGAAGAGTTTGCCAATGAGGAACAGCTGGTATTCATCTGTGGACACTACGAGGGATACGATGAACGGATTCGTTCGATGGTAACAGACGAAGTGTCCTTAGGTGACTATGTCCTCACAGGCGGCGAACTAGGTGCCATGGTGATGATCGATGCTACGGTTCGTTTGTTGCCAGAAGTTCTAGGGAATCAAACTTCAGCAAAAACGGATTCGCATTCGACTGGATTGTTAGAGCACCCGCAATATACCCGACCAGCGGAATTCAACGGGATGAAAGTACCAGAAGTATTGATGAATGGCAATCATCGTTTAATTGAAGAATGGCAATTGAAGGAATCGTTACGCCGAACCTATCAACGTCGACCAGATATGCTGGAAAAACTGGAATTGACTGAGCAAATGAAAAAAATGCTAGACGAAATTAAAGCGGAAAACTAATCTTAAGATCAAATGACTAATCATATTTTTTTAGTCATTTGGTCTTTTTTGCTAGAATAAAAGAAAAGAAGGTGGAAAAGGAGGAGAAATTCGGATGAAGGAAAGCTCGGTTTTAACCAATCAGGAATTGTACGATAAAATTTATGACGGCATTTATCCGAAAAAGGAAAATATCATGATTTTGGTGTGCGCAATTGTAATCGCTTCAATTGGTTTGAATATGAACTCTCAACCAGTAGTAATAGGGGCAATGCTGATTTCGCCAATCATGGCGCCCGTTCAGGGTTTAGGCATGGGTTTAGCCACCTTTGATGCACGGCTGACTGCTAAAGCGTTGAAATTACTGCTGCTGGAAGCTGGTTTTGCGATTGTGGCGGCAGCTATCTATTTCTTGCTATCACCAATCACTTATGCCAGCAGTGAGATTGTCTCACGAACACAGCCAACTATTTGGGATGCTATTATTGCTATTTTCGGTGGTGTAGCTGGAATGATCGGTGCTCGGCAAAAAGAACCCAATAATATTGTTCCCGGTGTCGCTATTGCGACAACCCTGATGCCACCGCTTTGTGTGATGGGCTATGGCCTTTACGAAAGAGATGCCAGTTTTTTCTTTGGTGCTGGTTATCTGTTTCTGGTCAATGTATCCTTCATTATGATTACCGCTTTTATTGTTGTACAGGTGTTACAGGTAGCAAAGCGTAAAGTAGTGAACAAGGAGGAGGAAAAGAAACGCAAGTATTTGATGGTGGGGTTGGCTTTGTTGATCATGATACCGAGTATTTATTCTGCCGGTTCCTTAGTGCGTAGACAAGTCGCCCAGCAAAATGCTCAAAGCTTTGTTTCGCAGGAATTTTCTCAATTTTATGTATTAAATCAAGAAATCGACAATGACAACCAGGAACTAGTGGTAGACACTATCGGAACCGAGCTTTCAGAAGAACAGGTGTCGCAACTACAGACTAAAATGGCCAACTACAACCTTGATGATTATCAGCTGGTAGTGAAGCAGGTGGCCGACAGTGATTCCTTAAGCTTACAGGATATCGATCGCTATTTAGAAGAAAAGGCACAAGAGACTAGAGGAATGTCCGGTACCCGAGCACTCAGTAGTACCGTCACTACCGAACCGCTACAGCGCCAAATGGAGGCCATCAAAAAAGCATTGTTCAGTGAGTTTCCTAATCGCATTACCAGTATTACATTAAGAAATAGCGAGACAAGGTCAGGAGATGAAGCGGGAATTGTCGATGTTACCCCAAGTGCTAGGATAAGCGAAGAGGATCGAGAAGCAATTCTAGAAAAGGCAGCAGAATTGACGAAGGGTGCTTCTGATATTACCATAAATTTAACTGACTAACGCCAAGCAAGCCCATATTTTTCGTCTGGGCTTGCTTCGTTTGATCAGCTATTCGATGACTTCGATTGTTACGTTGCCAGAAAAAGCACCCAGAAATTCTTCGCCAGCCACTACTTCGCCTAATTCGTATAAACTGCCAGAGGGTGAAAAGGAATCATAAAAGATTACCACGTCTCCCCATGGTTCATAATAAGCCAAGCAGCCAATTTTATTTACAGCTGTGGGGGTATTTGCTGTGTTTAGTTTTTCCGGCGGATAAAAGATTTTTTCGTTACTGCCAAAATCCTCTAATTCAACTGTCAGCGGCAATTGATTGTATAGCTCGTTGGCCGCTGTACTGTCATTTAATTGAAAAATGATCGCTTCCTCATCTGATTGGACACGAATGTGCCGGTCATTTGTTGTAGGTTCCATACTGTTGTCCTCCTGTTCTTCATTTGTGCTCTGGTTAGTTGACTCTTGGCTGCCGCAGCCAACTAAAAAGCTGATGGTCAAAAGTAAAACGATAGCAGTTAGTAGTTTATTCATCAGAGTCCTCCTTTAATAAAGAAGTCTATCAGTTAATCTGGACATTAAGTCAAGTCCTTTTTTTCGACAAATCACCATAAGAATAGAAGAACTGACCTGAGGAAATGAAAACTTAAGAAAATAAAACAGGATGACAAGAAAATTGTCTTTACAGATAGATTTTGATTGTGCTACAATGTCTTGGTGAGTGAAAAGCTCTCAACTATTACGATGTTCCGCTGGGGCGCAGGCCTTAAGAATGTTTGGGAATAAGGAGAATGATAAAATGAATCCATTGATTCAAGAACTAACAAAAGACCAATTACGTACGGATATTCCAGCATTTCGTCCTGGGGACACTGTTCGCGTTCATGCGAAAGTTGTCGAAGGTACTCGCGAACGTATCCAGTTATTTGAAGGCGTAGTAATCAAACGTCGTGGAGCTGGCATCAGCGAAACTTATACAGTACGTAAAATCTCTAACGGTGTAGGTGTGGAACGTACATTCCCATTGCACACACCACGTGTTGCTCAAATCGAAGTAGTTCGTTACGGTAAAGTACGTCGTGCAAAATTGTACTACCTACGTGCATTACACGGAAAAGCAGCTCGTATCAAAGAAATTCGGAGATAGGTTTTCTGAGATTCTTTACCGAAGTAAAAAACTGCGAAAGTCCTTGTCTATCAAGGGCTTTTTCTTTTGCTCTTTTGACGATGCAATCCGTTTTGAGTGCTTTTTTCCCTAGTTTTTCCTAGATTTTCTCACTTTGACTACCTATGTAGTCAAAACTGGTGAAATTCAAGGTGCGTCACTGACGACATTATTCATTCGGAAAATACCAAAACGATAACTGAGTTCCGAACCTTTGAGGCTGGGTTTGAACTCACCCGGAAGATACACCAATTCAACTAACACGGGCGACCAAAAGGGCAATTCTCGCAGTTTCTATAAAACTTCGAGAGGAAGAGTTATATGAAAACTACTGATCAAAGAATTGTTTGGAAGGACAAAAACGTTCTAGAGCTATTAGTCTTAATTAACGGTTTTATTGATGCTCATGAAATCAACACAGTAAGAGACTATCAACGAAAAATTGCGGAGTACCCTGGTGAGGCTCCCAGTTTATGGTATATAAATCAACGGTTTGGTTCTTGGGATAAAATGCTATTATCTTTAGGCAAAAAACCGTATGAGCGATACAAATGGGACAGCTATTCTGATCGAGATTTAAAGAAAATTGTTAAGGACTTTATCAAAGCAAATAGCATCCGTTCTCAGAGAAACTATGATCAAAAGAGTGTTGGTGAAAACATTCCTTCTCTTTCAACTCTGAAGAAACGATTTGGAGACATAAAGTTTTTCTTCATCACCAACGAAAAAGAAAGCTTAAGTAGTTTCGAACTGCTAAGCTTATTAAAAACAGAAATCGTACGTTTAAATTTAGAGAACACTTTATCAAGAACTGAATTTGAAAAAAACTATAATCGTTCATTTATGCCATCCCCTTCTACCATCATCCGAAGAACTGGAAAAACATGGGAAGAATTAATGGAAGAGATTGGATTCAATTATCGCCGAATCAAAAATGAACGTTTGTCTGAAAACTTGAAACAATATAGAAAATGAAACACTGGGGCTAGATGAAACTATCTAGTCCCTTTTTTGCGTTAAAAGGCTTCACAGTTCAGTAATCAAGTTTTTAATAAATTGTTAGTTCGCTTAAACTCAACACCTTTTTTGGAGGTTCTATGAAAGTAAGAAACAAGAGCCCCACTATAAATCAATCAGTATATAAAAATCCAACTAGAATGGAGAAAACAAATGAATAGAGTCATACGCAAAGCAACCACGTTGTTTACCTTAACAACAATCGTGGTTGCTTTTTTGATTAATCCAGTATTGACGCTCGCTGCTACTGTCACTGACCAACCCGTCGCAAATTATTCCTCTTCTTGGTATCTCAGTCGTTTTGGTGGTCTTCATTGGACAGATGAATCTGTTTGGATGAAACGAGTCGATGGTGTACCAGCTTTTTGTATTGAGCATGGCGTGAGTTTAACACCTGGTTCAGACTTTCAACCATCAGAATTAACCATTGCTGAAAAGGATCGTTTGTCACTAATTGCATATTATGGCTATCAACAGAATCCAACCAATGACAATTATGGGGTGACACAATTTATGGTTTGGCAAGAGCTCGGGGATCAACTCATCTCGACAAACTTACCAAACTATGAAGCAAGGAAAAACGAAGTGCTGGCGAAGGTCAATCGACATAATGTGAAACCAACCTTCAATGGGCAAACAGTTGAACTCAACGTTGGTGATTCTATTACGCTGACTGATAATGCCAATGTGTTAAGCAATTACCGGAACTTAGTAGAGAATTCTGCGAACCTAAAAGTAGAAAAAAATGGCAATACGCTAAAGCTAACGGCTCAAGAGAATTCAAAAGAAACTGGGAAGTTAGAGTATACGATTGCTAGTAGTGAAAATATCGGTCAAAGCTTTGTCTATAATAAGGCAGGTCAACAAAAGGTCGCTACCTTCAAGTTGGCGAATGGTGGAACCTTCAGCTTGAACATCAAAGTGAATCTCAACGGAAACGTTCGTGCTAAAAAGGTTGATCAAGATACCGGTGCTGCCCTACCTAATGCCAAACTGAAGTTTGAATACAATGGTCAGTCCAAAGAAATTACCACTGGCAACGATGGCCTTGCTCAATTGAGTGGGATCAAGGCTGGTACAAAAGTCAAAATCACCGAAGTCACTTCGCCAAACGGTTATGTGAACAAAGGTGAACTCAAAGAAGTGATCATTAAGCCAAATCAAACCCTTGAAGTCATTCTGAACAACAAAGAACAACTCGGCCAAGTCAACCTAAGCAAGGTGGGACGTGAATTCGGTTCTTCTATGTTTAATCAGTATTATCGCTTAGATGGAGCGAACTATGGTGTCTACACTAAGGATGGCGCCAAGGTTGGTACGATGACGACTGATACTGCTGGAAAAGCCCAACTTGTCAACTTAAAGTTAGGTGCCTATTATGCAGTAGAAGAAAAAGCACCGGAAGGTTATTTACTGAATGAAGAAAAAATTCCTTTCGAATTAACCTATGCGGGTCAAACTGTTGAAATCACACACGCAGATATTAACGCGACGGACCAAGAACAAAAAGGATCAGCCATCTTGAAAAAAGAAGATGAAAAAACTGGCACAAAACCACAGGGTGCTGCTTCATTAGATGGGGCTGTTTATGAACTTTATCGTGCGTCGAATGATGAACGAATCGCAACAGTCACAATCAGAAATGGACAAGCGAAAGTAGATAATTTGCTGCTAGACGATTACTACTGGATGGAAAAAACAGCTCCAGAAGGCTATCAATTAGACAAAACAAAACTTCCTTTCCAATTAACTTATGCTGGTCAAACGGTAGAAACTACCACAGAAACTGTTACGGCGAAAGAAAAAGTCATCACAGGTGGGTTCGACCTTATCAAATTTGGGAACTATGATTGGAAAGATAAAAAAGGGAAAATCAAACCTTTAGAAAACGTAGAATTTTCGGTTACAAGCGACACCACTAAAAAAGTTGTTGCCACTGGTAAAACAGATAAGGAAGGCTATCTGAAGTTTACAGACCTCCCTTATGACACCTATACCGTAAAAGAAACCAAAACGCCTGAAGGCTATGAACCGATTGAGCCTTTTAAGGTAACGATTCGTACACAAAATGAAACCCATCACTATGCACTAGAAAACAAAGTCATCGAAGAGAAACTCAAAGTTGTAAAGGTGGATGCTGAAACAGGCAAAACCATTCCTCGTAGCGATGCAGGATTCAAAATCAAAAATAAACAAACCAATGACTTTGTGATGATGCCAAATCTCAATGATGAAGGCGTGACGGATACGTTCTTTACCAATGAGAAAGGCTTTTTGATTCTTTCTGAAGCCTTATCCTATGGCGATTATGAACTGATTGAGGTTCAAGCACCGAACGGCTATATTCTAGCAAAAGACCCACTTCCGTTTAAAGTTGATGGTTCTCATAATGGCTTGATTGAAATCCAATTTAAAGACAACTCACAAAAAGGGGTAGCCATTTTAACGAAACATGCTAAAACCCCATTAGGCGTTGAAAAAACGGATTCGGATTTTGGTGATCTATACTCCTTTGTTTTTGATGATCAACTAGCAGCAGGTGTCACTTTTGATATTGAAGCTGCCGAGGATATTATCACCAATGACGGGACTGTTCGTGCGAAAAAAGGCGAAGTAGTCGCTACATTAGTGACGGATGAAAAGGGTGAACTAACCACACCACTTCTTTATTTAGGGAAATACCAAGCGATTGAGAAAGCTGCTCCAAATGGACTGGTGATTGATGCAACGCCGATTCCTTTTGAATTGACCTATGCTGGTCAACAGGTGGACCTGACCTCTACGACTATCACTGCTTACAATGAGTTTCAATCACTACTAA
Organism: Enterococcus sp. AZ109; assembly: GCF_051714625.1. Taxonomy (NCBI): domain Bacteria; kingdom Bacillati; phylum Bacillota; class Bacilli; order Lactobacillales; family Enterococcaceae; genus Enterococcus; species Enterococcus sp. AZ109. The sequence continues at coordinate 781,220 of NZ_JBIOSF010000001.1, read as the reverse complement.
TCAAACTCTATAAGAGCCAAGAATCGATTGATTCTTGGGATGAGAATAAACCAGAAATTAGTTTGGAAGATGGTCATAATCAGGTCTTTGGACTTTTCACTCGTGAAGAAAAAGTCCTGAGCGACACCATCTCTGTACCTGCCAATGCGCTAGTTGGCTTTGCCACCGTTGAAAAAGGGGTGGCTACCTTTGATGTACAACTACCTGAAGGAAACTACTATGCAAAAGAACTAGAAGCAGGAGAAAATCATGTGCTAGATGAAACAGAATATGATTTTACTTTTACAGCCAAAGATAACCAGTCGGTCCAGAAAATTGAGATTTGGAAGGATCGAGTCTTTTACGGTCAAAAACAAATCAACACCAAAATAACTCGAACAGCGATTCTCAACCAGCTACATTTGAACGAATTCCAATTTAAGAAAGTGAACGAAAAAGCCACATTAGAAGAGAAAAATGGCTATCTGTTTGAGTATACCGATCCCGCCAAAGGTGCAGTATTCACATTGGAAGATGAAGAAGGGGCAACCCTTCAAACCATTACCATCGACAAAGACTCTATTGGAACTGTGAAGAACCTACCAGTAGGTACTTTCTATTTGAAAGAAAAACAAGCTTCCAGTGATTCTTTTGTCCTTTCTGATCAAGTAATCCACTTAGTTTCTACGAAAGACGGTGTCCAAGCATTTGATGAAGAGGGTGCATCATTACTGACTGATTCAGAGAATAATTTGCTATTTGAAGTGAAGAACCATCTTGCTAAAGGAACCTTAGAATTGACCAAAAAGGATGTGAGTACGGGTGACCTACTGCCAAATACCGGTATTCAAATTCTAGATCAAGATCAAACAATCATTACGGAAGGTCGCACCAATGACCAAGGCGTCTTCACTTTCGAGAACTTACCGAAAGGAACCTATTACTTCAGAGAGTTCGATGCGCCAGAAGGCTATCAATTGGATGACTCTCTTCATGCGTTTGAAATCAAAGAGGACGGTGAAATCGTGAAAGCAGAACTAACCAATCAAAAAATTGAACCAGAGAAAACATTGCCACAAACCGGTGAAAAACAATCAATCATCCTTGTACTTCTTGGCTTGGGTACACTAGCGGTTGCCGGTACGTTGTATCGCTTCAAGAAAAAAGCCAAAACTAATTAATATGGAAGTCACACATCTATCCATGCACTTAGTGGAAATTGACGATTCTCCTGTCTTGATGATGGGAGAATTGGTATTGGATCACCAACTAGTCATCAAAGAAGTGGCCTTGTGTCGCTCCAAATATGACAGATACTACTTGCAATTTCCAACGACGAATAATCTACGTGTGGTGCATCCTATACAACAAAACTTCTACCAACGTTTATTAGAAACAGTCATAGCGGATTATCATCGAAAAGTTGCCTTAACTGGGAGGAAAGCCCGTGACCAAACTCTATGAAATTCAATTTATTGATGAATCTAGTGTCCAACAAGAACTAGCGAGCTTACTAGAAAATTCTATTGATGTCATTCAGGAAACAAGAAGAGCGCTGTTAATCGCTGCCTATCAAGTTCAAGAACGGCGGCGATTAACCAATCACATTTTTAAAGAACACCAGGTTATTCAAGTGCAAGAAAACGATCTGCTGTGGGCTTATTATTGCCCAGAAAAAACCAAGAATCATCGAACTGCCTTTCGAAGTTTCTTAGTGAAGCAACGCTATCATCAAAAGAACAAGTTGATTTTAGTGGTTCAACCCACATATGAACAATCCAAACAATGGTTCGATTTGAATCAATTATAAAATGAGGAGATTACTATGGAACTAAAACAGATTATCCCAAACATGGAAAAAACATTCGGTACATTAGAATTTGCAGGCGAAGCTTCTGTCGAAAGCCGCCGAGAAGACGGACGATTAAAAGTCTTATCTCGCACCTATCACCTGTACTCTTCGGTACAAAAAGCCGATCAAGTAACAGTAACCATTCCAGCGATTGCCGGAGAGATTGATTTTGATTATGAAACCAAGGTACGCCTAGTTGAACCTAAGATTTCAGCAGTTGGTTATAAAATTGGCGAAAGTGCCTTTACGAATTATGTCCTAACCGCCGAAAACATTGTGAAAGCCTAAAAGAAAGAAGGAAAAAGAATGAGATTAGCAGAAGGTATTATTGTCGATAACGAAAAAACATTTGGTACGTTAAAATTTTCCGCCCTACGTCGAGAGGTATTTGAACGTGGGTCGGATGGTGAAGTCACCGAGCAAGTCAAAGAACGAACCTACGATTTAAAGAGTTCGGGTCAGAAACAAATGATTCAAGTCAGTGTGCCCTCCGATATTCCGTTAAAAGAATTCGCGTACAACGAAGAAGTATTGTTGGTAGAGCCGATTGTTGATACTGTCGCCAACCCGAACTTCCGTGGTGCGGATGTTGATTGGTACATCAAATGCAAAGATATCGTTCCAGTCAAAAAACAACAAGGCCAATCACCACATCCAAAAAATCAATAATAACCGAAACGTGCAGGAGAGATCTTGCACGTTTTTCAAGGAGAAAAACAAATGAACAAACTGAAAATACTCTGGTTGGATCAGTTTTTTGATGACTATTCCAGATTCACACTAAAGGAATATCAAAAAAGTGAAACGGAAATCATTGAGAAGCTGAATGAACTAGGCAACAACTACGATGTCATTGCGATATCTGTCGATGAGGAACTGACCGTTGATGGTAAACCGCGGATGTTCCAATTTGAATTGGTTCCAGAAGAACAAGAAAATACCTTGAAGTATATTGGGTGGATTGATGGCTAGTTTCCTCCATCGAATCAATCCAATGCGGTACTTAATAAGACGTGGGAAAAAGATTCGTCCAAAGGATAAAAATCTGGTAATTTCTACTTTTCTCGGTCTTCTAGTACCGCTATTTGTTGGGGAATTGTTTCTTATTTACCGCAAACAAGTGTTTCAATTTTTTATTAGCCCATTACTTTTACTCGAACGGATTAATGAAGCGAGCCAACAAATTCATTGGCAAAAATTGCTTCTAGTGAGTGCCTGCACAACAGTGAGCTGCCTACTAGTCGCCTATTTCTTATTTCTCTTATTTCCAGACTGGTATCGGCAATTGAAGCATCGACAAAAGCTTGCTCGTATGATTTTACAAAATCATTGGTACGAGGTCGAAACGGTGCAGCAGGAAGGGTTCTTTAAGGACCTCTCCTCAACAAAAAGCAAAGAAAAGATTACCTACTTTCCTAAAATCTTTTATCAGATGAAAAACGGCTATTTGATTATTTCCGTTGAGATTTCACTGAACAGCTATCAAGACCAACTGCTTCATTTAGAGAAGAAACTTGAAAGTGGTCTGTACAGTGAGCTGGTGGATAAGGAACTGGAAGAATCCTTTGTCGTGTACACACTACTCTATGACACAATAGCCAATCGCATCAGTATTGATGAGGTCAAGACGGAGAATGGCCGCTTGCGTCTAATGAAGAATGTTTATTGGGGCTATGATCAATTACCGCATATGTTGATAGCTGGTGGAACGGGTGGCGGGAAATCCTATTTCATCCTTACTTTGATCGAGACGTTGCTACAGACTAATGCGAAGTTGTATATTTTGGACCCGAAGAATTCCGATTTGGCCGACCTCTCGGTTGTTCTACCGAACGTTTATTACCGCAAGGAGGAAATGCTCGCAGCGCTCAATGAATTCTATGGAAAAATGATGGAAAGAACAGAAACTATGAAGCAAATGGAAGGTTATAAGACAGGCGAAAACTATGCCTACTTAGGTCTTCAACCGTATTTTCTCATCTTCGACGAATACGTCGCATTTATGGATATGCTGGGTCGTGAAAGCAATGAAGTCATGAATAAAATCAAGCAAATCGTAATGCTTGGTCGGCAGATGGGCTTCTTTATCATCCTGTCTTGTCAGCGACCCGATGCGAAATATTTAGGTGATGGGATTCGGGATCAATTTATGTTACGTGTCGCATTGGGACGAATGAGTGAGCTGGGCTACGGAATGATGTTTGGTGAGACCAACAAAGACTTCTTTCAAAAACGAATTCGAGGTCGCGGCTACGTCGATTCAGGCAATAGTGTGATTAGTGAATTTTACACACCTTTAGTACCGAAAGGTCATGATTTTATTCAAACGATCCAAACAATTTATGAACAACAAAATACCCTCATGTTTCGACATGAAGAACAGGAGAACAAACCATAAGATTTATTGATTTATTTGCAGGTGTCGGTGGATTTCGCTTTGGTATGGAACGCGCTGGACACACTTGTGTTGGTTATGTAGAATGGGACAAATTTGCCCGAAAAAGTTATGAAGCGATCCATCAAGTCAAAGATGAATGGACGCGGTATGACATTACTAAAATTACAAATGAAGAATGGAAGGAATTACATGGAAGAGTTGATATCATCTGCGGAGGCTTCCCGTGTCAGGCATTTAGTATCGCCGGAAAACGAAAAGGATTTGAGGATACTCGAGGAACAATGTTTTTCGAAATTGCCCGTGCCGCCCAACAAATCCAACCACAATTTCTGTTCCTTGAAAACGTCAAAGGGCTACTCAATCACGACAAAGGGAACACGTTTCGTACAATCCTCTCCACGCTTGATGAACTGGGGTACGATGTCGAGTGGTGTGTATGTAACAATAAGTGGTTTGGAATTCCGCAAAACCGAGAACGTACCTTCATTATCGCACGTCTTAGAGGAAGTGGTCGATCCGAAATATTTCCTGTCCAACGAAAAGACCCAGCAGTTGTTGAGAACGATATAAAACGTGTCAATACTGCGAAGAAAGCAAAACAACTTCCTGGCTATGACACGACGAAGCGATTTTATGATATTGCGGGTATTTCCCCGACCCTTACGACCCGAGAAGAACCAAAAATACTAGTGGTTGGGAACCTCAATCCTAGCGAACGCGGAATGAGTGGGAAAGTTTATCGTAGTGAGGGCCTTAGCCCCACCCTCACCGCTGGAACAGGAGAGGGGCCTAAAATTCTCTTATCCTCAGACGACTTGAAAAAATTGAATAATCATCCAAAAGTAGCGACTGCCTTGTCATCAAAAGAGAGGCAGTCTCTTTTTGTTAAAGAAGCAACTAAGAAAGGTTATGCCGAAGCGCATCCTGGCGATAGCATCAACATCGCTTTTCCAACATCTAAGAACCGCCGTGGTCGTGTTGGTAAGCAACTTGCCAATACCATTGTTACAAATGATTCTCAAGGAGTAGTGACAAATGAAATGCGAATACGAAAGCTAACACCACGGGAATGTTGGCGGCTGCAGAGTTTTCCAGATTGGGCTTTTGAACGAGCGGAAAAGGTTGTCTCTGCTAGTCAATTATACAAACAAGCTGGTAATAGTGTTGCACAGGAAGTTGTCTATCAGATTGCATTACACGCATTTAATTAGGAAAGAGTGGAGTCAAATGAGTTATGATGAACTGATTTATACGCTATACAAACTCGCTAAAGAAACCAATGATGAAGAATTACAGGGATGGTTATTGGATGTCGGATTCTTAGTGAAAAAGAATGGAATCCGAGGTTTGGTGGATGACCCCAGCATTGATCCCGAAGATGAGATTCATTTTGATGATTTGATTAGTAAATTACAGGCAATGTCGGATATTGCGAAAGACAAATCGGATAAAATGAAAGTCGATGATCTTAGAAATACTTTGATCTCGGATGGAATTGATGGATACGTCGTAAATGGTTAGCTATGAACAATTGAATAACAGCCTGTCTTTTTGAGCAAACTATAACATGATTAATTTTTCTTAACCATTTTCAAACCTATGCTGTATAATTATAGATATGGAAATAGGTATATATAAAATCCTACTATTTATAATGAAATGGGTGTATTTATGGTGAGGGAAAATTTTACTCCGAAGGTACGAACTGAAATCATCAACTATTCCGATGGTGTGTGCATGTTATGCTTAAAAAGCTTAACTAGTCCAAAAATTGCTCATATTATTCCAGCTTCAAAGAATGGACCTCGAAGTGAATATCGATCTAGCTATGGTAGTGATTTTATCAAGAGCTCGGATAATGGTTTATGTCTCTGTAGTGACTGCCATGATTTAATTGATGACGAAGGTTTAAATACTTATTCATTGGTTGATCTTCTTAATATCAATAAGAGATTTAAAAAGGATTTTTTTGTAAAAGAAGAGTATAAGCATTTACTCGGAATTGGTGACATCAATCATTCGAATGAACTAGTAAGATTTTATGATCATTTACTTGGCCTTTTGAACTGTTCAGATAAAGATTTCGATAATTTTGATACCGTCACAGGTTTTACAAAAGTCTCTGTTGATAAAAAAATTAGTGTAAATAATCTTTATTTTAGACAGGCAAAAACTATCAGAGATCAATATGCTTTTGAGTTCATTATATTCAAACAGTCATTGGAAAACTCACCAATCATTTCAGAAAAAATAAGAGCAGCTGTCAAAGTTTTATATCAACGCATAAAAGATCAAGAAAAAGATCTCAGTAACGCGGATCTTTTCGATAAAATGATGTCATTGATGTATGATCCGTCAAAACAAGTTATTGGGAATAGAATTCCATTAATCTATTTCTTTATTATCTGCGAGGTGTTCAGTATATGATAATTCCAACAAAGATAACACCTAGCCACAAATCACTAATTTATAAAGCACTTCTTCTTTTAAACAATGAGAACAAAGATTTTTCCTATTCTGGGAATAGTTCACATTTTTCATCAATTACAGAATATATAGATACCATGACTATTCTTTTCTCTTTAGGTTATTTAGACGAACCAACTGTGGAGGTGAACAAAAATGATTCGATCCGTGAATAGTGATTTCCCTGGATTTGAAAAAGTTGTGCTAAGTAGTGGTGTAAATATTATTTTAGCTGAGCGTTTGAACAACTCAACAAATGGATTAGGTAAAAGTTTATTTTTAGATTGTATTAACTATGCTTTAGGTGCAGACTACAAAAGATCGGAATTGTCAAATTATGCTGATTTACAAGGATACTCAATTACTTTAGAGATGGACTTTGAGGATGAACTTATTTCTGTGACAAGAAAAATCAGCAAATCAAAAAACAGCAATAACATGGTGTTCTTATCAACTGATGGCCATGTTTCGGTTTCTGATTGGAAGCAAAGATTGTTAGAATACTATTTCAATATTCGTAGCGGCCCTTCTTTTTTCAGTTGGCGCAGTCTACTTCATTTCTTTTTTAAAATGGAACCTATCAAAGATTTCCGAAAAGGATTAAAAAGTTTTTCTGCTGACCAAGACTATAAGGTATCAGCCTACCAAGCTTTTCTGCTGGATATTGCTTATGAAGAAATAAAAGAATTATCTCGAACTGAAGTATTAAGATCAGAGAAAAAGGGATTTACTCAATATATAAATTCTTTACAAAAAACAGCCAAGATGATACCTGAGATTTTGCCTGATGAAATTGATAATTACACCAAAATGAATCAAGAAATCAATAAAAAATTGAATGAACTTAAACTATCAATTTCTAGCTTACAAAGTGAAATAGACTTATTAACCGTACAAGAAAGACAGTTAATTGAGTCGAAGAAAGAGCTCGAGAAATTTTCTAATAATTCTTCAAGATTTAATTCCTTATTCACTATATTGAACAAGGAACTAGGAGAGTATGTTAAAAAGACATTTGAAGAATCGGAAGCGTTCAACACCAAGTTGCTATTGGAAAACCAAGATGTGATCAATTCTGAGTTAAATAACGTACAAGAGAACTTGATATTTCTGATTAGAAGGCAAACTGCTGAAAAAAACAGAATGAAAACTTTAATAGAAACTAAAAAGTTCCAAGATGGGAATTTAAAAAATGTTGACATCTCATCAGTAATTATTAAAGAACTTGTGAGCAATTCAAGCAATCTGATATCTTCAAAAGTTGACAGCGGACTTGATAGATTTGCTTCGGACAGTTCAAATGCCATTAACGAAATAATTGACTCCAAAGAACTAGAAATCGAGTCTCACAGAAAATTTCTAGATAAAATTGTGAACTACGTTTATGAAGCTGAAAGAAATGTAAGTTTTGATATCTCCTTCGATAAGTCACTGAAGATAGATTTTCATTACGAGGATGATTCTGGAACAGGTAAGTCGAACATGAAAACAATCATATACTATTGCTTCTTACTCCTGCTTAACCATGGGAGTCTACAAAGAAATATTGATTTCTTGATACTAGATACAGACGTTACCGATGGGATAGACTCAAATAATATATACAGATTACTAAAATATATGCATCCAATTTTAGTGAATACTGATTGCCAATTAATCCTTACTTTAAAGGATGATAGAGATATTACTTTTGATAGTGATGATGACAAATTCTGGATTAAGAAGAGACTGTATGATGGTCCTGGAGGATATTTGTTCAAGAAAAAACTATCTAAAAAAAGATAACTATTTTGTGCAAGCAAGCAACAGCCGTCGCTGCACCCCAGTGCGAAGCGGCGAGCTGGAAGCTTGCCTTTGTGGCGCGCTCGCGCGCCGCAAAGTAAAAACCCCCAGTATCTAACTAGGGGGGTAGTAAAGACAATACAAGCAATTGAATAATCGCTTGAAAGTTAGGATTACCAAGACTTTCAGCTACTTTTTACAGATGGGAAATAGCGTCATTTATTTCTCATCTTTTTTATTTGGAGGAAAACATTGAGCTTTGGAAATACTTTACGTGAGAAACGAGAACTTTATGAGGTATCCCAACAACGTTTAGCGGTGGCTAGTCAAAAATCAAGACGCTATATCAGTATGATTGAAACTGGTCAAAAAGAACCGTCTGATATAACAAAAAAAGTGTTGCTCCAAGCATTAGAACAATTAAACCCTGACAATGAACTGTCCTTAGTCTTTGACTATGTTCGCCTACGCTTTGATACCCACGACGAAAAATATATCATCGAGAACGTACTCAAAATCAAAATGAACTATATGCTCTATGAGGATTATGCTTTTTATGGATACATTGCCAAGTACGTCTTTGGTCATATCCAAGTAATGATTTCTCCAGAAGAAGATGACAAAGGAACATTAATTGAATTAAAAGGTCAAGGCTGTCGAGAATTCGAGAGCCTTCTTTTGGCGCAAAATCGTTCTTGGTTTGATTTCTTCATGCGTTGTGAGAAGGAAAACGTGCACTACAAGCGAATCGATTTGGCAATTAATGATCGAGTCGGGCTTTTATCGATTCCCTATTTAGCTGAAAAGTGTAAGCGACGGGAAATGACTTCCAAGTTTCGTTCTTTTCAAGCGTTGGGTTCAGGAAAATTTGCGAGTGAAGAAGAACCGTCCTTTGTTGGGAACACGCTGTATCTGGGCTCATTGAAGAGTGATATCTACTTCTGCTTTTACGAAAAAGACATCGAACAAATGATCAAACGTGGGGTACCAATCGAAGAAGCAGTGATTAAAAATCGATACGAGATTCGCTTGAAAAATGATCGTGCCTATCACGCAATGCAAGACCTACTCATTTATCGAGATTGTGAGCGAACCATTTTTAATATCATGACGTCCTACCTCACATTCCTAGAACCGAACAAAACGAAAAAGAAATCCAACTGGCCGATAGATGCTTCTTGGCAAGTCTTCATTGGGAAGAATCGAGAGAAAATCAAATTGACGACACAACCAAAACCTGTCGAACTTAGCCGAACCTTGCTTTGGCTACAACGCCAAGTTGCTCCCACTTTGAAGATGTTGTTACTGATCGATCGTGAAAATGAGACCAGCAAGATCAATGACTTATTGAATGCGACTAGCTTATCAAAAAAGCATGAAAAACTAATTGAACAGCACACCACCTTGATCCAAGAACTCATTGCAAAGGAAGGTGATTGACTTGCTTCTTAGAAGGTTTGAAGAAAAGGAGAGTCCTTATGTATTCAATATCTACCTTTACGATGACGTATTGATCGGCATCGAAGAAGATTACAAATACCGACAACTGTCAGAAATGACTCCCTATGGTACACCGACCGATTATTTCAACTGGCGTCAAACACAAACAGGTTTTGGTAGTCTACTAGATATCCATGGAAAACCACTGCTCAAAGATCAGCCGCGATTCAAGTTTTATCGCGGCTATTTGAGTGAGGTCGCACAAGCAGAAAACATACCGATTCGAAAGTGGCACAATCGTGCGGGAAAGTAACTTAACACGTCGATTAAAGAAATGCGGTTTCTTATGTGGGATTGAAAGCTATGTTTATTACCGTACCATTGGTCATTTCACTACGCTCTATGTTGAAGGTGAAAAGGATGAAACTACCAAGAAGATTGTTTACAGCTTTTACAAAATGCGTATCTTTCCTAATGGAAAATCGAGTATCAAAGTCTATTGTGACCGCGTGGATATCCTCACGGTTGTTCGGCGGGTTGATTCCTATGCTTTGTATCTGAAAGACAACAAAAACAAGACAGGTCATTGGTTTACCTGAGCAGAAAAATCAAACTCTAGGAAAGGAAAACAAACACAAAAAATTGATGAAAGAAGGAACAAGATGAATTTTGGTCAAAATTTATTTAACTGGTTTGCCACCAATGCCCAGTCATTGGTATTACTAGCGATTGCCGTGATTGGTGTGTATTTAGGCTTCAAACGTGAATTCTCAAAACTGATTGGCTTTTTGATTGTCGCTGCAATTGCTGTAGGGTTAGTATTCAATACGGCTGGTGTCAAGGATGTCTTATTAAACATCTTTAACACGGTGATTGGTGGTTAACATGGCAATTAGTACCGATGAAATGAAAGTCTACATTGCCAATCTTGGCAAATACAACGAAGGAGAACTGGTTGGCGCCTGGTTCTCCTTTCCCATTGATGAAGAAGAAGTTCAAGAAAAAATTGGCCTGAATGCGGAATACGAAGAATATGCGATTCATGATTACGAGTTGCCGTTTCCTATTAATGACTACGCTTCGATTGATCGCTTGAACCATCTTTATGAAAAGCTCCAAGAGATTGAAGGCACACCTCTCTATGAGGAATTAAAAGAAATTCAACGTAGCTGGTTTTCAGATATTGATGAATTGGTTGAGCATAGTGACGACATCATCCACTATGCCGATTGTGATTCCATGAGTGAGGTGGCGCAGCAATACATCGAAGAAACGGGTGCGCTGAGTGCCTTGCCTGAAAATTTGCGCTACTATTTCGACTACCAAGCACTTGGTCGGGATATGGAAATTGAGGGCAACTATCTCGTTACCTCTCATGGCATATTTGAATACAATAATTAAACACTAGGCAGATCGATTATCGGTCTGCCTTTTTTACAAGGAGGACAACATGTATCAGTACAAAATAATGAACAACGAACGACTGACCGAAGAAATTGATAATTTACTTTCTTTCCCATTGTTAAAAGAACAAATCAAGCAAAAGCTCTTTGAAACCATTGTTTCAGATGCCAAAGAGAACTGTGAGTACTTAACACCTGAAAAGCTGTTTGAAGAAAAGGAATACGGGGTTTGGTTTCATACGGTCAACTATCCGGAGTTCAAGAAGAACATTGCGCGCTATGACACCTTTATTATCTATCGTTGTGTGTTGGCGGATAACCGACAAGAGATTCTTATCACACTAGAATAGGAGGTACATCATGAAAAAAATTCGTAGCTATACGAGTATTTGGAATGTCGAAAAAGTCATTTATGCCATCAATGATTTGAAGCTGCCGTTTCCGATCACCTTTAACCAAATGACTTGGTTTGTTCTCACTTTCTTCTTTGTCATTTTCTTTGCAAAGCTACCACCTTTACTGTGGATTGACGGTGCGCTATTGAAATACCTCGGAATTCCTGGATTTGTGGCTTGGTTCATGTCACAAAAATCTTTTGACGGCAAGAAACCAGTGGGCTTTATTCGATCCATTTTCCGTTACTATTCCGCACCAAAAGTTACCTATGCAGAGAAAAAGGTCAACAAGCAAACAGTAACGATTCAAGAAAGTATTACCTATGTAAGGAGTGAAGCGATTGAGCTTTCCAATTAAATACTTAGAAAATAACTTGGTTTTTAATGAAGACGGGGAATGCTTTGCTTACTATGAGCTGGTTCCTTTTAACTATTCTTTTCTAAGTCCTGATGAGAAATACAAAGTAAACGACAACTTTCGCCAATTGGTTGCGCAGTATCGAGAAGGAAAAATCCACGCGCTACAGCTAAGTGCGGAGTCGAGTATCAAAGAAGTGCAAGAACGTTCAAAGGCGGTGGTAAAAGGGAAACTAAAAGAGGCGGCTCTTCAACATATTGATGGACAGACCGAAGCGCTGATTGATTTGATTGGGGAACATCAAGTCGATTATCGCTTTTTTATTGGCTTCAAGCTGATTTTAACGGATCAAGAAGTCAATTTGAAAAATATCTGGAATGAGTTTGTGTTAGGTATCCAAGATTTTGTTCATGGAGTCAATCATCAATTGATGGGTGATTTTGTCCAGATGCCCGCAAATGAAGTCGCACGTTTCCAAAAAATTGAACAACTACTGGAAAACAAATTGTTACGCCGGTTTCAGTTTCGCCCATTAGACAAAGATGACTTCGGCTATATTCTCGAACACTTACATGGCAATGATGGCTTGGCCTATGAGGAATACAGCTATCATCTACCTAGTGAAGAAACCGATGGACAAAGACGAATCAAGCGGTATGACCTAATCAAACCCACTCGCTGCTTGATTGAACAAAAACAGCGCTACTTGAAACTGACGAATGAAGATACCGAACTCTATGTGTCTTACTTTACCATCAATTCCATTGTTGGTGAGTTAGACTTTCCCCATAGCGAATTGTTTTACTACCAGCAACAACAATTTTCTTTTCCCATCGATACCTCCATGAATATTGAAGTAGTGCCGAATCGTAAAGCCTTATCTACAGTTCGCAATAAGAAAAAAGAATTAAAAGACTTGGATAATCACGCTTGGGAAAGTGACAATGAAACAGCCAATAATGTGGTGGAAGCATTGGACTCCGTCAATGAGTTAGAAAACACCTTAGACCAAACCAAAGAGTCCATGTATAAGTTGAGCTATGTCATTCGTGTTTCAGCTCCTACGCTGGATGAGTTGAAGAAGCGTTGTAATGAAGTGCGGGATTTTTACGATGACTTTAATGTGAAGTTGGTGCGTCCTTTCGGCGATATGCTTGGGCTTCACGGGGAGTTTATTCCATCTGCCAAACGCTTCATGAATGATTATATCCAATATGTCACCAGTGATTTCATTTCTTCTTTAGGCTTTGGTGCGACCCAGAGCTTGGGAGAACGGGAAGGCATCTATGTTGGATTCAATGTGGATACGAGTCGGAATGTCTTTATCAAACCCGACTTAGCCGCACAAGGAATCAAAGGGACAACCACCAATGCATTAGCTGCGGCTTTTTTAGGCAGTCTTGGTGGTGGGAAATCCTTCTCCAATAATCTACTCGTTTACTACGCGGTATTGTTTGGGGGCAAAGCGGTTATCCTTGATCCAAAATCCGAACGTGGTAATTGGAAAGACGACTTGGTGCATATTGCCGATGAAGTCAATATCATCAATCTAACCAGTGAAGAGAAAAATCGCGGCTTGCTTGATCCCTTTGTCATTTTAGAAAATGTCAAAGACTCCGAAAGTTTAGCGATTGATACCTTGACCTTTTTAACCGGTATTTCTTCTCGAGATGGTGAACGATTTCCGACACTGCGTAAAGCGATTCGGACGGTGGCGCAATCAGATCAGCGTGGGTTGCTTTGTGTGATTAATGAATTAAGAAATGAGAATTCGCTGATTGCCAATGGCATTGCGGATCATATTGAATCTTTTGTCGATTATGATTTTGCCCAGCTCCTGTTCAGTGATGGCAATGTGGAGAATACCATTAGCTTGGACAAGCTATTAAACGTCATTCAAGTAGCGGATTTGGTGTTGCCGGATGCCAATACAACGATGGAAGAATACACGACGATGGAAATGTTAAGTGTCTCAATGTTGATGGTCATCAGCACCTTTGCATTGGATTTTATTCATTCCGATACCTCCATCTTTAAGATTGTCGATCTGGATGAAGCCTGGAGTTTCTTACAAGTGGCACAAGGAAAAACTTTATCGATGAAGTTGGTTCGTGAAGGTCGAGCAATGAACGCCGGCGTTTATTTCGTCACCCAAAACGCCAATGACTTACTGGACGAAAAAATGAAGAACAATATCGGGATGAAGTTTGCCTTTCGTTCAACGGATATCAATGAAATCAAGAACACTTTAGAATTTTTCAGCTTGGACAAAGAAGATGAAGGCAACCAGAACCGTTTGCGTAACCTTGAAAATGGTCAAGCACTGTTCCAAGATATCTGGGGGCATACAGGTGTGATTCAGTTTGACTATATCTTTGAACACCTCTTTGAAGCCTTTGATACAAGACCACCTATCGCTGGGGGTGAGTAAGTGAAGAAGAAAAAAATCGTGAAGATACTGATTGGAATCATTGGTATCTTTTTTCTTTTGGCTGCCCTTTCCATTTCAGCTCAAGCCACTGGTTTGATTGATGACACGATTGATACGGCAAACAACTACTCTCGCTATCCCATCGACAATTACCAATTGGATTACTTTGTGGATTCTAGTTGGGACTGGCTACCATGGAACTGGGGTGATGGGATTGGAAAATCCGTCATGTTTGGACTTTATTCGTTAACCAATTTTGTTTGGTTAATCAGTATCTACCTATCCAACGCCACTGGCTATTTGGTGGGAGAAGCCTATTCGTTAGATTTTATTAGCGATACGACTGAGGCAATTGGGCGAAACATTCAAACCTTAGCAGGGATCAATGAAAATGGCTTCATGGCAACTGGTTTCTATCCTGGATTGATCCTGTTGTTAATCTTGATTATGGGAATTTATGTAACTTATACCGGCTTAATCAAGCGAGAAACAACACGAGCAGTTGGAGCATTGGTGAGTTTCTTGACCATATTCGTTTTATCAACTTCCTTTATTGCTTATTCTAGTAGTTACATTGCACGGATCAATGAATTCAGTGCCGATATCAGTAATGCGGCATTAGATGTGGGCTCACGGATGACGACACCAAGTACCAACGCAACTGGCAAAAGTAGTGTCGATGCAATTCGTGATACTTTGTTTGATATTCAAGTGAAACAGCCTTGGATGATTCTACAATATGGGGATTCCAATCTTGAAACAGTGGGTGAGGATCGTGTGGAAGAATTAGAGGCCACTAGTCCTTTTCAGAATAAAGGAAAAGATCGTACCGAGATTATTAAAACCGAGATTAATGAGTTGGAAAACGACAATATGACCATTACTAAAACAGTGAATCGTTTAGGTGTCACAGTCTTTATCTTTTTCTTCAATCTCTTGATATCGGTTTTTGTCTTCATCTTAACAGGGATCATGATTTTCTCGCAGCTGTTGTTTATCATCTTTGCGCTTTTTCTGCCCATCAGCTTCTTATTGTCTATGATCCCAAGTTTTAATCATTTGATGAAGACAACCATCATGCGCTTGTTCAACGTGATTATGATGCGTGCTGGAATTACCTTGGTCTTAACCGTTGCTTTTTCGCTATCTTCAATGGTTTATTCCTTAACGGCTTCTCAACCGTTCTTTATTGTCGCTTTTATGCAAATTGTGATATTTGCCGGTATCTACTTCAAATTGAATGACTTAATGGGCATGATGGCGTTGAGTAGTGCGGATTCGCAAGGGACCGGTAGTCGCGTCATGCGTCGACCAAAACAAACCGCAAGAAGAGCGTTTCGGAAATTGGCTATCGGAGGATTGGCACTTAAGGGTTTGGGTTCCATGAGAAATGAGAAGAAGAACAAGCCAACCAATAATCCTGAAAACAAGGAGAATTCCGAAAATCGTTCTAATCGGAATAGTTCGAACCAGCAACGAAGTAATACACGAACCAATACGCAAAATCAAACAGAACAAACGAAACAGAAAACAGGCTACCCAATACGAAGGTATAACAATGACTCAACGTCAAATGACCAACAACAAAAACAATCGAATTCAAAAAACAGAAAAGGACCAGAGGCAACTCCACCTAAAACACAGAGAAGAAACAACTCGCAGCCACTAAGTGAGAAACAACGAAAAAATCAAAAACAATCGCAACGCAGGATGGCGAAAACGCGAAATCTTGCGGCACCCAATCGAAAAGCGACACCAGCAAACAAGGTGTTAACTGATTCGTCCAATAAAGCAGTCAATAACAATAAAAAGTCCCAACGAGTACCATCTGATTTGAATCAATCCAAGACAGTGAAACGATCTGAGCCTTCGTCTGTTATTAAGAGAGGAACACAAATCCAATCGATACCAAGAGGGCGTGCACATCAACGAGTTTTGAAGACGAAGCAAACAACAACTAGCAAAGGAAAAGAAACCAAGAAATTAAGTGGCAAAGGAACGAAACGCCGATGAAGAGCATCCTAAAATTCGTGGCACCTTTACTAGGATTTTTTTGCCTCTTTTTCTTTCTGCTTTTTGGTGTCATCGTTATGGGGGAGGAAGACAGTAACTCTTCTTCATCGGCAGAAATTGGCTTGAACCTATCGCCAGAAGTTTTGCGTTATCAATCACTTGTTGAAAAGTACTGCAAGGAATTTGATATACCTGATCACGTTAAAACGATTCTTGCCATCATGCAAGTCGAAAGCGGGGGAAAAGCAGAAGATGTGATGCAAAGTTCAGAAAGTTTAGGATTGCCACCGAACTCATTGAGTACAGAAGAGTCGATTCGGCAAGGATGCAAATACTTTTCTGAATTAATTCGTAGTATTGAAGCACAAGGTTGCGATTTGAATACGGCAATTCAGTCCTATAACTACGGTGGAGGGTTTATTGGATATGTCGCTACGCGAGGGAAACACTACGGTTACGAATTAGCTGAAAGTTTTTCAAATGAAAAATCTGGTGGGCAACGTGTGACGTATACCAACCCGATTGCCATACCAATTAATGGCGGTTGGCGCTACAACTATGGTAATCAATTTTACGTGAAATTGGTGGAGCAATATTTAGTCAGCGCTAAGTTCGATGACGAAACGGTTCAAACGATTATGGATGAAGCACTAAAATATCAAGGATATCCGTATGTCTTTGGTGGCAGCAATCCACAAACCTCTTTCGACTGTAGCGGACTTACACAATGGTGTTTTGCCAAGGCCGGTATCAACTTACCACGGACGGCTCAAGCACAATACAACGTAACTCAACACATTTCATTAAGTGAAGCAACACCTGGCGATTTGGTCTTTTTCCATTCCACCTATGCCACATCAGACTACGTGACCCACATTGGTATCTATGTTGGCAATAATCGGATGTACCATGCCGGAGATCCCATTGGTTATACCGACTTAACGGATGCCTATTGGCAAGCTCATTTAATCGGTGCAGGAAGAGTACAATAAATTTGAGAGGAAATGAATACGATGAAAGAAAAAATAAAACATGTTGGTTTAAGAAAGAATACAACCATCATTCTCTGGACACTCCTAATCGGTAGTGTCTTTTTTGGTATCTACAAGAATTTCACAGCAATTGATCAACACACGGTTCATGAAGAAAAGGTCATCGAAATGAAGCTAGTGGACACCAATAAAATTGAAAGTTTTGTCCAAAACTTTGCGCAGGAATTTTACACTTGGGAACCGAATCAAGAGCAGCTGGACGCACGAATGGAAAGATTGAAAAACTATTTGCCTGAGAATCTACAACAAATGAATCAAGAAATGATTCGTTCCGATATCCCTACGAAGTCTACTGTAAACAAGGTTCAAATTTGGGAAGTGGGAGCAATCAACGAATCATACTATAAAGTGTTGTACTCTGTAAACCAAGTGATTGAAGAAAGTATTGGAGAGGAAGTAGAAAGACGCGGCGTAGAATCTGCATTCTCAGTAACAGTACGCATCAACAAACAAAACCAATTAGTCCTACTTACAAATCCAGTAATGGCTTCTCTTCCATCAAAATTAGAAGTCAAAAATGATCCATTACAAGATGACTCCACCATCACGCAAGAAACAAAAGAAGAAATCAAAACATTCTTGACTACTTTCTTTACTGCTTATCCATCTGCTAGTGAAACGGAACTACTTTATTATGTTGAAGATACAACGATTCAAGGAATCAACGAAAATTATATCTTTTCTGAACTCAGAGCGATTAACTATTTTGAGGATAATGAGGGCGTGAAAGTGAAAACGGCCGTTTCCTACTTGTCACCCGATACAAAGGCTACATTAGTTTTTGATTATGAGTTAGT
Source organism: Enterococcus sp. AZ109 (assembly GCF_051714625.1). Lineage (NCBI taxonomy): Bacteria > Bacillati > Bacillota > Bacilli > Lactobacillales > Enterococcaceae > Enterococcus > Enterococcus sp. AZ109. The sequence continues at coordinate 762,854 of NZ_JBIOSF010000001.1, read as the reverse complement.
CTTGAAAAAGAATCAAAAGAATTGGGTTATTTTAGATGGGATTTAGGCTTACAACTTATTTTAGTCCTGATAAAATAGAAAGAAAACAAAGGAGTGATTAAAAGATGACTATTTCTTTTTGTATCGGATGGCTACTAGTCGGGATTATCGATTTTGTCCTTTATAAGATAATGAAAAGAACTAAAAGTATATTATTATGGTTACTGGTAAACGGATTAATTCTGTTTCTTTCACTTGTTTTTTGTATCGGATCGTTTATCATTTTGAGGTTTATTATAAAGTGAATTGAGTTCGATCAGTTATTTTTTTGTGATAAGACTTTAATTTGTATACGCTAGGCCATAGTTGATTTTATCGTTACCAGCTGATGTCTTTTTTCGAATTTTTTTATAAAAACTTCCATTCATCGGACGAAAGTTATAAAATGGAAAATCATCGACTAGTTAGTACTTACTACAGGGAAAATCAAGGAGGTGAGACCTTTGGTAAAAAATGCACGCACATTTGTTTGGTTGTATCTTATAATAATAGCGCTTGCCTTATTTGCGATTGTCACTCCTAACTTTACCCTTTCGAAAATCGCTTTATTGCTTTGTTCCTTTATCCTTATTGTGATGTTATCTCCAGGAAACAAAAGTTGACCAAGCAAAATGCTCCCCATACAACCTTGTTTCGCAGGATGTATGGGGAGTTTTTAGTAGGTGGAGAATTTCGCAAAAACACACTAGAGGAATTCTTCAAAGATTTTCATCCCCAGTAGTTCTTGAGATATATTGACGTTGTCAAACAAAGAGATACTCGCTTCTTTAATGCTGAAGGATTGGGTATGATCATGATCGTTGATCGCTAATGGCAAAACAGTCTGAGCATTTTTATCGATGACCTAGTCCAATTTAAGGCTTACCGCAGTTTTTATCTTAGCCGCTTTAAGATGTGCCGAGTGTGGAATCACCACAGTGTCTTAAAGCAATGACAAGGCTTTTTATCGGTTGAAAGTATGCTAGCAAAAAGTTGATTCGGCGATTTCTTCCTTCTTAAAAACATTATTAATTTGTTGTATTAGACCAAATTTATCGTTGATGTTAAGACTTACGAAAAAGAATTCTGCTGAAAATGCTGATTAAAACTCTCAGGTAGAAATTGGCATATTTTGCTGAGATGTAAATTGTTCACCTAGCAGACGTGATGCTTTTTTTGTATTGGAAACCATATACTATATGGTGGTGACTTAGGGCTCAAACTTAGTATTCAGATTCTCGATTACTTGCTTTTTATAATCAAGAAATTCTTTTGTAAGCTGAAAATCCGCATTTTTTTCTTTGCTCAACTCGATCATGTCTAGCTGGTCATCGCTCTGATTTTTCAAGATATAGATTCGATCAGACAATTTAATAGCTTCATCAATATCATGGGTAATAAATAGTGTCGTTAATGATAATTTTTTGTGGATATTGAGGTACCACTCATGAATTTCAGATTTAGTAAAGCTATCTAAGGCACTAAACGGTTCATCTAGTAAAATCAAATTAGACGAAAATAAATAGGTTCTTAGTAAAGCGATTCGCTGACGCATTCCACCGGAAAGATCTTTCGGATAAGATTTACTCACACTTGCCATGTTAAATTCTTCCAGAAGTTGGTTGGCCCTTTGAAGGGCTTCCTTCTTTTTGACTCCCTGTAAAATCAATGGCAAAGTGATGTTTTCTTCGATTGTTTTGTATGGAAGAAGTAAATCTTTTTGGAGCATATAGGAAACCTTTCCTGGCATATCAATGACGGATTCTCCATCTAACAAGACCTCACCGCTACTGGGGGTTAAAAGACCGGCAATAATGCTAAAAAGCGTTGACTTTCCAACTCCGCTCGGACCGATGATACTGATGATTTCATGATCGAGCACATGGAGATTCAAATGGTGCAAGACTAGTTTTTCTGAAAAATATTTTGACACATCTTTGACTTCTAGCTTAATCATTCTGCTCACTCGGTAGATAATCATTGGTAAATCCTGTATTTTCAGGAATTTCTTTATCAATTAGTTGGTTTTTTCCTAACCAGGTATAAAAATCATTCCAGCGCTGCGAATCAATATATCCCCATCTATCTTCGTCGGCACGATATTGTTCGGACAACCATTTTTGACTTGCCAGAACTAGGTCTTTGTTCAACTCAGGTGCCTCTTCGACTAAAATATCGGCAGCTTCCTCGGGCGACTCAATGGCGAACTCGTAACCTTTTTCAGCGGCTTTTAGGAATTTCTTCGCCACATCTCCATGCTCCTTTAAGAAGTTGTCGTTTGAGATAATTACAGGCGTATAATAGTCAAACACCGGATTCAAATCCTTAAAATAAAAGTAATCAATTGGGACACCTTCGCTTTCAGCAGAAACGCCACCCCAGCCGTAGAAAACCCAGATAGCATCCGCTTGTTTTTCCTTCAATGCCATCGGTTCATCCACAATATTATTCGGAATCAAATTAACTTTTTCAAAATCACCGCCGTCTTTTTCCATTACGTTGGCGATAGTGGCTTGCTCAACAGGTGAATCCCATGTAGCATAGGTTTTGCCTTCCAATCCTTTAGGTCGGTCAATACCTTCACCCTTAAGAGACATGATACCAGACGTATTATGCTGTAAAATAGTCGCTACAGCTGTGATTGGTAGTGAATCATCTGAAGCATAGTTCGGTGCTAGCGAATCTTGAGCGCTAATTCCAAATTGAGCTTTGCCACTCGCTACGATTGCGGAGGCATCTCCATCAGAGGGTTGCACAATTTCAACATCCAATCCTTCTTCTTCAAAATAACGTTTTTGTTGTGCTACGTATAGTCCTGTATGGTTGGTATTAGGTGTCCAATCTAACACAAACGTAATTTTTTCCAACTCTTTGTTTTCTGTTGCGCTTTGCTCATTGCTACATGCTCCTAGAACCAATAAACTACTCAAAGCAACTAATGCTTTCCACTTTACCTTCATTTTTACTCCTCCTATACTTCTTTTTTCCAGGGCATAGCCAATTTTTCTGCCAAATTGACCAATGCCATCAGTAATAAACTAATTAATGAAATCAAAAAAATTACTGCAAACATCTTGTCAAAATCATAAGATTTTCGTACTCGTGTCATATAGACACCTAATCCTTCAAAGCCGCCCAGCCATTCTGAGATAACCGCACCAATTACTGCATAAGTCACAGCGATTTTTAGAGCAGAAAAAAAATCACCAAGACTTGCGGGAATCTTGATATGCCAGAAAATTTGTCTGCGATTTGCTCCCATCGAACGTAATAGCCGCAATTCATCATGATCAACAGAAGAAAAGCCATTCAACATAGCAACGGATACTGGGAAAAACACAGTGATGACAATCAAAACAACCTTTGGTAAAACGCCAAAACCAAACCAGATTGTCAATAAGGGTGCAATAGCAACAGTGGGAACAGTTTGCGTTAAAATCAGCAGGGGATAGATAGTTTTTTTCACTCTTTCGAAGTTATCCATAAAAATTGCAACTGCGATCCCCAGTGACATTCCTAAAAATAAACCTAATAACGCTTCGATCAATGTGATTCTGGAATGGAACAATAGTAAATCAAAATCATTGATAAAGGCCTGACCAACCTGTAAAGGAGAAGGGAGCATGAACGTTGGAATCCATCCTAACGAACTAACACCTTGCCACACCATAAGAAGGACGAGTACCGAAACACCAGAGTAGAGGTTAATGCTGGTGCTTTTTCGTCTTTTCTTCAATCCCAAACACATCTCCTTCAGGTTTGTAAGTGATTTTTACATAAGCAGATACGCCTTGAGATCCCGCTTTAATTGCAATCAGTTGACAGTTTTTGACGATCTCCATCAATTCATCATAATTTCCCTCAATACTTGTTTCAAACGCCCCAACCTGATAAGTCAATCCTGTGCTTGCTATATAAGCGATTACTTCATCAACAACACGAACAACTTCTGATTCACCTTCTACTTTTGGTAGTACTTGAATTGCGATACCTGCTTCCATTTTTCTTCCTCTTTTCTTGAAATTAATTAAAATAAAAAGGCATTTTCCCCAATAGAGAAAATGCCTAAAATAACCAAAAATGATTCTTTTTTTCGACATGCTCCCTACGCTGGTCTTAACCAACAGGTTCAAAGGGTCAGGTTTTTAACCTTCTCAACGCTTGTGCGTCCCCCTGCATCTTTATTTAATTGTTTTTAATAATACATTTCTTTGATTTGTTCGTCAACATACTTTTGAAAATCAGTAAAACAAAAAACGATTAAAAACGATAAACGGGTTTTAATCATTTTTGTTTTATACTTGATGAATGTCTAGATCTAGATTGTAATAAGGTTCCAAGATAGCATTATTAATTCCTTTTTCCGTAACAATAGTATCTAAAGAAGTAGCACTATCAACAAAGAAAGTTGAAGTTGTGCCAATTTTTTCTTTCGTTACAATACCGATTTTATGAGAACTTTGTTGAAGCAATTGTTTTTTTATTGCAGCTTCTTCAAATGATGGGACAGTGATCCCTTTTTCAATATCGATTGAAGAGATACCCAGTATACACAGCTCTATATTGATACCTTCAATTGCTTTTAATGTAGCAGAGCCTTTTAATACTTTAGAATGTTTATCCAACTCACCAGGCAACAAATTGATGGTAATATGCTCATGATCGCATAATGCTAATGCAATCGTAGGGCTATTGGTGATAACTATCCCACTATAATCGTTAGGAATGTTCTCTGCGAAAAAAAGATTCGTTGTACCACTATCAATGTAGATTACTTTTTTTCCATCAATTAGTGATGCTGCTTTTTTGGCTAGCATTTTTTTGCTGACTGAGTGTTGATCAATTCGGTGCTCAAATGGCAGGTTGGTGTTATCCAATCTTAGCGCGCCACCGTGAACGCGTTGGACAAGTCCAAGCTTAGCTAGTTCTTGAAGATCTTTTCGAATTGTATCTTCCGTTACCTCTAATTCTTTGGTGAGATCGTTTACTAAAACTTTACCTTCTGCCTCTATTTTGCTCAAAATATATTTGTGGCGTTCGCTTTTTAACATTATTTTCTCCTTTAATCGAAATTTATTGATTCTTATCGTTTTCCATTGTATAATGATAGCATAAAGAAATCGATTAATTACTGACACGTGCTATTTTAATCCATATTTCTTTTGTTGTACACCTAATGTTAGCGCTTAAAAGAAATCAACTTGGAGGATGATGCAGTTATGAAGTTTGGAATATTTTCAAAAGTTTTTCTGAAGTACCAGTTGGACGACGCTTTGAAGAAAATTGCTGGTTTGGGTTTTGAGAGCATTCAATTTAATTTTGCTAATGTTGGTCTACCTAGTTTACCACAGTCTGTAGAGAAACATATTTTAGAGAATATTAAGGACTCTTGTGAAAAAAATGGGGTTGATATTGCCGTCATATCCGGTACGTTTAACACTTTAGAGTTAGATGAGACCAAAAGGAAAGAAAATTTAGCTGGATTTGAAACGGTTGTAAAATCTGCAAAAATGCTAGGCGTTCCTTTTGTTTCTATATCAACAGGTAGCTTTAATCAAGAAGACTTTTGGAGTCCTCATCCTGATAATCATACTGAGAAAGCTTGGGTGGTACTTAGCAAGTCTATCGAAGCTATGCTCAAAGTAGCTGAAGAAAACAACGTCACCATCGTTTTTGAACCAGAGCAGGCAAATGTCGTTAGCTCAGCAGAAGATTCTTTGCGCTTGATTAATCTATTCGACTCTAAACATCTAAGAGTGCTGTATGATCCGGCTAACATCGTGACAATAAAAGATGCTGACAATCAATTAGAAAAAATAGAACGTACACTTGAGCAACTCAAAGATGTAATCTCGCTAGCTCACTGCAAAGACGCTCTTGTGACTGATAAAGAAATCAAATTTGCTCCCGTTGGAAAAGGTACCATTCCATTGGTGGAATACTTAAGGAAACTAACTAAGTTTTATGACGGGCCAATTATTATGCATGGATTAGAAGAAGAAGACATTGAATATGCACTAGAAAATTTAGGATTAATGGAGGAAAAGTAAGATGACAAATATAAAAAAAGATGACAAATTAGTGAAAATTGGGGTACTTGGAGCGGGACAAATTTCACAGGCTGCCCACTTTGATTCAATTAGACGATCTAAAAATGCTGAATTGTATGCAATCTGTGATGTAGATGAGTACTTACTGAATGAAATGAATAGTATCTATCACCCAACGAAATTGTACAGAGACTTTGATGAAATGCTAAAAGATCCAGAAGTTGACGCAGTGGTTATTGGGATCGCAGATAATTTCCACGTGCCAATGTCAATCAAAGCAATCGAAGCTGGAAAGCACGTATTAGTTGAAAAACCTTTAGGCATGTCTATTGAAGAAGTTGAAAACCTTGGTAAAATTGTAGAGCAAGCAAAGGTTCATGTACAGGTAGGAAACATGAAACGCTTTGATCCAGGTATTGAAGCAGCAAAAGACTTTATTGACAATGAAATGGGAGAAATGCTGGCATTAAAAGCTTGGTACTGTGATAATACGTATCGCTACACAACTACTGACAATGTCCAACCAGTGATTCTTACAGGTCCTAATGCGAAAAAACCTGCTGGAGATCCAAAAGCGGATAAGCGTCGCTATTATATGAGAGGTCACGGAAGTCATTTGTTTGATACGGCAAGATATCTTGGCGGAAACATTATAGCTGTAACGGCTTGGCTAACTGAAAAATACGGTTCTTATTCTTGGTTTGTTACGGCAGAATTTGAAAATGGTTTTGTTGCGCAGTTAGATTTAACATTGCAGGTTAGAATGGATTGGCACGAAGGCTTTGAAGTCTATGGAGAAAATGGATCAATATTGGCTAAAACGTATAATCCTTGGACCTTCAGAAGTAGCGATGTAGAGATTTTCAAAGTTGCTGACGATAGTTTCCACCGCCCAATTGCAGTAGATGGACATTTTTATCGCCGTCAAATTGAAGATTTCGCTCAGGCTATTTTGACAGGAAAAGCCGGTAGAGGCGCAACTGTTAAGGATGGAATCGAAGCAATGAAAGTGATGCAAGCAGTGCAAGAGTCTGTAAAAACTGGCCAAAAGGTCTATGTTGATTCTGTTTCAGGAGAGTTATAGGAGGAGTAAAATGGCTTTTTTTAAAAAAGACGACATTGATTTTTACTTTGAAGACGATGCGAATTCAGGAACTCCTTTTATCTTTTTACACGGATTAGGTGGCGATACGGGGCAAACATCTGGATTAATGAAGAAAACAGCCGGCATCAGAAGAATTGTGATGGATTTCAGAGGTCATGGTAAAACCAGATATTTTGGTGACGAGTCGCTGCTTAGCTTCAATCAATTTGCTGATGATGTCAAAGCGTTAGCTGATTATCTAAAGCTAGATCAGTTCTTTTTGGGAGGAATCTCAACGGGAGCTGGAGTTTCATTAAACTTCGCTCTAAGATATCCAGAAAGAGTGAAGCGTCTCGTTCTTTCGCGACCAGCTTGGGAAGATTGTCCGCAGCCAGCAGATATTCGTGAGGCATTTAAAGTGATTTATCAGCTGTTAAATAACCCGGAAATAAAGGATAAGAAGGCTGAGTACAAGAAAAGCGGCATCTATCAAAAAATGAACAATTTATCTAGCTATGCTGGTGAGACCCTGTTAAGCCAATTTGATTATGCTTACGCTAGCGAGGCATCGCCAAAATTAATCTGTATGCCTGGAGATTCTCCAAATACTGATAGGAATGAGTGGCGCAAGCTTTCTATGCCAACGCTAATTTTGGGTAGTCATTTAGATCCATTACATCCTTATAGCTATGCTGAACTGCTGCATGAATATATTCCAGATTCAGAGTTTAAAGAAATTACTTCAAAAACAATTTCTGGAGAACAGCATGCAAAAGATTCTTACGGAGCTATTTGTTCATTTTTGAATCAGTAAACCAGGAAGCTGGCAACGAGTAGCCATATATAGCTTCCACTAAGAGGTGAAAAGTGAAAATTGTAACTGCGATTGACTCAATGAAAGGGTCGATGACGAGTATTGAGGCGAATAACATTATTGAAAAGGTTTTTGCTGATGAAAACACTGAGGTAAAAAAGATTGCGATTGCTGATGGTGGCGAAGGAACATTAGCAGCATTTCTGGAGAACTACAAGGGAAAGCTAGAGCAAATACCTGCCCATGATTTATCTGGAAATGAGCTAACGGCTTCTTACGTATGGATAGCGAGTGAGAAGCTGGCTGTTATTGAATCTGCTGACACTGCGGGCATCCAGTTTTTGACGGAGGAAAGCACCACACATCCGAGCAATACGAATACTTTTGGCGTTGGCGAAACCATTTTAGCAGCTTTGCATAAAGGTGCTAAAAAAGTAATCATTGGGTTAGGTGGAACTGGAACCGTTGATGGCGGGATCGGCGCGATGGCTGCTCTAGGTGTAATTTTTATTGATTCTGATGGGCAACATCTTGAACCAATAGGAAAGAATATTGGTAAGGTAGCTGAAATATCTTATGCGGGAGTTAGTCCTCTAATAAATGGTGTAGAGTTCCTACTAGCAACTGACGTTAATAGTTACCTGACCGGTGATTCTGGTGCTGTAAAAATGTTTGGCAAGCAAAAAGGCATTCATGTGAACGAGCAAGATTCTTACGAAGCAATGATGAGTCACTATGAGAAAATACTTTTAAGAAGTAGTGGCAAAGGTAAAGTTGCCGGAGATGGCGCAGCTGGTGGTCTTGGAATTGGGTTGCGTGTATTACTCAATGCTGAAGTTTTATCGGGTTTTAAAATCATCTCTGAGTATTCTGGGCTTACGAAAGAATTGGAAAACGCAGATTTAGTGATAACCGGTGAAGGGAAAATGGACGCACAAAGTTTACAAGGCAAAGTTCCTGTCGGAATCAGTATGCTTGCAAAACAGCGAAGCACTCCTGTAGTTGCTTTTGTCGGAATGTTTGATGGCGATTTAAGTTTATTCAAGGAAGCTGGTATCGATGCTGTAGTTTCGATCATTTCTAAAATAACCACCTTAGAAACTGCTCTTTCACAGGCTCACAGTAATTTAGAAAAAGCTGCAATCACGGCAAAAAATCTATTGTTCTTGTTGGGTAGAAAGTCGAAATGACGCCTTCGTTCTTTTGAGCGATAAACCACTGTTTTGTAAATATAAATATCTATCAATTAAGGAGAGGCGATTGGTCTCTTCTCTTTTGTCGTGAGACACTGCGATTCGAAGATTATTTTTCCGAGAACGGATGTCGGACAATAGCGTCGGCGGTCAAAGAAGCCGAGTATCCTATTAATCTAAAAGAAAGCGTGTTGCTGAATTTTAATAACAAAATACCGAAATGCTATGTAGGTTGCTACCAAAATATTTCAAGGATGGGAAAACAATAACCAATCTTTTTGAGCAGCATCATTGTTTATTAAGGAATATAAATTGTAAACGGATTATTCAGTTTTCAATTATACCTTTTGGAATTTTTTTAGAAAGAATTTCGACTATCGTTATATATCGGAATCAATAACAAACAATTGCTCTTGCTGTTGAATGAAGCCTGAAAAAACCGGATATTGATTGATATATCTCAATTTCGATAAAAAACAATTTGAAAACGTTTGAATCAATTAAATATGTAAAAAATACCAAAAACCCCTTTACTTGTTCATATTTTCACGATATAGTCATCTGGTAATAAAAATTTAAAAAGGAGTTTTTATATGACAACCCAATTTGATTCAGAAGATTATTTAGCAAAAGTTGATGCTTGGTGGCGGGCAGCAAACTACATTTCAGTAGCTCAGATGTATCTAAAAGATAACCCTTTACTAAGAAAACCGATCCAAAAAGAAGACGTGAAGACTCATCCAATTGGACACTGGGGCACGATTGCTGGACAAAACTTTTTGTACGCGCATTTAAATCGAGCAATTAATAAATTTGATCTAAATATGTTTTATATCGAAGGGCCTGGACATGGCGGGCAAGTAATGGTTTCGAACTCATATATTGACGGAAGCTACACAGAAATTTATCCTGAGATCACAGAAGATGAAGCTGGTTTGAAACAGTTATGTAAAGTTTTCTCTTTTCCAGGAGGTATTGCTTCACATGCTGCTCCTGAAACACCCGGTTCTATCCATGAAGGTGGCGAACTAGGTTATGCATTGTCACACGCAACCGGCGCTATTTTAGATAACCCTGATGTAATTGCAGCTACAGTAGTCGGCGATGGCGAAGCTGAAACTGGTCCATTAGTAGCTGGCTGGTTTTCGAATGTATTTATTAATCCAGTTAACGATGGCGCTGTTTTACCGATTCTTTACTTAAACGGTGGAAAAATCTCAAATCCAACGATTCTTTCTCGTAAAACCAATGAGGAATTAACCCAATACTTTGCAGGAATGGGCTGGAAGCCATATTTTGTGGAAGGAACTGATCCGGAAAAAGTTCACCCAATGATGGCAGAAACTTTGGATGCCGTGATTGAAGAAATTAAAGCGATCCAAGCGGAAGCACGTAAAGGTGACGCTAAGGATGCTGATATGCCAAAATGGCCAGTGATCATTTTCCGCACACCAAAAGGCTGGACTGGCCCTGAAACTTGGGATGGCGAACAAATTGCCGGTACCTTCAGAGCTCACCAAGTACCAATCCCAGTGGATTCTGAACATATGGAACACATTGACAAATTCGTAGAATGGTTGAAATCTTACCGTCCTGAAGAATTATTTGATGAAAATGGCAAAATTGTTGAGGAACTAAAAGCAATTTCTCCTAAAGGTGACAAACGTATGTCGACCAACCCGATTACTAACGGCGGTATTGATCCAAAACCGATGAAGATGCCAGATTGGAAACAATATGCAATCGATACGACAACTCCAGGTGCGGTAATGGCTCAAGATATGATTATCTTTGGTCAACAAGCTCGTGATATGATTACTGAAAATCCTGATAACTTCCGTATTTTTGGTCCAGATGAAACTAAATCTAATCGTTTGAATAAAGTCTTTGAAGTCACTGATCGCCAATGGCTAGAACCTAAAAACAGCACCGACGAATGGCAATCTTCTGTCGGTCGGGTAATCGATGGTCAATTATCAGAGCATCAAGCTGAAGGATTCTTGGAAGGCTATGTACTAACAGGACGTCATGGTTTCTTCGCCAGCTACGAATCTTTCTTGCGTGTAGTTGATTCAATGTTGACACAGCATTTCAAATGGATGCGTAAAGCTAGTGCCCATGCTTGGCGTAAAAAGTATCCAGCCTTGAATGTTATTGCTACTTCAACTGTTTTCCAGCAAGACCATAACGGATACACACACCAAGATCCAGGTGTGTTAACTCACTTAGCAGAAAAGAAACCTGAATTTATTCGTGAATACCTACCAGCAGATGCTAACAGCCTGATGGCGGTTATGGATAAAGCAATGCAAGACGAACAAGTCATTAACTTGATTGTTTCCAGCAAACATCCACGTCCGCAATTTTATTCAATTGATGAAGCGGAAGAATTAGTGGAAAAGGGCTTGAAGGTGATTGATTGGGCAAGTACTGATAATGGCGGCGAACCTGACTTAGTTATCGCTGCAGCTGGTACAGAACCAAACTTAGAAGCTTTAGCTGCCGTGTCAATTTTGAACAAGCAGTTCCCTGAGTTAAAAATCCGCTTCATCAACATTGTCGATATTTTGAAGCTGCGTCACCCAGATGTAGACCCTCGTGGGTTAAGCGATGATGAATTTGATGCTTTGTTTACGACTGATAAACCAATTGTCTTTGCTTTCCACGGGTATGAAGGAATGGTTCGCGACATCTTCTTTGATCGCAGCAATCACAACATCCATATTCATGGCTACCGGGAAAATGGCGATATCACTACTCCGTTTGATATGCGGGTATTTAGCGAAATGGATCGTTTCCACTTAGCACAAGACGGGGCAAATGCTGCATTAGGTGAAAAGGCTGCGGAATTCTCTAACAAGATGGACGAAACCTTAAGTTTCCACCATGACTTTATCAGAACCGAAGGAACCGATATTCCTGAAGTTGAGAACTGGAAATGGGAAGCATTGAAAGTACCAGTGACACAACGGTAATAACTGGGACACATGCGAACTTTCTTCTATAGTATAGTTTAAATCATTTCGGCCACCGGATATTTTCTGATTGAAGATATCTGGTGGCCTTTTTGGGTGATTTCGCGGCGGCGTTCAAGCATAAAACAGAGATAAATGCTTGTATTTCGCCTTTTTTGTTCACGTATTCACTTTATATCTAAAGAAAATAATTTCGCGTACACGACATAAATTTTCTCCATAAGCAATATATCTGATCGTGAATACGCTTTATGCGAAAGAAATTTCGCGAAAAGTCTTGACTGTTGAACTGGAACCGCTTATACTTCTATTTGTAAACGAAATATATTTCGTATAGGAGGAAGGAACATTGAGTTTGAACAAGTATGAAGAACAAATTGTAGGAGAGATTTCACAATCGTTAGCTAAAATTTCTGATGAAGAGTTTAATCAAGCATTAGAGCTAATTGAAGCGTCACCTAAAATTTTCGTGTTGGCGCTGGGTAGAGCAGGATTTGCGATTAAATCGTTCGCGATGCGTTTGATGCACATGGGTAAAGATTCTTATGTAATTGGTGAAACAATCACACCAAATTTTGAAAAGGATGATTTGTTAGTCATTGCTTCTGGATCAGGTGAGACGAAACAATTTTTGCAGATGGCAGAAAAGGCCCAAGGCTTTGGAGGTAAGGTATTAGCGTTTACTGGAAACGGCAATTCAACATTAGCTAATCTGGCAGATGCAAAAGTAGTCATTCCAGCACCAAGTAAAAATGTGGAAGAAAGCAGCTTCACGTCAGCTCAACCGATGGCATCCCTTTATGAACAATCAGTACTGCTGCTAGGCGATTCAATTGTCTTAGGACTAATGGAAAAATCAGATAAAGAAAATGAAGAAATGTTCAAAAAACACTCAAACTTAGAATAAACTTGGAGGATTAAAAATGACTACAGCAAGAACAGAAGAACTGAAACAAATTGCCAATTCAGCGAGAATTGACATCATCGACATGCTTACCGAAGCAGGCTCTGGACATCCAGGCGGTTCATTATCAATCATAGATATCGTAACCGTATTGTTCTACGACAAAATGAACATCGATCCGAAGAATCCTAAAATGGAAAACCGCGATCGCTTAGTTCTTTCAAAAGGACACGTAGCTCCAGCCCTTTATGCAACATTGGCGAACAAAGGCTACTTCCCGAAGGATGAATTAATGAAGCTTCGTAAAGCCGGCGAAATGCTGCAAGGACACCCAGACATGAAATCAACGCCTGGTGTGGATGCATCAACTGGTTCATTAGGACAAGGCTTAAGTATTGCGAACGGCATGGCGTTAGCTGCGAAATTAAACAAACAAGATCACACAATTTACGCGATTTTCGGTGATGGTGAATTACAAGAAGGTCAAGTTTGGGAAGCAGCCATGAGTTCTGCTCACTATAACTTAGACAACGTGATTGCTTTTGTTGACCACAACGGGTTACAAATTGATGGAACCAACGATGAAGTCATGACTGTCAATCCAATCGACGAAAAATTTGCTGCATTCAACTGGGAAGTCATCAAAATCGACGGCCACGATATCGATCAAATATCAAATGCCATCGACGAAGCGAAAAAAGTTGAAGGCAAACCAACTGTAATTATCGCCGCAACTGCTAAAGGCAAAGGCGTATCATTCATGGAAAATGATGGAAGCTGGCACGGAGTTGTTCCAAATGCTGAACAACATGATGCTGCAATCAAAGAATTGAGAGGTAACGAATAATGAACGCACCAACTAGAGAAGCTTTTGGAAAAACCTTAGTAGAATTAATCGACAATGAAGATGTTGTCGTCTTGGATGCCGACTTAGCGCATGCCACTAAATCAATGATGTTCGCCGATAAATGCCCAGAACGATTCTTCAATATGGGGATCGCGGAAGCAGATATGATCGGAACTGCTGCCGGATTAGCATTAAGCGGCAAAATTCCTTTTGCCAGCACTTTCGCAGTGTTCGCGACAGGTAGAGCGTTTGACCAAATCAGAAACTCAGTTTGTTACCCTAAAGCTAACGTAAAAATTGTCGGTACTCACGCTGGGATCAGTGTTGGAGAAGATGGTGGGACTCACCAAGCGATTGAAGATATCGCGATTATGCGCAGCCTGCCAAATATGACAATTATCCATCCATGTGATGATGTAGAAGCAAGACAAGCCGTGCTTGCCGCTGCTGAATTCCAAGGACCTGTATACTTACGTATGAGCCGCGTTGCAACACCAACTTTACACGATGAAGATTACAAATTCGAAATCGGTAAAGGTGAAGTAATGCGGGAAGGTAAAGATATCGCGATTGTTGCAACTGGGTTAATGGTTGCCAAAGCGAAGGAAGCGGCTGAACAATTAGCCGAAGCTGGAATCGATGCGAAAGTCATCAACATCCCAACTATCAAACCATTAGATGAAGAATTACTTTTAGCAACTGCGAAAGAAGTCAAAGGTTTCGTAACTGTTGAAGAACACAACGTTATCGGTGGACTAGGTGGCGCAGTTAGCGAATTGTTAGCTCAAAACGAACCGAAGAAAATCAAAATGGTTGGCGTACAAGATAAATTTGGTAAATCTGGTAACCCGGACAAATTGTTCGAAATGTACGGCTTAACCGTTGAGAAAATTGTTGAAGCTGCTAAAAGCTTATAATTTACATGGGTAATAAGACTAAGTAGTATCAAGCTCAATTAGTAAATGAAAAAAGTATTTTTCAGAGGAATCTTTGAGAAAACCATAAGACATGCAACTCTAGTATGTCTTGTGGCTTCTCGCTGATTGATTTCACAAAGCTAAGGAATTGAGAAAATTTTTAGAACTTATAAATAGATGATTTGACATTCAGGATTCATGCAACTGCCTGAAGTCAAAATATAGCAATTGTGTAACCGCTTCCTTATGCAAGTCAATCAAACGAACATCAATAAAAACTGAAAAAGACCTTTTAAATTTAGGGTAGATGAGCTTGATCGTTCTGATTCCTTCGTTTCAATCAACGAACCGTCAGTACTTAGTCTGTTATAAATGATGATCTTAGTGACTTCTGATTATCATCCGCTATAAAAATCAAATAAGGAGGGACTTAATCGAATGATGGCAACTCAGGAACGAAAATGAACCGTTACGTTCTTGATGCAACCAGACATTCAAACTAGCACGTTTGCAAAAGGATTTTAAGGAACAGCTCGCAATCTACAGCAATGATTCTTACTACGCTACAAGTAATTGATAATAAATCATGCACTTATGGAAGTTACGTTATATAGTAAATACAAGATGAACAGCGAATAAGACGATTATTGCCGTCAGAAGGGTAAAAAAATGTGGTAAAGAAAAAAGGAGGTATTCAATATGAAATATGAAGCTACTGTGGACGGAATTGTAAAGAATATCGGTGGTATTAGTAATCTTGAAAGTGCAACGCATTGTGCGACAAGACTGCGTTTTAAACTAGGAGATATGGACAAACTGAATGAGGCTGGTTTGAAAAAGACCAAATCTGTCATGGGTGTCCGGGTTATGGAAGGTAACGAAATCCAAATTATCATCGGGACTGATGTGAGTACCGTATACGAAGAGTTTATGGATATCACGGGCTTTAAGGGAACTGGCGGCGGAAGTTCAGCACCAGCTAAAAAAGGCAAGCTGACTTTAAAAGGTGCCGGTGCGATGGTGGTTGAGTATCTTAGTGGAACTGTTGCTCCGGTAATTCCGATTTACCTTGGTTGTGGGATGCTGTTGGCATTTCTGACAATTTGTACCAATTTCTTAGGCTTAGATGCGGATAGCGGCGTGGTTGTGATCTTGAATGGCGCGGCTGGTGCTGGTTTCTACTTCATGCCAATCGTTTTAGGTTGGTCAGCCATGGCAAAACTAAAAGCCGATCCAGCGCTAGGAGCGTTACTTGGGATGGCTTTGTTAGCACCTGAAATCAACAACGCAACTGGACTTGATTTCTTAGGATTGCCAGTGACCGCGGTTCAGTACAATGGCTCATTCTTGCCAATGCTGTTGGGTGCTGCCTTCATGGCGATGGTTTATCGTTTCTTCAAAGACAAAATTCCGCAAGCTGGACGTTACTTCTTGCTGCCGTTAGTAACCTTAGTAATTTCGATTCCAGTTACTTTAGTCATCTTAGGACCAATCGGTTACGTGGCCGGAACTCAATTGATGGCTTTCTTGAACATGATTGCTGGTCAATTTAAATTAGGTGCTTTAGCTATTTGGGGCTTCTTCACACCGCTAAGTATCATTACTGGGATGGACAAAGCCGTTTACTTCATTAATATGGAACACTTGAATGCAGTCGGCTTTGACAATATCTTCTTGCCTGGGGGACTTGCAGGGAACTCAGCGATTGGTGGTGCAGCGCTAGCTGTTTGGTATTTGAGTAAAAATGTTGATACGAAAGCAATTGGTGCCTCTTCAGGAATCACGGCAATTATCGGGATCACCGAGCCTGCCTTGTATGGTATCTGTGTAAACTTCAGGACACCCTTGTTAGGTGCTATGACGGGTGCTGCAATCGGGTCAGTGTTTGCTGGTTTAGTCGATTTGAAGCAATACGTATATGCAGGTCCAGGACTTGTGACTTCACCAGTGTATATTTCACCAGATGGCAGCATGACTAACTTTATCTTCTGTTTAGTAACCATCGGTGTTTCGGCCATTGCTGGATTTGCCATGACGTATATCTTTAGCGCCAAAGACAAACGCCAATACGATGGTGAGCCAGATGAAGTAGTGGCAGTTGCTGATCTCCCTGAAACTGCTGACGGACCTGGTATCGCTGAAAACATCAAGGAAGTGGATATGTTCCAAATCTGTGATGGAAAAGTATTGAAAATGGAAGAAGTCTCTGATGCAGTCTTCTCACAAAAAATGATGGGTGACGGCTATGCTGTCAAACCAACAGACTCAACTATGTATGCACCCGTTTCAGGAACCATTAAAACCATCTTTGAAACCAAGCATGCCATCGGAATTGAAACCTACAATGGATTAGAAGTATTGGTTCATATGGGAATTGACACAGTAGCATTAAAAGGCGAGCCTTTCGATCTCTTAGTTAAAGTGGGCGATAAAGTTACTGAGCAAACGCCAATTGCTAAAGTAGATTTAGCAAAAATCACTGCTGCAGGCAAGTCAGATGAAATGGTTGTTGTGATTACTAATATGGCAGCAGTTAAAGAGATTGATGTTATTGGAAATGATAATGGTCAAAAGCATAATCTTGTAGCAACGGTTGAACTAAATTAAATTTGGTTATACAGCCGCTATCGTTTATAATGAATAAAAGTCGGATAGTGCGAGGTGTGAATTATGAACGATACGAATGTTTTACAATCATTGAAAGCCATTTATGATGATCTCTTTGAACAAGAGAAAAAGGTCGCAGACTTTGTTTTAGAGCATCCCAGCGAGGTAACCAATATGAGTGTAACTGAACTGGCAGAGCATTCAAACGTCAGTGAAGCAACGATTATGCGGCTGTCGAAAAAAGCTGGATGCAAAGGCTTTTATCATTTTAAAATTTCCTTAGCTAGAAATATTCAAGATGAAAATACTGACCAGAGTTATGAAATCGATTTGAATGATTTTAATACCTCCATTCACAATATTTTTCAGTTCAAATGTGAAGAGCTGAAAAAGGGCGATGAATTAATTAATCGCGAGACGGTAAAAAAATCACTGGAATTAATTAAGACCTGTGATACGCTCTACATTTTTGGCGCAGGAAACACCAATCCCATCGCAGTCTATGCCGGATATCAATTTACCCAATACGGCATTCGGACAAATGTGGATATCGGACCGGAAATGCAGACGAATGCTGCTTTTCGAATGACGGAAAAGGATGCGTGCTTGCTGATCTCTAACTCAGGCAGTACCAATATGATCTTGGATATAGCGACGATTGCGAAGGAACGCAACACTCCTTCGATTGCTATCACTAGCTATGAAAAATCTCCATTAGTCAATTTAGTCGACCACTTACTGTTAAGCTATACCAGTGAGAAAACCTATTTCGAAGCAGTCAGTTCAACTAGAATGGCTCATTTAGCGATTATTGATATGCTGCTGTTGCTGCTGTCGGTAGACGAAGATGGCAAATATCATCGCTACAGCTCAGATCGGGAAGAATTTTTAGCGAAGTACAAATCGTGAGATTACTCTTTCAATTTTGAAAATTAGTTATATTTCTTGCGACTGAACTAATCAACTGATGCTGAAGTAGCGGACTAAACCAAATGAACTAGAAATACAAACAGCTAGGTGGCTCCTTTTGTCTAGCTGTTTGTTTGATGTGTCATTATTCTTTTAGACTTTGGTTGCAGTAATTCACCAATTATTGACTACGTAAAATCAGTTTCTCAACCTATAAGTATACTGATTGGTAATTTGTGGAACCATTTAACCAATTCAGGTCTGAGAACCAGCAGAAGTGAGAGGATTCTCAGCTAACTTAAATCTGGCAAAATCTAAATTAGTGAACCAACCATATTTCCGTTAGCTCAAGGGAAGAAAGCCCATGATTTTCTGGAGTCTGGAAAAAGCATGGGCAAGATCCTATTTGAACCGTAAACTTAATAAGGATACCTCCAGAAAGACGCAAAGTTCTCAATTCAGAGCTTTGCGTCTTTCTCTGGAGGTAGGTTATGAAGAGATTTTCCTGAATTCGTTCCATTCCCATCCAGCTATGTAACAAACACAGAGGGCGGTTGCTTATTGTATTAGCTCATTAATCTCTGATATTTTCTTCTTTAATGATGCATAATATGATCTTGAAACCGGACATTTTTTTTCATCAACAAGAAAAAGCTCTCTTCTCTTTTTATCCAATCCTATGACGTTGTCCCAATTTACAATATATCCCTGATGTGTTCTTAAAAATGAATGATTCAATTTCTCAACTTCTTTTAAAGTTGAAGTAAACTCAATAGATTTATTTCGTGAAACAAGTTTTATCTTATGTTTAGCTCCAGTAGTTTCAAAGTAATAGATATCATCTTTGAAAACTTCAAAATGATAGTATCTTCCTGAGAATGAAAGAATTTCTCTAGTATTTGAAGGAGAAATGTTTTTTTGAATGAAATGAATCGTATTTTTTAATCTTGAACCAATTGTTTCATCTGTACCGGCTTTGTCTAAAAAATCAAGTGCTCCAGTATTAAATTCGAAAGCTTTTGCTGTCATTTAAAAGAAAAATATTTAGAAACAATTGAATTGATTGATGATACAGATTGATTTAAGAGCTCTTCCTTGCTTAAAACTTTTGCCGCTTCGAATATACCTAGTTGAACCAAAATTTGTGTGAAGGTAGTTCTCACTTTACCGGCATCATAAGGCAAAGAAACAGTATCAATAATCTCATCAAAGCCTAAAGTTTTGGAATGTTTGAATAGCTCTAGATCGTCTAATAGCTTACTAAGCATATCTTTATTTTGAGTTTTTGAGAAGGCTAAAAGACCTAATCCAATGTCTACTAACGTTTTATCTTCCGTGACAATATCATTTTTTGATTGATTAATCGCAGCATGGAATCCTCCGTAGTTTTGATCATAGAAGTTTTCTCTAGTAAACATTTCCAAACTATCAATAATTTTAGTCATTAAACTGTCACCTCATTTTCTATCAAGTTGTTAATTAACCCTATTGCTTTATCAACTCCATCTTCGGAAGGGCACAATGCTTCATAGCCTAAAAAAAGATTATCTTTATCGGTTTGTAGTATTTCAAGAATGATGTTGCTGAATTTATTTGTGTTGTATCCAGAAAAAACAGGCAATCCGAGCTGCTCCAATCTTCGATAGGCCTCAACCTCATGATACTCCATGAAGTTTGGAAGATAGAAGACTGTTGGAACGTGAAGATAAGCTACTTCCGTTACAGTAATCCAACCAGGATGCGAGACAAGAAGATTACTATTTTCAATTAATGTTTTCCAATTTGGAAGATAAGGTAAATAAACAATCCCACTATCTCTTTTAGGCTTTTCACTAGTTCCTAATAGAACTAGTTGTAAATTTGGAATAAACGTTTTTAGTCTCTTAAAAGTATTGATATAAACCTCAAGATTTTTGAATTTGTCTTCTTCCAACATAGTTGTATTGCTGACAGTGCCAACAATATATGGATCATTTCTATTGATAAGTAAAGACTTAAAATCTATTGCTTCTGTATCTTCTCTCTCTACATACATGGAGCCCACAAAATGCACTTTGTCATTATTCGATAGTTGAACATCACTTTTGAAAGTTTCTAAAAAGACTTTGTCCGTAATAACTAAATCTGTGTTTTCAATCAGCCACGAGAAAAGTCTGTTTAAATCATTCTGTGCGGCAGTAATTTCGGGAATATCTACGTCAAATCCTCCGGAAATCAAATCATTTATCTCAACATCAACTAATGTGAAGTTATGTCTTTCAGTTACAAAGACCGATTTAGTATTTGTTGTTATTCCGGCGATAGAGGCGTTAATGTTGTAGTCACTGATTAATAAATCAGGCTCGATTGCATTGATTAAATCAACATACTTTAAGATTTTATCACCATTGAAAAAGGTAGGAATAAAATAATTAGTAATCATAGTTTTCCAATTAAGAGTCCTACTCAAGTGGGATTTGTTTGAATAACCAATAATACCTGTAGGATTCAAATCGATAACTTCTATTCCTGCTTTTTCAAAAAGCTCTGTAAACACATCTTGACGTGATCCTAGCAAAACTTTGATTTCCAAACTATCGTTGGTTTGTTTAAGCTTTTTACCAATAGCAAGTAATCTCATGTTGTGACCTGCTCCTGTAGGATTTGGGGCTAAAAGTACTTTCCTCATAATTTGTCCTCCTATACATTTTTTAAAATAAAGTTGTTGCTACTGATAAATGAATTATCAGAAATTGAAACTCCACCTAAAATTAAGCAGTTATCATCAATAACTACATTACTTCCGATTTTGACTGGTTGATAAATCATAGGAAGTGATTGTTGTGAATAATCATGACTGTTAGAAACGATGTGTACATTGTTCCCAATCTGACTATTGTTCCCAACAATGATTCTTCCGGCTCCTTCAAAGATGCAGCCATTAGAAATAGACACGTTATTTCCAAATTGAATATAACCACCGGTTGATTCATTCCCGATTAGTATATTATTAAAACCAATTTGATAATCATGCTCACAAATTATATGAGCAGATATGGAATTCCCATTTTTATCAGTAGAAAGATATTCGCCAAGAACTTGTTTCGCTAGATTGGACTTTAGTGCTGATCTGAAATCTGGAACAGAATCTTTAATATACATCCTTGTTTTTTTTACTAATAACCCTGTGCCATATGCAATTGTATCTGGTGGTATATCTTTTTTTACAACTGAATTGGCTCCGATAACCGAGCCTCTACCAATTGTTACTCCATCAGCGATTGAAACGTTAGCTCCTATCCAACAAAAATCCTCTATTTTAGTAGTTTTTAGTCCACCTCCAATTTTAGATTTAGAAGCAATTTGGACATAGTTCCCAATATTAGAGTTATTAACTTTGCATCTGAAACCAATGAAAACATCATCTCCGATAAAAGAGTTGTTGATGGTTGTACCTGTTCTAATCCAAATAAAGTTTCCTAAACTTGAATTGTCAATACGTACATTCTTGTCCAAGAGAATCTGTTTACTCAACTTCGTATCCATGTATTGTCACCTCGTTTCTATATTTCTAAAGTAATAGAAGTATCAAAATTATTCCATTATACGATATTGAACAGTATCGTTAGAAAAAAACGAATGAACAAATATTGTTTATTCTTGCCAAACGAACCATTTAGTACTATGATAGTTTCATGAATACAAAACAATCGCAACAGCAAGAAGATGAAATCAGAGTGAAAATCTTAAAAGCTTTAGCTGAACCTGCTAGATTAGAGATCATCAGGTTACTAAAAAATAGTGACAAAGAAGTTGGTTGTGGAGAGGTTGGTGAAAATATTAAACTAAGTAAATCAACTGTTTCTTATCACTTTAAAGCTCTTAGAGAGGCCGGATTAACATCAACTAGAAAAGAATCTAGAGAAAAATTCGTCACCTTAAATAAAGATACCTTTGATAAATATCTTCCGGGATTCCTAGATTCTTTATAGAATCTGGGTTTCTTTCTATACGATATATTCATAATTGCAGAACAATCGAATTGTTATCATCTGAGTTTCGATAGTTCCACAACAATAAAATAAATTTATTTTAGGAGTTGCTTTTTATGAAAAAGTATTCAATCATTTTTTTTCTTGTCATGTTTCTTATTGGAACAGATACTTTCTTAGTATCACCGCTTTTACCAACGCTTTCAGAACTATATGGAATTTCTTCAAGTATTTCTGGATGGATGGTAAGTGCATATGCTTTAGGATATGCACTGTTTGCTTTGATAAGTGGGCCATTTTCAGACGGAAGAGATCGAAAGAAAGTAATGATTTTTGGATTTATCGGATTTGCATTAGCTACTTTTTTATGTGGATTCGCAACAAGTTTTCAACTAATGATATTATTTAGATTTTTAGCTGGTGTTAGTGCTTCTTTTGTAACCCCACAAGTTTGGGCATCAATACCTGTTATTGCTCCCAAAGAAAAAATTGTGAAAATGATGGGTATGGCTAGTGCTGGGCTTGCAGTTTCTCAATTAATTGGAGTGCCTATCGGTAGTTATCTAGCTGTGATATCTTGGAGAGCACCATTTTTTGCTATTTCAATTGTTTCACTAGTTATGGTACTTGTGGTGAGTATACTTTTGCCTTCTCTAAATATTCAGAGTCAAATTGATCATAATGCCACAATTGGAAAAGTATACGGGGCATTGCTAAAAAACAATTTGGCATTAAAATACTTATTTGCTTATTTAGTATTCCAAACAGGAAATTTTTGTATGATGACATTCATCGGTTCTTGGCTTACCAGAGACTTTTATTTGAGTGTATCTGGAGTTGGTACAGCAATGATAGCAATAGGAGCAGGTAATTTATTCGGTACATTGTTTGGTAACAAACTTATAGCTAGATGGGGGCTTTCAAAGTCACTGTTGATTGGAATAATATTGCTTTGCGTATTATACTTTGCTACTCCGTTTTCAAGCTCGTTATACGTAGCAGAAGTATTACTTACTCTGGCTTTTATAGTTAATGGTTTTATCTTCCCAATTTTTATGACTACTTTACAAAGTACTACAACTACTGCAAGGAGTACCGTGTCGTCATTGTCTAATGCAGCCATGTATACCGGTACTACAATTGGTGGAATTGTTGGTGGAATTTTGTTCACAAGATTCACCGGTTTTTTTGGGATAGCTTTTTTCACTATTCTTACTTATTTAATCGTATTAATAATTTACAAATCAAGTGGAATATTTAATCAAAAAGAAAAAGATATTAAAGAAAGAGGAACAAACTAGAATGAATCAAGTAACTGATACAATGCTAAATCACGTAACGCATAGAATATTTGATAAAAATTTTGAGATTGATGATAGAACAATACAGACAATTATTGATTGTTTGAAAAAAGCTCCAACACATATTAACGGTCAATTTTATAGTGTAATAGTAGTAAGAGATTTAGAAAAAAGGAAAAGACTTGTTGAACTTAATCCATTAAATGGACATATATTGAAGTCATCTGTATTTTTACTATTTATTGCGGATTTTAACCGGTCTAGAATTATTATTGAATCCAATGATATCCATCATGATTTTGGAAAAAATATTGACAACTTGTTTGTGGCAGGAATTGATGCAGGATTAGCTGCGATGAATGCCGTAAATGCTATTGAAAGCTTAGAACTTGGCTGCGTAATTGTTGGTGGAGTTAGGTATCATGCAAAAGAAACAATTCAACTTTTTAACTTGCCTAAATTTACCTATCCACTATTCGGATTATCAATTGGTAAGCCTCTGGATAACCCAACTAAAAGTCCAAGACTACCTAAAGTGTTAAATGTGTTTGAAGAAAATTATAATACTATTCCATCTGATTTTTTTAATGATTACGATCAATTATTAATCGATAGTAGGGTGACTCAAGGGTCAATTTGGAGTGAGTCTATTTTCAATTATTTTGAGAAGGATACACTTAAAACTGTTACTAAAGAAAACTTAGAAGCACAAGGTTTGTTGAGCTGATTAAAAGGAATGAAGTTTGATATAGTAGGAATCTGACTTTATTGTCTATATATGAAGAAAAGTGATGATTCTATGAATTGTCACTTTTTTTTGCATTTGGTTTCATTTTTTCAAATTCAAGTTTACTTACTTATGAAGTATTAAGTACTAAGGAGGGATATCTTGGATATTGATGAAGAAGTGAAGCTGATTTATAGCTTAATGAGAGAAATCATCACTGAAAGAAGAGAGCTAACGAAACAATATTACGATCTAAAGTATCGGATAGATATGTTGGAGAGGGGGACTAAAATCAAAAATGACAGACGATTAATTCAAGGTAATGTTAGAGAGCACACTTCTATCACAAATCAGGTGAGTTCTAATAGTAGCAAAAAAAATCATAGTTTCCGGCAGAGTAAGCTAAAAAAAATTCCATTCGAGAGAATTGCTACATACATTACGGAAATTCTAAAAAGTTCAGAAGTTCCTTTAGGGAGTAAAGAAATTTACGAAAGACTGACTGACAAATATGAGGTTCAAATTCAATATTCTAACTTGACTAGCAACATATTACCTCGAATTCATCAATCGAATAGTTTTCATATTGAAAGAGCTTATAGAGGTTTTTGGCAATATAGAAATAGGAAGGAAGTTTATTATGACCAACGATAGACAACTAACGTACTTGTTTATTCGATACATCCACCAATCTATGCTCAACGAAAAACTAAACTATATTCGACTTTCAAAAAAGAAAGAAGCTGAAAACATACACGATGATAATTTGCTCATGAATTTGCAATATCAAGATGAAGGACTGTTAGAGCAATTATCTGAAAAACAATCGGAGGTCCTTGAGGAGTATGTTAATGATATCGAATTGTCGAATGCAATAGCCAAACTTACCAAAAGAGAAAAATTTATTATCTATAAAAGATTTGTCGAAGGAAAGAAAGATCCGGCTATAGCTCAAGAATTAGATATAAGTAGTCAAGCGGTGTCTAAACAAAGAAGAAAAGCGTTAGAAAGACTAAAACAATATCTTAACTCAAACTAGTAAATTTTCGGTGAAAATTCGATCTCCTCCATTAGTTACTTATTAATTGAAAAAAGGCTAATGAGGGAGATTGTAATGGAAAACTATGTGAATTTAGTACCGCTAATTTTACAAGCAAAAGCTGGCGACAATGAAGCTATGACTAAATTAATTGAACAGTTTGAAAATTTACTGATCAAACTTTCAAGAAACTGTTATGGCTCTGTTGATGAAGACTGTTATCAAACACTCGCTGAGCGATTTGTAAAAGCTGTTAGACAATTTGATCCAGAACGTCAAAATAGTAATTAATAAAGCTAAATGGATAAGCGAGATTCTGGGGATACTATCCTTTGAATCTTGCTTGTCCTACACATAGTTTTCCTTAGATATGCAACCTGAAAGACACCAAAGAAGATAAATACGAGTTGATGTAATTGTCTTAAAATAGAAGCAATCATATCTGTATGTTGCAGATCAAAATGGGGTATTCCTGACTTGCTAAGGTTAGGTGCTCTATTTTTTTGAAGAATCATCATCATGAAACATTCCATCTAACTCAAAAAAATAGCAGGATAGGTTTCATTTCTGTATCTAATTGTTTATTTACTATATGAAAACACATTTGATCTTTGAAAACTGAATAGCATTGTCAGGTACATTTATTTCTATAATGAGCTGCGACAGACTAGCGCCAAAATATTAATCTGATTAATGGAGCGGTAAATTAGTCATGTCTAATCACAATAGCAGCTGTGAATGCCATGAATTTTAGAAAGATAATGATACTTCCGTGAGGCTCGGCATAAATAGCGGAGAGGTGAAATTCCTATGTACCTTTTGTTGCAAAGGTAGCCTGACAATAACAATAAGTTGGAGGAAATGTAATGAACATTTTATTAGGATTGCTACTCTTCTTTTTTGGTTCTTTCGTAGGTGTAGCTATAATGGCGATACTTCAAGTAGGAGCTCAATCGGAAAGAAATATTCGTGAAAGCTTTGATCTGAATTCGAAACAAAATAGCGAAGATAAAACTGATATGCTCTAATTTTTGATATGAAAATTAGAGAAAATGATTTAAAGATGTGATTGATAAACTACTCTCTCCAAATGGTGATCTCGGCCGATAAACTACTCTTACCATACTCAGTCAGCTTAATAGCATCTGACAAATTCATTCGATCGACAGAACGCTCGCCACTTTTTAATTTTTTTATGGTGCCGATTTTAATTCCAGTACCTTCAGCGATGTCTTTTGCAGTGTTTTGTTTCAAAATTCGCGTGATTATATCAATATTGGCAATCCCAGTATTCATGCGTGATTGAACTCCCTCCGATTTTTTAATTATGATACCACTAGAGTGGTCAAAACGCAATTTTCAAAGGTACTGTAGTGGTCTCAGGTAAAATATTACAAAAAAATAGGGGAGAGATTTACACTTTAGCCAAAATTCTCTTGGAAAGCTGGTGAATTAGTATTTTATTGCTATTAAGCCTATCTATTCTTTAGATCAGTTCATCGATTTTAAAGCATTTAATGCCAAAAAACTATAAACAAAGAAGTGAAAGTATGTCTAACAAAGATTTTGAGTCTTTTTTCAAAAATGAAATTTTCCCAATCATTCAAGAGTTAATGGAGGAGTATACTTCCCACCTGCTAAAAATTGAACAACTACCTTTAGTTCTGACGAATGAAGATTTAAAAAGAGAGTTTCAAATCAGTGATAGTACACTCAATCGTTTGATCAATTTAGCTGACTTTCCGACCTGCTGGTATGGAATACGCGGACATTATTCTAGAGAGGATATTCTAGAATGGTACCGGAATAAAAATTATGACCTATTCATAGAAAAAATGCGGGCTCTTCGCTCGTTGTAGAATTTATTTTCGGAGGCGATCATAGTATAATGATTAGTATAGAAAACTTCGGTAAAGTCTTAGGTAACCGCGCCTCCTCCTTATGTTAGGAGGAAACGATGAAGACAAAAGATAGATTCAAAAGAAAAGTTACTGCTTCTGGTCAGGTTACTTGGTACTTCCAGGCATTTCGTACAACGAGAAGAGGATTTAAAACAAAACGCGAAGCGCAGCTTGCTTATCTAGAACTTGAAAAACAAAATAAAAGAAGGAAAAAGATTGTAGGTAGTAATGAAAAATTTGCGGTTGTTGCCGAGATGTGGTTTGATCACTATCGAGAGTTGAAAGAACAAAAGCAAAGTACCTATGATAAGAGAAAAGAATCTGTAAGAACTCTTTCAATGTGGATTGGTGATAAAGAATTGAAAGATATAGATTCTGAATTCTTAGTTAGTCTTTTCTTTGACCTAAAAGATAAAGGTTATGCCAAAAATTCCCTTTATAGCTTTAAACAAACGCTTAATCTAATTCTCAAATTTTGTGTAAAAAACAATCTGCTGAACGAGAACCCTTTGGTTGGTGTAACCCTTCCGAAGTACCAGAAAAGTGTACAAGACTTGAAAAATTCTTTGGAAAGTTTAGATCAGAAATATTTGACGATTGATGAATTGAGAACCCTTTTAAATTATTCTGTCATACACGAAGAGCTAACCCTTTCTACCTTATTTCATGTTTTGTTTTATACTGGATGCCGGATTAGTGAAGCTTTAGCTTTGCAGCCTGAAGATATTGACTTTCGAAAAAATGAAATTCTCTTTTTCAAGCAAACTGCTGTAAGTGGACGGCAAATTGATTTTCGGATTGAGACAACCAAAAGTGTTAGTTCGGCAAGAAGAGTTGTTGTTACTCCTCTTGTGATGGAGAAGCTTCAACACTTGATCAATGTTCTTGATGAAATGAGAGCTAATTTAGATTTTGTTATTGAAGAGCCTTATTTGTTTGTCTACCTAGATCCTTCTAAACGGGGCCTTCCTTTTAGAAGAGAGTACGTCAATGATCACATCAAAACCTGTGTTGCGAGGTGTGGCATTACGAAGCCGTTTCATACTCACCTAACAAGACATACAATGGCAAGCTTGGTGGCAGAGCATTGTAGCTGGGACGTTTTAAAAGCTCGGCTAGGTCATGCAGATAAATCAACATCAGAAATTTATCGTCACTTAACAGCTGACGAACGGCTAAAACCATTACAAGCATTTATTGATTTGGAAAGCTAGATTTCCTTATTCAACCACACTGCTATATCACTGAAATGTAGTCAGAATGTAGTCAATCTGACTGGAAACGTTGATATAACAACAATAAAACGACTTTCGCAATAATCAAAGAAATCAGAAGATAGGCAAGTTTTTAGACTTCCTGTTGAAGTACAACCTGCGAAAGTCCTTGGTAAACAAGGACTTTTTCTTTTGCTCTTTTTTTCTTAAAATCGAAATTTTTCTCAAATTCCCTCAGATTATCCCACTTTGACTACTGGTGTAGTCAAGAATGGGATAAATTAAGGTTTTTGGTTGACTACAAAAGTCATTCCTAAAATACCAAAACGATTACCGAATTGTGCAGCTACGTGGCTAGGCTAGTGATCGTCCGATAGGTGAACCATCAACTACTACGGATGACCAAAAGGAGCAATGGCGCGGTTTCTATAAAACTTCGAAAGGATGTTTTGAATGAACCCTACAGAAGAAGAATCGCTTGAAAAAAAGATCTGGAATGGCTGCTATGGTTTAGAATCATCTCTTTCAGGAAGCGAATGTGAAAAATTATATAATCGTTCTACTATCCCTCGCCATTTATTATCATTAGAAGAGCTGGTAAAATATGGGTGAAATTAAGGAAAATGCTTGGGTTCGAATGCAGAGAAACAAAAGCAAAACGACTTTCAATAATTCATCGTACTATCTCTAATCATAGCTTTATTTGGATTTCCATAATCACCTTCAGAGTCTTGGAGAGGGACACTTTAGTTTACAAATGAATATGTTGTCCATAATGCTCAATCATCTTAATCGATGATTGGGCTATTTTTGTGTTCAGAAGGATGTTATGACTCATAAGTTGAAAGGTATCCTTTTTAGCTATCTGCAGTTCTTAGAGACACCATCTAAATCAACTTTTTATCCATGAAATTAAATTTCTTTCATTATGTGTTGAAAAAAATCACTTTCTTTGGTATTATGAAATCGAGGAAGAAAATTTCACGGTGGTAGATCTCAAGAAATTTCTTTTATCGAGTGTGGACGTCTTATCAGAATAAACAGAATGGGGATTGAATGAATGAGAGTTAGGGAGATGCTTTTTGAACAGAGTATAGATCTTAATGTGAATGTTTCTACAAAGGATGAAGCAGTTAATTATTTAGTTGATTTGATGGAGAAAAGTGGCAATTTGTCTGATAAAGAATTATACAAAAAAGAAGTATTAGCTCGTGAAGCACAATTTTCTACAGGTATCGGAGAAGGAATAGCTATCCCACATGCAAAAACCAAAGCGGTCAAAAAAGCAGGCCTAGCCGCGATGGTTGTAAAAAAAGGTGTCGATTATGACTCACTGGATGGAGAACCTGCGACATTGTTTTTCATGATAGCTGCTCCAGATGCTAGTAATGATGTCCATTTAGCAGCACTTGCGAGACTATCAGCGATGTTAATGGACAATGATTTCAAGAGTAATTTAATTGAAGCGGAAACAGCGGAAGTATTCTTAAATTTAATTGATCAAAAAGAGAATAGTATTACCGAAAAGAACGCAGAAGCACCGAGCGATAGTTTTCGTGTATTAGCTGTGACAGCTTGCCCGACAGGTATTGCACATACTTATATGGCAGCTGAAGAATTACAGACTCGTGGGGAAAAGTTAGGAATTCCTGTTAAAGCAGAAACACAAGGTGCAGATGGCGCTAAGAATGTCTTAACCACAGAAGAAATTGAAAAAGCAGACGGGATTATTGTTGCAGCAGATAAAAAAGTCGATTTGTCTAGATTTGATGGTAAACCAGTTATTGTAACAAAAGTGTCCGATGGTATTCATAAATCAGAAGAGTTGATTAATCGTATTATTAACAAAGAAGTAGAAGTTTATCATCATGATAAAAATGAAAGTGATCATTCAGAACAAGATAGTTTAGGTCATGGCATCTACAAACATTTGATGAATGGTGTTTCCCATATGTTACCCTTTGTAATTGGTGGAGGGATTCTAATTGCTTTAGCCTTCCTATTGGATGATTACTCAATTGATCCTAGTAATTTTGGTAAGAATACACCAATTGCAGCGTATTTAAAAACAATTGGAGAATTTTCTTTTGGCATGATGTTGCCAATTCTAGCTGGTTATATTGCTATGAGTATTGCGGATAGACCTGGCTTAGCAGTTGGTTTTATTGGTGGCATGGTTGCTAATGCTGGAGTTACCTTTAGCAATCCCGCTGGTGGAGATGTGAACGCTGGTTTCTTAGGTGCCTTATTTGCCGGTTTTATTGGTGGGTATGTTGTTTTACTATTGAAAAAACTATTTGTTAAATTGCCACAATCTCTTGAAGGTATCAAACCAATGTTAATCTATCCTGTTGTGGGTATTTTATTAACAGCGATTATCACAACAGGCGTTAATCCATTTGTTGGAATGATTAATGACGGCTTAAATAGCGTATTAAACGGTATGGGAAGCAGTAGTAAAATCTTGTTGGGTGTGGTGGTAGCAGGTATGCAATCAACTGACATGGGGGGACCAATCAATAAAGCCTCATACGTATTTGCAACATCTCAATTAGCGGAAGGCAACTTTGAGATTATGGCTGCAGTCATGGCGGGCGGAATGATTCCACCATTAGCAATCGCATTATGTACAACATTTTTCAAAGATCGATTTACAGAAAAGGAACGCCAGTCAGGTATGGTGAACTACTTATTAGGATTATCATTTATCAGCGAGGGGGCCATTCCTTTTGCCGCAAGTGACCCATTGCGTGTCATTCCTTCTTGTGTGCTGGGCAGCGCTACTGCAGGTGGCTTATCAATGTTATTCGGGTGTACGTTGCGTGCCCCACATGGAGGGGTTTTCGTGTTACCTACAATGGGAAATCCTCTATTATACGCTTTATCCATTTTAATTGGTTCAGCTGTAGGTTGTCTTGCTTTAGCATTGTTAAAGAAAAAACTTAGAAGTGAGGCGGAATAATGAAAAAGCGAAGTGCATTAAGAGCACTAGAGTTAATTGAAGATGGGATGATTGTTGGCCTTGGAGGCGGAAGCACTATTTCACATTTAATTCATTTTATGAAAGAAGAAAATAAGCAAGTAAAAATAGTGACGCCATCATTTACAACTGCCAATTTGTGTTTAGAAGCGGGTTTAACAATTCTACCCACTTACCTAGTCTCCCACATAGATATTGCTTTTGATGGTTGTGATGAAGTAGATCAATCGTTGAACGCTTTAAAAAGTGGTGGGGGGATTCACACTCAAGAGAAAATTGTCGCTTCATTGGCTAAAGACTACATCCTTTTAGTAGATGAGTCGAAGTTTTTTGAAGAATTACCTTTTAAAGTACCGATTGTATTAGAAGTTATTCCAGAAGCGAGAATGGATGTTGCGAATAAGATGAATGAACTTGGCGCAAGTATTGTTGAACGTAAATGTTCAGCGAAAGATGGTATTACCAGAAGTGACAATGGCAATTTGATTTTAGATGTACAATTTAAACCTCACCAAGATTTAGAAACATTAAATAGGAAGCTACAACAAACAGTGGGGGTTGTTGAAATATCACTCTTCTACCAAGTTGCTACCAAAATAATTGTGGCAACTGAGACAACGACTGAGTTAATCGAAAGGAATGGATAAATATGGCATACAATTGGGGAATTATAGGAACTGGCTGGATCGCTCACGAAATGGGGGAAGCATTACAAAAGGTTCACGGAGAAATTTATGCAGTCTGTGATGTAAGTTTAGAAGGAGCAAAAGCTTATGCGGCAGAATTTGACGTACAGCATGCCTATAGTAGTTTAGATGAATTACTAGCGGATGATAAAGTAGATATCGTCTATGTAGCGACACCACACAATTTTCATTATGAAATGATGAAACAGTCTTTAGAAAGCAATAAGCATGTCTTTTGTGAAAAAGCTATTACAGTGAATGACCGACAATTAGAAGAATGTGTTGCTACCGCGAAAGAACGGAATTTGGTTATTTCAGATGGTGTGACTTTATTGCACATGCCGTTGTATAAAAAACTAAAAGATATTGTAAACAGTGGTATATTAGGAAAAGTTAAAATGGTTCAAGTTAACTTTGGTAGCTGTAAAGAATACGATGTAAACAATCGTTTCTTCTCTAAAGAACTAGCAGGTGGAGCACTTCTTGATATTGGTGTGTATGCCACATCATTTGCGCGTTTCTTCATGAGTAGTAAAGCAAACGTTGTATTAACAACCGCTAATTATTTTGAAACGGGTGTAGATGAATCATCAGGTATTATTCTAAAAAATAGTGATGATGAGATGGCTGTTATGGCATTGACGATGCGGGCGAAACAACCTAAACGCGGAGTTGTTTCGTGTGAGGATGCTTATATTGAAGTAAATGAATACCCAAGAGCGGATAAAGCAACGATTACTTACACAAGTGATGGCCGTCAAGAAGTGATTGAAGCTGGTGAGAGTGAACGTGCATTAGAATATGAAGTGCAAGATATGGAAGCGTACATCACCAATCAATCAGGGGATGAAAATCTAGAATATATCCGAGATGTTATGGCGACTTTAACGTCTGTAAGAAATCAATGGGGGATGTTGTATCCATTTGAGTAAAAAATATTTCTTTTTTTGATATTGATGGAACACTAACAGATAGAGCGACCAATCAAGTGGTTCCATCCGCACAATTAGCTTTGACATTACTACAAGAAGCCGGTCATTTTGTGTCCATTGCGACAGGGCGTGCGCATTATAAAGCAAAACCATTTATGGAAAGCATTGGTTTAGCGAATATGGTATGTAGTGGCGGAGCAGGGATAGTGGTCGGGGGTGAGTTAATAGAAAATACACCTTTGGATTTAGAAAAACCCATAGCCATCCTTCGTGAAGCTGAATCATTGGGTTATGGCACGTTAGTAATGATAGATGATTCAGAAAAGGTATATGCGAAAGATGATCACTTCAGAGAACAAGTAGGTGAGCGAAAAGAGCCAACAACTTATGTGATTGATCCAGCATTCAATATAGAAGAATTGACGGCTATTTATAAATTTTTCATTTCAATTCCTCTAGAAAAGGAAGAAAAATTGATTTTAAAAAATACGTTGAGTCATTTGCGATTTGAGCCACAGTACTTAATGTTTCAGTATGACCAAAAAGACCAAGGATTGAAAAAATGATGGCTCATTTAGGTGCTCCTTTGGAAGATGTTGTTGTTTTTGGCGATGATAGCAATGATTTAGTAATGTTTAAAGAAGAGTGGTTTACTATCGCCATGGGAAACGCTACGGATGAATTGAAAAATAAAGCATCCTATGTTACGGATACTAATATAGATAAAGGTATCTATAAAGCTTGTAAGCATTTTGGCTGGTTTAATGATTCTGTTGCAGGGAATACAAACTAAATGATGTAAGTTCTTTTTCATTAAAGGTGATTTGCGATTCTATTTTCGAAAAAGAAGATAAATTGTGACAGAATGTATCCTCAATTTTGGGCCTTTATGGTCCATTTTTTTGTCACATCCATTGTGATAAAATGAAGTGTCTGAAAGAAAGCTATTTGACAATCCATCAATCTTCAAACAAATGCTTAGCGCTATCAAACTATTAACGCAATTGACGAAATAAATGCTAAAGGTTATACTTTTTTGAAAGAAAACTTCAATGGAGGAATCATGGAAAATCAAACAATTTTAGATAAAATATATAGTAGTTACAATCAGTTTTTTGACTCTGAAAAAAAAATAGCAACTTATCTAATGAATCATCCTCGAGAAGTAATTGATATGACCATTGCAGAACTAGCAAAAAAATGTGATGTAAGCGAAGCATCCGTCTCAAGATTTTGTAAAAAAATAGATATGAATGGCTTTCATCATTTAAAGATAAGTTTAGCTAGGGAAGTGGTTGAAAAGGATACAACAATTCCTGTATCAAATGATGTATCCATTGATAATATTGAACAATCACTACAAAATATATTGTCGAACAAAGTTGCTGAATTGACAGCTACTGTCAATATGATTGATACCAATGAATTATATCAGATTATTGAAGCGATTCGGCAGGCTAGGGTCGTCCAACTTGTCGCAGTGGGGAATACCATTCCTGTTGCCATTGATGGCGCATATAAGTTTAGTGAAATAGGGATTTCGGCTGTGTCAGGCACCATTTGGGAAACACAAACAGCACTAAGTTTAACATTAACAAAAGAAGATGTTTTAATTGTCATTTCCAACTCAGGTGAATCAAGTAAAATTCATGCGATAACAAAGTTAGCTAGTGAACGTGGTGTGACAACTATAGGCATTACCAACAATAAAAATTCGGCTATAGGAAAAGAATGTAAGTTTCATTTACAGACAGCAACAAGAGAAAAATTATTTTTAGATGAATTCTATTTTTCTCGTATTTCCGCTTCAACAATTATTGAAATTTTATATCTATTTTTAACAATCGGACAAGAAGATAGTTACAAACAATTGAGTAAAAACGAAGAACTTTTTTCACAAGAGAAGATATAGGGTTCTGTTACAAATACAAAGGGCTTATCAACTAAACTATGATAATTATTTAGTTGAAAGCTTTTTACACAGTAATGTTAAGAACCTCAGTGACTCACTTAGAAATGGTCTGATTTGAGGCGTGGATAAATAGACTCAGCATCAGGAAAAGTGAATTGCATACTTTTCAATTCGTGAAGGTTTCATTGGCCATTAGCTGATTAAGAACCATTGCTAATTTTGAATATGACTGCTATTCCAAAACACTTAATAGAGGTATTAGACGAAATGCGGTCACATCTAGATTTCATTATCCCTCAGTCATATTTGTTTGTTTACTTGGAGCCCCCAAAAAGAGGTCTCCCTTTTAGGAGAGACTACGTAAATAATCATATCAAGAATTGTGTTAAAAAATGTGGAATTACTAAACCATTCCATACTCATTTAACTCGTCATACAATGGCAAGCTTGGTTGCAGAACATTGTAGTTGGGATGTTTTAAAAGCAAAATTAGGTCATGCGGACAAGTCAACATCAGAAATTTATCGTCATCTTACAGAAGATGAACGCCTAAAACCACTGAATGTTTTTGTTGATCTGGAGAGCTAATTAATATTTAATATTCGCCACAGTCAGTGATTAATTCACAATAGCCTAGAAATTGCAGTCAAAATGTAGTCATTCTACTTAGAAACATTGATATAACAGTCTTTTTAAAACTTTCGCAGGAACAAAGAAATCCGTCGTTAATCATTATTATCGAATGGTACCAAAGCCCTTGGAAACAAGGGCTTTTTTCTTTGGGTTTTTGTGGCACTTTTGAACGTCGGAAGAAGAAATCTATCTCCTTTTTTTCTTAATTAATGACATCGCTTCCATGCTATAATACTGGTGAAACTATTTGAAAAGGCAGGGAACAGGGGTGCACGAAACCAAGCCTTGTCATTTTGTAGTATTTCGCTATACGACTGCAAAAGATGTTGTGATAAAGGAAGATAAAATCCCCTTTTCAATAGAAGAAATTGAAGAGATGAAAAAGAATGGAATCTCATCAATTAATGACTAGACAGATAAAAAGAAGG
The DNA here is from genome assembly GCF_051714625.1 of Enterococcus sp. AZ109. Taxonomy (NCBI): domain Bacteria; kingdom Bacillati; phylum Bacillota; class Bacilli; order Lactobacillales; family Enterococcaceae; genus Enterococcus; species Enterococcus sp. AZ109. The sequence goes on along the minus strand of NZ_JBIOSF010000001.1, from coordinate 726,812 downwards.
CGGATTTTCTGAAGATTTTCTCAGATTAAAGCTTTAGTAAACCCGCTCCGAACTTGTTGGAGGCGATTTGAATGAAAAAAATGCTGTTGGTATCTATGTTTCAAAATGTAGAAGACCTATTGAAAAAAGTAGAACCAATTTTAAAAAACAAGACGATTACTTATATCCCCACCGCTAGTAAAGTAGAAAAGCTGGGCTTTTTTGTAAAGATAGGCAAATGGCGCTTGAAAAAATTAGGATTGATTATCGAGGAGCTGGAGATTTCGACAGCTTCTTATGAAACGATCAAAAGCACGTTGGAAAAAAATGATTATATTTATGTGACTGGCGGCAATACCTTTTACCTACTGCAGGAACTAAAACGCAGTGGGGCAGATCAACTGATAGTTGAGCAGGTCAATCAAGGAAAGCTGTATATTGGCGAATCTGCAGGAGCGATAGTCGTAGCACCGAATATTGAGTATTCAAAACCAATGGACGATCCCTCAAAAGCTCCAGAGTTAGTAGATTGCTCTGGCCTGAATCTAATTTCAGCTTATGTGGTTCCCCACAATCAAAATCGGGAATTTAAAAAAGCAGTGGCTACCATCGTTGAAGAATACGGTGAACAACATAATTTGGTGGTTATCAATGACCATCAAGGGATATTAGTTGATGATGAAAACGTGGCGATTTTAAATAAGAAGTAAAATCAACAAGGAGAAGCTATGAACACACCAGAAAAAACTTATTCTACCTCACAGCTGGCTCAGCTATTTCAGCTGCACCCTAACACGATTCGCTTGTATGAGTCGGCGGGATATATTTCTAAAGCGGAAAGAAGGAAAAATAATTACCGGGTCTTTACGCAAATGCACGTGGATCAAATGAACATCTGCCGTTGTGTTTATGGCTATCCTTTTTTCAATCAGGGCATTCGATTAGCCAGCAACGATATCATGCTAGCTTCGGGTAGGCAAGATTGGAAACAAGCGGCAATCTATACGCAAAACTATTTAGAGCGTATTGCCGCGGAAATCCACGTTGCCAAAGAGACCGCCCAAATTTTAGCTGATTGGCTATCAAAGAGACCGCCAAGCAAATTTGGTGGATCTCTTTCCCGGAAACAGCTGGCGGCTAAGCTTCATATTACGGTGGAAGCCGTCAGAAATTGGGAAAGAAACGGGCTGCTGCTGCCTGAAGCCGAAGTTGGTGCATCTGGTGAAACACGCTATTCCAGTGAAATGGTCCAACAAGCGCAGATCATCTACATGCTGAGGCAGGCTGGTTACAGTATCGCGGCAATTCACAAAAGCTTATTAAGCATGACTGATGATACGGCAACTTTGCTAGAAACCAATGATCTGTCAGATGATCCTGCCGCCGTAGGAGATCGTTGGCAGGCGGAGCTGGAGCGGCTCAATGCTGCGGGGAGAAAGATTCCCGACCTGATTGAAAAACTGTCAAAAATGAAACCCTCCATTTGCACACCACCCCTAAACTGAGATGATAAGATCATCTTGTAAAGTTAAACAACGGGAGGGAATTTCAAATGAACGTAAACGAGCTGTTAGAAAAAATTGCTGTGGAGCGCCCGGTGGGAACGGCCAATAACGAAAGAATCCTTGAATTTTTCGAAGAGGTATCAGAAAAGCTGGATTATCAGCTTAAAGCATTACCGTTTCAATGCAAGGTGTGGAACGATGGTGGAAGTGAACTAAACGAAGGGACAGTAGACTTGCTTACTAGTCCTTTTTCACCCAGCTTTTCCGGCACAGCCGAGGTGATTGCGGCAGATTCCTTAGATCAATTAGATCAGCGGATTGCAGATAAAATTGTTCTCTTGCACGGAGACTTAACCAAAGACGGAATTCAGCCCAAAGATTATCCCTTCTACTACCCAGAGGAACATAAAGCATTAATCGAAGCACTGGAAATCAATCGCCCCAAAGCAATCTTAGCGGCTACAGGGAAAAGCCAAATGAGTGGCTGGGACCCGTTTCCTTTATTTTCTGATGGAAACTTTATGCTTCCATCGGCTTACTTTAAAGTGGATGCCTTTGCTTTAGTCAAACAGCTCTGTGAACGCCGTCAGCTGCAGCTGACAATCTCATCACAAAATGAACTAGTGGAAAGTCGCCAGCTGATTGCCCAAAAGCCAGGGAAGCAAAAAGAAAAGGTCATCATCTGCGCTCATATGGACACTCAATACAATACGACGGGAGCGCTGGATAACGCGACTGGGTTAGCTGTATTGATCCAATTAATGGACCTTTGCAAATCGGAGGATTTCGACTTTGCTTTAGATTTCGTTCCCTTTAATACAGAAGAATATTATGGCGCTGATGGTGAGCTTGGTTATTTGGCGGAGCTAGCAAAAAGCGATGAAAAAGTGAAGCTGGTTATCAATATCGATTCGCCAGCCCATATCGGATCAAAAACAGCGATTTCCACTTACAATGTAGCTGGAGGTCTAGCAGACACCCTAGAAAATCAGATGAGCCAGCGTCCAGAAATCGTATCTGGCGAGCAATGGTTTGCCGGTGATCACGCTACCTTTGCTTTTCAACAAATCCCGTGTCTTGCTGTATCCTCTTCCGATCTTTTTGAAGGAGCACTGGCAAATACTCATACACCGGCAGATACTCTGGACACAGTTGATCCGGCTATTGTCGATACTGCCGCAGCTTTTCTATACCAAATACTGAAGTCAATTTAATCAGGCAATCAATCAGAGCAATCCTCAAGGTGAAAGCAGACTTGGGGATTGTTTTCTTACGCCTTGTGCAGACATCATTGAAAATTCAAGAAAGAAACGAGATAATAAAATAAAAACGAAATGTCGAGGAAAAAAGATGGAAAAGAAAATAATCGTGATAGAAGACGACGAGAATTTACGACGAGGGATCTCTTTCTGCTTGGAGCAAGAAGGCTATAGCGTACATACTAACTACCAAGTGCAGGGGACCATTGAGCTAATTAAGGAAACCACACCGGATTTGATTATTCTGGATGTGAACTTGCCGGATGGAAATGGGTTTGATTTGTGCCGAGAGATTCGCCAGTTTTCCAGGGCACCGATTTTCTTTTTGACGGCACTGGATATGGAAATCGATATTATTACCGGCTTGTCGATTGGTGGCGATGACTATTTGACCAAACCTTTTTCATTAGGAATTTTGAAGGCTAAAATTGCTCTTATTTTAAAAAGAGAAGAACGCCAAGCGCAAGAAATTCAGCTGCCGCCTTTTGTATTGAACCTTGAGAGCCAGCGCTTGTTTAAGGCAGGAGAAGAAATTCTGTTGAGTGCTACTGAGTTTCGCATGATTAGCTATTTAATGCAAAATGCCGGAGTGGTACTGACAAAAGAACAGCTGCTGAAGGCACTATGGGATGATAACGGCAAATTCGTGGATGAAAATGCCCTTTCGGTGAATATGCGGCGGATTCGCTTGAAGCTTGAAGAGGACCCGAAGAATCCGCAATACATTGAAACGGTTCGGGGGATTGGCTATGTTTGGAAAAAGGAGTAGACCAGAATGGTGATATACAGGTTAACGGTGGGGGCCTTTGCCCTGCTTTTCCTGTTGTATTTTCTTTATACGCGGCAAAAGCATGAGCAGGAACTGGAAAAGATCGAACAGGTGCTGGATGACATCATCAACGATAATTACGCTGCCGAGGTCTCCATGTATAACGAAGGGGCCAAGGATCGGCTGATTTTTAAAGCCATCCGGATCGCTGAAGCCAACAAATCCTATCGCCAGCAGGCTGTCGCTGAAAAAGCCGGCGTACAGGAACTGATCGCTGATATTTCTCACCAGATGCGCACGCCAATTACTAGTATTGTGATGTTCGCCGAGCTGCTGCAGAGTGAAGGCTTAGCAGCGAGTGAAGCGAAAGAATTTTTGGCTCGTATCAGCTTTGACTCCAAGCGCTTGAATTGGCTAGTGAGCGAATTTTTACAAATGGTCAAGCTGGAAATGGGTACGTTACCCATGAATCTGCAAAAAGTTCCGCTAGCTAGTACCATCAGACGGGCCCTCCAGCAAAGTACTGACGCAAAGCAAAGGGAACGATTTGAAGTAAGCTGTCCTGTGCTGACTGTTTCGCATGATGTTAAATGGACCAGCGAAGCTCTCAGCAATGTACTGGACAATGCCTTGAAATACGCTTTCCCAGATTCACCTATTACGATTGAAGTGGATCAACTGAGCTTTTACACCCGCATCCGAGTGACCAACCAGGGGCCGACAATCCCAGCGGAAGAACTTCCGAAAATTTTCACCAAATATTTCCGCGGCAGTCAGAAGGAAAAATCGGTAGAGGGCTTTGGCATCGGGCTCTATCTCACCCGTTTAATTGTGGAAGCTCAAGGCGGCTACGTATTGGCAGAATCTGCCAACCAAAGGACTACACTTTCGCTATTCTTACAAAACTGACAGAATCAAACTGCCCAGGTGACAGTCTCTTGTCATCTGGGCTTGCTATACTCAGGATAAAGGGAGGTAGTTGAAATGGATGTAGTAAAAACGCATCACTTAACCAAAACCTACGGAGAAGGAGAAACGCAGGTTCATGCGGTCAATGATGTTAGCATGACCATCGGTGAAAAAGAATTTGTCGCAATTGTTGGAACCTCCGGGTCTGGAAAAAGCACCTTGTTAAACTTATTAGGAGGGTTGGACCGACCTACCAAAGGCCGTATCGAAGTTTCTGGCAAATCGCTGGAAAAATTATCAGAAGAAGAGCTAACTATTTTTCGCCGTCGTAATGTCGGCTTTGTGTTTCAACATTACAATTTAGTCCCGATCTTGAGTGTTTACGAAAACATAGTGTTGCCGATTCAATTGGATGGCAATCAGGTTGACACAGAGTTTGTGGCCGAAGTTATAAAGACGCTGGGATTAAAAGGTCGGGAAGACAGTTTGCCTTCAATGTTATCCGGAGGCCAGCAGCAGCGAGTGGCTATCGCCCGAGCATTGGCCTCAAAGCCAGCACTTATTTTAGCCGATGAGCCGACTGGTAATCTGGACAGTAAAAGCAGCCAAGATGTGCTGGGTCTATTGAAGCAATCAGCTAAGAAATTCCACCAGACCTTAGTGGTGATTACTCATAACGATCAAATTGCTCAGCTGGCAGATCGGGTGATTCGAATTGAAGACGGCAAGCTGTTTGAGGTGCAGATCACTGGTGGTGATTGGTCATGAAGGAGCAGCGGAAAATTATCCACGACTTGTGGTGGAAAAGCTTCAAAAACAACAAGCGGCGCAATCTGTTTATCGTACTAGCCATTGCATTAACCACCTTGCTGATTTCTTCAGTGCTTGGTTTGGGCATGAGCTTTTTAGAAGCCAATAACCGACAGACCCTGCAGCGGATCGGAACTACTGCAGACGCCAACGTTAGCGACTTAACCCAGCAGCAGCTAGACTTGCTGAAAAAGGATCCAGCCGTAGAAACAGTAGGTATCCAGCAAACAATTGGTACCGTTGACAGTCAAATGCTGAAAAATAAAAAGATCAATATGAGCCTGCATTGGTATAGCCGGTCGGAATGGGAGAAGCTGCGGCAAGCGCCGATTGACCATTTAACCGGCAAATACCCAGAAAATAAACAGGAGATCATGGCCCCCTTGGCGGCACTGAAGGATTTAGGCATAACCAATCCTAAGATAGGTCAAAGGATTACTCTTTCGTATTTTATTGAGGAAGAACCAGTGCAGCAGGAATTTGTTCTCAGCGGCTTTTACAAAGAATATGTGTTAACGCGGGTACCGGATTTGAGCTATCTTCTAGTGTCAGATGAATTTGCCGAAAAATATCGTTCGGATAATCGTCTGCGAACTTACTCCATCAAGTACACTGACGGCAGCAATATTTATGAAGAAAATACTCGGCTGACGAAAAAACTGAACTTGTCTGAGGGTCAGGAAATCAAGGGAACTGTCAGAGAGTCTGGTCAAAGCCACCTATCTATGATCATCGGTTTAGGCATGTTTTTAGGGATTATTTTGGTTTCCGGCGGCCTTCTAATCTACAATGTGCTCTATATTTCGATTGCCAATGACATTCGTTTTTATGGACTGCTCAAGGCACTAGGCACGACGAAAAAGCAACTGCGAAAGATTATTTTCAATCAATCGCTGTTGTTATCGGCGATTGGAGTTCCCAGCGGTTTGCTGGTAGGCTACGCGGTGTCCTACTGGTTTATCCCCTTTGTGATGCAGGGCACCAACTATGCCGACTCGATTGTTGTTTCTACGCAGCCGCTGATTTATATTGGCGCGGCCGCTTTTTCGCTATTGGTGATGCTGCTGAGCTCGATTAAACCAGCCAATTATGCCTCCAAGGTTTCTCCGGTTTTGGCAATTCAGTTTACTGAAGCTAAGGTGAAAAAAGGCAAAGTCCGCTCCCAAAAAGGCGGTCAGCTGTATTTCATGGCCTGGCGCAATATTTTCCGGGACAAGAAACGGGCGTTGGTGGTAATTCTTTCTATGACCTTGGGACTGACTTCCTTTGTGGCGGTGAATACCTTAGTAAAAAGCATCGATTTTGAAAAGTTCGTGGTCAGTGAAATGGATTATGACGTTATGATCGATCCTGCCAACACTACCACCAAATCTGATCTTTCTGAATCCAATCGCCAGGAACAATATTTAGTCACTCAACAGATGACTCAGCTGCTGGATCATAGCCAAGGAGTAAGCGAAGAGCGGCTTTATTACGGTGCGCCGATCAGTGTACCTTACCAGGAAGACCAGTTTGCTGCTTACATTCAATCCTATAATCAATATTTCAACTATGCCAAGATCGACGCCGCTAAAATTGATCCGAAGCACTTTATCGGAAAACTGGTGAGTATTGATCCAGCGGAAGCTGAAAAATTAGTGGCAGACGATGCAGCTTTTGATCCAGCCGCTTTTAAGGCGGGGGAAACTGGGTTGATCCAATCTGATTACCCGGAGGATTTTGCGGGGATGGAGACATTAGATTTTGCCACATTGGATGATCCCCAACAGCCGCAGCAACTTAAAGTCGGCGGCTTTATTCCGAATGATTTTTTAGAGGTGTTTTCTCAAGGGGCGCCAGTGATGTTCGTTGCCGAGGAGCATTTTCACCAACTGGCGCCAAATGGCGGATTATTAAGAGGCTTTGTTAACCTGAAATCCCAGCAAGCCGACGCGGTTTCTCAGCAACTGAAGCAGTTTTTCAATAGTCAATATGCTTACACGCTGCGAACCAAGACGGACATGCGGGCTCAGGCGCAAGAAGAAATTGCCACGATGCGAATGATCGGCAATACCTTGGCATTGATTCTGGCCTTGATTGGTCTGCTGAATTTTGTCAATATCATTACCACCAGTATTTTAGCTAGACAACAGGAACTGGCTACTTTGGAAAGTATTGGTATGACCAGAAAGCAGACCAACCGTGTGCTAATGTTTGAAGGGGGCTATTATGCCTTGATGGTTACTGTGTTGGTAGGGACCTTTGGAATTGGTGTCACCTATGGGTTGTTTACTATTATAAAAAAATCCGCCACTTATGCCAGCTTCAGTTTGTCCTTCTGGGAAATCGGGTTAGCCCTGCTGGTGATGTTCATTATCTGTTTGATTACTCCATATCTAGTGATGAAATCCACTAGTAAGAGGACCTTGGCAGAACGAATCAAAGAATAAATGCGAAAAAGATGAAAAGTCTGCATTATCACGGCAGGCTTTTCATCAGCGGCTTTTTCTTTAATACGAGCGCCGAAGCGAGAACTTCTTTAGAATTATTGTGTAAGCTCTGGATTCTTGTTTATAAAAAGTAAAACGGCCTTGAAAAATTCGCTTTATAACGAAGCGAATTTCCCAAGTAGTTTGACAGGATAGCCAGTCCTTGGTATAGTATTTTTGAAATAAATTAAAAACCTAGAATAAGAGGACCTTTCGGTGAGTGTAACAGGTATCTAAATCAGTAAGTTGAATAGCCAGTAAACGAGTAGGTTTATTTGGCGTGCTTATATGAGTGATACCTGTCGATAGATAGAATGAGTGTATTCTAAGACGATAGTATGACTATCGTCTTTTTTTGTATTTTCTAGGTGGATAATTTATTGAGAGACAGGTATCTCTTTTTCAGGAACGAAAGAGAGGGATGAATAAAGAAAAAAATAGCGATTTACAATTTGATCGAATGAATGAAAAATCCGAACCGAGCAATTGGTGATTATAACAAAAGATTTTTTCTAGCGATGAAGCCTTAAAGCAATTTAGTAGCTTGTGGGCGCAATAGTAATTGATGGTGGAAAGGCATGTTAGAAATCAGTAAGTGAAATAAGAAAAATAGAAGGGAATGTAGTTATATGTTAAGTGTAAGTCGTTAGCTTTTCAGCTGATGCATCCATTTTGTGAAGAAAGCTGAGAAGCCTAGAAAGGAGCAGGATAAACACAAAAGGAGAAAACAACATGACAAAATTAACTAATAATAACAGTACAAATAAAGCACGAATCACTTCAGTTCATAAAGATTTATTTGGCTTTAGCCGCCAAAAAGATAGTGGTTATGCCAGAATAAAGCGTGGGAACTACCCTAAAGGCGCAGAAAATTTCCCCACAGTTGGTGACTGGGTGATCTTAGATTATCAAAAGGTAGATCACAGCTTAATTTTAAAGACTTTGCCGCGAAAATCAGTATTCGCGCGTTTAGATTCCGCCTCCAACGGCAACAAGAACCAATTGATTGCAGCAAATTTTGATTATGTTTTTATCATGCAATCATTGGATCGCGACTTTAATTTACGGCGTCTAGAAAGATATTTGGCATTGGCTTGGCAATCAGGAGGGTTACCAGTTATCTTGTTGACTAAAGCAGATGTAGCTGAAGACTATGCACCCCAAATTGCAGCCGCTCAACGAATTGCGATTGGCACCAGCGTCCACGCCATCAGTGCCCTTACCGGTGAGGGAATAGATTGTCTATCTCAATATTTGCAGCCAGGGAAAACCGTTGTCTTATTAGGCTCTTCTGGTGTGGGAAAATCCACCCTGTTAAATCGTTTGGCAGGAGAAGAACGAATGGATACTTGCGAGGTTAGAGAGCGAGACCATCGTGGACGACACACCACTAGTCACCGTCAGTTGATTGATTTGGCTAATGGGGCTACAATTATCGACACCCCTGGAATGCGAGAAGTGGGCTTATGGGAGAGCACAGAAGGATTGTCGAAAAGTTTTTCAGATGTGGAAGGTTATTTTGGTCAATGTAAATTTAATGATTGCCGGCATCAGAGTGAACCGGGCTGTGCTATTAATGAGGCCATTCGAATAGGCGAGCTTTCACCGGAAAGATGGGAAAGCTACTTGAAGCTTTTAGTTGAATCCTGCTTTACACAGGATAAAGATGGTTATTTGAAAGAAAAAGAACAGCGCTTGAAGCAATTATCACAACTAGTGAAGCAATCGAAAAAGTCCGATTACCGAGTTCAAGCTTGTGGGCACAGTTTTATTTGTGAAACCTGCGGAAAAACCGCAGTACCAGAAACTGCTGGCAGTCGTCATCGCAACCATTGTCCCCATTGTCTTAACAGTAAACATATCGACACGCGGCCTGGTGATCGCGCTTCACTTTGCCAAGGTATAATGGAACCGGTTAGTATTTGGTCAAAAGACGATGGTGAATGGGCAATTATCCATCGTTGCCAAGACTGTGGCGTCTTAAAATCCAATCGTGTGGCAGCTGACGACAATCAACAGCTGTTAGTCAGACTTGCTTATCAAGCGATTAAACGGTCACCATTTCCAATCAAAAACTGAGAATTTTCATAGCTGAGTGAAATATCTGCTGGTTAAGATTGCTGATATTAGAATCTGAAAACGTGAATTGCTATTTTATATAGCATTATAGCCTTTTTCCAATGTTCTTTTTTCATCTCAGAACAAGTATTGATTCTCGCTGATAATGCAATAAAAGTACCAGCCAGATAAGATAAAATTTAGTCGCAAATTATATAATCATGTCGATCACCTAAGAAAATAAAAAAATCGTGTATTAGTTAGGTTCTTAACTAATACACGATTTTTTCGCTATTATGCATGCTCATTCTGCTGCTTGATATAGGGTTAGCTAGGTTACTAATCTAAGCAATTTGCCTCCTCTAGATTAAGCAGCACGGTAATTTTATCGGTTAATTTTTTTCTAACGATTCCTTTCTGCTTCTCGATTCTGCTATTGATGAACAACTGCTTAAATTCTAGGTTGGATAATTCTAGTTTTCTTTTTATAATTACTGAAAGCTTAATGTCTAAGGGGACATCGCTTGAGATCTCTAACCTAACTGATTCAGAGGGTAGAAACTTTTCTCCAACTATTTCATAGTCTATTTTCTTTATCTGAACTCCATTTTTCTTTAAAGTTGTCTTATCTAGACCATACTTTTTTACGGTTTGTGGATCGTTTTTTAAAAACAAATTGAGTAATTCGGGATCAAACTTGTTTGAATTTGTGCGTGAAAAAATGGTAGCATTCCAGCTGGTTTTACATTGCTCACAATTATAGATTAACCAAATATCGAGATTCTTTTTTTGCGCATTTACTCGGAACATATCCGAACAGATAAATTCAGTATCCCTGTGACATTTTTTGCAGTGTCGAATAATTGTAGGTGTTGCTAAGCAATCGACTTGCCATTTGACTGTTCTCAACGCCAACATTCCTTTCTTAATGCTATTAAGAAAGAGAAAAAACAGGTGGAACAACCTCTAGTGTCCGCATAGAAAAACCTCCCTTAAAAATAGTAAAAAGCCTTCTTCCAAATAAAGTGACTTGTGGTAAGTAACTTTATTTTAGAAGAAGACTTTTTGGTTGGCTTCTGAATTCTTGCTCTATTTTATCGGAATACAAAAATCTGCTTCAACGTACTCCCTTATCCAATCAATTTCATGATAAATAGTTAATCCATATTGTTCCCGCATTTCAAATTCACTTTGTGGTAACCAGATACTAAACAACCCCTGCAATTCCCTGAAAATATCATGGATGTAACCTTTGAAAGAATACACAACAAATTTTCCACCGGAGATAGTGGTGATTCCCTCGGTAGAATCAGTTACACTTATGCATAAATCACAAAGATTATTAGGATGAGTTGTAGTAGAGGGGTCCATATAAAATTTTTCAATCAGAATAGTTTCCGAATTTATCAACTTTTCGTTTTGATGGATAAAGTTTGCCCATTTTTCCTTCAACTCAACATAATTGCCCAAAGTTCGCTGGAAAATGACCGGATAATTTGGCAACTCTTTGATCTGTACAAATAGTTGATAGTCTTCGAAAGCTTTAAGCTGTTCCACTTTTTTACTATCAAAAGGATTTTTTATGGTACGAGAATTAGCTAGTTCTCTGAAAGCAGTGGGAGATACATGGAAAAGATTTTTAAAAACGGTGCTGTAATTACTTGAGCTGTAACCATAGTCTAGCCCAATATCGGAAAGTTTTTCTTTCTTTTTCAGCTTAATATCGATAGCACTTTGTTCGACCTTTAGCCGCTTGATAAATGAGTACACACTTTCACCAGTGACTTCTTTGAAGATTCTGCAAAAATAGAACTTGGAGATATATAGGGAATCCGATATATCTTCAATCAGAATGTTTTCTTTGTAATGATCTAATATATAGTCAATACTTCTGTCTACAAGTCTTTTTTTATCCATGAAACAAACCCCTAATAAGCTATATTTGTTTAAGCATAGCAGATTTAAGCCGTCTAGAAAATAGGAATACTTGTTTGAGAAACGGGATCCCTTCTTTTTATTTTACCTAATTCTGTTGATAACCAAGCTTTTTATAGAGACGAATCGCTTTTCTTCTTAGTGAACAGAATTCATAGATTCAAATGAAAAGCACCCATAGAAAGGAGGGGCACCATAACAATAAAACATATGAAGGAAAAAAGATTAGGTATCTTCAAAATTAATACTAATGCATAGCAGATGTATAGAAAAATAGATTACGTAACTTATCAAGAACATGGAATCTGAAAATAAAAGCTACCACATCCGATGAAAATCCCCACAGTCTAAGTAGACTATTACAAATAATTTTTGTTCTTCTTATTGGTTTTTCTGCGGAATTATGTGTGAACTATTCTCTAAATGATTGGTTGGTAGTTATAAAGTGATAGTGACCGATTCCTTGTCTACCAAATTACTATAATTAATATTAAAAAGTTGGCTCATAAGCAATGAGCAATCTGTATTTAGGGGATTCTTCATAAAAGAATTGACCCTAACTATTCTTTGAAAAAAGATAGACTGTAGATGGCCCCTTTAAGTCAATTTCATCCACTTTATCAAAACCCACAGCGCCAAAAATTTCAAGTAATTGGCTGTCAGTGAAGGAACTCCCTGTACCGACTAAGGAGAAGAACAAATCAAACATTGACTGCAAATTATCAGATGGGTTTGTTAGCAAAAATTCATTCACCACGATAAGGCCATCTGGCTTTAAATAGCGACTGATATTTTTTATCAAATCAATAGTTTCTTGGTAATTATAGCCATGGATAACATTGCTTAGAATGATCATATCAACTTTTGGAACTGCAGGTAAGTCTTCAAAAATATCGCCACTTTGAAAATGGAACCGATCTTGCTCTACGAGATCCTTGTTTTTGTCTTTCGCAATTTCAATAACTTTGTCATTATCGATTCCGATGCCATGCCAAGTAGCATTTTCTACAAGTAATGAGGCGGTATAGACACCTGTTCCGCAACCTAAATCTAATATGTTTAAGTTATCCTTTTTCAGCAGGTTTTGCTTAAAGTAGCTTACAATATTCTCGGCACTAATTTTAGCTAGAGAATCAAGAAACGGCATCACGCTCTCCCAAACTTGGGTGTCTTTCTCTGCAAAAACATTGATTCCGCTTTTTCCAGTTTTTGCCATTTCAGTCAGATGACCAAACAAGTTCCTGCTTAACTGCTGATGCAGCAACCAAATTTCACCATTGTATAATGGACTGTTCTTTAATATATAGGGTGAATACCTCGCTGAAATGAAATAGTTTCCGGCTTGTTCTGTTAAGAATTCTGTGTTTTTTAGTATCAATAAAATTCGTTTGATTGTTGGTAAATGATAGTCCTGTTCTTTACTTAATGTTTCTGCCGTATGAAGTCCAGCATCGATACTATCAAAAATTCCTAGCTCCAATGCGGTTAAAATAGCTTCCGTTTCTGCTGGTTTCCATGTTGCCATCAAAAAATCATGATAATCCGTTTGTTCCATCTAATTTTTCCTCACTTTTTTTCCTAAATTCACTCGATTCAAAAGCGTTCTTTCCTTTTTGTTTCGTGCAATGATCGTAGCATTAACCGCTACCATTATCAAAGTATCGGCTTGTTAATCAAATGGTAGTCTCCTAGAAGAAAAATGGGAACAGGTTCATGGAAGAGGACGGTTCTGATCCTTTTAACGAATAGAATGTAGTTCTTAAAATGGTTGCTAACACAACGATCTCAATGCTAACAGTAATGAGTTCCCTGAGTTTAATTACTTTCAATTATTACAAGACCCGAGATCGCTGAAGCGTTTTTTTATTATATAGAGCAGACTATTTGTCGTTGCTAATTGTTATTGCATAATCTGAGAGTTCTTTTTTTGGTTTCCTTTTGATTTAGGAACGCAGCCTTGTGTATCAAGGTGACGTTAAAAATTCATTGGTTTTTAAATCAGTAATAATTTTTTCCCAACCAAAAACCTTGTGCCCGTGGCTATCGCTTTTTCTTATGCCCATGCTTTTTAACATACGCTTTCCTCATCAGTTGTTCGTATTCCCATTGGTCCTTTTTCTTTTGGATCTCTTCAGCACTTAGGAAGGTGGAGGACTTTTTCTTTCCTCTCTTTGGCTTGTTCGTGCCCGTTTGTTTTTTTGATTTAGTGACGTTCGCAGAGTTCGGCTCTTTGCCAGCATTGTCCTCCAGCTCCCCATTGTATTCGATCATCGGTTTGGCATCTTTTAGTTTTAGTCCACTGACTAGGCCAGTTAACATCCGACTCATGAGCACATTTTGATCAATTGAGGGATCGAAGGCAAAGCCGTCAAATAGGTGTTTAGCCACTTCCTCCGGTGTTTTTCCCGCGTAACAATTGGTTTTGATAAATTTAGGTGATTCAATCAATAAGCCAGCACCTGGTTTGTCGTTGACTTTTACATGGGAAATAACTTCGAGCGCTTTTATTAATTGTGCATACAAAGTTTCTTGCCAATCATTGACTTCTTCTGTTTTCTTTTCCGCATCATAAACGGGTGTGGTAGGGACATAAATATAGCGTACGATTTCTGCGAAGCGTTGCACGCCATCTTTTTGGAAAATCGTCAGGGTGCCTAAGATGGCTAACAGATCGTTGATTTCCTGAACGGAGTAGCATGGATCGGCGTTCTTGAAGGTGAAGCGATGTTTTTTTCCGTTGGCGTCTTTGAACAGGGTGGCAATATCCACCAATTCCTTAGGCTCACGTGCTCCAGAATGAAGCATGGCATGAAGATGATCCGTGCGGGAACGGGTTTCTTTGGTAACAGCTAAGAATTCTTTTTTATTCTTAAATAAGCGCTGGATGACTTTATGCCAGTCCTCTTTACTAAAATACGCTTGAAAATAAACACACAAATGGCGAACAGGAGATAATTCTTCTGGAGAACGCTCCAAAAACAACGAACAAATCTGATCTTTTGCTAGATAAGAGAAATCTAAGGGTGTAAAGGCGTTACGTACAAGAATTGCGACGGCACATTGAACCACGTATGCGATACTGCTATTATCTTGGCAATGCGTAATCACTCTTTTTTCCAAGTGCTTTCTAGTCAATTTAAACAAATGCTGTTGTTCGAGTTTATAAATTTTCATCCTTTTCACGGCTCCTCGCTAGTTAGTGGAATTTATAATCATAATATATCGTAAACGCTTACTTTAATCAATAGCTAATTTTAATTAAAGGTTATTTAAATTTAATAAAGCGTTTATTGATACTAAAATAATTTTTTTATTCCCGAACTAAGAAATACAAAGATAAGACATTAATCAGTGACCGGTTTCTTTTGATGGGCGCTTAACTTGATAGGTTTGAGGAGCGATCTAGAAAGCATACTGACTTATTTCCAAGAGAACTGCTTCAGTTATTACCGATTATGCAGTTTTCAGTGGCTGTGACGTTTTAGGTCACAGTCTTTTTTTTTACCTGTTCCAGGAACCTATTTGATTAACCGGAGCTGGATAAAGAATGTCATTTCTGCTACACAGCCCAAATGGACTTTCACAGGGATTGAATAGACAAATTTTTTCAATTCCTTCTATATAACTAAATACAAAATAGGCAAAGTACATTCAAAAGGGATTATTTCATTTTTTGAAGCAATGATAAAAACTTTACGCAGGTTCACCGACTTAAAATGACTGATCTAGGGATAAACTGGAAAACAAGATTTAGCAAGAAATAATAAATCGCAAATGACGAAATTATGTAAACACGCTAAAACGCCTGTTTTTACCGTGAAAAAAAAGAAAGACAAAACAAGAATCGACAATTCCAAAATGTAGAAATCCCTATAATTAAACATGTAAGCGATGACAATAATCAAATAAGGAGGATGATAGTTATGAAAACAGTCAAAATGACTGTCGGACAAGCAGTTGTAAAATTCTTGAACAATCAATATATCGAGTTTGACGGCGATGTTGAACCATTTGTTGATGGTGTATTTACAATTCTTGGACACGGAAACGTAGTGGGGTTAGGTCAGGCATTGGATGAAGACCCTGGAAGGTTAAGAGTTTATCAAGGGAGAAATGAGCAAGGAATGGCTCATGCAGCAATTAGTTATGCCAAGCAGCATAACCGCAGACGAATTATTGCTTGTACTTCTTCAGTAGGACCAGGAGCAGCAAACTTTGTGACCGCTGCCGGAACTGCTTCGGTAAACAATGTTCCGCTGCTGCTATTTCCGTCAGACACATTTGCTACTCGTCAACCAGATCCAGTACTACAACAAGTAGAGCAATCCTACGATCTATCATTAACAACAAATGACGCATTTAAAGCCGTCGCAAGATACTGGGATCGAGTGATCCGTCCAGAGCAGTTAATGTCGGCAATGGTTAATGCGATGCGTACGTTGACAGACACAGCCAATACAGGAGCGGTAGTTATTTGCTTGCCGCAAGATGTTCAAGGGGAAAGTTATGATTTTCCAGAATACTTCTTCAAAAAACGGATCCATGTGATTCCACGGAGAAAAGCCGATGCGACTGAATTGGATAAAGCCTTAGAATTAATCAAAAATAGTAAAAATCCTTTAGTCATCTCTGGTGGTGGCGTTCGCTACTCTGAAGCGGGAGCGACTGTGCAAGCATTTTGTGAAGAGTTCACTATTCCTTATGCCGAAACACAAGCAGGAAAAAGTGCGACAAAATATTCTAGTCCCATGAATATGGGTGGAATGGGTGTATCTGGTGCTTTAGCTGCTAACACGTTGGCAGAAAAGGCGGATCTTGTTCTAGCAGTAGGTTCTAGATTAAATGATTTCGTAACCGGTTCAAAAGAACTTTTCAGGAACGAAGATGTGAAGTTCGTAACAATCAATACCTCTGAATTTGATTCGGAAAAATTGGATGCTTCGCGCATTGTTGGTGACGCAAAAATCAATATTGAAGAAATTGCAGAACAATTACGCAGTTCGAATTACCAAAACAGCTATTCTACCGAAGAATTGAAAGAGCTAAAAGATGCGTGGGAAGTTGAACGCAAAGCGGTTTGCTCGGTTCAATACACCGAAAAAGATTTTGTTCCAGTCGTACCAAGCTGGACCCAAGAAATTATGGATGACTTTATTAGAGATATTGGCGGAACAATTACTGAGTCAAATGGTGTTGGAATTTTACGAGAGGTACTAGATGATGATGCAATCGTAGTAGCAGCTGCCGGTTCTTTACCGGGTGATTTAGGCCGCCTGTGGACTGCTGAAGTGAAAGACACGTACAACATGGAATACGGCTACTCTTGTATGGGTTATGAAATCGCTGGAGCATTAGGTTCTAAGCTTGCTGAACCGGATCGTGAAGTCTATGCCTTAGTTGGCGATGGTTCTTTCCTAATGTTGAACTCTGAAATTACTACTGCGATTCAGGAAAATGCCAAAATCAATATCATTGTATTCGATAATGCTGCTTTTGGTTGCATCAACAATCTGCAAATGGGTAATGGGGTTGGAAGCATGGCAACTGAAATGCGTTACCGCAATGAAGAAACTGGCAAAACCGATGGCAAATATATCAATATTGACTTTGCTAAAGTTGGTGAAGGTTATGGCATGAAGACTTACTCAGTGAAGACACCAGCTGAATTAGAAGCGGCACTGAAAGATGCAAAATCACAAACACAATCGGTCTTGATTGATGCAAAAGTATTACCAAAGACAATGGCGGAAGGGTATAAGAGCTGGTGGCATGTCGGCGTTGCCTCTACCAGTAAATCAGAAAAAGTCCAACAAGCCTTTGAAAACAAAGAAAAATATTTGAAGAACGCTCGTCAATACTAAAAACGTAGGATAGGCAGCAAAAGCAACTGTTAAGCATAAAAAAGAACTATTAGGAGGGAATGCAATGATCAAAAAAGAAAATATCCAACTAGGGGTGGCTCCGATCGCATGGGTCGAAGATGACATGCCCGAATATGGGAAAGAGACCACTTTTTTACAAACAATTAGCGAAATTGCTTTATTAGGCTTTGAAGGAACCGAAATCGGTATTTTGTTTCCCCGCGACACTAATATTTTGAATGAAGAATTAGAACGTCGGGATTTAAAAGCCATCACCGCTTGGATCAGTCTTTATCTTTTGGAACGACCATTCTGGATGGATGTCAGAGATTTTACTGACCATGTTCTATTTCTAAAAAATGCTGGAGCAAAAGTCATCAACGTTTCTGATCAAAGCTACAGTATCCAGCATAGAGCACATACTTTCTATAAAGACAAACCAGTATTAACTGAAGAAGAATGGGTAACTTTTACCGACCGTCTGAACAAATTAGGCGAAATTGCTTACAATCATGGATTGGAAATTGTCTATCATCCACATATGACAACGACCGTTCAAACAGCAGCTGAAATCGACAAAATGTTGTCCATGACCGATCCGAAATATGTCAATATCATTTTTGATGCCGGACACCTTACGTTCTCAGGAGATGATCCAGTTGCGGTTTTAGAGAAACACTTTGATCGTGTGAAACACATTCACCTGAAGGACGTTCGAGCAGATGCTTTAAAGCGTTGTGAAGAAAAGAAATTGAGTTTCTTGGAATCAATTTTAGAAGGTGTCTTCACCGTTCCCGGAGATGGATGTGTCGATTTCCCTAAAATCTTTGAAATTTTAGAACAGCGTGAATACAAAGGCTGGTTAGTAGTGGAAGCAGAACAAAATCCATATGTTTATAATCCGTATGATTATTCAAAAATGGGTAAAGAATACGTGATGCAATTTATTGAAGATTAATAAAAGTAGGAAGAGGGAAGAAAATGGCTAAATTAAAAGCAGGAATCGTCGGACTAGGAAGATTAGGTTATACTCATGCACAGGATTTAATGTTTAAAATCCCAGAAGTTGATTTGGTAGCCGCTTGTAGCGTTGTGCCAGAAGAATTAGACCGCGTGAAGGACTGGGGCGTTGAATTATTCAGCGATTACTCAACGATGATTAAGGAAGCACCCATTGATGCAGTCTTCATCATTTCACCATCAGCCTTGCATCCAGAACAAATCATTGAAGCCTTAAATGCTGGCAAACATGTATTTTCAGAAAAACCATTAGGAACTACGCTTGAAGATTGCATCAAAGTGGAAGAAGAATGCAACAAACATCCAGAATTGAAATTCCAACTAGGCTTTATGCGCCGCTTTGATCCTTCGTATGAAGAAGCCAAAGCAAAAGTAGATTCTGGCAAATTTGGGAAACCATTTATGATTAAAACGACGAGTAATGATCCGTTGGAAACAATCGAAGGCTTCTTGAAATTCGCACCGCAAAGTGGTGGACCATGGTTGGATATGTCAGTACATGATGTGGATCTAGCAATGTGGTATTTCGATGAAGAAGTAGAGTCTGTTTATGCAATCGGTGGCGGCTTCTTGCATCCAGAATTAGAAGAATTTGGCTGCGCAGACAATGCCTGTGCACTAATTAAATTCAAAAATGGCAATATTGCCCAAATGCACGTAGGTTATTCTGCACCAAACGGCTACCAAGTAGAAACTGAAATCATGATGCCAGAAGGAAACTTGAGAATCTCAGCAGTTCCAGCCAAAGATCGAATTGAAATCTACGGAAGAGAAGGGGTGCTAGTAGAATGTGATCCTTCTTGGCCTGCTCGATTCAGCGAAGCCTTTTTACGTGAAAAACAACATTTTGTAAATTGTGTATTAAACGATGAAACTCCTAGTGTCGGAGCGGCCGATGGGACTAGAACGACGAAAGTGGCGCTAGCCTTAACCGAAGCCTTTGAATCCGGTGAAGTAGTAAAACTATAATTGTCGCTTAACAAATAAACAGCAAAAAACTGTACTTTCGCAGGAATAAACACAGCAATCGTACAGTTTTTTGTTCTAATTATTCAATGTATAAATTACAACTGGGAGGAAGAATATGAGTTTATTTTCGATTGTAAGTTTTTTAGTGATCGTTGCTATTGTTTGGTTTGTTGCTTATCGTCGTTCTCGCGGGGTAGATACCTCAGGATCTGAGGGCTTTTTCATGGGGGGACGTAGTCTAACTGCTTTGCCAATCGCCGGAACAATTATCATGACCAATTTATCGACTGAACAAATTGTGGGACAAAATGGTCAAAGTTATATGGCAGGAATGGAAGTTATGGCTTGGGAAGTCTGTGCAGCGATAGCAATCGTGGCACTAGCGCTATTATTTTTACCAAAATACTTCAAATATGGCATCGACACGGTATCTGATTTTATTGAGATTCGTTTTGATACCGTTACCAAAAGAATCGTGTCAGCACTATTTATTATTACGTACATGATTTCATTTTTACCGGTGGTTCTTTATTCAGGATCATTGGTGTTTAACAAGATTTTCCATGTGGACGAGATGCTGGGCGTGAGGCCAATTACCGCCATTATTATTGTTGCTTGTATGATTGGCGTAATTGGTATTCTTTATTTGTTGATCGGCGGTCTTAGCTTAAGTGCCAACAGTGATACCATCTATGGAGCGGGCTTACTTTTTTGCGGATTGTTAATTCCCATTCTTGGGCTTAGTAAATTAGGTAATGGAAGTGTTATCCAAGGGATCGAATCGATTGTCGAAAATACCCCATGGCTTTTAAATTCCGTAGGTTCGATTGATTCAGCGATCGTTCCTTGGCCAACATTATTTACTGGTATGCTGTTTAATCAATTATTCTTCTGGTGTACGAACCAAATGATTGTTCAAAAAGCTCTTTCCGGAAAAACGTTAGCCGAAGCCCAAAAAGGCGTATATATCGTTGGTGTATTTAAAATATTTGGGGCGTTGTTCCTAGTATTTCCAGGCATTGTTGCCAGAAATCTCTTTGGCGATATCTTGATGGACCAGGCGGATAATGCATACCCAATGTTAGTTACAGAAGTGCTACCTGAGCTATTATATGGTGTTTTTGCTGCCGTGATATTCGGAGCGATTCTTTCTTCTTTCTCAGGTGCATTGAATTCAACATCAACGTTGTTCACACTGGACTTTTATAAGCCGATTATCAATAAAAAAGCGGATGATAAACAGTTAACCCACACTGGGAAAAAAGTGACTGTGATTGTAGGAATTATTTCAATTATTGTGGCACCGTTCATTTCCTTTGCGCCAGCGGGACTTTATCAATTTGTTCAAGAGTTTAATAGTTTGTACAGTATGCCTTTACTAGTAATTATTTTGTTAGCCTTATTCTCGAAAAAAGCCACAGCATTATCTGCTAAATGGGCAATTGGTGTACATATTGTTCTTTATGTAGCATCAAAATTCGTTTTAAGCGATGTTCATTTCCTTTATGTAATCAGTGTTCTTTTCTTCGTAGACCTTGCCACCATGTTTATTGTTTCTAAATTGAAACCAGATGGTGACTTTGAGTTAGATTCCTTCGATACCAAAGTAAATATCGAACCGTGGAAGCACGCCAAGATTGCCGGTGCCGTTACAATTATTTTAGTAATCGCAGTCTTCCTAGTCTTCTCACCAATTGGTTTTGCTAGATAAATAATTTTTGTTTTAGTAGGAAAAAAGGTATAAAAATATTCAGTTAACCACTGCAAAGAATAGATAAAAAAGATAAGAGGAGGCAAAGATGGATAAAAGTATATTATTAATCTGCGAAACAGGAATCAGTGCCGCCTTATTTGTATCAAAGATTCTTGAAAGCTTAAGAGAGAAAAATCTTGAGTATGACATTGATTATTCACCAGTCAGCCGCGTAAATGAACGATTAGCAGCTCGCGACTATGATTATCTGCTGCTGACTCCCCAAGTAGCAAGGTACAAAGAGGAGCTGGAATCGATTGTTACGAAAGAAAACTGTACGTCCAAAATTGTTTTTATCTCAAATGAAGATTTTACTACGATGAACATTGAAAGAATTATTGCCAAATTAAATTAAACGTTAGCTACTACAATAATGTTTGTTAATGGAACTGAATATGTGATTAATTACCTGATCCTATTAAATATACAACCTATTTTGCAAAATGCTCAAATTAGGGTAGGGGAATATGCCGTTCAACCAATGGCATGTTCCCTTTAAAAAATGAATGAATACTTTGTACTGTGGAGGAATGTATGTCATGGAAATAGTAACTAAAAGTAAATTAGTCGGTAATATTGCCAAAGGAGTAAATCCTTTAGGCTGCCAAAAGGAAATAGAAAACCAAATTCAGCTAGTAAAGGATCGCGGTACATACGAAGGACCGAAAAAAGTTCTTGTCCTCGGCGCTTCGTCAAGTTATGGCTTAGCATCGAGAATCTCAACAGCTTTTGGTTCACAAGCTGATACGATTGGGGTTTCATTTGAAAGAGGTCCTGTCGATGAAAATAATATTGGCACAGCTGGTTGGTATAATTGTGCTTATTTTAAGCAATATGCACAAGCAGCAGGTTTAATTGCGAAAAACTTCATCGGTGATGCCTTTAGCAAAAAGATGAAAGATGAAGTAATTACGTATATCAAAGAAGAATTTGGCGGCAAGGTGGATCTAGTGGTTTACAGTATCGCTTCGCCAAAACGAATTCATCCTGATACAGGAATTGTGTACACCTCGGCAATTAAACCAATCGGCCAAGCCGTTGAAGGCCAAAATATCAATCTGGAAAAAGAAATCCTTTTCGATCAAAAAATTGACCCGGCAACTCAATCAGAAATTGAAGGCACGATTGAAGTGATGGGGGGCGAAGATTGGGAAATGTGGATCGATGAGCTATTGGAAAATGACTGTTTAACGGATGATTTCAAAACAGTCCTCTACTCATACATTGGTCCAGAGTGTACCCATGAATTCTATCATAAGGGAACCTTAGGATTAGCTAAAAAAGATGCTGAAAAAGCCCAGAAAAGAATGAATAAAAAGCTTCAACGTGAGAATAAAGGGGAGGCATTGATATCTGTTTCCAAGGTAGTTACTACTAAAGCAAGTGCCGTTATCCCAATTTTACCGTTGTATTGTATTGCACTTTACAAATTAATGGTCGAACAAGGTACTCATGAAACATCGATAATGCACAAGGACCGTTTGTTGCGAGAGATGATCTATGGGGATAAACCTGAGTATGATGAATTAGGTCGTCTACGTCCGGATAATTGGGAGTTGGATCCTAAGCTGCAAAAAGAAGTTACTGAACTGATGGAAAAAATCAACGCAGAAAACTTCACTACTGAGTTAACCGCTTATGATCTGTTTCGTAAAGAATTCATGAATTTAAATGGTTTTTCAGTGGATGGTGTTTCTGATGAAAACGAGCTGGAATTAGAATCACTTATGGAACTAACGATTTAATTCAATCGATTGTTTATTAAATAAAAAATGGTGAAATTAGCTAAGAGAGTGAACGCGCATAAAGTATCAAGGGATTCGAGACTGAATGAATAGGTGAAATCCAATACTTAACTGCTGTTGATAATGTATATTTCCGCCTTTTTGAAACAGTAATAATCAATGACGGTATTCGTGGATAGCTTTTGACAATTTGATGCGTAAATCACGACAACGATGAAAAGTGAAAGGGAATACTTTTATTTGGGGGAGATTTAAGGATGGAAAAGTACTTTATTGATACTAAGCTACCTGATGATATGACTTTTTATAGTGTACCTAAACTGTACTATGTCAGCACAGTTGAAGAAAAAGATAATATTTATCCGAGAATCATGCACAGACATGACGATTTATTAGAAATTTTGTTGATTGTTAGTGGTGAAGGGCATTATTTCATTGGAGGTACCTCTTATCATGTGAAAAAAGGGGATGTCTTAATCATTAATAGTGGCGTTATTCATGACGAACAAATTAATACGGATGAGGGTCTTAGTATCTATTGTTGTGCTTTCAAAATGCTGCATTTGTTACCTTTAAGAAAAAATGCGCTGATTGAAGATGACCAAAATCCGGTTTTTCAGAGCAGCGATCATTTTTATGAAATTAAAGAGATTTTTGAAATATTGTTCTCCATGGTTCAAAAGCAATCCAACTTTTACGAACAAATAAGCCAATATTTAGGCAAAACCCTGCTTTCTCTAGTTTACTATGGAGTACTAAAGTCTTCGAAGAATGACGTGAAAGCGGAAATTGCCGTTGATCCTTTGGCTTTGCGAGTGAAACGGTATATAGACGAGAATTTTTCTAAACAATTGAATTTGCAAAAGATCGCCACAGACAATCATGCCAGTCAGTATTATATCTCGCATTTGTTTAGCGAAACTTACGGTTATTCACCAATGCAATATTTACTCCGCAGAAGAATTGGCGAAGCCCAGACCTTGTTATTGATTACAGATAAAAGTATTTCCTACATTGCGTCTTCGGTAGGGTATGACAATGTGAGTAATTTCAATTTAGTCTTTCGAAACAAAGTAGGGATGAGTCCCGGAAAATATAGGAAGAAATATTTGGAAATAGCCAAAGAACCCATTGAAACTTGATTCATGTAAAATGCGTTTTAAACTGAAAAAAATTTAGATCGAAATAAGCAAAAATAGGTAACGGTACCTTAAGGTCGCTTAGAAAAGATGACTGTTGGCTCTTAATGCTTAGGGTATGAGACGGTCTCTATTTTAATAAAAAATGTTGGCGAAGATTAACCTAGTAAACTACTTTTCATGGCTTTCAATCTATGAAAAGTTGTGAGTCCAGACACACTTAGTGACTCAATAAATAATTGTTCATTTGATTGGAGGAATGCGATGGATAATAAAAAAAGTCAATAATGTTCACCCCAAATATCATTATTGGCTATTCGCTCTGATGATTAGAGTAACGCACAACTACAAAAAAATTATACGGTTCCCTAATCTAGGATTCTAATGCATTATCCTAGATTAGGGTTTCAATAAGAGTATATCAAGAATAGCCAATGGTTAAAGAGTGTTGTACATATGCGTAAATGGTTGCGAACATATGAATCAGTTTAGTAATAAGAATAAGTAGTGAACAATTAGGTCTGGTCAAGCAAAATCAATATAAATTATCTTTAGAAGGAGAAACAGTATGAAACGAATCGGATTGCTAACAAGTGGAGGCGATGCGCCGGGAATGAATGCGGTCATCTATAGTGTTGTGCTGGAGGCAGCTAAACAAGGTATTGAAATTGTTGGTTATACAAATGGCTATCAAGGATTGATCGACAATCAGTCGGTTTCGTTGCTTCCTAAAGATGTGTTTCCCATCTTGAACACAGGAGGCACCGTATTAGGCAGTGCTAGAGACTTGCGCTTTTTAGATGAAAAAATCCGTAAAGAAGTCGCAGAGCGATTGAGACAAGCAGAAATTGACGGAATGATTGTAATTGGCGGCGACGGAAGTTATCGTGGAGGCTGGGAATTAAACCGATTAGGTATTCCAACAGTCGTCATTCCAGGAACGATCGATAATGATATTCCCGACACGGAGTTGACACTAGGTTTTACGACGGCAGTGGGAAATGTGGTGGATGCGATCGATAAAATTATTACCTCTGCATCAAGTCATGGCCATATATTTGCCGTTGAGGTGATGGGAAGAGAGGCTGGCGATATTGCCCTCTGGTCTGGCATCGCAATGGGAGCAGATTATACGATTTGTGAAACAGCCGATTTTAATGCCTTGGAAATTAATAAAATCATCAAAGACTCCAAAGCGAAAGGAAAGAAGTATCAGTTATTTATCCTTGCTGAAGGGGCAATCAGTTGTCGCAATTTTAAAGAGGAAGTAGAGCGAGTATCTGATTATGCTATCCATGATCTGATTTTAGGTCACGTGCAACGAGGTGGAACCCCAGCTGTTTTTGATCGAATCTTAGGTATCGAATTCGGTAAGAAAGCCATTGCTCGGTTGTCTAAAGAGAAGCAAGGGTGCTGTCTAGCGATCAAAAACCGTAAAATTGAGGCACTGGATATCAACACGACACTAAAAAGTAAAAAGGAATTGATTTATCCTATTGAAAGCATTGGAGGGATTTTCGGGCAATAAGTAGTTGGATAAAAGGATTGGCAAGTAGCAGGACAAAATGAGCGCTAATTAAATAAAGCGCTAGACATGATTAAAAGACGCAGTGAGACTGATCGCTGCGTCTTTAACATGTAAACGATTAAACCAAATCAACCGTTTCCCCTAGTACAAATTCGTTCTGACAGAAACTCCAAAAATCACGTACTATTGCTGTATGGAGATGGTTACGTTTGATAGCCAAGTAAAGATTACGATCTGGTAAACGATCCAAGATTTTAATTTTTTTCACTGGATAAGAAGAAATCGATGGGATATTTGGCATGATAGCCAAACCAAATCCATGACCGACAAAGCCTAATACACTATGGTCTTCATCTAGCTCTAATGCAATGCGCGGATGAATCGCCAAGTCAGCCATCATTTCATCCAAATAAGGCCGCAAGCCACTTTGCTTACGATAATAAACCACCGGGTGAGGAATTATCTTTTCCAAGTGGATGGCGTCTTCACTTGCCAACGGATGATTGTTTGGTACCACAACCACCATTTCTTCTCTGGCAAGTACAGTAAATTGAATTTCTGGTACATTTTTTACCTTTGAACAGATTCCAACATCGATTACATCATCTTTTAGCAGCTCTACAATGCGGTTTGAATTTCCTTGATGAAAGTCAAATTGAACATTGCGGTGCTCCTTTTTGCTAGTAAATTGTTGGGTAATACGAGGCGCAATTACAGAGCCTACTGTATAGATAAAACCAAAATGAATTTCTTCTGGTACGGGGTTTGCCATGTCGCTTAAAATTTTCTGCCCTTTGTAAATTTCCTTTAACGAAGGAGAGATATAGCTGTAAAATAATCGTCCATATCTAGTCAAGCTGATATTTCGTCCATTCTTTTTAAACAAAGGAACGCCTAATTCTTGTTCCAAAGTAGACATTGCATGACTGACATTGGGTTGGGAAGTCTGAAGTTGTTTCGCCGCTTTTGTCATATGTTCTGTTTCTGCCAATGCCAAAAAGAATTCAAGTTGTCTAAGATTCATTACCTTCACCTCATCTATAAATAGATTCTATCAATAAGATCGAAAAAAAGCATCTATTTTTTGTGAGCAGACACCCAACTTTGAATTTTCTTCACCACTTTCTCATCTATTGGTTGAAACGATAGTCTAAGTCTATTGATAGTGGTATAAAAAGTTATTAGATTTTATTGCCAAAATATTCTAGAATAAGAGTTGTAAAGAGATTGTGAATAATTGAATTTATTATAAAGACGATCTTTGTAGTTGTTAAGTAATTAGGTGGATGAAACAATTGAGTGGGATGATCTTTTTTATCGTTTTACTCAAATAAATAATAGGAGGAAGAAAATGGAGTACTGTCAGATTAAGGGATTGGATGCGCAGGTTGCCCGGATTGCTTTAGGAACTGGCTGGTTTGGTCCTGAGAATGAGGAAGCGATTTTTGAATTGATGGATGCTTATGTGGCGAATGGCGGGAACGTCATCGATACAGGTCGTTTTTACAATGGCGGAAAAGCTGAAACAGTTATTACTAAATGGCTAAAAGAGCGTGGAAATCGTGATGAACTGCTGCTAGTAAATAAAGCTTGTCATCATTATGTAGATGAAAATAATGTCCAATACCCAGATAAAAGCCGTGTTGGTGCAGAGTATATCACTGAAGACTTAGAATATAGCCTGAAAAACATGGGTGTAAAACATTTTGATATGTACGTGATGCACCGTGACAATGAAGACGTACCAGTAGAAGAATTAATGGATCGCTTTGAACAGCATCGTTTGGAAGGGAAAATTACTACTTACGGTGTTAGTAACTGGTCGGTAGAACGAATCAAAGCAGCCAATGATTATTGCAAAGAAAAAGGCTACCAAGGTATTAGTATAAATAGTCCATCCTTTACTTTAGCTGATGTAAAAAAACCGCGTTGGTTCCGGGCAGTCTATGTAGATGCTGATTATGTGAAGAAAAATAATGAAATGGGTATTACTGTTATGAGTTGGGGTGCACAAGGGGCTGGTTTCTTCGTTCCGTTATGGAAAGACATGAATGCTGATGCACCAGAAGATATTAAAGGGGCATTCTTCACAGAAGGCAACTTCAAAAAAATGGCACGAGTAGAAGAAGTAGCTAAGATCAGAGAAGTGGAGCCAATTAACGTTGCTTTAGCTTACGTATTAAATGACCGATTTGATGTGTTTGCTTCTATTGGACCGCGTAATAAAAAGGAATTGCTTTCTAGCTTAAAAGCGCAAGATGTTCATTTAACCCCAGAAGAAATTGCTTATCTGGAATTAAGAACGGAATCACTTTAATCAAAAAACCTCAAATCCTAATTTTTAATGGATTTGAGGTTTTTAAAATAGACTCAGTTGTTGTTCTCGTTGCTCGAACTTCTTCAAATAAGTAAAAATTTCTTCCGTGCGCCACATGATTTGATGCCTTTGGCAAAATTCGATGAATTGTTTCATTAGTTGGCTGTGGTTTGGACTATTGCAGATATATTGATTCCCAAAGGTCTGCTGGTATTTTTGCTTCATGCCAGGAAGGTGCTGGTCCAGCTTTTGGTAAAAATACTCACGATTGCCTTCCCGCAAAGTCATTCCAAAGCCAAAGCACATAATCCCCTTCACTCCAGCTTTCAAGCAATAATCTAAAATACCTGACAAATTCTCCTCAGTATCATTAATAAAGGGCAGAATCGGTGACAGCCAGACCACAGTGGGAATGTCATTTTCATGGAATACCTTCAAGGTTTCATAGCGTTCATAAGTACTGGATACATAAGGCTCCAGTATTTTGCACAGTTCTTCATCGTAGGTGGTCATAGTCATTTGGACCACCGCTTTGGTTTGTTGGTTGATGCGTTTTAACAAGTCCAAGTCCCGTAAAATTCGGCTGGACTTAGTCTGAATTGAGAGACCAAAGCCATATTTTTCAATCAGCTCAAGGGAATGACGCGTGATTTGAAGCCGCTCTTCTAATTGAATATAAGGATCTGTCATAGCTCCAGTGGTGATCATACAAGGCTTGCGCTTACGTGAAAGCTGCTCTTCTAAAATTTCTAGCGCCTGTTCTTTGACCTCAATATCTTCAAAAGAATGATTCAACTGGTAACACTCACTTCGGCTGTCACAATAAATACAGCCATGGGTACAGCCGCGAAACAAATTCATGTTATTAGTTGGTGAAAGAATCGTTTTATAGCTAGCGTAGTGCATAGGAATCCCCCTTCAAAAAGAACGTTTGTTCTTTTTGATTATCCCACAAAATTCTCCTGACAACAAGCTGAATAATCCGTATAATAAAAACTGGAGGAGAAACAATGTTGAAAATTGGAGAGTTTTCCCAGTTGGGTCATGTCTCAATTCGGATGCTGCGTCATTATGATGAGATTGGGCTATTACAGCCGCAAAAGATTGATCAAGCATCAAGCTATCGCTATTATTCTGTTAGACAGTTGGAGCAGTTGCACAGGATTTTGCTACTAAAGGAATTGACCTTTTCGTTACAAGAAATCAAAGAGTTGTTGACCGCTTCACAGGAGGTGTTAGCGGCCCGACTAATTGAAAAAGAGCAAGAAATTAAAGAAGAAATGACTAAGGCTCAGTTGAGGATTGAAACGATTCATCGAACAATTCAGCGAATGAACCATCCAGTTTCCTACGAAGTAAAACTATGTGCGATTCCTAGTTTTCCAGCAATTTGTATACGTAAGGTAATTACAAGCTTTTATCATGAGGGGAAGTTTTGGCAAGAATTCTATGATGAGATGGCTAAGCAGGAGTTACTGATTTTTTCTGAAGAGTTAGGAACAGCGACGATTTTTTATGATCAGGAGTACAAGGAGCAGGATGTGGATCTTGAATTAGTGTGGCGAACTTCAAAGCTGGCACCAGTCGCTGCACCCTTAGAAAGCCGCATGATTCCAGAAATTCCGCTGGCAGCTAGTATGCTAGTAAAAGGCAATTATCACCAGTTAGCAAGTGCTTATCGGGAGTTTGCCTATTGGTTGGATCAGCATCCAGAATACCAAATGATCAAAATTACACGCCAAGTCTGCCATATTGGACCTGATGAGACGGATGATCCAGAAGAATACCTAACAGAATTACAAATTCCGTTAATGCGACTTGACTCTCACACAGTGTAAGGGATTATCCTCGTACTACAGGAGGAGATGTCCAATGGAATTACAAGCGATTGGTAAAGTATCACAGCAAGAAGGTAAAACAACTTTGGTTTTGAAAGAAGAAGTGAAGGATGCATTGCTGGGGCTGGGGGATTTCAGTCATGTGATGGTTCTGTATTGGTTTGATCAACTGGACGTGCCAGAATTACGGGCAGAACGAGTAGTAGAAAAACCGTATAAGAAGGGGCCAGAAAAATTGGGAATATTTGCGACAAGAGGTCCAGTGCGGCCTAATCCCATTGCTGTATCAGTGGCTGGTATCCTTTCGGTAGATGAAGAAGCTGGAATTGTTGAACTGGATTATTTGGATGCCGAAGTGGGTAGTCCGCTTTTGGATCTGAAGCCCTACACTCCTAGTGCAGAGATCGTCCAGGAATATCAATCGCCTGATTGGTGTGCTCATTGGCCGCAAAGCTACGAAGAATCTGGTGAGTTTGACTGGTCAAAAGAGTTCAATTTTGAAGCATAAGTAAAGTTATGTTAGAGAGAGCTGATTGAAAATTAGGTTAATTGCAATATCTGTATGTAAATAATGCTAAGAGAATGGGTAGTTACTAACGATTAATTTAGTAGCTACTCATTTTCATAGTATAATAAAATTAACCACTAGTTTTAGTAATCCCGCTTTAGGAGGAAAAAATGAAAATATTTGATAGCCATCTTCATATTATCGAACCCAATTATCCGATTATTACCAATAATGGATTTACACCAGAAGTGTATACCGTGGAGGATTACCAGACAGAATTAGCGAATCAAGGAATTGAAGCACGAGGGGGTGCCGTTGTTGCCGGTTCTTTCCAAGGATTTGATCAAACCTACTTAGAAAATGCGTTAACTAAACTAGGCCCCGATTTCGTTGGGATTACACAGCTGCCTATTGAGACTTCCGATGAAGAGATTGTAAGATTAGACCAAATTGGCGTTAGAGGGATTCGTTTTAACCTTTACCGTGGAGTATCTGAAAGTATTCAAACCATCGAAGCTTTTTCAGCAAGAGTTTATGACTTAGTTAAATGGAAAACCGAATTTTATTTGGATTTGGACACTCTTTCTGAAGAGCTGAAAAAAGTGATTCTTAAGCTGCCTAAAGCATCGATTGATCATTTAGGTATGGGCAGTTCTTCAAAGGACAAATTAAAAAGACTCTTAGCCAGTGGTGTAACCGTTAAAGTAACTGGTTTTGGAAGAATTGACTATACAAGAGAACAATTAATTACTTTGTTGCCAGAGCTGTATGCTGAAAATCCTGACGGGTTAATTTTTGGTAGTGATTTACCATCGACACGCTCACCTGAACGATTCAATATCAAAGATATAGCGCTGATTCAAACGATTTTTTCCGAAGTACAAGCTGAAAAAATTTTACTGAAAAATGCTCAAAACTGGTATTTGACTAAATAGAGAACAATATTTGTGAACCAACTGAAAGTGTCTGGATAAAAAAACGTTAAATAATTCGATCAAATAGACCAGCTCAGATGAAGGTATCATCTGAGTTTTTTTAATGTGCAAAAAGTCTGGATAAAATTAAGAAAGCTTATTACTACAGTGTTAAAGGTAAAGAAATTATGATACACATGTTTCGAATGTTTCTTATTTGATATATTTAGGTTTTGGTGCTATATTTCTCGATGTTAATAATACAGAAAACTAGAAGGTGTATAACAGTGAGTAAAAAAGGCTCAGAAGTTATTATAGAAAGTTTAATGAATCATCAAGTACCCTTTGTCTTTGGGATTCCCGGAGCCAAAATTGACGGTGTATTTGATACCTTAGAAGATGAGGGACCTGAATTAATTATTACGCGCCATGAGCAAAATGCAGCTTTTATGGCACAAGCAATTGGTCGTTTAACGGGTGAGCCTGGGGTAGTGATTGCTACAAGTGGTCCTGGGGCAAGTAATCTTGCTACGGGTTTAGTTACTGCTACGGCTGAAAGTGATCCTGTTTTAGCCATTGCTGGACAAGTAAAGCGTTCAGATTTATCTAAATTAACCCATCAAAGCATGAATAATGCCGCTTTGTTTAGCCCAATTACAAAATATAGTACGGAAATTCAAGATCCTGAAACGATTTCGGAAAATATTGCCAATGCTTATCGTATTGCAAAGACTGCCAAAAAAGGAGCTAGCTTTCTTTCGATCCCTCAAGATGTCACGGATAGTGAAGTCAAAGGAGACGTTATTGAACCCTTGTCCGTTCCTAAATTAGGTGGTGCCAGTCGGGAAGACATACAAGAGTTGGCTAAAAAAGTTAAGGAAGCCAAAGTACCTGTTCTATTAGTAGGTATGCGCGCTTCTGCCGAAAAACCAACTGAAGCGATCCGTGAATTAGTCGCAGCAACGGGACTTCCCGTAGTAGAAACCTTCCAGGCAGCCGGAATTATTTCCAGAAATTTGGAAAATCATTTCTTTGGTCGAGTAGGCTTGTTCCGTAATCAACCTGGAGATATGCTTTTAAAACGTAGTGATTTGGTAATTGCGGTGGGGTATGACCCGATTGAGTATGAAGCCCGCAACTGGAACGCCGAAAAAGATGCCCATGTCATTGTCCTAGATGAAGTATCCGCTGAAATCGATCCTTATTTACAACCAGAAGAAGAATTAATTGGCGATATCGCTGCGAATATACAAGGGTTAAAAAAGGAAATGGGCAGTTACAAATTGCCAGAGGATGCACTTAACTACCTAGAAACCTTACAAGTGAAACTGCAAGAAACAGATCGTCAGCCGAGCAATCAACTTGCAGGGCGGATTCATCCGCTAGATGTGATTCATACATTGCAAAAAAAAGTGACAGACGACATGACGATCACGGTAGATGTCGGCAGTCACTATATTTGGATGGCGCGCCATTTTAGAAGTTACGAACCACGTCATTTACTTTTCAGTAATGGAATGCAAACGTTAGGCGTAGCTTTACCTTGGGCGATTGCCTCAGCGTTAGTTAGACCCAACACCCAGATTATCTCAGTTTCTGGCGATGGTGGATTCTTGTTTTCAGCTCAAGAACTAGAAACAGCGGTTCGTTTGAAGCAAAATATTGTGCATCTGATTTGGAATGATGGCAGTTATAATATGGTAGAATTCCAAGAAGAAATGAAGTACGATCGTTCTTCTGGTGTGCATTTTGGACCTGTTGACTTTGTAAAATATGCCGAAGCATTTGGAGCAAAAGGCCTGCGAGCTACTAACGTGCAAGAGTTGAATGATGCCTTGGCAGAAGGAATGAAAACAGAGGGCCCGGTAATCATTGATATTCCCATCGACTATCGCGACAACAAAGAGTTGGGCAAAACAGTATTACCAGATCAATTTTATTAAGAGGTGGAGACAATGAGTTACTTATATCAGCATGGAACCTTAGGCGCTTTGATGAGTGACCTGATGGATGGCACAGAGAAAATCGGGGAATTAGGTGCATATGGTGATTTCGGTTTAGGGACATTATCAGGTTCTAATGGTGAAGTGATTATTTTAGATAGCATTATGTATCATGCCAATGAAAAAGGTGAAATTCATACCTTAACAGGTCAAGAGTGGACTCCGTATGCTGCGGTCACTAATTTTAAAGCCGAACAAGTTCTTGAAATCGATGAAGAGCAAACGTCACAGGAAATTGTAGACCAACTAATGGCTCGTATTAGCAACAATTTATTTGCAGCAATTAAGATAACTGGAAGCTTCTCATTTATGCATGTGCGGGTTTCACCTAAACAAAAGAAACCTTATCCTAAGTTTGTAGAAGCTGCTCGTAATCAACCAGAATTTTCTCAAGAAAAGGTTAGTGGAACGATTATTGGTTTCTTTACTCCCGAGTTATTCCAAGGTGCCGCTTCAGCTGGTTTCCATTTGCATTTTATCAGCGATGATAAAAAATTCGGTGGACACGTGTTAGATTATAAGCTAAACGAAGGAACAATTGAGTGGAGCGAGTTGGAAGAATTTCGTCAACATTTTCCAATTCATGATCCAGCTTATCTAGAACGTGAAATTGATCTAGAAGAAGTAGTTAAAGATATAGCAGAAGCAGAATAAGACACAAAAAAGTGGCTGTGACATAAGTAGCCTCGACATATGTAAAAAAAAATAGGCACTTCTTGAAAATCTGTAAGATTTTCCGAGAAGTGCCTATTCTTTTTAGCAGCGAAGGAGTTCTGCTCGGCCCTTCACCGCCAGTTTCATCATATTAAGCGCCAAAACGAGGAGTCCCGTTTCCTTTTTCACTTTTTCCATGCCTCGGACATGGTATCGAGTGAAGCCCAAACAAGCCTTCATCCGACCAAAAACAGGTTCTACATCGATTTTTCTTCGTGCGTAGATGTTTCCTGTTTCAGGGGTTGAAAGCAATGCGACTTGTTTTGCTTTAAAATATTCCCAAGAAGGATTGACACTGATTTTTCTTGTGTAACCTTTTGGCGTCAACGCTGCGGGAATAACCTTCTTGTCTTCATCATATTTCTCCGCTTGGTATTCTTTGAAATCCCGGGTAAAGCCGTCATCGTCTGTCCGTTGACGGTAGGCGTGGAAGTTAAAGCGCACACCTTTGGAATCAATGTAATAATCGTCTTCTTCATGATAGGCCCAGTTCATGACTTTACGCTCATCACTTTTCCATTTCTTGCTTTGTTCTTTAAGCATTGTCGCATAAGGAATTAACGCCGTGTGTCGGGGATAGTCATCTTCCAGATGACGGTAGTTTTTTTCGGAGCCGTATCCGGCATCTGCGACGATCACTGCCCCTTCGGGTACGTTCATTTTTTCTAAAAAAGGACGTAATGTTTTCATGTCTGTTGGGTTTTGATAGACATCATAATCTAACACAAACTGATTGCACGTGGCAATTTGAAGGTTGTACGCTGGCTTCAATTGTCCGTTTTGCATTGGATCTTCTTTGACACGCATGAAAGTGGCATCCACATCCGTTTTTGAATAGCTGTTGCGGGTGCCACAACGAGCAAGACGCAGGTGATAGTCGGCCATTTTTTCGCGGCGCTCTGCTAGCTTGCGCTTTTGTGACCTCAGAGTACGGCGTTGTTGCTTCGCTGGGTTAGGGGAGACCTTTTTCGTTCGGCTCACTTCCTGTTCTAATTCTTCTAAACGAAGTTCCAACCGGGTCAAGACTTCATCTAACAGATCGAATGTCAGGTCTGATCCTTCAGGAATATGCTTCACTTGATAGGCTTCTTTTAGCTCACCCATTAAGGAAACAATGTTTTCACGATTCATTTGATCATAGCGAAGGGTATTCTTTTTCCAAACAAAACTGTACTTGTTGGCATCTGCCAGAATCTTTGTGCCATCAATAAATAAGGCATCGTCAATCAATTGACGCTCCCGTAAATAGTTCGTTAAGGCGTCCAAGCTTTGATTAACCAGCTCCTCCACATCGTTTGAAATACGAAAGCGGGCAATGGTGCGATAAGAAGGCACACGTTCTTGGGTCAACCAACGAGCAGGCAGACTTTCTTCAGCGAGTTGTTCAATTTTTCGACTAGTAAAGACACTTCGGGTGTAGGCAAATAAGACGAGTTTTAGCATTAACGCTAAATCGTATTCCCGAGGTCTGCCAAAAAGGTAGGGCTCATTGAGTTGAAGCGCCTCTACCAGTTCATGGATAAACCAAGCGGTATTGTCTTTTTTAGGAACATAAGAAGTAGAGATATCCAAAGTCAGTTGATTCATGTTATAATTAGTCATTGTTGTTTTAGTCCTTTCGGGGATTAGAATGTTGGAGTATAGGCAGCCACCTATACTCTATTATTTTACCCAAAAACGCCCATGAAAAGAACGGTTTTCTCGTTCTTTTCATGGGCGTTTTGTGAAGACTTATGTCACAGCCACTTTTGAATTAAATTCCTAATAGTGGGGCTGGATTAACAAAACCAGACCAAACGGCTGTTGATACACCAAAGTGTAAATGAACGCCAGTTGAATTACCAGTTGTTCCCATTCCGCCGATTACTTGACCTTGACCTACTTGTTGACCTACACCGCAATTTGGTGTAGAAATCATATGCATGTAGTAAGAGTAGTAGCCATCAGAATGCTGGATGATCACATAGTTACCAGCTGACCAGTGGAAACCTGCTTCCACAACTGTACCAGCTTTAGCGGCAAGGATTGAAGTACCAGCTGCGCCAGCAAAGTCAATTCCATCATGTTGTGTACCAGATAATCCAGTCGGATCTACTCGAGGACCGAATGGGCTAGTAACAATTAAGCCAGTCGCTAACGGTGATCCCCAACCACTGCTTGTAGCAGCCGGTGCAGGCGTTTCAGCAACAGGAGCTGCAGGGTTATTAGTTGCAGGAGCTGGTGTTGGAACTTGCGTTACTTCTGGGTTAGTAACAGTAGGTGCTTGCTGCTCCTGCTGTTTAGCTTGCTCAGCTTGTTTTTGTGCTTCTAAAGCAACGATTTCAGCTTGGGCTTTTTGTTCAGCGCTTTCGGCAGCAGCCTGTTCAGCCGCAGCAGCGTCTAATGCTTTTTGCGCTTGTTCAGCCGCAATCTGGGCTTGCTTTTCTGCTTCAGCTTGCGCTTGTTCACGTGCGTGTGCTTCTTTTTGTTTTTGTTCTTCCAATGCTTTTAAAGCTTCTTGGCGTTTCTTTTCAGCATCTTCTTTTTGCTGTTGGAATTTATCTTTTTGAGCAGATTCAGTAGCGATGCTAGCTTGGATTTCATTTACTTTAACTTGTTGATCAAGTTTTGCGTTAACTAATTGTTCCTGCTTCGCTTTTAATTCTTCTGTTTTCTCAGTAATAACTGCTAAACGTTGTTGAGACTCTTGTTGAAGTGCCTCAAGTTCAGCTTTATCATTTGATTGTTGTTCCATAGCTTCTTTACTAGCAGATAAGATCGTTGATACAGCCATAGTTTTTTCAACTGCTTCACTAATTGACTTAGCTTCCATAACAGTTGTAACTAGATTAGTTGCTGTGTTGCTAGTTTGGACGTTACGGGCTTGTTCTTTCAATTGTTGTTCGCGTTTTTCGATTTTTGCTTGCAACTCTTGAATTTTTGCAGTTAATTCGCTGACTTTCTGTTCTTCCTGTGTTTTTTGAGTTAACACATTGGTAACTTCTGTTTCAACGGCAGCTACTTCTTGTTCTAAAGCAGCTTTTTGTGATTCAACCGACTGAGCGGTTTGTTGCAATCCTTCAATTTTTTCATCTTGTTCAGCAATCTTTTGGTCAAATTCATCGGCGCTAGCACTTAATGGTGCACCAAGAGTTAGAGCACATAAAGCTAATGCAGTATATTTTTTTAGTTTGATCATTTCGTTCCTCACTTAATTATCAGATTCTAATTTTCTCAACGTTTTGATTATATAAGAAAATGTGAAGAAAAAGTGGAGAAAAGGTAATCTTTTATCTAACCGTATAGTTTGTAAAGGAATTGAAATATAAAAGAGGCTAAAAAACACATAAACCCTATTGACATCGGATCACTAGGGTGGTAGCAACATGAAAATATGATAAAAATTCAACGAGAATCGAGTGATTTAAACGATGGTGTATTTCAAATTGATAGGGTAAAATAGTCACAAAGAGGAGGAATTTTATTTATGAGTTGGAACAGTCAAGAAGCAAAAGAAGCAGCTTACCAATTAATGTTGGAACAGCAAAAAGCCTTATTGGAAGGTGAAACTGATTTAATCGCAAATTTAGCGAATTCATCGGCTTTATTAAACCAGACATTACCTGACACTGTATTTGCTGGTTATTATTTATTTAAAGAAGGAGAGCTGATTTTAGGACCTTTCCAAGGGAATGTTTCTTGTGTACATATTCCACTAGGCAAAGGTGTCTGTGGTGAGTCTGCTGAGAAAAATCAAACGTTGATTGTTGAAGATGTAACGAAGCATCCCAATTACATTGCGTGCGATTCAACTGCACGGTCTGAAATTGTTGTCCCTATGAAAAAAGGGAATCAGTTAATAGGAGTATTAGATTTGGACAGCTCAGAAACAGGAATGTATGATCAAATTGACCAATTCTACTTGGAACAATATGTGGCGTTATTGCTGCAAAATGTTGATTAATGTTAAGGAATACTCTTTTATTGAAAAAACATTTGCGTTTATATAGCCTTTTTATGTGTTTAATGGTACTATTAATGAGTAGTAAATACGTCCATTGAGGTGAATAAATGAATAAAGAAGCGATTATTGTTGGAGAGAACTATGAATGTCGAAAAGTAGACTTTGAACGTCCGATTATTGGAGAAGTCCTGAAAAAGACTGACGAAGGCTGTATTGTCAACGTTGAGCGGTTCTATGGTTTAGATGCAGACAAGATTGACGAAACAGACGGCAAAGTAATGATCAAATACAGCGAAATAGCAGGTATCATCTCTTCTCAATGTTTTTTCAGCTAAGAGGGACAGTTAACTTATAAAATTAAAAAACGAGTGCTCGCTATTCAGTGAGTACTCGTTTTCTGTATTTAAATCGATAATTCATTTAATAGATCAATTGCTGGCATTTCTTTGATCGTTTGATTTTCCCGCTCTTTTGGTTTTCTTTCTTCAGGGGTATTTTTGTAACGATAATCGGTCACGTTTCCGCTGTTATCATAATAAACCCAGATATTTTCATTTCCGATTTCTTCCAAATCCCCACGTAAATCTAGTAATAAATCGCTGATTGAGTCATAATAGTTCATGAAAATCCCTCCCATTTCATTGTAGGGAAAAATCAGAATTTCAGCAAGTCAGAAGGGGTGAAAAATTGAACAAACATTTTTTTGTTGATGCGGCTACAGCTTATCACTTACTTTTATCAGGGTATAAAGCCTTAGCCGTTGGAAATCAGCAAACTTCCACGTATGAGCAGCTTCATTTGGCAGGAGCGATTTACATGGACACCAATGAGATCGAAGCAGAAGCTACTGGTTGGAATATTTTATCAGCAGACAAGTGCCGTAGAGTATTTGCAGCTAAAGGAGTCACAATTAATACCCCGCTACTAATTTATTCAGATAATTTGAGTGCGGCCTGTCGGGTAGCTTTTGTGGCTTATTGGTTGGGAATTAGTCGGATGAAAATACTCGAAGATGGTTTGCTGTCATGGCAAGCGAATGGATTTCCACTAGATGAAGGGGCCAGTGGGTTTGAAAAAGCGCAGGATGGACAGTGGAAGGGTCCTGAAAGAACAGAAGTCCTTCTTTCGACTTCCGAGGATTTACTAGCAGCCAAAGTCCGTAATCCTGAATTGGTTTTGGCAAGTGTTCGCAGTTGGGCTGAGTATAGTGGAATGACGAGCAGTTACTCTTACATTGAACAAGCTGGAGAACCAGGGGGAGCGGTCTTTGCTCCAGCTAGCTGTGGGAAAGATGAGGTAGCAGATTTGCTGACCATCGATCAACGACTTAAACCATTACCGGAAATTGCTCAGACATGGCAGAAAGCAGGGATCATTCCTGAAAAAGAAATTGTCTTTTATTGCGGGACAGGCTGGCGAGCTTCTACGGCCTTCTTTGTTGCCAAAGAGCTAGGCTGGACTAAGGTTCGCCTGTTCGATGGCGGTGGGTATGATTGGAGCAAAAAGCATTCGAAAAATCCTCAAAAATTTCCGATCAAGAAATGATTTGGGGTAATGAGCAGCTTCGAAAGTTAAACCAAAGCAAGTTTGAGAATAGTTATACAGAAAAAAAGGACTCTCTAGGCCAGAATAAACCTAAAGAGTCTTTTTACTAATTCATTAAGTTAACTAGTTCCTCTGCAAATTGACTAGTAGAGACTTCTTGAATATCTAAAGCCTGTGCAAAATCCTTTGTAACAATTTTCTTTTCAATTGCCGCTTCAATCGCCGCTGTAATTTTTTTGCTTGCTTCAAACCAGCCTAAATGGTCCAACAGCATGGTAGCTGAAAGTAACAGTGAACAAGGATTGGCATAACCTTTTCCGGCAATATCTGGAGCAGTACCATGGGTTGCCTCAAAAATGGCATGACCAGATTGGTAATTAATGTTGGCTCCAGGTGAGATACCAATTCCGCCCACTTGTGCGGCTAGTGCATCTGAAATATAATCGCCATTTAAATTAGTTGTAGCAATTACTTGGAATTTCTCAGGGTATAACAGGATTTGCTGCAGTAAGTTGTCAGCAATTACGTCATCAACAACGATTTTTTTATCTTCACGTGCAGCAGCTAAAGCCGCTTCTGCCGCTTGCTCGCCGTCTTCACTAGCAATTTTTTTGTATTGGTTCATTGTGAAGGCCTGTGAATAGTCTTGCTCGATCACATCATAGCCCCAGTTTTTGAAGCCACCTTCAGTAAATTTCATGATATTGCCTTTATGGACTAAGGTTACGCGCGTTAATTGGTGATCAACTGCGTAATCCATAGCTGATTTAATCAAGCGTTCGCTGCCTTCTTTAGAAATCGGCTTGATGCCTAATGAACTAGTTTCAGGGAAACGTATTTTAGTGACTGAAAGAGTGTTTTTTAAGAAATCCAACAACTGATTTGCTTCATCAGAGCCAGTTGCAAATTCAATTCCAGCATAAACATCTTCGGTATTCTCCCGGAAGATCGTCATATCCGTTTTTTCAGGTTCTTTCAAAGGCGAAGGAACACCTTTGAAATAGCGAACAGGACGAACGCAAGCGTATAAATCTAAAGTTTGGCGTAAAGCTACGTTCAAGGAACGAATGCCACCACCAATTGGCGTGGTTAAAGGTCCTTTGATGGCTAATTTGTGTTTTTGGATCGCTGCCACAGTTTCATCCGGCAACCATTCACCCGTTTGATTAAAGGCTTTCTCACCAGCTAAAACTTCTAACCATTGAATTTTTTTCTCAGCCCCATAAGAAAGCTCAAGAGCTGCATCCACAACAGTTTTAGTCGCTTGCCAGATCTCTGGACCGATACCGTCGCCTTCGATGTAAGGCACAATTGGAGTGTTTGTCATTTAGTTAGTCTCCTCATTCATTTTTTTACGAATTACTAATTGTAAAATTCCTTGATTTTCCCAATACTCGATGTCAGCTTTTGAATCAAATCGTAGTTTCGCTTGGAAAGTAATTGGCGTTTCTTTTTCGGCGGTAACTGTAACAAGCTGATTAATCTTAGGTTCAGCTGGCATATCAATGGAGAAGGTTTCGGTACCATCAAGACCTAATGTCTCAGCAGTTTCACCTTCTAAGTATTCCAATGGAACAATGCCCATCATGACTAAATTACTGCGGTGAATTCGTTCATAGCTTTCAGCGATAACGGCTTTAACTCCTAATAAAGAAGTACCCTTAGCCGCCCAGTCACGAGAAGACCCCATTCCATAGTCTTTTCCAGTTAAGATGACTGAACTGATCCCATTTTCTTGATATTGCATCGCTGCATCGTAAATGCTCATTTCTTCGCCAGTTAAAGCTGATCGAGTATAGCCGCCAGTGACATCCGGTGTTAGTTGATTTTGAATCCGAATATTGCCAAAGGTTCCCCGCATCATGACTTCATGATGACCCCGTCTTGAACCAAAAGAGTTGAAATCTTTATACGCTAAGCCGCGGTTCTTCAAATATTGTCCGGCTGGGGTATTTAATGCGATATTTCCAGCTGGTGAAATGTGGTCGGTCGTAACTGAATCACCGAATTTTGCTAATACTTTTAAACCAGATAAAGATGGTGTAGCATCCAAAGTTCTGCTTAAGGTATCAAAGAATGGTGGATTCGCAATATACGTTGAAGCTTCGTCCCATTCATAAGTTGCCCCTTCAGAGGTCTGAATTTGGTTCCAGCGTTCATTAGATTGGTAAACATCTTTGTAAGCTGCTTGATAATCTTCTGGATCCAAATGCTCATCAATATAGGCCGCAATTTCTTCTTTTGTTGGCCATAAATCCTGCAAATAAACCGGGCCATCAGCGTTTTCAGCAATCGGTTCAGTTGTTAAGTCTTTTGTTACTGTACCAGCCAAAGCATAAGCGATAACCAATGGTGGCGAAGCTAAGTAGTTAGCTTTGATTAACGGATGAATCCGTCCTTCAAAGTTACGATTACCTGAAAGAACGGCTGAAACCACTAAATCATTTTCCTTAATTGTTTGCTCTACTTCTTCAGCCAAAGGCCCTGAATTTCCGATACAAGTTGTACACCCATACCCAACAATGTCAAAACCCAGTTTTGCCAATGGTTCTAGCAAATTTCCTTTTTCCAAGTACGCTTTAACGATCTTGGAACCAGGTGCTAAGGACGTTTTGATAGTAGATGGAACCTGTAATCCTTTTTCAAGGGCTTTTTTCGCTAATAAGCCGGCAGCTACCATTACGCTTGGATTACTAGTGTTGGTACAACTGGTAATCGCAGCCAGTGCTAGGTCACCAGTATGAATCGTTTCTCCTTTGTTCGCTACAGGAGCTGATTTGTTAATCTCTTCATCTGATAAACCAAAACCTTGTGGTCCGCTTGGATTCGTCAAGGATGTTGCAAAGCTCTCTGCTACTTGATCCAATGGAATGCGATCTTGAGGTCGTTTTGGCCCAGCGAGTGAAGACTTAATTTCGGCTAAATCTAACTGAATAACTCTCGTATATTCTGGTGTTTCTTGTCCATCATAGAAGAGGTGATTTTCTTTCGCATAGATTTCTACTAATTCAACTTGCTCGGGAGTCCGGCCAGTAACTAATAAATAGTTCAATGTTTCTTGGTCAATTGGACAATAACCACACGTCGCACCATATTCAGGTGCCATGTTCGCGATAGTCGCACGATCAGATAAACTCAATTTTTGATAACCTTCACCGAAGAACTCAACAAATTTACCAACCACTTTTTCATTACGCAACAACTGGGTCAAATGTAAGGCTAAATCGGTTGCTGTTGCAGCCGGTGCTAGAGCACCAGTTAGTTCAACTCCGATGACTTCTGGTGTTGGAAAGAAAGAGGCTTCACCTAGGATTGCCGCTTCTGCTTCAATTCCGCCAACGCCCCAGCCTAAAACGCCTAAACCATTAATCATAGTGGTATGTGAATCGGTTCCTTCTAATGAATCAGGTAACAACCAGTTCTCCCCATCTTTGGTTTGTTTTAAGACAACATCTGAAAGAAATTCTAAGTTGACCTGATGAATAATCCCTGTTTCTGGTGGAACTACATCAAAATTGTCAAAGGCTTGTTGTGCCCATTTAAGAAACTGGTAGCGTTCTTGATTGCGTTCAAATTCTTTTTCAGTATTATAAGAGAGACTTTCTTTTGTTCCAGCACAATCGACTTGTACGGAATGGTCGACTACTAGTGTTACCGGAATTTCAGGATTGATGTATTCAGCTTTTCCACCAAGTTTCACCACGGCGTCACGCATAGCTGCTAAGTCAACTACGGCTGGAACACCTGTGAAATCCTGTAGTATAACGCGAGACGGCCGGAAGGGAATAACTCCTTGTGGGTTCTTAGCATCGTAGTCGATAAGTTCTTCTAGCGCTTCCATTTCTTTGTGGCGAGCTAAACTTTCCAGCAAAATACGAATGCTAAACGGATAGCGAGCGAGCTCTTTATTGTAAGTAGAGGCGACTGTTAATAGGTCAAGGTATGTATATTGTTCGCCCTTGATTGTTGCTTGTTTTGTCCAATTCATGTTGACGATCCTTCCCTTCTGTTATTGATAGATACTTGTTGGTCTATTATACGAATAAAAAAAAAGAATGTAAATGACTTTATTAAAACTATTTCATTTTAAAATAATGGTGTTATAATGTTCTTTAAGTTGAACACACAGAATCAGGGAAGTTAGGAGGACATGAACATGTTAGATTTAGAACTAATGGCGCAAGTATGCCGTGAAAAGGATCATCTTGATGCATCCTTGTTCACAGAACACAATGTAAAAAGAGGTCTAAGGGATATAGATGGCAAGGGTGTAGTAGCTGGACTAACCAATATTTCGACGATTCATCCACAAAAAATAGTAGATAACCAGATAGTTTCCAATGTCGGGGAGCTTCGTTACCGAGGAATCGATGTCAACGATTTGGTAAAGGGTTTTGTTTCAGAAAAACGATTAGGTTTTGAAGAAATTAGTTATTTGTTATTGTTTGGTAGCCTGCCAACAAAGCAACAACTAGATGACTTTACTGAAACAATTGCCAAAAGACGAACACTACCGACGAACTTTGTACGGGATGTCATTATGAAGGCTCCTTCTCACAATATTATGAATATGATGTCTCGCAGTATTCTAACATTGGGATGTTATGATAAGAAAGCAGATGATACTAGTATTGAGAATGTATTAGACCAAAGTCTATCGCTTATCAGTACGTTTCCGATGATCGCTGTATACTCCTATCATGCATACAATCATTATGCAAAAGGGGAGAGTATGTATATTCACCGACCAGATGCTTCATTAAGTACTGCCGAAGCCATTTTGACGATGCTTCGTCCTGATAAGAAATATACGTTCCAAGAAGCACAAACATTGGATATGGCCTTAGTCCTACATATGGAACATGGCGGCGGGAATAACTCCACCTTTACAACGCGAGTAGTTACGTCAAGTGGAACGGATACATACTCAACAATTGCTGCGGCATTAGGCTCGTTAAAAGGTCCCAAACATGGTGGAGCTAACATCAAAGTAACGCAAATGATGGATGATTTGAAAGAGAATTTGAAGGATCCTGAGGATGACGAAGAAATTGCTGCGTATTTAGAGAAAATTTTAAGTAAGGAAGCTTTTGATAAGCAAGGGTTAATTTACGGAATGGGCCATGCAATTTATGCTGACTCTGATCCGCGGGCTGAAATTTTTAAAGGTTACGTCGAAAAATTAGCCAGTGAGAAAGGCGCTAAGGCCAAAGCCGATTTCAATCTGTATCGCAAGGTCGAAAGGCTAGCACCTGAAGTTATTGCCAAACGCCGCAAGGTATATAAAGGTGTAAGTGCCAATATAGATTTCTTCAGTGGTTTTGTTTATCATATGTTGGAGTTGCCGCAAGAACTATATACACCGATATTTGCGATTGCACGGAT
Organism: Enterococcus sp. AZ109; assembly: GCF_051714625.1. Classification (NCBI taxonomy): domain Bacteria; kingdom Bacillati; phylum Bacillota; class Bacilli; order Lactobacillales; family Enterococcaceae; genus Enterococcus; species Enterococcus sp. AZ109. Next base: position 681,938 of record NZ_JBIOSF010000001.1, on the reverse strand, counting down.
TGTCGGCTGGTCTGCCCATCGAATTGAAGAGTTGATCAATGTTCAAAAAATTATCCGTCCAGCTTACATGGAGGTTTCACCCGAAGTAGACTATATTTCTATAAATGATCGTTAAGAAGTTAGCGCAAATCCTGCGCTAGCTTTTTTTTCGTTGCAGATATTGCTAAAATTGATCAAGTACGGCTTTGCAGCTTTCCTTGACGTTGATTAAATTATGCCTATTTTCTAATTCTGGCAAGGTTAGTTTGTGAATCTGAACATTGTTGGAACAGGTGCAATAAGAGGTTGCGGCTGAAGTGTTCAGCTGCGAGAAATAAGCTGAAAATAGCTGCTCATATTTTTTTCGATTATTTGATTTATTTTTCGAAAGAACTGCTTCAGTTATACCGATTATGCAGTTTTCAGCGGCTGTGACGTTTTTGTGTCACACCCATCCAAACACATCAAAAAAACTAGGAGCCAAATTATGAAATCAATTGCTTCAAAGCTTATTTGGATTGTGCTGGTCACCCTAATAGGCTTAGGTGTTCAGCGATTTAGCGGCTATCTGTACCAAGAAGCGGTTTTGGTCGTTGATGAAGTCCAAATAGCCGGTGGGATTCAAACAATAGACGGTCGTCTAATAAAAAACAATCAAGTAAAAGAAATCACTATTCCTTATTATGAAAGTGAAGCCACTGTGCCTAAATTTAAAGCAGGCGATCAGCTGCTTTTAAAAAACGAAGAATTTTATGAAGTAAAGCGAGACGGCTATCTATTCATTATTGTCGGTTATTTTGTTTTAGCCTTGCTTTTTATTGGTAAGAAAGACGGAATTCGTTCATTGCTTAGTCTTACTATTAATATCGGCTTGCTTTTTTTGCTGACTGCAGCTTACGTTGTAAATAGCCGCTTGCCTCTTTTGGGTCTAACCTTTGCTTATTGTATAGCAGCAACAACTGCTTCATTGGTCCTATCAGATGGCTGGCAAGGAAATACCTTGCAAAAAATTATAGCAACACTTCTAACCTGCTTTTCGGCTTTTTTTATTTGTTACGTGACGATGAACCTTATGCAAGATCGCGGAGTGCGCTATGAAGAGATGCAGTTTTTAACGCGTCCATATCGACCGATTTTTTTAGCTAGCTTATTAATTGGAACACTAGGCGCAGTAATGGATACGGTCGTAACGGTGCTGTCAACTTTGGAAGAACTCTTGAAAAAGAAAACCAGTCTGACAACTAAGGAACTATTTTTGTCAGGAAGGACTGTGGGACAAGATATTGCTGGATCAATGGTGAATGTTTTGTTGTTTGCTTATTTGAGTGGTGCCATTCCAATGATTTTGCTGTATTTATTAAATGGCTGGAATTTTTTATCTGCGGTCAATTTGCATATTTCACTAGAGTTACTGCGAGCGCTCTGTGGGGGATTTGGCATTGTCTTGTCTATTCCTATTTCTTTGCTGGTTTTTCGATTGGCAAGGGGGCGTAACAGATGAGCGTACTAGGCATACTAATGATCATTTTCATTTTGTTGACGCTAGTTATTTTTGCTAAGCAAGGTTTTTACATCATTTTAGGCTTGTTTATTAATATGGGCTTGTTTCTGCTGCTGTTACTCCTGTTGTATCATGGCGTTAACGTCTATTTTTCCATTGCGGTAGTCTTTCTTTTGCTGACTAGTACAACGCTCTTTTTTGTTAATGGCTGGAACCAAAAGACACAAATTGCTTGTTTAAGTGTCATGATCTTTGTAATTCTTTTCGCCTGTATATTCTTGCCCTTGATTCATCAAATCAGCATTCAAGGCTTTGCCATAGAAGAGCTTGAGGAGCTAGCCGAAATCGAGTTAAATGTGCCTTTGAATTTTAGTCAGATGACAGTAGCCTTGATTTTGTTAAGCTTTTCCGGGGCAGTGATTGATAGCAGCATGGCAGTAGTAAGTGCTGCCTATGAAGTGAAAGGGCACAATCAGCAGCTTTCTTTTATGGAACTAGTTCAATCAAACTTGAGGGTGGTAGGGAAGATTTTAAATTCTACCGTCAATACATTGTTGTTTGCCTTTCTTGCCAATAATTTAGCATTAGTTTTCTGGCTAAGCGATTTAAATTATTCCTTTGTTGATATCATCAACTCTAAGGCATTTGTTTCTGAAATTGTAGTCGCCCTGCTAACTGGCTTAGGAGCAGTGATGATTTTGCCGCTAACCGCTTACTTGGCCAGCTATTTTCTAACCAAAAAAGGAACGATCCCTTTGTAATGAAGGATCGTTCTTTTTTAAACAGTAAAGAAAGTATAATTTTTACACAATTGGAATGCTTGTAATACCAATGTTAACGATGTCCGGCTTCAAAAACTAGTCTTGTCGGTACTAGGCGAGTTTGGGAAGCTTTTCTTATAGTAAGCACTATTCAGCGCTTAATGCAGCCATCGTAATGTAATTGTATGGTTGATTAAAGTGCGGCAAGAAGAAAATATCCAACAGTTTCATTTTGTCGATCGTTACGCCTTCTTCAATGGCCAATGAGAACATATGGATACCCATTGCGATTTCAGAAGTAGTCGAAGCCAATTGCGCACCAACAACACGGCGAGAATCTTCTTCATAAACGATCCGAATTTTTACATCGTCGTTTTCCTTCATAAAGCCTGGTTTTTGTGAGTCTTGGAAGTCAGTGTATTTCACCTTCATACCAAATTTCGCAGCTGCTTCAACCGAAACACCTGTAGAAACCATGTTGTAACCAAAGATGGAAATACCGTTTGATCCTTGAACACCAGTAGATTCTAAAGGCGTGCCGCCGATATTGTGAGCAGCTACAATCCCTGAACGAACAGCGTTGGTTGCCAATGCGATATAAGTTGTTTGTTTTAAGGCATTTGAGTAAATGGTTGCACAATCGCCGACAGCATAAACGGAATCATCGCTAGTTTTTTGGTGTAAATCAACTAAGTAAGCACCATTTTTAAATAATTCTAGATGCTCTTTGCCTAATCCGTTATTTGGTAAGAAACCAATTGCGTTAATGACTAAATCAACCGGATATTCTCCCTTATCAGTTACGATTGCTTCAACTTTGTCTGTTCCTTTATATTCACGAGCAAGCTCGTTAAAATGCAGCTCAACGCCATGATCCGCTAATACTTTATCCATGTCATCAGTGAACCATTTGTCATAGTAATTAGGTAGAGAACGTCCAGCAGCATCAAACAACAGCACGTTTTTTCCACGACGTTTTGCCGCTTCGGCGATTTCAACACCGATATAGCCCGCACCAATAACAGCAACTGTTTCAATCTCAGCCTTATCAAGAATCGCATCGACTGCTTGGCCATCTTGGAATCGTTTCAAGAAGTGAATGTTTTCTAAGTCTTTGCCTGGCACATTTGGTGAAATTGGAACCGATCCTGTAGCTAGAATTAATTTGTCGTAAGTTTCAATGTAGCTTTCGCCATCTTTTTTAATAGCGTGGACTTCTTTTTTGTCAAAATCGATGTGATCAACGGTTGTTTCCATTGAGATTTTGGCACCTTTTGCTTCGAAATCCTCTTTTTTCGTGTAGAATAAGCCTTCATAGGAATCAATCTGACGACCGACCCATAACGCTGTTCCGCATCCTAAGTAGCTCAAATTCGTGTTACGATCAATCATTACTACCTCTTGATCTTTGTAGGTATCCAGCAACGTGTTTGCTGCAGCGATCCCTGCGTGGTTGGCACCGATAATTACTGTTTTTGACATCAAATAACCTCTCTTTCGAATAATAAAATTGTTCTTGCGTGTTTCTTCACAATGCTGATGTTAAAGAACATCCCACAACAGCTTTAACTGCGTACATTGTGGGTGTTTAATTGAGTACGATGAGCTATCTATCTACCTTCTTTCCTGCTTAGTGGATAAATGAGACCGTTCTCAGGAATAATTATACCAGAAAACTAAAACTTAATTAAGAATAATTATCAAAAAACCTATCTTTTTTTGGTTTTTTTTAAGAGTAGTCTAAAGGTTGATTCAATAAGCCTTTTTATCATAGCTTATCCATAGCTTTTTTTAGGCAACGTTTTATTCCGCTTTAATGAATGAGAAAACCCGGCTAGAGAATGAGAATGGGAGGGTAATATTACATTAGTTTAAAAACTAATGTAATATATAAAATCGAAAAATGTGAATAAATAGTTTTAACTATGAAACTTTAGCTACTAAAATAACGCCGAAACAATTATTTGTTTCGGCGTTTATCACTAGACAGACTCTCGAATTATTAGTTCAGTTCTCAGATCAGGAACTTCTAGATCAGATACTTCTTTTTTCTCAATTTTTTTAATTAATACTTTTGTAGCATATTCTCCCATTTGCTGAATCGGTTGACGAATGGTCGTGATTGCTGGTGAAGTTAGAACGGCTAAAGGCTGATCATCAAAACCTAATACAGCTAAATCTTCTGGCACTCGTAGATCATGTTTACGAGCTTCACTAATAATACCTGCAGCTACTTCATCGCCATTTGAGAAAACCGCAGTTGGCTGATCATCAGGATGCTCTACCAGCCAGTGTACAAATTCTTTTCCACCTTCTACACCCAAGGTACGTTCGAAAAACCACTCCTTATTGAAAGTTAACTCGTAATCCTCCAATGCTTCCAAAAAACCTCGAAAGCGATGGTCTTGTGGATTCATGATGTTCCCGGTACAAAAAGCGATGTTTGTGTGCCCCTGTTTGATTAAATATTCTGTTCCTTTATAACTAGCTTCCGCTTCATCGATGTGAATGACAGGCAATTTTTCATTGCCAATGAAACGATTACATAGGACAATTTTTCCTTCATCAATTAAAGCAGTGACTTCTTTAGTAGCATTCTCCAAGTTTGTGATAATGATACCATCTAGTTGTTTCTTTTGAACCATTTCAATGTAAAACTTTTCCATTGTTTGATTGCCCCGAGTCTGCATAACGACTAGGTGATAACCTAATTCTAAAGCTGTTGTTTCAATTGCATCTACTAAATAGGCAAAGAAGGGGTTAGTAATATAAGAAATGATTACGCCAATCATTTTAGAACCTTTGCCTCTTAATTGTTGAGCAACGTTATTTGGATAATAGTTTAATTCTTCCATCGCTTTATAAATTTTCTTTTTCGTTTTATCTGAAACATAGGGATGATCGTTGAGCGCACGGGAAACAGTCGTAACTGAAACCTTGGCCTTTTTTGCCACATCTTCGATACTTGCCATGGGATGAACTCCTTATTTTTTATAGTTTCTTATCCTCATTATAGACTAAAAGCTTTATATAGCAACAAATAAATCTTATGAAAACGATTGACATATGAAAACGATTGACATATACTCTGGATATAAAGAAAACGCATTCTTCAATTTGTTGTTGAAAAATGAGGTATCGTTTTCATATTTTTAGAAAACCAAAGGAGAATCGCTATGAAGAAAAGAGTAGGTCTAGGTGTTGTTACGATTTGTGCAGCTTTATTGTTAACAGGTTGCGGAGGAGGAGAAACTTCTGGCAGTCAATCCGGTTCAACGGATGTAAATTTAAAAGTTTGGGTCGATCCCGGCAGTGGTGAATTTTACAAAGATGTAGTCAATGACTATAAAGAAGCAAACAATATCGACTATACGATTGAAGTAATCGAGTCTGACACTGGTAAAGCACAAGAGTATGTAAAAAAAGATCCGGATGCTGCTGCCGATGTATTCAGTATGCCACATGATCAATTAGGGCAATTAGTCGATGCTGGTGTCATTTACGAAAATACCAAATATGCTGATGAAGTGACTGAAAATAATACGGAGCAAGCAGTAAATGGTGCGACCTACCAAGACAAGCTTTATGGCTATCCTTACGGTGTGGAAAGTATGATGCTTTACTATGACAAATCTAAATTGACTGAAGAAGACGTGAAAACCTACGAAGGCATGGTTGCTAGAGAAAAGATTGGTTTGAACTTCGAAGAAAATGGCGCTGATTACTTTGCTGTTCCATTCTTTGTATCCAATGGTTCGAAGCTGTACGGTGAAGATGGTGAAGATCCTGCCGGTACAACCTTCAATGATGCCAAAGGTGTGAATGTTTTGAAATGGATTGCGGCTCAAGGTGAAAATCCCAATGTGGTTCAAGCCAATGCCGATTTGATGAGTCAACTGGAAAACGGATCGATTGCAGCTCTAGTCAGCGGACCATGGGGGAAAGAAAATGTTGAAGAAATCTTAGGAGACAACATGGGAATTGCCACTTATCCCACTAATGATTTTGGCGACGGTACCGTACAAATGAAGGCTTTCTTAGGCGTCAAACTTTACAGCGTGAATGCCAATACGAAACATCCTTTAGAAGCAATGGAATTAGCGAACTACCTTTCCAGTCAAGAAGCTCAAAAACGTGCCTATGACGAAAAAGATACCACTCCTTCAAATACTGAATTGCAACAATCGGATGCAGTTATCAACGATCCGCTAGCCAGTACGGTGGTGAAAATGGCTGATCCTGAATTATCAGTCTTAATGCCGAAAATTCCAGAAATGGTCAGCTTCTGGCCAGGAGCTTTGTCAGTTATCAGCGACGGCTACAAAGGCAAAATTCCGGAAGATCAAATAGAAGACAAGCTGACGCAATTAGTAGAAGATACAGCGACAACGCAGGACTAATTGAAGGCGCAGGAGGCTCAGTCGAGTTTCCTGCGACCTTTTACAATGAGGTGAAGAAATGGAAGAAAAGAAAGCGAAACAAATCGAGCAAACCTCTTACAAGCAAGTCTTCTCCGATGGCAAGCTGGGGGAAAAATGTTCCTTCTTAATTATGGGAGCGGGCAATCTTGCCAATAAGCAGACGATTAAAGGGTTGTTGTTCTTACTTAGTGAAATCGGATTTCTGGTTTGGTTCATTCTCAAAGGAGTTAATAATCTTCGAGGGTTGATCACGTTAGGAACCAATCAACAAGGCTGGGTCTTTGACGAAAATCTAGGCATCAATGTTCAAGTTGCCGGCGACAATTCAATGCTGCTGTTGATTTATGGCATTGCCACAATTATTGCACTGATTCTTTTTCTACTATTATATAAGACCAGTTTGAAGAGTACGAAAACACTCTACTATTTACGAAAGCAGCAGCAGCCTATTCCAACGTTTGCGGAAGATGTTCGCTCGCTTTTAGATGAGCGTTTCCATATTACTTTAATGTCGATTCCTATGATAGGTGTGATTATATTTACCGTCCTTCCATTGATGTATATGATTTCACTAGCCTTTACCAGCTACGATCATAATCATCTGCCACCGAAGAATCTCTTCGGCTGGGTCGGCCTGGCAAACTTTGGCGATGTATTAAACGGCAGGATTTCAGGTACTTTCTTCCCTTTACTAGGGTGGACATTGATTTGGGCTTTGTGTGCCACTGCGACTAGCTTTTTCTTTGGTGTCTTGCTTGCTCTGCTAATTAACTCGAAAGGAATCAAAGGCAAGAAAGTCTTTCGAACTTTGTTTGTTTTGACAATGGCAGTTCCGCAGTTTATCTCGTTATTGATTATGCAAAACCTGCTTCATGCTTCAGGTCCAATTAATGCCTTTTTGCAGCAAATAAACTTAATCGATAATCCCATCCCGTTTTTAACCAGCGGCTTATTAGCCAAAATTTCGGTAATTGTCGTTAATATGTGGATTGGGATTCCCGTATCGATGCTGGTAACAACCGGTATTATTATGAATCTTCCAGAAGATCAGATTGAAGCTGCTCGGATGGATGGTGCCAATAAGTTCCAGGTATTCCGCTATATTACATTTCCACAAATTTTGTTTGTAATGGCGCCTAGTTTGATCCAACAATTTATCGGTAATATCAATAACTTTAATGTTATCTACTTACTGACAGGTGGCGGTCCGTTAAACAGTGATTTCTACAATGCTGGTGAGACTGATTTACTGGTTACTTGGCTTTATAAGCTAACGGTAGAAGTTGCAGATTACAATATTGCTTCGGTAATCGGAATTATTACCTTTGTACTTAGTGCAGTCTTCTCGCTCTTTGCCTATACTCGTTCAGGTTCTTACAAGAAAGAAGGGGCTTATTAAATGGAAAAAAATCGCAAAAGTTCAAAAGTTGTCATTTACGCTGCGTTGATTTTTCTAGCTGCGATTTGGGTCTTTCCCATTCTTTGGATCTTTTTAACCTCGTTTCGGTCAGAAGGGGGACAGTTTGTTTCCTATATTATTCCCAAACAGTTCACCTTAGATCACTACAAATTTTTACTAAGCAATGATGCCAGCTATCCATTCTTGAAATGGTTCTGGAACACGCTGATTGTATCGATTATTTCTTGTTTGTTAAGCACCATGATCACTATCTCGATGGCCTACGTGCTGTCGCGATTGCGCTTTAAATTGAAAAAAGAATTTCTGAAGGTTGCGCTGGTTTTGAACATGTTCCCCGGTTTCATGAGTATGATAGCCGTGTACTACATCTTAAAGGCTTTAAACCTGACTCAAAGCTTAACAGCACTGGTGTTGATTTACTCTTCCACTGCTGCGTTGACTTTCTATATTGCTAAAGGCTTCTTCGATACGATCCCGGCTTCTTTGGATGAATCGGCGATGATTGATGGAGCGACAAAATTCGAGATCTTTACTAAGATAACGATACCACTTTCGAAGCCTATCATTGTTTACACGGCTTTGCAGGCTTTCATGATGCCTTGGATGGACTTCATTTTCGCCAAAGTAATCATGGGGGACAATGTGGAAAAATACACCGTAGCGATTGGGTTGTACTCGATGATGACCCGAGATAATGCCGATAATTTGTATATGGCATTTACAGCCGGTTGTGTAATCATCGCCGTTCCGATTACACTCTTGTTTATTTTCTTGCAAAAATATTATGTAGAAGGAATCACTGGTGGTTCTGTTAAAGGATGATGAAAAAATGGATGTAAAAAATAAAAAATGGTGGCATGAAGCGATCGGTTATCAAATTTATCCTAAAAGCTTTCAGGATACCAACAATGATGGGATCGGCGACATCCCGGGGATGATTGAACATTTAGATGATCTAAAGGACTTAGGGATTACCGTGATTTGGATCAGTCCAATTAATCTATCTCCGATGGTAGACCATGGCTATGATATTAGCGACTACTTGCAAATTGATCCAAGCTTTGGCACAAATGAGGAGTTTGAATTATTAATTCAGGAAGCTGAGAAGCGGGGAATAAAAGTCTTGATGGACTTGGTGATTAACCACACGTCAACGCAGCATGAATGGTTCAAGCGGGCAATGGAAGATTTAGACGGCGAGTATGCTAAGTATTACGTGATTCAAGAAGGCCGGGACGATCAACCGCCTAACAACTGGCGCTCGATGTTTGGCGGCAGTGCCTGGGAAAAAATTGCCGGCACCAACAAATACTACCTGCACCTGTTTACAGTAGAACAGCCGGACCTAAACTGGGAAAACCCTGCTTTGCGGCAAGAGCTTTATAAAATCGTAGAATTCTGGCTGGAAAAAGGCTTAGCCGGCTTCCGGGTGGATGCAATTTCTCATATTAAAAAGATTTATGACGAAGAAAATCTACCCTCCGATGGACCAGACGGCCTAGTCACCGTATGGGAAAACTATCGGGATGCGAAAGGAATTGGCGAATTTCTAGGAGAGCTGAGAGATATGGCCTTCAGCAAACAGGATATCCTGACGATTGCCGAAATGGACGTAGTTGATCCGGAGCGCTGGGAAGAATACTTTGGCGACAACGGCTATTTTTCTTCTATCTTTGATTTTTACCACACGGCTTATACGATTCAAGATAAAACCTTCGACAATGACTCTGAGAAGTTTGTTGAGTTCTTGAAGCCTCTGGTGTATAAGAAACAGGAATTAGCCAACGACCGCGTATTTTTCACTAATTTCGTGGAAAACCATGACTTGCCGCGGGCTTTGAATCGCTTTATTCCGAAAGAAGAAATCGGCTATCATAGCGCGTCTGTCTTGGGCATGTTCTACTTCTTTATGCGAGGCATTCCGGTAATCTATCAAGGTCAGGAAATCGGCATGGTGGATTATCCTAAAGACACGATCGATGAATATATCGATTTGGCTACTCATAATAATTATCAAGATTATCTGCTAAAGGGCTTAACCGAAAAAGAGGCCTTGACTCAAATCAACATCGAAAACCGGGAAAACAGCCGGACGCCGATGCAGTGGAACGACCAACCAAATGCCGGCTTTACCGAAGGAACACCGTGGTTTGCAGTCAATCCTAATTATCCAGAAATCAATTATCAGCAGCAAAAAGACGATCCGAAGTCCTTGCTGAACTTCTATAAGAAGATGATCCAGCTGAGAAAAAATCCGGAATACAAAGATTTGTTTGTTTACGGAAAATCGATTCCAGACTTTGTGGAAGCAGCTGGAGTGATTGCTTATCAACGGAAATCAGCCGATCAAATGATTAGTGCATTATGCAACTTAACCAATCAAGCAGTAGTTGTTGAATACGATGCTGAATTTGAGATATTGCTAAACAATTATACTGAGTTGAAGCAAGCTGCTGGTCTGATGACCTTGCAGCCATATCAAGGAGTTATTCTGGAAGAGAAGAGTTTGGACAATGGAAAATAAGGAATGGTGGAAAGAGTCGGTTGTTTATCAAGTCTATCCTAAAAGCTTTCAGGATAGCGATGGTAATGGCACGGGTGACATTAAAGGAATCACTCAGCGACTTGATTACTTGAAGCAACTGGGTGTAGATGTGATTTGGATTAGTCCAGTTTACAAATCGCCGATGGATGATGGCGGGTATGACATCGCTGATTATTACACGGTGGATGACATGTTCGGGACAAATGAAGATCTTGATGAGCTACTAGCACAGGCGGAATCTCGGGGAATGAAAGTCTTGATGGATTTAGTGGTAAATCATACCTCTGATGAGCATTACTGGTTCCAACAGGCTTTACAAAATCCTGCAAGCAAATACCGGGATTACTATGTGTTTGAAGAAGGAATCGACGGTCAGCCGCCTAATAATTGGCGCACCTATTTCGGCGAATCGGCTTGGGAACCGGTACCGAATGAAGCAAACATGTATTACCTACATGCCTTTACGAAAAAACAGCCGGATCTGAACTGGGAAAACCAAGAGGTCAGAGAAGAGATTTATACCATGATTAATTATTGGTTGGGTAAGGGATTGGGCGGCTTTCGAATCGATGCAATTTTAAATATTAAAAAGCGGATCGAAAAAGGCTTTTTTGACCCCGATGGTGAGGACGGCTTAGTCTTTATCGGTCATTGGATTTTGAATCAGCCAGGGATTGAAATTTGGCTCAAGGAAATGAATGATCGCACTTTCAGGCCACACAACAGTATGACAGTAGCAGAAGCCAATGTTCCTAGTGAGCGGCTGAAGGAATACATTGGACCGGACGGTTTTTTCTCAATGGTCTTTGATTTCAGCTACACCGATATCGATGTTCCTAGCACCGGTGAATGGTTCAAGTTCAGTGGCTGGACCTGGGAATTGATGAAAAAGCATATATTTAATAATCAGCTGGTTACGCAAGATAATGGCTGGGGAGCCCTTTACTTGGAAAATCATGATCAGCCTCGTTCGATTGATAAATACATCCCTCAAGCGGATATTAACGACTACAGCAAAAAAATGCTGGCGACCTTGTTTATGCTGCTACGGGGCACACCGTTTATCTATCAAGGACAAGAGCTGGGCATGACTAATATCGAAATGGATAGTATCGATGAGTACGACGATATTGCGACTCACGATCAATACAGTCGCGCAGTGTTGTCTGGCTTCTCTCATGAAGAAGCGTTGGCGGCGATGAACCGCCGCAGCCGGGATAATTCCCGCACGCCGATGCAGTGGGATACCTCAAAAAATGCTGGTTTTTCAACTGCTGATAAAACTTGGATGAAGGTGAATCCTAACTATCCAACAATTAATGCGGCTGACGAATTGAAGCAGGCGGACTCAGTTTTTCATCATTATCGGCAGTTGGTTCAATTGCGGAGAGAAAGCCCGTATCAGGATGTGATTGTTTATGGTCAGTTTGTTCCTTTAAACGAAGATGTGGATGGAACGATTATTTATCAAAGAGAGCTAGGGAAACAAAAGGTATTGGTAGCGATAAATTATACTAACATGTTGCAGACAATAGAAATCGCCGAAGAATTTAAGCAGTACCTTTTAGGTAATTATGATGAAACGAAATTAGCCGGACAACAGCTGACACTGCGGCCTTATGAAAGTGTTGTTTTGGCAAATTACGAGGAGTGAAAATGTGAAAGTTAAAAATGAAGCAATGCTGATTACCTATGCCGACAGCATGGGTACGAATCTTAAAGAACTAAATCAAGTGTTAACCGATAAATTGGAAGGTGTCGTTGGCGGCGTACATCTGCTGCCCTTCTTTCCTTCCACCGGGGATCGTGGTTTTGCACCTAGTGATTATACCGTCGTTGATGAAGCTTTTGGCGATTGGCAGGATGTTGAAGCATTGGGTGAGCAGTATTACTTGATGTTTGACTTCATGGTGAATCATATTTCCCGAGAATCGAAATTCTTCCAGGATTTTAAAGCCAAACATGAAGCTTCTATTTATAAGGAGATGTTCATCCGCATTCATGAATTTTTCCCGGAAAATCGTCCAACAGATGCTGACATTGACCTAATTTACAAGCGCAAGGATAAGGCGCCTTTTCAGGAGGTAGTCTTTGCCGATGGCGAAACAGAGCAGATCTGGAATACTTTTGGGGAAGAACAGATTGATTTGGATGTAACTAAAGAAGTGACCAAAGCTTTCATTCGCGAAACGATTGCTGATATGGCTAGTCATGGCTGTTCCTTGATTCGTTTGGACGCTTTTGCTTATGCGATTAAGAAGCTGGACACCAATGATTTCTTCGTGGAACCGGAAATTTGGGAACTGCTGGATGAAATTCGGGAGGAAGCAGCCAAGCATCAGGTGGAGTTACTGCCGGAGATTCATGAGCATTATTCGATTCAAATGAAGATTGCCGATCATGATTACTTCGTATATGATTTTGCGTTGCCGATGCTGACACTTTATTCCTTGTACAGTGGCAAAAGTAAACGGCTAGCGGCTTGGCTGAAGATGAGTCCCATGAAGCAGTTCACAACATTAGATACTCATGATGGGATTGGTGTGGTGGATGCCAAGGATTTATTGACGGATGAAGAGTTGAATTATACCTCGGAAGAATTGTATAAAGTCGGGGCGAATGTGAAGAAAATTTATTCTTCTGAAAGCTACAATAATTTAGACATTTATCAAATCAACAGTACGTATTACAGTGCTTTAGGCGACAATGATGATAGTTACTTGCTAGCGCGAGCGCTGCAATGCTTCGCTCCAGGAATTCCGCAGGTCTATTATGTAGGTTTGCTGGCTGGGAAAAATGATATTGAGCTCTTGGAACAGTCGCTGGAAGGCCGTAATATCAACCGACACTATTATTCACTTGAAGAAATTAATCAGGAAGTCGCTCGTCCAGTGGTTCAATCCTTGTTTGAACTATTGCGTTTTAGAAATCGTTCGGCGGCTTTTGAACTAACCGGAACAATCACCGTTGAAACACCAACCGAAGAAACCATTGTAGTGATAAGAAAAAGTCAAGATGGCAAGACCGTTGCTCGTTTAGAAGCCGATCTAGCGGCGAAGAAATTCAATGTGTTTGAAAATGACCAGCAGGTTTTCGCTAATTAAAAAAAGAGGTGCGTTATGGTAGATATAGCTTTAAGAGGTGTGCATAAAAAATATGGCAACAATGACAAATATTCAGTTACAGACTTTAATTTAGAAATCAAAGATCGGGAATTCATCGTCTTCGTAGGACCTTCCGGTTGCGGGAAATCTACAACTTTGCGGATGATCGCCGGATTAGAAGATATTTCTGAAGGAGAACTGCGAATCGGCGAAGTTGTAATGAATGACGTGGCACCGAAGGATCGCGACATTGCGATGGTCTTTCAGAACTATGCCTTGTATCCTCATATGACCGTTTTTGATAATATGGCCTTTGGACTAAAATTGCGAAAATATGACAAAGAGGATATTCAAAAAAGGGTAGATAATGCTGCGGAAATTCTAGGCTTAACCGAGTACTTAGAGCGCAAACCAGCAGCCATGTCAGGTGGGCAACGTCAGCGGGTAGCACTAGGTCGGGCAATCGTACGTGATGCTAAGGTCTTCTTGATGGATGAACCCTTGTCTAACTTGGATGCAAAACTACGGGTGGCGATGCGAGCAGAAATCGCTAAGCTTCATCAGCGTCTGGAAACAACCACCATTTATGTTACCCATGATCAGACCGAAGCTATGACTATGGCTGATCGGATTGTCATTATGAAAGATGGCTTTATCCAACAAATCGGATCGCCAAAAGATGTCTACAACACACCAAGAAATGTCTTTGTTGCAGGCTTTATTGGTTCACCAGCTATGAACTTCTTTAAAGTTACGCTAAACAATGGTGTGATTCGCGACGAGCAAGGTTTAGAACTAAAGGTTCCTGAAGGCAAAAATAAAGTCTTGGTACAAAAAGGATATGAAGGCAAGGAAATTATTTTCGGTATTCGTCCAGAGGATATTCATAATGAGCAGATTGTGATAGAATCTTCACCAGGAACAACCGTTCATGCGAAAATTGAGGTTTCTGAATTATTAGGAGCTGAAATCATGCTTTATTCTAAGAGTGGCAGTACTGAATTTGTATCCAAAGTAGATGCTCGTGAAGTTTATCAACCGGGACAGAATATTCAGTTAGCGTTCAACTTGAATAAATCGCACTTTTTCGATAAAGAAACAGAAGAAGTTATTACATTACCTTAAGGGGCAAGGCGTCTATGAGTAAGTACATCGAGATCCCAAAATTAAATCCATTATTCCCTTTTCGAACATTTATTTCCTATGGCTGGGATATTACTTATCCTCATTGGCACAAGGAAATTGAGATTATTTACTGTTTGAAGGGCACAGTAAATTTAGGGGTAAATGAACAGGTGCTGCAATTAAAAGAAGGAGAGGCTTATGTTTTCTCGAGTGGGCAAGCTCACTTTTTCTTAGCATCTCCTGACAGCGAAAGAATCGTTTATCAATTTGATTTAAAGCTGTTTCACTCGATTGAAAACTTAGCAGACTCTGATCGTCCATTGTATGAGTTGTTCCGCACCATTCCCAGCTACAGCAGACTATGGCCGCAATCAGTTAAAGAAAAGATCAATGATTTATTACTGAAACTTTTTTATCAGTCATCACAAGGTGTGGAAGGTGTCCAGTACGCTTTAGCAGGGCTGCTTTATCAGCTAGTTGCTAGTTTTTACAGACTGCCTACAGTAAAAAATCCAATCGGTCAGTCACAGCAATCCTTAAAAAACAAAGAAGTAATGGACTACCTGAATGCAGTCTTTGAATATGTCGAACACCACTTTTTATCTGCAATTACTATCGTGGAGGTAGCGAATCATGTAGGGTTCAGTCCGTCCTATTTCTCTCGCTTCTTCAAAAAACATGTGGGTACCTCTTTTAGCCAGTATTTAACCGAGTATCGGATCAATGTAGCAAAGTATATTTTAGGAACTTCCCAGCTGCCAATGGTGGAAGTTGCAAGCCAGGCTGGTTTCTCCAGTGTCAAAACCTTCCACCATGTTTTTAAGTCGCAAGTGGGGGTTTCACCAAAGCAATTTCAAAAAAAGCTGAATGAATAAATGAGGTCCAGTATCTAGTTTTAGATACTGGATTTTTTGTTATCTTAATTTTGTCTAGCTGATTTTTGGTTTTTTTAGCAGGTCGCAAAAGAGCGCATAATTCGGGAACTTTTGGATCGAAAAGAAGGAAGAAAGCTAAGAGTTGGAGGATTATACTATAGGTAAATAAAGAACCTGGAGGGAATTATGACAGTGAAAATTGGAATTATCGGGTGTGGTGGAATTGCCAAAGGAAAGCATCTGCCGGCATTGAATCAGGTAGAAGAAGTAGAACTAGTGGCTTTTTGTGATGTTATTTTAGATCGAGCAGATGAGGCGAGAACAATCTTCGGTACACCAGAGGCTGAAATGTTCACAGACTATCAAAAAATGCTGGCGGAAATGGATTTGGATGTGGTCCATGTTTGTACGCCAAATGCTACACATGCAGAACTGACGATCGCTGCTTTAGAATCAGACTGTCATGTGATGTGTGAAAAACCGATGGCAAAAACTTCTGAGGAAGCCCGACGAATGATTGAAGCATCTAAAAGAACCGGTAAGAAGCTAACAATCGGCTATCAAAATCGTTTTCGAACCGATTCTCAGTATTTAAAAGAGGTTTGCCAAGAAGGTACTTTAGGAGATATCTATTTCGGTAAAGCTCATGCGATTCGTCGTCGCGCTGTTCCCACCTGGGGTGTATTCCTGGATGAAGAAGCACAGGGCGGAGGTCCACTGATTGATATTGGAACGCATGCTTTGGATTTGACCTTGTGGATGATGAACAATTACCAACCCAAATATGTGGTGGGTAAGGCTTACCATAAGTTGGCTGAAACCAAAAATGCCGCCAATGCCTGGGGACCTTGGGATCCAGAAAAGTTCAAAGTAGAGGATTCAGCCTTTGGATTTATCATGATGGAAAATGGCGCCAGCATTTTCTTAGAGTCCAGCTGGGCGTTGAACAATCTAGACGTGAAGGAAGCGAAAACGACCTTATGCGGAACTAAAGGCGGAGCAGATATGAACGATGGCCTAACCATTAATGGTGAAGACCACAGCCTGCTTTATGAGAAAAAAATCCAACTACAAACTGGTGGCGTTGATTTTTACGACGGTAAAGGCGATGATCCGGCAGTTACTGAAGCCAAATCGTGGATTACTGATATTTTGGAAGATCGGGAACCAGTCGTGAAGCCGGAGCAAGCCTTGGTCGTTACCGAAATATTAGAAGCCATTTACGAGTCTTCAAAAACTGGACAGCCAGTTTTTCTATAAAAAAAGCAGGAGGAACAAAGAATGAAATTAGGCGTTTTTACCCCATTATTTAATAATTTGAGCTTTGACGAAATGATCGAAGCGGTAGCGAAACAAGGACTGCAGGCGGTGGAAATTGGAACCGGCGGATCACCTGGTAGTGCCCATTTGGACATCGACAAGCTGTTAGCCAGCGGAGATGAACGTAAAGAATATTTGGCGAAGCTGAACGACAAAGGCTTGAGTATTTCGGCTTTAAGTTGCCACCATAATCCTATCTCGCCAGTGAAGGAAACTGCGCAGGAAGCGGACGAGCTGTTAAGAAAAACGATTAAATTGGCAAACTTGATGAACGTCGAAGTTGTGAATGGCTTTTCGGGAGTATCCGGCGGCAATCCTACCGATACCCAAGTAAACTGGCCAGTGCTGCCTTGGCCGACTGCCTATGATGAAAACTACAATTACCAGTGGGAACAAAAGCTGATTCCTTACTGGAAAGACATCAATACCGTTGCCGAAGCGGCTGGGGTCAAAATCGGGATTGAACTACATGGTGGTTTCTTGTGCCACACACCATATACTATGCTGAAGCTGCGGGAGGCTACTGGCAAGGCGATTGGCTGTAATTTAGATCCCAGTCATTTATGGTGGCAAGGAATCGATCCGGTAGCAGCAGTGAAAATTTTAGGTGCAGAAGGTGCGCTTCACCATTTCCATGCGAAAGATACCTATTTGGATCAGGACAATATTAATATGTACGGTTTGACGGATATGCAGCCGTATAACAATGTGCAAACCCGGGCCTGGACTTTCCGGACAGTCGGTTGCGGTCATGATTTGAAGGTTTGGTCAGATATTATTTCCGCGCTGCGTTTGTACGGCTACGATTATGTGCTGAGTATTGAGCATGAAGATCCTATTATGTCCATTGATGAAGGACTGATGCGGGCAGTTACTAATCTTCAAAGCATCATGATTAAGGATCAACCGGCTGATATGTGGTGGGCCTAAGGAGGAAGAAAATGAAACCAATCAATTTTGTTGTCATCGGCTTTGGCGGGATGGGCAGTTATCACGTAAACACGATCATGCCAAAGGATCAGGAACGGATTCAAGTGATCGGGACCTACGACATTTCGCCGGATCGCCAAGCGGTTTCGGCTGAAAACGGCCTTTATGCGTACCCCAGCTACCAGGCAGTGTTGGCAGATGAAAAGGTAGAGGCTGTCTTAATTGCCACACCTAATGATGTTCATAAAGAGCTGGCGATTTTAGCACTGCAAGCTGGCAAGCATGCGGTGTGCGAAAAACCTGTGACCTTAACTACCACAGAATTCGATGAGATTTTAGCGGTGGCCAAAGAAAGCGGCTGTATTTTCATGGTGCATCAAAATCGCCGTTGGGACCCGGACTTTCTGATTATTCGGGAACTTTATCAAAATCAGCAATTAGGCGAAATTTTCCAAATTGAATCGCGGGTTCAGGGAGCCAATGGGATTCCTGGCGACTGGCGCCATTTGAAGGCGCACGGCGGCGGAATGGTTTTAGACTGGGGCTTCCATTTGTTTGATCAGCTGCTGTTTTTGATTGACCAACCGATTAAGAAAGTCGTGACCGATTTGAGTTTTATTTTAGGGGATGAAGTGGATGACGGCTTCAGTTGCACCATTACCTTTGAAAATGGTCTGCGGGTGGTCGTGGAAGTAGGAACCACTAATTATGCTAAGCTGCCCCGCTGGTACGTCAAAGGAACAGAGGGCACAGCGGAAATTGACGACTGGGATTTTTCCGGGGAAATGGTGGTGGCATCTAAAAGTGAAATCTTGTCAGCACCAACACCAGTTCAAGCCGGTGTTGGCCTGACTAAAACCATGGCTCCACCTTCTGAAGAGGCGACTCTTCAGTTACCGTTTCCAGAAATTCAGGCTGAATATGTGTCCTTTTATCATAATTTTTATGATGTAGTTCACCATCAAGCGGTTCCAATTGTCAAAAATCACGAAGTTCGCCGAGTAATGGAATTAATCGATATGATTCTTTCAGAAGAGCCCGTTATGCAAGTTCAATAAAATAGGCAAAGGGTCTGTTAAACAATGCGTTCATCAGGCCCTGCTTAATTACTCTGGTACTTCACTATACGTCTCATGCAAAACAAAGTCACTATTACCACCTAAATTGTGGAGGCCGTTTAACGCATCCAGATCATTGAAGTGCCACCATTCCGAGGCCAGCGGGGTCAGTCCGCCATTGGTAATCAAATAGTGCTGCAGCAAAGCTACATTTTCGCTGTTATTGGGATTAACGACCGCACTTTGCCAAGCGGTGGGGCTGTTGGTATTCACTGGATGAGTGTAAATTGCTGACTGGGAACTTAACTCATGCATCGCTGTATGCATCGGATATTCAGTGTAGCTTTCGATGTCGGTCACCAAGTATTTTCCGACTTTTGTTTGTTTTGATGAGTCAATTTTGGCCACCGTTACATCGATGGCATAACCCACCTGATGATTCGAAACTTTGGTTGAAATAAACCAATCAATCTGCCAAGGTGAGTTTGCAATACCTGCCATAACTTCCGGTGTTGTCTGAGCCAGCTGTAGCAATTGATTGGCTACATTCAGCTGAACCGAAAGAGGACGAAAGGCTTCATAGATCACCAGCGTATTTCCGTCAGCCAAAGCGGCTTTTTGGGCGTTCATAATTTTACCTGCCATGTTGTACAGTACCGGCACGATATACTCTTCTTTATTCAGTCGTGCGTTCATATCGTGACTCTCATATAATACTTGATCAGTCACATTAGGAATCGAATGACCAGAAGAGACAAATAGGGATTTGTTGTTGTTGGTAATATTGTATTTAATAGAAGGAATAAGGTCTGGCAGATTCACAAAACAGTAATGACTGTCTATCCAGCCTGTCTGACCATCAATTTTCACATTCAGCCAGCCGTTTTCTTCCTTTATAATCGTAAATCCCGTGCCCGGCTCCAATCGCCGCAGTTCCGCGCCTTGGAAATTACTAGCTTCTCGTAGCGGTAGGTTGATGGAGGCATAACCGGTGGCCCCTTGTACCGGTAACTCATATTGGCCTTGGTAGACCTCACCAGTAACTTCTTCTTTAGATTCCGTGCTTTCTTTGGTGGAAGCAGCGGTGGATGGTTCTTCCGACGCTTGGGTTTCTTCAGTGGTTGATGTGACTGTTTCGGCAGACTTACTTGTGCTGCTGTTTTCCGTTGGTTCGTTGGTTTGGTGACAGCCGGCAAGAGTCAGTAGTAGTAAACAGATAGTAGCTAATAAAGCGATTCGTTTCATCTTTTTTCCTCATCTAATCATAATTTTCAGTAACTCCAGCAATAACAAATGTCCAGGATAGAACAAGTAAAAGCCCCATTGCAGTAATTTATTGCTTTTACCTTTTCTTCCATGATACAGGGCTAACACTGGAATTGCTAGTACAATTCCTAATTGATAAATATCTGCCGCACCATAATCCCGCAGCAGGGGAATCAAATGAAAGACTACGCCAATTACTACAAAGCTCAACATTTGTTTCTTGAAATCCCCTCGAAATAGACCAAAACCCAAAATCCAAAGTACGGATACATAATTCCAATCGGCTGGCAGAACCACCAGGCAGCAAAAAGCGACAAAAGCAACTTTAACCAGGTTGTTGGCAGGAGAATGTTTGACAAAAGTTAGGGCTAATAAACCGTTCATTAGGCCCCACAAAACACTGGTGGCACTAAATAAGGGCAGGTTAAAATAGATGACATAAGGGAAATGGGCCATCAAGGCAAAGATGAAGAGACGACGCACGTAGCGTTTGCGGTTGGAGGTGAAATATTCCCCTTCTGCTACAAAGTAACACATGATCGGTGCACTCAGTCGGCCAAGCACTCGCAGAACCATCCAGACCGGCTGGTCGGTTGTGAGAAAGACACTGGCGAAGTGGTCCAAAAACATCGCGACAATCGCTAAATATTTTAAAAAGTTGGATGAAAGATCGAATTTATTGGTAAGTACTTGTTCCATTTGGCAATGCTCCTTAATAATTAATGGTAAAACTCTTAGGTATGAGCACTTGACCACGTTGTAAGAGTCATTTTATGATTCAAATGTGTTCAAAATATGTTGGAAAATATAGAGAATTTGAAAGTTTTTTCGTAAGTAAAGATTAAGATGAGTATATATAAAGATTAAAAAAAGGAAAGAATACTGCTTGAAACAGCAGAATCTTTCCTTTTTGCTAATTATTTTTTTCGTGACTCAGCTGAAATTCCTGCAGGGTTTTGACCCTAGTTAACAGATAGTTAGCGGCAATGCCAATGACAATTCCTGACAAAATACCTAGAAACGAAAGGATCGGTAAGTATAGCATTACTGACCAAGATTGGGCAATAAATGAAGCTACCAATAGCTGTCCCACGTTGTGTAAAAAGCCGCCGGTGGCACTGATGCCGATGATGCTGACTCGCTGCGGTCCTAGTTTTTTCACGAGTATCATCCCTAGATAACTGAGCAACGCACCGCTCATACTGTAAAGAAAAGTAGAAATCGTTCCTCCCAGTAAGGTCGTCAGCAGCAATCGCAACCATATTAATAGGAAGCTTTCGCGTTTGCGCAGGGTGAAAAGGGAAATCACAGTGATTAAATTAGCTAAGCCCAGCTTGGCACCAGGTGCGAAGGCAAAGGGATAAGGAATCATGTTTTCCAATAAGCCAATCGTTACGCCTTGGGCTACTAGTAAAGCAATAAACAAATATTTTCGTGTGTTGCCCATTCCAGGCACCTCCTTAGACAACTTCAATCACCATTTTATGGGGCAGGCAGACAATCGTGTCGCCAGTTTCCTCAATCCAACCTCGCCGCACGCAGACTTGATCGCGACAGCTGGCTTCTTTGACCCGAATCCGCTCGCCGGAAATTTCGATCAGGTTATAATCGCCATCAGGATCTTCATAAGTATAGGTGTAGGAATCCGGGCCTTCAACCAAGTCAAAGCGTTCGATTTCTTCGCCGTCAACCCGTAAAACGGCTTGAGTTCGTTGCGCTAAATTAGTTTTCTGATAAACAGAAAAGATCACCAAAGGCAACAAGGAAAACAGCACCAGCAGTCCGATGATGATCCCGTCCCAAGGTTTCCATAAACTGTCCGTGAAAAATTTTTTGATTTTTATGATAGTCAAACTCCTTTTTCAATTTGAAAGATTCTCTCTTACTTATTCTTCGCTAACGGTGTGAGGGTTCTGTGAACATTCCCCTAAAGAGTTGCGAGAATTAGCAAATTCTGTGTTTTTTCTTCTATAAATAATGTATCATAATTAGACAGGAAAAAGAAAATAGGTGAACAAAATGAGAAAAATATATATGAGTTTGATGCTGGGAGTGCTGCTGTTGGCAGGTTGTGCCGGTGGTGAGAATAGCGGGTTGCGGGAAGAACCGTATTCCCAGGAAAGCTTTTCGTTAGGGACATATATTCGGATTCGGGTGTATGATGAGGATCAAGAGACGGCCTTACAGCCAGCCTTTGACCGGATCGAGGAGCTGGAGGACAAGCTGACCATTAACGATGAAGCCGGTGCTTCGAAAATCGATCAAATCAACCAACAAGCTGGAATCGAACCGGTAGCAGTGACTGAAGACGTGTATACTCTATTAAAAGAAGCGGCCAATTATAGTGAAGAATCTGACGGCGGCTTTAACTATGTGATCGGCTCGATTACTCAGCTGTGGCGGATTGGCTATGATGACGCCCGCAAGCCGGAGCAAAGTGAAATTGATGTGGCCTTAAAGCATGTGGATTATACCAAAGTCCAGTTTTCCGATGAAGATCAGACAGTCTTTCTGCCGGAAGCTGGCATGATGATTGATCTGGGGGCGATTGCTAAAGGATATATTACCGATGAAGTAGTGGCAACTTTGAAAGAGCAAGGTGTGACCTCGGCGATTATTGATTTAGGTGGAAATATTTACGTGATGGGAGAAAATCCTAACCGTGACAATCAGCGCTGGAGTGTCGGGATTCAAGATCCGAATCAAGCGCGGGGCGTAACGATTGGCACGATTGAAACCACCAACCAGACGATTGTGACCTCGGGAATTTACGAACGTAATTTAACAGTAGGCGATGAAACCTTCCATCATATTTTTGATTCGACTACTGGCTATCCTTACAAAAACGATATTGCTGGGGTGTCGATTATTACTGATCAATCGATTGATGGGGATGCCTTGTCTACTTTGGTTTACAGTAAGGGGATCAAAGCAGGGCTGGAGTATATTGAAAATATGGCAGATAATGGAACCGAAGCAGTCTTTGTCAGTAAAGATGGCAAGGTGTATGTTTCTGAAGGGTTAGTGGATGAATTTAAATTGAATGAAGGCTCCGGTTATACCTTAGGGGATCGGGAGGATCTATAGTAAAAAGGCGCTGCCGAGAAATTTCGGCAACGCCCTTTTTATTTGCAAGGAATTTCAAACCAGAAACTAGTCTGTCCGTTTTGTGAATCGGCACCGTAAGTCATCTGATGGGCAGTTAGAATGGTACTGACAATGGCTAGGCCAATGCCAGTGCCTTCTTTGTGCCCGCCTTGGTGCTGCACCCGCTGGTATCTTTCCCAAATTTCCTGCATTTGATCTTCGGGGATATCCTCGCCAGGGTTGATCACGGAAACTTTGATCCGATCCGACAGCTTGTCGATGTCCACCGTGATGGTTTCGCCGCTTTTGGTATGATTGATGGCATTGTTAAGTAAATTCCGCAATACCTGACTCATCTTCATCACGTCGATTTCCAACGGGATATCCTTGCTGAAACTGTGAAAATCCAGCGAAATATTGTATTGATAGCCGACGCCTTGGGCATACTCCACCGATGTTTCGACTAGACCGTAAAGATTGAAGGTTTCCAGATGCAAGTCAGAATAGCCAGCCTGCATAATGGAATAGTCCATGATGTCATCCACCATCTCGCTTAAACGATGGGCTTCTCGGATAATCAAATTCATATTATTGTTTCTCAGTTCTTCATTGTTGCCGGTGACATCTCTCACCATTTCGCCATAGCCGGTAATCAGGGCCAAAGGTGTTCGTAATTCGTGGGAGACATTGGCAATGACTTCTTTTCTTAATACTTCCACTCGTTGCAACTCTTCACCTAGTTCACTCACCGATTCTGATAGCTGACCTAGTTCATCTTGACGTTTGACATTCGGCTTCGAGGTCAACAACCCTTTGGTTAAATCAATAACGGTATTTTTAATTTGGATAATCGGAGTAGAAAAATGCTTCGACAACACAAAGGAGACAATCGAAGCTACTAGCGTCAGCAGCAAACTAAAAATCAACAGCTGGTGGCGATTCAACCGCTGCAGCGCCTCAGTCTGGGTAATGTTGTTATACATCAGTAAAGCCACCGGCTGACCTTGGTACTGGGTAGGTACGCCAATTACAATTGCGGAGTTTTTAGGGAATTTCTCCACCGTTTTAAGCTCTTGTCCTTCAATGACGGCACCTGACTCAGCCGTTAACCAATCGTAATGATTTTCCAAGGATGAAGGCTCCAGCTCTTGTCCGTTGTTGTAAACATACAGGACTTCGCCACTTTCATCAGTCAAAAAAACTAAGCCAATAATCGTTTTGCTTAAAAATTTCAATGGATTTTCACTGCTGTTGGGATCGATTTGGCTGATCTCCCGTAATTCTTCGGCATTTTCCTCCACTCGAGCATAGGAGTCTTCCATGGTAGCCTCAATATAATTAGGCTCAAAAAGTAAAATTTGCATCACCCAAAGAAAGATAATGGCAATCACCACTAAGAGCATGTTCGCCAGCCACAATTTCACCAGCAGCTTGCTTTTAAGGAAGTTCTTGAGTGATTTTATTTTCGTCGTATTCAAATTTGTAGCCGACCCCCCAAACTGTGGTAATCAAATCACGGTATTTCCCTAAACGATCTCTAAGGGATTTAATGTGGGTGTCCACTGTGCGAGTATCGCCGTAATAATTGTAACCCCAAACATGCTTCAAAATCGTTTCCCGATCTAAGCAAATCTGATCATTTTTTGCTAAATAAATCAGCAGATCAAATTCCTTCGGCGTCAAAACCAAAGGCGTGCCATCAATCGTTACTGCATGGGATTTTTCTTTGATCTCTAGTCCACCGAAAATATTCGGGCTGTCTTCTGACTGACCACTACGTTTTAAAACCGCTTTAATTCGTGCCATTAATTCTTTGGGGCTGAAGGGCTTGGGCACATAGTCGTCAGCTCCTAGGTTAAAGCCCAGCAGCTTGTCGTATTCTTCTTTGCGTGCCGACAGCATGATCACGGGACATTCAGTAAATTTGCGAATTTCTGCTAAGGTTTCAAAGCCATCTCTGCCTGGCATCATGACATCCAAGACAATAATGTCAAAGTTGGTTTGTTCGACTTGGCTGACTGCCTGGTCGTAATTTTCTGCTTCTAAACAATGGTAGCCTTCTAATTCGGCGTAGGTTTTTACCAGCGCTCGTAGATGAACATCGTCATCAATGATTAATATGTTTTTCATTTTCTTGCACCTGCCTAATATGTAGGAATCTTTCTTGACCTTAGTATAGCACAGCTTCCAAAGGCTTTTTCGCCATCTAAAACGAATTTTCCGAACTTTGTAAGAACCCTCACACTTCTCTCACAAGTTGTTTTTATGATAAGAGTGCAGCAAGGAAAATAAGTGCCTTAGTGGGAAAACGAGAGAAAATAATAAGAGAAGAAACGGAGCAAAAAGAGATGAAAAAGATTTTAAAAACGATATTGCTGATTTTAGTAGCCACCGGATTAACAGCCTGCGGCAACGACACTGACAGTGAGGATGCTTCAGGAAATAGTTCAAGCGGTGGGACCACAGACGTGGAAATCGGCGAAAATGTGTTAGTGGCTTACTTTACTGAACCAGAAGAAACTGGAACTGACGCCTTGGCTGGTGCCAGTCGAGTAGTAGAAGAGGGAGAAGTTGTCGGAAATACGCAATTCTTGGCCCAAATCATTAGTGAAGAAACTGGCGCAGAGCTATTCCAAATCGACACAGTTCAAGAATATCCGGCTGACCATGACGAATTGGTGGACCAGGGGGATCAAGAACAATCTGAAGATGCCCGGCCGGAACTAGCGGCAGAAATCGAAAATCTGGATGACTATGATACGATCTTTGTCGGTTACCCAAATTGGTTCAGCGACCTGCCGATGCCAATGTATACTTTCTTTGAATCCCATGACTTTGCCGACAAAACGATTATTCCGTTTTCAACCCATGGCGGCAGCAGATTATCGGGAACCATTGAAACGATTGAAGAGTTGCAACCGGACGCCAAGGTTTACGATGACGCATTATCTATCTCTCGCAGTGAAGTAGCTGGTTCCAGACAAACGATCATCGACTGGGTAAATGGAATCTAAATAAAAAAATTCAAAAAAACTTTGCCTTAATGTGGACTCTAGGGAGTAAAATGGATATGTGAGTAAGGTGAGGGTTGATGAAGTTAATAGTCATTTTACAGCTTACTTTGCAGGATGTTCAAATAAAGGAGTGAAAAAAATGAAAGTAGTGTTGATTAATGGTAGCCCAAGAAAGCGTGGTTGTACGTACACGGGGTTAAAAATTATTCAAGAGCGTTTAAGCGAGAATCAAGTGGACAGTGAAATTATTCATGTTGGGAACAAACCGATTATCGGCTGTACCGCCTGTCAAAAGTGCCAAAAATTGGGAAAATGTTTTTATTCTGATGATCTAGTTAACGAGGCAGCCGACAAAATTAGAGAAGCAGACGGCGTAATTTTGGGTTCAGCGGTGCATTATGCTTCAGTGACCGGTGCTGCGTCATCCTTCTTCGATCGGTTGTTTTACAGTATGCCGGGTGAAGATTTGCGGCTGAAGTTTGGTGCCAGTGTTGTCAGCTGTCGCCGGGCGGGAGCCAGTACCGCTTTTGATCAGCTGAACAAGTATTTTACCATCCGACAAATGCCGGTGGTTTCTTCCAACTACTGGAATCAAATTCACGGAAATTCACCAACAGAGGTATACCAGGATGAAGAAGGAGTTCAAACCTTGCAGGTTTTAGCAGATAATATGGCCTATTTGATCAAGTGCTGCCATGCTTCTAATGTACCGGTTCCTCAAAATCAAACAAAAGCTTTCACGAATTTTATTCGCTGATTATTAAAAAGTGTCAGTGATATTCTGCTTCACAAAGCTGTTGGGTTTTGTGAAGCCTTTCTGATTACATAAATTGTTTATTAAGGAGGAAATTGTTTGAAGGAGATAGGAAAACTTACCATGATCACTTTAGCCCTTATTTTTACTTTAGAATCACCCCGCCTGTTTATCCATGAGCCGCAAGTTTACACGGAACAAGCGACGCAGGAGCAGGCCATCCCAGTTCAAACCAGTGAGCCGGAACCACTTCCTAGCCAAATTCGCTTAGACGTTCCTCTGGAAAATCAATTTGCCGGCGAAGCGTTAGGAAATGGCTGTGAAGTCACGGCTCTGTCGATGCTTTTGCAGTATCATGGGGTGGATACAAATAAAAATAAATTAGCCGATCAACTGGATTATGTTCCGCTGATCACTGAAAATGGCAAATATGGTAATCCCCACGAAGGGTTCGTCGGAAATATTTACGAAGGACGGGAGACGATGGGTGTTGCTGTTGAGCCTATAGCAAGATTAGCTCAGGAGACAGTCGGTAATCGCTTCGGTGTATCCGTTGGTTCAAAAGGCAATTTTGATGAGCTGATGTCGGTTGTTGCGGCAGGAACGCCAGTATGGATTGTGACCACGATTGATTTTGAGGTGCCTACCGATAAAGATTTCCGACCTTGGGAAATGGATGAGAGTACCACGATGGTCTCACCATTAATTCATGCCGCTGTGATTACCGGCTTTGAAACAGAGAAGATGGTGTACCTTAATGACCCTAGCGGTACAAAGGATCGGCCGGTGGAATGGGACAAAATGGAAACCATCTTCAACAAAATGGGTGGGCAGTTTGTTTACTTAAGCGATATTAGCCAAGCGTAATTTTTGGGCAAATTGTCAAACCAATGTTTATGATACCCGGCTTCACAAATCAGCTTAGTGGCGATAAAACTGAGTTAGTTTGTGAAGCCCTTCTTACTACAATGGAGGCGAAAGTGCATGTGGAATAAAGCTTCTTGGGTACTAGTTGGCGTTCTGTGTCTGGCTATAGTATTCTTGCTTCATTCACGGAGGGGACCGAATCCGTCAATGACAAATTCTCCAGGTGAAGTTACTCATCAAAGCGATAAAAATCGGCTGTTAACTGTAAATGACCGGGTTGGTGACATGACCGATCATCCGGCTTTTGACGGTTTTGGTAATTTACTGCTGCCGCAGGACAGTCGGACAGTGGATGTTGACCTGCCCTTGTCTAAAATAGATCAGCTGATGCCTTATCATAGTCAGATCGATCCAGAAAATTCGGTGGCTGCGGTGAATCATTTAATTGAAGACGCACAAAACGACCAAACAATTTTTTATTCGATTTATACGGAGGAAGAGCTAGCAAAAAATCCCCAGAAACGCAATACTGGGCTATTCTATTATCGAGGAGAAGCTGATGCCCCATATGCAGTCATTGCACCAGGGGGCGGTTTTTCCTATGTCGGCTCGCTCCATGAAGGTTTCCCATATGCTAGGGATATCAGTCAAGCTGGGTATAATGCCTTTGTGTTGAAATACGAGGTGGGTCACGAACGGATTGCCACCGAAGATTTGGCACAAGCGATTTCTTTTATTGAAGATCATGCCGACGAACTGGCGGTTTCTACCGAGGATTACTCCTTGTGGGGTAGCTCAGCCGGGGCGCGAATGGTTGCCAATATCGGCACGAATGGTGTTGCCGCATATGGCGGCGACGCCCGCGAAGATCCAGCAACGATCGTGACTGCTTATACCGGACATCGTAATTACAGCGAAGAGGACACACCGACATTCGCAGTAGTTAGTGAAGACGACCCGATTGCCAGTGCCGACACCATGCGTACCCGGATTCAGAACCTGCAGGATAGCGGTGTCGATGCTGAGATCGTGACCTTTCATCGAGTTGGCCACGGCTTTGGCTTGGGGATCGGTACTGAAGCAGAAAACTGGGAAGATCGGGCGCTGGTCTTTTGGCAAAATCACATAGAATCATAGAAAAGCGGAGAAATCTGCTTTTTTTGTTGCCTTGACGTTAAGGTTAAGGTGTAGAGTGGTAGCAAGAAAACTTGAAAGGGGACTTTTATTGAGAAAACTAGGAATACTGTTTTATTTGCTTATTTTGAGTGGCTGCAGCGCTACCACCTGGACAGTGAATCAGGAAAGTAGCCAGCCAAGGGAAGAAAACAGTACCCTTCAAACGACGACAGCTAGTCAAAATTTAGCCGTCGCTTCCAGCACTATTATTGAAACTGCAACAAGTCAAACATCTG
Organism: Enterococcus sp. AZ109; assembly: GCF_051714625.1. Classification (NCBI taxonomy): domain Bacteria; kingdom Bacillati; phylum Bacillota; class Bacilli; order Lactobacillales; family Enterococcaceae; genus Enterococcus; species Enterococcus sp. AZ109. The sequence continues at coordinate 652,499 of NZ_JBIOSF010000001.1, read as the reverse complement.
AAAGCGAGGAAATTACGATGAATCATTTAATTATTACAGTAGGGAATCAAACATTTAATGGAACGATTACCGAGGGCGCAACTGGGGAGGCGTTTAAAGCCATGCTGCCGATGACGATTAGCATGGACGAGTTAAACGGCAATGAAAAGTATTATTATCTTCCGGGAAGCCTGCCAACTAATAGTCAACGAGTTGGTACAATTAGAAACGGCGACCTTATGCTGTACGGAGCCAGCTGTCTAGTTTTGTTTTACAAGGATTTTCCGACCACTTATTCCTATAGCCGGATTGCTAGCATGGAAGATACTACTGGCTTGGCCCAGGCGGTAGGCCGCAGAGGAGTTGAGGTGACCTTTGAATTAGTTGAATAAGCGGAGCGTTTTTATTTATATAATAGGAAGAAAAAACTTTTCTTAAGAATTTCTTGACCGCCAGTTTTGCTACAAAGATCACTAGTTAAAGGGCTGAATCGCTGCAAGATCATCAAACATAAATTGTTTTGCGAAGACTTGTATTTTTTATCACAGAACACTCACAAATTCCTTCTAGTATTGAGATATATAGATACAGCTATCAGAAGCAACTTTCTCGATCTGTTCAATAAAATTTGGAGATACCGTTACCATTTTTGTGTTTAGAAAGTAGGAGAACGAGCTAGATGGATCAGAAAATATTGGATTCTTTCGTGGCATGCGTGGAACAGGGAAGCCCCCAGTCCGCTGCCAAAAAGCTAAACTTAAGCGAAGCAGAACTAATCGAATATCTATCAACTTTAGAAAAACAATTGAATATCCAAGTGTTTGAAAACAAGCAATTTGTCTTGACCGTAGCCGGAGCGGAGTTGTTTGCTGAGGCGAAGGAAATTCTATCTTTATTCCGCTATTCCTTCAACCAAACTCGACAAACAGAATTGTCGGTGGCTACGATGGACAGCCACGTCCTGCCGCAGTTGTTAAAAGTGAAAAGAAAAATGATGGAAGAAACGACACTTCAGACGATCCACTTTGTACAGGAAAACCAGCAGACAATTTTAGAGCTTTTGGACCAGCAGCTGATTGATTTTGGGTTGATTAGCGGCCCCTTTGACCGGGACAAATTCAACAGCTACCAGTTTCCGTCTACAGATCGTTGGGGGATTCTGCTACCTGAAAAGGGTCATCCCAATGTGTTATCAGTGGACGAGCTGAGGGAAAAGCCTTTGCTGGTGCCTAAAAAAGAGCAGCTGTCACCAGAACTACATCAGGAAATTGTTGAACGTTTAGCGGCTTTTCGCATAGCAGCGGTCTACGAATCATTAGTAGATGCTCTTTATTTGATCGAAGCGGAAATGGGCTATGGGGTCGTCAATGATTACTTAGTTGGAGAAGGCTATCAATTTATTCCTTTTAGTCCCCCGGTAGAAGCAAATGTCTATTTAGTGTGGAAAAAAGAGCAACCGCTGCCCCACTACAGTCGGATGTTTTTGGCTGAAGTACGAATGCTGGAGCTGAAAAATCAAATTCCTTCTTGACTTAAAGTGAAGGTTAAGGTCTATACTTGCCCTAAGATCAAGTCACAAGGAGGAAAGCATGGAAAATTTCGATCAACTAACCAATCGGTTTCAAACGAATTCCTACAAGTGGGAGGTATCCGAAGGCGAGCTGCCGATGTGGGTGGCAGATATGGATTTTCAAACAGCGCCAGCTATTATCGAGGCTATCAAAAAGCGCACGGACCATAGAATCTTCGGCTACAATTCGATACCGTCTGAATTCAATCAGTCAATTGCTAGCTGGTGGAGCCGTCGCCATGGCGTAAACCTGAAGGAAGACTGGATCATGTTTTGTACTGGGGTGGTTCCCGCGATCTCCTCGATTGTCCGCAAGCTGACCAAGGTAGGCGATAATGTGGTAATTTTATCGCCGGTTTACAATATTTTCTATAATTCCATCGTTAATAATCATCGGACCGTTCTGTCCAGCGATCTGGTTTATGAAACCGGTGAATACGGGATTGATTTTGCTGATCTGGAAGCCAAGCTGGCGGATGAGAATACATCACTAATGATTTTTTGCAACCCTCATAACCCGATTGGTAAAATCTGGAATGCCGCTACTTTGGAAAAGGTCGGTCAGCTGTGCTTGGAGCATGGGGTCGTGATTATTAGTGACGAAATTCATTGTGACCTGACTTTTCCTGGTGAAAGCTACACACCTTTTTATGCGGTTTCTGAGGAAGTTGTCAATAATGTCATCATGTGCTGTGCACCAACTAAGGCTTTCAACATTGCCGGTCTGCAAACAGCGGCGATTGTGGTGAAAAATGAAAAGCTGCGAAAGCTGGTGAATCGTGGTATTAATACCGATGAGGTGGCAGAGCCTAACAGTTTTGCGGTCCAAGCGGCGATTGCAGCTTTCACAGAAGGCGAAGCGTGGCTGGAGGAATTAAATCAGTACTTGTACCTCAATCGGCAATACATTGAGGGCTTTATCGCCGAATATTTACCGGAAATTACCTTGGTAACAAGTAAAGCTACCTACTTAGCTTGGCTAAATTGTTCCCTGCTGACCGAGGATGCCGAAACCTTGTGCCAATTTATCCGAGAGAAAACTGGTTTGTACTTAACGGCTGGAGCAATTTTCGGGGAAAACGCTCGAGGATTCATCCGCCTGAATTATGCTACAAACTTTTCCCGGGTAGAAGACGGCATGCTGCGTTTATTGTCTGGTGTTCAACAATTCAAAAAGGAATTCGCTTGACTTGGAGTTAACTCCATGGCGTAGACTTATAGTCAAAGACAGAGGAAGGTCTAAAGTAAAGTGCCAGACTTCCTTAAATTTTAGCGAAAAGATTGGAGTACATTATTATGAGAGTCGCAACATTTATTGAACCAGGGAAAATGGAAGTACACGAGGCACCAAAACCGGTGATCGAAAAAGATACCGATGCAATCATCAAAATTGTTCGGGCCTGTGTTTGCGGATCGGACCTGTGGTGGTATCGGGGGATTTCTAAGCGGGCACTAAACAGTCATGCTGGTCATGAGGCAATCGGGATTGTGGAAGAAGTAGGAGCAGCGGTGACTGACATTCAATCAGGTGACTTTGTGATTGTTCCATTTACTCACGGTTGCGGCGAATGTGCAGCCTGTAAGGCAGGCTTTGATGGAAATTGCCTCAATGTGGAGTCAGGGGGAAATGCTGGTTATCAAGGAGAATACCTGCGTTTTACTAATGCTAATTGGGCCTTGGTTAAAGTTCCTGGACAGCCTTCGGATTATTCTGAAGAAACACTCAATTCACTGTTGACCTTGGCAGATGTTATGGCCACCGGTTATCATGCAGCGAAAACAGCGGAAGTAGCAGATGGCTCAACTGTCGTGGTTATTGGTGATGGCGCTGTTGGATTGTGCGGTGTGATTGGTGCTAAGTTATTGGGGGCAAAACGCATTATTTTGATGAGTCGTTATAAGGACCGTCAAGATATAGCCTTGGAATTCGGCGCAACGGATATCATCGAAGAACGTGGCGATGAAGCGATTGTTAAAGTGTTGGAACTGACCAACAATGCGGGAGCAGATGCTGTGTTGGAATGTGTTGGGACCGAAATGTCGGTAGAGACAGCGACTAAAATTTGTCGTCCAGGTGCAATTATTGGACGTGTGGGTGTGCCACAAAAAGCTGAAATGAATACAAGTTCCCTTTTCTGGAAGAATATTGGTTTGCGTGGCGGAGTTGCTTCAGTAACTACTTACGACAAAGAGGTTCTGCTAGATGCGGTTATCAACGGTGAGATTTCCCCAGGAAAAGTGTTTACCAAACAATTTGCTTTGGATGATATCCAGGCAGCTTATGAAGCGATGGATAAACGGGAAGCCATCAAATCATTGGTGATTATCAGCGAAGTAGACTAATTTTGGGGAATGATTCCTACATCCTAGTGGGAAATCGGTGGACAGTTCGGTTTAAGTCTGACCAGCATGGGATTCTTCATTAGGATTTTACTTACTTACCAAGCCTTCAAAAAGTAGTGAAAGGCGAAAAAAGATGCTATAGTATAGCTAGAAAGAGTTCGAGGTGAGAGCATGAATATATCAGAAGCAGCAAGAATAATGGGCGTTACCCCAGTCACTTTGCGTTACTATGAACGCGTGGGATTGATCCCGCCAGTTACGAGAAAAAATGGCGGTGTCCGCGATTTCCAGCGGGAGGATTTAAACTGGATCGAATTTATCAAATGTATGCGCAGCTCCGGTCTTTCTGTAGAGTCGCTGATTGAATATACCAGTCTGTACCAGCAAGGCGATGCTACCTTGGGCGAACGCAAACGCTTATTGGAGGAAGAACGCAAACAACTGGCTGCTAAATATGAAGAAATTGGTGCTACCTTGAAACGCTTGGACAGTAAAATTGAAGATTATGAAAACGGCACACTGCAAGAAGCAGAGGATCGTCTGCCAGATTGGACAGCTATAGATGCGATGGATTAATTCATCGCTTCTTTTTTTGGCAAAAAATGCAACCCTTTTCCGCTATGAAATCGACGAGTATCACTTTTTTGAAAAAAACCTTTGACTTAATCTTAAGGTTAAGTGCTAAGGTGAATATATCAAATAAAGGTGAAAGAAGGAAGCGGACATGGATAAATATATGCTGGAAGGAAAAGTTGCGGTCATCACAGGAGCAAGCTATGGCATGGGACGGACAATTGCGGAGCTGTTTGCCAACGAAGGTGCGGCTGTTGTTTTAACCGCTCGGGGAAAAGACAAGCTGGATGAAGTAGTGGCTGGTATCCAGGCTAAGGGTCAAAAGGCGCTGGGGATTGTGGCCGATATCGGCTCAACCGAGGATACAAAACGCGTCTTCACTGAAACAGTTAAAGCATTTGGGGATCTGGACATCTTAGTAAATAACGCTGGATTAGGTGAACAGACGATGATTGATGAGACGACAGACGAATGGATGCAGCAGGTAATGAACATTAATTTAGCTGGACCGATGCGTTATATCCGAGAAGCCCTGCCGTATTTCCTGCCGAAAAATGATGGGGTAATCATCAATGTCTCTTCAGTCAATGGCGAACGTCCGATTTGCGGAGCCACCTACACCGCGACCAAAGGAGCTTTAAACACACTAACGAAAAATGTAGCCATTCGCTTAAGTAACACGGATATTCGCTGCAATGCGATTGCTCCAGGAGCCACATTGACTCCGGCGCATTATGCTAATAAAGCCGGCGAACAGCCTGGGGGCGACAAGATGTTAGAGTTTGGCGGCAAGTATTGCAACTGGGATCTGCCGGAAACCGAACCGATCGATCAAGCCTATGCTTGTTTGTATCTTGCTAGTAAAATGGGTCGCCGTGTGAAGGGGCAAGTATTGCAGGTTTGTAATGGTGCCTTCTTATAAAAAAACAGAAAAATGAGTCGGGGATTTCTATATAAGGAAATAACTAACAGAATTAAATAACTTGAACGTTTTTGGTGAAAAAGGATTGACAGCGCTTTTTCTATGTGATAGCATCTACTCAAATAGAAAAACAGGATTGTTACTCACACAGAGGCATTACCGAAAAGTTCAACTACTTTCGGGGGCCTCTGTGTTTTTTTATGCTAAGCACTCACTAGCAGCAAGCCTGTTATGACAAAATTATCGGAGTTCGGCTTCCTAAAAAGGCAACAAGTTGGCGAAGCCAATTGAATAGAAAGGTGAGAAGAGATGTTTAATATTTTTAAGAAAAAAGAGAGCGTGTTAACAGCACCCGTCAGTGGAACAATCATCCCAATTGAAGAGGTGCCAGATCAAGTCTTTGCCCAAAAAATGATGGGAGACGGGGTGGCCTTCCAGTATAATGGAATGACTATTGCCTCCCCTTGTAACGGCACGGTGAAAATGATTGCGGAAACCAAGCATGCGATTGGCATCACTACCGATTCAGGTGCAGATGTCTTGATCCATATCGGCTTAGACACAGTGGCATTAAACGGCGAGGGCTTTGAAGTGGCGGTTTCGGTAGGAGACAAGGTGACAAATGGCCAGACACTGATCACAGTGGATCGGGAATTGATGCAGGAAAAGGGCATCGACCTGACCACGCCAATGGTGGTCACCAATGGCAATGAGCTGAAAGGCTTGTCGGTATTAATGAAAGACGGCGTAGTTACTAAAGGCGACACACCAGTTGTAAAGATTGAGTAGGAAAAGAGGAACGGACAAATGAAGGTGATCCAGAAAATCAACAACAACGTGGCAATTTGTCTGGATAACAATAACTGCGAATTGATTGCGATGGGCACCGGCATTGGCTTTCCCAAGACGCCTTACGAATTAACCGACCTCAGCAAAGTGGAGCGAACCTTCTACGGGGTGAATTCCCGCTACCTGGAGCTGATTAATGAGATTCCGGAGGATGTGTTGAAGCTGACTGCCAACATTGTGGACTATGCATCAATGCTGGTGGAGCATGAGCTGCCGTCGAACTTATTATTCACCTTGGCGGATCATATCAACTTTGCCATCCTACGGCACAATAAGAATATGCCGGTGAAGCTGTCGATTTATTACGATGTCCGGCATCTCCACAAGCTGGAGGTTAAGGTGGGGGAGTATGCGCTGCGGCTAATCAAGAAAAAGCTGGGAGTGGTGCTTTATCCCGATGAGGCGTTAGGCATTGCTATGCATCTGATTAACAGCTACACTAGCCAAAGTAATGACAGCCAGAAGGAATCGCAAATGCTGGAGGATATCACCACGATTATCGAGGATGACTTTCAACTGATGATTAATCGCAGTAGTATGAACTATGCTCGCTTTGTTTCCCACATGCAGTACTTTATACGCAGAGAAGGTAGTGAGAATAAATATAATTCAGAAAATATGAAAATTTTAGACTCGGTGAAGCAGGAGTATCCCCAGTCCTTTCACTCAGCACAACGGGTGATTGCTTACATCCGTGATCATTACGGTTGGGAACCGAATTCTGAAGAATTGCTTTACATCATGTTACACATTAATCGATTATGCACGCGAGAGGATTGTTACCGTTAAGGGCATTACCCCTCCACAGAAGCTTCCGATTTAGTCGGGGGTTTTTGTGGAGGGTTTTTATGTACCTAAAATTAGAAAAAGGAGAAATTTAAAATGGCGAAAAAAGAAAACTATCAAGCGCTAGCAAGCAGTATTATTGAAAGTTTGGGCGGCGAAGAAAATGTAACCTTCTTCACCCATTGTATGACCAGACTGCGTTTTAATTTGAAGGACAAAAGCTTAGTGGATGAAGCGGCGGTAAAAACGTTGACCGGCGTGGTGGGTTCCCAGTGGTCAGGAGACCAGTTCCAAATTATTATTGGCCAGCAGGTTGGCGATGTCTATGCCGCAATTTTGAAAATTACCAACATCGAAGGCGCAGCTAAAGCGGCCGATGAAGTGGTGGAGGGATCGAAAGAGAAGAAAAGATTTAGTATCTCGGCTGTCTTTGATGCCTTTGCCGGTTGTGTGTCACCGTTGTTACCGGTATTGATCGGTTCAGGGATGCTGAAGATCATCACCTTAGTGTTAAATTTGACTGGTGCAATTAGTCCTGAGAGCGGCACTTATATTATTTTAGATTTCGCAGGAGACGCTGGCTTTTATTTCCTTCCCGTATTTGTTGGGGCAACGGCAGCTAGAAAGTTCGGCGGGAACATGGGCCTTGGTATGATGCTGGGAGCGATGATGATTCATCCCAACTTCATCAATGCGCTGGCTGAAGGTCGTTTGGATTTCCTATCAGTGCCGGTTTATAGCGCTTCTTATGCCAGCACCATTTTCCCGGCAATTATTGCGGTATTTGTTATGAGTAAAGTGGAAGAACAGGTGGTTCGCTTTTCTCCGGTAGCGATTCGGGCGATTTTGGAACCGCTAGTGACCTTGTTAATCATGATTCCTTTGACGCTTTGCTTAATCGGACCAATTGGCGCAATGCTGGGCGTGTACATTACAGCCGGTGTGATGTGGCTATACAACACGATGGGCTTTGTCGGCGTTGCGATCTTGGCAGCCGCTTGGCCATTCATGGTGTTGACTGGGATGCATTCAGCCATCACACCATACTTGACCCAATCTTTTGCGACATTGGGCTATGAACCGATTGCTTTGACCGCGATTATTATTGCCAACTTGAACCAAGGTGCAGCTTCGGCAGCCGTGGCCTTTAAATCGAAATCTGTCAGCATTAAATCTTCCGCAGCTACTTGTGCGATTACCGCAGTGTTGGCTGGGGTGACTGAGCCAGCGATGTTCGGGATCAACCTGCGCTTTAAAAGACCAATGATTGGTGCAGCGATCGGCAGTTTAATCGGTGGGGCAATTGCTGGATTAGGTAGAGCTCATGCATATGCTTTTGCGGCCAGTGCGGGTGTGTTTGCTTTCCCGATTTATATCACGGATAACATTATGAACTTAGTGTGGATGGTCATTGGCTGTGGTGTGGGAATGATGGGCACCTTTGTAGCGACTTTGATTTTATACAGGGAAGAAGCTGTGGAGGTACAGGAAGCTCCGGCAGCAATGGAGGACACGATTAATATGACTGGTGCAGTGGAGTAAGAAGAGGCCTGGACGATTGATCTAAAGAAATTTCCAGGCAGCTAACTCATTTTATCGAATTCATTTTTCCAAAAACGGGAAAAATGAATTTGATCTTCCCGCACATACCATCATGCTAAACAGTACGTACCAATAAAGAGTGTCTATTAACGATATGATCACGCACTAAGTTTACTGTGAAAAGCATGACTGGCAGCTAACTCATTTTATCGAATTCATTTTTCCGAAAACGGGAAAAATGAGTTCTATCTTCCTGCGCATACCATCATGCTAAACAGTACGTACCAACAATTAGTGTCTATTAATGATTTGATCGCGCTCTAAGTTTACTGTGAAAAGCATGACTGGCAAAAAAGAGAGTGTACAGAAAGTCACCATTTTCTGTACACTCTTAAATTTTATAGCTCGGTCTACTTGTTCAATTGTGCTTGGTGGAAAGCAATATGTGCTTCAATAAACGTAGCAATCGTGAAATAGCTATGGTCATAGCCTCGTTCTTTTTGATAGATGACTTCACCACCGGCAACTTTCGCTGCAGCTAGAAAGGCCTCTTCCTTTAATTGCACTTCGTAAAAGGGATCATCTGTCCCTTGAGTCACCAAAATCGGCGGGTGATTTTCATCCACGGTTTTTAAGATTTCTGTGGCATCCCATTGGATCCAAGCGGATGGGTCCTCCCCTAAGTAAGCAGTAAAGGCTTTTTTACCCCAAGGCACATTACTAGGATTTGAGATGGGCGCAAAGGCGGAAATCGCCGCAAAGCGCTTAGGATTTTTTAAGCCTAAAACTAAAGCGCCGTGACCGCCCATAGAGTGGCCCATTATACTTTCTTTTCCTGAAAAATTAGGCAGTAAAGGATAGACGATCTCTGGTAATTCTTTGATTAAATAGTCATACATTTGAAAGTTTTCTTTCCAAGGGTCTTGCGTCGCATTTAGATAAAAACCAGCACCTTGGCCTAAATCCCAATCTTCACTATCAGCTGTCTCGCCTCTTGGAGAAGTATCCGGCATAACGAAAGCAATATTTTGTTCAGCCGCATATTTTTGGAAAGCTGCTTTTTGACTAAAGTTATCATCGGTACAGGTCAAACCAGATAACCACCAGATCAGTGGGGTCGCTTTTTTATCTGGGGTCTCTGCTGGCAAGAATAAGCTAAAGGTCATCTCACACTTCAAACTTTTTGACGTGTGACGATATTTGATTTGTTTGCCGCCAAATGAGCGATGCGTTTCTAGTATTTCTACAGTCATAGCTCTACCCTCCGTAAGTTAACATCGTGCGAATCGATTCACCCCGATGCAATAAATCCAGCGACTCGTTAATTTGCGAAAAATCTAAGTGATGGGTGATAAAGGAATCTAAGTCGATCTCGCCATTCATGTAATCTTCCACCATTCCTGGCAATTGAGTGCGTCCTTTTACACCGCCAAAAGCAGAGCCTTTCCAAACGCGCCCGGTTACTAGCTGGAAGGGACGAGTATGGATTTCTTTACCAGCTCCGGCAACGCCGATAATGATGCTTTCGCCCCAGCCTTTGTGGCAGGCCTCCAAGGCAGAACGCATTACTTCAACATTCCCAATACATTCAAAACTATAATCCACTCCGCCATTGGTCATTTCAATGATGACTTCTTGAATTGGTCGATCAAATTCTTTTGGATTCACAAACTCAGTGGCCCCCATTTTTTGTGCTAACGGCCATTTGTCAGGGTTCGTATCCACCGCAATAATGCGTTTGGCATTGGCTTTTTTCAACCCTTGAATCACAGCCAGTCCAATCGCTCCTAAACCGAAGACAGCAGTAACCGCACCTGCTTCAACTTTAGCAGTATTTTCAACGGCACCAATCCCGGTTGTCACCCCACAGCCTAACAATCCGACTTTATCTAGCGGCGCATTTTTATTTATTTTGACTAAGTTGATTTCGTTTACCACCGTGTACTCACTAAAGGTACTGGTTCCCATATAATGATAGACTGGTTCGCCATTGTAGGAAAAACGAGTGGTGCCATCAGGCATTAATCCTTTTCCTTGGGTTTCACGGACAGCAGAGCATAGGTTAGTTTTTCCCGACAAACAAAACTCACACTTACCGCATTCTGGTGTATATAATGGAATAACATGGTCGCCTTCTTTAACCGAAGTCACGTTTTCCCCGACTTTTACCACAATTCCCGCACCTTCGTGGCCCAAAACAGCAGGGAAGACACCCTCTGGATCATCACCGGATAAGGTAAACGCATCGGTATGACAAACCGACGTGTACAGAATTTTCACCATCACTTCATTTTCTTTTGGATCTTCAACATCGATTTCAACAATCTCCAATGGTTTTCCTGGAGCAAATGCAACAGCAGCCCGACTCTTCATACTATTCCTTCTTTCTTCAAAAGCAGCGTTTTTCTCTACTTTAAAATCTTGCGAATACGAAACGTAGAATCCTTCACGTATTTCAATTATAAGTATACAGGGAAAAATGGATATAGCAATACTGGGTAATGTAGTGATGCTGGTTGTTTGTTTTGAAAATTTACGTGTGAATTTCGACATTTTCAATAGTAGTGAGAATTTGTTTGCTTGAGGATGTTTTGACTACAGTTCTTGTAGTTTTATCGATAATAAATTCTATTTTTTGTGTACTGTTCAAAATGGCTGAGAAATAATCTTCTCCCATATTATGCTTTTCAAATACCATAGACAGCATTTTAAAATCATTTGTAGTCAAGTCACCATACATTATTGTAACTACCATTTTAGCTGTTATCAGATAAATCTAGTTCGTCAAGATTATTCGATTTGCTTGAGGATCTCAATCATGTTAATTGTTTTAATTTTTTTATGAAGAGGGACACAGGATAGGATAGTAAAAAGAATAGTTAAAATACAAGAAAAAATGATTGATCTAGGAAAGATAACATACGGGAAACTCATACTATCAGTTGTTGCTGTATCAAAGACGACTTGCATTAAAAGAAGTCCAAGAGGTATGCCGACTACTATACCCATGATTGACAATACTAGGTTCTCGTATTCAAGAACACGCATAATTCTTTTCTTCTGATAACCCAGCACCTTCATAGTGGCTAACGGTATACGTCTTTCCATAATATTGATTAATGATATATTATAAATCACTGCAAACGACAACAACATGGCACCGAAGACCATGATTAGTAAAATGCCCACCATGCTTTGTGTATAGATTTCCACTGCATCTCTTTGGCTTTCTAAAGAAGTAATTGAACTGACCATTCTGTTATCTTTATATAAATCCTCAAATTTGCTTGCGGTCATCCCCTCTTTAAAATTCACATACACGGTCAGCGGGTTCAATTGAACACCTTGATTCTCTAAAAATGAGGGGGTACAGTAGATATCTTGCGTCAAATATTGTTCTGAGACATCTCGGATGGTTCCCTCAACGGTTTTTCCACTATAAAAGGAATCGGTTAATTTCACCGTCAAAGTGTCATTAACCCTTAAATTGTATTGGTCTGCCAGTCGTTTTGAAATAACAAATCCATCTTCCGGGGATGCTAGTTCCTGCAGTTCACTGTTCACTATTTTAAAATAGTCAGAATTGTTATCCAGTGCCCGGATGGTTCCTTTGGTATTTTGACTATTGGAGGTTGTTTCAAAGTTCAGAACTGGTACAGATAGCTTGGATACGCCATTTGGGAATTTTAACTCTTCTGGATTGGTTAAAGTAACTTCCCCATGTTCTGATGTAAAATAGTTCAGCTCTAGGATGGCATCGTAGTTGTATATTTCCGAGTAAGTCCGATCAATTAACTCTTCAGTAGAATCATACATGGCAAATCCTGTGATCAACAGTGCAACACTGCAGCTAAGGCCTAAACAACTCAGAATGGTTTTTAGTTTGTTTCCGGTTATATTTCTGACGATCATCCTGTTTTGGCAGGATAGATTAGACCAAAATCTAGCAAATCTTTCAAATAAAGTATGGTGTCCCGCTTTAGGAGCTGTGGGCCGCATGGCTGTTGATGCATTCAGTCTTAACACTCTCCAGCAAGATAAAAATGCGCCGATCATACCTAACAGAATGGAAACCAGCAATATCGGTACTAGTTGCAGGAGATAGAGCCGTGAAGTAATTCCAGGCAAATCGTAGGTATCCTTCAATAAATATAATATCATTTGCGGAACAAAGAGACTGCCCGATATACCACCCAATAATGAACCCACCAGACCGGGAACAATCGGAAAGGCCATATAATGAAGAGCTATTTTTTTCGCTTTTACCCCTAAGGCTTTCATAATGCCAATCTGAACCTTTTGGATATCAATGATTCTGCGCATGGCTAGATAAGTCATCAGCATGGCCACAAAAAAGAAGACAACTGGAAAAGCGATGCTAAGGCTTTCGAACTGCTCAATATCGGCAGCTAATGATGAAATACCTGGATTCATTTCTCTTGTGTAGCCATAAAGATAGGTATCATTTTGAACGGCCGCTGCCGCCTGATGCATTACACTGTTCCGATTGGCCGAGGTTTTCGTTTTTATTAGAAGCTCATCATAGGCTACATGAATTCCGGTCAATTTCGAAAGTTCGGGAATAGTCGAATAATGCACATAGGCGATGCCATACTTATCGTGTTCGGGAAAGCCATTTCCATCTTCGGCAATTTTAGTGACGTATTCAGGACTCTCAATGAAGGCAGTGATGGTGTAAGAAACGGTTTTGCCATCCACGAGATAATCCAAGTCATCCCCAATACCTAATTTGTTTGCTTTGCCATATTCATTGTCGACTGCAATCTCAAAAGGCGTCTCTGGTAATTTGCCTTTCATGACATAAAGTTCATTCATTGAGGAATTTTCATCAAAGGAATGAACCTTCAGCTTCTTATTATTTAAAGTAGTTTGAAAGGTAAATCGCAGTTCGTAATCTTCGATAGCTTCAATCCGGTCTAGCTCGGACAGCTCATCTTCTGAGATGTTGGAATAGTACAGCCATAAATCCGACAGATTGTTTTTGGAATAATAGGAATCAGAGTATTCTGTTAGTAATCGACTACCAGAAGATAGACCAGTAAAGAAGAAGGCACCAAGAAAAATGACGATAGTAATAGAAACGAATTGTCCTTTACTGCTCATAATATCTCGAATCATTTTTTTGAATAAAGTCATTTTTACCACTCCAGTTCTTTGACAGACTTGCGAGAACCATTTTCTTTTACATCAAATATCTTTCCGTTTTTCACTGTAATAACTCGATCAGCCATTGGCAATAGGGCAAGGTTATGGGTGACGATGATCACTGTTTTGTGGAATTCTTGGTTCAGCTGTTCTAATAATTCAAGCACAGCTTTACTTGTTTGATAGTCCAAAGCTCCGGTAGGTTCATCACATAACAATAGCAGCGGATTTTTCGCCAAAGCCCGTGCGATGGCTACTCGTTGTTGTTCACCACCGGATAGTGTTGAGGGGAATTTATTTAATTTATCCTGCAAACCGACTTTTTTTAAGATATCTTCAGGGCTCAACGTATCTTGCTTGACCTCTGATCCAAAAACAACATTCTCTAACGCAGTCAAATTAGGTATAAGATTGTAAGCTTGAAAGATAATACCAACTTTTTCTGCACGATAGTCGGATAGTTGTTTTTCATTGTATTTTGAAATATCTTCCTCACCAACAAAAATTTCTCCACTTGTCGCACTATCTAAGCCGCCAAGAAGATTTAAAATCGTACTTTTCCCGGCTCCACTGCTTCCAATTATGATCAATATTTCCCCACCGTGAATAGAGAAGGTCACACCATTTAATACGACCGTTTTTAACTCGTCGCTTCCAAATTCCTTACAGACATTCTTAAACTCAACGATATTTTTCAAGATAAATTCCTCCTATTCAGCTTGGGAAAACAGGCGGTCAAACGTACAATCAATTAAAAAGTCAAATACCTCTTGACGACTATAGGATTGCTCATTTTTCAAAGTAACTGTATAAAGGAGGGTCGCCAATATGGCGTGAGCTTTTGCTGGGGCAACTTTAAACTCTAAATGGGTTCGCTTAACGATCGTTTGCAGATAATCCAAATTATTCTGTTGAATCTGGCGCCATTGATCCTCTGGCAGCTTTTCAATGAGTGCCCAAAAGTCAGGTGATGAAAAATCATAGAGAAAGGGATGCTCCTGATATTCTCCAAATAGATACTTTATCGCATTGCATGCACCCAGCTTATTGGGGTTATCTTTTATGCAAGAATCTATCTGACGCTTTATCCGCGCCTGTAATTCCATGATCGTGCGTAAAAACAATTCCTCTTTTGAAGAAAACAAGGAATAAAAAGCGCCAACCGAAATTCCTACGGCTTTTGTCAGCTTACTAATAGATGTTTTTTTATACCCAGTTGTTTTCCAAAAGTTCTCACATTCAATGCAAAGTTTCTCTCTTAGCTGTTCCTTATCCTCTTCTGAAAACCATTTTTCTCCTTTGGACATGCTGAACCCTCCTATTTTTATGAACGAAATATATAAACTATTCATAAATATTGTACCTTTTAATCAGTGAAAGGTCAATCCACGGAAAATCGTGTGAATATTTGAGGATAGACTAAGGTAAAAAGGATGTAAAAAACACACGTCAACTGGACAGTCAGCGTGTGCCGTTGATTTAACCGCAAACAAAAACCGACAGCTGGAAGGTGAAATCTCCATAATCGTTGTCGGCAATGTGTCTTGGCGTATGGCTCTTTTATAGTTATTCATTCAAATTTTTCACACTAACTAATATTTCTTGTTTGCATTTGAAACAGTACAATGGTAGCCGGTGGATGA
This sequence comes from Enterococcus sp. AZ109, assembly GCF_051714625.1. Classification (NCBI taxonomy): domain Bacteria; kingdom Bacillati; phylum Bacillota; class Bacilli; order Lactobacillales; family Enterococcaceae; genus Enterococcus; species Enterococcus sp. AZ109. The sequence goes on along the minus strand of NZ_JBIOSF010000001.1, from coordinate 637,126 downwards.
GGATATCTGCACAAATTTTGATTTGGTTTTTCCCGTTGCAGACAGAGCGGATGCTCCGTAATATCCTCATCCTTTCTGGCATTCATCAAAAAGTGGTCCTAAGCAATTTTCCTTTTATAAATCTGCAGCGAAACAAAGTAAGCCACAAGGATGGTGCCGATACACCAAGCTAAAGCGATCGTCAGGTTATCGTCTAAAGGCAAATCCAAGGTCAACGATCGGATACTATCAATAATTGGTGTCATCGGTTGATTTCTGGCAAACCAGCGTATGCCGTCCGCCATCGTATCCACCGGGGCAAATCCGGAGCTAACAAGGGGAAGAATAAAGAAAGGAAGCATTAGGCTGATGGAACCTTCCGCCGATTTCGCGATCAGTCCACACATGACGCTAATCAATGACATGGCAATGTTCACTAAAATAAGCAGCCCGATAACGATCGCCCAATCTTGAAAACCGGCTTGCGGCCTAAAACCTATCACAATGGCTGTACCGATAATGATAACAATGGAAATGGAATTTCTGATAACTCCAGCACCAGTATGACCAATAATCACCGCCGATTTTGAAATTGACATCGTTCGGAAACGATCGATGATCCCTTTAGTCATATCGGTGGCGACATTCATGGCTGAATATTGCGAAGCCTGACCGATGCTCTGCATAATAATGCCAGGTACAATGAAATCGACATAGCTAAAGTTTGGCAGCTGGGTCATATTACCCAGGATGTTAGTAAATAAAAGCATGACGATAAAGGGTAGAACAGTTGCGGTTAAGAGGGTCTCGGGATTTCTTAAAGAAATGGCCAAGCAACGTTTAAACATGATCCATGAATCAAAAATGGTCTTACGCATGGCTAATTTCCTCCTTTGTTTCATCGATCAAGCTTAAAAAGACATCCTCCAATGAAGGCAAATCTTGTTCAACCGCAGCAACAGCAATATCATTGGCACTTAACAGCTTCAATGCTTCCGCCGCTTTTTCTTCACTAGTGAAATTCAGCTTCACTCCGCGATTGGGCATGATTTCTTTCAAGTCCTGGGGTGTGCCTTCCACCATAATCCGCCCCTTATGAAGAATCGCTACATTGTCCGCCAGATATTCCGCTTCCTCCAAATATTGCGTCGTCAGAAAGACGGTGGTTCCTTTTTCGGATAGATTTTTTACCAGATCCCACATAGCGATCCGGTTTTGCGGGTCCAGTCCGGTGGTGGGTTCATCAAGGAAGAGAACTTGCGGGTTAACCATCAGGCTCATAGCGATATCCAAGCGCCGCCGCATCCCGCCAGAATAAGTGGAGACCCTACGATCAGCTGCATCCGTTAAGTTAAAAAAGGCTAACCATTCAACAATTTTCCGTTTTATATTCGGCAGACGTCGCAGCTGCCCGATCAGTTTCAAATTCTCCCGGCCGGTTAACACTTCATCCACGGCCACAAATTGGCCAGTTAAACTGATACAGTCGCGGATTTTATCTCCTTGGCTTGCCAAATCAAAACCATTAATGTGAACAGAACCCTCATCTGGTTTCAACAAAGTCGATAGGATTTTGACAATGGTGGTTTTTCCGGCACCGTTGGAACCCAGCAGGGCATAAATTGTACCGCTGGGAACCTTAAAATTGACATCATTGAGCACTTCTTTATCCTTATAGCTTTTCTTTAGTGCGGATGCTTCGATAGAAATAGGTAAATTAGACACGGTAATTCCTCCTTTGATTTTTTCTTGCAGTAAAACTGAAACAAAACTTACATACCTGATAGATGAATGTATAGAAGCAAAAGACAAGTTTACTTAGTCGGCTTCAGCGAAAAAAGGCAGTGATTTGATTGATGTTTCCAAGTCCTGGTCATAAATCGGCAGCCCCATTTTATCTAGTATTTCAAAGATAAATCGATATTTGCGCTGCATTTTCTCAACGCTATCGCCAGTCACCGAAAGCACGAACCACACATCAATAAAAGACAAAAATTCAGCTAATTCTGCGGCATACTTTGTATGAATCGACCCATCTTTTTGACCTTCCTCAATCAACTCCAGCCAATAAGGGCATAAAATTCGACGATTGGAGTCAATCATTCGGACTAACACCTGGGGATTGTTCAAGAGGGGCAGGGACTGTTTGGATAATTCCAATTGATTTTCGTCGGCTTTATTCAGCATGATGGCTAGGCGCATTTTTTGAAGGCCATTTAAATCAGTCCGTTTTTTGACAGATTCAAAAGGATTATTATCAAAAAACATCTTGTCTCCTAGCGCATCCATAATATCTTCTTTCGATTTGAAATGATGATAGACGGCCCCTTTGGTCAGCCCATTCAATTCATTGACGATATCCTGAATAGTGGTGTTGTCATAGCCTTTCTCCAGAAATAGGTGCTCCGCTGCTTTTAGAATTTTCTCGACGGTGATTTTTGGATATTTGTTTCGAGTCATCATATCCTCCTTTAAACATCCATACAGTATGAATGTATATCGATTTAGTTATCAGAGCTATCAGGAATATCAGACAATAGTTCAACAACCGCAATTGCCGTAATGATAGCTATCGTTGTCCATTTGACGCAAAAGTACAGTTTCCTCATTGTTCTAACCTCATTTCTTCCTAAATACAGCATATTCAACCACTTTCCCGGCAATCACGAGGCTGCCACAAATTAAGCAGGCCTTAGCCGTTTTATCGTATCCGTTTTCAGCAAAGGGTACAGCGCTGACGATCAGTCCAACGCCGGTCAGAAAGGTGATCGTATTCCCGACTATCCGAACCGGTCGAAATCTCCAGGCACAGGTGAGGGACTTATCTAGCAAATCGGCTGCTTCCTCCACTGTTTCCTCAATCACATCACCAAAATGTTCCAATGCTGCTTCAAATTCTTCTTCTGTCATATTATTTCCTCCTTTAATACATGGTGTATGTATGTATTTAAAAAAATAAAATTGCCGGAGCAATTTTATTCAGTTAGTATAGTTTCCAACGTCTTTTTAACGTAGCCCAGTGTTTCATCGTCAATAACAGGAACACCGATTAAATCTAGGATATCCTTCATCAGATAGAGTCTTTCCAGCACTTCCGCTTTAGAACCAGGGAATATCGCTGGCGGCAACCAAACATTTAGCAGTAACGTAAATAAGCTGGGTAACGCTTTGGGGTATTTTATATCCTTTATCGAGCCATCTTCAATTGCTTCCTGAAAGAGCTTTTCAAAAAGCTTAGCAGCAACAGTTTGGTTGCTTTCCATAAATTCGGCTAAGATTCTAGGATTCTCTAATAGCGAAATGGACATGACACCGACTTTTTGCTGATCTTCATTTTGTAAGGACAGTTTGATAACTTTTTTTATTTTCTCTAAACCAGTCAACTCTTTTTCCGCCATCACTTTTTCAAAAGGGTTGTTGTCCCAAAATAACTTCGTTCCCAATGCATCCAAAACTTCTTCCTTGGATTTAAAATGATGGTAAAATGCACCTCTGCTCAAGCCTTCCAGCTCATCGACGATATCCAGCACCGTGGTTTCTTCATAGCCCTTTTCAAGAAAGAGTTTCATAGAAGCATCCAAAATTTTCTGGACTGTTTCTTCAGGATATTTGTTACGCGGCATTGTAGGCCTCCTTTGTATACATACATTGTGTTTGTAAGTTTAGGTTAACATACACCGTGTATGTTGTCAATTACGGTTCGTTCAGATAAATTTTCTTCGTATCCTAAAATAGTTCTCTTTCCCCTTGACTTAACCACGACATCAAGTGATAGAGTGAGGACAATAGAGCAAGACTTATAGCTCATAAAGGAGAGTAGATTATTATGACTAGACCCAAGATTACATTGCATATTTTCACTTCAATGGATGGTAAAATTACCGGTTCTTTCGCTAATGCCCCGGAGTGCAAGCCCGCCGCTGAACTATTCAAATCGATTGGTTTTCAGGAGAATCATCCGGCGAGTTTTCATTTTCAAGGCTGGCTTTATGGCAGTAGCACCGGAGAAGAATTCACCAATCATGCTAAGCCAGAGCTGAGGGAAGTAACCGCTGAAGTGACTGAAGGAGATCATATTATTAATTTAGGCAAAGAAAAATATTTCATTGCTTTTGATCGGACTGGCAAATTAGGCTGGCAGGATAACACAACGTCTTATGCCGATGTGGAGGCCCATGTATTGGAGATTCTCACGGAACAAGTAACTGACCAGTACAAAGCCTTTCTGATTAAAAAGGAAATACCTTATCTAATCGCCGGAAAAGAAACAATTGATCTGGAGCTGGTCTTGGAAAAATTATCCACGATTTATGGCTTGGACAATCTTCTGCTGGGCGGTGGTGGTGTCTTAAACTGGAGCTTTTTAGAAGCTGGTTTAGTGGATGAGGTCAGCTTGATTGTCGCTCCGGCGGTGGATGGTGATCCTCAAGATACAGCGCTGTTTAATTCACGCTTCACAGGCAAGCCCGGTCCTATCGGTTTTACTTTGAATTCAGCGGAGGTACTGGAGGGCGGGACGCTGTGGCTGAGATACAAGCCGAACACTATCTAATAGTGAGGTATTACTGCACTAATTGAAAGCAACAGAAATCAAAAAAGGTGAGACGAACCATTATCAGTTTGTCCCACCTTTTTTTGATTTTTTCAGCCTTAGTTATTCGCCAAAGCCGTCATATTTTCACAGGCTTCGGTCAGGCAAATGCGGGTCTGAGCGGGATCAATTTCGCTGGTTTCCATAATCAGCTCACCAATATTTTTTGCTTTAATTCTGCCAGAAATCGGGTTCTTCACACTATCAATGGCAGTTGTCACCGATACATCCACAGTCGAATATTCAAAGGCCAGATCGGTATTAACAATTTTGCCGTCTTCAATCACCAGATTTTCCACGTAACACAGGCCTTGCTCGCTTTCGATGTAACAATTCACAAAGCGCAAGTTGATAGAGTTCCAACCTAGGTATTCGCCGATGATCACTGAATCGTAGACAGTGACATCCTTACAGTTCCAAAACGCATCTTTGGAAATTAATTTGGAATTATGGATTTCGATGTTTTCTGCACCGTCAAAGGCATAGTTGCCGCTTAGTGAAAAATCAACGGCAGTGATGTTTTTACTATTCATGGCAAAATAATTGCCTTCTGCTTGGACATTGTCCAGGGTGATATTTTCACAGTTCCAGAAGGTTTCTTCGGCTTTTGGCATGTGGACGTTGGTCAAACGAATATCTTTGCCGCGGCGGAAGGTTTTCGGTGCTTGGATAATACTGTCGGTAATGGTGATGTTGTTGGTGTACCAGATGCCAGAGCGAGCAGTTTCTAACAAAGTAGTGTTGGAAACTGCAACGTTTTCACAGTACCACAATGGGTATTTCCAGCGGAAGATGCTGTCGCTGATGTCCAGGTTGCGGCTTTCTTTTAATGGAGATTCGCCGTCTTCAAACACGGAATTTTTTACAATTAGGTTGTTGCTTTTAAATAGGGCACGTTCTCCGGTTAGGTGTTGTTGGTCAATCGTGTTCATCATTCTAATTTTCCTCTTTTCTTTTTTTAGCAGGGCAAGTTGTTCAGGGTATTCCTGCTGCGGTTGGCTAATGAGTCAGTCGTTTCGGCTGGTATTCTTCCAGCTGATGAGTTCACTCTATCACTTAAAGTCAAGGTTAAGTCAACGATAAAAAACGAATTTCTTTTGAAAAAATTTCTTTTCCTAAAATCCAGGAAAAGCGATTGACTTGATGTCGAGGTTAAGTGTTAGGCTTGACTTAAAGGGAACGAGGGGAGGATCAAAATGAAACGAATTTTAGTATTGGTGGGCAGCGGCACACCGCGGGGCTCGACCATGCAGCTGACGGATGCCTTTATCGCCGGGGCGGAAGAAGCCGGTCATCAGGTGAAGAAGATTTTTCTTGGCAACAAGCAAATCGAAGGATGTCGCGGCTGTAATTTTTGCCAGAGAAGCGGCGGTTGTGTGATTAAAGACGACATGCAGAAGCTGTATCCGTTGTTTGAAGAGAGTGACGTGCTGGTTTTTGCCTCCCCGTTGTTTTTTTGGACGATTTCCGCCCGCATCAAGGCTTTTATTGAGCGTTTGTATGCCACGGCTAAAGAAGACAAGTTCCCTAAGAAGGAAACGATGCTGCTGATGACGGCCGGAGATGAAAAATTTTGGACCTTTGAACAGTCGGTTTCCTATTACCGCTTTGTCACCCAAGCGATTGAGTGGCAGGACCTTGGCATGTGCCTAGCTGGTGGAACCAAGATCGAAGACGGAAAGCACATCATCAAACAGAACTATTTGGAAGAAGCCTTCCAGTTAGGAAAAAATACGATTACAAGGAGCAAACAAAATGACTAGACCGTATATTTTTTGCCACATGTTTACCTCATTAGATGGAAAGATTTTAGGCTCTTACATGGACACCCCGGAAAGCGACAAGTCTGGAGATCTCTTTTATGAAATAGCCTTCGGGAAAAATCGTCATTATGATCACCAAGGTTGGCTGTCTGGTCGAACAACGACAGATGATAATTTTACTCATTACAAAGAGCCCGTGTTGGAAACAGATTTTCCGGCAGTTCCAGCGGGAGACTTTGTAGCGGAGCATGACTTATCAATGTATTATATTTCGATTGATGCTTCGGGGCGTTTAGGTTGGGAAAGCAATCTGTTGACCTATCGGGATACCAAGGCCCACGTTATCGAAGTTCTATCGGAAAAAGTCGGCGACGATTACAAGCATTTTCTGCGCAAGCTGAATATTTCTTATATCATCGCCGGAAAAGACAGCATCGATCCGGTATTGGCTGTGAAGAAATTACAAGAATTGTTCGGTATGAAAATGATCATGCTGGGAGGCGGCGGTGTCTTGAACTGGTCCTTTATCCAAGCTGGGATGTGCGATGAACTCAGCGTGGTGATGACGCCAGTAGCGGACGGCTCCTCGGATATGCCCTCCTTGTTTGAAACCAAAGAGGGCTTGTCTGAGGCCAAACCAGTTACCTTCAGCTTGGAAAGCAGCAGTACCTACAAGGATGGGACCTTATGGCTGCGGTATTTAGTGAATAACCAATAAGAAATTGACCTTCTGCAGAGTGTGATAGCAGAAGGTTTTTTTGACGTTGCAGCTCACAAAAGACAGGCGACGCCACGCAAAAAAAGGATCGACAGACTTCAATAAGCTGTAGATCCTTGGAGACGATTAGTGGCAACCGCAGGGGGTTATAGCTTTTCCTTCAATTGCTAGGTTGACTGGTGTCTTAATTTCTTGCACTACCGGTTGGTTGACCCGAACCACAGCGTCTGGAACACCCACGACGGTTGTGTGGGCAGGCACATCTTCCAAAACTACACTGCTAGCGCCAATTTTGGCTTGTTCTCCAATAACAATTGCTCCCAGAATCTGAGCATGGGCAGAAATCATAGCCCCCTTTCTAACCGTTGGATGGCGCTTGCCGGTATCTTTACCAGTTCCACCCAAGGTCACACTGTGAAACAAAACCACGTCCTCTTCAATAACGGCAGTCTCGCCAATCACTAAGCCCATCCCGTGATCAATAAAGACACCATGAGCGATTTGAGCGCCGGGATGAATCTCAATCCCCGTCAAAAAGCGGCACCAGACAGCCTGTAGCTTAGCCAATAAGAAAAGCTGGTGCTGGTACAAAAAATGGGAGAGACGATGTCCTAGCAAAGCGTGAACTCCCGGATAAGTCAGCAAAATTTCTAGCGTAGAACGGGCAGCGGGGTCATTTCGGTTGGCGGATTACACTACCTGCTTAAACCAGCTCATTTCCTTCCTCCTCTCAAGAAAATCAAGGATAGCATTCAGTATTTTCCTGATCATAACTTTCAATCCGATTAGATAGCTGCACCAACGTGTCAGTCATTTCGTTGCAGCGACACTGCAACTTTTCATGTTCCTCTGTCAATAACTCTTTACGGGCCAGGATCGTGTCCTGACCCTCTTTGCATAAGGTGGAATACTCAATTAAAGATTCAATCGATAAACCGACACTTTTCATACATTGCACAAATCTGATCCATTCAATATCTTTGCTGTTAAATACGCGGGAACCATCACTGTTTCTTTGCACTGGCGGAATAAAGCCCACCCGCTCATAATGTCTTAATATCGTTGGTGTAACGCCTGTCTTCTTGGCCGCTTCTACTATATTCATCTATAGCCTTCCTTTCTTTTAAGCTGTTTACTCTTTAATAGTTATTGTAGAAATTCCTTTAGCACCTAATGAATTCCGCAAAACAATTGATAGGATGCACAAGATTAAGAAGGTGATCGCACCAATTAAGGTAAAGCGGGTATCAAAGGCAGTAATTAACATGCCGCAGACAAACGGTCCAAAGGTAGTTCCCAAGTTAGAGGCTGTTAAGAACAAGCCATTGGAGAAATCCGGTGCTTCTGAGCCGAATTCCGTAATCAAATATTGATTTACGTTGGCGGCAATCCCAGCTAAAATTCCTAAAACAACAATCAAGACGGTTGCTGCTAAGCTCATACTTCCAAAGAAGAAAATTAAGGCAAAGGTAGTGATCAAGGCGAATGGCAAAGCGAATATTGTTTTCTTCGCACTGGTTGTCAGGACTTTTCCAGCAATCACATTTCCAACAATATTAGTCAATCCATAAACCAACAGGGTGAAGCTGATAGTGCGGCTAGACATTTGAGTAACCGTACTCAAGAAGTCAGACAAGTAGCTGTAAAATCCGAAGACGGCACCATTCAGTAGAATGACAGTCACAATCGACACCAGCATTTGAGGTTTTTTCAAAACACTTACCTGTTTGCCGTAAGAAAGACGGGTAGTCACCGGAATTGATGGGACAAAAATCAAGGTAGCCAGTAAAACTAAGCCGTTCACTACCGCAAAGAAGACCATCGACATAGCAAAGGACACTTCGTTGGCGATAAAGCTAGTCACTGGAACTCCTAGCACCATCCCAGAAGAAACACCGATGAAGACTCTAGATACAGCCTTTGCTGATTCATTAGCAGGGACAGAAGTTCCCGCCACAGTTAAAGCCATCGACACATAAATTGGGTGGAAGGCTGCGGGGATGACTCTGGCCAAAAGCAGTACGGTAAAGTTTGTAGCAAAAACCGAAACGATGTTGCTGATGGTGAAAATGCCTAAAGCTAGCACCATCACTGTTTTACGATTTACCCTGGAAAACACCAGCGGCATGGTGGGGCCGGCAATTGCTACGATTAAAGCAAAGGCACTGACTAGCAGGCTGGCTGTCGGCACGCTCACGTTAAATTCCTGAGCGATTAGCGGCAGAATACCAATGATCCCCATTTCTGTATTCATAATCCCAAAGACACCGATGGTTAATATTAAGATCAACAGACTATTACTCTTTTTCAAATGTATCTCTCCCTTTTAATTTGTAACCTGAGCATAAGCCTTCACCTTGAGGTCAAGTCAAGCGTAAAAAACAAAAAAATTTTTATTTGGTGATTCCAATCAAGTCTAAAATTCCCCTATATAATAGAAGGAATTTTTTTAACGGCTGCCCAGCTGCTACTTCTGCGAAAAAATTGAAATAAGCGCTTGACTTAAAGTCAAGGTGAAGGAATAAAATCAAAACATAGAAGAGCGTACTAGGAGGAAAATAGTATGAAAAAAATAGCGATTATTGCCTCGCTGCTGGCATCTTTAGTCTTAAGCGCCTGCAGTAATGGTCAAGAAGATCAATCGGCTTCGTCATCTGACGGGGCAGAAAGAAAAGTTTTACGGGTGGGGACGGAAGGTTCGTATCGGCCGTTTTCTTATCATAATGATGAGGATGAATTAGTAGGCTACGATGTGGAGGTGGCTCAAGCGGTGGCCGAACAAATGGGCTACGAGGTAGAGTTCCATGAAGCAGCTTGGGACTCCATGCTGGCGGCCTTTGATGGCGAGCGGACCGATGCCATTTTTAATCAGGTAAGTATTACCGACGAACGCCGAGAAAAATATGATTTTAGTGAACCTTACAGTGTGGCTCATATTGCTTTGATTGTTCATGAAGACAATAATGAAATCCAAGATTTTTCCGACTTGACCGGCAAAGGTGTGGCCCAAACCATCACTAGCAACTTCGCCCGCTTAGCTGAAGAGGAATACGATGCCAATGTAGTGAGCGTAGAGACCTTTAATAATTCCTTTGATCTGGTGATGAATGATCGAGCGGATGCTACGTTAAATGATGATGTCATTTTTTATGATTACTTAAACCAGCAGCCAGATACCCCGTTAAAAATCGCTGCAACCTTAGACGAAGGCGTACCGGCAGCTGTCCTGCTGCACAAGGATGATCCTTTGCTGGATGAAATCAATGCAGCTTTGGCAGAATTGCAGGCGGATGGCACCTTAACTGAGATTTCTGAGAAATACTTTGACCGCGATATTACCCAATAAGGAGGAGAGATAGTGGAACGATCCCTTGAAATAATCCAAAGCTCACTGCTGCCATTACTGCTGGCCTTTTTTGAGGCGACGATTCCCTTGACCATCATTTCTTTCGTATTGGGGGTCATCATCGCCGTTATCACTGCCTTGGCACGGATTTCCAAGAACAAGCTGTTGAACAGTTTCTTCTATATATATGTCTGGATTTTTCGCGGCACGCCATTGTTGGTACAGCTGTTCATTATCTTTTTCGGTTTGCCATCAGTGGGGATTCAGCTTGAGGCTTGGAGTGCGGCGATTATCGCCTTCTCCTTGAACACCGGGGCCTATGCTTCAGAGACGATCCGCTCGGCGATTTTGGCCATTCCCGCCGGACAATACGAATCGGCAGCATCATTAGGGATGAACCAGCACCAGATTTTCACCCGGATTATTGCACCGCAAGCTTTGAAGATTGCCCTGCCGCCCTTGTCTAATAACTTCGTCAGTCTAGTGAAAGATACTTCGCTGGCGGCCAGCATCACCATCGTGGAAGTGTTCTTGACGGCTCAGCGAATTGCGGCCCGCACCTATGAACCGCTGCTGCTGTATTGTTTGGTGGCCGTTTACTATTTGATCTTTTGTACGTTGTTAAATTACTTGCAGTCGGTGCTGGAGCATCGCATGGCGCGTTATGAATAGGAGGAGAAAAGATGCTAACAATCGAAAATCTAACCAAAACGTTTGACGATCAAACCGTGTTGAAAAACATCACCGTCTCCTTCCGCGAAGGGGAGACCACGGCGATTTTAGGTCCTTCCGGTTCAGGGAAAAGCACCTTCTTGCGAGCGATTGATCTGTTGGAGCTTCCGGAAAGCGGCCGGATTGCTATCAACGATTTAGAAGTCACCTTTCCCAGCAATCCCAGCTTTAAGGAGAAAAAGAATTATCGGCAATATTTTAGTATCGTCTTTCAAGCTTATAATCTTTTCCCACATTTCACGGTGTTGCAAAATATTATGGAAGGCCCGGTGCAGGTGAAGGGAGTCAGCAAGGCGCAAGCCAGACAAAAGGCCATCCAACTGTTGACCAGAGTTGGCTTGGCGGATAAGCAAAACGCCTATCCCGCTCAGCTTTCCGGTGGCCAGCAGCAGCGAGTGGCGATTGCCCGGGCTTTGGCGATGGAGCCGCTATTCATGCTCTACGACGAACCCACTAGCGCCTTAGATCCGGAGCTGTCTAATGAAGTGCTGCTGACGATCCAGCAGCTGGCGGAAGCCGGCAACTCGCAAATTGTCGTCACTCATAATTTAGAGTTCGCCCGCAAGGTAGCTGATCGGATCTTGTTTATGAATCAAGGAAAGCTGCTCTTCGACGGCTCGACGGAGTTGTTTTTCCGCAACAAAAAAGATCGAATTCAACAGTTTATCCAGCAAATTGCTTAATTATAGAAATTGGAGGAGAAAGAATGAGTTTTAAAGAAGGGTTTTTATGGGGCGGCGCTACAGCGGCCAATCAATGTGAAGGGGCTTATGATGCAGACGGCAAAGGTTTGTCAGTAGCCGATGCGATGCCGGGAGGAAGACAACGTTTTTCTGTCATTTCTGCACCAGAGTTTAATTGGGAAATCGAACCAGAAAAATATACCTATCCCAACCATGTCGGAATCGATCATTATCACCGCTTTAAAGAAGACATTGCGTTGTTTGCGGAAATGGGCTTTAAGTCCTATCGTTTCTCGATTGCCTGGAGTCGCATTTTTCCAAAAGGTGATGAAGTAACGCCGAACGAAAAAGGCCTGGAATTTTACGATCAGCTGATTGATGAATGTTTGAAGTACGGCATTGAACCTGTGGTGACGATTTCCCACTATGAAATGCCTTTGTATCTAGCCAAAGAATACGGTGGCTGGAAAAATCGCCAAGTGGTGGACTTCTTTGAACGCTATGCTACCGTTTTATTTGAGCGCTACGCTCAAAAAGTAAAATACTGGATGACCTTCAACGAAATCAATTCAGCGATGGAATTTCCCGCCCTTTCTCAAGGGTTGATCGTTGCTACCGGTTCAGAGGATTACACCAATCGTTTCCAAGCTTGGCATCATCAATTTGTTGCCAGTGCCTTAGCCGTGAAAATCGGCAAGTCGCAACGCAGCGATATTCAAATCGGCTGTATGCAAATTTATGCGCCGCTGTATGCCTTTGATTGCAATCCGGTGAACCAATTTGCCTCGCAATTGAAGCAACGGGCCTTTGATTATTTCACCAGCGATGTGCAGGTAAGAGGATATTATCCAACTTATTTGAAGCAGCTGCTGAAGGAATATGATGCCGAGGCACCTAAAATGGAAGAGGGCGACGAGGAATTATTGCGGGAAAATACCGTTGATTATATCGGCTTCAGCTACTACATGAGTATGGCCATCAACGAAACCAGCGCCGAAGACAGCGATCCGGCTGCCGGCAATCTAATGGAAGGCGTGCGCAATCCTTTCTTGGAGTCCAGCGAATGGGGCTGGCAAATCGATCCACTAGGCCTGCGTATTTCCCTAAATGACCTGTGGGATCGCTATCAAGTTCCTTTGTTCATCGTAGAAAACGGTCTGGGAGCAAAAGATGAAATCAACGAAAACGGTGAAATCATCGATGATTATCGTATCGATTACATGCAAAAACATATCATTGCCATGCATGATGCGGTAGAGGACGGCGTCGATCTGATGGGTTACACTCCATGGGGATGCATCGATTTAGTTGCCGCCTCCACCGGAGAGATGAGCAAACGCTACGGATTCATCTATGTTGACCTAGACGATACAGGCAACGGAAGTCTGGATCGCAAGAAGAAAAAATCCTTCAATTGGTATAAAGAAGTGATTGCCACTAATGGCGAAGCGTGTTTGTAAGTAGGTAGTTTAGTAACTAGACAGCTTGACTGAGAAATTCAGTGTAAGCTGTTTTTATTTGAGAACGAATTGAGTGCTGGGAAACTGAAAAAAAAGAAAGGAAAATAAATGTAAATATAGTTCGATTAAAAATGAATGATATTATTAAAAATAATTTTTAAGTCACTTGATAAAACGCTTTTTTGTTTATATAATATTTTAAGCCTGGAGGTGATAGTGTAGAATATAATAAAAGGGAAAGTAGGGATAAAATGAAAAAGTTTGTAACGGTATTGGCTTTTGCGAGTATTTTAGGATTAACAGCTTGTTCACCCAAGCCCGCAATTAAGACATCATCTAAAGAAAAAATTGCCGTTTCTTCTGAAACAAAAAAATCTACCGAAACAACGGAATCATTGGAAACTACTGAGTCGAAAACATCTTCAGCCGCTGCGACTACAGATTATTTTTCGCTCATGATTGAAGCCGCTCAATCGCAGCTGCCAACCCTAAAGGAGCAAATGGGTGAAACATACACTGATGTTAATATAAGCGAAGGTGAAAATCATACGATTGTTTGTACCTATACTATGTCAATGGACCTTGGGTACGAACTAGATATGGAAGCTCTGCGACCAGTATTGGCAAAAGGTATGAAGCCCATTTTAGAGCAAGCCCAATTTGTTGCTGATGATGTAAAAGTCCAAGTTATTTATCTGAAACCAGATCAAACAGAAGCTGGTAATATTATCATCACCCAAGAAGATGTAAACAATCTGGAAAGTGAAACAGTTCAACAGTGACTTAAGAAAACTGAAAATATGGGAAAAGAGACGTGGAGCGTCTCTTTTTTATTTTTGGATGAAGGAACATTTTTTTACCATCATTGCTTGTCTGAGTCTATTTATTGACTCTAAGTCTAGAAAGCCGATACAATTATTGAATACTTACCAAACTGTAATTGAGTGTTGCGTATAGACTAACAAGCGAGGTAGACAAATATGATAGAAAAAAATTATTCAGTAAAAAAATATATGTTAGCGCTGACAGGAACATTTGTTGCAGCCATCGGGATCCGCCTGATCGTAGTGAGCGGATCGGGTGCTGATGCTATGAGTACATTTATAATGGGATTGATGGAGCACCTGCCTTTTCGTTTTGGAACAGTGAGTAATATTTTTAACGGAGGGTTGTTGGTGATTATTTTCTTATACGATCGTCAGCTAATCGGAGTAGGCAGCATTATTAAAAGTATTGGTGTCGGCATATTTTTGAACCTAATTGAATCAGCAGGCTGGCTACTGAACATCCCAGCAGCTTTGGATTATACGGCTGTTGCAGCAGGAACCATAATCCTTGGTATAGGAACTGGAATTTACTTGTTAGCCAATGCTGGCTCGGCTGCTTATGATAGCTTGATGATTGTGTTGCAGCGTTTATTGAAGGTGTCGGTAAAAACAGCTCGAATCATTTTAGATGGCAGTTTCTTTTTAGCAGGCTATTTATTAGGAGGAACAATCGGATTAGGAACGATTATTGTGCTAGTGCTGATGGGGCCTTCTCTTGAGCTAACCTTAAAATATTTACCCAAAATAGAGCTGTTTCGAACAAATCAAAAATAAAAAATCTGACACGTAGTATGTCCTTGAGTTAAACCAAGTTTTTAACTTAAGGTCTTTTTTTACTTTATCCTCAATAAATCAGAGTCGCTAGAAGAAGGCAAAAAATACTCATTGCTAGCCTCGCCACGAATTTCTAGAATTATTGAACTATTTCAAAAACAAACTGGCAATAGCATACAGCTTAACGCAACTCCTTTATACTTAGCAGCTGTGCGTTTCAACTTTATCTTCTGATAGGATCATCGTCTCCTATTATATGTTATGATACCAACCCAACGAAAGGTTGTCTTGAAATAAGTCAGAAATCAAAGAAGAATGATGAGCAAACCAAAAATTGGCCAAATAGGCTTGATCAATATTAAAGTATTTGTAGATAATCTAGCTTAAGCACATTAACCGTCCGTGTAAGTAATTCATTACGACAATTATGGTAAAAAGTAACAACGTACTAAATCCCTGAGCAGATTCGAACTGTTTTAGGCTGCTCTTGTATTGATTAATCATTGAGTTATCCTGATTTTTCAATGATTTTAACATAGTCCAATAAAGATAGTATTTTATAAGTCAACAGGCATCCGAATACATGCAAAAAAGCAGGGGATTTCCCTGCTAATTGTTCAATAAGACTTTTTTAAATTAAGTTGGATAAATCGATAAAGAAACAGCAGAATGCAATGATAAGAAATCCTATTCCAAATGCTAAACCATTCCAAAGACCTAACATAATAAATGGAGAGGTGTCAGCATTTCCTTCGGTCTTAAGATGAATGAATGCACGGCGAAACGATACCAGCTGCCAAAAAGCTAGCAATAAAAATGCACACCCGACTAAATAACGCATACGACCACCTCTTTACGCATATTATAGCATCTAGAGATAACGGTTACAACGGTGATCTATAGTGGATACTTTTGACATTTTTTTTGAAGTTCTGAAAAGAATCCTAGAAAAAACATTGCTAATTGCTTTAAGAAAAATCAGCTGTTTTCAGCTTAAGCCCCAAAAGATCATTGCAAGAGTATTGATAAATAAATGAAGAGATATTTAACAAAATAATAATTAATGACAAAGACGGATCAACAATCAGCGCTAGGAAGCATAACAGCCAAAATAATATAAGCCATGAACATACCTGGAAATAAGAAAAGAAGTCTAAACAGTAATGGTGATGTACCGAAAAAATCTGCAAACCCGGCACAAACGCCAGAAATGATTTTATCTGGTGATTTTCTGAGTTTCTTCATCTGAATTACTCCTTTTTCAATCTAATAGTAATGACAACTATTTATCTAAATACTTTGTAAATTAGATCAGTAATAGTACGTTCTGAGTTTTACTCAATGTAAACACATCTTGAAGTACTGATCTTAAATTAATTATACTGTAAATAATAATTCCGTGCGTATTTAAACAATAATATTTCTAATGAGCAGAAAGTAGCTGTTGAATATTAAGAATATCTTAAGCATGAATAGAAGCTGCGACAATAATTTGCCTTCGTCTAACACGAAGGTAGTAGGATACTCGTAACAAATCGATATGGAAAGAGGAACTATAGATGAAAAACGAGAAAAAAGTTGTTGTACTTTTAGGTGGTGGAAGCATGGGTATAGCCATTGCCCGTCGAGTAGGAACTGCTAAAACTATTCTAATTGGTGATACTAACGAAAGCAATTTAGAAAGAAACAAGGCTGAACTTGAGTCATCTGGTTTTGAGGTTGTTACCAAAGTTGTAGATGCCTCAAGCCAAGAGTCAATTAAGGAATTTGCCAGAACTGCTTCTGAATTGGGTAAAGTAATGAATTACATCCATACAGCCGGACTTTCACCAAACCAAGCGTCAGCAAGAGCAGTCCTAGATGTAGATTTAATCGGAACTAGCTCTAGCTTTGGAATAGAAGAATTCGGGAAAATTATTGCTGAAGGTGGATCAGGGCTAGTGATCTCCAGCATGGCTGGACACATGTTGCCATCTTTATCAGAGGATCAAAATAAGCTGTTGGCGATGACGCCTTCAGATGAATTAAAAGATTTAGAACTGCTTAACGATGCAGCAATTCCAAATTCAGGCAGTGCCTACAGCATATCCAAGCGTGCCTACATTTTACGGGTGCAGGCCCAAAGCATGGAATGGGGGAAAAGAGGTGCCCGAATTAACTCAATTAGTCCGGGAATCATCATTACGCCGTTGGCTTTAGACGAATTAAATTCTCCTGCAAAAGCCGGATACGAAGCCTTTATTCAAGCAAGTCCAACGGGAAGAGTAGGAACCCCAGATGAAGTGGCAACTTTAGGCGCCTATTTATTAAGCGATGACGCAGGCTTTATTACCGGGTCGGATATTCTAATTGACGGTGGGGTAATTGCCGCCATGAAAACCGGCGCTGTTTAATTGAGTGGTAATTGCAAAAATAGCAAAAATCGGTTCAGCCTACCTGTTGAGCAAATTTTTGCTGTACAAAAAAAGCAAAATCCCAGCGAATAGGATATTGCTTTCACAAAACTTTTAATGGAGACGGCGGGAGTCGAACCCGCGTCCAAACATATTGACTACCCAAAAATCTACGCTCATAGTCATACTATTTAAGTTTCGCTTTGCCTTCTGCCGCATGACAGGCCGCAGGCATTGCTAGTCTGATGATCTCTTTTTCAACTTGCAGACGGAAAGTTGAAACGTATCCCACTAATTTTGAGACCCTTACCCGAGCACATGGGCGATGCCGGGAGGATCTACGCTAACTGTTTTTAGGCAGCTAAAGCGTAAGTGTTGTTATTGTTTTTAGCAGTTATTTTAACTGTAACGTTTTTACGTAGACGTAACCTACGAAGCGCAATTCAAGCTCAAACTATGCCTGTCGAATCCGTAACGTCCCCTTTTTAGAATTTTACTGCAAGAATTATTATAACATCTTCAAAGTAAAATTGCAAAAAAGGGACCGTAGTTTCTAAATTAAATCGTAATGTTTTAAGGCTTTTATAATCCCACCGTTGGTATTTTTAGCTGTAACGTAATCCGACTGTTCCTTTACTTCCGGCAAGGCATTGCTCATCGCGATTTTATTGTCACAAGCCATCAGCAATGCCACGTCATTAATCCCATCGCCAAAGCCGAAAGTGGGAATATCCGGCAGCTTTAAATAATCCTTCACGGTTTGGACACCAGTACCTTTAGAAATTCCTTTATTGACTACATCGATACAAAAAGGACCATTACGATAAAACGTAAATTCAGGATAGGCCTCCTGATAAATGGTATCATTTCCTTCAGACAAAACTAAGATCATGTTTGTAGGGAACTCCTGATAGGCTTGTGGGTGGATCGGTGGTAGCTCTAAATGAAAGAATTCATAGGATTTTTTAACAAATTCATTCACACCAGAGATAAACAACTGTTCCGTAGAATGGAAAGCCAGCTCGTCTTGTAGATTGCGAGCAAAATGCAGCATAGATTCACATTGTTCTGGCGCAATTTCACTGGCTTCAATTATTGTGCCGTCCACTTTCACTATCATGCCATTCATGGTAATCGTTGAGGTAATGTGGGCATCCTGTTTAATTTGTTGGATTTCTTGTTCGTTGCGTCCAGTTGCGATAATCGGTAGAACCTTGTTTTTCTTCAATTGAGTAATCGCTTCTCCAACTTCAGCACTCACCTGCGACTTTCCATTCAATAACGTGCCGTCTAAATCAAAAAATGCAATCGCTTCGTACATAACATATCCCCTTTATTCCTTTTCTTTATCTTAGCAATTATTGAAGAAAAAACAAATACTTATTGAAGATACTGGTAAGGTAATGGTTGAAAAGGTAGTTTTAGAGTATACTAATGATGAGAAATGCTGATATTGGAGGAAAACCCATGAATATATTAATGATTGAAGATAACGAATCTGTTTCTGAAATGATGCAAATGTTCTTTTTAAATGAAGGTTGGGATGCAACTTTTAAATACGACGGTAAAGAAGGTCTAAATGCTTTTAAAGAAGAACCAGAAAAATGGGACATGATTACTTTAGATTTAAACTTGCCCAGCATGGATGGAATGGAAGTCGGGCGAGAAATTCGTAAAATTTCCAGCACTGTACCGATTATTATGTTAACAGCTCGTGATTCAGAGAGTGATCAGGTAATCGGCTTGGAAATGGGAGCTGACGATTATGTCACTAAACCCTTTTCACCATTAACCCTAATTGCCCGAATCAAAGCGTTACACCGGCGCAGTGAGTTAGCAAATGAGCAACAAACCGGCGGAGCAGGCGACGGAAGTTTTGATATTCAAACCCAGCACTTCAAAATGAATTTGAAAACCCGAGAAGCTTATTTGCAAAATGAACCAGTCGAAGGATTAACACCAAAGGAATTTGATTTACTTTATACGATGGCAAAAAAACCACGTCAAGTTTTCACCCGAGAGCAGCTTTTAGAATTAGTGTGGGACTACCAATATTTTGGTGACGAACGAACCGTTGATGCCCACATAAAAAAATTGCGTCAAAAAATTGAAAAAGTAGGACCACAAGTAATTCAAACAGTCTGGGGTGTCGGCTATAAATTTGATGACTCTGGGGTTGGGCAATGAAATACCTCTACCAGCAGCTGCTAGCCTTTGGTGGGTTGATATTGTTGATACTGTTGACTTTAGGAATCACATTTACTCAGTTTACTCGGCGAACAATGGAAGAAAGCAATTACAATCAATTGATTGGCTTTACTCGTTCTATTCAAGACACAACAGCTCGTTTACTGAAAAATAATCCCTACTATTATGCAACACAAGATGAAGCTTTTTTAGCAGCGATCGGACAAACTGAAAAAATATTAGAACCGCAAAACGTTAAATTTGTTTTTGTCGACAGTAATCAGTTGATCCGATTTCCTAATGATACAAAGGTTGCTGAACAAACTTTAATCACAAAAAGACAATGGGATGAGTTAAGTAACGGTCAAGAACAAAAAATGATTCGTTCAACAGATATTTACGGTGATAAACGTTCTACTTCTTATGCGATGGCACCATTCTTTTTAGAAAATGAATTTTACGGTGTACTAATTGTGACTCAACCCGCTGGAAATGTCAGTGAAAGTGTTAAATCAGTAACTAGTGATTTATTTAAAGGGTTTATCATTGCTTCCATTGTGGCAATCATCGTAAGCTATTATTTTGCGACGCGACAGGTAAAGCGAATTAATCGCATGCGTTCAGCTACTAGAAAAATTACGAATGGGAATTTTGATACAATATTACCTAATAATGGCAAAGATGAATTTGATGATTTGGCTGAGGATTTCAACAGTATGACGGCTTCTTTGAAAGAGTCCCAGGAAGAAATTGAACGCCAAGAAGAAAGACGCCGCCAGTTTATGGCAGATGCAGCGCACGAAATGAGAACGCCATTAACGACCATCAACGGACTGTTGGAAGGACTGCAATACAATGCAATTCCAGTCGATCAGCGCAGCAAAGCAATCAGTTTAATGCAAAATGAAACAGCTCGATTGATTCGACTAGTGAACGAAAATCTCGACTACGAGAAAATCCGTACCAATCAGATCAGTATGGTGGTGAAAAAATTTGATGCAACAAAGGCTTTACGAGGACTACTTACGCAATTAGAAGCAAAAGCTCAAGCATCTGGAGATCAGCTTGTTTTGACAACAGATGAACCAATTGACGTCTATGCGGATTACGACCGTTTCATCCAAATCATGGTAAACATCATCCAAAATGCGATCCAGTTTACCACGGATGGGACTATTACCATTAATGTTTACAAAGCAGAAAAAAATACCATTGTTCAGATTTCCGATACTGGAATTGGGATGAGTGAAGAGCAGGTAAAAAACATTTGGGATCGTTATTATAAAGTTGATCCTTCCCGTAAGAACACTAAGTATGGTGAATCAGGTTTAGGATTATCAATTGTCCAAGAGTTAGTACGCTTGCACAAAGGAAGTATTCAAGTAGAAAGCGAGTTAGAGAGAGGGACAACCTTTACCATCAGTTTTCCTGATGAAGAAGTAGAAGATATAAAAGAAACGGAGCAGCCCTCGTAGGCCGCTCCGTTTTAATATTGTTTTATAGCACTGCTAGAATAACAAAGTTTAAAATAAACAGTAAGTTCACAATCCATAGCACGGGAGAAACTTCACTTGCTTTACCTTTAACAACTTTAACAATTGCATAGAAGATAAATCCAGCAGCGATTCCGTAAGAAATACTATAGCATAGGCCCATAAAGATACTTGCAAAGAATGCAGGAACAGCTTCCTCCAAGTCCAACCAATTAATATCTGCAAATGAGCCCATCATCATCACACCTACTAAAATCAGAGCTGGAGCTGTTGCCTGTCCAGGCACGACTGCAATTAAAGGTGAAAATAGACTACTTAATGCGAATAAAGCGGCAACAACGACTGAAGTTAAGCCGGTTCGTCCTCCCGCACCAATCCCAGCAGCGGATTCAACAAAAGTTGTTGTATTAGATGTACCAAAAATCGCTCCGATTGAAGTAGCAATTGCATCAGCAAACAAGGCACGATCCATTTTAGTTTTGAAACCGCGTGAATTGGAAGCCTCCAGTGCCAGTTCATCTTCTTTAGAGAAAATACCAGTTCGACGACCAGTTCCAATGAAGGTTCCGATTGTATCAAAAGTATCAGATAAACTGAAGGCTAAAATTGTCATCAAGACTTGTGGCAATTTTGAAGAGTCAGAGAATAGTGCGCCCATTCCTTCTGAGCCAAAGGCAGCGCCAAAAGTTATCCCTAACTCAGAGATCGAGCTGCTTAATGAATTACTTTGAAAATCAATTGCTCCTAGTTGAACCACGCCCATTGGAATGCCGATCACAGTAGTTGCGACAATTCCAATCAAAATGGCACCACGTACGTTTTTTACAACTAAGATAGTAGTTAATACTAGTCCGATAACAGCTAATAAAATCGGCGCATTATTAAAGTTTGCCAATGCTGGAACTACGCCGCTGTTCATAGCGACACTAGTCGCTTGTCCGTTTTCTACGACACTGCTAGTGATAGTTGCTGAATCAGCTGAAAAGGCTAAAAGCCCAGCATTTTTAATCCCTACGTATGCGACAAAAATCCCGATTCCTCCGCCAATAGCGTGTTGCATACTTTCGGGGATGGCATGAATGATTAGCTTACGAATTTTTGTAACTGTAATTAAAATGTTAATGATGCCGCATATGAAAACCATAGCTAACGCTTCTTGCCAAGAATATCCTAATCCAAATACGACTGTATAAGTGAAAAAGGCATTCAAGCCCATGCCTGGTGCTTGAGCATAAGGAACATTCGCAAATAATCCCATGACCAGTGTACCAATTACCGAAGCAATGATCGTTGCCAAAAAGACTGCTTGAAATGGCATGCCTGAGGCAGATAATACAGAAGGATTTACAAACAAAATGTAACTCATAGCAAAGAAAGTAGTGACTCCTGCCATTATTTCAGTTGAAACGGTTGTATTTTGTTCTTTCAACTTGAAAAACTTTTCCATCAGAATAGACGCTCCTTAAAATTGATTTATTAGTAAAAAAGAATACTTTCCGATTATATGTAATTTGACATAGTATTTCAATGAAAAGTAGAATGAAATGATCAAAAAAAAAGAGAATGTTCGTGTTTTAGTTACGAACACTCCTAAGTACCTTTTTATGGATCATCTGCTGGAGGAAAAGACTTACTGTTAAAACGAACACTGTAAATAGGATTCCTGCTTTTGTTAGTGAAACCATAAACAATTGAAAAAACGTCCGAGAGGAGATATCCATTGAAAGGGGCCACCTAACTGAAAAGGCAAAACCACTATCACCGTTGCTTAATACAAAATTAGGTAAATCATTGAATCGATCTAGGCTGTACTGATAAAAATACTGTAAGAACTGTTGATAGACAGACTCGAAAATTACAAATAGAGCCATTAAAAAAAATAGAGCAAGCAAAATAATTAGTACCAGTTGCAAAGACAAACTCAAGGGATTGATTGAAGTAAAAGTTTTTATGGATCTCCGTTTGAGGAAAAGTATTGTACAAACAATAACTAGTAAGGATAATATAGCTAAACAGCTATATATGAATCGATCAAAGAAATACAATTGAATTTCTGCTACTTCACCATCAGTAAACAATTGAATACCATAGCTTGCCAAACTTGAATGCAATTGAGAAATCATTGAGTAGAGCAGCAACAAAGTGGTCAGTGTTAGTAAAGCTAAGGTAGTAAAAGCAAACGATAAATAAAAGTATAATTTACTTCGTGATAAATTATTAAGAGCTGCTTGTAAAGAATTCATGCATATCACCTCATATACTAGTATAGAAAGTGAATTTGAAAGAAATATGAAGTCTCTAAGAAGAACAAGCGCTGTTTTGTTAGGTAATAAAAATTGTACCAAAAAACCTCCTTTGACATCAAGCCAAAGGAGGTAATGGGTTTACTCTTGAACGGTTGCTTCTGGAGTTTCAGGTGTTACAGTGGATTCATTGTATTGTTTGTACGTTTTCGTGTTATACATGTCTTGCGTTGAAGTTCCAAGCTTACTATAAACACTGGTTGATTTATCGCCCAGCTTAGTTTCGTTTTGTTCCAACTGCTGCATTGCATTCTTATAGTCATAATCAGCTGGATCGATAGGTTCCATGCCGCTGCCAGTATAAAAGCGCAAGAGATCTCCATTGTTAATATTATCCGAAGTACTTAATTGCTGACTAACGGCTTGCTGCCATTCTTCGGTTTTTGCTTGAAGGTTCTCGTCTGGAGCTGTGACCATGAATCCGGTATGGTTATCATACAGGCTACCACCATAATAAGTATAGTCAGGTGTGACATAGTCACCGCTGCGGAACGCAACTAGCTGATCATTTTCTGGCGATAGCAAATCTTGACCTAATTGAATATACTTGCTGGAATCTACGCCTAACAGATGTAGTAGAGTAGGTAAGGCGTCAATTTCACCACCATAAGTATGATTAACACCGCCATTTTCTTGTCCAGGTATATGAATCATGTATGGTACTCGCTGCATTTGAGCATTGTCAAAGTTAGTCCAAGATTCCTTTGATTTACCAAGTAAGGGTGCTAATTCTGGATTGCGTGAAGTTGAAATACCATAATGGTCTCCGTACATGACTATCACTGAATTATCATATAGCCCACTAGATTTCAGGTAGTTAAAAAATTCTTCAACTGCAGTGTCTAAATAATTCGCAGTTGCAAAATAACCGTTGATGGTTTCATCATTAGTAGTCGCCATTGGGAAACCACCTTCGTCATTTTGAAATTCACTATAAGGATAGTGGTTAGAAACGGCAATAAATTTAGAGTAAAATGGTTGCTGCAAATGCTCTAGGTACTTAACTGATTGTTGGAAGAATGGTTTGTCATGCAAGCCATATTGGAATGAATTGTCTTCGTTCACATCATAATAAGAAGAGTCGAAGAAATAATCATAGCCAAAGCGTTTGTACGTTTCAGTCCGGTTCCAAAAGTTTCCGGAATTTCCGTGAAAGGCTGCACTAGTATAACCAGCTTCTTGTTTTAAAATATCTGGCGCTGCTTGGAAGGTATTCTTACCACCTAATTGGGTAAATAATGAGCCTTGGTTTAAACCAAATAAAGAGTTTTCTAGTAATGTTTCAGCATCTGAAGTTTTACCAGCTTTTACTTGATGGAAAAAGTTATCAAAACTGAACGTGCTATTTTCATGGAAAATACTGTTGATAAACGGTGTTACTTCATGTTCCTGACCATTTTCATCAGTTAGTTTGTAATCAATTAAAAATTGTTGGAAGCTTTCTAAGTGAATGTAGATAACATTTTTATCTTTGGCTATGCCATACAGATCATCGTTTGGTGCAGCATAATGATCTTTTACATAAGCTTCAACTTCGGTTAAATCATTAGGACTAGCTTCAGCTCGGACTTGGTTCGTTTTGTAAGTTTGAATACCATCATAAGCAGTGAAGGCACTAATACCAAGATACTTCACTAGGTAATCTCTTGAAAAAGTACGAGTCAATAGTTCGGGACGGTCTGCTTCTGCCAAGAAAAGGTTCCCTGAAAAAATCATTACTGACAAAGCTGTCATTGCGAAAGCCATTCTTGCGCGTACAGGTCTTTCTTCGCGCTTGATCACTTTTTTCCAAATCAAAATCGGTAAAACAACTAGGTCAATCACAAACAGCAAGTCATATGGACGGAATAGGCGAATTGCACTTTCTCCTAGTCCGCTTGCTACTTTTCCCGCACCTAATAAAGTATTTACAGTAATGAAGTCAGTAAATTCACGATAATAGATTACATTTGAAAAAATCAAAATTGTTGTCAAAGCATAGATAAACAGCATCGTTCGATATGCCGCTTTGGGTCTTCTCACGTATAAAGCAATGGATAACAGGAACATTGTTGTAGCAATTGGATTAATAAATAGTATTAAATATTGACGTAGGCTTTCAATACCTAAGTTAAATTCAAATAAATAAGCAAAGATGCTTTTCGCCCACAAGAGAAAGGTCAATAACGCGAAAAATCCTAAGCGTTTATTTAAGAATGTGGGAACTTTGATGTTTTTCAATATATAACTTCCTTTCTATAGAAGAAGTGTCAAAATGTGAAAATTATTCACTCCATATCATTCTACCTGCTAGTAATGGGTTCGTCAATGTTACTTTAGTTGAAGAATTGATGCTTAAAAAAAACTTTATAAGCACAATAACAGCGATTTCTTTGATATACTAATAAGAAGAAAGCAGGGATTAAGTGTGCAAGTAGAAATCAAAAACCAAGCTGCGAAGAAAATTCGCCGTGGAATTCCATTAATTCAAAAAGAAGATCTTAAAAAATACAATGAAACTTTTCCTAAAGAATGGGTGAAGTTTGTCGATCAACAAGGCAAATATGTGGCTACCGGCTACTTAGGAAAACAAAACAAAGGCATCGGCTGGGTAGTGGATCGCAACAATTCAGCGCTCGACGATGAATTCTTTGAACAGCTCTTTCAAACCGCAATAGACCAGCGCAGTTTTTACTTCTCTGATGAACGTACTACCGCTTTTCGTATGATTAACGGTGAAGGGGACGGACTAGGTGGGATTACTGTCGATTATTACGACGGTTATTTAGTTGTCTCATGGTACAACGAGACCATTTACCATTTCCGAAAAAAACTGACTGATAGCTTGCAAAAGTTGCTTCATCCAAAAGGAATTGTCGAAAAAATCCGCTTTACCAGCGATCTGCCAGAAAGCAACTGGGTCAGCGGTAGCAAGCCGGAAGAACCTTTATTGGTAAAAGAAAACGGCGTAAATTATGCCACCTATTTAGATGAAGGTTATATGACGGGGATTTTCCTTGATCAAAAAGAAGTTCGAGGACGCTTAATCGAGGGTGTTGCTTTAGGCAAACGCATGTTGAATATGTTCAGCTACACCGGTGCCTTTTCAGTAGCTGCCGCTTTTGGTGGGGCTTTGGAAACTACCAGTGTCGATTTGGCGCAACGCAGCCGCGGAAAAACCGAGGAACAATTTGCCGTTAACGGCATTTCTTTAGATCAGCAGCGGATCGTTGTAATGGATACCTTCGAATATTTCCGTTACGCTGCCCGCAAAGAGCTGACCTATGATCTGATTATCTTAGATCCGCCAAGCTTTGCTCGAAATAAGAAAAAGACCTTCTCAGTATTAAAGGATTATGGGCGCTTAATCGAAGGCAGTCTAGATATTTTGTCTGCTGAAGGAACCATTATTGCTTCAACCAATGCGTCAAATTTCACAATCGAAAAATTCCAAGCAGCAATTGAAGAAGTATTTATCAAAGAAAATGTCACGTATCATTTAACTGAAAGCTATCGTTTGCCACCAGATTTTCCAGCGGTGGAACAGTTGGCTGAAAGCAATTATTTAAAGGTCTTGATATACGAAATTCAAAAAGAATGATGGAGACGATGTAGATGATGGATGTAGAAGTGAGAAATGTTCGTTTTAACGCCGGAAGACCAAAAATCTGCGTGCCGCTGATCGGTCGCACCTTTGACGAAATTATTGAACAGGCTAGCCTGGCAAAGAAGCAGGCCGATGTCATTGAATGGCGGGCTGACTACTACCAAGATTTATTAGATGACGAGGAATTATTAATTACCTTATTAGCTTTGCGAGACGAATTACGAGATACCCCATTAATTTTCAATTTGCGTACCAAACCAGAGGGCGGTGAAGTGGAGCTGTCCTTGCGTGATTACCGCCGCATCAATGAGTTTGCCGTTTCTTCGCGGGCTATCGACATAGCTGACATCGAGTTAAGCCACGTAGACAAGCTGGGTTCCACCTTTATTAAATGGATGCAGGCCCTGGATGTCAAAGTTATTCTAAGTGACCATAACTACGAAAAGACACCGGAAAATGCCGTATTGCTGTTCCGTTTAAACATGATGGAGCATTGGGGCGCCGATATTGCTAAGATCGTGGTCGTTCCTGGAGACGAAGATGATGTAATCCGTTTAATGGAAATGACCCTGAAGGCTCAAACCTTCGTGACCTTGCCAACAGTCACGGTTTCTATGGGAAAGCTAGGTAAAATTTCACGAGTAGCCGGCTACTTGAACGGTTCGTGCATGACCTATGCTTGCTTACCAGGATGTGCTTCAGCTGAAGGCCAGATCGAAATAGCAAAATTGACTATGATTTTAGATGAATTTAGTTAATAAGACGACCGTTTTGCCTCTCGGAGACAAAGCGGTTTTTTCTTATGCACAGTTTAGGAGAAGGAAGTCTGCGCACATTTTCAATTGTCTCAGACGAGTATCTTTGCTATGCTTTTAGTGAGGTGGATTGAGATGGCAAAAAAGAAGGTAACTAAAACCAATGCGATTCGACTAGTAGAGCAGAAAAAGATTCCTTACGTGGAGCATGATTATCAATGGAGCGAGGACGATTTAGGAGCCGGCCACGTTGCAGAACAAGTCGGTATTAAACCAGAACGGATTTTTAAAACCCTAGTGGCTGTCGGAAATAAAACCGGTCCAATTGTAGCAGTCATTCCCAGCAATCACGAACTGGACTTGAAAAAAATCGCCAAAGCCAGCGGCAATAAAAAAGTTGAGATGCTGCATCTGCGGGATCTAGAGACTACAACTGGCTACATTCGCGGCGGTTGTTCGCCTATCGGCATGAAAAAGCTGTTTCCCACTTATTTAGAGGAAACAGCTCAAGAATTTCAGCAAATTGCTGTATCAGCCGGCAAGCGGGGACTGCAAATGGAACTAGCCCCCGATGCGATTGTTCAACTGACTCGCGGTCATTATGCTTCTTTAGTCAAGGACTAAGCAAAGGACTGATAGGCAGCATGAGTTCCGGCAACATAACCAGTACAAAAGGCGCTGGTTATGTTGAAGCCTCCGGTATAGCCATTAATATCCAACAGTTCACCGGCAAAGAATAAGCCGGTGATTTTTTTGCTTTCTAACGTTTTTGGCGAGACCTCCTTTAATTCGATCCCCCCGCCAGTAACAAAGGATTTTTCTAAACCGAACGTTCCCTTGGCAGTTAGCTCCCATTTCTTGCAGTAATCACTCAAAGCTTCCAGCTTGGCTTTCGGCACTTGATTCGCAGCGAGATCGCTGATTTCTAACTTCCCTAGAAAATGCTGCAGCAAACGTTCCGGCAAGAATCCAGTAAAAGCATTTTTTGTCTGCTTGGTGGAAGCCGTCACTTGCTGGGTTAATTGCTCTAAAACCTCCGCCTTCGTTAAGTTCGGGAAACAGTCTAAAACCAGTGTAACTCGATCCTGTTGTTTCAACAATTGATTCACAAAGCTAGAGCAACGCAACGCCGCCGGTCCAGATAAGCCAAAGTGAGTAAACAACAAATCCATCACATGAGAAGCCACCACTTTTTTCTTTTCATTTACTACACTCAATTGAACATCCCGCAACGACAAACCTTGCAGTTCCTTCTTTTGAATAAAGTCCTCATCTAATAAAATCGGCGACTCGGTAGGGTACAAAGGAGTTACATGGTGCCCTAAAGATTTAGCCAGACGATAGCCGTCACCAGTCGCCCCAGTTGAAGGATAAGTCAGCCCTCCAGTTGCTAAGACCACACTTTTGGCAGAATAATCACCGGTCTCCGTGCGCACACCGGTAATTTTCGTACCGTCGTGTATAATTTTTTCTACCGCAGTCTGGTAGATCACGGTCACGCCCAGCTGATCCATTTCATTTTTCAGGCTTTCGACAATTGTTTTCGATTTGTCGGTAGTTGGAAACATCCGTCCATTATCTTCTTCCTTTAAGGCAACACCGCGATCTTCAAAAAAGCGAATGATATCCTGATTGTCCCATTGAGAAAAGGTACTGTATAAAAAGCGCCCATTCCCTGGAATGTGCTGAATCAAATCTTCCACCGGTCGATTATTTGTAACATTGCAACGTCCGCCGCCAGTCATCAGTAGTTTTTTGCCTAAGCGTTTATTTTTATCAATAAGTGCTACCTTTGCGCCGTTTGATGCGGCTGTGATAGCCGCCATCATACCGGCTGGACCAGCACCAATGACGATGACTTCGAAATTTTTATCCATTTTCTCACCTCGTTGCAAAGTTTATCATGAAATTTCTAACACTTCTATTAGAAAATGATGTAAACTATGAGTATCTAATGTGAGGAGGAGTTTTATGCAAGCAAAGCAATATGTCGAACAGATTCAACAGTACTTAGAGGAAAAAGATCCAAATCAAGCTGAATTTCTGCAAGCTGTAGAAGAGTTTCTACCTACAATTGTCCCTTTTTTAGATGAACATCCGGAATACATTGAACATAATATCCTGAAAATCATCGTGGAACCAGAACGCATGATTCAATTTCGTGTGCCTTGGCAAGATGATAAAGGCAACTGGCAAGTTAATCGCGGTTACCGAGTACAATTCAATTCTGCGATTGGGCCTTACAAAGGCGGCCTGCGATTCCACCCAAGTGTAAATATGAGTATCTTGAAATTTTTAGGCTTTGAGCAAATATTTAAAAACAGCCTGACAGGTCTGCCAATCGGTGGCGGTAAAGGCGGCTCTGACTTTGATCCCAAAGGCAAATCGGACACAGAAATCATGCGTTTTTGCCAAAGCTTCATGACTGAATTATCAAAACATATCGGCCCTAACTTAGACGTACCAGCTGGTGACATCGGTGTCGGCGGACGGGAAATCGGCTATTTATTCGGCCAATACAAACGTTTACGCGAATATGACGCTGGTGTGTTAACTGGAAAACCACTAGGATTTAATGGAAGTCTAGGGCGTACCGAAGCAACTGGTTATGGTGCTGTATACTTCGTTAAACATTTGTTAGAAGACAAAGGCGACTCTTTCCAAGATAAAAAAGTATTGGTTTCCGGAAGCGGAAATGTAGCCATCTATGCGATCGAAAAAGTCAAAGACCTTGGTGGAACAGCCGTTACATGTTCTGATTCCAACGGCTACGTGTACGATAAAGACGGCATCGATCTTGACCTGTTGAAGGACATTAAAGAAGTTCGTCGTGAACGTTTAACTGAATACGTGAAAGAGCGCAGCAACGCTGAATATTTCGAAGGTTCTGTTTGGGACTTGGACAAAGCTGCAGATATTGCCTTGCCATGTGCCACTCAAAATGAAATTGACAAAGCTAAAGCAGAACGTTTGGTCGCAAACGGCGTGAAAGTGGTTGCTGAAGGAGCAAATATGCCAAGTACCATGGACGCTGTTAAAGTTTATCACGAAAATGGTGTCTTATATGGACCTGGTAAAGCCGCTAATGCTGGCGGTGTAGCTGTTTCTGCACTAGAAATGAGCCAAAACTCACAACGTCTATCATGGACCAAAGAAGAAGTCGATGGAAAATTAGATGACATCATGAAAAATATTTATGAAACTTGCCGCGATACCGCTGCAAAATATTCTGAAAAAGACAATTACGCTGCAGGTGCAAATATTTCTGGTTTTGCTAAAGTGGCAGATGCGATGATTGCTCAAGGTTTGGTTTAATCGAAAAAAATAATGGTTCAGGCTTGAAAAAAGTGCAAAAGAAACGTAAAGTATAACCTGTACGAAATGTTTTACAAGGAGGAAAAAAACATGTCACATATTCATTTCGATTATTCGAAAGTCGCTCCATTTGTTAATGAACATGAAATGGAGTATATCAAAGGTCAAGTTGCTTTAGCTCACAAAGAATTACGAGAAGGAACTGGTGCAGGAAACGATTATCTAGGTTGGATCGATCTGCCAGTTAACTACGATAAAGATGAATTTGCTCGTATTAAAAAAGCGGCTGAAAAAATTCAGTCTGACTCTGAAGTATTAGTAGTCATCGGGATCGGTGGTTCTTACTTGGGTGCCCGTGCAGCTATCGAGTTCTTACATCAATCATTCTTCAACGTATTGGACAAAGCAGATCGCCAAGCGCCACAAGTGTTCTTTGCTGGAAATTCAATCAGCTCTACTTACATTGCTGATTTAATCGAAGTAATTGGTGACCGTGATTTCTCAGTAAACGTTATCTCTAAATCAGGTACAACAACTGAACCTGCTATTGCATTCCGCGTCTTCAAGGAACTATTAGTGAAGAAATACGGCGAAGAAGAAGCAAACAAACGCATCTACGCAACAACTGACAAAGCGCGCGGCGCAGTGAAAACGGAAGCAGATGCAGCTGGTTGGGAAACTTTTGTAATTCCTGATGATGTTGGCGGACGTTTCTCAGTCTTAACAGCTGTTGGTTTATTGCCAATCGCTGCCAGCGGAGCAGATATCGATGCATTAATGCAAGGTGCTGCTGATGCCCGTGAAGCTTACTCAAGCGAAAACTTGGATGAAAACGAAGCCTACCAATATGCAGCAATGCGTAACTTGTTATACCGTAAAGGTAAAGTAACCGAAATTTTGGTAAACTACGAACCAGGTATGCAATACTTCAATGAATGGTGGAAACAATTGTACGGCGAATCAGAAGGAAAAGACTTGAAAGGGATCTACCCATCAAGTGCCAACTTCTCAACTGACCTGCATTCATTTGGTCAATACATTCAAGAAGGACGGCGCAATATTTTTGAAACAATCGTTAAAGTTGAAAAACCTCGTAAATCAGTAGCAATTCCAAGCCAAGAATCTGATCTAGATGGCTTAGGCTATCTGGAAGGTAAAGATGTCGACTTTGTGAACACGAAAGCCTATGAAGGCACTTTGTTAGCCCATACTGATGGTGGAGTTCCGAATTTGGTATTGAATATACCAACAATGGATGCTTATACATTGGGTTATGCAATGTACTTCTTTGAAATTGCTGTAGGTATATCTGGTTATTTACTAGGGGTTAACCCATTTGATCAACCAGGGGTAGAAGCGTACAAGAAAAACATGTTCGCTCTTCTAGGCAAACCTGGTTTCGAAGATCTTGCAAAAGAATTAAACGAACGCCTATAAATCAACGATTGTCAGCCCGTTTTTGATAAGTGGTGATACAAACATGTTCACATCTAAATAAAAATGGTGATAGCCAAAAAAGCACTCATAAATTTGAGTGCTTTTTTGGCAGTTAAAATCTAGAAAACTATTTAATGACATGAAGTATTCTTTGTTGTACCGAAAAAATCTTGCTCGTTTTATACTTAAACTTGTGAAATCATCTTGAACTCACAAGTACAATTTAACTTAACGATAAAACTTGTTTTAGTTATGGACGATCGAAGAGTACTTACTAGTCAAGAAGTTGAGTAACTATCACTAGAGAAGCTTTACTTATCTGTCAGTTTGATAAAAGTGCGGGTACCTTCTTACTACACAATTATAATGTTCGTATTTAAATTGATGTGGAAGAGTGGAGGACTTAATATACTATTTACGGGTGTGGTAATCTATTAATGATGCAATTATTTGTGGATGGTATAAAGTTTCAATCTAAAGATTGCTCATTAGATTGGATCTGTCGGATGAAGTTTTGCGTGCTTATCAAGTCTACTTATAGTAAAGCCAGTCTTTTCGATAGATATTAAGCTAAATAAAATGATTACTCAAGATGCTAAGCTTGTTTATAGGACATCATGCTTCTAAAAAATATCCATAATTGGATGTTCCAAGCTAGAGTACTGCGGTCTGTTTAATATCAGTTTAATATATCAATAGTAGATGATATTAAAAAATAATTCAAATTGACGGAGTGTGATCTGGCTGGTATATCAACAAAATATAAAATAACTATTGTAATTAAAACGTGTTATTCTTTATATATCAATGTTAAACAGAAATCAAGCTTGATGATGCTATAAAAATTACGACACAAATATTTTAATTAGAGTTTTATTATGTTATTATAAGATCATGAGGAGAAGGAGGTCAGAAATGGAGAATATTGAAATTGGTGGTACTTATTTATGTAAAGCAATAGGTTTGGAAAAAGAGGTAATAGGTGTTGTTGAACAACTATACAACAACACTGCAACAATAAGCGTTGTTAGCTTTGATCCCGTTGATCGTACACGAGTGATTGAGTTGCAAAATCGCTTAGTAGTCAAGTATGAAGACGTCTTTGAACAGGCTAAGTTAGGATGTCTAGCTTGATAAGTGAATATTTTGTAATTAAATTTAATGAGTAAACAATCAAGGGAGTTTCTTTGGCTCCCTTTTTTAATTAGATAAAAAAACACGAAAAATAATTAAGTGATAGATGATTAATAACGTCTAAAGGTGTTTTTAGTCGCATATCACTTGTCTTTCACAAAAAAACTCACTAATTAGTGAGTT
Source organism: Enterococcus sp. AZ109 (assembly GCF_051714625.1). Classification (NCBI taxonomy): domain Bacteria; kingdom Bacillati; phylum Bacillota; class Bacilli; order Lactobacillales; family Enterococcaceae; genus Enterococcus; species Enterococcus sp. AZ109. The sequence goes on along the minus strand of NZ_JBIOSF010000001.1, from coordinate 603,467 downwards.
AGTAAACTTGCTAACCAGCTTCCACCATGTAGCAACGCTAAACTGTATAAGAAGATTGAAGCCGGCTTAGCTAGCAGAATAATTGTAACGTATTTTTTAAGGGAAATATTCGTAACACTGGCCATCAAACATAAGGCGTCATCTGGTGCCACGGGCAAAAAGATCGCTAATGCAAAAATTTTTTCGAAATGCTTATCATTTTCTAGCCAGCGACTGTATTTTTCGAAAATTTTTTCGCTAACTAAATGACTAATTAGGGGTCTCCCGTAATGTCTACCTAATAAGAACAAAACAATAGAACCTACACAAATTCCCACATAGTTGTAGATAAACCCCCAAAATGGTCCGAAAATCAAGACGCCAGCAGCTAAACTAATTCCTCCAGGTAAGATTGGAACAATTACTTGAACCATCTGTATAACAACGAAAATGAGCGGTCCAATGAGAACTGATTGGCCAACCAAACCTTGTAAGGAATTCAAGTCCTTAAAAACCCCTAAATGGTAGAAATAGACAGCTAAACCAACAGAAAAAGCCAATCCGGTAAACGAAATTGCATTAAGCAATTTTCGTGACTGTGCAATACTCATTTTCTCATCTCCTCGATTTTGATCATCTAAGGTGAAGTATATGATAGATTTGTTGCCTCTGCATAGGACTACAGTCGGATTTTTATAAAAAAATAGAAACTTTAAAATATTTTACACATTTTTTGTTATAGGATATGCTGATTATGGAACGAATGAATCAATGGAAATGAGGAATTCTTTTGATAAAGGAGAAAAAGCGGGTTCCTAAGTCAGATGATGTTAGTCTGGAAGGAATAAACGGAACTATAAAGATACCAAAAAATGCAAGTTTCTGGAAAAAATTGACGTTGTATAGTGGACCAGGCGCTCTGGTTGCTGTCGGTTATATGGATCCAGGTAATTGGATTACTTCTATTGCTGGAGGAGCAGAATACAAATACAGTTTATTGACTGTAATCTTACTTTCCAGCTTAATTGCGATGCTTTTACAGAGCATGGCAGCTAAGCTAGGTATGGTTACTGGAAAAGATTTAGCTCAGATGACGCGAGCTAAGACTAACAAAAGTCTTGGCTTTGCTTTATGGGTTGTAAATGAAATGGCAATCATGGCGACTGATATTGCCGAAGTAATTGGTGGGGCAATAGCCTTACAGCTACTATTTGGTTTACCTTTATTAATAGGTGTTTTAGTCACCACTTTCGATGTGTTGCTGTTGCTCTTATTGACTAGGTTAGGTTTCCGCAAAATCGAAGCAATTGTCGCAGCATTAATTACAGTGATTTTTTGTGTTTTTGCTTATGAAGTTGCAATAGCTGATCCTAATTGGGGCGAAGTTCTTGAAGGATTTGTACCGACTGTGAAAATCGCTACAGATAGATCAATGTTGATTTTGGCGTTAGGTATTGTCGGAGCAACGGTTATGCCCCATAACTTGTATTTGCATTCTTCTATTTCGCAATCACGAGATTTTGACCGAACAGATGAGAAAGAAATGGCTGAAGCAGTTCGCTTTACCACATGGGACTCCAATATCCAGCTCAGTGTGGCTTTTATCATCAATTGTTTGTTGCTGATTTTAGGGGGTGCGTTGTTTTACGGTTCAAATAGCGATCTTGGAAAATTCGTTGATCTTTACGATGCTTTAAAGAATCCAACTATCGTAGGAGATATAGCAAGTCCCTTATTGAGTACTTTGTTTGCAGTAGCTCTGCTGGCTTCAGGACAGAATTCAACGATTACCGGTACTCTTTCTGGGCAAATTGTTATGGAAGGATTTATTCGTCTAAAAATACCACTGTGGATGCGTCGCATAGTTACTCGTTTACTAGCGATCATTCCTGTAATTATTTGTGTCATTTTATACGGTGGAAATGAGAGTGCTGTGGAGAATCTATTATTATATACACAGGTATTTCTGAGTGTAGCTTTACCAATTTCTATAATTCCATTAACGCTGTTTACTAGTGATAAAAAATTAATGGGAAACTTTGTTAACCCACGTTGGGAAAAGTATCTTGCTTGGATGATCACTCTTATATTAACTATCCTAAATTTGTTTTTAATTTACAGTACCATAACGGTGGTTAATTAAGACTTTTATGGACCTATTCAAAAAAAGACTTGCTTTCTCTAAACTGGGGAGAAAGCAAGTCTTTATTAAGTAGATTTGTGTTTTTCAGAGTGACCGACGCACTAATACAAGACACTTCCCCAAGTTCTTGAATACGTCGGTCCATTTAGTCAATAGGAGCTGAGACGCTCATAAAACATTATATGTGTCATGACATTTTTATGCAACCATTTCCGTAAATTTTTTAAGCTCCGAAAATAACTTTAAATATAATTAATTCGTGGTTTTTTATAACTTATTATTGGTAATGTGAAGCTTTTTTTATATAATATAGTTGTATTTGTAAAAGTAAGCAGACGATTTACAGTTAATAAATATTTAAATTGGTCTTTACTAGTCTGGTTGACCAGCAATACTTTTTAAGCAACTCGATATTTTCAGATTCATCCAAAATAAGCGAATCAGGCAATTGAAAAAATCCTTAAAAAAAGCGTGGTAAAAACCACGCTAAAAGGCTTCATATAAGGAAGGTACGGGATTTGAACCCGTGCACCACATTACTGCGGCTCGCCGGATTTCGAGTCCGGTGCATTACCACTCTGCCAACCTTCCGCAAAGATTATGTTACCTTTTTTTATTTAAATGTCAAGTTTTTTAAAGCTTGTCTAATACAGCAATGTCGTCTGTACCTAAGATATGATCAATTGAACGGTTAATCAAGTGTACAATGTCATCCTCGGTAGGTTCAATAATTCCTGAAGACATCAGAGTAGCAATTCCAGTTACTGTAATCCATGTCCCAACGTGAAGGGCATTGATTTGTTCATCACCTAAATTTTTATATTTTGGATGTTTTTTGATCAGTTCATGGAAATATTTATAAGAAAAATCATGCATTTTTTTTCCGCCGCCATATTCTTGAACATACAAAGCATTGTACAAATTGCTACGTTCTTTAGCGAAATAGACATAGTTTAATCCCAAATCAATAATAGTGTCTCCAGTTCGTTTCGCAGGAAAGATATCATAGTACAAATGATTACAAATCTCATCTAGTAATGTGTTTTTCAAATCTTGCATATTTTTAAATTCTAAATAAATTGGTTGTGTACTTATTCCCATCTTTTTAGCAATGTTTCGAGCAGTGAACCCGGAAAAACCTTCATTTTCTACAACTTCATAGGCAGCCTTTAAAATTTGATCCTTTGTATACACTTTTCTTCTCATACTTATTTCCTCCCAAGGTGTTATTATTTTTCTTATCAATTCATTTTAATCAAAAAGTGTGTGGTTTTGCAACCCTAATACGTTACGTTATCTAAGATAAGGCAAAAAACTGAAAAACAAATCAAAAATCTTTGATTGATCCATAAAATAGCATCTGGAATCGTTTTAGTAACGATCGTTTTGATAACGAATGTTTTTTATTTGAAAAAACACGTTATACTTAAAAGAAAAAAAATACAAAAGATCTATATTGATGAATCGAGAATTACCAAAAGATTTGTTACTTTATCTTATATTATAGCAGGAAATCATCGTTTTTTCTTGCCTATTCGTCTTCTTTTTTCTAAGATGAGGAAAAGGAAACAAAAGGAGGTGTTGGTTTGATTCAACAAAGTTACGCTCAGCTAGTTTTGATTACTTGCTTGAAGGCAGGCAAAATTATGATGGAGTCTGGATCAGAGGTTTATCGTGTAGAAGACACGATGAAACGAATAGCAAAAAATGCGGGATTAGAAGATATGCAAACGTATGTGACAGCAACAGGATTAATCGTAGGATCTCCATCTGAAGAGTGTAGTCAGGTTATTCAAATTACACAACAATCAATTAATCTAGAGAAGGTAGCGGCAGTTAATCGGGCATCTCGGTTGTTTGCAGAAGGTCGATTATCATTGCCGGATTTTTATAAACATTTAGATGAGATTGATAACGTTACACCAGACTTCCCTTACATGTGGAAGATTTTAGCATCGGGCGTTGTCAGTAGTACATTGATGATAATTTTACGTGAAAGTTGGCTGGATTTTCTTGCAACTTTTGTTGTAGGTATGTTAGGTTTTTCAGTCCACTCCTTTTTTGGTAAAAAACTTGAGATGAAATTTTTAAATGATTTTTTAGCTGCGTTACTCATAGGTGTTTTAGCAATTTTTTCGGTTAATTTTTCTTTTGCACGGGATATTAATAATATCGTTATAGGTTCCATTATGCCGCTTGTACCGGGTTTAGCAATTACAAATTCTTTCCGAGATATAATGGCAGGACACTTAATAAGTGGGGTTGCTAGAGCTACTGAGGCATTATTTGTTGCCGGAGCGATTGGTGGTGGGATTATCGTAGCCTTTAATTTTTTTTAGGAGGTAGCAAGTAATGACTTTTCTTTTAAACTTTATTTTTAGTATGCTTAGTACAATTACTTTTGGCATTATCACTAACATTCCCCGTAGAGCTTTTATCACCTGCGGTATCACTGGTGCAATGGGCTGGATGACTTTTTGGGTTTGTCAGACATACTTTAAGCAAAATATTGGTTTTTCTAACTTTTTAGCCGCAATTGTCATTGGACTACTGAGCATCTATTTCTCACGTAAGAAAAAAATGCCAGTTATTGTGTTTAATGTTCCAAGCCTAGTACCGTTAGTTCCTGGTGGACCAGCTTATATGGCCGTCCGGGAAATGATGGATCAGAATTTTGATGTTTCCATGCAATATATAGCAGTTGTGCTAGTGACCTCTGGAGCAATTGCATTAGGATTTATGTTTACGAATGTAATTGAAAAGTTTTTAAAACGTACAACTGCAACGTTTAGAAGGGAACGGAGACGTTGATTGTTTATGCGATTGTGAAAGGTCTAGAAAGTCAAAACTTTAAAGTGCCAAAAAATTTATAGACCTTCTAGAGTAAATAAAAAGCTGATAGAAAACTATCAGCTTACAAGTCTAGGTATTTTTCAAGATAATCAGCTAAGCCATCTTCTGTGTTAGGTTTAGCTGTGATGTCATCAGCTACAGATTTTACTTGATCCGTGCCATTTGCCATTGCAACGCCCCAACCAGCATAGTCTAACATCTCAACATCGTTGTGCTCATCGCCAAAAGCAATGATCTCTTCTCTCTTCATGTTAAATACTTTAACAATATGCGCTAGTCCATGTGCCTTTTGAATACCTTTTGCTACGATCTCTAAAATAGCGTTAGGTCCGCCCCAAGTATTTACTTCTACAGAATCACCAAACTGCTGCAGAAGTTCTTCTGCTACTTCTTTGACATTTTGCGGTTGGCTACGCACGATAACTGAAGTTGGATTTTTTATCAACGACTCTTTAGTAAGTAAATTTTCAGCTGACGCTTCACTGGCAAACATGTGCTTATCAAAAAAGCTCAAATCATCAATGAAAAAGGTATTACGATCTTCTGCTGCAATAAAGTCTAGCTTCAAGTTTTTCTTTTCCTGCATAATATCAAAAACGATATTGCGATTAAAAGAAGTTTCAAGCTCATTAACCCAATGCTTTTCTGGAAGATGTACTAACGCACCGTTAAAGTTGATCATAGGTGTGGATAATTGTAGTTCACGATAAAAATCACTGCTCATGCGATAAGGTCTACCAGTTGCGATGACAACTGAATGGCCGTCTTCCATAGCGCGTTTTAATGTTTTAGCGGTTCGCTCTGTTATTCTTGATTCTTCGTTTAATGTAGTTCCATCTAAGTCGATGGCAATCATCTTTTTCATAATAATCATCCTTGTTTTCAATTTGTTTCAGTCTAGCACATCTCATGAAAAACGCAACCAACACGCTATAAATTTACTTAAGAATACAGCCTTTTGTCACTACAAAGTTTGACAAACTTTGTTATAGTAGTAGATGAAGAAAAATGAAAAAAAGAGAGATGAAAAAAATGAAAATCAATTGGCGAAGAAACCTGTTCATTTCTTGGATAGGGTGTTTCTTTACAGGAGCTAGCTTTAGCTTGGTAATGCCATTTTTACCTGTGTATATTGAGCAGCTAGGGACACCAGAGCCTCAGGTGGAGATGTTTGCCGGGTTGGCGATTTCGGTTACAGCTTTTGCAGCTGCGATCGTTTCACCAATCTGGGGAAACTTAGCTGACCGTAAGGGAAGAAAACTTATGATGGTCCGGGCTGCTGCCGGCATGACTGTTACGATGGGGTCATTGGCATTTGTTCCTAATGTTTATTGGCTGCTGGCAATGAGGTTTATGACGGGCGTATTATCTGGATATATACCAAATGCTACGGCAATGATTGCCTCGCAAGCACCACGGGAAAAAAGTGGATGGGCATTGGGAACTCTTTCCACTGGAGCAGTTGCTGGAAGTCTAATTGGTCCTTCTATTGGAGGTGCACTGGCCCAAGGATTCGGATTAGAAAATGTGTTCATTATCACTGGAATTATTCTAATGATTTGTACTATTTTGACTATCTTTATGGTTCAGGAAAATTTCCACCCAATTGAAAAGAAAGACATGATGAGTATCCGAGGGCTTACTAAGAAGATTGATCACCTTTCAATTTTAGTGGGTCTGTTTATTAGTACAATGATCCTTCAAATCGGAGCAACCAGTATCAGTCCTATTTTAACTTTATACATTCGCCAATTGAGTGGTAACAGTAGCAATGCGTTGCTAATCAGTGGATTCATTATATCTGCTGCGGGAGTTTCTGCTGTGATTTCTTCCCCAACCTTAGGGAAATTAGGAGATAAAATAGGGAATCATAAAATTTTGTTAGGAGGATTACTCTTATCATTTATCTGTTTCATTCCGATGGCCTTTGTAAAAACACCTTTTCAGCTGGGAGTTCTACGTTTCTTTTTAGGATTTTCCACTGGAGCATTAATGCCTTCTATTAATACGCTAATTGGAAAGATCAGCCCACCAGAAGGAGTTAGCCGCTTGTACAGTTATAATCAAATGTTTAATAACTTTGGTCAGGTGTTAGGACCAATGGTCGGCTCTACGGTAGCACACTCGATGGGGTATCCCGCTGTCTTTTTAGTAACTAGTGTTTTTGTGCTCGGGAATATGATGCTCAGCCTTTTCAATTTTAGAGAGCTTTTAAGGAGTAAAACAAAAATTTGATTTTACAGTAAGAAAAAACCAGCTACAATAAAGCAACTGGTCTATTTTCTAATGATTGGTGGTTTGTTGTACAGGCTTTATTGCATATGAAAGCAAAACTGTAATAACACCGACAATTAAAGAAACAATCGTTGAGAGTTGGAAGTTATAAGTTGCGCTCTGTAAAGCACCGCCTAAGTAACAAACTGCCTGTCCAATAGCAAATGCCCAGAAGAAGGTAACGAGATATTTCATTAATAACACCTCTTTTCGTGTCGATTTCTAGCCTCAGTTTAGCATTTTTTCGAAAAATGTAAAGAAAAGTCTTCACAAAAGAGTTCAGTAGGAGGAACCTATGAATTTTCCACAACTATATACAAAAACATCTTATTCTCTGCTGCAAAGTACTTTAACCATTTCTAATTACGTTAAACAAGCTAAAGAAAAAGGTTACAAAATACTTGCTTTAACAGATGAACACGTTTTGCATGGTGCAGTTGAATTTTATCAAGCTTGCAAACAGCAGCAAATAAAACCGATTATAGGCATGGAGTTGGATGTGATATCTTACTTTGATGAAAAGTTCAGCTTACTTTTATATGCCAAAGATTTAGCTGGTTATCAAGAATTAATGCGCCTTTCTACTCAAAGAATGACTGAAGAGAAAACTTTGCAGTTAACCGATTACGGTATTAAGCCTCAGCATTTAATGATAGTTTTACCTATCAGTAAACTTCCGCTAGAAGGAGATATTGAGGTTGTCTTGAACGAAGTAAAAAAACATTTTTCTCAAGAGATTTTTTTAGGTGGCTCCCTAACCAATAGTGATCTAGCTTTTACTTTGAGTCGATCCTATCAATTACCTTTGCTTGCTTTACACGAGGTAAGGTATTCAAAGCCAGAAGAAGCTTTTGCAATTGATGTGATGCAACACATTCAATCAGGTACTCAGCTAGCTAAAGATGCACTTATAGCAAAAAGCGGCGAGAGCTATCTATTGTCTGAGGAGCAGCTTTTTCACCGTTTTGAAGATTTGCAGTATTTAGAAGCGATTAATAATGCGGTTTTTTTAGCAGAGAGTTGCCAGTTAGACATCCCGTTGCATCAGAAACTATTACCACATTATCCGCTCTCTCAGGATCAAACAGCTAAAGCCTTTTTAGAAAAGTTATGCTGGGAATACTTGCCGTTACGAGTAAGTAAAGTTTCTACAGTGTATCAAGAACGTTTGGCAAAAGAACTGTCTATCATACATACCATGGGCTTTGATGACTATTTTCTAATCGTCTGGGATGTCATGGATTACGCTCACCACAACAAAATTGTTACTGGGGCGGGACGAGGTTCAGCAGCGGGATCATTGGTTGCTTATGTTTTATCAATTACTGATGTTGACCCAATTCAGTACGATCTATTATTTGAGCGCTTTTTGAACCCTGAACGTTTCAGCATGCCAGATATAGATTTAGATATTCCTGATAATCGCCGAAATGAAATTTTGCATTATATAAAGGAAAAATATGGTCGTTTTCATGTAGCACAAATTGCTACTTTTGGAACGATGGCGGCGAAAATGGTCCTTCGGGATGTCGGTCGAGTTTTTGGTTTGTCGCAAAGTGAAGTCAATCGTTGGTCTAAAGCAATACCTAATCAACTGAAAATTACTCTGGGAAATGCCTACGATCAATCAGAAACCTTGAAGCGGTTGGTAAATGCGGATTCTAGAAGTCAATTGATGTTTGAGACAGCCCTTAGCTTAGAAGGTTTGCCAAGACATGTGTCCACTCATGCTGCCGGAGTCGTTATAAGTGATCAAGAATTAATCCCTATTGTTCCTTTACAAAACGGCTCAGAGGATATTTTACTAACTCAATTTACTATGAGTGATGTAGAAACAATTGGGTTGTTAAAGATGGATTTTTTGGGATTACGGAATTTATCAATTATTGATACTGCATTACGGAACATAAAAAAGGTTTATCATGAAGAGATTAACCTAAAGCACATTCCTTTAGATGATCCAGACACCTTAGCTCTTTTTCAACGCGGTGAAACTAGTGGAATATTCCAATTTGAATCCGCTGGTATTCGCAATGTGTTGCGTCGTTTAGGTCCTACATCAATTGAAGATATAGCGGCAGTGAATGCTTTATATCGGCCAGGTCCAATGCAAAATATTGACCACTTCATAGCGCGGAAAAAAGGGAAAGAAGCGATCCAGTACCCGGAAGAAACTTTAAAACCAATTTTAGAAAATACGTATGGCATTATCGTATACCAAGAGCAAATTATGCAGGTAGCGGCTAAAATGGCTGGATTCAGTTTGGGGCAAGCGGATATTCTACGTAGAGCAGTCAGTAAAAAGAAAAAAGAGTTACTAGACGATGAGCGACGTCATTTCGTATCTGGCGCAATCAAGCAGGGCTATACTAAAAAAAGTGCAGAAGAAGTTTATGACTACATTGAACGCTTTGCTAATTATGGATTCAACCGGTCTCATGCTTTTGCCTACTCTTTTGTCGGGTATCAGATGGCCTATTTAAAAGTTCATTATCCAGGACCATTTTACATTGCTTTGCTCCAATCAACTCGCAACGATGCAAAAAAGATGCGAGAGTACATTATTGAAGCTAATCGTGCGGGGATGCAGCTGTTAGCACCAGACATTAATAAAAGCTATTACAGCTTTACTTTAGCAGAAAAAAATAAGATCCGTGTTGGTTTTGATGCTATTAAAGGTGTTCGCAGAGACTACGTTGCGAATATTTTGACTGAACGAAAAAATCTGGGAGGGTACAAATCACTAGACGATTATCTACTAAGAATCGAGGAACGGTGGTTAAAAGCTGAATATGTTGAACCATTAATTCTTGTAGGTGCCTTTGATGAATTGCATAATAATCGTCATCAATTGCAGGTGGAACTTAAAGGGAAAATTCAAAACGTTCTATATAGTGGGGGAAATAATACTTTGTTGGATGTAATGAGCTTAAAAGAACAAGAGGTACCTGAGTACTCTTTAACGGAAAGGCTAGAGTTTGAAGAAAAATACTTAGGATTGTATGTCTCAGGACATCCTACGGAAAACTACCCCAAAATTAAGAGGCAAAGAAAAATCCGTTTAGTGAGCGATATCTTGGCGGGACAGAACGTAACAATGTTAGTTTACTTGAAAAATCTACGTGAGATTCGAACGAAAAAGGGTGAGCAAATGGCTTTTCTGGATGGTAATGACAAAAGTGGTGAAGTATCCATGACTGTTTTCCCAGTGCTTTACCGCAAAATTCGGAAGGATCTTCAATTGGAGAAAGTCTACCTTGTAACCGGGAAAATTGAGGAAAGTCGTTATGACCAAGCTCTACAAATGTTAGTCGAAAGTTTTGAGGATGCTGATACTGTTGAAAAAAATTCGCCCGAGGAGATTTTATACTTACGAGTGGCTATTGATCAGGATAGCGAAAGCCTTCATCAAGAAATTGTAAAACAATTAAAGCAAACTTCGGGCAATATACCAGTAGTCATTTATTTCGAGAAAGACAGCCGAAAGATTGTGTTAGGAAAGGAACTTTGGATAGGGCGTAATACGCAATTGTTAGATGGTTTACGTGACATATTGGGTGATAAAAACGTCGTATTACGGTGATTTCTTGCAACTTTCATAACTTTTTTCAGGTATATCTGACTTTCCCATTAACTTTCCAAGACTTTTAGTTGCTTTGATGGTAGAATGTACCATGAATTGAGAACAATGCTTGACTAATAATTTTTTGAGGTGAGAAAATGAAACGCATTGGAATTTTAACTAGTGGAGGAGACGCTCCAGGTATGAACGCTGCTGTTCGTGCTGTTGTTCGTAAAGGAATCTACGAAGGCCTAGAAGTGTACGGTATTAATTACGGTTTTGCTGGTTTAGTTGCTGGTGATATTCGTCGTTTAGATGTTGCTGATGTTGGTGATAAGATCCAACGAGGCGGAACATTTTTATATTCTGCTCGTTACCCTGAATTTGCCACAGAAGAAGGTCAGTTAAAAGGGATCGAACAATTAAAAAAATTTGGAATCGAAGGTTTAGTCGTTATCGGTGGTGACGGTTCTTATCACGGAGCGATGGCTTTAACTAAACATGGCTTTCCGGCAGTAGGAATTCCAGGAACTATTGACAATGATATTCCAGGAACTGATTTTACTATTGGATTTGATACGGCTATTAACACAGTATTAGAATCACTGGATAGAATTCGCGACACAGCGACTTCACATGTGCGTACTTTCGTTATTGAAGTAATGGGACGCAACGCAGGTGATATTGCTTTGTGGTCAGGTGTTGCTGGCGGAGCAGATGAAATTGTTATCCCAGAACATGATTTCGATATGGCAGTCATTGCTAATAAAATCAAAGCGGGACGCGACCGCGGCAAGAAGCATTGCCTAATCGTTCTGGCTGAAGGTGTTATGGGTGGCAATGAGTTTGCTGACCAACTATCTGAATACGGAGATTTCCACACACGCGTTAGTGTGCTGGGTCACGTTGTTCGTGGTGGTTCTCCAAGCGCTCGTGACCGTGTGTTAGCAAGTAAATTTGGTTCATATGCTGTTGAATTGCTGCAAGAAGGCAAAGGCGGCTTGTGTATCGGTATGTTAGAAAACGAAGTAGTCGCTGCTGACATCATAGATACTTTGGAAAACAATAAACATAAACCGGATTTATCACTTTATGAATTGAACCAAACAATCTCATTTTAACATCGTTAATGAAGTAGCTTAAAAGCTACTAGTTATAAAAGTAATACAACAAGAATAGGAGCGTTTATACATGAAAAAAACAAAAATCGTTAGTACATTAGGACCAGCAAGTAACACACTTGAAATTATCTCTGAATTGATCGAGGCTGGTGCAAATGTCTTTCGTTTCAACTTTTCTCACGGTGATCACGAAGAACAATTAAGTCGGATGACTCTTGTTCGTGAAGCTGTTAAGAAAACTGGAAAAGACGTAGGTATTCTTTTAGATACAAAAGGTGCGGAAATCCGTACAACTGTTCAAAACACAACTGATGCTGATTACGGTCGAGCTGGATATATTCAATTTAATGTTGGAGATCAAACACGTATTTCTATGGATCCTGAATTCAAAGGTTCAAAAGAAAAAATTGCGGTCACTTACCCTGGACTATTTGATGATGTTCACGTAGGCGGACACATTTTATTCGATGATGGCCTAATTGACATGGAGATTATCGAAAAAGATGCTACCAATCGTGAATTAGTAGTAGTAGTTAAAAATGCTGGAATGCTTGGATCACGTAAAGGCGTTAATGCACCTGGCGTATCTATCAGTTTGCCAGGTATTACAGAGAAAGATGCTGATGATATTCGCTTTGGTCTAGATAACGATATTGACTTTATTGCTGCAAGCTTTGTACGTAAAGCACAAGACGTGTTAGAAATTCGCGAAATTTTAGAAGAAAAAGACATGAATCATGTTCAAATCTTCTCTAAAATTGAATCTCAGGAGGGTATTGATAATATCGATGAAATCTTAAAAGTTTCTGACGGTATTATGGTAGCCCGTGGCGACATGGGTGTTGAAATCCCAGCAGAAGAAGTTCCAATGGTTCAAAAATCGATCATCAAAAAATGTAACGCTGCTGGTAAATCAGTTATTACAGCTACTCAAATGCTGGAATCTATGCAAAGCAACCCACGTCCAACACGTGCTGAAGCTTCTGACGTTGCGAACGCTGTTTTTGATGGAACAGACGCAACAATGCTTTCGGGTGAATCAGCAAACGGCGACTATCCAGTAGAAGCTGTAGCAACAATGGCTCGTATTGACCAAGAAGCAGAAAAAGCTCTCGAAGAAATGGGTACATTCCAAATTAATGAATTTGATAAAACAGATGTAACTGAAACAGTCAGCTTGTCAGTTGCTCGCGCTGCTCATAACTTAGGCGTAAAAACAATTGTAGCTGCTACTGAATCTGGACATACTGCTAAAATGATTTCTAAATATCGTCCTGATGCTGACATCTTGGCTGTAACCTTTGACGAACGCACAAAACGTGGTTTGATGCTAAATTGGGGAGTTTACCCAACAGTTGCTGAAAAGCCAACAACAACTGATGAAATGTTCGACCTTGCGACTAAAAAAGCCGTAGAATTAGGCTTTGCGAAAGAGGGAGACCTGATTTTGATCACTGCTGGTGTTCCAGTTGGTGAACGTGGAACAACCAACGTGATGAAGATCCAATTAATTGGTTCTAAATTGTTAGAAGCTCAAGGTGTTGGTGAGAAGACTATTGTAGCAAACGCAGTTGTTGCATCATCTGCTGATGAAGCAATTAAAAACGCAAAAGAAGGTATGGTTCTAGTTGTTCCAACAACAGATAAAGAATATATGCCTGCTATTGAAAAAGCAGCTGCGTTGATTGTTGAAGAAGGTGGACTGACATCTCACGCTGCGGTCGTAGGAATTGCTCAAGATATTCCTGTTATCGTGGGTGCTAAAGATGCTACTTCAACTATTGTTGATGGCGAGTTAGTTACTGTTGATCCTCGTCGTGGTATTGTATATCGTGGAGAAACAACAGCAATTTAAGGATATCTTGAATGGGTGAACTGAGCTAAATTGGTTCATCCGTTTCTTTTTTTAATAAATAACATTCGGAAAACGCTATATTATCAGTTTTTTTGAGGTGTCAAGAAAATTTCATTGACAAAGAAATTTTCCCCCTGTATAATATCGATTGTTGCTTAGAGGTGATGAATAATGAAATGGTCCACGATAGAATTGCGCCGTTATCAAGACGAACCACTGAATTTTTCCGATACAATGGATGTTGGTGAATCGTTAAAACAACGTGATTCAGAAATTTTGGCAGTAGCACCTGTAAAGGTTACAGGAATTTTGTCTGTCGGAAAAAAAGAATATATTTTACATTATCGGTTAACGACGACTGTAACTGTTCCGTCTTCTCGTTCCCTTGAACCGGTTGATATGTCACTTGATCTTTCTGTGGATGAAATATTTATGACACAAGCGCAATGGTCCGAGCAGGTTGATGACCGTGAAGAAGAGATCATAGTATTAGACAGTGATATTATCGACTTGACGGACTCTGTAGAAGACAACATACTGCTAGCAATTCCACTGCAGGTATTAACGGATGAAGAGAAAGATGGTAAAAATTTACCTAAGGGTAATGACTGGCAAGTTGTCTCTGAAGAAGAATACCTTGCTAAGAAGGTGCAAGCAGAAACAAACGATCCTCGTCTTGCAAAGTTATCTGAACTTTTTAATGAAAGAGATAATTAGTAAGATTGGAATAAAATGTATCTATTTAAGATACTTCATCTTTACAAGGAGGTGTAACACCAATGGCAGTACCAGCAAGAAGAACTTCAAAAGCAAAAAAAGCAAAGCGTCGTACTCACTACAAATTAACCATTAAAGGTTTGAACGAATGTCCAAACTGTGGTGAAATGAAGAAGAGTCATCACGTGTGTGCCAACTGCGGCCACTACGATGGAAAAGATGTTATGTCTAAAGAAGCATAATAGCTTTTTTAAATGATAGAAAAAGCGAAAAACCTCAAGACTAACCATGGAGTCTTGAGGTTTTTTATGTATTGCACACAATTCCTTTTTCATTTTCTGCACCTTGGGCTATAATGTAGAAGATAGTGGAATAATTAGGAGGTATATTATGTCAAAAGCACAATTTGGTGTTATCGGAATGGCAGTTATGGGAAAGAACTTAGCCCTTAACATTGAAAGCCGAGGCTACACTGTTGCCTTGTACAATCGTACAGGATCAAAAACACAAGTCGTAGTGGATGAACATCCCAATCGCAACTTTGAAGCAACCTTTTCTATTGAGGAATTTGTTCAAGCAATTGAAAAACCTCGTCGTATTATGTTAATGGTAAAAGCAGGTCCGGCAACGGATGCAACAATACAAGAATTGCTACCTCATTTGGATAAAGGCGATGTAT
This sequence comes from Enterococcus sp. AZ109, assembly GCF_051714625.1. Classification (NCBI taxonomy): domain Bacteria; kingdom Bacillati; phylum Bacillota; class Bacilli; order Lactobacillales; family Enterococcaceae; genus Enterococcus; species Enterococcus sp. AZ109. The sequence goes on along the minus strand of NZ_JBIOSF010000001.1, from coordinate 588,284 downwards.
TAATAGATGGTGGAAATACATTCTTTAAAGATACTATGAGGCGAAACGAAGAATTAGCCAATTCTGGTATTAACTTTATCGGAACTGGAGTATCTGGTGGTGAAAAAGGTGCTCTAGAAGGTCCTTCAATGATGCCTGGTGGTCAGAAAGAAGCGTATGATTTAGTAGCGCCTATCTTTGAACAAATCGCTGCAAAAGCCGAAGACGGAGAACCTTGCGTTACTTACATCGGTGCTAATGGAGCTGGACATTACGTAAAAATGGTACACAATGGTATAGAATATGGTGATATGCAATTGATCGCTGAATCGTACGATTTGATGCGGCAGTTGCTGGATCTAACGGTTGATGAAATGGCTGAGGTGTTTGCTGAATGGAATAAGGGCGAGCTAGACAGTTACTTAATCGAAATTACAGCAGATATTTTAACAAGAAAAGATGACGAAGGTACTGGTAAACCAGTAGTTGACGTAATCTTAGATGCTGCTGGTAACAAAGGAACAGGAAAGTGGACCTCTCAAAGTTCTCTAGATTTGGGCGTACCTCTTCCATTAATCACTGAATCTGTGTTTGCCCGTTTTATCTCAGCATATAAAAATGAGCGTATAGTAGCAAGTAAAGTTTTGTCTGGTCCTAAGCCTTATAAATATGAAGGCGACAAAGATGAATTAGTAGAAAAAATTCGGGAAGCATTGTACTTCAGCAAATTAATGAGCTATGCACAAGGCTTTGCTCAACTGCGTGCAGCATCGAAGGAATACAGTTGGGAGTTACCGTTTGGTGATATTGCTAAAATTTGGCGTGCTGGATGTATTATTCGTGCTGGTTTCTTACAAAAAATTACTGATGCATACGAAAAGGATGCAGATCTTGCAAATTTGATGTTAGATAGCTATTTCCAAGAAATTGCTAGCAAGTATCAAACTGCTGTTCGTGAAGTTGTAGGTATAGCTGTTCAGGCTGGAATTCCGGTTCCAACTTTTTCTTCAGCGATTTCCTACTATGATTCTTATCGGGCAGAAAGATTACCTGCAAATTTAATTCAAGCACAACGAGACTATTTCGGTGCCCATACTTATGAACGGACAGATAAGGACGGAATTTATCACTATAGTTGGTATGATGAAGAATAATTAAAGCAAAACTAGGGATTTTTAACTGTTTAGAGGTCCCTAGTTTTTTTATTGGGCATTTCATGATAAAATGTCAATAGATTTGAAAGGCTTAGACCTTTAATATAAATGGTTTAAGTAAGTTCGTTTTGGAAAGGAATAATGAGAATGAGTAATATTCTAATCATTGAAGATGAAAAAAACTTAGCTCGGTTCGTGGAACTTGAGCTGAAACACGAGGGGTACGAAACAGATGTCCATTACAATGGACGTACTGGATTAGAAGCAGCTCTAGAGAATGAATGGGATGCAATTCTTTTAGATTTGATGCTTCCTGAATTAAACGGTTTAGAAGTTTGCCGTCGTGTAAGACAAGTGAAAAATACACCAATTATTATGATGACCGCACGTGATTCCGTGATTGACCGTGTTTCGGGTTTAGACCATGGTGCAGATGATTACATCGTCAAACCATTTGCGATTGAAGAACTATTAGCCCGTCTACGCGCACTCCTTCGTCGAATTGATATTGAAGGTGACAAAAATGTTGCGAAACAAACTACTATTACTTACCGTGACTTGACGATTGAAAAAGAAAATCGAGTGGTTCGTCGCGGAAATGATATAATTGAATTGACGAAACGTGAGTACGAATTACTATTAACATTGATGGAAAATGTGAATGTCGTGTTAGCTCGAGATGTATTATTAAATAAAGTTTGGGGCTATGAGACTGAAGTTGAGACCAATGTTGTCGACGTATATATTCGTTATCTACGTAATAAGATAGATGTTACTGGAGAAGATAGCTACATTCAAACTGTTCGTGGGACAGGATATGTTATGCGATCATGAGAAAGCTTTTTAAGAAGCATGGAGAACTGAAGGGGCCTTCACTTACTATTAAGTGGGCCTTTACAAGTTCTTTCTTTATATTCGTAGTATTTACAATTTTTGCAGTGATTACCTACAAGTCTTCAATTAACCTAATTGTAGCTAAGGAAAGAAACAATGTTGAACGTACGATCACAGATGTTTCTTCTCGTTTAGCTAACTCGAATGAAGAATTGACCTTAGTGAATACATATCGTACGTTAACCGAGTCGTCTAATCTGGACAATGCACTCTATGATCGAAATATGACACTTGAAGGTAATATGTTAAGGATTGATAGCTTTTTAGCAGAACTGGGACAGCCACAGCTATCATTAGATATTTATAATTTGGATCAGAAATTAATTTTCAAAACACAGGAAGTCTACCATCCTTTAGTTCAAATGGAGCATAAGAGTCCGACAATTGTTACTCTAGATGAAAAAAACGGATTCTTATCAATTGAACCAATTTATTCGAAAGAGACGCGCGAACAAATTGGTTATGCTCAGATTTTTTATGAATTGTCTGATTTTTATGAGATGCGTAGTAAACTATTGATAACTTTAATTGTTTTAGAAATCGTATCTTTAGTACTTAGTAGTTTTTTAGGCTTCTTACTGTCATCCTATTTTTTAAAACCAGTAAAGATTTTACGGGATACTATGGAAATTATTCGTCAAGATCCACAGGCAGATGTTTATGTACCTGAAATAACTACAAATGATGAGTTGGCTGATCTAGCGATGATCTTTAATGATGTCATTGATCGCATTAGAATGTATATCAAACAGCAAGAACAGTTTGTAGAAGATGTGTCACATGAACTGCGGACTCCTGTTGCAGTGATTGAAGGACATCTTAGTTTGTTGAATCGATGGGGAAAGGATGATCCTGAAATTCTGGAGGAATCCATCCAAGCTAGTTTGCAGGAAATCGGACGCATGAAAAGCTTGGTACAAGAAATGTTAGATTTATCCCGCGCTGAACAAGTTGATGTTTACTACGGTAACGAAGTTTCGAATGCTAAAGAAGTAACTTATCAGGTTTTTAATAACTTTAAATTGTTGTACCCTGAGTTTACTTTTACTTTGGATGATGACTTAGAAGCGGAAAAACAGTTGAAAATTTATCGTAATCATCTAGAACAGATTATGATTATTATTATGGATAATGCTGTCAAATACTCAACAGATCGAAAAGAAGTACACATTTCCATTTCGTCTACGTTAAACGATTTCGAAATTGCTATTCAAGATTTTGGCGAAGGAATTCCAGACGAAGATATTGATAAAGTTTTCAACCGGTTTTATAGAGTAGATAAGGCGCGTGCGCGTACAAAAGGCGGAAATGGACTTGGATTATCAATTGCACACAAGCTGATTGAAAGTTATAAAGGACATATTAGTGTTGAAAGTTCAATTGGGCAAGGAACAATTTTTAGAATTTTTATTCCAATGATAGAAGAGGAATCAGCCGAACAATAATCGGCTGATTTTTGTATGTTCTGAAAAACCTCTAGTATTGTGAGAGCTAAATAGCTTCTAGTGAGGTATTGTGAAGAAGCCTCCTAAAATGACAAACTGATGTTGATCTTCCAACCACATTCCAATCGAAATTAGGAGGTAGCCTTATGAATGAAAATATTGAAAGTCTATCACATAACAATTGTAGATGTAAGTATCATATCGTGTTTGCATCAAAATATCGCAAACAAATAAAATGCTGGGCAAGTATCAGAGAAATCATTTGAACATTTATTTAGATCCGAAATATTGATTTGGAAATGGTACAGAGTTTGCTACGTAGAAACGCTTTGCCGAAACAATGAGATGATAGCCGAATAGATTTACAATCAAATCAAAGTAAATTATTCCACAGATCCGCCAACATTGTTCGAAGAAGCAAATCCGTATACACTAGTTATTTTGATTCCGATTATTTTAAATGATACGTAGGGATAGATATGTTATTTTTGCTTCAAAAATCGAACGTTGCTTTGTTGGTAGTCGATTTTGTTCGCATAAGAAAAAAAAATAAAAAAAATTGCAATTTATAGTTGCGTTAAAAGCCAAAGATTGCTATATTATTATTTGTTCCAACGAGATAAAATCTGTCAAAAATATTTTTGAAAAAAGTTGTTGACGGATGATTTCAGTTATGGTATTTTTATAAAGTCGCTGATAACAAATTTGTTTTTTTTAAAAAAGAAAAACAAAAAGATGTTGACATTGAGTTAGTAACCTGATACGATATATGAGTTGCTGATGCAGCGAGAAACGCAAATTTCATTAAGTAGACCTTTGAAAACTGAACGAATAAAACAAACCAAATGTGTAGGGCGTTTCTATTATATAGAAACAAACAACATAGCAAGCAATTGCTAGCGAATCAATTTTTAAATTGAGCTTAACAGTCTTAGGACTGTTTCAAACATCTTATATGAGAGTTTGATCCTGGCTCAGGACGAACGCTGGCGGCGTGCCTAATACATGCAAGTCGAACGCTTTTTCTTTCACCGGAGCTTGCTCCACCGAAAGAAAAGGAGTGGCGAACGGGTGAGTAACACGTGGGTAACCTACCCTCGAGCGGGGGATAACACTTGGAAACAGGTGCTAATACCGCATAACAAAGAAAACCGCATGGTTTTCTTTTGAAAGGCGCTTTTGCGTCACTCGAGGATGGACCCGCGGTGCATTAGCTAGTTGGTGAGGTAACGGCTCACCAAGGCAACGATGCATAGCCGACCTGAGAGGGTGATCGGCCACATTGGGACTGAGACACGGCCCAAACTCCTACGGGAGGCAGCAGTAGGGAATCTTCGGCAATGGACGAAAGTCTGACCGAGCAACGCCGCGTGAGTGAAGAAGGTTTTCGGATCGTAAAACTCTGTTGTTAGAGAAGAACAAGGGTGAGAGTAAAATGTTCACCCCTTGACGGTATCTAACCAGAAAGCCACGGCTAACTACGTGCCAGCAGCCGCGGTAATACGTAGGTGGCAAGCGTTGTCCGGATTTATTGGGCGTAAAGCGAGCGCAGGCGGTTTCTTAAGTCTGATGTGAAAGCCCCCGGCTCAACCGGGGAGGGTCATTGGAAACTGGGAAACTTGAGTGCAGAAGAGGAGAGTGGAATTCCATGTGTAGCGGTGAAATGCGTAGATATATGGAGGAACACCAGTGGCGAAGGCGGCTCTCTGGTCTGTAACTGACGCTGAGGCTCGAAAGCGTGGGGAGCAAACAGGATTAGATACCCTGGTAGTCCACGCCGTAAACGATGAGTGCTAAGTGTTGGAGGGTTTCCGCCCTTCAGTGCTGCAGCTAACGCATTAAGCACTCCGCCTGGGGAGTACGACCGCAAGGTTGAAACTCAAAGGAATTGACGGGGGCCCGCACAAGCGGTGGAGCATGTGGTTTAATTCGAAGCAACGCGAAGAACCTTACCAGGTCTTGACATCCTTTGACCACTCTAGAGATAGAGCTTCCCCTTCGGGGGCAAAGTGACAGGTGGTGCATGGTTGTCGTCAGCTCGTGTCGTGAGATGTTGGGTTAAGTCCCGCAACGAGCGCAACCCTTATTGTTAGTTGCCATCATTTAGTTGGGCACTCTAGCGAGACTGCCGGTGACAAACCGGAGGAAGGTGGGGATGACGTCAAATCATCATGCCCCTTATGACCTGGGCTACACACGTGCTACAATGGGAAGTACAACGAGTCGCGAAGTCGCGAGGCTAAGCTAATCTCTTAAAGCTTCTCTCAGTTCGGATTGTAGGCTGCAACTCGCCTACATGAAGCCGGAATCGC